>JAZKBQ010000004.1:105696-267347 GCA_040388515.1 Pseudomonadota bacterium | reverse complement strand
CATCCTGTCGCCCGCGAACGGCAAGCCGATCATCGTGCCGTCGCAGGACATGGTGCTGGGTCTGTATTACCTGTCGATGGAAAAGCAGAACGAGCCGGGCGAAGGCATGATCCTGTCGGACATGATCGAGGTTCACCAGGCGCTGAACGCGAAGGCGGTCACGCTGCACACCAAGATCACCAGCCGCGTTCCCCAGACGGACGAAGCCGGCGTTCAGTACCTCAAGCGCTTCGAAACGACGCCGGGCCGTATGTTGCTCGGCGAGACGCTTCCGAAGAGCCACAAGGTGCCGTTCGAAACTGTCAACCGCCTGCTGACCAAGAAGGAAATCGGCGACGTCATCGACATCGTCTATCGCCACACCGGCCAGAAAGAGACCGTGCTGTTCGCCGACGCCATCATGGCGCTGGGCTTTAAGCATGCATTCCAGGCCGGCATCTCGTTCGGCAAGG
Organism: Pseudomonadota bacterium; assembly: GCA_040388515.1. Lineage (GTDB taxonomy): Bacteria > Pseudomonadota > Alphaproteobacteria > Sphingomonadales > Sphingomonadaceae > Sphingomonas_O. Next base: position 266,895 of record JAZKBQ010000004.1, on the reverse strand, counting down.
ACGACATGATCATCCCGGACTCGAAGGAAAAGACCGTCGAGGACACCCGTGGCCTCGTGAAGGACTTCGAGCAGCAGTATCAGGACGGCCTGATCACGCAGCAGGAAAAGTACAACAAGGTGATCGACGCCTGGAGCCGTTGCGGCGACCAGGTCGCGGGCGCCATGATGGACGAAATCCGCAGCGTGAAAATGGACAAGGAAACCGGCCGCGAAAAGCCGATCAACGCGATCTATATGATGGCGCATTCGGGTGCCCGTGGTTCGGCCGCCCAGATCAAGCAGCTCGCCGGTATGCGCGGCCTGATGGCCAAGCCGTCGGGCGAGATCATCGAAACGCCGATCATCTCGAACTTCAAGGAAGGCCTGACCGTCCTTGAATACTTCAACTCCACCCACGGCGCCCGCAAGGGTCTCGCGGACACGGCGTTGAAGACCGCGAACTCGGGCTACCTGACCCGCCGACTGGTCGATGTGAGCCAAGATTGTGTAATTGTGGAACTCGACTGCGGCACCGAGCGCGCACTCGAAATGAAGGCGATCGTCCAGGGCGGTTCGGTCATCGCGTCGCTCGGCGAGCGTATCCTGGGCCGCACCACGGCAGAGGACATCACCGACAGCAAGACCAACGAGGTCGTCATCGCATCGGGCACGCTGCTCGATGAGGCGATGATCGCGCAGATCGAAGCCATCGGTACGCAGGCTGTGAAAATCCGCAGCCCGCTGATCTGTGAATCGACCGGCGGTGTCTGTGGCGCATGCTATGGTCGTGACCTTGCCCGCGGTACCCCGGTGAACATCGGCGAAGCCGTCGGCGTCATCGCGGCACAGTCGATCGGCGAGCCTGGCACCCAGCTGACGATGCGGACCTTCCACATCGGCGGCGCGGCGCAGGTCAACGAACAGTCGAACATCGATGCGATGGCCGATGGCACGTTCGAGTATCGCGGCGTGCGCATCATCGCCGACAAGGCGGGCCGGCGCGTGTCGCTGTCGCGCCAGGGAGAAATCGCGATCGTCGACGCCGACGGCCGCGAGCGTGCGGTGCACCGTATTCCCTACGGCGCGTACCTGCTGTTCGATGACGGTGCGCAGGTGAAGCAAGGTGCACGGCTGGTCGAATGGGATCCGTTCACGGCTCCAGTCATCACCGAAACCGGCGGTATTGTGAAGTATCAGGACCTCATCGAGGGCCAGACGCTGACCGAGCAGGTCGACGAAGCCACAGGCATCGCAAACAAGGTCGTGACCGAATATCGTTCGGCACGTACCAAGGAAGACCTGCGTCCCCGCCTCACCCTGCTCGACGAAGGTTCGGGCGAAGCCGCGCGCTACATGCTCGCGGTGGGCGCGACCCTGTCGGTCGAGGACGGTGCGACGGTGTCTGCAGGTGACGTTCTCGCCCGTGTCAGCCGCGAAGCTGCCAAGACGCGCGACATCACCGGTGGTCTGCCGCGCGTTGCCGAGCTGTTCGAAGCACGCAAGCCGAAGGAAAATGCGATCATCGCAAAGGTCTCCGGCCGTGTCGTGTTCGGCAAGGACTACAAGGCCAAGCGCAAGATCGGCATCCAGCCCGAGGACGGCGGCGAGGTCGTGGAATACCTGATCCCGAAGTCGAAGGTGATCGACGTTCAGGAAGGCGACTACGTGAAGCGTGGCGACAACCTGATCGGCGGCAGCCCGGATCCGCACGACATTCTGGAAGTGCTCGGCATCGAGCCGCTTGCCGAATATCTCGTCGCGGAAATCCAGGAAGTCTATCGACTGCAGGGCGTGAAGATCAACGACAAGCACATCGAAACGATCGTTCGTCAGATGCTGCAGAAGGTCGAGATCACCAACGGCGGCGACACCACGCTGCTCGCGGGCGAACAGGTCGATCGTATCGAGATGGACGAAGAGAACGCGAAGCTGACCAAGGGCCAGGCGCCTGCGGAAGGCAAGCCGGTCCTGCTCGGCATCACCAAGGCGTCGCTGCAGACCCGCAGCTTCATCTCGGCGGCGTCGTTCCAGGAAACCACCCGCGTCCTCACCGAGGCTGCAGTCCAGGGTAAGAAGGACACGCTGACGGGCTTGAAGGAGAACGTCATCGTCGGCCGCCTGATCCCGGCGGGTACCGGTGCGGGCATGAACCGCCTGCGTGTCACCGCATCGTCGCGCGATGCGGCGCTGCGTGCGCAGCAGCGAGCCTGGCAGGCATCGCTCATCGCCCCCAACTCGGCGGCCGAGGAGCATGCGGCGGAACTCCGCCAGCCGGTCGAAGCCGATACCGGTGATGATGCGCTGGCGACGGTCGTGACCTCGGGTCACGGGTCGGACGCGGATGCCGGTGAGTATCTGAACGACTGATCCAGCCGTTCAAACGCAAGAAAGGGGCCGTCGCACAAACTTTGTGCGGCGGCCCTTTTCGTTTGAGCGAAACATTCCGCTGCGGCTCTGCGACTCGACGGCCCGTTTCATCGTGACCAGAAATTCAGCGAGATTTCACATATTTGACTCGCAACTGCCCCATTTTCGACGCGTAAACGTCATGCCGGGCTCGGCAACGCGGCGGATGTGCCGTATCGACACAACTCCGACCCCAAAATCCCTAACAGAACCTTTACAGTTCGTTCATCTTAGGTTTATCAACGATCAAACGCTGCGGCAGCATGAGTTGCAAGACGGCGAACGCGGGTTGTTCGTTATGCGGGGCGGTCTTCTGGTCGCCCAACATGTAAACAGGCAATGAGGGGCATCCCACATGAAAATTTCCTATCTTCTTACGGCTGCGGCTGCGCTCGGCGTATCGTCGACGGCAATGGCGGCAAGCTTCACCAATGGTGGCTTCGAAGACGGCAACACGAACGGCTGGACCGTCGTTTCGTCGAAGTATCGCAACGGCACGCTCAACAACGCGCTGACGCCGACTTTCGTAAAGACGAATCCCACCGGCCCGGCGCACTCGGCGGTTATCGATACGTCGTACGTTGATCCGTTGCTCGGCGCAAAGCTGGGCTCGACGGTCAATGATGGCAAATATGCCTATCGCGTCGAAGATACCACGACCGGCGGCTATGCCTCGCTGATCGAACAGCGCGTCAACAACTACACCGACGCTGGCATCTTCTTCGCATGGAAGTCGGTCCTCGAAGGCGCGCATGACGCAACCGAAGCAGCGACGATGATCATCACGCTGACCGACCTGACCACCAACACCGTCCTCGTGACCCGCAACTACAATGCAGCGTCGGGCGGTAGCGGTATCGATCCCCGGTTCACTTACGACTCGCCAACGAACCTTTACTACACAAAGACTTGGCAGCTCGAATCGTTCGACGTCAGCGCTCTGCAGGGCCACGACTTCCTGCTCTCGGTCATTGCTTCGGATTGCGAGCCGACGGGTCACCGCGGCTACGTCTATCTCGACGGCTTCGGCAACGTTGCTCCGCCGAACACCGGTGGCGTTCCTGAACCCGCAACCTGGGCAATGATGATCGGCGGTTTCGGCATGGTCGGCGCTTCGATGCGCTATCGTCGTCGCAAGACCACGGTCAGCTTCGCCTGATCTGAACCGTTAATACGGCTCAATGAGAAGCCCCGCTGCAGCGATGCAGCGGGGCTTTTTCGTTCTTGTACGATGTTTGACGAAAACCGCGGACTGCTAGGACGATGGATAACCGAGTTCCGCAATAATCGGTGCCAGCGTTTCGGAAGCCGACTCGACCTGGCCGGCATAGCGGCGCCACCGCGCCAGCGAGGATGAATAGATCGGTTGTGAAACTTGACCACGGCTGGGGGTGGAGATGTATTTGCGGCCTGCCTGGCGGTGAAATTCCACGACCGATTCAGTCCATGGCAGCCCTGCGTAGTCGAACATCGCGCGATATGTATCTTCGAAATCGGTAATCGTGTCCTCGTACCGGAACTCGCGCCATTTCATGCTGAGTTGGGGCCGGATCTGCAGCCACCATTCCATCATCATGCGGTACAGGGAAACCGTATCCTTCCAGGTCAAAAGGTGTACCGTCGCCGCCGTCGGCGGCATGAGTTGTTGAAAGGAGCTGACACAGACATCGCGCGGATCGCGCATCATGAAAATCAGTTTTCCGTCCGGAAACAAGGTGCTGATCAGCCCGACTTCGAGCGAGTTCATCGTGTATTTGTCGATGAAAGTTTTCCCGGCGGAAATGCTGCCGAACAGCCCTTCCGCACGACTCCAATAATGCCCGCGCAGTGCCCGAATGTCGTCGAGGGTCAGCCGGGACAGCTTGTTACTCAGGCTTGCCGGTCCGGGCATCATCTGGTGCACCTTGGCCGATACTGCGTTTATCAGCGATTCCTCATCGGCAACAATCGTGTCGGGATGCGCCGCAAGAACTTCCTGCGTCAGCGTCGTCCCCGAACGAAAGAATCCGATAACGAATACAGGTGCCGGGCGATCTTCGAATGCCGCATCCTTCCATCGGCACATCGTCTCACTTGAGTATCCGGCGCTATTCTGCGCGATCATGTCGGGAATGATGGCGCGGCTGATTTGCGCATATTCCGGAACTTTGGGCGCCACCTCCCCGGCTTTCTCGAGGCACGTAAAGGCCGCGTCGTAAATGCCGCGCTTGTCGAGAAGCCTCGCAATTTCCTTCAAGGCGCGAAATGCTTCTCTGGGTTGAGGTCTTTGTCCAAGCAGGTCCCGGAGGCGCTGTTCAGCCTCTGCGTGAAGCCCGGCATCCGCCTCAAGGCTGGCCAGGAACGTCTCGACACCCAGATTTCCCGGCGCCAGCTTGGCGAGGGCAACGCCCTCTTCCAGTGCCTCTTCAGCGCGGTTGAGCATCGCGAGCGCCGCGGCTCGCATTTGGCGCGATCGCACGTCGCCAGGCGCACGCTCGACCATTAGATCGGTCAGCGTGAGCGCTTCCTCAAACGCACGCCACTGCTGAAGCTGGACAACGATCTCGTAAAGGCGAGGCGCCAGGCCGTCCGCTTGCAGATAGCCACGTCCCGCCTCGGCCAACGAAGCCACGCCGTCCCTGCGAGCACCGTTCGCGCACAGCGTCTGACCGAGCCACATCCGTGCGTCCAGGTTGCGGGGATCTTCCTCGACAGCCTGTCGAAACCAGCGTTCTGCGGACACCGTATCGCGTGAACCAACGGCCCCCATGCCCTGGCGAAATGCCGTGTTCATCGATTTCCCCGTCGAGATAACGTCCGAACTTCGCCTAAGCCACTGGCACGGAATTGCAAAGATTGGAAAATCCTGGGCGAGAGCTGTTGTGCCAAGATGACAATTTTCAGTTTGATCTCACAGATCGGCAAATCGATTAACCGATTTGTTGGAGAATTTACCAATATTGCAAACTACATGTATCGATACGGGATCGTAATTACTATTGTTTGCTGTAAACCACTCGTTCATCTCAAATGTCGGGTTCAATTCGAATCCAAATTATTTCAATTTCCACTGAATAGGGTGGTTTGATTGTAATAATATCGTAGCTTATGAGATCTTGAGGGTTTAACAATGAAGACTCTAGTCAATCTGGGTTTAATTGCATTGACGTTAGCAACCGCAGCACCGGCGTCTGCCGCAGTTATCACGCTCGATTTTGAAGGCATTGGCGATCTGACGGGCGTTGGAAACTATTATAATGGCGGCGACGGTATCAATTACGGGATCGGTTTTTCCGACGACACGCTGGCGCTGGTCGATTCAGATGCGGGCGGCAGCGGAAATTTCGCGAACGAACCCTCGGCCGACACGGTCATGTTCTTCCTCGATTCCAATACCGCCATCCTGAATTACGCCGCAGGTTTCACGACGGGATTCTCATTCTATTATTCGTCGGCGACCGCGGCCACGGTTACGATCTACAGCGGCGTCGACAAGACCGGCTCGGTATTGGGAACCATCAATCTCGCGGCGCAGCACACACAGAATTGCGGTGGGGATCCGAACGGCACGTTCTGCAACTGGACGAACATCGGCACGACCTTTGCCGGCACTGCCAGGTCGATCGACTTCGGCGGGACCGCGAATTTCACGGCCTATGACAACATCACTTTTGGCAGTGCGGTTGCCGGTGGCGGCACGGGCGCGGTGCCAGAACCCGCGACCTGGGCCATGATGATCGGCGGTTTCGGAGCGATCGGCGGCGCAATGCGCAATCGCCGTCGCAAGACCACGGTCAGTTTCGCCTAAAAGAACGATACTCGACGAGAGGGCCCGCTGGAGCGATCCGGCGGGCTTTTCTTACCGTTTCGGAGGAGGCAGCCGCTACTTCCCGTGCAGGGAAATAATCAACCTTTTCAGCTTAGGGTCGCCAGGAATCCGGCGCACCCGGAAATGAACGAGCCCGTTGAAAAGGACGATCGATGAAGCCTGCCGTTTTTGCCGCCATCGCGCTCGCGGCTAACACCATGCCGACCGTCGATGCGCACGCTGCGACGCTCGTCGTCGGCAGCGGCTGGCAGACATTCTATTTCGGCAGCACGGGATCGTCGATTTACGCCCCGTCAGGCGACACGACATACACCTTCTCGCTCGCACAGGCAGCCGAACTGCAAGTCACGGATGCGTTCAGCATCGGCGACACCTTCCGTTTCTTCAATTTCGGTACGGCTATCGGATCGACAGGCGCGTTCAACGCGGCGGGTCCGGCCACGAGCGATGCCGCGACTGCTTTTGCAGGTAGCAGCTATTCCAAAATGTCGGTTCTGCTTGGACCGGGCAACTACAGCCTCACCGGCATCGCAACCGCTTCGCCCTATGGCGGAGGCGGTGCTTTCATCCAGCTCGCACGCGTCGAGAATGCGATCCCGGAACCCTCGACCTGGGCACTGATGATCGCAGGTTACCTGCTCGTCGGCGGATGCATGCGATATCGGGGACGCAAGCTGAACGCCGGATATTATTGATCGTTTTGACGGAAACGCGCCGGCAGCAACGGGATGAGGGGGCAGTATACCGCCGGCGCGCCCCGCTCAGCCCGCGCGTACGGCGCGCGGTGCGGTCCGGTGCAATCGATCCTTGATCGCCAGCTTTAACTTTTTGATCCGCGTTATGCGGTCGTGATCGGGAAGGCGTTCCTTCCGTTCACGGGCCAGTTCGTCTTCCAGCCTGACGTGCAGGCGCTTCAGGCGAGATAGTAACAGATTCATCCAGCACTCCTCTCGATGCAAATTACTGCGTCGCGAGCTATGGCCGGTGGCGGCGATCTTTTCGAAAGAACGAACGGACCCGCTGCCATCGGGCATTCGCCCGATGCGGTCCGACATCACGAGGCGCTTTCACGCACTCGCCAGAGGGGCCCGGCCCGCACATCCAAAGAATGGGTTTCCTGCCGCCGCAATTCAAGATCGGAAATTCGCAAAAGACTGCCAACGACCATTCATTACGCCAACGGCCCCTTTTCGCGCGCCGTGCGTTTGCATCGATTGCGGAAAGGCAACGCGCCGTCCAAACGGGAAATTCATGCTGAGGGTCGCAAGCTACAACATCCGCAAAGCGATCGGCACGGATCGGCGTCGAGTGCCGGAGCGTATTCTCGACGTGTTGAATGAAATCGACGCGGATGTCGTTGCGCTGCAAGAGGCGGACCGTCGCCTTGGCGCCCGTCTGGCCGCGCTGCCCCCGACGCTCATCAAGTCGCACAGTCCATATGCCGTTGTCGGCATTGCGGCCCGCAGCGGAAGCATCGGCTGGCATGGAAATGCCCTGCTGGTGCGCAGGGATGCGCATGTCCACGATCATGCGCGCGTTACCTTGCCGACCTTGGAGCCGCGCGGCGCGGTGATGGCCGACTTCGAAATCGGCAACACGCCATTGCGCGTCGTTGGCATGCACCTCGACCTGTCCGGCCTGCACCGGCGGCGGCAGGGACATGCCATTGTGGCCGCGCTCAACGAAAAGCCCGACCTGCCGACAATCATCATGGGCGACACCAACGAGTGGCGGCCGCATGGCGGATGCCTGATCGACTTTGCGCACAAGTTCCGGATTGCGCCCACAGGGCCGAGTTTTCACAGCCGCCGTCCCGTTGGAAGGCTTGACCGGATAATGGTCGGTGACGGCATCGAAATCGTGAATTGCGGCGTCCACCATTCGCCGCTTGCCGCTCGCGCCAGCGATCATCTGCCCGTATGGGCGGATATCATGGTAACTGCCAACAACGCAGTGTAACGCGACTGTAATGGATATCTCAGAGCTGCGCATCGCGCTTACCAGCGGCAATTATAATTACGTACGCGACGGTGCGAACCGGGCGCTCAACAACCTTGTCGGCTGGCTGCTCGACCGGGGCGCAGCAGTGCGTGTCTATTCGCCGACCGTCGAGCATCCCGCATTTCCCCCGACCGGCGACCTGGTCAGCGTGAATTCGCTGCCGGTGCCGCTACGTCCGGAGTATCGCATCCCGCTGGGGCTGGGTGACGCGCGTGCGGATCTCGATGCATTCCGCCCGAACGTCATCCACGTCTCGGCGCCTGAGTTCCTGGGGCACAGCGCGATACGATATGCCAAAGCGCGGGACATTCCGGTCGTCGCCTCGGTTCACACGCGCTTCGAGACCTACCTGCATTATTACAAACTGGGTTTCCTGGAGCCTGCGGGCATCGCCTTTCAGCGTCGCTTCTATCGCAAGTGCGACGCCATCGTCGCACCGTCCGAATCCATGGCGGACGTATTGCGCGCGGAACACATGAACGACGATGTCGGCATCTGGTCGCGCGGCATCGACCGTGACGTGTTCAACCCCGGACGGCACAGCATGGAATGGCGCCAGTCGCTGGGCTTTGCCGATGACGATTTCGTCATCGCCTTCTTCGGGCGGATCGTTCTCGAAAAAGGGATCGACGTGTTCGCCGATGTCAGCACCGAATTGACCCGCCGCGGAGTCAAGCACCGCGTATTGGTTATCGGCGACGGGCCCGCACGCGACAGTTTCACGGCAGCGGTCCCCGACGCCGTATTTGCGGGCCATCAGGCTGGAACCGATCTTGGTCGCGCCATCGCTTCGGCCGATCTTCTGCTGCAACCGAGCGTCACGGAGACGTTCGGCAACGTGACCTCCGAGGCGATGGCATGCGCCCTGCCCGTTGTCGGTGCCGACGCGACGGGAACCAGCAGCCTCGTGAAAGACGGCATCACCGGCGCACTGGTGCCGCCACGCGACATCGGGGCCTATGCCGATGCCATTGCCCGTTATGCGGCAGATCGGGACGCGGCGCGCGCGGCAGGCCTTGCCGGTGCGAAAGCGGCCGAGAATTACACCTGGGATGCAGTCCACGGCGCACTTGCCGCAAAATATATCGACGTGATCGCGCGCCGTCGCAGCCGGAGATGATCCGCCCTATATTGCGCTGATGGCCGACCTTTTCGCTGCCCCTGCCCCGCCAGCCCCCCTCGCCGACCGGCTGCGTCCGGCATCGCTCGACCAGGTCGTGGGGCAATCGCATCTGACGGGCCCGGACGGTGCGATCGGCCGCATGGTCGCGGCGGGCAAGCTCGCCTCGATGATCCTGTGGGGGCCGCCGGGTACCGGCAAGACGACGATCGCGCGACTGCTGGCCGATGCCGTGGGGCTGCGTTTCGAAAGCATCTCCGCGGTGTTCTCCGGCGTCGCCGACCTGAAGCGCGTGTTCGCGGCAGCTCGGGACGCGGCAACGCTCGGCCAGCGGACACTGCTGTTCGTGGACGAAATCCACAGGTTCAACCGTGCGCAACAGGACGGCTTCCTGCCCTATGTCGAGGACGGCACGATCACGTTGGTCGGTGCCACGACCGAAAACCCCAGTTTCGAGTTGAATGCCGCGCTGCTCAGCCGCGCACAGGTGCTGGTGCTGCACCGGCTCGATGCCGCTGCGCTTGGCGAGTTGCTGCGCCGGGCCGAAGAAGTCGAAGGCCGCCCCTTGCCGCTGACCGCCGACGCACGCGACGCGCTGATCGCCAGCGCCGACGGCGACGGCCGCTTCCTGCTCAACCAGGCGGAAACCCTGTTCTCGGTCGAGATCGATGCGCCGCTCGATCCTGCATCGCTGGCTGCCCTGCTCCACCGCCGCATGCCGGTCTACGATAAAGACCGCGAGGGGCATTACAACCTTATCTCGGCGCTGCACAAAAGCCTGCGCGGCTCGGACCCGCAAGCTGCACTCTACTGGATGGCCCGTATGCTCGTCGCGGGCGAAGAGCCGCTCTACGTCCTGCGCCGCCTCGTCCGTTTCGCGAGTGAGGATGTAGGCCTCGCCGACCCGCAGGCGCTGGTTCAGTGCCTTGCTGCCAAGGACGCCTATGACTTCCTCGGCAGTCCGGAAGGCGAACTCGCGATCGTGCAGGCATGCCTCTATCTCGCGACTGCGCCGAAATCGAACGCGGCCTATGTCGCACAGAAATCGGCATGGCGTTCGGCCCGCGACACAGGGTCGCTGATGCCGCCGATGAACATCGTCAACGCGCCGACGAAGCTGATGAAGACCCTCGGTTACGGCAAGGATTATGCCTATGACCACGACGCCGAAGATGGTTTTTCCGGCGATAACTACTGGCCCGACGACATGACGCCCGCGACCTTCTACACACCCGTCGAACGCGGGTTCGAGGCGAAGATCGCAGAGCGCATAGCCTATTGGAACAAGCTTCGAGCCGAACGCGCATGACATATGAGGATATCATCGCCTTTGCGCTGACCCTGCCCGACACAGTGCTCGAAAATCACTACGGCACACCATCGGTCAAGACCAACGGCCGCCCGCTCGTCGGCGTCGGGCGCGAACCGGGGTCTTTCGTGCTGATGATCGACCTCGATACGGTCGAGATGCTGAAGGAAACCGACCCCGATACCTATTGGCAGACGCCGCATTACGTCGGCTGGCCGGGCGTTCTGGTGAAGTTCGACACGGCCGACCCCGAACGCGTCTTCGCGATGATCGAACAATCGCACGCGTGGAACAGCGCTCGCCCGAAGCCGCATCCCCGCAAGAAGGCGTGACATCCCGCTTCGATCATTTTGCCGCGATCGACTGGTCGGGCGCGGTGGGTCAGCGCCAGCCGGGAATAGCCGTCGCGGTCTGCTCTGCCGGACATGATGCGCCCGCTCTCGTCCGGCCGGGGCACATCTGGTCGCGGATGGACGTGCTGGAATGGATTGTCGGAGAAATGCCGGAAAATACTCTGGTCGGCTTCGACCTCGGCCAGTCGCTGGCTTTTGCCGATCCCGGCGCTTTCTTCCCCGGATGGGCGGACAGCCCAACCGACGCTAAAGCCCTTTGGGCGCTGGTCGATCGCATTTGCGCTGGCGAGGACAATCTCGCCGCGTCCAGTTTCGTCGATCACCCCGAAGCCAGCCGCTATTTCCGTCGCCATGGCGGACGGACCGGTGATCGCTTCGGCACGGGGTCCGGCCGATTCCGAGTCACGGAACATGCCCAGCGTGCCCAAGGCCTCAATCCCTACAGCAATTTCAACCTCGTGGGCGCAGCCCAAGTCGGCAAGTCCAGCTTGACCGGCATGCGGATGCTGCACCGGCTGGGCGGGCGCGTCCCGGTGTGGCCGGTCGATCCGCTACCCCACCAAGGTTCGGTGATTGTGGAGATCTACACCAGCCTTGCTGCCATCGCCGCAGGCTTGCCCAAGGGCCGCACAAAGATTCGCGACGGGGCGACGCTCGATACAGCATTCGCAATGCTGGGCAGCGGGCCGCACAAGCCCTTGCCCCGCTACACCGACCATATCACGGATGCCCTCCTGACATCCGCATGGCTCCGCACCGTCGCCCACGATCCTGCGCTATGGTCTCCTGAAGGACTGGATGCCGTTGCACAAACCGAGGGCTGGACGTTCGGTATTCGCTAGAGCTATGCGCAAACCCGCGCCGGCTTAGCTCAGATGGTAGAGCACCTGATTTGTAATCAGGGGGTCGCGGGTTCGATTCCTGCAGCCGGCACCAACGCATTTCAGCCATTTTTTGTCTCTTTCTCGGCTTCCGGTTCCGACGTTATTCCAGAGTCGCGTTCCGACAAACCTTCAACATAAGCACGACGTGCCGCACCGATTCGGCGCGCCTTCACAGCGTTCGCCTTGTTGTAGATCGCGGTCGTTGAAAGCTCGGTGTGACCGGTGATCGGGCGCATGTCGGTCTCGCCGGCGTCGCCCAGCTCGGTTGCGGCGCCATGGCGGAAGCCGGTGAACTTCATATCGGTCGGAAGGCCCGCGGCATTGCAGATCTCGCGGTGCACATTGCTGACCCGCCGTTTCTTGTACGGCAGACCGGAGCGTTCCTCGACCACGATGAGATCGGCCGTCCGCGGCGTCCGGCCCAGTTCTTCCTCTAGATCCGGATAGAGCGCAACCGTCTGCCATGTGCCGTCGATCTGTTGCTTGTCGCTGAGCGGCAGCGTCATGATCTTGCCGCCCTTGGACTGCTGGTACGTGATGCTGACGCCCGGGCGATACCCGACCCAGGGGAACCCGCGGGCCTTCTTCCCATCTGGATCCTCGTAACCGAACACGTCCCACGCGCGCGCCGCCAGTTCGAACGCCAGCGCGGCGGCGGTTGCCATCGACTGGTAGCCGAGCGCGCGAGCGTGCTTGCGATAGAGATCATATTCCTCGCGGGTCGTATCGCGGTTGCCGCCCTTGCTGCCGACCAGCCCCATCGAGGCGAACGGATTGGCAGCGATCCCGGTGTGGGGCCGGTTGCGCTTGGCGATGTTCCAGATGATTCGGCAGACCTGCATCGCATAGGTGGCTTGGCGCAGGCCACGCGGTTTCAGCTTCTTGTACAGCCGGTCGGCAACCACGGTGTCGACCTTTCCGGCTGCGCGATCGCCGAAGGTGCCGCCGCTCTTCATCGGGCAGTCGGCAACGAGGCGCATCATGTCCTCGTACCCGCGCCGCGTCTCGAACCCGTTCTTCTTGAACTTGTCCTGCTCGCGATACCAGGCGAACAGCCAGCGGACCGAGCCGCGGATAAGTTGCGTTCCCTCGCCCTCGCGCCAGCCCTTGAACGCGGCGTTGATCGCCTCGGCCTTCTCGAACATGGCGGCGACATCGGTGCCGAGCGGGGTTGAGACGATCGGGCACGTCTTACCGTGCCGCTTCGCCGGTGGCTTCGCCCAGGTCGGCAGTTCCCAGAAGTAACCGATGGCGCCGCTCGCAAGGGTTTTCGGGCGGACGTACGCAGGGAGTTTAATCGTCCCCAAAGTCGAAATCCTCGCTCGGTGGCAGCGCGCCCTGCAGTTCCCAGATCTTGCGCACCATCGCGTCCAGCTGCTCGCGTGGCGCCATGTCGCGGCGGTGCGGGCCGACCGGCAGGAATCGCACGATGCCGCGGGCTTCGTATGCGCGCAACGTGGCAGGCGCGACGCCGGTGTAGGCGAGCGCGTCCACGCGGCTCAGGGTCGCGGGGATAAATGGAAGTTGGCGCGCGGGCTGGGCCATGATCGGCTAATCCGTCCGTCTCTGTGGCGTGTCCGGCCCTTCGAAGATCACGACGGCATTGACGCCGCCCAGCTCGCCCAGCGCATCATCCAGCGCCGCGCCTGGGGTCGAGGTGACACGCTCGAGGCCGTTCGGGGAATGCGACCACCCTGCTCGGCCATCGCGACGTGCGCGGATGTAGACGCGCGGGCGACCGTCGGCGCGGTCGAGGATCTTGGACTTGCTCATGCGGCCAGACCCTGGTCGCGGGCGGTATTGAGCCTCGCCATCGCGGCATCGCTGCCGCCCATGTCGGGATGCGCTCGCTTCGCCTTTTCACGGTAGCTGGCGTCAATCTCGGCGCGGGACGCATTCTGCGCAACGCCGAGCACCTGCCACCACTGTTCCGGCGCAGGCAGCGCGACATGCCCGGCGAATGCCTGCGCGAGATCGGCAACTCCCCATCGCTCCTGACCGCGCAGCGCCTCAATGTGCGCTGCGATCGCCGCGACGTTGTCCTGCACGGTGTCCCAGCGGTCGCATGCGAGAACAACAGGCTGCTTATCGAGACCGAAGTAGAGCGCCACACCGGGATCCTCTGGATCGCGGCGGCTGATGTTCTGGTCACGGCCGCCGCTCGCCGTGAACCTGATGTTCATCGACACGACGATGTCCCTGGTGCGCCACGGCTGACCGCGGCGGGTGATCTGGTCGAGCTGGTGCTCGAGGCGACGACGTGCGGCCGACAGCGTCATGTCCCGCCCGTCGTGCTTGAACAGCGCGCGCTTGCGTTGGCTGGCTGGCGTGCGCGAACGACCAGTTGGCCAGCGCAGCGGATAGGCCATTTCGATCAGCAACTTGCTCATGCGTCGATGTTCCGCTGTTCGACCGTGAAGGTCAGCGCGACGACCCAAGGGTTTTTGTCCCAAGCGCCATCGCCGTTGATCGTGTCCCAGAGGTCGCGATACCATTCGACATCGGTGTGGCCGCACAGATGCTCTGTGCACTGCCATCCGCCATCGGGTCCGCTGTTCACCCATCCGCTATCGTGGCAGCGCACGCACGGGGCGCGGCCTTCGTCCGCCGCGTCTGCTTCGCTGATTTCCTGCAACCGCTCGACCCGCACTTCGGTCACAGCAAGCGTAAGGCGCGACGCCCAGCGCGGCATGAAAATAGAGACGCGCTTCCTCGAAAACTGCTCCGGTAGTGCCATGTTGTCGTCGCGCGCAGCTGGGCGAATGAAACCGTCAGCGAAGTAGCGAACGCTCCACAAATCGGGCGCGATCTCCCGCGGCTTTTGATCATTCGTCGCCCAATGGCATGCCCACGTCTCCTTGACCCAAAGCCGATCGCCGACGGCAAATGGAATGTGCCGTGCGCGCCACTCGGCATTTCCAGGATCTAGGACGTAGCTATCCAACCACACGCCCGGCTCAAAGATGTTGCAGTATCCGGTTTTACCGAGCACCCGACGCGTCTGCGTCTTGGTGCCGACGAGAAGCGCGCGAACCATCGGGGCGGAGAAGAGGATCGGCCGATCGGTCATCATGCGCCTTCCCGGGCGAGCACCCGCTTCGTCTCGGTTTCCCGCGGCGGAATCGTCTTGATGGTCAGCGCGTATTCGGCGAACAGCATCGCGATATCGACCATGTGTCCGCTCGGTGACCACGTGCCCCGCAGGGCAAGAAACAGCAGATCGACGGCGAGGATTACCAGCGCGCCGACCAGGAGGAACTTGCGAAACGACGGCCGTTCTGGAAACGGCATCTCGGGAAACATCGCGGCGCGGATGATGCTCGTGACGCCAATCAGCACCGAGAGCCCGAACAGCACCGCGTCCAGCAGCGTGTTCAAGCTGAATCGATAGACGACCAGCAGCGACGCGATCATCCAGCCGTAGCTGTGCACGGTGTACTGGCTGGCGCCGGTCCGTTGGCACAGCCGAATGATCGGCGGCACGAACAGCCGCTTGCCGACCCAGAGATCGAGGGCGGAGACGATGCTACCCATTGAACGACTTCGATCCGGCAAGCCGCAGCCGTTGCGCCAGGTCACGCCCAACGCTGGTCAGCTGCAGCACCCGCTTCCGCTGGTCCGTCGCATCGTTGGACCGGTCCAGCCACCCCGACGCCTCGAACGCGGTGATCGCACGGGTCAGCACCGGCTTCGACAGCCCGAGCCGCTTGCAGACGACGCCGAAGTCGACGGACCGATACTGGGTCAGGACGTTGAGGACCGCGTACTGTCGGATCGTGAGATCCGGCATCGACGGGTCGCGGGCCACGATCTCGGACAGGGTGAGAAGATCAGCCATTGCGACCTCGCAATTCGTGCTCGGCTTTCCAGAACGGGCGGCGCGCCTCGTGCAGTTGGATCTGCTCGCCGACGTCGCCCTTGAGGTGGACGTCGCGCATGCCGTTTCGGGTCAGCCGGTCCTGCCAGCGCGTTCCGATGGGAGCGGCGCCGAGCATCAGTCGGCATCCACCGGGGCGAACGTCGCCCGCCCCTGCGTGATCAGCGGCATGAGGACGTTGTACTGCTCGTCGGGCAGATTGGCCGCGACCGCCTGAAACTCCTCGTCGAGCTTGGCGAAGTCGATGCGGGTCTCGCACTTCTTGAGAAGCTTTTCGAACGCCTTGGCGTCGAAGTTCTGGGTCTCGCCGTGCTGGTCGTCCGTGCGGCCTTCGAGTTGCCGGTCCTGCTCGCGGTCGAGCTGCTCGGCGACGCGACGCTCCTCATCAAGGTCGGGGGAAGGTTCCGTGGCTGGGGCACGCCTGGAACCCTCCCCCTTGCCACCGGCGGGGGGCTTGCCGGTGGTGTCTCGAATTTCGCCAGTGATGGGATCGTGGTCGACCTCCTCACCTGCCGGTGCAGCCGTGCCGGAGATCGTCCGCATCGGAGCGACAGGCGCATCGGCAAGGCCGACGTCGCCGATCCGCGTTGCTTCATCGGGATCATAGACGCCCGAGAAGCCGAACGCGTAGCGCGCGCACTGGATGAACGACTTATGCCGCAACATGCGCGCCGGCATGTTTTTCCACGGGTCGGTGTTCTGCTTGCACTCGTCGAGGTACTCGGTGACCTTGATCGGGCGCGTTCGGTCCTTGCGGTAGATCGTCGTCTCGATCGCGAGCAGCTTGCCCTGGTCGTCGGCAATATCCTCGAACTCATATCCATCCATCTGCGGATGCTCGTTCGCGATGCGCAGCCAGCCGTCGATCGACACCACCGGCACGATACCACCGCCCTTGGCGGGGAAGGCATAGATTTCTTTCGTGAGCGGGTTGAGCCCGTAGGCGTTGGCGACGATCACCAGCGCGGCGAACTCATCGTCCGTGGCTTTCTTGAACACGGTGTTGAGCAACGTGTTTTTCAGGCCGCCTGCGCTCACGTTGAGGCGCGTCGCCATGATGTCGAGCGCTGTCGGCGCGCGCTTGGCGGCTTCGATCTTGGCGACGTTGGTGGCGATCGCCTCGTCTTGTGCCGCGAGGGCGCGGCCACGGATGGTGGTGGCAGTCATTGTCAGGGTCTCCGGTTAGAAGGGGATTTCATCGAATTCGGCGCGCGCCTCGGTGGCCATCGCGTCCAGCAGTCGCTTCGCAAGCACGTGAGCCGGGGATGCATCGCCCTGTGGACGCGTGCCGTCGAAGATGACTTCGAGCTCGGCTTCCGTGATCACGATGGCCCGCGTCTTCTCCGTCAGCCCAAGTAGCCGGTATTCGCCGCGTGAAAGCTGTCCCAGCCAATCGCGCAGGCGACGGAGCGAGCCCGACATTGCCGCGAGGTCGCTATCCATGTTGCCGTTCGCCGCAGCGAAACCCTTGAGCCACCAGATGACATCAGCGAGCGCAGCGTCGTTGTGTTCGTGGCCAGTCATCGGACGCTCAGCCCCACTTCTTCGACGATCTCGACGCCGTTGATGTTGAGGTTGCCCGCGCGCACCTGCGCCTGGGCGGCCTTCTGCAAAGCCTCCATCACGGCGGGGATATGCTTGAGGGCGCGGAAGGCCTTCACAGGGTCGACGATCTTCGCGACCTTGACCTTCCGTGCCGATGCGACGGCGCCGAAATCGCTGCGCACCTGCACCGGTTCGGGTGCCGCCTCGCGGGTCGGCGCGATAAAGGCCGGTGCCTCGACGATTTGCCGATCCGGTTCGCGGTTCTCGGCCGCCGCGCGATCGCGTTCCTCCTGCGCCAGGCGGTCGGCTTCCTCGCGCTCGCGGCGTTCCTGCGCCTCGCGTTCGCGACGCTGCTCATCGGCGATGCGCTGTTGCTCGCGCATGTAGCCCTCGGCGATCCCGCGCACGCGCGACTTCTCTTGGCCGAGCTGGGCGACCAGCGCCTTCGCGGCACCGTCGATATTCCGACCGGCTTCGAGGTATGGGCGCTTCACCCCTTCCCGCTCGCCATCGACCACCTTCTCGACCGCCGTCATCTGGCGGATCAGTTCGGCGCACCGGCCGGCGGTTTCGTTGTCGGTGGCGGCTGCGCGGCCGGCGCTGTCGAGCAGGTCGGCGATGCGCTTCCGAAGGCCGGCGTGGCCGTCGATCGCGTCGTTGAAGTCGGCGACACCCTGCTCCTCGATCGGCGGGCGGTTGGCACCGATGCCGATACGGGGGTTAGGCTCTTCGCTGGCGGGGCGCGGGCGTGCGATGGTCGTCGTCATCAGAGCGATTCCAGTTCCATGCCACCGTCGCGCGGTTTGGCTTCCGGCTCGATGTGCTTTCCGAGGATCGGCTTGGTCGGGAACGGCGGTTCCTGGTCGTTCACGTCCACGACGTAGACCTTCTTCGATCCGCCGCCGCGGTCCTCGACGCGCACGACGTCGCCAGCCGCAACCGGCTCGCCGTCATTGTGGTAGGTGTAGCTGCGCGTGTCGCTCTCGCGGAACTTGGCGATCACAAATTGGCGTGCAGGCATGGTCGATCCTTTCGTCAAAACATCATCGGGGATTGGAGAGGGTTGAGCGGCTTGGTCGGGTCGCCGACGCCGGCGACGTTGTTCGCCTGGCCCCAGCTCTGAAGCGCGGAGAAATGGTCGTATTCGGCCTTCTCGATCGGTCGGTCGGCACACTTGGGCCAGACACGTTCCAGTGAGATCGGCTCGCCATTGCACAGCGCTTGCCAGCGCCAGCTGCGATCCATTTCCTCGCCGGTGACCGGATCGTTCGGCGGACCGTACCAGATGCGGATACCGACATGGACGCCGCCGAACCGCAGTTGCGTCGAGTAGAAGCCCTCGATCGGCGTATCCGGATCGAAGCCCTCGCCGACGGCGGTGCGCTGCTCGCGATAGTCGATGAGCGCGCGGGTCACTTTCGGCGCTCCGCAAGCATGGCGTCAGCGAACTTGTACGCGTCCCGACAGATCGGTTCGGCAAGAAACTGTTCTTGCTTCAGGACTGATTGGATGCCCGCCGCGAGCATGATTGCCTCGAGCGCCTTGCCCGCGAAATAGTCGCGTAAGGTCATCCCGCCGAAGTCGTCATCGATCGCGCTGCTGGGGAACGCACGTGGTGTTTCCTGCGCGCTCACAGCGAAGTCACCACAAAGAGGATGATCGCGAAGATCAGCACGACCCCGATGTCGGCGCGGCCGCAGCTGCCAAGGGTTTCCAGCACCCGCTTCATGCTGCGGCCTTCCGCGCTTCACGCGTGTAATGAGCCGCCGCCAGCGCTGTCTCGATCGCGACGTCGACCGTGCATTCGTACTGCCGCGACCAGTTGTCGCGGAATGCGTGATGCTCGGGCGTGCCGCGCTCTGGCGCGTTGTCGAGATCGGTCGCGTCGTTCCAGAGCTTCGTCAGCGCGCGAACGCGGCGGTCTGTCTCGTCGTACTTGGGCCCGCGCACGTCCATCTCGACGTGCCGCTTGAACGGGCTCGTTGGATTGGTTGCCGCTGGCGGTTTGGCGACGCAGCTTGCCAGCAAGGCTTGCGCCTGCGGCATCTGCGTCCAGAGAGGGGTCGGTAACGACATGCTATGCTCCCCGCCCGTCTCGCGAACCGCGGAAGCGGCTGGTCAGGGCATGGGAGTAATGTGCATCCAGTGCACAACCACGTCAACAGGAAATGTGCACATCATGCACTTTTATTTTAGTCGTCGTACTCGCGCTGGTCGAACTCGCCTCGAATCACGACTGTGTCGCCGCCAGCTTTAGACTCGGGTTGAGTGACGTCGGGAAGGTCGATCGCCGCGCCGTCGAAGGCGACGCGGATATAGCAGCCGAACGGCGCGCGCCCTTGAAAAACCGCCTGGATCTCGCGCCCGACACGCAAGGAGTTGCCGATCAGTGGGGCGCGCTCGGCAGTGAGGTACCCCATCTGGACACCGCTGGCATCGAACACCGCAATCGCGCGAGGGTCTTTAGGGTTCTTGGGTTCGGGAATGAGTTGGACCGGATCGCCGGGGCGCAGCAACTCGATCGCGAAGCGGCGCGTCGGGCCGCGCTTGTTGGGGAATTCGGCTCCGACGACGGCCAGCGTTAGGTGCTTCACCTAACTATCACGTCCGCCGCCCTATAAAGATCACGCGCCCAACGATGTGCACGAAATCGATCGGCTCTTCATCGGGCGGGACAGACGGATTGTCGGAAAGGATCTGAAAGCGGTCACCCTTTACGCGCAGCCGCTTGATGCTACGCGTGCCGTCCACGGTGAAGGCCCATAGGTCATCCTGGTCTTTCACGTCTCGTTCGGAATGATCGAGCAGGATCATATCGCCGTCGTGGATCGTCGGAGCCATCGAGTGCCCCCTCGCCCGCACCCAGCTCAGGAGGTTCGGCGACGAATAGGTGATCGTCTCGACCCAGATCTTCGGGAATTTGAGCACGTCGACTTGCGGACGCTCATCATCGGCGAACACCGCTCCCATTCCGAACGCCGCATCAGCGTGACGGATGCCGACCATTTCGATCTCGTCGTCATCGGTGGACTGAGGGCGGGCATGGGGCGGCTCGGTCGAAATGCCGAAACGGAACAGCACCTCATCGCGCGCGAGCTTCAGCAGCTTGGCCACGGCGTCGACCCGCCGGGCATTGAGCGGCACCTTGCCGTTGGCGATCTTGTTAGCCACCGACCGCTCTACTCCGAACGCCGGCGCAAGGTCGGCATCGGTCAATTTGAGTTCGCGCTTTCGCGCTTTGAACCATTCAACATCCATGTGCGCATGTTGCACAGACGAGAAATGCAAGTCTTGCGCATAGGGTGCACACTTAGGGCTTGACGAATGTGCACTTGATGCACATTCATGCGACATGAGCACGCCCCTCGATACCTATCTTGAACGCGCCAAAATCACCGACGATGATTTCGGCGCCTTGATTGAACGTGACCGAACGATGGTCAGCAAGCTCAGGCGCGGCAAGCTTTTGCCCACACTCGAAGTCGCAGGTCGCATTGAGCGCGTGACAAAGGGCGAGGTTCCGATGCAGGCGTGGGTGCGCGAGCAGGCGCCGGCCTGATGCCCGCCCCCACCGATTACGAAACCGCCGAGCGAAACCGCGACCTGACCGCGCAACCCGTTGTCGAGACCCGCTCGCGCTTTGGCCATGCACGTACGATCGTCCGCCCTGCCCCGGTCAAGCCGGTCACGTGCGACACATGGCGCAAGGTTTATGATCCGCGTCATGCCGACGGTGATGCACGATGAGCGCAGCGCCGTCAGCGGCCAATGCGCCCATTGTCAGCCCCGATCAGGTCCGCCTGGTAATGCAGGGCTTGTTGAACGCCGCGCAGCGCAACGGGTGGACCGACCCCGCGCTTGAAGCCGCGAGCGGTGTGCCTGCCCGTGCGATCAAATCCTATCGCGTCGAAGGCAAGGAGCCGTCGATCTCGGCGGCACTGTCGATCGCCTGCGCGCTCGGCGCGCCTGCGGTCAATGTCGTGCTCTCGCTGATCGGCTACACCGGCGCCCATCCGATGGACGAGCCCGAAAAGGTTTCGCCCAGCGAAATTGTGGCCAAGGCGATGTCGGGACTGTCCCGCATCGCGACTGCGGCGGTCGATAACCACATCAATCACCTCGAGGCGCCCGACTGCCGCACGGCGGCTGACCAGGTGATCGCGGCCGTGATGCCGCTGTCGAGCTTGGCGAACGCCGGATGACCGCGGGTTCGATTAACCTGCGTCGTTATCGCATCGCACGCCGCGAAGGAAAAACCGTCGCAACCGCCTGCTGTGTTTCCGGCATCGGTATGGCGGAGGCGCGACTGATCGAAGTCGACGATCTCAAAAATCCACCCCCGCCTGAGGCCTATGAGCTTCCCGCGGAATGTAATGCTCCGGAGCGCGACGGCTCCGAAACAGGCCTGATCGGGAACGCGAAACACCCGGGTTGCGGCCGAGCGACGGGAGCCCCTCCTAGGCACGCGAGCTTGCTTGCACCCCGTGGCCGTCAATCAGGCTCCGTCGCGCCCACCCCGCAATCGAAAGGAACTGACATGGCCCGAGGCCCGAAAAAGAGCGCGTCGCCGCCGAGCGACCACAACGAGGCGGAACTGCGCGAGATCATTCGCGACAACACGGACGCGATCGTCGCGCTCGAGAAGCAACGCAAGAACATCAACGACAAGATCAGCGAAAAGCGGTCCGAGATCAAAGCGCTGAATATCGACATGGACGCGTGGAAAGCCGGCAAGCGCCGCTACGCGATGGACAAGGACGTCCGCTCCGAGTTCGACCGGTCGATCACCGTCGTCAATGCCGCGCTCGGCATTCCCGTTCAGGCCGACTTGTTCGGCGAGAACGACGACGAAAACCCGATCCCCGACGCCGCATGACCAAGCCTGTCGATCCGGTCGCCGCTCGTTTCAACGCCCATAGCGCTAGCGTGGGTGACCGGATCGTCATGTCGGAGGCGCGGCGCTGATGCGGTACGCGGCCTTCGACCTCTCTTCAAAGACTGGCTGGGGCGTCTGGGATGGCGCTCGCGAGAAGCCGATCCTGGGCACGAAGCAGATCGTCGGCTGGGATTACGACGCCGGCACGATGCTCGAGCTCTACCGTCAGTGGCTTGGCGAATTCCTGCGGCTGCACCGCCCACAGCGCATCGCGCTAGAGAGCTGGTACATCGCGCCGCATCTCGATGGGAAAACCATCGGCAAGCAGATCATGCTGTCCGGCTTTACGCAGTGGGCGTGCAAGGCCGCGAAGATCCCGTTCCACCTTGTCACCGCCGGCCAATGGCGAAAGACCTGGTACGGGTCCGCCGCGCTGCCACAGGGCAACGACTGGAAATTGATGGCGTCGCATCGCTGCCGCACGATCGGCTGGGATGCGGTCGACCATAACGCCGCCGAGGCCGCTGGCCTGCTCGATCACCTGATCACGCAATACGGGCGCGAGACACCGCCCTGGCGGTCCGAGCACATGCTGATGCCGCAAGCCTACGGCGTGAAGCGCCGCGGTCGCGCGCTGACCGGCGACGATATCGAGCAAGCGGTCGGAGGGTTGGGGCTGTGACGTTCTCCCGCCTGACGAAAATGAAGCTGTTCGACGAGCTGCTCGACCGTCGGCAGAAGGGCAATCGCTGCCCGTCGCTGGCGTGGATCGCAAAGTTTGCCAAGCTCGGGGATGACGGCGAGGCGGAATCGCTCCTGCTGGATATGCAGCGCGACAACGTGCTGACGATCCTTGGTAAGGGCCCGTACCCGTGGGTCGAACTGTCGCGGCTGTCCTACGGTGGACGGCTTGTCGCCGGAATGATGCTCGATCCTGAGCGCTTCGATCAGAAGCCCGAGCCGGCGCCGCTGATCATCAAGGCTGCGCCGGATCCGAAGTCGATCCCGAGCGCCGCTCGCACGGCCGATGATGAGATCGACGAACTGGTCAGCGCAGTCGAAGAACGGGTCACGCCCCGCACACCGATCAAACGCGTAAATATCGATGCCACAGAGGCGCTTGGTACGGCCCGCAAGGCCCCCAACGCGGAGGAATCGACCTCCGCCTCGACCGCGGCTGCAACTGCGATCGAGCGTGACGTCTCGCGAGCCGAGGAGCCGGAACCGGTTGCAGCCGCTCTTCCGGCGCCAGAGGAACAAGCGTCTCCGCAGCCGGTGGAAGCCCGGCAACGCGATTTGCTGCTTGAGGTCGAGGCGTTCCTAGCGAAGCACGGGATTGCACCGTCCACCTTCAGCAAGAAGGTGATGGACCAGTCGATGTTCGTGGCCAAGCTGCGCGGCGGGTTGCAGCCTCAGGGCAAGACGGTCGACCGGGTGCGCCGGTACATGGCCGAATATACGCCGCCAGCGGCTCGCGCGACGTTCAAGTGCGGACATGCCCGCACACCCGAAAACTCGCATGAGAACGGGCACGGCTACAAACGTTGCAAGGAATGCAGCCGGATCACGAAGCGGGATTGGAAGCGTGCCAAGGTCGCCGCTGCCGAGATCCCGCTGATCGGCCGGCCGCACGTTCGAACAGCTGTGCTGCGCCAGTGGGAGGCCGAGGGCCGACCGCCGCTGAATGCGTTTCTAACGGATCTGCTCGACCTGGGGCTTGAGGCCCGCACCACATTCCAGAGGGCGGCATGACCGATTCCGAGCGCCGGAAGGTCGAGAGCATCGCGACCAGCACCACCACATCGGTGAGCGACATCATGACGCACCTGCGCCTGCATCAGCGGGAGCGCGCCGCGGTCGAATCGATCGTGCGAACAATTCGGGCGAAGCGAGCATGAGCAGCCCCCTCGCCGAGGTGCTCGTCCTCCCGACCCGCGCGGTCGTGGACGCCGCGTGGTCACGTCACTGCGACTTCTGCGCGCGCCTGGCCGCCAACCCGCGGCTCAAGGATGACCCCGATTTCGCCGCCGCCGCGGCCGAAGCCGAGCGTGCCTATGTCAAAGCCTACGAACGCTGGAACGGACGATGACGGAACCCCTGCGCTTGATCTCGTCCACCGATACGACCGTCACCCTCCCGAGCAACGTCGAGGCCGAGGCCGCGCTGCTCGGCGCGATCATGATCGACAACGCCCTGTTCGGCACCGCGGCCGCGTGCGTGAAGCCTGAGGACTTCTTCGAAGGCTGCCACGGCGAGATCTATCGCTTGATCAAACGCGAGATCGAAGGCGGTCGCCTCGCCAGTCCGGTGACCCTGCGGCCCGCGATGGAGCAGTTCCCATGGGCGAAGGACTTGGGTGGCCCCGGCTATCTGGCCAAGCTGACATCGAACGGCGCGGCATTGCTCGGCGTCAAGGAATTCGCCCAGCAGGTCTCGTCGCTCGCCAAGCGTCGGCGTTTCATGCTGGCCATGCAGGCTGGGATGCAGGCCGCGGGCGACATGCTGGACGGCTATGAGGATCTCGACACTATCGTCGCCTCGATCGACGGCGCGCTCAGCGAAGCGCTCGGCCGTGACGAGGTCGAGAACAAGAAGTCGGTCGGCGTCGCCCGTGCCTGGGATCAGACGATGGGCCATCTCGACGATGTCGCGGCTGGTCGTGCTGACCCCGGCCTCAAGATCGATGGGCAGTTGCAGGACTGGAACGACGGACTGGGCGCGATGCACCGCGGCGACCTCATCGTGCTCGCCGGGCGCCCTGCGATGGGCAAGACTGCGCTGGCGTGTTCGGTCTCCCGCTGCGCCGCACTCGCCGGGCTCAACACGGATGTGTACGAGCTCGAGATGAGCGTGGCGCAGATGTTGCCGCGCATCATCAGCGACCACTGCTACGACGACGGCGCCGGGTTCACGTTCAAGCAGCTGATGGCGGGCCGCCTCAACAACTATGAGCGCGAACGCATCAACCAGGCGCGTGCGCATCTCGACGATATGCCGCTCCACATCCACGAACGCGGCGCCATGACGGTCGGCCAGTTGATCATGGACATGCGGCGGCGCAAGCGCATCCTGGCCGCCAAGGGCAAGACGCTCGACGTCGTGGTGGTCGACTATCTGCAGCTCCTGAAACCCGATCGCGATCGCGGCAACAAGGTGCAGGAGATCACCGAGATGACGCGCGACCTGAAGCTGGCCGCGAAGGAGTTGGGGATCGCGCTGGTGCTGCTTTCGCAGCTGAGCCGCGCGGTCGAACAGCGCGAGGACAAGCGCCCGCAACTCAGCGATCTCCGCGACAGCGGGTCGATCGAGCAGGACGCCGATGTGGTCGTGTTCGTTTATCGCGAGGAATATTACCTCGAGGCCGCCGAACCGCCCGCCGGCGACAAGAAGCGCGAGGACTGGGAGCATCGCTACCAGCTGTCCCGCGACAAGGTCGAACTTATCTTCCGCAAGGTCCGGCACGCGAAAACGTCAACGCGGCAGTGCCGATACTGGATGGCCCATCAGGCGATCCGCGGCAGCAAATATGAGGGGGGCTACCGGTGAGCCGCATCAGATCCATCCATCCTGGTCAGTGGACCGACGAGGAATTCGTGGAGCTTTCGCTGGCTGGCCGCCTGCTCGCCATCGGGATCCGCAACGAGGCCGACGACAACGGCGTCTTCGAATGGAAGCCGGTCGGCCTCAAGATGCGCCTGTTCCCGGCAGATGCGTTCGACGTGTCCGAACTGCTCGAGGAGTTGCGCGGCACAAACCAGATCATGCGGTTCGAAGTGGACGGCCGGAGCTTCGGCGCGATCCGCAATTTCCGTGTTTACCAGCGCCCGAAATCGCCGACCGCGCAGTACCCGATCACGCCCGAAGTCGAAAAATATGTTGGAATTAATGCGACCGAGGAGGCTTTGCCGAAACGTGGCCCGGGCCGACCGCGCAAAACACCCGACGCTGAAAAAACAGACACTTCGGACAAATCAATTCCTCAAAAAGGAGAAATTAATTCCGGTGATGGGAATTTAATTCCCCGAAAAATGGAAAATAATTCGCAGATGGAGAGGAGGGAAGGAGATAATAATAATAACAGCATCTCTCCTGAAACCGCGCGCGAAGCCGAACGCGACGATGGCGGCGGCGAGCAATCCGACGATCCACCGAAACCGGCGAAAGAGAAATCCGAGCGATACGACCGCGCCCAGCTGCCGACCGACGGCGGTCCCGGCGATGCCCTGCGCCGCGCCCTCGAAGCCGCCGGGATGGCTCGGGCTCCGGATGACTGGCGGGCGCATTTCGACGCATGGGCCAAGATCCCCGGTATCGACTTCGACCGCGACGTGCTGCCCACGATCCGCCGCGTCTCCGACGAGATGCGGACCCGAGGTCGAGGCCCGTTCCGGTTCAAGGCATTCGACCAGGCGATCCGCGACAAGGTCGCCGAGGACGAGGCGGAGGTCGAACGGGGCAAGGCGGCACTGCGCGAGAGCCAGTGGCGCGAGGAGCAGGCCCGAAAGCTCCGCGAGGAAGAGGAAGCCGAGGAGGAACGATGGCAGCGCGAGGAGCGACCCGCCGTCGTTGCCGCGATCGCTGCCCGTGAGGCCAGCGGCCCACCCCAGGAAGGGGCGACGCTGCAGTGACCGCCGCCGATCCTCCGCGTCGGCAACGCCGCTGGGATCAGGGCGATATCCGACCGTACCGTCCCCTCCCCGCCGATTTCCGCGAGGTGTTCCTGCGCCTCGGGAACTCGATCGAGATCAGGGATCATTACCGGACGAACTGGCGGGTCATCAGGCGGTGGATCGACGAGGCCGGGGGTGAAGAGCTTCGGGCCGAACGTCGAGCAGTTACTGGCGCCACCGCACGCCCTGCCCTGCGGTCGAAGAACCGGGCGTCGCGGTATGTGTTGGGCCGGACGCTGACGGCTCTAAGCGGCGGAAAAAAGAAGGGATAGTTGGGCGACATGACCCCCAAGCAACAGCGATTTGTTGATGAGTACCTGCTCGACCTCAACGGGACGCAGGCGGCCATTCGCGCCGGGTACAGCGCTAAAACAGCCGAGCAGCAGGCCGCGCGGCTGTGCAGAAATGTTAAGGTGCAGGCCGCAATCACCGCGGGGCAGCTGAGCCGATCGGAACGGACCAAAATCGACGCCGACTGGGTCCTGCGCCGGCTCGGCGAGGAGGTTGATGCCGATCTGTCCGATCTTTACGACGATGCGGGCAAGCTCAAGCCGGTAAAGGACTGGCCGAGCATCTGGCGTAAAGGGCTTGTCGCGGGCATCGAAACCATCGTCGACGGTGATGGCGAGACGGTCCACAAGATCAAGCTCGCCGATCGTGGACGTCGCCTTGAGATGCTCGGCAAGCACGTGTTCGTCAGCGCATTCCGCGAGCAGATCGATCACACCAGCTCCGATGGCAGCATGAGCCCGCCAAGCCTTGCCGATTTCTATGGCGCCGGCGAGGCAAAGGCCGATGCTGGCTGAACCCATCGCGGGTATCGGCCACAACGGCGGACCGACGCTCAATCCCACGCTGCAGGATTTCTGGCTGGCTCGGGTCAACGAGCGGCAGGAGCCGATCCGCAATCGCGTCCTGTATGGCGGTCGAGCCTCGTCGAAGTCATGGGATGCGGCGGGCTTCGCGATCTACCTAGCGTGCAACCTCAAGATCAAAGTCCTGTGCGCTCGCCAGTTTCAGAACAAGATCGAGGAATCGGTCTATTCGCTGCTCGTGCTGCAAATCGAGCGGTTCGGACTGCAGCGGCAATTCCGCATTCTCGACAACAAGATCATCCACAAGCGGACCGGTTCCGAGTTCATTTTCTACGGGCTCTGGCGCCACATCTCCGAGATCAAATCCCTCGAAGGGATCGACATTTGCTGGCTCGAGGAAGCGCATGCGCTGACGCAGGAGCAGTGGAAGATCCTCGAACCGACGATCCGCAAGGCGGGCTCGCAGTTCTGGATTGTGTTCAATCCGATCTTGTCGACCGACTTTGCCTGGCGTCGCTTCGTGCTCAACCCGCCGCCTGGCACCATCGCCCGGGTTATCAACTACACCGAAAACCCTTTCCTCTCCGAGACCATGCTGCGTGTGATCGACGCGGCCAAGGACGAGGACGAGGACGAATTCCAGCACGTCTACCTGGGCATCCCCAAGGACGATGATGCGGGCGCGGTCATCAAGCGATCGTGGGTCATGGCGGCGATCGACGCGCACGAGAAGCTGGGCATCACTCCCAGCGGTGCAAGCCGGATCGGCTTTGACGTTGCCGACAGCGGTGCCGACAAGAACGCACTCATTCATGCGCTCGGTCCGCTCGCGACCTGGTCGGACATGTGGAAAGGCGGCGAAGACGAGCTGCTCAAATCCGCGACGCGTGCTCGTGCGGCCGCCGCGGAGCGCGATGCGCAGCTGACGTACGACAGCATCGGCGTGGGCGCTGGTGTCGGCGCCAAGGTCAACGAACTGAATACGCCCGGCGATACCGTACGACACACCGGTTTCAATGCCGGCGGTGCCGTGGCCAGTCCTGACGCGGCCTACACCCGTGCGCATCCTCCGAAGACGAACAAGGAGATGTTCTCGAACGTGAAAGCGCAGGCGTGGTGGAACGTCGCCGATCGGTTCCGCAATACATTCAACGCGGTGAAACGGGGCGCGACATTCGACCAGGCCGATATGATCTTCATCTCGTCTGAGCTCGACAATCTACCCCGCCTCATCGACGAGCTTTGTACGCCGAAGCGAGACTACGACAACGCCGGCAAGGTGAAGGTCGAGAGCAAGAAGGATCTGGCGAAGAAGAACCGCCCCGGCGGGCCTCAGCCTTCACCAAACCTTGCGGACGCATTCATCATGGCGATGTGGGCACCGAAGGTCTCGTACGACCTCAGCAACGCCTGACGGCGCTAACCGCGCATCCCCTGCGCGCATATCCGTCCTGCCCCATGGCCGTCCCCCCTGAACTGCTGGCAGCGTTCCGCCTCCGCTATCCGGCGATGGCGACGGTGTCCGACGACACGGTGAACTATTGGCTAGACGAGGCGATGACGGTCGCGGGCGATAACTGGCCGGACAACATCCGCCAGCGCGCCCAGCTGACCTATGCCGCCCACATGATCACCGCGAGCGGCGCGGCGGGTGAGACCGTCGCCGAGGGTGTGTCGAGTTTCCGCTCGGGCGCGTTCTCGGCCACCCTGTCCGACGCCGCTGCATCGCGCACTGGCCTGCAGGCGACCAGCTATGGCCGTGAGTTCGCCGCGCTGCGCGCACAGGCGTTCAGCGGCCCACGGGTGTACTGATGAATTTCGCGGCCATGTTCGCCGGCGCTGCGAGCCTTGTGCCCGGCCTGTACGGCCCCGCGGTCGCGACTTGGCCCGGTACCGCCACGAGGGACGCAGGTGGCTCGATCACCGCGCCGGGCGTGGCGCAGAACGTGGCGTGCCGGGTCCAGTTCGACCGCGTGACCGATGCCATGCGCTCGAGTGATGACTTCGTCGACACCGACGTGCGGATCATCGTACTGGCTGACGGTCTCACCCGCCCCATCGACCAGCAGGCGCGAATCATCGTCGCGTCCGGCCCGCACGCCGGCACCTGGTCGATCCGTAGCGTCGATCAGGATCCCGCGGGCATCGGGTTTGAATGTCGCGGGCGGAAGGTCTGATGGCGATGCGTGGCGCAGCTGAACATATCGCGCGGCTCAAGCGGCTGACGTCGCCGGAGGCGACGCGCCAGATCGGTGCAGCGCTGTACGCCGGTGCCGATCGCATCAAGGCGAAAGCGCAGTACCTGATCACTGAGGGATCGGTCAGCGGCAAGAACCACGTGCCATCCAATCCCGGCGAGCCACCGAACAACGACACCGGCGTGCTGAAGAACAACATCGAGGCCGTGCTGAAAGAGCCGCTCGTCGCCGAGATATCGAGCAACGCGCCGTATGCTGCGCCGCTTGAGTTCGGATCGTCGAAGATGGCGGCTCGCCCGTATATGGTTCCAGCGCGCGACGCCGAGCGCGCGGCCGTTCAGGAACTCGTTACCCAAGCAGTGAACCATGTGGTGAAAGGATGAAGCATGTCGGTGTTTTCAAAGGATTGGGACTATCGCAGCGGCGAGAAGATCACGGCGTTCAAGGCCGGGACCGAGATTCCGCCCGAGCGATTGGAGGACGCGAAGGCGGCCGGCGTCGTGAAGGGCGAATCGCGTGAAGGGGCTGCAAAGGCAGGTTCGGCGGGCGCTGCTGACAAGGCTTAAAGGCGCCGCGGGGGTGACGGCGCTCGTGAATGCGAACAACATTCACGGGCAGTCACCTCCCGTCAAACCGACCTGGCCGTTCATCAAGACCGGCCAGCCGACGACGATCCCGCGCCGCGCCGCCTGCCTCGACGGCGCCATCGTGACAATGCCGGTTCACGCGTTCGCGCGATCGCGATTCGACGGCAACCAGGCCGAGGTCGAAACCGCCGAAGATCATGCCGGCCGGATCGGCGAAGCAATCGAGACCGCCCTCGACGCCAAGGGCGACACGATAACCGGCGCGCAGATCTCATACATGCTCACCGACATGACGTTGATGACCGATGCCGGTGAGCCTGACGCGTTCCATTATTTCTGCACCGTGCGCGCGAAGGTGACGGCCTGATCGCTCCGTGTTACGTCGGGCACCGATGCTCGACGCCACCCTGCATGCCCTGATCAAGGAGTTGATCCGCCAAGGCGCGATCGATGCGAAGGCAATGCACGAATCACTGATGGCCGATGGCGAGCTAGAAGCCGCTGGTTTCGTCGGTGCGTGCCTGATCGAGGTCGACGCCGAAGACCTGCCGCAGAAGCCCGCCCCTCGACCGCATCTCGCGATCGTGCCAGACCCACATCGATGACCACTGCGATTCTGATGGCCGCAGCTTCAACGCTGCTGACTTGCCCGAGCGACGACGCGCGACGGCCCGATCCTGCGCAGTTGCGCATGTCAGAGGTCGGCGTTGAGGTGAAGCCGCCGCGGCACGTCCTGCCGACGGTCCATGGCGGCAAAGATGGATGGTTTCAGTTGCGCAAGGCAAAGGCGACACCCGACGCTATCACCGGCAAAATCCCGGCCAACCTGATGGCGAACGCCAACCTGCTGTTCGACCGAAGAAGTAATCGCTTGACGATCACCGGTGCGCACGGGGATTTTACTGGCATCTGCGCATCGCAGTAATTCAGGGGGCTCGATGAGGAACGTGTTTCTGGTGCTGGCAACGCTGGCCGACATCTGCACCATCATCGCCAGCTGCATTTCCGCCTATGTCCTCGTGAGCATGGTGCGCAACGTCATGATCACTGCCGAATATGCAACCGGGCCGGACGGCATGGGGCTACTCGTTGGCCTAATCGCAAGTGGGGGTGCGAGCATCGGTGCAATCCTGCCGTTCCACTTTTTGGCGAGCGCATTCCACCGTCTCTTCGAACGCGAGAACGCCCTGGCCGAGGCGCGGCGCACCGCCGATGACGCTGCGCTGTCGAGCGGTTCATTCTGACGGCGCTAAGAATAAGAAAACGCAACCGGTACCTGCCGACCGCGAAATTGCTTCGCGGAGACCGGCATGAGCTACCCGACAGAAATCGACTTCGGTCAAATCCTCATCGGGGATGGCGCCACGCCGACTGAGGTGTTCACCGTTCTCTGCGGATTTGAAAACGGCCAAGTGAACAAAGGGGTCGAGTCGACGAAGCAGTTTCGCCGCGACTGCGCCAAGCCCGGTCAGGTTCCGACGGGTAAGGTCAAGGTCACGGGCAAGACGTGGGGCGTGACCGCGAACGGCGTATTCAACGCTGCCATGGTCCCCACGCTCGACGCGGCACTGGGCATTTCAAAGAATTACAAGATCATCTGCTGCAAACGTGACGGTACCGACGCCGGCCTGCTGCTCGGCACGTATTCGGGCCCGCTTGTTCTCACGACCAACAACATGTCGTTCTCGCAAAGCGAAGGCACTGGCGAGATCACGATGGACGGCGAGAACTTTCCGACTTGGACGCCAAACCCGTAAAGGAGCCTCGTCGTGGATACCGCGATCGAACGGCTTTTCGGCGACGGTAAGTACCGCTTTCACCTGAATATGCCGCAAATCCTGTCGATCGAGGGCAACGATCGCTCGATCCTCAAGATGCATCATGAGTTCGGGGCATCGCTCGGCATTGTCGCCGATGGCGATCCGATCTTCATGGGTGGCGGCGAAGCGCGAATGAAGGACATCGCGTCCGTCATCCGGCACGGTCTGATCGGCGGTGGTGAAGGCATGGTCGACAAGGTGAAGGTCACCGTGTCGCCGCTAGATGCGACCCGCATCGTCGAGACCTACGTTCACGGCCGACCGATTGCCGAGATCCTGCCGGTTGCCTGGGCAATTCTCGACGCCGCCGTGATGGGCGTGCGTGTAGATCCTAAAAAAAAAGTGATGACAGGCCGGCGAAGGTCGAGCCCTTCCGCAAAGGCCAAGTGATCGCGAACTGCGGCGTGCTGGGTCTCGACTGGCGGTCGGCATCGCTCAGCGATTATGTCGAGGCCCTGATCGCACATAACGATGCACAGCCGAAGCCGGACGGCGAAGGCAAGCGCAAGGTCGAGGTCTCTGATGAGCTTCGACGGTTCATGGCGGCGCGTAGCTAATGGGCCAGATCGATCCCGTCATCCTGCAGCTGATCGCGGAGAACGTCGAATACAACCGGCGCATTGCCGATTCGGTGAACAAAAGCGACGCCGGTTTCCGGCGCATGAGTGATTCCGCCGACCGGATGGCCAAGAACATCGGGACGGCACTGCGCACCGTTACCGTGGCCGCTTCCGCGCTCGCCGTGGCCGGCATCGGTGCCGTCGTCGCCAGCCTGGTCGCGTCGACCAAGGCGGGTCTCGATTATGCTGCTTCGCTCGGAAACGTTGCCAAGAGCCTCGGCGTCACGACGAAGTTCCTGCAGGAGTTTCGCTACGCCGCAACCTCAAACGGAGCGACCGTCAAGGAAGCCGATGGGGCGCTTGCGGCATTCTCGAAGTCGTTGGGCGATGCGTTCAACGGCAAGAGCAAGAGCGCCGTTGCGGCGGTCACGAACCTGAAGCTCAGCCTCGAGGATCTGAAGCGGTCGAGCGAGACCGATCGTTTCCTGAAGGTCGCCGACGCGATCGCCGCAATCAAGGATCCGGCGCAGCAGGCCTCGCGCGCGACGGATCTGTTCAAAGGTTCGGCGACGGCCATCCTGCCTACGCTCATCGCAGGTGCAGAAGCATATCGGAAACAGGCGCAGGAAGCGGCGGCGTTCGGCCTCATCCTGTCCGATGGCAAGATCAACAACGCCGACCAGGTGGCGAACAAGATCGAGCGTTTGAACAAGGCACTTGAGGCGCGGCTGGCAGACGTCGTGTCCAGTAATGCGCAGGCGATCGGACAGTTGGCGGAAGCGCTCGCCAAGGTCGCCGAATATGCCATCAAAGCCGGTCAGCAATTCCTCGGGTTCGCCAACATCGCGCGCTCGAAGGGGTTCATCTCCGCGCTCGGCACGTTCGACGGCAATGATCTGATCAAGGCGGCGACGCCTGCCGGTCAGGCTCAACTCGGTGCCGACCTCATCAAGCAGCAGCGGCCCCGCGTCGAGAAGCTGCGTGCCAGTCTGCAGGCCGCCCTTCGCATCGATCCGACCGGCCAGAGCGCTGTTCCCCAGTTCCTGACAAAGCGCCTGAACGAAGCCACAGCAAAGCTGCGCACCGGCCGCGAGATGCTGCAGGGCGCCGCTGCCCTGTCGAGGCCATCCGACACAGCCGCACCGCGTGATAGCAGCGGGATCACGCCGGTTGCAGGACCCAAGGGCCCCAAAGGCCCGGACCTCGAGCAGATCACGCGGCACTTCAACGACGAGATGGCACGCGCTCAGATCGAGATCCTGCGTTCGATGGCCGATCTGTCGGGCACTATTGATGACCGAGCCAAGGCCGAATTGGCAGCGATCGAGGTCGAGCGCCAGGCGGCGAACAACGATGCGCAACACTTCAAGGGGCTGGACTCGGCACGCAAGGCGCAGCTGATCGCCGAGAACGACAAGGTGGCGGCGGCGCGGGCTGCGGTCGTGCAGCAGCGCCTCGAAAGCGAGCAGCGCAAGCGCGTCGCCGACATCGCTAATGTGGCTCTCGACATCGACGAGGAGCACTTGCGCAGCCAGCTGGACTTCGCGCGCACCGCTAAGGAGCGGCTGGATATCGAGACGTCCCTCATCGCGATCGCCATCGAGCGGAAAAAGATCGCTCTGCAGTTGCAGCTCGCCGACGAAAAGGACCTGCAGCGCAAGAAGGCCATTCAGGACCAGATCGACGCGCTGGGCGCCCAGGGCAATGCACAACAGCGCGCAGCGGAGAAGCGCAACCAAGGTCCGTTGGGCAAGTTCATCGACGACATCCCCCGCACGGCCGAGGAGATCAATGAGGCTTTGCAGAATGTCGCAGTCGACGGCCTCCGCTCTCTGAACGACGGTCTCGCCGACGCGATCGCGAACAGCAAGGATCTCGGCGACGTCTTCAAGAATGTGGCAAATCAGATCGTTGCCGATCTGCTTCGCATCGCGATCCAGCAGACCATCATCAAGCCGCTCGCAACCTTACTCGGCGGAGGGGACAGCGGCGGCGGCGGCGACATCTTCGGCAGCATCGGTCGCGTGATCAACAATATCGGAGGCGGCATCTTCGGTCGCGCTTCCGGCGGATACGTTGGCCCAGGGCAGACAGTCCGCGTCAACGAACATCGAGGTGCCGGTGTCGAACTTCTCCGCATGGGATCACAGGGGGGGCAGGTCATCCCGCTCGGCCAGGTCAACGCAGCAGCCGCCCAGCCCGCCGCCGCTGCGCAGGGCGCCGTTACTGTCAGCCTGATGCTGTCCGACGACATCGATGCCCGCATCGTGCGCACGTCGGGGCCGGTGGCTGTCGAGGTGCTCCGCGCCGGTGCTCCCAGCATCATTGACGCTGCCGAACAGCAGACGCTCATCAACGCAAACCGGTTCACCATCTGATGGCTGTCATTCCCCTCCCCGCAGGTTTCGAGTTTATCGATGTGGAGTGGGCGCTCGACGTGCCCGCGCAGGTCAACCGCAGCGCGTTCACTTCGCGGAGGAAGGTCGTTGGCCTGCCTGGGGCAGAGATATGGACCGCCAAGGCGACGGTCGAAAGTCTCGCGACCGAACTCGACGAACGCGAATGGCGGGCGTTCATGATGAAAATGCGCGGCGTCGAGAACGTGTGCGACGTGCCTGTCATGCAGTTCCAGATCGATACGACGCCTTATTCGCTGATGCTGAACGTCAATAACACGGCGGTTTCGGGATCGACGGTGACTAAGTCGGGCGGGGGCGCGGCATGGAATGCCAGCGCCCGATCGACAGCCGCGTATTCGGACAGCGTCGAAGTTTCATACGAAGTCACGGCAAACACGTCTGTGGGCGTCGGGCTGGACACCAATCCGACGGCATCGAGTGATTTTGCGGTAGTCTCGTACTGGATATTTCAGGACAATATCCAGACCATCCAAATTTACCGGAACGGCGTTCTCGTGGGCAGGTTTGGCCGGTGGAAGCTGGGCGATCGCCTGGCTGTTCGCCGCAGTGCAGGCATTGTCTACTATCTGCGCAACGGCCTCGAAATTTACAGCCATCCTGTCGATGCTCCGAACGAAGCGCTTTATGGAGTTGCTAACATTTTTTCGGTGGGAGCGCAGGTCGCCAAGGTCGCGTTCGCTCAGTTGCCACAGGTCGCAACCGGCTCGAGTAATAGCTATGCGGCACTCGTCGAGAACACGCCCCCGCTAGCAATGCCATTCATGCATGAAGGTCAATTCGCGACTTTCCTGCTCCCGTCAGGCCATCGCCGATTGGTAACGCTTTCCGCTGACAACTTCCCTGGCAGCGGCGGGCTCTGCAATTTCAGTGTCGAGCCGGCACTGGGAGAGGTGCCCATAACGGCGAGTACGGTCGAACTCGTCAGGCCATTCAGCCGCATGAATTTCGTCGATCGTCGTCAAGGCTGGCGAACGTCGGGAGGGGTGACCTCGATCGTGTTGGACTTCGAGGAAGCGCTATGACCCTCGACGCAACGGCATCGGCCCAGCTTTCGCAAACAGTCATTAAGCCGGTCTGGTTCGGATTCCTCGACATCGCCGGTGGTGCGCTGCGCGTGAACACGTCCGGCGCCGACCGGACCCCGACCGGCACTGGCGACCCTGATCTCGACGACCACCTGTTCAGCGGCATCTCCGCCCAGTTTGTGGATGTTGGACGCGTCAAACAGGCGAAGGGCGGCAGCGAAACCGTGACCGTCAGGCTATCGGGGCTGCCCACGCTTGACGCCGACCTCCTCGCGCTAATCGGAGACCCTGCGAACTGGCAGGGCCGCGTCGGGCGGCTATGGCGCATCGTGCGGAACTCGGCGAACGTCCAGCAGGGCGCGTTCGACCCTTGGTACACCGGCTACATGACGGCGATGCCAATCAAGCCGGCGCCCGATTCCTCGACGATAAGTGTGAAGATCGAGCATTACCTTTCCGCGTTTTCGCAGGCGTCGAACGCCAGCTACCTCGACCAGACGCGTTTCGATCCGGATGATCTGAGCGCGACGGTTGCGATCGCGATCGCTAATGGCACCTCGGGCAACCCACTGACGAATAATACGCCGACGCCCGGCGGTTATGGCGGTGGAGGCGTCTACAACCAGGACGTGCGGTTCAACTGATGCAGCCGCTTGTCCGCCTTTCCGACTGGGAAACGCCGCTCAACGCGCTCATCGCCGCGCGTTGGACGACGCCGCTCGACTGGGGCGTGCACGACTGCGCGCTCTGGGGTGCGGACGTCGTAGCGGCCGAGACCGGCGTCGACCACGGCACGAAGTTTCGAGGCAAGTACAGCGATGCAGCGGGAGCCGCGAAAGCGCTGCGCGATTTCGGCGGCGGCACGATCACGCGCACGTTCGACATGTTCCTGCCGCGCCGCCCGATCGGCAACTTGCGACGCGGCGATCTCGTGATGGTCGGTAAAGACCGTGACGGCGCTGTCGGTGTCGTCGTTGGCGCTGACGCGCTGCTGATCGGCGAGGCGGGCCTCGTGCGTCGACCTATGGCCATGTGGGAACGCGGCTGGGGAGTCGGCTGACATGCCTCAGGTGATCCCTCTCGTCGTAGCCGTGGGCGCCAAGGTTCTCGGCGCGAGCGTGCTCGTGTCCACGATCGCTGTGGCGGCGGCCAGCGTTGGCGCGTCGCTGCTATCCGCAAAGAGTGCGCCGGCTACCCAAACCAAGATCAATCTCGAGACGATCGAGCGACTGAATGCCAGCATCGACCCGCGAACGCCGCGAAAGACGGTGGTCGGTACGACGGCGATGGCCACCGACATTCGCGATCAGGAATATTCGGCCGACCAGGCGTATTTCCACCGCTTCATTGTCGCCGCCTCGCACAAGGTGCACGCCATCCGCGAGATTTGGTTCGACGACGTGCAGGCATGGACGCTCGCGGGCGGGGTACAGGGCAAATACGTCGGATACCTCGACGTGACGCCGATCCTCGAGGGCAGCGCCGGCAACGCGATCAATATCAGTCCACGTCTCGGTGCTTCACGGCGGTTCACCGGCTGCGCTTACGTCCACTTCAAATACAAGCTGACGGGGAACAGCAGCAACACTGATAGCCCGTTCGCGCAATCGATTCCGACGCGCGTGACGATTATCGGAGACGGCGCCTATTTCTACGACCCGCGTCGCGACAGCACCGTTGCCGGCGGGTCCGGACCGCAGCGCATCAACGACCAGACTACGTGGGAATGGAGCGATGACGCCTGCCGCAATCCCGCGCTCGCGCTCCTGAATTATTGCATCGGCTGGCGGATCAACGGCATCCTGGCGGTCGGCTGCGGCATCCCCCTCAGTCGGCTGCTGCTCTCGAAGTTCATCACGGCTGCCAACATGTGCGACGAGCCGGTGACGAAGGCCGTTGGCGGTACCGAGCCACGGTATCGCTGCGACGGCATCTGGTCCGAAGGCATCGCGCGCCGCACGGTGATCGACGAGATCAAGAAGTGCATGAACGCCGAGTTCGACGACTTCGGCGGCGGCCTAGGCCCCACGGTCATCCACAATGACCTTGCGACGCCGGTGGCCGCCTTC
The DNA here is from genome assembly GCA_040388515.1 of Pseudomonadota bacterium. Taxonomy (GTDB): domain Bacteria; phylum Pseudomonadota; class Alphaproteobacteria; order Sphingomonadales; family Sphingomonadaceae; genus Sphingomonas_O. The sequence continues at coordinate 228,571 of JAZKBQ010000004.1, read as the reverse complement.
ACCGCCGACGACGTCCTTGAGATCGGAGAGTTCAACCCGACTGTCGACCTCGATCAACGGTTCAATGTCGTGCGCGGCACGTACACCGACGCAAGCGCAAACAGCCTCTATCAGCAGCCTGACTATCCGCAGGTCGAGTTGGCTTCGATCGACGGCATCGAACGCGCCGACACGTTCCCGCTTCCGTTTGTCGAAAGCCCTTCGCAGTGTCAGCGCCTCGCAAAGACGCGGCTACAGCGCCAGCAATACGGTGGCACGATCCCCGTCACGTTCCAGATCACCGGCTGGCGTGTGCAGAAGAACGACGTGATCACGTTCACCTTCCCGCCGCTTGGTTGGGTCAACAAGCTCTTCCGCGTTATCGAGGCCGACAACGGGACCGATGGCCGCGTACCGCTGCTCCTGCGCGTCGAACACTCAGATATCTATCTGTGGGATGCCGAGGAAAGCCCTGCTGTGGTAGCGGCGGCGCCGACGACATACGACCAGGGCCTCAATCCGATCATCGTCTCGATCGACGACAAGACCCGCAACGTCGACCGCGGCGATTGGGCGAGCGCCGTGAACTACGTCATCGGCGATGAGGTGCAGAAGGATGGCTCAACTTGGGGATCGCGCACGAACCATCTATCGAACGGCCTGAATGGCCCGCCAGCCCTGCCGACCACCTCCAACACCAACTGGCAACTTCGCGCGAAGGTAGGCGATAGCGGCGATGATGCGAAGACGATCGTGGTCAACGCGAACCGCGAGCAGGTAACCTTCAACGGTGCTAACGCGGCCGCGCCGGCATCGCAGGACATCGTGTTCACGGCCAACGCACAAAACATCAGCGGGGCGATTGCCTGGACCCTCAAGGACAACCTCGGGAACACGCTGACGCCCGCCACCTATCTCTCAGCGACCACTGGCTCGAGCGTCACGATGTCGACCGCAAACTTCATTGCGGCGATCGCCGTGAACGCAGGTGCGACCGGCGTCGTCGCGATCGCAACCGGCGACGGGATCGTCGGCATGAAGAGCGTCGGAAAGACCAAGGACGGCGCCGACGGTGCTTCGCTGGGGACGTATACCTATGGTGTCGTTGGACAGGTCACGCTGGCTGCGGGTCAGACCGCGAGTTTCACTGCGCGCGGCCGCTATGATCCAACGGCTACCCCCGGCCTGACCTTCCAGATCGAACTGCAGTTCGGCCTAGCGATGTCGGGCTCCTGGTCGGCTATGACCGGCGGCACCTCGCTTGGCGATGGCTACAGCCCGCCCGATCCGACGCAGCAGACCGTGACCGGCAGCTTCACGAACTCGTCGGGCGTCACCCAGACGTACGACGTGCAGGTCGCAGAGGTCGGCGGATCGGGCACGTTCAAGCCCGACAAGTCCTATTTCGTCAGGCTCAGCTGATGGGCTGGCTTACGTACATCAATGCGACTGGCGCGCTCGTCTCACCGACCCCCGTTGCTGAAAAACCCGCCGAGGTGGCTGGTCGGACCGCAATTACCGCTGTGCTCGGATATCCGACGCTCGCCTATTGGGATGCGTCAACGCGCGGCTTCAAGTATTACACCGCCGCCTATCTCGCATCCCACAGCTGGAACGGATCGAGCTACGTCACCGCGACGAGCCTTGCCGATGAGAAGGCCGCGCGGAAGGCGCTGGTGAACTCGGCACTCGCTACCGCCATGGCTGCGGGCGTCATGGGTTCGAAGGGTGTGGTCGCGACCGACGAGTTCAACCGGAACCAGCTCGACGGCCAGGCGACGAACATGATCAACGCCGTCAACACCGTCGCCGCGCCGGCCGCATACAACGTGATGATGCAGGCCGGATCATACGCGGCGCACACCGCCGACGAAGTCGCTGTGACGCAGAAGACGGTCGTCGCCTTCATCGAAGCCTGCAAGGCGAACGCGAACACCAAGTTGGCCGCCATCGATGCCGCGATCAATTCCGCCGGTGTTCAGGCTGTCGATCCTTCCACGGGATGGCCGGGCGTCGGCAGCGCTCCGACGATCCCGCTCAAGCGTCAGCGCCGCATTCCCAAGCTGGCCGACACGACCCGCGTTTCAAACGCGCTCGTTGCGGATCCCGACCTCGTCGTGCCTGTCGAGGCTGGCGGGATATATCACATCGCGATGTATCTGCGGTACCAGAGCCAGAATGCGTTGGCCGGTTTCCGGTACCAGCTGCGCGTGCTGGACGCACAGGGCGCCGCGCTCGCCACGGTGTCCGGATTGCCCGAGCTCGAGGTCGGTCCCCTCAGTTCGGCACCGACCGTCGCGATCTTCGGCCTAGCCTCTATCCAGGTGCTGACACTGGCCGTCGGCAAGTTCCGCACGAACCTCGACGGCACGCTCAAGATGGGTGCAGTACCGGGCTTCCTGACGCTCGAATGGGGGCAGAATGCGACGAACGCGCAGGGCACGATCCTGCGCGAAGGCTCCGATATCTACATCGTGAAGCAGAACTGATTTTCTGACGGCGCTAACGGCGCCCCTGCCCCGCTGCCATTCCGCTCGCCATTCTTTCGGCCGACTGCGGAGACATCACCATGAAGCCATTGATCCTGGTCGCGCTGCTCGCATTGACCGCATGTGGTCAGAAGCCACCGGCTTCATGGTCAAACACCGTGCCCGACAACGCCGCGAACCATCCGAACGCGGACGATGAGTGCCCGCGCCGAGATGGTCAGCCCTGCAAATAACCGGCAGGGCTGATGCTCATTCAATCCCTCAAGAAGCATTTTCCGGCACGTTTCCCTGAGTGGTACATGTCGGCAGTCGCGGTGACGTGGGGCGGCTACATCCTGTTGCATCCCGAAGTGTTCACGCAGGCAGCAACAGCGACAGTCCTGGCCGGCTTAACAAGCCTCAGCGATAAAACCGGCTACCCGCCTGCCGCGATTTGGGGTGGCGGTGCGCTCGTCTGCGGCATGGTTCGCGCCTTCGCCCTGTTCGTGAACGGCGCCTACACGCGCACGCCCGTCATCCGCGCTGCTTGCAGCGTCGCGAGCGCTTTCCTCTTTGCCGAAATCACACTCGGCCTTTTGCGTGTGGGCATCCCCAACACTGGGCTCGCAGTTTACGGCTGGCTGGTCATCGCCGACCTGGCGTCGGCTTACCGAGCGGGGATGGATATTACGTTTGCCGAGCGTAGCCGCCGGCAGCTTTTGGCCAACGTGTACGGTGCCGGTCGTGGGGTCGGCTGATGTTCAATCGATCGCCACCGGGATCGGAATTGTCCTCACCACCATCGGCCTTGCGGTCGCTGGCGTATGGCAAGGCATCAAGACGCTGCGGAAAGAAAAGCCCGTCGAACCAACGGCATTTGTCGGGGGCGTGCTGATGGAAAACGTATCCATGACGACGCTGTCCGAACGGCTGCGCACGAACAGCGAGGACCTGCGCGCCAATACAGGCGCCCTGAGCGAGGTCGCGCATCAGATCGAGCGGCTGAGGGACAAGCTATGAGCATCGACAGCATGATCGAGGCAACAATCGGCAAGGAGGGCGGCTATTCCGACCATCCTTCGGATCGCGGCGGTCCGACGCGTTGGGGCGTCACGCAGGCGGTCGCGCGACGCAACGGTTACGCGGGCGATATGCGCGAGCTGCCTCGCGAAAAGGCTGTCGCGATCTATCGGCAGGAGTTCGCCATCAAGCCCGGCTTTGCTGCTGTGGCCGCGATCAGCCCCGCGGTCGGCGAGGAGTTGTTCGACACGGGCGTGAACATGGGCCCCGACGTTCCGGCGCGCTGGTTTCAGGAGTGGCTGAACGCCCTCAACCAGCAGGGCCGCGACTATGCCGACATCAAGGAAGACGGCGATATCGGGCTCGGAACACTGAACGCCTTCCGCGCCCTGCGTGCGAAGCGTGGCGCAGCCGAAGCCGATCGCGTGATGCTGCTGGGGCTGAACGCCGACCAGGGCGCCCGCTACAAGCAGCTGGCGCGAGGCCGCGTCGCCAATGAGGACTTCGTGTTCGGCTGGCTGCGCAATCGGGTGTCGCTGTGAACGGCCGTATCATCCTCGCGTCGGTCCTGGCGATCGGTTTCATGGTGCTGCTGGGCCTCGCGATGTTCGCCAACATCAACGAGACCGCCCAGCGCATCGTCGATGGCGGAATCGGCGCGCTCGGCACGAGCCTCGCGGTCGCCGTCCAAGGCGTGTTCCGGACCGACAAGGTCGACGAGCAGCGTGCCAACAACACTGGCGCCGCGTTGGACGCGATCTCGACCGCGATCAATGCGACCCCGCCAGGCGGCAAGGACGGAACTTCCGACGTCAATCTGGCCGAGGTCGGCGGCAAACCTGTGGAGGCAAAGTCATGAAGTGTCTTGGATTTATGGTCGCTGCCGCCCTTGCCCTGTCGGGCTGCGGCGCATCGCTTGCGCCCCTGTCGGCCGGCAGCGTGGTGGCCACCGCCGATCACGTCGTGTTGAGCGGCCAGCGGGCATTCGGCGCTGCTGAAGTCGTTTACACCGCCGCCGCCAAACTCTCCGGCGTCGCGGCCGACCGCGGATTGATCACGGGTGCCACGGCGACGCGAGTGCGCGGCTGGAATGCCGAGGCACGCGACCTGCTGATCCGCGGGAAGGCCACGAGCGACGCGGCTGAGAAGGCGCGCGCTGCCGCACGGCTGTTCGACATCAGCGACAGCCTCAACGCGATCACAGGAGCCAAGTGATGGACCAGGTACTCAAGCTTCTCGACATCGCCGCCCGGCTGAACCTGCCGGGCGTCGTCGCTGACATCGTCGGCGGCATCCAGACGATCAAGGACGCAGCGGCGAAGGCCAAGCACACGCTGAGCGATGCCGACGTCGCCGAACTCGACCGGATCCACGAGGCCGCGCTGGCCGCAAACGCTGAGCTGGATGCAAAGCTGGCAGCGGCGGAGAAGCGCTGACTGTGAGCGGTGGCCGCCTCACCAATGTCCGGCTGAAGGATAGCTTCGTCCAGGATTCGCTGACCAATGCCATCACCGGCATGGGCACGATGCGTGATCCGCGGCTGGCGAACATCTATGCCATGCGGGCGTATGACCCGATGCAGATCGCTGCGGCCTATTCATCGTCCGGGCTGATGCGCAAGATCATCAAGATCCCCGCCGAGGACATGGTGCGCGAGTGGCGGCTTTGGAAAGCGAACTCCGCTCAGATCGAGAAGATCGAGGCCGAGGAGAAGCGGCTGCAGTTGCCCCAGAAGATCCGGCAGGTCGAGGTCATGCGCGGCTGCGGTGGCGGTGCTCTCATCCTCGGATTGCCCGGCCAGCCGAACACGCCTGCCCCGGAGAAGGTGGGCACGGGCAAGCTCGCCTACATCAACGTCGTCAGCCGCCAGCACTTGCAGTTCAGCGAGTTGCAGGACGATGCCACCCAGGCGGGCTTCGGCGAGCCGGTCATGTGGAAGATCCAGACCAAGAGCAGCCAGATCGATATCCACCCCAGCCGCGTCATTCCCTTCCGCGGCGATCCTCCGCCCGTGCTCCTGTTCAGCACGCTCGACAATGCGTTCTGGGGGGAGAGCCGTGTCGCGCAGGTCATCGATGCGGTCGAGGATTGCGATTCCGCGCGCCAATCGTTCGCCGCGCTCATCCAGAAGGCGCGCAACACGCGCATCGGCATCCCGAACCTGCTTGCGACCGTGGCCGACACCGCCGGCGAAGCGTCGTTCCAGCGCCGCATGGCCGCCTTTCAGATGGCCGAGAGCATCTTCAGCGCGACCGTCTACGACAAGGGCGATGGTCAGATCGGCGAGGAGATCACCGATGCGCAGTACAATTTCGCCGGCGCGAAGGACATCATCATGTGCTTCGCCATGTTCGCCAGCGCGGTCAGCGATATCCCGCAGTCGCGCCTGTTCGGCACCGCCCCGGAAGGCATGAACTCGAGCGGCAACAGCCAGCAGCGCGACTGGAACAAGATGGTCGGCGCAAAGCAGACGCTCGACCTCTCGCCCTGCCTCGATCGCATCGACCCCTACCTGCTCGGATCGGCGCTCGGCAGCGTGGATCCGTCGATCTGGTATCAGTTCGCGCCGCTCGATCAGGAAACGCCTGCCGAGAAGGCGACGCGCTTCAACACGTTTATGGACGCGGTAACCAAGGTGCAGGCAACTGCCACCGTACCCGACGTCGCGCTGACGAAGGGCGTGCAGTCGTGGCTGACCGACGAGGCCATGCTGCCCGCGCTCGAAGATGCGCTCGAGGAAATCCCCGAAGATGAGCGTTTCGGGGAGTTGCAGCCTGATGAAGCCGACCTCGAGGCCACACCGAAGCCCGGCAACGAACAGGATCCGACGCAGCCGCCGCGTAAGCCGGGTGCACCGGTCAGCACGACCGACGCCGCACCGCGATCGCTGTACGTCCGCCGCAATCTGCTGAACGCGAAGGACTTCATCGCCTGGGCGAAGTCGCAAGGGTTCGAGACGACGACGCCAGCAAACGAGTTGCACGTCACAATCATCCACTCACGCACCCAGATCGACTGGATGAAGGTCGGACAGGACTGGCACAGCGATGACAAGGGCGGCCTGACCATCGTTCCTGGCGGCGCGCGCATCGTCGAACCCCTGGGTGATAAGGGCGCGGTCGTGCTCCTGTTCAACTCTTCGGCGCTGGCGTACCGACGCGAGGCGATGATCGAGGCGGGCGCGACCTCAGACTACCCCGAGTATCAGCCGCATGTCACAATCACGTATAAGGGCGCCGGCGTCGACCTGGCGAAGGTTGAGCCATACCGCGGCGAACTGCGCTTCGGCCCCGAGATGTTCGAAGAAGTCGACGACGACTGGGCGACCCGCCTGACCGAGAAGTAGCGTGTCGTTCAACCTCGCGCAGATCGTTCGTCGCGAGCGCAATCCGCAGCGGTCACGCATCACCCTCCGCCCGATCCAACCGACTGGCGTGCAGGCGACGGGGCTGTATCACGCCGCTTACGCGCCGGTGATCACTCTGTGGTCGCACGCCGCTGATCGCGCGATAGCGGAATATGAGCGGAGTCTTTCGGCGCTTGTCACGGATTCGGCGGCAGACCTTGGTCGCGAGCTCGACGGTGCCGACGGCGAGTTCATGCGGCTGTTTCTGACGCTGCGCCCTGCCCTCAACCGCTGGGCGATCCTGACCGAGCTATGGCACCGCGGCAAATGGCGGGGCGCTGTGTTGTCGGCGACAGGTGTCGACATCCGGACCATTATCGGTGCGAGCGACGTCCGCGAAACCTTGGGCGCCGTGATCGAGCGCAACGTCGCGCTGGTGAAGTCGGTGAGCGATCAGATCCGTAGCAGGATCTCCGACGCCGTATTTCGCGGCCTGACCGAACGCCGATCGGCGCGGGATGTTGCGAAGGAGATCAGGGAATCGGTCGACATGGGCCGTCGCCGCGCGCTCAATATCGCCAGCGACCAGATGATCAAGATCTCGGCGGCGCTCGATCAGGAACGCCGCCGCGAGGCTGGCATCGATAGCTGGGAATGGCGGCACTCGGGGAAGAAGCATCCCCGCGCCAACCATGTCGCCCGCAATGGCATGATTTACACTGACGCCACCGCACCCGAGGATTTGCCCGGCCAGTTGCCGTACTGTGGTTGCACATCACGGGCCGTTCTGCGATTCGACTGACCATGGCGAAGCGAGCAACGGGGTTTTACTGGATCCGGCGCAAGGTCGGTTCCGACTGGCGTGTGGCCGAGTGGCTTGCCTCCGAAATCAGCGCGGGCACTTGGATCATTTGCGGCGATGACGGATACTATGACGAGGATGACATCGCCGAGATCGGTGAACGGCAGATCGTGAGAGCTTCTACCTAAAACTGACGGCGCTAAGCGTGATTGCGGCTCAGCCGTATCGAACGCGCCCATGCTGATGCATGATCGTCTCACGCTCGACGCGCCACACCGTACAAGGGACGGATATCTGGCGGTGCGCGCCAAGGCGGCACGTACCGGCGTCTATCAATATACCGGTCGCGAGGTCGATCCCGAGAACGCCCACGGACTGCGCGATACAGCCATCGTGAACGTGCTGCGCGACGACGCAACTGTGTTCGATGCGTCCGCAGCGCGATCGTTCATCGGGAAGCCGGTCACCGACGATCATCCTGCCGACCCGGTCACCTCCGCCAATTGGCGCGACCATGCACGCGGCGTCGTCATGGGCGCGATGCGCGACGGCGATTATCTGGCATTCGACCTGTTGCTGACCGACGAAGCCGCCATTTCCAAGGTCGGCGACGGCAAGCGTCAGCTGTCAAACGGATACGAGGCATCGCTCGAATTCGGCGATTTCAAATCTGCTGACGGCACTGTGTGCCAGGCTCGGCAGTCCAAGATCATCGGGGGCAACCATGTCGCTGTCGTCCAGAACGGCCGCGCCGGCGAGTCCTGCGCGATCGCCGTCTGCGACTCCGCCCCGCCATTCATTTTTGACAGTCTCACCAAGGAGAAGCCCGTGAAGACAATGTTGATTGACGGGCTGACCGTCGACATCGCCAACGCCGACACGGCTGAGGCGACGATCAAGACTATCCTCGCCGCCCGCGATGCTGCCACCGCCAAGGTGACCGGCCTCGAGACGCAGGTTGCGACCCTCACGACCGACAAGGCCACGCTCGACGCCCAGATCGTCACGCTCGGCAAGCAGGTCGAGGACGCAAAGCTGACCCCGCAGGCTCTCCGCGATGCTGCGAAGGCATATTCGGTCGTTGTCGACAAGGCGAAGGCGCTTGGCGTGACCGTCACGGACGCCATGGACGAGCCTGCAATCATGAAGGCCGTTGTCGATGCGAAGGTCGGCGATGCCGCCAAGGATTGGACCGCGGACCAGGTGGCAGTCTCATTCGAGACGCTGACCAAGGACGCCAAGGTCAACGACGCGGACACCGTTCACAACATCGGCGTGCCGAAGATCCTCGGCGATGCGCAGGCCGAATACGCGACGGCGCGCGACGCTCGCAAGCAAGCATTGTCCACCGCGTGGAAGCAGCCCGCTTCCGCCGCGGCTCAGTAAGGGGACCGGGCACATGACGATCACGATCCAGAGCACCTATGCGACGGACTACACCCGCGGCTTCCCGGGCATGCTTGCCGACGGCAATACGCAGTCGCGCCCGAGTGGCACCGTCGAAGATGCCGGCGGCATCGCATTCGGCAAGGCTGCATTCAGCGGCACGAACGAGCGGGGCTTCACCGCGACACCTGGCACCAAGTTCAAGGGCATCACGATCGCCGACGCCGGCGTCGTTCCTCCGATCGGCGGCGCGGCCGACGTGTATCCGCAGTACGCCAACGTGTCGCTGCTCGATCAGGGTGACATCTGGGTCACGGCTGGCGCGAACGTCGTGAAGGACGCCGCGGTCTACGTGACCTCCGGCGGCGCCTTCACCTCGGTGTCGGGCGGCAACACCGCAATTCCTGCGACGTTCATGGAGGCCGTCAGTTCCGGCGCCCCCGTGAAGATCCGCGTCGTTCAGCAGTAACGGGGGCTCAAGCACATGAACGGCAAGATTTTCACCGACGCCCAGCAGGCCGCAGGCTTTGCGATCCCGGCGCTCTATCGGACTCACACCACGGTATTCGAGACGAAGTATCCTTCGTTCGATTATGCCGGTCTCGTCCCCGTCAATGTCGATGGCGACATGTGGGATGTGGGTACGCTGGTCTATTCCGGCGATCTGGCTGGCGTCGCCAACTATATCGGCGGCAAGGGCTTCGACATCCCGAACGCGTCGATCAACCTCTCGCAGGGTTCGACCGGCTTCCACCTCGCAGGTGTCGGCTACGAGCTGAGCCTGCAGGAAGTGAACCGTGCGTCGAAGATGGGCGTGGCGATCGACGGCAAGAAAGCATCCGCCGCGCGCATGATCGCCGAGAAGTTCGTGTACGATCGCGTCATTCGCGGCTCGACCGTCAAGAACTTCACCGGTCTCATCAACAACGCTTCGGTGCCGACCGCGAACGCGCCGACGGGCACCTGGGGCACGGCGACGCCGGCGCAGAAGCTCGCCGACGTGAATGCGGCGCTGACCGACGTCTTCATCAACTCGGGCGAAACCGCACAGGCCAACGCCCTGCTGCTGCCGACCCAGAAGTTCTTGGACGCGAACAACACGCAGGTAAGCTCGGGTTCCGACAAGACGGTGCTGACGTTCCTCAAGGAGAACAACAGCTACACCGCGATCACCGGCCAGCCGCTCGACATCCGTCCGAGCCGCGAACTGGCGACGGCAGGTGCCTCGGGCACGAACCGCATGATCGCGTACGAGAAGTCGTCGGACAACATGGAGTTCTTCCTGCCCGGCATGTTCGAGTTCCTGCAGCCCTTCGCGACCTCGTCGATGACGTGGCGTGTCGACGGAATCATGAACGTCGGCCAGCTCGAGATCTATCGTCCGAAGACGCTGAGCTACCGCGACAACATCTGACCGCGTTCGCGCGGGGCGGGGCGGCTTGGCCTGTCCGGGCCGCCCCAAGCGAAAGGCACGAGAATGAAGACGTTCACCAATTACCAGGCGGGTCCGCGCGGCATTAACCTCAAGGGCGGCGGCACGCACTGGATCGAACCAGGTGCGTCGGTCGATCTCGATCCCAAGACGATCGAAGGCGCGGTTCCCGATCTGGGTACCGAGGCCGACGCCAAGTCGGACGGCACGTCTGAAAAGTGGATCGCCGAACTCGAGGCCGAAAACGCCCGCCTGACCGCGCGCGTGACCGAACTCGAAGCAAAGGTCGAAGCGCTCGATCACGACGGCAACGGCAAAGCGGGCGGTTCGAACCCGAACGATCGCCCCGCGCTCGCCGGCAAGAACAAGGCCGAGCTGATCCATATCGCCAAGGACGAAGGCGTTGAACACGCCGACGACGCGACCAACGCCCAGATCGTCGAAGCCATCCAGGCCAAGCGCGACGCTGCCTAACTGAAAGTACGCACATGGCCCTGAATGCGCTCACGCTCGCCGTTACGACCGGAGTGCAGGGCTACCCGTTCCGGGCGGCGATCGCAGGCCTGACAGCAGGCTCTGAAGTCACGCTCGGTTCGGACACCACCACGCAGGGTGGCGGCGTCCTGAATGGCGTCCTCGACCACCCTGCCCTGCCCTTCGATGGCTCCAATACGTTCGTCGTCAACGAGCGCGCACCGAACGGCGAGACGCGCATCACGCGCCTCGAGATTACGGGCATCTCACGCCGCGCAGCCTTTGCGATCGGTGATGCTGCGCTCAGCGGCGGCCGTACGGCGGTGGCTCGCCGCATCGTGGGCACGCAGCAGCCAGACCGATCGCTCGTGTGGTCTGTGGCCGTCACCGACGACCTGGGAGCGGAGATTGTTGTCCCTTTAGCTAGTGGGGGCGGCACCCCCACGTTCCCGTTGCCAGTCAATCTCCTCGTCGATGCGCCGCTGATGGCGCTCAGTACGCCTGCAGCAACCAATCCTCCGGTGTTCGAACCAACATTCGGTCCTCCGTCGCCCGGCATGGGCTATGCGGCCGAAGGCGATCGCATCTATGCCGAGTGGTCGCAGGACGTCACGTTCGCGACTGGTGTGCAGCCGCCCGGCTTCGTCACCATCCCCGGCAACGTCACCAATGGTCAGACCCTTTCCGGGCTGGGATATGGAGTCCTGTCGACGGGCGCTCCATGGTTTTTCAGGTTCTATGTCGCGCGCGCCGGCGTCCGTATCTCGGCATACACGACGACCTACGCATGGAATGACCCGGTTGCGCCACTCATCACATCGGCGAACAGCACCTCGTCCCCCGAAACAATCGTTGGTCAGAACAACGATAATCCAACCTTCCAGCTGGTCACGAATAAGGCTGGAATCCTCTCGGCCGAAGGAACCCACGGCGGGTTGGTCTCGATCAATCAAACGACGAAGGTCGCGACGCTGGTCACCAGCCCCGACTATGAAACGCTACCCGCGTACAGCATCACGTTCGTCCTTACCGATTTCAGCGGGCGGAAATTCCGCCAGGCTTTCACCTGGAACATCAGTGACCTTTTCGAACCCGCCCCACTCATCCTCGATGCGACGCGGAAGAGCGCGTACATCGCGCTGTCGGCGGGCAACAAGCTGGGAACGAATTCAGGCGCGTCGGGCAGCTACAGCAACGTCCGCGTCAATCAGAACCGGACTGGGCGGCGCTATTACGAGTTGGTGTTCACGAAGAGCGTGATCGATCCCGACGGCGCCAGCATGTTTGGCATCGTGTCGGAAGATTACACTGACTGGGGCACCGTCGGGACCAAGCCACAAGCTTCGGGTGCCGCAGTCGGATTCGAGTTCCTGAATAACTATTCGCAGACAGTCCTGATGGGCGGATCCGCGACGGGTGTGAACGAGATCACGATCGGCACATGGTCTAACAGCGACGTTTGGCAAATCGATAACGACGAGCCGAACCATCAGGTCCGCTTCGGGCGAAACGGAAGTTGGGGCGCGTGGCGGCCCGCACCAGCGTCGCCGAAGTCGCACTTTCTCTTCGCGTCGCTTGTCTGGGACGCTGCCGTTCGCATCCGCACGACTGCAGGCGAGTGCACCCTCACGAAGCCAGCAGGCGCGCTCTACGGAGACGAAGGAATATGATCCAGCTCAACAATGGCACGCTGGTAGGCGCCTTCGATCAGATTCCAGGCGGGCCCGAGATCCCGGCAGGCGGTTGGATGATCCGCGCTCGAGGCGGTCGCGCTCGTCCGGAACTTTACACCTCAAGCGACCAGACCCCGATGTATCGGAAGATGGCATACGCCGATGAACGCTGGGAACTCATCAGCCTTCCTGGCATCAACATGGTCGCTGCGGACTGCAATGCCCATGACATCGCGGCATGGGATATATCCGCGTGCGACCAGTCGGGCGTTCAGGCGCTGGCGCAGATCTGCATGGGCAAGCTCTTCGTCGCATACACCGAGAGCAGCTATCCGGGCTTCCTCAACAAGCTGCCCGACTTCGTCACGATCACGAATCACGGGCTCGATCTTTCGACGTTCACGCCGAAGAACCGCGACGACCGGATGGTTGCGACAACGCGCATGGATTTCGATCCGCAGCGCAAGGCGACGCTGGCGATCTGTCCCGAAAATGCCGCAGGCGTCCGCGTGACGCACGACAGTTGCACAACCTGGGCGACGATTGGAGCGGCCGAAATCCCGGCTCCGCGGGCGTTTTGCTACCGGCCGGGCTGCTTCAGCGCCAGCTCAAAGACGGCCAACTCGGCGCAGCGGGCGTGCAAAATCTTCGTCGGCCCGCCAGGAACGCCGGGCGTGGTTCGCACCGACTTCAATGCCGATATCAAGTATTGGACCGTCACCCCGCCGTCTGGCGCTTTCACCGGTTCCGACCTTGTCACACTGCTGCTGACCGACGCGACCTTCGCATCGATGTTCGACGCGGTCGGAACGTCCGGCGCGCACCCGACTGGCGTCGGACTGACGACCGAGAACGCCTTCTCCTTCACGTCCAAGGTCATGTGCTGGGATCGCTCGTCCGGCGTCGATGGCGCGACCGGCCGCATGAACCGTTATTTTGTGCACACTCCAGGCACCGCAAAGCTGTTCTCGGTCAACAACGTCACCGGCGCGGTCACCGTGATAAACAACGCGCCGATTGCCGTCCAGAATATTGACGTCCACGCGGCGACCGGCGTCGTGATGATGACCAGCTTCTCGACGACTGCCGTGCCTTCAGAGGTGCACCGCTACGCGCCAGCTGGCAGCATTACGAAGTCCACCGCTCCGGGCGGCCTCGTTGGTATCGCGTGCCACCACTCCGATGGGAACAAGGTCTTTGCGGCACATGGCGCTGGCCGTCGCTGCGGTTCGGCCGACGGCGGGCTGACCTTCAGCGACCTTTCCGCTGACTATGGCGGGGGCAAGTCGGTCAACCTGATCGAAGACGCCGACTGGGTTACGAACAGCTACACCTCGGTCCAGTACATGGCGAACGGCTGCCTGGTTTGGATGCCCTATTACAATCGTCTGTGCCTGCCCGATGGCGTGTCCGTGTATTTCAGTCAGACGAATCCGCCCGCCGATGCGACCGCGGCGACGTGGTATGGCTTCGCCAAGGGGATCAAGAACATGGTCGGCGCTGGCATTGCGCTGTCGCCCGATGAACTGGAAGTGCTCGGCGCGTGCCATGACCGCCCGCTGTGGTCGTTCGTGCAGCTTGCCGACGGCACCTTTGCCGTTCCGACGCAGGTCTATCCTGACACCCAGTTTTCGCACGCTAACAACGCCGACTTCGCGATCGACAACCCGCAGTATTCCGCGTTCGTGCGATCCGGAGGTGAGGTTTGGTCGCGGTCTGCCCGCACGGTTGCCTACAGTCTCGCGGCCACTCAACCGACCGTGGGCTTCACCGCGGGCGTGCTGGCGATCTCCAATGCAGGAACCGAAGTTGTGTCTGGCCAATCGGTCGACGGAAGCTGGCGGCCGCAGTTCCGCTTCAATTTCGGAGCGTGGGCGAAGGTCGACTTCGGAAGCGCGCCGATCAACGCGGAATTCGATAACGCGCACCTGTACAACGTCTACAGCTTCAACCGGAAGCACCTGGTCGCCGACAAGAACAATCCCGGCGATTTCTATATTCAGGTGTGGGCGCAGGACCCGTCGGCCTCACTAATCGCTGGCTACTGGCGCATCCGAATCAACATGACGACGGGAGTTCAAACCGCGACCCGACTGCGCGCGGGCAACTTGTCGGACCTGCTCACCCCGCCCAACGGTCTCAACTTCGATTACTACAACTGCCAGCTGGAAGTTGTGACCGGCTTTCCGAACGTGCACCTCTACGTAACCGGCCCAGGCGACAACGAAGCAGCGGACGAGGCCGAGCGGCGTTTCCTGTGCTCGCTAAACGGAGGCTCGGCATGGTTTGCATTGACGAACCTGCCGGCCGAGCCCGTGACGTTCTGTCTGGGCAAACCCGCACCGGGCAAAACCTTCCCGACGATCTATTTCTTCTGTGAGAACGCCGGGTTCTACAAATGCGAGGACTTCAACCCGACCAGCCAAGCGACCGCGCAAGCCGCGACCTCAGTGGCCATAAGCAAGTTCATCGGAGGTTTCCCCGGCGGACCGGTCAAGATGGTCGGCAGCCGCCTGCGGGCGGGCCGGTTCTTCTGTGGAACCGGCCCTATGGGTCCGCAGGGCTATCAGCAGCAGTGCAAGCTGAAGCTTGCGTCCTAAGCGAAGCTGACTGCGACCTTGCGACGGCGATAGCGCATCGCGGCACCGATCGCTCCGAAGCCGCCGATCATCATGGCCCAAGTCGTAGGCTCCGGGACATTGCCAGCGAATGAGACGCTGAATGTAGGAGCGCGAAGATCGGTCACGGTGTATTGCGAAACCCCGAACCGGTAGGTGTCCTGATAGTACGAAAGGTTGACGCCGGAGTAGCCGCCTCCTGGTTGAAGCTTGAATTGGCCGGACACCGTGGCCGGATTTTGCCCCAGAGGGACATTGAAATCATTGAAGCTAAACGATCCGCCATCCGTCACCGAGGCAACATTGAACGTGTACGAAAGCGATTTGCCTGAGGGGGTTTGGAAGAGTGGCGACATGCACTGTGTTGTCTGGGCCGTGCAGTAAGTCGTGAAGGTGCCGTAGGCATTTGCATTTATAGTGACTGTGACGGCCGCAAATGCCGGTACGCTCAGCCCAAGCGCTGACACTGCTGCAAGTAACGCGAATCGCATGGTAATTTCCCCGTTAAAAACGGGAGCGTTTCAAGAATTGCTCAGAGAGTCGAGTCTGTATGTGTGACGAAATGGGACGGATCACTTTGCCGGCGCCGGCAACATGATCACTTCAGCACGCGCCCGTCGCTGCCCTCGATCACGACCAGCACGTTGAGGAACACGGTGCCGCTGTGCTCGTCGATCGAGCCGTGCCCGGCCTTCGCGGCAGCCACCCGCGCTTCTTTCAAGGTTTCTCGCCACCGGCCGCGCCCGCCTGGCGTGACGTACCGATAGCGCACCGGCTCTTTCGTGTTCAACGCCCGCCGACATCCTGGTCGACCGTGCGCAGCGCCGCCTTGGCCAGCGCGACGTTGTTGTCGTCACCCTCGGCGATCGCCCGCAACACGTCCACCCTCAGCTCGTCCGCGCCTGCGGCGGCTGCCTCAGGATCATCCAGCGCAATTAGGGCGGCGACGCGGCGGTTGATCTCGGTGACGGTCATAGTGTGAGGCTATCGGGCGACGCTGCGAGAGTCTACGGCGACATCGATCGAACGCCGGTGATCGACGGGTTGCGCGCTCCGCAACGGTCGCACTTCAGGCGCGTCGCAAGGTCGCTGACATCTTCACCGATGCCCTTCGCATGGCATATCTCGCGCAGCTTCGCCGTGTACCGGTAGCTGACCTTCCCGCACCCGCTGCAGGTCAGGTGGATATTGAGCCCGTTCGTCTCGTAATCGGCCAGGGTTGTGGAGGCCACTAATCGACCGTTTCGATCTCGACCGTTGTGAAGTCGCTGTCGTGTTCGAGCTGGATATCATCAGGGCCGACCGGCGGATCGAACAGCCGCACGTCACCACTGACCGACACGGCGCGCACGATTCGCACGTCGGGGTCCAGTTCCCACGTCGTCCAGAAGTCGGGCCGTTCGAGAATCGCCATGCCCATATTATGCGAACGGATAAAGAACATTGGCAAGCCGGTTTGGACGCTGGTACGCAAATGCCATGGTCGAATCGAACCCGCCCGGCGTCACCACGATCCGCAAGATGGACGGTCAGCCGATGGTCCACATCAGTGGCGAAATCAGCGGCTTCATCGAATGGCCGGATAGCGCGATCGAGCGCACCAGCTATCAGGTCGGACTGAGCGACGGCACGCTGCTGACGGGCTTCGTGGCTGGCGGGTTTGAGGTCGAGCGCGAGGGCCGCAACGCAGTATCGATCACCGACGGCAAAGTGACCATGCACGGCCCGCTCGACTGGGCGATGGTATCGCTCGACCGCTACAGCTCTACCATCTCGACCGCCGAGCATCGTGCGGAGCAAGACGCTGAGTTCGGCATCCCCGATGTGTAACCACTACCGCAACGACCCCGAGGCGATGAAGCACTTGCCGACCTGGCGGGAGTATATCGCGTGGGACTTGCCGCGACGCCCCGATGCACTTGAGCCGAAGGCCGACGTCTGGCCGAAATATCCCGCGATGATCGTGCGCGACGAGGCTGGTTCACGCATCGCTGACGTGATGAGCTGGGGCGTTCCGACCACGATCCCGGGGAAGCGGCCAGGCACGTCTGTGCAGAGGCGCGTGACGAACGTCCGCAACCTCGCCAGCCCGTTCTGGCGATCGATGCTGGCGCGACCCATGCAGCGCTGCCTCGTGCCGTTCTCGACGTTCGCCGAGCCGGTGATCGGTGGCGGACGGTCCGAACACTGGTTCAGCGTCCCCAGCGAGCCTGTGGCGGCGTTTGCGGGCATCTGGCGACCATCGACCGAGGGCGACGTGTTCGCGTTCCTGACTTGCGAGCCGAACCCGCTTGTGGCGCCGCTGCATCCGAAGGCGATGCCAGTGGTGTTGCATCCGTCAGATTATGATCGGTGGCTCGATGCCGAGTGGGATGATGCGTGCGCGCTGGTAACGCCGTTTCCGTCGCAGTTGATGGCGGTTGCATGAACGACCTCCCCCAGGAAGTAGACGACCTCCTCGCCGAATATCCCGGCAAGTCGCCTGCAGAGATTATCGCAGGGCTGCGTCGAAACCGTGCCAACCTCGACTGGAGCGGTGAGGAGGTGGACGCGGTTATTGGGGAGCTGGAGGGGCGGGCGGGCTGATCGACTTATTTGCAGATCGTGCAAAGAAGTCTGGGCAACCTGTCAGCTTTCCTTGCAGGTTGCCCGTGGCAACGGTGAGCGGGGAGGTCATTGGCGATCTCTGACGGGTGAAATATACGGGATCTGATGGCGTTGCCGAAGTTGATCCAGTTTGATCGGCTTATCCTTCGCCAATCCGGAGAATATCACCTCGACTTCTCTCCAACTGAAACCGCCGCGATTGTGCAGCTTTTCCAAAGATTGATCGGTGCCGTACTGCGCCGCATATGCCTCGTAGATAAGTTCGGCGAGGCTCCACGGTATGTAAGGGCCATGCTGCATCGCGAACAGCATCTCCCGCCCCTCGACCTCACCCATTTGACTTGCTCGCTCGGATGGCGGCGGCGCGCGCAGCTTCCTGTGCGGCATCCCAAACCCGATTTACGTGCCGGGTGATTTCGACGCTGATGTCATTTGTCGATAGCGTGATGTCCTGACACGCGCCGCCGGTTGCGTGCGAGACGATCATGCGCATTTGCTGTTCAAGCTCGGCAACGCGCGCTGCTTGGGCGTCCACGAGATCGCAGAGCGGGATCAGGTTGTTGACGATCCTGCGCGACCGAATCCCGATTTCGGCATACCCAGCCGTCTCCCCGCCCGAGTAGTATCGGACGTCATCCTCCAGTTGGAGAAGATCAGCGTGTGCCGCTCTTAGGGTTGCTATGTCCACGGTCATGCGGGCACCTCGTTTTTATAACCGGGCAGGAACCTGACGCCGTGCGTGTTGACCTTGGCTGGTCGCCAGACGTGCCCGCAGCCTTGGCAAGCGTGGGTGTGATGCGCGACCTTTTCGAAAGCCTGCTCGTCGATATGTCGCTCGCCACATGACGGGCAGGTCAGCAACATCGGGATCGTATAGAACGCGTGCAGCTTTCCGATTTCGAGAGTGAAAGTCTCTTCACCCATTGCTATTCTCCGTATCCATTGGGGTTGTGGGGAGGTGGAGGCGAACCCAGCCTGCAAGCGCGATGTAACTATCGGCAGCGATCGGCTTCCCGTGCTTGGCGACGCGGTGGATGGTCGCCTGATCGACGCCGGTTGCCGTTTGCAGCTGGCGCAAAGACAGGTTCGCGCGCGCCATTGCCAGCCGCAGGTCTAGTGAGAACGCTGGCCAGTCGAGCTTTGCTACGGGCGATGCGATCATCGGTTGTCCGCAAGCGGTGCAGATCGCCGCTCTCTCGTCAGTCAGCTTCCCTGATTGATCATGGGTCATGATAGGGGTTTCTCGACATGGTCTGGGCGATGTCCTGACGGACCCGCGCCCGCATCGCTTCGCGACGGCACTTCGTTGCCGCCCTTCGGGTTTTGGTCGCTATCGCAATAGGTGCCGAACATGGCTGCCAACCCTTCTTTGAAATTCGGCTCGGGTTCGGCGGGCATAATATCACCCCGCACCATCTCACGGTGCGCACTCAACCAGTGCTGGCTCAGATGATTGATAATCTCGCGCACGGCTTCGGCTTCGAAGCGGTTGTGTATCGTGCAGGTCACCACGAGCGAATGTTCGGATGTCGTGGCCGCAGCGCTTCCGGAAAATGCGATTGAAAGATCATCTGGTGCCACGTTGATAAGTGCCTTTCCGATCAAGCGCGCGTGATCCCAAATCCAGCTGCGCGAGGGGGCGTCACCCGAATGGGCCGAGACGGCTTGCCCGGCTCGGGGAGCGAAGCGAGTAGCACCCGGTTCCGAAGGAACGCGCCCAGAAGCATTATCCACAGTCATCCTCCTTCTTCTGTATGTTCGATGGCGATAAGGGTTGGGTGAGGCGGGCAGAACTTCCGTCGCCGAAACAATAATGCGTCCATTCCGCCCACGCGCCGTCGCAGATGCAAAAGCCAGCCCGCTGCCCCACTGGTGGGATTTCCTGCTTGCAATGAGCGCAGATTTCAGGAGAGCGACCGTTATCGCATAGCCGAGAGGGATGGGGCTTTGGGGGAGGGGTCATGACTGCGCGCACTCTTCGACAATGAGCCAGCCGCTGACGGGTATCGGCACAGTGGCGAACACGAGCGATTTGTTATCGCGCTCATCGTCGTCAGGCAGACAGTCGGCCATGAAGCCGCCGGTGTAGCCTTCGGGCAAAACCTGCCCCTTCTCCGACCGATGGTACGACAGCAGATAGCCGCCGGGAGCCTTGCGGATGCGATAATCGGCCCAGTCGCCGTGCACGTGCTGGTTGATCGTCAGCTTGGCGCGAACGAGGTCGCCCAGCCTGATCATTTCACCAGTGGCGTCGAGGAACATCGTATCCTCTCGTTTTTCATGGATGCTCACACAATCTCTCCAATCATCTTTGCTGGACGGGGGCGGAAGAAGCGGGAACGGCAACTTTGCTGACGATTGCCGCCGCACCGACGCTGGAATTCCAGTCCATATCGATGCTGTCGGCAATGATCTCGGCCAGCACTTCCTCGACGTCAGCAACATCGCAATCGAGCGCCTTTGCCAGCGCACGAAGCCGGTTGCTCGATGCTGCGTTCATCGCCTGCTCTGCCCAAGGTTCAAGCGGCTTGCCGGTAATCAGATCGGTGTATGTCATCGGTCGCTCCTGAGAATTGCCGCTACGTCGCGTTTGAAGGCGCTGGTCACCCGCTCGACGATCTGGTCGACTTCGGTCCAATGGTGGGAGCAGGTGCCGCTGATGAGGTCGAAACCGCGGCAATACGGGCCGCAGTTTTCAGGCCATGGGAATCGTTCGCGCGCCACACCCCCCGTTCCCGAAGGCTCCGGACTTACCCGAGCGGTCATGATGCGGATTCCGGTGCGGCTGGCAGAGGCATCCAATGGGAAGGATGCTCCTCCGCGTATTCTTCGTAATTGAACGAGCCGACACGGCCGGCAGACCACGCGCCGATGTACGTCAGTTCATCGCGCTCATAGTCCCAGTCGTCCGTGCGGAACTCATCGTCCCACCAGATCACGGCGATATAAGGCGCGCCGCCATCGATGCGGTTGGGCATGTATGCCAGTATGCGACCGTCCTTCGGCGCAGTCTCGATCGGCTGCCACGTCATGCAATTTCTCCGACTGACCTTGCTGGGCAAGGAATGTGATCGCCACGTTCGATTGCGTCCGCGAGCGCCGCCTTCAATTCGATCTGCGCTTCCCATTCGATGGTCTGCGCTGTGGTCAGCATCTTGCGTGCGTGAAGGCCCCGCAGATCGCTCCGTTGTTTGATAGCGTCATCCCGCAGCCAGGCCACGATCTGCGCGCCCTCGTCACTTACCCGAGCGGGTTTTGCTGAGGTCATGGTGCCCTCCTGGCGCTGATCGGGGTCGCGAGAATGCCCAGCCCGTTGCGGGCGGCGTTGTGCAGAGCAGCCACGCCGTGTTCGCCGATGGCCATCAGAGCGGACCCGTTCGACGGTGACTTACCCTCGCTGCCATCCGGTCGAAGAAACCGGATCTTGGGCGTGAACATGACGGCGTCCATCGCGGGAAAGGCGGCGCGGAACCACGGTGCCGACGTTCGATCAGGGACCAGTGCGATACCGTTCCCGTGGCCGACGAACTTATCGAGCCAAGCGGTTAGGGAATTGCGGCCGCCGTAGGGCGGGTTCATCCAGACAAAGCCCAACCAATCGCTCTCGAGGCTGTCTTTCCACAGCCATCGCGGACCGTCGCGCCGAGTTAGCAGGTCGCCGATGTACGACGGGATCAAGTGTGGCGCGGCAACGTCCATGTAGAACGTGCAGCCGAGTGCATCGAACACGTACTTGGGCGTGTACCACTGATCAGATCGGCCGGAGCGCTCCCAGTGGCTCACTCTCCACACTCCGCACAGACGGTCTTGCCAGGCAGGGCGAATTCTTTGCACTTGTCACAGAGGCGGGAGCTATGCGGCTTTGCAGGGCGAGGCTTGCCGAACAGCCAGTGGATGAGGCGGATCATGCGCGGTTCCTCTTTCTGGCTTTGGCAGCAGCTTTGTTCGCAGCACGACGACGCTGGACCTTTGGGGCTTTGCGTTTCGGCTTGGCGGGTTTCGGCTCGCGTTTGGCCAGCATCGCGCGCAGCTCACGCAACTCCGCGCGCATGTCATCGTCATGCAGATAGGTCAGACGGTCGGTGAGCCGGTCGAATTCGCGCGACATTGGTGTGCTAAAACCGGGACCGCCCATCAGCATTGCCAACGCCGCGAGGTCGCGCGGCCCCATAGGCCCAGTCATATGTTGTCCTTCCTGCGCTCTTGGCGCTCGCGGAACAGCGCGCGTTTTGTGATGAAAGCGTCACTCTTGCGCCGCTGGAGTTCGGCGCGGATGATTTCAGGATCTGCGTAAAACTCATCGCCGACTCGCGAGAACCATTCTGACCCGCCGCCAAGGTGCTGCACGATGACCTTCGACAACTCGCGGGCGCGGTGCTCCATCGCCTCGAAATCGCGTTTCCAATCGGGCTGCAGGCTAGTTCCGGTACCGCTCACCCCGCGCTCGTCACCGATGCGAGTATCCCACTCATAACTAATGCCGTCGCGCGGACCATCAGGGCCGTTGGGATGCGAATGCGCGATTGCTTCGGCGAGCGTATATCGTCCCGCCTTGGCAAGTTCGGTTGTGTAACCGGCTGCGTTTGGCCGGTAGTAACAACCGTCCTTCAGGATGACATAAGCATCTGCGGACAGCGGCTTTGCAGGGCGAGGCTTGCCGAACAGCCAGAGGATGAGGCGGATCATGCGGCACCGCCGTTAGCTTGAGCAATCATCGCACGCGCAGCCTCGCGGTACGTCACGACAGGGTCTTTGCCGGGCAGGCCGAACAACGCCTTGATCGCCCGCATGAAGTATCCGCCAGCGTCCTCGTAGACGTCCTGCCCGCGCGCCAGTTCACGCTGGAAGGCATGGATTTCCGGCCAGCCCATGCGATCAAGAGCGCGCTCTAGGGCTTCGTTCTCGCCCCAACCGGCAAGCCATGCGGCGTCACAGTCGAGCGCATCGGCCAGCTTTTCAGTGAGCGAAATGGTTGGATTGTTGACCCTGCCGCGGCACAGTTCCCAGACGTGCGTCTTCGAGATACCTGCCTTCTCGGCCAGCCCTCCGAACGTCAGGCCGGATGCTTTTCGCGCAGCCCTCAACCGACCGGAAAACGTGCCTCCGGTTTTCCCGCTTTCGCCATTCCGCTCTGACGGGACTTGCTCGATTTTCCCGAACGACTGGTCAGAAACCCCAGCTTCGAGGCCGATAAGTGCTGAATGTTCCATTATCCTCGAATCCTCGGTGCTCATGCGGCCTCCGCGTCGAATTTCGTGATGTCGTTGCCCGCGACGCCGAAGATCCGCCGGCGGGCGATCTCGGCATATTCCGGGCTCAGCTCGATCAGGATCGAATCGAGGCCCAGCTTCTCGGCAACGAGACCGACGGTGCCAGCGCCGCCGAAGGGATCAAGCACCAGGCCGGGCTTGCGATCGAAGGTCTGGCAAATGCCGCCGCATCCTTCGACGGCGCCGCAATAACCGCACACCGACGTCGGCACGCCTGCCTTGATGCACCGCTCAGCCAGGGCGGGCGGGAACGTAGCGAAGTGCGCCTCGCGGAAAGCCTTTGGAGCGATAGTCCAGACGTTGCGGGCGTTGCGAGTGTCGCCGGTGTGATTGCCGAGCGCCGCATCGAAGCTCGAGTTGTTCTTGATGCCCTTCCCTGGCTCGACGGTTTTGCCTTTTTGCTCAATGTATGTCGCTGATGTTCGTCCGCGCTTGTGGATATTTCCATGCGTGCCTGGCTCAACGTCCCAGCCGCCGGGTACCTTCACCTTGCGAGATGCTGGAACCCGATCGACATGCTGCCGAGAATTTGGTCCCGGCCGACGGGCATGGGTACCGCCCGTTACCGGCTCGCGGATCGCCCCGTGGTTGTAGAAATAGTCCTCGCCTTTGCTGAGCAGCCAGATCTTCTCGTGCGCGGACGTCGGGCGATCATAGACCGATTCCGGCATCGGGTTCGGCTTGTGCCAGATGATCTCGGAGCGGACGTACCAGCCGTCGTCCTGGAGCGCGATCGCCAGCCGGTTGGGGATCATGCACAGATCTTTCGGCTTCAGGAATCCGCCCGCCTCGATGCGTCCCTTGGATGGCGCGACACCCTTCTTCGAATAGCCTCCGACATTGCCTACCCTGTTCGCTCGGTTCGGATGTCCAGGATTGTAGATCGGACCGACCGTCGAGAAAGGCTTATCGCGGAAGGTGCGATCGTCAGGTCCGTCGGCCTTGTACGCAGCAGCTGACTTTCCGTTCGGCTGCGCGGCGTAGCAGTCGCCGTAGTTGAGCCAGACCGTCCCGTGCGCCTTGAGCACGCGGCGGACCTCACGGAACACTCCAACGATGACGGCCAAGTGTTCGCCGAGCGTCGGTTCGAGGCCGATCTCAAACTTCTTCTCCGGCGCATCGTCCTCGATGTATTTCCGCAGCCCCCAGTAGGGAGGGCTGGTGACGACGCAGTCGACCGACTGGTCGGGCATCTGACGCAGTTGCTGCAGAACGTCACCGATGAGGATCGTGACCGTCATGCTGCAGCACGCTCGAGGATGTGAAGCCCGCGGCTCTTCGTGCGACCGTGAAACCGCCAGCCGGCCATCTTGAAGCAGTAACCCGGGTTAGCGCTGACGCGCGCGGGGTGGACGTAGGTGTAATGGCGCTCGCCGGGCCAACGAGCGTCGGCGATCGCATCAGCTGCGCGGATCAGGTCGCTCGATCGCCCCGCGCCATGGTTGGCGAACACCGCGCAATTCACTCCCCGTTGCCCGGTGTCGTCAATGAACTTGCGCCAGGCGAAGAGAGCGCGGCGGCACGGTGTTGCGAGCAGTAACTTCTGCCCCGGTCCCATGATCAGCAGCGTGCCGCGCTCACGCCGGCGTTCCCGGCTCCGCTCGCTCGCGTAATGCGCGTCGTAGATCGACGCGGCAATTGGATCACCGTCGAGGATTGGCACCCACACGCCGAGAGCAAGGAGCGCGGTCAAAGCCCGCACCCCGCCCTTTCGCATTCCGACACGCCCCCTGCCCCAGTCGTGAAGGCAACCGCGTTCAAACCGCGAACATGTCGGAACGGCCCTTGATTCCAGCCGAGGGCTAATGCTTTGTAATCAGGGGGTCAGGGGTTCGATCCCTCTAGCCGGCACCACTTCCATCACAACGCGCTGCTTACCAACACCGGTGCGGATAATCTTGCCAACTTTCAGACGCGTACGAGGCGGACGGCGATCCAGGGTTTTCCCGGTAGCGCCAGCTTTGGGCGGCTCGGGTCATGCACATCATAATCGTTCTTACGCGCCATGGTGAATTTTCCGGCGACCGGCGTGACCGTCATGTTCCAGGTGTCGATGATGTCGGCGCGATAGCTTTGCAGCGCTTCTGTCCCGCGGCCGGGGAGCGCAACCTCCCATTCGGTCGGCGTGTCTGATCCGAAATAGCGTAGATAATAGGCGTCGGCCTTGCCGCCGAGGTGATATCCCCACCAAGGCTGGATCGGCTCGATCCCCGGCGTCGGACCATCCTCCATGACCTTGCGCAGGAACGCGAGACGAGGGGCACTGCTACCGGCGAGCTTGCCACCCTGCCCCAGCCAGGAATAATCTGCGTTGCGATCCGCATTGTACGTCTCGCTATGCCCGACATAGGTACCGCCGATCAGCCCGAACCAGAAACGTTCGACCATTTCCGGGCCCGTGAGCGATCCCCAGCGTTTGGTGGAATTCCCCTCGTAAACCACTTCGTCGAAAATGACCGGTTTCAGCGCGAAGGCGCGATGAAGCTGGGCCCGCACATCATCAAGGACGGCGACCCCGTTCTGGACGCTGGCATGGGTGATCCACGGCTTCCGGTGATCGTAATAGGTGTTGATCTGGTGGATGGACCTGAGCCGGTCATGCGGATCGGCCCCGACCAGGACCTGAAACAGATGGTCCCAATCGTCCATCGCCTTGGTTTTGATAGCGTCATATTCATTCGCCATCGACCACCAGACATTGCGATAAGCCCCGAAACGCGCCGTAACATAGCGCAGGTAGCGCTCATCATCGGCGCGCGTCATGTCCGAATAGCCGCGCTTCTCGTCATAGGGATGGAAAAGGATCACGTCCGCCTCGATGCCGAGCGCGCCCAGCCGGACGATGCGATCTTCGTACCGGCGAAAATAGGCCGGATCGAACCGTGCCGCATCCCACTCGCGCGGGCCGTCACCGGTGCGTTGGAAGGGATTGGTCGCAACCGATTCCACGTTCGGAAAAACCAGCATTCGCAATTTGTTAAACGGCGCGCCCTTCAGCGTCGCCAGCGTCTCCGCGCAACGCGCGTCGGACTGCAATGCCCAAGAATAGCATGTCGTGCCGATCTGGCGAAACGGCGCGCCGTCGGCATATTCGAAATGATAGCCGTCCTTGGTCACGCGTATCGGGCCGTGATTACCTAGCCCGGGCGTTACGACATCGAAACTGCCTGTCTGCCCCTGCAGCAAGGCGACATTGCTTTCGCTGGTCCAGCGCCATTGTCCGATATCGGGCGGACTGAAACGGATGCGATAGACGCCCTCGCCATCATAAAATCCCGGGACACGTACTTTCCGGCCTGCAGCATTCGTGAAAGTCGCGGCGATCGAGACGTCGATGAACGGATTGCCCGCCGTCGGCCCATCGAGTGCGACTTCATGCACGCCCCAGCGCTCGACATGCGTTGGTCGCGTCGCTTTGCGCGACGCTGCGGAAAGCGGTTCGGCGGCGGTTGCCGCGCCGAGCGCAAGGACATTGGCCAACACTGTCCGTCGTGAAATCGGCATGCCACTCTCCCTCAAATGGCGAGATTATTTGCGTGCTGGCATATGCGTGTTCGTAACCGGACGTCGGCACTTGCCCCGACCAATCGACGCCTGCTACACCTGCTCAATAATATTATCATATGCCTATGTGAGAGGGAATGTCGATGGGGAACGCTGCTACGCGAAGCGAAGGCAACGAGGGATGGCGGGACACGATTCTTGCCGGTCTCGCCAACTATATCGATGCAGGATCGATCGTTGCCGGCTCCGCTGCGCTCGCGCTGTGGGTAGAGGCCTATAAGCTCAGCAACAGCCTTGTCGGCATCCTCGCCGCCTTCGGTCCTAATGCGGTGTCCGCCGGGGTCGGCGCGCTGATCGGCGGGCGGCTGTGCGACGTGTTCGGCCGCAAAAAGATCTACCAGTACGACATGCTGTTTTACGCGTTCGGCATGCTGTGGCTGGTCTTTTCGCTAAACGCATGGATGGTCGTGGTCGGCTTCTTCCTCGTCGGACTGGCGGTCGGCGCAGATATTCCGGCATCCTGGTCGCTGATCGCCGAACAGGCGCCCGACGGCGCACGCGGCAAGCACAGCGGCGTCGCACAGGTGCTATGGTACCTGGGGCCGGTCGTCGTCTTGCTGATGTTCCTCGTGCTTTCACCTCTCGGCCTCTTGGGCGCGCGGATCGTGTTCGCGCACCTTGCGATCCTCGCGATCGGTCTGACGTTCCTGCGCTCGCGAATGCATGAATCGCAGCGCTGGCTGGATGCGCAGACCCAGCCTGCGGCCAGTCAGCAACGCGCAAAACTCTCCGACCTGTTCACATGGCGGCACATCCAGTCGATGGCCTTCCTGATCGGCATGTACGGCGTCTGGAACCTGTGGGCGGGCACCAACGGATTTTTCTTCCCCTACATCCTGCGTACCGTCGGCAATCAGAGCCAGTTCATGGCCGTGATGGTGCAGACCCTCAGCTTCATCCTTGGCATGGGTTCGATCTTCTTCATCTTCATGCGGTTTTCCGATCGGGTGAACCAGCGCCTGCTTTTCCTGATCTCTGCGGTTATCCAAGTGATCGGGATGTCGCTGCTGGCGCTCTTCCCGCTGACCCTGCCGCTCGCCATCCTGCACGTCTTCCTGATGTCGGTCGGCGGCGGCTTCGGCGCACAGAGCTTTTTCCAACTCTGGTCGGCCGAGATGTTCCCGACGCTGCTGCGCTCGACGGCGCAAGGCCTGATGTTCGCGGTTGTCCGCGTCTCGTTGGGCGTGTTCAGCTTTTTCGTACCCGCGCTTACGGCGACGGGCTTTACGACGCTGGCGTGGATCCTGACGGGCTTCCTGGTGGTCAGCGGATTGATCGGCTTTATCGGCGCGCCTCGGAACGAGGGCCGTTCCTTAGAAGAACTCGAAGCCAAGTTCGAAAGCTGAAAGGGTTGGTACTGCCGGACTGGTAGTACAGCCCAGCATACGCAGGCCGATCTTTGCCGCAGCGCGAAGATCGGCCTGCGTCGTCATTTGTCCCGCACAGCATCGACGTTCTGCGTTTGCGTTCGCGCAAGCTCCCCAACCTCTTGGCTACCGATCGACAGCTTGGCCAACGACACATCTCAGGCTTGCCGTTCGTCTTCTGCATTCCTCTGCCCAGCAATACGCACCGGACAAAAAAATAGGGGCGGCGCACCGCGCCGCCCCAGTCTGGAGGTAACTTCGTAAGGTGTCTTAGAACTTCACACGAGCACCGGCGTAGTAGCGGCGGCCGATGATATCCCAGATCGAGTTCGGGCTGCCGTTGGGCGTTCCGGCCCACAGTGGCGGCTGCTGGACGTCGAACAGGTTGTTCACGCCGGCATAGAGCTCGATGTTCTGGATGCCTTTGTAGCGGACCTGCAGGTCGTTGTAGATTTTCGATCCGATGGTGAAATACTTGCGGTCGGGCAGCGAGCCGTCGGCAAGGCGGAAGTTCACCTGGTAATTTTCGTAATCGAACTCCTGCTGCCCGACATATTGCGTGTTCAGGGTGAACCCGAAAGTGTCGTTGTCCCAGCTGATCTGGGCGGTGGCCGAGTCCTGCGGCGTGCCGATTTCGCCCATCTGGTTGTCATAGGCATCGCCGGTCAGCGGAACGATTCCCTGCTTGAGCAGGTGCGTCCAACTGGCGTGGAAGTTGGCTTGTCCACCAAACAACCGCGGCGAATAGTTGATCGTGAAGTCAAGACCGCGGGTGAACGAACCGCCGCTGTTGACGAGGCCGCGAACGACCTGTTCGACCGAACCGACGCTGAACGCGCCCGATGGTGACTGACGCCGGGTCACGAACTGGCAGAAATCGGACAGTCCGCTGACATAGCATTTGTTCAGCACTGTCGCCGCGGCCAGACGGTTAATCGCGCCTTCGAGCTCGATGTCGAAATAGTCCACCGAGAATGTGAAGTCGCGAAGCGCATTGATCGAGCGCGGATTGATCACCGCTCCCAACGTCAGCGTCTTGCCGGTCTCTTGCTTGATGTTCGGATTGGCCGCCGTGATGCTGCCGACGCCCGCAGTATCCGACGACGTGAGCACCACCGAGCCGTTGGCGGCAATGTTTGCAAGGATGCCCGGATCTTTTCGGCAGTTCACGGCCGTCGCACTCGTCGCCGCCAGGGTTACGCCCTGACAGGGATCGGTGATGGTGATGATACCGGCAGCGGCGGCTGCATAGAGTTCACCGATATTCGGTGCGCGCACCGCATGGGCATAGACAGCGCGGAAGCGGATGTCCTCGACCGGTGACCATTCTCCACCGACGTTCCAGGCCCAGAAGCTGCCGACGGTCGAATAATCCGACAGGCGAGCGGCACCACGCAATGTCAGGTTGTGGATGAGAGGCGTGTTGTGGATGAGCGGCACCACGACTTCGCCATATGCTTCCTTCACATTGAAGCTGCCGAAGGTGTCGAGCAACTGGACATAACCGTTTCGCGCGGTGTTGGTCAGCGGATCGAAATCCTCGTTGCTGTCTTCCTCACGCCATTCCGCACCGACCGAAATCTGAACGGGGCCGGCCGGAAGGTTGAAGATCGGCCCGCCGACGTTCACCGACGCTGTCTGCATGACCTGCTTCGAATAACGGCTCAGATCGGTCATCAGGTAAGCTGCTGCTTCCTTCGAGATCTTGCTCGAACCGTCCGCATTCAGGCCATAGATGTTGATCGGTACGCAGCCCTGCGAACGTGCGGTCGCATCGACGCAGATCGCCTCGGTCGTGTTGCCGTTCCGGTTGTAATCGAACACGTCGGGAATGACCTGCACCGCCTGAACGAGGCGGTTGAGATCAGCAAGACCCGTCATCCCCTGGCGCTGCTTGGTGAAGCCATACTGATAATAGAAGTCGGCCGACCAGTCGCCTCCCAGCTTGTAGGTACCACCGGCCGCAACGCGGAAATTGTCGCGCTCGGTCGGTGTGCTGCGCGTGCCGTCACCAAAGCCGGTCGTCCGGATCAGGAAGCTGATGTCCTTCGACGCGAATGTGTCGTTGGCGAAGCGGTTGTCCGCAGCGTTGAATACCGCCGTCGGGACGAGCGGGTTGTTGAGGATCCGCACATCCGCCGGGTTGTTGGGGTTCACCACCTGGAACTGGATCGGGAAGAAGCCGTTGCTTCCCGTGAACGCACCCAGCGCACTGTCCGTACGCATCGGCGACGCTTCGCGCTTACCGACAGTGCGGTAGTTCGAGTATGTCGATTCAGCGAACAGGTTCAGGTTTTCTGTCACATCGAAATTGATGCGCGTGGCGACCGTGAACTGGTCCGAAGGCGATGCCTGCTGGCCGACCGCGGCGGCATTATACCCGTATTTGGCGACCTTGGCCAAGGTCGCCGCATCGGTGATGTTCGCCGCCGTCAAAGACGGGAATACGTCCAGCGACCCGTCCGGCAGGATAAGCCGGCTGCCCACGCCGCCGAAGTTGAACGTACCGCCCGAACCGACATTCGATGGCGAATAGTAGCGGTTGAACAGGTTTTGCGCTGCCGTCAGGTTGGCATCGCTGTTGCCGCCGACACGCAGCAGGTTTCCGAGGCTGCTGTAGCCGCTCGCGGTACGCTCACGCTTGTAGTTGGGAACATTCCCTTCGTGATTGTATCCCGCGTAAACCATCACGTTGCCACGATCGTCGGCAAAGTTCTGCCCGAACGTTCCGTTGATCGACCAGCGCTGGTCGTCGCCGAGTTCCGATTCGCCGCCCTGGATATTCCCCTGGAAGCCCTGGAAATTCTTCTTGTAAATGAAGTTCACGACACCGGCGATGGCGTCCGAGCCATAGACGGCGGAAGCGCCGCCCGTCAGCACGTCGACGCGTTCGACGAACGATGCCGGGATCATCGAAAGGTCCACCTGGGCCGTGCCGGGAATGCCGGCGACGGTACGACGGCCATCGATCAGCACCAGGGTGCGGTCGGTGCCCAAGTTGCGTAAGTTGACCGTGGACAAGCCCGGATTGGTGTCACCGGCGTTGCCGACGCGCGTCTGGCTCGGCACGCCCACTGCCGGGATCTGCGCAAGCACTTGCTGAACGTTCGTCGCACCGGCGTTCTCGATGCTCTCGGACGTCACAGCCTGAAGCGGCGACGGCGACGTCAGCGTCAGGCTCTTGATGCGGCTGCCCGTGACGACGATGTCCGCAGCTGCGGAGGTGTCGTCTGCAGGTTTCGTTTGCGCAAATGCAGGTGCTGCGACCAGCGTCGTCAGACTGGCGCTCGCGAGAAGCAGTCCCTGCGAAATCTTCCGCACCCTGCGGCGTTGTATTTGATCGAAAATCATTTTCCCTCTCCCTCGTTTGTATTCTGAACTTTCACCCACGCTCCCCGGTCGAAGTTCCGGTCCTCACGTCTCCTTTGCAGCGCGCACCGCGTTGCGAACCGCGGCGCGCCACCGCTGCACGATTTCTTCCCTGCGATCGGCCGGCAGCGCCGGCGTAAACCGTTGCGATTCCGCGGATGTCGCGCGCCAATCAGCAATTCCGAGTGCGGCAAGCGCCATGCGGGCCGCACCAAGGGCGCTGGCTTCGGCAATGACGGGACGTACGATCGGGTGATCGCTCAAATCCGCCAGCAACTGCATCAGGAAATCGTTTCGGGCGGCGCCGCCATCCACCGACAATTCGGCAAGCGCCGTACCCAGATCCGCTTCGAGTGCGGCAAGAACATCGCCGATCTGGAGCGCGATCGCTTCCAGGGCCGCACGCGCGACGTGGGCCGGCTTGGTCGAGAGCGACATACCCGAAATCGTGCCACGCGCCTCGACGCACCAGTGCGGGGCGCCAAGTCCCCCCAGAGCAGGCACGAAGACCACGCCACCGGCATCTGAAACGCTTGCGGCCAGCTCGCTCAGCGCCGCTTCATCCGACAGGCCGAGCAGCGCGATGGCGAATGCTGCAGCATGCCCCGACACGGAAATATTGCCTTCTAGCGCATGTTGCGCGCGACCGCTGCGGCTCCAGGCGATAGTGCTCGACAAGCCATGCGAAGACCGGACACGCTCTTCCGTCGCAGCCATCAACGAACTGCCTGTGCCGATCGTCGCCTTGACCCTGCCCGGCGCCGAAATGCCGTGCGCGAACAGCGCCGCATGGCTGTCGCCGAGCATCGCATGGATCGGCGTCCCTTCGGGCAGTGCAGTCAGTCCCGACGCGACCGTACCGAAACAGCTGTCCGAGCTTTTGATGTTAGGAAGGAGCGAAAGCGGCACGTCGAACAGGCGAGCCAGTTCGGGATCCCAGTCGAGCGTCGATAGGTTGAACAGTTGCGTGCGCGAAGCATTGCCGTGATCCGTCGCGTGAACCGCACCACCTGTCAGGTTCCAGAGCAGCCAGCTGTCGATGGTGCCGCACCGTAATTCGCCGCGCCCGGCGCGGTCACGGCCATCGGGGACGGAGTCGAGCAGCCATGCGATCTTGGCCGCTGGAAACAGGGGATCGAGCCCCAGCCCGCAACGCTCGATGACCTCCGCCTCATGCCCCGCTTCCCGCAATGCCGCACAGCGATCGGCCGAGCGCTGGCATTGCCAGATGACTGCAGGGCCGAGCGGCTTGCCGGTTTTCGCATCCCAAAGGACGACCGTTTCACGTTGGTTTGCGATGGCGAGAGCCCGGACCTGAGTCCGGGGCGCCGCAGCCTCGAGTTCGGCAATCAGGCCTGCAACGGCTTCCCATATGTCCGATGCCGACTGCTCGGCCCAGCCGGGTCGCGGATAATCGACGCGCATGGCGCGCGACCGCGAGAGTACGACCGTGCCGTCGTCCCGCACGAGCAGGGCCTTGGTATTGGTCGTCCCCTGATCGATCGCGAGGATGACCTGGTCCGTCATGCGGTCGCATCCTTGCCGAGCAGCTCACGCGCGGCGGTTGCAATGCCATCGGCCGTCAGACCGAAATGCTCCATCAGCCATTTCGCCGAACCGGTCGGCAGGAAGCCGGGAAAGCCGATCATCCGCATGCGAACGGGCGCATGCTGCGCACAAAATTCGGCGACGGCACCACCAAGGCCGCCCTTCGCGAGCCCCTCTTCGGCGGTCACGATCACGCCTGTCGCTGCCGCTGCAGCGATTGCAGCTTCATCCACCGGCGAGACTGTCGCCATGTTGATGACCTTTGCAGAAATCCCCTCCGCCTTGAGTGCGTCCGCAGCAGCAATCGCGCGATGGACCAGGGTTCCGTTCGCGATAATTGCGACGTCGTTGCCATCGCGCAGTGTTTCGGCCTTCCCGATCGAGAACGTCTGCTCTTTTCGTTCGATTGCCGGGACCGGCATACGGCTGATGCGGATGTAGACCGGCCCGTCGTGAGCGGCCGCAGCCTTGATCGCTTCGGTCGTCTCCCACGGGTCGGACGGGACGATCACGGTCAGCTTGTCGATCGCACGCAGCCAAGCGATGTCTTCGATGCTGTGGTGCGTCGCGCCCAGTTCGCCGTAGGCGACGCCGCTCGAAATGCCGCAAAGCTTCACATTGGCCTGGCTATAGGCGCAATCGACCTTGATCTGCTCCATCGCCCGCGCGGTCAGAAAACATCCGGCGCCGCTGACGAAAGGAATTTTACCGCCGTTGGCCAGGCCCGCACCGACACCGACCATATTCTGTTCGGCAATACCGACATTGACCAGGCGCTCGGGAAAACGGTCACGGAACTTGCCGAGCTTCGACGAGCCGACGGAATCGTTCACCACGGCGACGATACGGCCGTCGTTCGCGGCGAGCGCCTCGACAGCGGCGACATAGGCGTCGCGGCAATCGAACATGCCCTCGGCAGGGATGGTTGCGGCGGCCACTATTTCATCTCCGCATCGAGTTCCGAGAGCGCCTGCGCGAATTGCTCGGGATTGGGGACGCCATGATGCCATCCCGCCTGATTTTCCATGAAGCTCACGCCTTTACCCTTGATGGTATCGGCAATGATGCAGCGTGGACGGTCGCGAGGTTCGGCGGCAGCGTCGAAGGTTTCTAGCAAGGCACGATGGTCATGCCCGGAAACCCCGACCACATCCCAACCGAACGCGCGCCACTTGTCAGCAAGCGGCTCGAGCGAATTGGTGTCCTCGGTTCCCGCGCCCTGTTGCAATCGGTTGCGATCGACGATCACGGTGAGGTTTCCGAGTCCGCGATGACCGGCAAGCATAGCGGCTTCCCACATGCTGCCTTCCTGCAACTCGCCATCGCCGGTCAGGGCGAAGACGCGATAGTCCGCCTTGTCGATCTGCCCAGCAATGGCGATTCCGACGGCCACGGGCAGGCCATGCCCAAGCGGCCCTGTGTTGGTTTCGACGCCCGGCAGATACATCCGGTTCGGATGGCCGTTGAGCCGCGACTCGGGCTTGAGATAGGTTTCGAGCTCCGCCTCCGGAAAAAAACCCGCTCCGGCCAGCGCCGAATAAAGCGCGCCGGTACAATGCCCTTTGGACATCACGAAACGGTCGCGGTCCGGAGCGGCAGGGGAGGAACTGTCAATTCGCAGAATATCGAAATAGAGAGCAGAAAGGATATCGGTAGCCGAAAGATCGCCCCCGGGGTGGCCCTGACCCGCATCGACGATCATTTTCAGGAGTCGGCGGCGCATCCAGTTGGCGCGTTCCCGCACATGCAAAACGCGCGATTCCAGCGGATTTACATATGCATCGCCGCCCGACGGACGCCGTTTCAGATTGTCCATTTATGCCCTCTCCTGACACATTAGATAAACCATGCCGCAAACAAGCGCAACAATTTTACTTTCGATTTTTTTCGTTTCTAAAGCTTTGAAAGCAAAATTGACAGAAACCGAAGATCGACGATACAAGCCCGCCCGGCACCGCAACCATGCGAGGCGGCGGGCCTTTGGGAGCAGCGATGGCAAAAGTCACCGGTCCGGACTTGCTATATGCGCGTGTCCGCACGGATAGTCCTCCGATGCCGCCCGCCAGCCCCACCCCGCCCCGCCCGAAAACACCGGCTTCCCGTACCCGCGAACTCGGCGAAGCCCGGCGCAACAAAATCCTCGAATGGCTCAGGGAAGAAGGAAGCGCCCGTGTGCGCGACCTCGCCCAGGCTTTTTCGGTTTCGGAAGTTACCGTGCGCCAGGATCTGGAAAAGCTCGAATCCGACGGACACATCGTCCGTGAACACGGCGGTGCCTATCTGAAATCCGTACGCCAGCAGGTGCGCGCGATGGCACTTCACCATCTCGACAACATGGATGCGAAGCGCAAGATCGGCCGCAGGGCAGCCGCGATGATCGGCGATGGCGAGACCATCATCCTCGATTCCGGCTCCACCACGACTGAAGTGGCGGCCAATATTTTGGGTCATCGTGACATGACGGTGATCACCAATGCGCTCAACATCGCGCTGATGCTGGGCGCCGAACCGGGGTTCGACGTCCATATGAGCGGCGGCCATTTCAAGGCGCCGACGCTTTCGCTGAGCGGGGAGCGTTCGGCGGACTATTTCGGCGGCCTGTTCGTGCAGAAACTGTTCTTGGCGACCGCCGCGATCGATCCGGATGCGGGCCTGACCTATCCAGCGCTTTCCGACATCGCAGTGAAGCGCGCGATGATCGGAGCTGCCGAGCAGGTCATACTGGTCGCGGATTCGAGCAAGATCGGTGTGCGGTCGTTCTCGTCGCTGGGCGGCCTGGACCTGATCCACATCCTGATCACCGACGAGGGAATCCGCGATGCCGACCGCGCGATCATCGAGAGCGCGGGCGTCGAGGTCATCATCGCCTAACGGCAAAAATCTGGAAGAGGATTCAACGATGAGCAAACAGCGTTATGGCGCCGGCATCTGGCATTTCGCGACCTATGTCGATCGTTACGCGACCGATGGATACGGTCCGCCACGCACACTGGTCGACATGATCGATCTTGCAGGGCAGGTCGACGACCTGTCGGTCGTCGACATCAATTATCCCTTCGCCGACACCAGCCTGTCGCTCGATACCGTCGAGCAAGCGCTCAAGCGCAACAACCTGTCGGTGATCGGCATCACGCCCGAAATCTACACGCGCCAGTTCGCCAAGGGCGCGTTCACCAACCCGGACCCGGGCGTGCGCAAGCTCGCCAATGAGATGTGCAACGATGCTGCGAATGTCGTCCGCCGTTTCGGCGCGGATTACGTGAAGCTGTGGCCGGGCCAGGACGGATGGGACTATCCATTCCAGGTCGACCACAAGAAGCTGTGGCAGATGAGTGTCGAGGGGATCGGCGAACTTGCCGGCCAGAACCCCGACCTGAAATTCGTGATCGAATACAAGCCGCGCGAGCCGCGCGTGCACATGAGCTATGACAGTGTCGCCCGGACATTGCTCGGTATCGAAAAAATGGGCCTGCCCAACGTCGGCATCCTGCTCGATTTCGGGCACTCGCTCTATGGCGGCGAAAGTCCTGCCGACGCGGCGCAGCTTGCGATCGATCACGGCCGACTGTTCGGCATGGACGTGAACGACAATCTGCGTAGCTGGGACGACGATCTTATCGCCGGATCGGTCCACCCGATCGAACTGTTCGAATTCTTCTACACGCTCAAGAAGAACAAATGGGAAGGCGTGTGGCAGCTCGACCAGTTCCCCTTCCGTGAGGATTCGGTGGCGGCAGCGAACTCCGCGATCGGCTTCCTCAAGGCGGTCGAGCGTGCGCTCGACAAGCTCGATTTCGAGGCGATGCAAAAGGCGCAGGACGCACAGGACGCCGTTACCGCGCTCAACCTCGCGCGGCAGGCATTGTTCACATCATACTGAAAATCGGGTGATGACTGGGCGCTGTATCGGCCCTAAGGAAAAGTATGATTATTTCATCCGCAGCCGATTTCCGGGAAGCTGCGCGGCGTCGTCTGCCGCGCTTCCTTTTCGACTATGCTGATGGTGGAGCCTATGCCGAGCAAACCCTCCGCAGAAATGTGAGCGATCTTTCCGGCGTCGCGCTCAGGCAGCGCGTGCTGAAAGATGTGGCGTCGATCGACCTCAAGACCACGCTGTTCGGGCGGGAAGTTTCCCTGCCGGTGGCGTTGGGACCGGTGGGAATCAGCGGAATGTATGCGCGCCGCGGCGAGTTGCAGGCCGCACGCGCTGCGCGGCGTAGCGGCATACCGCTTTGCCTGTCGACCGTCTCGATATGTCCGATCGAAGATGTCGCGAAAGCGGCCGACCCATTCTGGTTCCAGCTCTACGTGATCCGCGACCGCGGATTCATGAAAGACCTGATCGCCACGGCCAAGGCCGCGGGTGCCGAAGCAATGGTATTTACCGTCGATATGCCGGTACCCGGAGCGCGCTATCGCGATGCCCATTCAGGCATGTCAGGACCGAACGCCCCTGTGCGCCGCGTGTTGCAAGCAATGGGGAAACCGCATTGGGCCTGGGACGTGGGACTGCGCGGACGCCCTCATACGCTCGGCAACCTGAAGCCGGTGCTCGGCAGCAACAGCGGGTTGAACGACTATATGGGCTGGCTGGGCGCCAACTTCGATCCGTCGATCCAGTGGAAGGATCTCGACTGGATCCGGCAGGCGTGGGACGGGCCGTTGATCATCAAGGGTATCCTCGATCCCGAAGATGCGCGCGAAGCTGCAGCAATTGGCGCCAATGGTATCGTCGTGTCCAACCACGGCGGTCGCCAACTCGACGGCGTGCTGTCGAGCGCACGCGCCCTGCCCGCCATTGCCGATGCGGTGGGTGACAAGCTTACCGTGCTCGCGGACGGGGGCATCCGCAACGGGCTCGATGTCGTTCGCATGCTTGCACTCGGTGCGAAAGGCGTGCTGCTCGGACGTGCTTGGGTCTATGCACTGGCAGCGCAGGGCGAGGCTGGCGTCAACACGCTGCTCGACCTGATCGCCAAGGAAATGACGGTCGCGATGACGCTGACCGGGGTGAACCGGATCGCGGCGATCGACCGCTCGATCCTCGCGGAGACTGTTCAATGAAGCTTCTCGAAGGCAAAACCGTTCTGGTGACCGGCGGCTCTACCGGCATCGGCCGCGCCGCCGCGATCGGTGCCGCGCAGCACGGCGCGAACGTCGCGATCAACTACGCGTCGAGC
This sequence comes from Pseudomonadota bacterium, assembly GCA_040388515.1. Taxonomy (GTDB): domain Bacteria; phylum Pseudomonadota; class Alphaproteobacteria; order Sphingomonadales; family Sphingomonadaceae; genus Sphingomonas_O. The sequence goes on along the minus strand of JAZKBQ010000004.1, from coordinate 190,468 downwards.
GACGACAAGGCGCACTCCTGCGTCGCGGAAATCGAAGCGCTGGGCCAGAAGGGCCTTGCCGTTAAAGGCGATGTCGCCCTGCCCGAAACTGCCACCGATTTCGTTACCAAGGCCGTAGATACGTTCGGCCGCGTCGATGTGATGGTATCGAACGCAGGCATCTGCCCGTTCCACGCTTTCCTCGACATGCCCGTCGAAACAGTCGACCGCACGTTTCGCGTCAATCTTCACGGTGCCTATTACATGGTGCAGGCAGCGGCGAACCAGATGGTCAAGCAAGGCGACGGCGGCGCGATCGTCGCAGTATCGTCGATCTCGGCGCTCGTCGGCGGTGAATTCCAGACCCACTACACCCCGACCAAGGCCGGCGTGCATTCGCTGATGCAGTCAGCGGCAATCGCACTCGGGAAGCATGGCATCCGCTGCAACTCGGTCCTTCCCGGCACGATCCTGACAGAGATCAACAAGGACGATCTCGCCGATGTCGAAAAGCGCAGATACATGGAAGAGCGTACGCCGCTGGGGCGGCTCGGCATGCCGGAAGACCTTGCTGGCCCAATCGTTTTCCTGGCTTCCGACATGGCGGCCTATGTGACCGGCGCGGCATTGCTGGTCGACGGCGGAATGTTCGTGAACCTGCAGTAATGTCGCTCTGCATGCCCGAACCGGATGCCGGCGTGCTCGCACGACGCAGCGAGATCGTTGCCGCAATGCGCGCGATCGTGGCAGGCGAAGGCGTGATCGACGATATCGATGCACTGCGTCCTTATGAATCCGACGCGCTGACCGCTTATCGCCAGCCGCCGATGGTTGTCGTGCTGCCACAAACGGTCGAACAGGTTTCGGCAGTGCTGCGCTGGTGCCATGCCAATCGCGTGAAGGTCGTACCACGCGGCGCGGGCACGTCGCTGTCGGGCGGGGCATTACCGCTTGCCGACGGCGTATTGCTGGGCATGGCGCGGTTCAACCGCATCCTCGACATCGACTATGCCGACCGGGTTGCCGTGGTGCAGCCCGGCGTCACCAACCTCGCGATCACGCGCGCAGTCGAAGACGCCGGTTTCTATTACGCTCCCGACCCGTCCAGCCAGATCGCATGCACGATCGGCGGCAACGTTGCCGAGAATTCGGGCGGCGTGCACTGCCTGAAATACGGCCTGACAACGAACAACGTCCTCGGCGTCGAATTCGTGACCATCGAGGGCGAGGTGTTGCGCTTCGGCGGGCGCGGCATGGAACCGCAAGGACTCGATCTCCTGGGACTGATCGTCGGCTCGGAAGGGCTGCTTGGGGTGGTAACGGAAGTAACGGTGCGCATCCTCCCGCGCCCCGAGACTGCGCGCGCTCTGCTCATCGGTTTTTCCACTGTCGAAGGTGCAGGCAAATGCGTGGCGGACGTCATTGCCGCCGGGATCATTCCAGCGGGTATGGAGATGATGGACAAACCCGCGGTTCATGCGGCGGAAGCCTTCGTACAGGTCGGCTATCCACTCGACGTCGAGGCATTGCTGATCGTCGAACTGGATGGACCGGCTGCCGAATGCGATCATCTGCTCGGCGAGGTAGAGGGCATCGCGCGGACCAATGGTGCGGTTTCGGTGCGCAGTTCCATCGACGATGCGGAACGCGCGGCATTCTGGGCGGGACGCAAGGCCGCCTTCCCTGCTGCCGGCCGGCTCGCGCCGGACTATCTCTGCATGGACGGCACCATTCCGCGTCGCCGACTGCCCGACGTGCTGGCACGCATGCGCGTCCTGTCCGAACAGCATGGCCTTGGCGTGATCAACGTCTTCCACGCAGGCGACGGCAATCTTCATCCACTGATCCTGTATGATGCGAACCAGCCGGGGCAACTCGACAGGGCCGAAGCGTTCGGTGCCGATATCTTGCGGCTGTGTGTCGAGGTCGGCGGTGTCCTGACGGGCGAACACGGCGTCGGCGTTGAGAAACGCGACCTGATGCCGATCATGTTTTCGCCCGTGGATCTCGCGCATCAACAGCGAGTCAAATGCGCTTTCGATCCCGAACTTCTACTCAACCCCGGCAAGATGTTTCCCGAACTGCACCGCTGCGCCGAACTCGGCCGGATGCATGTGCATAACGGGCAACTGCCCTTCCCCGAGCTTCCGCGCTTCTGATGCTGCGTCCGGGAACCATCGAGGAATTGTGCGACATCGTCATGCGTGGCGGCCCCGTTCGCCTGCGCGGCGGCGGGAGCAAGGACGCGATCGGCGCGCCTACACCCAATGCGACTGTCGTCGACATGCGCGGTTTTGCGAGGGTCATCGATTATGATCCCCCGGAACTGGTGCTGACGGTCGGCGCCGGAACGCCGCTTGCGGAAGTGCAGGCGCTGGTCGCGAGCGAAGGCCAGATGCTCGCATTCGATCCCTTCGATCACGCCGCCATTCTTGGTGGCGAGCCGGGCCAGGCGACCATCGGCGGTATCATTGCGGCCGGTATTGCGGGACCGGCTCGACTGAGCCGCGGCGGAGCGCGCGATCACCTGCTGGGATTCACCGCGGTATCGGGACGCGGCGAACGCTTCGTCGCCGGCGCCAAGGTGGTCAAAAACGTCACGGGTTACGACCTGTCTAAGCTGGTCACCGGCAGCTGGGGCCGGATCGTTGCGTTGACAGAGTTGACACTCAAGGTCCTGCCAGCACCGCGGGAACAGGAGACATGGGTGGTGCGAGGTCTTTCGCCCGCCGCTGCTGTAGCGGCAATGGCGACGGCGCTCGGATCGGCGGCCGAGGTTTCCGCCGCTGCACATTTACCGTCGTGGGATGGTGGGGCCGTCACTGCGCTCAGGCTCGACGGCTTTTCACATTCGATCGAAGCACGCGCGAAACGTCTTGCCGGATTGATCGACGGCCTTTCGCACTATCCCGGCGGTGACCAATTGTGGGACGCGGCACGTCATGCGTCGACATTGCCTGCCGACGTGCCGCTATGGCGGGCGATTATTTCCCCAGGAAAAGCGTCGGCGTTCGTCGAGACCGTTCCCGATGCAAAATGGCAATTCGACTGGGCCGGGGGCCTGGTGTGGCTTGCGAGCAATGCCGATCCGCAGGTGATCCGCCGCGCAGCCGAAGTGGCGGGCGGTCACGCCACCCTGATCCGGGCCGACGCCGCAACACGCGCTGCAGTATCGGCACTTCACCCCCAGCTGAAGCAGGTGGCAGCCCTTGAAGAAAGCGTGCGCCGCGCATTCGACCCGGCCAGAGTATTCGAGACGGGACGGTTCAGCTAATGCAGACGCAATTCTCGCCCGCTCAACTTGCCGATCCGGCCATGGCCTCGTCCGAAGGCGTTATCCGCAAGTGCGTGCACTGCGGTTTCTGCACGGCGACCTGCCCTACCTACGTGCTGCTGGGCGACGAGCTCGATAGCCCGCGCGGCCGGATCTACCTGATCAAGGACATGCTGGAGAACGACCGGAAGCCGAGCGCCGAGGTCGTGAAACATGTGGATCGCTGCCTGTCATGCCTGTCGTGTATGACGACGTGCCCCTCCGGCGTGAACTACATGCACCTGGTCGACCACGCCCGCGCTTACATCCACGACCATTACGACCGGCCGTGGCACGAGCGTTTGTTGCGCAGCATACTGGCCTGGGTGCTGCCCTATCCGGGCCGATTCCGGCTCGCACTGACCGCGGCCAAGCTGACGCGGCCGGTTGCCCCCCTTTTCGCTCGGGCCGCCATGTTGAAGCCTCTCGCAGCGATGCTGGCGCTGGCTCCGCGCAGCCTGCCCAAGCGTGCCAACCAGCGGTCGTCGTCTGTGGCCGGCGCCAAGGGTCGTGTCGCATTGCTTCGGGGCTGCGCCGAACCCGTGTTGCGGCCCGAGTTCCAGGCCGCAACAGTGCGCCTGCTCAATCGCTCCGGCTACGACGTTGTCTTTGCGAATGGCGAAGGCTGTTGCGGCTCACTCGTCCATCACATGGGCCGCGAGGATGAAGGTCGTGCGGCGGCGCGTCGCAATGTCGATGCCTGGACCCGAGAGATCGAGACAGGCGGGCTCACGGCCATCATCGTCACGACCTCGGGGTGTGGCACGACCATCAAGGATTATGGCTTCATGCTGCGCGATGACGAGGCCTATGCCGATCAGGCGGCCCGTGTCTCCGCATTGGCACAAGACATCAGCGAGTTTCTGGCCGAAGCCGATTTGCCCTCGGGTGACGGGCGTGGCCTTACCGTGGCATACCATTCCGCGTGTTCGCTGCAGCACGGTCAAAAAGTAACTGATGCGCCCAAGCGCCTGCTGGCTGGGGCCGGATATGCCGTGCGGACTCCGATAGAGGCGCACTTATGCTGCGGATCGGCGGGAACCTATAACATCCTCCAGCCTGAGATCGCCGGGCAGCTCGGCGACCGGAAGGCAGCCAATCTCGCGCAACTTGATGCCGATGTGATCGCTACCGGCAATATCGGTTGTGCGATGCAGATCGGACCGCGCATCGGCGTGCCGGTGGTCCATACGGTCGAACTGCTCGACTGGGCAACGGGCGGTCCTGTTCCGCCACAGCTGGCGAGCTGGTTTGCGAACAACCACATTTGACTTAATTAATACTATTATACAATGAAGCGACCACAACGTGGACGCAGAAACGTCCGCGAATTCAAAGGAAGGACGTCTGAGGATGAAAGCCGGCTCGATCCTGCTGACCGCACTCGCGGCAGCGGCGGCGACGCCCGCATCAACGCAGACTCCTGAGCTCACTGTCGCTCCCAACGGCCATTACCTGCTCGCCGGCGGCAAGCCGTTTTTCTGGTTGGGCGATACCGCCTGGCTGTTGCTGAGCCGGGTCGATCGCGATCAGACCGAGACTTATCTTCAGACGCGTAAACGCCAGGGTTTCAACGTCATCCAGGTGATGGTGCTGCACACGCCCAAGATGACGAGCCCCGCTACCGGCCCTGCGCTCGTCGACGGCGACCCGGCACGGCCACGCACGACCCCCGGCAGCGACCCAGCCAAGCCTGGCGAATATGATTTTTGGGATCACCTCGATTGGGTTGCGTCGCGTGCGGAGCAACTCGGGATGTATCTCGCGCTCGTGCCCGCCTGGGGCGACATCGCGATGAACAAGGTGCTGACCACCGAGAACGCGCCGACCTATGGCCGTTTCATCGCGGAGCGTTACGGAAAGCGGCCGAATATCATCTGGCTCAACGGCGGCGACACACGCTCGGAAGCCAACACCGCCGTATGGGACGCGCTCGGAACCACCATCAAGGGTATCGCACCCAGACAGATGATGACGTTTCATCCCATCGGCCGCACCGATTCATCCTGGCAATGGCACGACGCGAAATGGCTCGACTTCAACATGTTTCAGTCGGGGCATCGATCCTACGCCCAGGAAGGACTGAACGCGAAAGGCGAGGACAACTGGCGCTACATCGCTGAGGATTGGGTGCGCCTGCCGGCCAAGCCGACGATCGACGGGGAACCGTCGTACGAGAACATCCCGCACGGCTTGCATGAAAAGGCTCCGCAACCGCGCTGGCTAGCAGCCGATGCCCGACGTTACGCCTGGTGGGCCGTGATGGCCGGAGCGTTCGGCCATACCTATGGCGAAAACAGCATCATGCAGTTTTTCCTGCCGGGGGCCGACACCCGGAATTTCGAAGCTGACATACCATGGCCGGATGCGATGCAGGCGCCGCGCGCTCCCGGCGCCGACCAGATGCACTATGTCCGTTCGCTGATCGAAGCGCGCCCGATGCTGGAGCGAGTGCCGGACCAGGACCTGATCGTCGATAACGGCACCCGTTACGACCGCGTGATGGCCAGTCGCGGCAAGGCTTATGCCTTTGCTTATAGCTACACCGGCGCTCCTTTTACGATGCGGCTCGGCAAGATCGCCGGAAAGCAGCTCCGGGCAAGTTGGTATTCGCCACGCGACGGCAAAACGACTGATGCTGGGCGTTTCGCCAACAGCGGGACGCGTCGCTTCGATCCGCCGGGCGACACCGCCCCCGGCAATGACTGGGTGCTGGTGCTCGACGATGCGGAGCGCGCGGCGCGCGGATCTCGGGTTCAATGAGGAGTTTCGGGTGAGTCTGCCAAAGATCAAGCATGTCCGCGCGTTCACCGTCCGCGGCGGCGGTGCGGACTATCACGACCAGGGCGACGGGCACTGGATCGACGATCACATCTCGACGCCGATGGCCCGCTATCCGGACTATCGCCAGTCGCGGCAGAGCTTCGGCATCAATGTGCTCGGCACACTGGTCGTCGAACTCGAAGCCGATGACGGCACGATCGGTTTTGCGGTCACGACCGGTGGTGAGCCGGCGGCCTTCATCGTCGAAAAACACCTCAGCCGGTTCCTGATCGGCCGCAGCCCGGCCGAGTACGAGCTGATCTGGGATCAGATGTATTTCTCCACCCAATATTACGGCCGCAAGGGGTTGGTGGTGAATGCCATCTCTGGCGTCGATCTCGCTATCTGGGACTTGCTCGGCAAGCTGCGCGATGAGCCGGTCTATCACATGCTCGGCGGCGCGGTGCGCGAGGAACTGCAGTTCTACGCGACCGGCGCACGTCCCGACATTGCCAAGGAACTGGGCTTTATCGGCGGCAAGCTGCCGCTCCATCACGGCCCCGCCGAGGGGATCGAAGGGTTGCACAAGAACATCGCCGACCTTGCCGAGATGCGCAGCCGCTGCGGCGACGATTTCTGGCTGATGCTCGACTGCTGGATGAGCCTCGACATAGATTATGCGACGCGTCTTGCGCACAGAGCGTGGGACGAGTGCGGTCTAAAATGGATCGAGGAAGCGCTCAGCCCCGACGATTACTGGGGCTATGCCCAGCTCAAGAAGAACGCGCCCAAAGGATTGCTGGTCACGACCGGCGAGCATGAGGCGACCCGCTGGGGTTTCCGCATGCTGATGGACATGGAATGCTGTGACATCATCCAGCCCGACGTGGGCTGGTGCGGCGGCGTGACCGAGCTTCTTAAGATCGCCAGTTACGCCGACAGTAAGGGTGTGATGATGGTCCCGCACGGATCGTCGGTTTACAGCTATCACTTCGTCATAACGCGCCACAACTCACCATTCGCCGAGTTCCTGATGATGCATCCGGGACCGACCGAAGTGGTGCCGATGTTCGCGCCCCAGCTGCTGGGCGAACCGGTGCCAGTAAACGGCAAAATCCGCGCGAGCGAACTCGACAAGCCCGGTTTCGGTGTCGAATTGAACCGCGACATCGCTCTCCATCGTCCCTACCCGAACTGAGGAATTCCAATGAAGCTCTGCCGCTATGGCGCCCCCGGCGCCGAAAAGCCCGGCGTGATCGACGTCGACGGCCGTATCCGTGACCTGTCGGCCCATATCAGCGATATCGGTCCCGATGCGCTGTCCAAGCCCAGCCTGGCTAAGCTCGCGGGGATCGACCCCGCCTCGCTGCCTTTGGTCGAAGACGGCGTGCGCTATGGTGCGTGCGTAGGCGGCACTCGCCAGTTCATCGCCATCGGCACCAACTTTGCCGACCATGCGGCGGAATCGAACCTGCCGGTGCCCGAGGAACCCGTCGTCTTCCAGAAATGGATCAGCTGTATCCAGGGTCCGAACGACCCGGTCACTATCCCCCGGGATTCGAAGAAAACCGATTGGGAAGTCGAACTTGGCGTCGTGATCGGCACCGAAGCAAACTACGTCACGGAGGCAGATGCGCTCGACCATGTCGCCGGTTACTGCGTCATCAACGACGTGTCCGAACGCCACTGGCAGACCGAGCGCGGCCTGACCTGGGACAAGGGCAAGGGGTTTCCGACGTTCGGCCCGATCGGCCCGTGGATGGTCACTTCCGATGAGGTCGGCGACCCGCAGAACCTGGGCATGTGGCTGTCGGTCAATGGCAGGAAGATGCAGAATGGCAGCAGCAAGACGATGATCTTCACCGTTGCGCAGATCGTCGCCTATTGCTCGCAGTTCATGAAGCTGCTGCCTGGTGACGTGATCACCACGGGCACTCCCCCGGGAGTCGGCCTCGGCCAAAAGCCGGAGCCCTGGTACCTCAAGGCCGGAGACGTGGTCGAACTCGGCATCGAGAAGCTCGGCGAGCAGCGCCAGGAATTCGTTGCGTGGAGCGCAGCCAAGTGAGCGGCTCCGATAAAGGCCGTTTCGAAGGCCAGGTCGCGGTTGTCACGGGCGGCGCGGCCGGGATCGGTCGCGCGACCGCCGAGCGCATGGCGGCAGAGGGCGCACTGGTCAGCGTATGGGATATCTCGGAAGCCGCCCTCGCCGATTGTGCCTTTGCCGCGCACACCGCACGCGTCGACCAGTCGAACGAAGCACAGGTGGTCGCTGCGGCCGCTGACGTGGTTGCCCAGCTTGGTCGGCTCGACATCCTCGTCGTATCGGCCGGGATCACCGGGCCGAATACCACGGTCGAAACTTACCCCTCCGACGCGTGGCAACAGGTCATGGCGATCAACGTCAACGGCACCTTCTACTGCGACAAGGCAGTGATCCCGCATATGAAGGCGAACGGATATGGCCGGATCGTCAACATCGCATCGATCGCCGGCAAGGAAGGCAACCCCAACGCATCGGCCTATTCGACATCGAAGGCTGCCGTCATCGGACTGACCAAGTCGCTCGGAAAAGAGCTATCCAAGGACAACATCACCGTCAACGCCGTAACGCCTGCAGCTGTGAAAACCGCGATCTTCGACCAGATGACGCAGGAGCACATCGACTTCATGCTGTCGAAGATTCCCATCGGGCGCTTCGGCACCGTGGATGAAAATGCCGCGATGATCTGTTTCCTCGCAAGCCGGGAGGCGAGCTTCTCGACCGGCGCGGTGTTCGATACTTCGGGCGGACGGGCCACCTACTGAAATGACGCCGCGCCCGGTCTTCGTCGATCCGCACGTCCATCTCTGGGATTTGGGCCATGTCCGATACCCCTGGCTCGCGCCGCCGTTCAGCGACGACGGTCCGAACGGCAGCGTAGAGGCGATCGCGAGGAATTACGGGCTTGACGACTATCTCGCCGATGCCGGGAACTGGGACGTGCGTGGCATCGTCCACATCGATGCTGGCGCACATCCCGACGATGCGCTTAAGGAGACCGACTGGCTCCAGTCGATGGCCGACGCACGCGGCATGCCGAACGCAATTATCGGCTTCGCAAACCTCAGCGATCCCGATGTCGAGGCGCTGCTCGCCGCGCATGCCGGGCGCAAGAATGTCCGTGGCATCCGCCACATCGTCAACTGGCACGCGGATCCCAAGCGCACCTATAGCGAACGCGATGCCACACTCGATCCGGCTTGGGCACGAGGATACAAACTGCTCGGCAAATATGGGCTAAGCTTCGACCTGCAGGCCTATCCCAGCCAGTTCCCGCACATCGCCGGGATCGTTGCGCAGCATCCGGATATCCCGGTGATCATCGACCATAGCGGCATGATGTGTGGCGCCGAGGGTCATGCGGAATGGCGCTCCGGTATGGCGCAGCTCGCGGCGCATCCGCACATCTCGGTCAAGATTTCCGGCGTGGGTTTTGCGTTCCGTCCGTGGAGCGTGGAGCAGATCCGGACTTATGTGCTCGAGACGATCGACCTGTTCGGTAACAATAGAGCGATGTTCGCGAGCAATTTTCCGACCGACAAATTGTTCGGCAGCTTCGACCAACACCTCGACGCCTATAACGCGATTACCGCAGATATGTCTGCGGATGAGCGCGCCGCGCTATTCGCGGGCAACGCCAACCGCATCTACCGGCTGGGGCTCGATCTTTAATCATGCGTGTCGTCGATCTGCGTACCGAGCATAGTGTCGACCTGCTCGGCACCGAAGCGCGGCGACCACGACTTTCGTGGCGGATCGAAAGCGACACGCCCGGCACGGTGCAGACCAGCTACCGCATCCGCGCCAACGCCGATGACACCGAGCTCTGGGACAGCGGCGAAGTCGCGAGCGATGCGACGTTCGACATCCCTTATTGCGGCCCCGAACTTGCATCCATGCAGCGTGTCTGGTGGTCGGTCGAGGTGCGCGACGGAGGCGGCAATCGCGCCCAGTCCGATCAGGCCTGGTTCGAAACCGGCCTACTGACGCCCGCGGACTGGCACGCCGACTGGATCGAGGCAGAGGATGATTTCGCCGCCGCAGATCGTGCTGCCGGAGTAAATTGGGTCTGGAGCGAAACCGCGCTCGACGATCGTCCGCACGCCTTCCGCCTCGATTTCGATGCGCCATCCGATTTGATCCGCGCCGAGGTACTAATTGCGGGCAAGGATCATCTGCGCGGTGTGTGGGTCAATGGCGCGAAATCGCCGCTCGACTGGCATTTCGACTGGGACACCTACCTTCCCTTCTGGGGCACGCTTGCGCCGTACGCGGGCGAGTTGAAACCCGGCCGCAACAGTGTCTGCGCGCTGGTAGAGGCCGATACGGTTGGTTTCTTCCCAGTCGATGGCGGCGCGTTCGCGGCGCTGGTCCGGTTGCATCGCGCCGATGGCAGTATCGAGCGGATCGTCGGCAAGGCGTTCCGCGTGATGCCCTCGCCGCCCGCCGGCTGGACCGAACCGGACTTCGTTGCGAGCGGCTGGGCGACACCGGTGCAGAGCGGCGCCAACGTCCACAACGATCCCCGACCCAGCGAACCGGCGATGCTGTTGCGGGCCGAGTTCAGCGCCGACCGGGCCGTAAAGTCCGCACGGCTCTACGCCACCGCACTCGGTGCTTACGATGCACTGATCAACGGCAAGCCTGTCTCCGACGCGATCCTGGCTCCTGAAATCAGCGTCGCGGCGGACCATGTTTTCTATCAGGTGTACGACGTCACCCGACTGATCCAACCAGGCGCCAACACGCTGGGAGCAACCGTCGGCGACGGGTTTTACGCGAGCCCGTTCGGATGGCGCATCGAGCGATATGGCTTCGGGCCCGCTCCCCGCCGCTTCCGTGCACAGTTGCGGATCGACTATGCCGATGGCGGTAGCGAATGGATCACGACCGGCCCGGAATGGCGCCTGTCTGCGTCCGCCATCACAAAATCCGAAATCTATGACGGTGAAATCCGGGATGCCCGGCGCGAGCAGGCCGGATGGGACCTGCCAGGTTTCGATGCCTCTGGTTGGAACCAAGCGAAGAAAGGCCAAGCCCCGAACACGCGCCTCATCGCCCAGACATCGCCATTGCTGGAGCGCATGGGCACACTCCGCGCTAAGAAAATGAGCGAGCCCCTGCCCGGCCGTTACGTGTTCGATTTCGGCCAGAACTTCCCCGGCTGGGTCCGCATCCGGGCCAAGGGCGCGGCGAGCACGACGATCACCGCAAAGTTCGCCGAACTACTTAACCCGGACGGCACCGCCGACCTCTCGAATCTGCGCCTCGCCAAGGCGACCGACAGCTTCACGCTCGCTGGCACCGGTGAAGAAGTTTTTGAGCCGAGCTTCACCTATCACGGCTTCCGCTATGTCGAAGTCGAAGGGTATCCCGGCTTGCCGACGCCTGACGATATCATGGGCGTGGTCGTTCACAGCGCCTGTCGTGAGACCGGCGGGATGACGTTTCACGACGCACCGTTGCTCCAGACGATTTTCGACAACGCGCTGTGGAGCCAACGGTCGAACTTCTTCGCCGTACCCACAGATTGCCCGCAACGCGACGAGCGGATGGGGTGGATGGGCGACATCCAGGTTTTCATGGACGCCGCCGCATTTAACATGGAGGTCGATCCCTTCATCCGCCGCTTCCTGCTCGAAGCCCGCGCGGCTCAGAGGCCCGATGGCGCCTATCCGATCGTAGTGCCGCAGCCCCTTTCCTTCCCCGATGTCGTTACCGCCGGGTGGAGCGAGGCCGGGATCATCCTGCCGTGGCAACTCTGGCAGCGTTACGGCGACACCGCCGCGATCGACGAGAACTGGGACGCGATGGCGGGCTGGATGGCCTATGTCGCGCGGACCAATCCCGATGGCGTCTGGCGCAACGATCGCGGGCTGGACCTTGGCGACTGGCTTTCGGTCGACGCCATCAAGCCCGACGACGAGACCACTCCCCGCGTGCTGTGCGCGACCGCCTATTGGGCATGGTGCGCCCAACTGATGGCGGAGATGGCCGAGGCCACCGGGCGCGATGCGAGCGAATGGCGCGCGCTTCGAGCAAAGATCGGCGAGGCATTCACCGCCGAGTTTGTCGCGGCCGATGGCACCGCCGGCAATGGAAGTCAGTGCAGTCAGGTCCTCTCATTGTTCACGGGTCTGGCGCCCGAAAATCGCCGGGACGCCACTGCCGAAGTGCTGGCGAAAGACATCCGTGCGCGGGGCATGAAGCTCTCCACCGGTTTCCTCGGCACGCCGTATATTCTCGACGTCCTCGCCGACGCCGGGTGCCACGATGAAGTCGCAGGCCTGCTGCTCCAGACCGGCTATCCGAGTTGGGGCTATATGCCCGCCCAAGGCGCGACGACGATGTGGGAACGCTGGAACGGCGATACCGGCGACCTGTCGATGAACAGCTACAACCACTATGCGTTCGGTGCGATCGTCGGGTTTTTCTACCGCCGCCTTGCCGGCATCGCGCCCGCCGCCCCGGGATTTCGCCGCATCGCTGCCCGCCCGCTTTGGTATCCGTCGATCGGCCGCGTCAGTGCGCGTTACGATTCCGTCGTTGGCACGATCACGGGTGAGACTGACGGCGATGCTAATGGGCTGACCCGGTTCGCATGCAGCATTCCCGCCAACACCGTTGCCGAGGTGGAACTGCCCGCCTGCGAATGGGCCGGCCTAGAGACCGCACGAAACATCAAAAACGATGGCACCCTGCTCAGCTTCGAGGTGGGTGCCGGGAACTACGATTTCAGAAAATCCGGAGGGAAATGACCATGGCCACGCTCGGTCTCATCCATAATTCGCCCGTGCTCGCACCGATCTTCAACGAGATCGCCGCGCGCGTCATTCCCGACGTGAAGATTCTCCACTTCGTCGACGAAAGCACCATAAAGAACACGATTGCCGCGGGGCATCTGCAAAAGGCGACCATGCGCCAGGTGATCCGGCTGGTCGGTTCGACCTTCGACGCGGGGTGTGACATTGCACTCGTGACCTGCTCGTCGATCGGGCGCGCGGTCGATATGGCGGCGGAACTCTATGAGCAGCCGGTGCTGCGCGTCGACCGCCCTATGGCCGAGAAAGCCGTGGCGATGGGACAGCGCATCGGTGTGGTTGCCACCTTGCCGACCACGCTCAAGCCTACCGCGGACCTGATCCGCCTCGTCGCTGACGAGCAGCGCAAGGATGTCGAGATCGTCGAACACGTCTGCGATGGCGCGTTCACCGCCGTCATGGCGGGCGATGGTGCTACGCACGACCGGATCGTCAGCGAGGCCCTGACCGACGCGATGAAGGGCATGGACGTCATCGTCCTCGCCCAGGCATCGATGGCCCGGGTTGTCGCCGCGTTGCCCGAAGGCGCGGTCGCCGCACCTGTACTGTCCAGCCCCGAACTCGGCATCGAGCGCGTGCGCGACGTGCTCGCGGGCCTCGCCAAATGAAAAAGCGCCGGATCGTCCTCGGTTTCCTGGCCGCACTGTCGGTCATCACGTTCATCGATCGTCTCGCGATCGCTGTCACCGGGCCGACGATCCAGAAGGATCTCAACATCAGCCCCGCCGAATGGGGTTGGGTGCTCAGCGCTTATGTGATCGCCTACGCCGTATTCGAGATCCCGTCGGGCGCGATGGGCGACAAGCATGGTTATCGCAAAGAACTGACGCGGATCACGCTGTGGTGGTCCTTCTTCACAGCGATAACGGCCGCCTGCCGCAACGTGTGGCAGCTCGCCGGTGCGCGGTTCCTGTTCGGCCTCGGCGCGGCGGGTGCCTATCCCAATATGACGGGCGTCCTGTATCGCTGGCTTCCCGCGCGCGAACGTGCACGCGGACAGGGCGTGATCTGGGCAGCGAGTCGGTTCGGGGGGGCGCTCGCCCCATTGTTGCTGGTTCCGGCCAACGCCTATCTCGGCTGGCGCGGCGTTTTTATCGTCCTCGGCGCCCTAGGCTTTGTCTGGGTATTCTTCTGGCGGCAGTGGTTCCACGATCGGCCCGCCGACCAGCCCGGGATCACGCCCGAAGAGGTGACCGAAATCGGCGAAGACACCAGCAGCCATGCAGGTACGCCGTGGAGGAAATTGCTGGGTCTGCCACAGCTATGGCTGATCGCCGTGGCCTACATGTTCTACGCATTCGGCAGCTGGTTCTTCTTCGGCTGGTTCCCGACATGGATGGTCAAGGGCGCCGGGTTCACGGTCGAGGAAATGGGCCTTTACGGATCGATCCCGTTCCTGCTCGGCATCGTCGGCAACCTGGCTGGCGGCGTGCTGTGCGACCGGCTGTCCGAGCGCATCGGCATCCGAAACGCCTATCGCCTGATCGCGAGCATCTGCCTGACGCTGACCGCAGCCCTGTTGATCGCAATGAGCCTCGTTACCGGCAAGGTCGCCGTGGTCGTGCTGGCCGGCATGGCGTTCATGATCATGGACCTGATGCTGCCGGCCGCCTGGGCGATGTGCATGGCGATCGGCGGCCGGTTCGGCGGGACGGCCAGCGGCGTGATGAACACCGCAGGCAATCTCGGCGGCTTCGTCTGCTCGGTTGCCTTCGGATACGTCGTCGCCGCTACGGGCAACTACAACCTGCCGTTGCAGGGCGTCGCGGCGATGGTGCTGATCGCGGCAGGAATCTTCGCGTTCATCGATTGCACGAGGGGCTTTGACCACAAGGCGGCACCAACCACTGCCTGACGGCATTTTGGAGAGGGGGAGAAACGGAATGCGTTGGCTGACGGGCGCCGTTGCCAGTCTAGCGCTCCTAGGCGCGTTGGCTCCGGCGCACGCGCAGGAACGAACGCCGCGCCTCACCGTGTCGGCCAACGGCCGTTACCTCGAAGCCGGTGGAAAACCGTTTTTCTGGCTGGGCGACACCGGCTGGCTGCTGCTCGGCAAACTCAACCGCGAAGAGACCGAACGCTATTTCGCGACGCGCGAACGCCAAGGGTACAATGTCATCCAGGTGATGGTGCTGCACCAGCCGCAGATGGCCAGCCCGATTGCTGGTCCGGCTCTCGTCGACGGCGACCTGACCCGCCCGCGCGTGACGCCCGGCAACGATCCGGCCAAGCCCGGTGAATATGATTATTGGGATCATCTCGACTGGGTGATCGACCGCGCAGCTGCACATGGGCTGTATCTGGCGCTGGTGCCGGTCTGGGGCAATCTGCAGGACTACCGCCTGCTCAATCCCGACACAGCGCCGGTCATCGGCCGCTTCATCGCCGAACGCTACAAGGACAAACCCAACATCGTCTGGCTCAACGGGGGCGACCGCTACGCGGAGCTGGCGCTGAAGACCTGGGATGCGCTCGGCACGACGATCAAATCGATCGATCATAACCATCTGATGACCTACCACCCTGCCGGACGGGCGAGCTCATCGTGGTTCTTCCACAAGGCGTCCTGGCTCGACTTCAACATGTATCAGTCGGGGCACATGGACTACGCGCAGGACACGATGCTGTTCGCGCGCGGCGAGGACAATTGGGTCTACACCGCCGACGACCTGTCACGAACTCCCGCCAAGCCGACCATCGACGGCGAGCCGAGCTATGAGAACATTCCGCATGGCCTAGACATGGTGCCCGAGCCGCGCTGGCAGGCGGCCGATGTACGCCGTTATGCTTGGTGGTCGGTTCTGACCGGTGCATTCGGCCATACGTATGGCGAAAATAGCGTGATGCAGTTCTTCACGCGCGGAGGGGTCGCCAATGCCTATTGGCCTGCGTTGTCGTGGCAGGACTCGGTGAATGCGCCGGGCGCGCAGCAGATGCACCACCTGAAGGATCTCATACTGTCGCGGCCGTTTCTGGAACGCGTCCCCGATCAATCGCTCATCCTCGGCAATGGTACCCGATACGACCGCGTCGCGGCGACGCGGGGCGCCGGCTACGCCATCGCCTACAGCTACACCGGCAAGCCGTTCCGGGTGCAGATGGGCAAGATCAGCGGGAAACAGGTCCGCGCCGAATGGCTCGATCCGCGCACGGGGCAAACCCAATTCATCGGTACGTTCGCCAACCAGGGCGAACGGCTGTTCACACCACCGGGAACGCCTGCGCCGGGCAACGACTGGGCGCTCGTTCTTGACGACGTAGAAAAGGCAGCATCGTGAAGAAACTCTCCGCTCGAATTATCGCCGCGATACTTCTCGCAGGGGCGGCGGCACCGGGCCTCGCCCAGACTGCCATGGCCTCACCCGCTGCTGCCGCAGTGGCGCATCAAAAACTGTGGCTCGGTTCGGCATGGTATCCGGAGCAATGGCCCGAAAGCGCCTGGGACCAGGACCTGCGCCTGATGAAGGAACACGGAGCCAACGTCGTGCGCATCGGCGAATATGCGTGGAGCCGCATGGAGCCGACCGAAGGCAAATACGACATGGATTGGCTCGTCCGCGCCGTTCGCCTTGCCGCAAAATACGATATCAAGGTCGTGGTCGGCACGCCGACCGATACGCCACCGGCGTGGATGACGCAGAAATACCCCGATACGCTGCAGGTCGACGGCACCGGCAAGAAGTTGGGCCATGGCGGCCGTCGCCAGTTCTCGATCTCATCGGCCCGCTATCGTGTATTCGCTCGTGATGTCGTGACTCAGATGGCGCGTGCGCTGAAGAACGAACCCAATGTCATCGGCTGGCAGATCGGCAACGAGCCGACGGACGAAAGCTATGATCCGGAGGCTCGCACCGCGTGGATTGCCTGGCTCAAGGAGCGTTACGGCACGCTCGACAAGCTCAACGACGCATGGACCACGGCCTATTGGTCGCAGACTTACACCGCCTGGGACCAGGTGCCGTTCAACAACGACAAGGCCAATCCCGGCTGGATGCTGGAACTCAAGCGCTTCATCACGTCGCAATGGCGCGCGTTTCACAAGAACCAGATCGACGCGGTCCGTGCAGTCGTTGGCGACAAGCAGTTCATCACGATCAACTTCGGCGGTCTCGGCTGGGCCAATCGCTTCGACCGGTATGAGATGAACCGAGACCTGGATGTGACGTCCTGGGACGAATACGTCGGCATGGGTCACCTGAAGCCCTATCGCGCCGGCGCGACGCACGACCTGGTGCGCGGGTGGAAGCGCAAGAATTTCTGGGTGATGGAAACGCAGCCGGGCTTCGTTAACTGGGCGCCGGTCAGCAACATCCTTTATCCCGGCGAAACGCGCGCGCTTGCCTGGCAGGCGATCGGTCATGGCGCCGATGCCGTGCTCTATTGGCAGTGGCGCAACGCGTTTAACGGTCAGGAGACGATGCACGGATCGGTCGTCGGCCCCGACGGAAAGCCGCTTCCCATATATGGTGAAGTCCAGCAGATCGGCCGCGATTTCGCCAAGGCTTCGGTGGCGCTGGCGGGAACGACGCCGATCTCGCCTGTTGCGATCCTGCAGGATTATCCAAGCCGCTGGGCGATCGATTTTCAGCTCCACCACAAGGATTACGACCAGATCGAGGTCCTGCTCGACTATTACCAGCCGCTCAAGGACGCACTCGGTGTGGTCGACATCGTCGAAGCGGCCGTCGCTCCGCTCGATCGTTACAAGCTGGTCGTGGCACCCAGCCTCAATGTCATCCCTAACGCAATGGCGAAACGCCTGGCGGATTACGTGCGCGGTGGCGGCCACCTGATCCTTGGGCCGCGGTCGGGAATGAAGGACGAGTTCAACCGGCTCGATACCAAACGCCAGCCCGGGCCACTGGCCGAACTGCTCGGCGGTCAGGTGGAACAATTCTACGCGCTCGATGAACCGGTGTCGGTCGGCAATGGCAAAGCGACGATATGGGCCGAGCAATTGTCGGCACAGGCTGCCGATGTCGAAACGTTGCTCACCTATGGCAAGGCGAACGGCTGGCTCGACGGCAAGCCGGCTGCGATCTCGCGAAAAATCGGCAAGGGCCGCATCACTTACATCGGTGCGCTGGTCGATGATGCCGTGATGAAAGAGCTGATCGATTCAGCACTCAAGGATGCCGGTGTGTCGCGCGACTTTGCCTTACCCGCGGACGTCGAATTGATGACGCGCGAGGGCAGCGGTCGTTCGCTCGTCATCCTGGTGAACCATGGCCGTGAGACACACACGGTCGCCCTGCCCGAGACGATGACGGATGTGCTGGCGGACAAGCGCATCGGCAGCGTCACACTGGCAGCGGAAGGCGTTGCCGTGTTGCAAAAGCAAAAACGCTAACCGCCGCGACGCACCGTTTCGAAAAAATCGTCGCCGCCCATTTGCCCACCCTTGAGGACGAGTTCGAGCCCGTCGAACGCGGGATCTTCAGCATGCGCGCGGACCAGCGGAGCGCCGGTCTCGATTGGTGCGGCCCAGGTCAGGGCATCGATCCCCAGTTGGGCGACGCCATGGCTGGATGTGTCGCCGCCCGCAAACAACAGGCGTTTGATCCCCGTTTGCCGGACTATTTGTGCGGTTACGCGGCCAAGCGCCGCACCCAGCTTGTCGCCCGCTGCGGGCGCAGCATCTCCGAGCGGCCCTTCGGCCGAATGGATGACGCTTCGCCCTCCCGTGCCGAGTGCCGAGATCGCCGTGTCGACCAGCCGGGCTTCTTCGGCCGTCTCACCGCGCAGAAGCGCGTCGACATCCGCCTTCGCAGGCAAATATCCTTCACCGACACCACGTTCGATCTGGCGGGCGGTCGCTGGTGAACAGCTGCCACTGACTACCAGGAGGCGATCCATTTCCCGTGCGCGCACGTCGGCCGTGATCTTTTCGATCTTTCCCTCTGCCTGCCATGTCATAACCAGCGCGCGCGTCACGCCGGAACTTCCAGCGGCGAAACGCACGGCTCGCGAGCGCAGGACGTCCCCCGCCACGGCGAGGTCGCCCATCGTAATTCCGTCGAACAGCACGGCATCGGCCTGCGCCCGATCGAAGACCGCCCCTGCCCGCCCGGCGTGGATGTCTTCCAGAGAAATCAGGGTAATATTTGCGCTGGTCTGGCCCGCAAGGTGTCGGATCAGGTCTGCCTCGTGCATCGGCGTGACGGGATGACGCGACATGGTCGGGTGGCGGTCGATGCGAAAAACGGGCTCCCCCGCTGCCGCGAACAGATTGCCGAACGCGACATAGCGCCTCAGGTGCGGCGCCCCGACGACGATCGCGGCTGGTCCGCCGAAGCTTGCGATGCCCAGATCGATCGCTCGGCCGATCGACCCGGTTTGCGGGCTGCTGTCGAAGGTCGAGCAGGTCTTGTAATGCACGATCGCCGCTTCGCCGAGCGCAGCATAGACCGCGGGCAAATGTGCATTCATCCATTCGGGCGACCGGCTACGGCTGTCGCCGGCGATGCCGATCGCACGGATGTCTGGAAACCGCGCGCGGAGTGCGGCATCGGGCGTGCGAAGAAATAGCACCGCCGGGACGCCACCTTCCGCAAGCTGCTCCAAGGCGTCGGTCGAACCCGTAAAATCGTCACCGTAGAAAGCGTAGAGCAGGCTCACCCGGCGAAGGCCCCAAGCGCGGCCTCCAGTTCAGGCGCATCCTTTGCGGCCTGTTCGACGGGAATGCCCGCTACCGCTGCGTCCCATGCCTGGCGCAGGGCACGCACGCCTGCGGCCGGACCGCCGGGATGCGCCATGATCCCGCCACCCGCCGCAAACATGCAGTCGACCGATCCGAGCGCTGCAAATGTCGGTGCCGCCTGTCGCGCCGATTGCCCTGACGAAAAGACCGGCATGATCTCACACCCCTTGTGCGGCGGATCGAACATCGGTGTCAGGCACTCGCGTGCAGAGGCGATCACGCTCTCGTTCGTCTCGCAGAACTTGTTGTCGATGCCGTTCACGTGCGTGTGGTCGATCCCCGCAAGGCGCCACAGTTTCTGGAACGCGATATAACTCATGCCGATCGCGGGCGAGCGGCCGAGCATACCCCAGCCGTTGCGGTGGCCATGGATCGGCAACTGGCTATGCGCACGCAGCACCTTCATCGCCGGCAGGCCGATCGAATTCATGCTCGCCATGATGCAGGTGCCGCCTTCGGCCATCACATGGTCGTGGCGGGCGAGCATCTCGTCGATCTCGCCGGTCAGGTTGGCCGCGAACATCACCTTCTTGCCGGTTTTATCGGCGTGTTCGTTGATCACACGCATCACGGCGGAGATACGCGCGTCGAACGGGCAATGAGGTCCGTCGGCCTGAAGCTCGTCATCCTTGATGAAATCGATGCCCGCTTCGACCAGTCCCCGCACCTGTTCCGCAGTCGCCTCCGGAGAAAGACCTACACTCGGCTTGATGATCGTACCGATGATCGGGCGGCCGTAGACACCGGCCAGCTTTCGCGTCCCCTCGACCGCGAACTGCGGCCCCTGATACTTGGTGAGGAACTCGGGCGGCAGTTTCACGTCGAGCAGACGAAGGCCCGAGAACGCCTTCAACTCGCTCAGGTTACCATTGATCGTCGCGAGCAGGTTGGGAAGCGACAGCCCCATGTTCGAGATCGGCCAGGACAGCACAACGCGCGCCGCACGACGAATTGTATCGCCCGATTTCGGCAGTCCCGATCCTGGAAGCGATGGCGCAGCCACTTCACCCAACTCAGTCAGTTCCTCGACCCGCGCCGCATGCGCTTCGCGCAGTTCGTCGGTTTCACCGGGCACGCGGACGAAGGTGCCGGTCGATTGCTCGCCCGCCATCGTCGCCGCCGCCTGCTGAAGCGGGAAGGCGGTTTCGATCCAATAGGTGGCGTATATGCGCGGTTCGGTCACAGGGATCCCCATCAGGACATAATCAGCCCGCCGTCGACGTTGATCGTCTGGCCGGTGATATAGCTTGCGTCATCGCTCGCGAGGAAAGCGACCAACGATGCGACGTCGCTGCCCTTCCCTGCGCGTTTCATCGGAATGCCTTCGACCCATTCGGCCATCAGTTCGCCGGGCGCGTAATCGCCCATCAACCTGCCCCACTCGCGGTCGTTGTAATCCCACATGTCGGTGTGGATGATCCCGGGGCAAATCGCGTTGACCGTGATGCCTTGGGCCGCGACTTCCTTGGCGAGGCTCTGGGTCAAACCGACCACGCCGAACTTCGACGCCGCATAGTGGGGCGTGTAGATGAACCCGTCGCGCGCCTGGCCGGATGCAGTGTTGATCAGGCGACCGGGCTTGTCCTTCGCGCGTAACCGCCGGATCGCTTCCTGACAGCAGAGGAACGCGCCCTTGGTGTTGACCGACAAGTTCAGGTCCCACTCCTGCTCGGTCAGATCCTCGACCTTGGCGATCGTAATGACACCCGCGTTCTGGACGGAGATGTCGACACCGCCGAACTGCTCGGCGGCATCATACAGCGCACGCACATCACCGGCCTTGGTCACATCGCATTGCTGTGTGACGACGCCAACGTCATGCCGGGCAAGTGCATCCGTCGCGGCCGACTGGTCGGTCTCGATCGCGCCGATCACGATATTGGCGCCCTCGCTCGCAAAGCGATCGGCGATGGCGAGGCCGATGCCCTTGTTGCCGCCGCTGATCACCAGGCATTTGCCCTCGAACCGCCGCATCAGGCGGTCTTGAAATAAGTCGCAGACCGCTCGGTATCGACGTTGAAATACGGGATGAACACGAGGTTCCGGTCGCCGACCTTCGCGCGGTAGGCCACATCGCTGTTCGGCATCGGTTCGAGCGCGCCGGGCAGCGGGATAGCCTGCTGGTCGACACCTTCCCAAGGATTGATGCCGACATACATGACCGGTCCGCGCATCACGGCGACAAGGTTCGGGTTCTGGTCGTCGATGGGCAGTGTGCGCAGCGGCTGCGGAATGGTCAGTTCGACCGTGTCCCCCGCCTTCCAGGTCCGCGTCACCGTGGCGAGCGTTCCCGGGGTCACCCGCTGTGCGGCACCATTTACCCTAAGCGTCGCACCCTTGCTCCATGCAGGAATGCGAAGCTTCATGCCGAAGCGGCCGTTGCCCGCCTTGCGGACCTTCAGCCGCACGGTGTCTGTCGACGGATAGCCGGTTTCCTGCACCACCTCGACCGCGCCGCCCGGGCGTATCCAGGTGACTTCCGACGGTGTGTACATGTTGACCATCAGGTTGTTGTCGTCGTGGAAATAGACGTTCAGCACATAATCGGCGACGCCCTGCACCAGCGTGCCCGAACAGCATGGCCACTTCTGGTGATAATAGCGCTTCTCGCCAGCAGAGCCGTAATCCGAATAATAGGGATAGCCGCCGTCGCTGTCGGGCAGGCGTGTGGCCAGCATTGTATTGTACAGCGTACGCTCCAGCCCGTCGCCATATTGCGGTTCGCCGGTGAAGCGGACGAGGTAGCGCGCCAGCTTCAGGTCGGCGAAAGCGCCGCACGGCGTTTCGAAATGCGCCTTGCTGCTCTTCAGGCTCGCCGCGAGCTTCCCCTGATGCAGATGCACGAACTGCTCTTCAGGGCCCCAGCCGCCCGATGCGAAGCGCTGCGGCTCCATATATTTCCAAGCGTTGACCAGCGCCTTGCGATACTTGTCGTTACCGAGATGCAGGTAAGCCTGTGCGCCGGACGACAGGGCGATCGTGTGGCTGTACGCGTGCTTCTCCGGCAGCACATCCTGCCCCGCCGCCAGCGGATCGAACCATTCCTTGTCGAGCAGATAGTGGATCGCCATCTGCCGGTACTTCTCGTCACCCGTGATGTCGGCGACGTGGAACAGGTTTTCCGAAATGACATAGGTTTCGTCATACGGCGGGTTCACCTTGCCGATACGGTCGCGCGAAACCGGCGAGATGTACGGGCGGCATTTCTCGATGATGATGGGCAGCAGCGTCTTGGCCTGCTCGACGCCGCTCAACCGGTAGGCGTCGATCATGCCGACGACATATTTGTCCATCACATAGGCCGCCCACTGCGCCTGAGCCTTGGGACCTGCATAGGGATTGCTCCCCGCGACGAATGCCTTGCCGAAACCGTCGACCAGCGCCGCCACCTTGTCGTGACATTGCTTGTCGCCTGTCGCTGCGCCGAGGCGCGCAAGGCCCGAGATGTACTGGCCGAGGGTGAGCCCAGGCACGAAACCGTCCTGGTCGTACCATCCGCCCATGTTCGGACCGGGTGCCGGCAGGCCGGCGTTTTCACGAAAAACCTTGAGTACGCGGTCGTTGTCGAGCGCCAGGTAATGTGCGTGGATGTGATCGAACTGTTGCTTGATCGGGCCGCCGGTGAGCTTGACCGCGCCATAGGCGAATTCGTGCATCGCCTCCTTGCCACCCGCTACCGGAGCGCCGGCTGCTATCGCCATGCCGGGCAAGGCTACCGATGTCGCCGCAGTGGCACAGGCTGCGCAATGAACGAACTCGCGGCGAGAAACATCGGCCGTCTTCAAGCCTGTCATGGCTATCCTCTCGAAATCGGCGCGGCCAAAAGGGCTCGCACCATTTTCATTATCTTATAATAATATCATTCGTCATCGCAACGCTATTTCTGCGCCTTGCGCGAACGAGAAACGGTGGCGCGTTCGAGGCGGTCGAAGCCGTGCGTAATGATATCGCGCATGGCCTGCCCTGCAGACGCACGGTCTCGCGCCTCGATCGCATCGACGATGCGTGCATGGCCGCGTACGCTTTCGTCGTGCACGTCCGCCTCGCGCGCGGGCGAGCTGAGCCGGAACGATGCCAGCAGCGCGGTTTCGATGACGGCGGCGAGCGAACGCATAAGCACGTTTCCGGACGCATGGCCGATCGACTTGTGAAAATCGAGGTCCGCATCGGCGAAGTCGCTGGCACTGCCCGTCGCTTCTGCCATCCGTGCGACACAAGCACGCATTTGGGCGATGTCCTTTGGCGTCGCATGATCGGCTGCGGCTTCGGCTGCGGCAGGCTCGATCGCCATCCGGATCGCCGCGACATCGCGCACGAAGCTGGCATCGAACCCCTGCGCGACTTTCCACGCAAGGATATCGGCGTCGAAGAAATTCCAGTGTGCATTGTCGAGGACGACCGTGCCGACACGGGTGCGCGACACGATGAGTCCTTTGGCGGTCAGCGTCTTGAACGCCTCGCGCAGGACAGTGCGCGACACGCCGAATCGCGCGAGCATGTCCGCTTCGGACGGCAATTTGGCACCGGGGGGATAGACACCCGCCAGGATGTCGCCGCCGATCGCACGGGCGACCTGGTCGGCGTTCGAAAGCGTCGTATCCGTAAAGCGGCTGAAATTGGGGCGCGACTGCATCGTCATTCTTTTCCTCCGATCGCCCGGCGCGGGATTTCCGATCGGGTTGGCGTCTCGCCCCGACCATAACGGCTCAAACTCCTTGCAGGCAACCCGCCTGCTCCCGACGAACAATCCTCTCCTTGATACGCAAACCTATATAAGCATATCATAAGATCAATAAGTGAGAGGGTGGATGACGATACGCGCATTTTCGATGGCACTTGCGGCAGTCGTCATGACGGGCAGCGTTACAACGGCAGGTGCGGAGCCGTCCGCACCTTTCCCACAGCGCGCGACTGCCTTTGCCGACAGGCCGGCAATCGCGGTCGGCGTCGCATGGTATCCTGAGCAATGGCCCGAGGCACGCTGGCAAACCGACCTCGCCATGATGCGCGCGACGGGTTTCAACACCGTGCGCATCGGCGAATTCGCCTGGAGCCGGATGCAGCCTGCGGAAAACCGGTTCGACTTCGAATGGCTCGATCGCGCGATCGCTGCGGCCCAAGCGCAGGGCATGATGGTCGTGCTGGGAACGCCGACCGCCGCGCCCCCCGCCTGGATGACGAGCAGATATCCGGACGTGCTGCGGATCGACGAAGACGGCACACGCGCCCGGCACGGCGCGCGCCGACAGTTTTCCTTCGCCAGCCAGCGATATCGCGAATTCAGCCGGACGATCGCCGTCGAGATGGCCAAGCGTTACGGCCACCATCCCGCGGTCGTCGGCTGGCAGATCGACAATGAAATCGGGCCGCCGTCGTTCGATGACGAATCCGTCGCCGCATGGCACCGATTTCTGGAAAAGCGCTACGGCACGATCGACGAACTGAACCGCCGCTGGACGACCGAATATTGGAGCCAGCACTACAATGATTTCGGTCAGGTACCCTTGCGCGCGACCGGGCAACAGAACCCGGGCCTGTTGCTGGATTTCAAGCATTTCACGACGGCAACCTGGACCGACTATATCCAGACGCAGGCGTCGGCGATCCGCCCGCTGATCGACAAGCGCATGTTCGTGACGACCAATACGATGTTCTGGAATGCCGGGTTCGACCATTTCGCCCTGCACCGCGACCTCGATATCGCATCCTGGGACAATTACATTCCCGATGGCCGCCCCGACTGGGTCGCGAACGGCGCCAATCACGACCTGGTGCGCGGATACAAGCAACGCAATTTCTGGTTGATGGAAACGCAGCCCGGCCGTGTCGACTGGGTTCCGGTAAACCGCCCGCTCGACCCCGGCCAGATCCGTGAAATGGCGTGGCAAGCGGTGGGGCATGGCGCGGACGCCGTACTCTACTGGCAGTGGCGTCCCGCCGCCAACGGACAGGAAACCTATCACGGTGCTGTGCTGGGGCAGGATGGCGCGTACAACCCGATCCAACCCGAAATCGCCCGCACTGCCGCCGATCTCGTAAAGGCAGCGCCCCTGCTCGCCGACACCCAGCCGGCCGCAAAGGTCGCGATGATCTTTTCATACGACAGCCGCTGGGCGATCGACCTGCAACGGCATCATCGGGACTTCGATCCCGTCAAGGCATTCACCGAATTCTACCGGCCGTTGCGCATCCAGTCGCAAGGTGTCGCAATCCTGCCTGCCGACGCCGACCTGTCGACCTATCCGCTGGTCGTCGCGCCCAATCTCAATGTGCTGACGGAACCACAGGCGCGCGCGCTGGAACGTTACGTCCGGAACGGCGGCAAGCTGGTGCTCGGTCCCCGTTCAGGCATGAAGGACGATGCCAACGCCTTGTGGCCGGAACGCCAGCCGGGGCCGCTGGCAAAGCTCCTCGGCGCCGAGGTCGAGCAATTCTATGCGCTCGACGAACCGGTTGGCGTCACGGGGCTTGTCGAAGGAAAAGCGGCGATCTGGGCCGAGGCGCTGAAGGGCGTTGCACCCGACGTCAGCACGCTCGCAACATATAAAGATGCCGGCGGCTGGCTAAACGGCAAACCGGCAATCGTGAAACGCAAGGTTGGGCGCGGCAGCATTACCTATGTCGGCGCATGGCTCGATCCGGCAGCAATGGCGACGCTCGCCGCAAGCCTGCTAAGCGACGCGAAAGTGACGCCGATCGCTCCCGGAATCCATACCGATATCGAAATCGCCGAACGCACCGGAGCCGGGAAGCGCGTCCTGATCGCCATCAATCACGGGAATGTCCCCCGTCCTTTCGCCCCGCCTGCCGGAGCATCACCTGTCAGCGGCGAATGGGCGGACGGCCAGATCGCCGCGCACGGCATCGCCTTGTTCACGTTCGTACGCGGAGACCGCAAATGAAGCGCATTCTGTTCCTGCCCCTTCTCGGTCTCTGCGCGATCGGCGCAGCACCAGCGCCGAAGCACTGGGTACCGGGATGGGATGCGCCACCGATCGGTTACGAGCCGAAGATCAAGGAAGGTCTCGGCCGCCCCTTCAACAACGAAACGGTGCGTCAGGAAATCTATTCGCGGATCAGCGGAAGCACGATCCGGATTCGCCTGAGCAACGAACTGTCCGATGCGGCCATGCGGATCGGGGCCGCCACGATCATGCGTCTCGACGCAGCGGGCAAACCCGTTTCCGGCAGCTTGCGCACGCTGACGTTCTCGAACGCGAGAGACGTGCTTGTCCCAGCTCACGCGCCGATGCTCTCCGATCCCCTGAAGTTTCCCGTCAAAGCTGGGGAGCGGTTTGCGGTCAGCATCTTCTTCCCGGAAGAAACGGCTCCGCCCGCGCACGCACAGATGGTCGATGTCGCCGCGGGTAACGTGTCCGACAAGGTCGAACTGCCCGGATCGACGCGCGCACGCGCATCCGGCGTCGTAAGCGCACTAGAAATTACCGGAGCACCCGCGACCAATGTCGTCGTGACGTTCGGCGATTCGATTACCGAGGGCGCCGGGGCATCGCGTGCGATGAGTTGGCCGGACCAACTCGCTCGCCTGTTGTCCGCCGACCCGAAGTCGCAGTGCTGGGCCGTGTCCAATGCGGGGATCAGCGGCAATCGCCTGTGGAGCAGCGGACGTGGCCCCAACGGATTGTCGCGCTTCGACCGCGACGTGCTGTCGGTGCCGGGCGCAACGCATGTCGTTATCCTCGAGGGGATCAACGACATCGGCAAGGTCAGGAACCCGGCCGATTGGCAGCCGCCCGCGGAAAAGCTGATCGCCGCTTACGAACAGTTGCTCGCCCGCGCCAAATCGCGCGGGCTGAAAGTGATTTTCGGTACGCTGCTGCCCTATAAGGGCGCAGCCTATGCCGACGATGCGGGCGAGCAACGGCGTGCGACGGTCAACAGCTGGATGCGCGCGAACAGGGCACGTTTCGACGGCCTGATCGATTTCGACACGGCAATGGGCGAACCGGGCGATCCCGCCACGATGCGGCTGAGCTGGCAGATCGGGGATCATCTCCATCCGAACGATGCCGGCTACACCACCATGGCGAAGACCGCGTTCCCCGTGATCCGCGCCCAAGGCTGTCGCTAGTCTATCAGCGTTCGACGCGAATGAGGTAGCTGGTCGTCGCCGGCTTCCCGATGGGAATTTCCCAGCCCGGCTCGATCATCTTGCCCTGGATTTCCTTGCCGATCGGACGAGCCGACCCATCGAGCGGCTGGGCGAAGACTGCGATCGCACCCTCCAGATCCTTCAGCGCTATATAGCCCGTGATTGGCTCGATCAGGGTAGGCGCGGTACCCCATACTGTCAGGTTCGCGCCGCGCTCGTCCCACTTCTGGCCGGTGTTATCCACGCGGCCAGTCGTCGTGAGCAACAGGCGATTGGACAGGTTGAGCGGCTTTCCGTCGAGCGACGACAAGGTGATCGCCGCGAAGCGGTTCTTGATGTCCGCCGACAAGTTGCGGGTCTCGACCGTCGGATTGGCGCTGATGAAACCCACCAGCGCCTGGCTGCGCGGCGAATTGATGCTGACCAGCCCGTCCTTGCCGCCATTCGTCAGCCAGCTCAGTTCGCCCGTGTCCGACACGATCGGGTTCATCGGCCCCAGCGGCGTAGGTAGGCTTGGCTTGCAATCGAGGCACGAAACCCGCGAACCGTGGACCAGCGGAGTACGGGCATCGAAGCCCGGGGTGTAATACGGCATTTCGCCACGCGGCAGGCGCGCGGCCTCACTGATCTGGTCGGTCGAATAAGATCGGGTCAGCACCGTCTTTGCCGCCGCCACGTCACCACGCAGGAAGATCATCGCGCCCACGGGCATCTGTGCCATCTTCACGGGGTCGAGCGTGATATCGAAGTGGTCGGTGATCATCGGCGTCCACTGGCCCGCGATCTTGGTTTCGAACGTGTAGAAGAAAATGCCGTCCCAATCCTGCAGCGACGCATAGGACGCCAGGATCGGAATCATCTCCGCACCGTAATCGCTCGGGAACGGCTGGTTCACTTCGCTAACCGTGAACGGCTTGCCCGCATAGGCACTGCGCGCGAGTTTCAGGATCGTCGCCTTTTCCGGTGAATTCACCATCGGATCGTTGCGATGGCCGTAGATCGCCGGATGCTGCCAATAAACGTGAGAGTCGAGGATGTCCGACTTGACCAGCGTCCGCATCAGCGGCTGGTTGGCCATGAAATAGGTGTGATCGGCCATCGGAATGATCGGCACCTTCACACCGACTTCCTGTTGCAGGAAGCGCTTGAAGTCGGCGTGGAAGTCGATCTCGACCTGCGTGATGAACGCGATCTCGGCGTCCAGTCGCAGCCGTGGAGCCTCGGGATGATCGCCACGCCGCATGAAGGGGATGGCTTGGCCATTGGCGACACCCGCCATGCCGCGCAGCGACGCTATTTCGGCCGGCTTGCGGTTCTTTGCCAACCATTCGTTGTACATCTTCACCAGCAACGCCTGGTAATGAGGCGTCATGTCCAGCTGGTAATTGGCAGCGCCGGGTTTGCGCTCTCCGCGCAACCAGTTGCGCGCCCAGAATTCGAGCAACGAGTTCTCGTTGACGACCTCGACAATCGCAACGGCGGGATCGTCGGCGTAGCGCAGGCCGGTATAGGGATTGAGGTGGCCCAGGAGCTGCTTGGCATAATCCTTTTGCAGCGCGATCAACTCGGGGCCGAAATAGGTGAATGCCTTGTAGGGACTGATCAAGTCGGCATCAGGAACGCCGTCGCCCGCGGTAAAGCGCCGACCGACGTTAAGATTGAAATCGGCATAGATGCCGTTCTTCTTCAACTGCGCGATCCAGTAGTCGAGATGATCGAGCTGCTCCGAATTGAAATGCTGGCTGTCGGGCATATCACCCCTGATCAGACCGCGCGGCGGCTGTGTGAACGGCCCGGCAGTCGGTGAGATGTTCGCTCCCTCGTTACGGATCGGCAGCGCGGTGTCGGGCCGGTCGAGGAAATGCAGGCGCACGCAATTGACGCCATTCCGCGCCAGCGCCGCGGCATAAAGTTCCGCCGCCTTGTGATCGGGGATTTCGGCCGCGCCCTTGGCCCATCCGGTCATGTTCACGCCCCAGCACCGAAAGCGCTTGCCGTCACCTCGATAGAGATGCCCGTCCTGAGCGCGAATGAAGCCGTGACTGCCCGCGGGTCCGTCGAGCAAGAACCGCGCGTCCGCCGGCGAATCGACGCGAGTTTCGTGGTCGATCACATAGGGCTGCAGGGAAACATCGGGCTCCGCACCGACTGCTCGTACGGCCAGTATAGCCAACGCAAGTGCCACACCACGCCCGACGCTTTTCAGCTTGCCCATCGCTCTCGCCTCATCCTGATTTGGTTTGATGCCGGGTTAGCACCGGCCGTGTAACGATCAACCTTTATTATCGTATCATATCACTATATTAAACATCCGATCGCCCAGAGGCGAAGGAGAGGATGATGGCATTGGAGCGTCGGGAGTTTCTCGCGGCGGGCGCGGCAAGCGCGTTCGCGGTTGCGCTGAGCTGGCCGAACAGTGCGAACGCCGCGACCGGCAGCGCATTGTTCGATCGCTTCCAGACTCCCGGCCCTGACGCTCGTCCCCACACCTGGTGGCACTGGATGAACGGGAACGTGACCGCCGACGGGATCACGCGCGACCTTGAAGCACTGGCCCGGGTCGGCGTCGGCGGCGTCCATATGTGCGATGTCGGCTGCGGGATTCCGCAGGGGCCGGCAAAAACACTCGGCTCTGAGTGGGTCCGGATGATCCGCCACGCCGCCACCGAATGCGATCGCCTGGGCCTGATGTTCATCCTGCACAACTGCCCCGGCTGGTCGTCGAGCGGCGGTCCCTGGATCACGCCCGAGCTTGCAATGCAGCAGTTGGTGTGGAGCGAAGCGACATTCGAGAGCGGCAAGATCGACAGCGTCCTGCCCCGCCCCTTCACCCGGCTCGATCATTATCGCGATGCGATGGTCGTCGCTTATCCCGCGCTACCCGGCGAACGGGCAGCGGCGCGGGGACAGATCGTTCGCGCGACGTTGAACGGCAATCCGGTCGAGACGCGCCTCATCACCGATGGCGACTCTGCGTCCGTCGTCGAGGTGACGGTGGAAGATACGTCATCGCGCCTGGTCGTTGAATTCGCGGCACCTTACCGCGCCCGCTCCCTGCTCCTGCACGCTGCACCGATCGACGATACGGCAAATTTCACGCCGTCTGCCGCCTTCACGATCGAGGCATCGGAGGATGGAAAGGCATGGCGTCTGCTTGGCGCGGCACCGGTTCCTGTCTGGCGGCTCCATACGACGCCGCCCATCGTTACGAATTTTGCCCCGACCAGCGCGCGCTTCTTCCGTATCGGCATACCTGCCACCTGCCGCTTGTCGGAACTGTCGCTGTCAGCCGAATCCCGGACGTCCGAGATCGGAGCGAAGGCAGGCTGGGGCCGATATGCCAACAAGGGCGAGACGCCCGGCGCACCCGATCCCGCCGCAACGGTCGACCCGGGCAAGGTCCTTGACATCAGCCGGTTCATGGACCGTGACGGCTGCCTTCGCTGGACGCCACCGGAGGGGGCCTGGACGGTGCTGCGGTTCGGCCATACCGCGACGGGTGCCAAGAACCTGTCCGCGTCGGACGCCGGCATCGGCCTCGAATGCGACAAGCTGAGCGCGAGCGCGCTCGATTTCCATTTCGACACCTATTTCGGCGAACTGCTGCAAACGCTCGAACGCCTCGGCCAGCGCAAGCTCGCCGGGGCCCTGATCGACAGTTACGAAACCGGCATGCAAAACTGGACCGCGGACATGCCACGCGAGTTCCAGGCGCGGCGCGGCTATGCGCTGACCAGCTACATGCCGGCGATGACCGGGCGGTTCGTCGGTAGCCCGGAAATCACCGAACGATTCCTATGGGACTTCCGCCGCACACAGGCGCTGATGATGGAAGACCTTTATTTCGGGCGATTCCACGACCTGTGCCAGAAGCACGGGCTGCTCTCGTACACCGAACCTTATGGCAACGGTCCGTTCGACGACCAGCAGGCCGGGTCCAAGGTCGATGGGCTGATGGGCGAATTCTGGGTGCGCGGGGGTGCCGCCGCCTATTCGGTGAAAGTGGCCGCGACCACCGCCCATGTGCATGGCAAGACCTTCGTCGGCGCAGAGAGCTTTACCGGGCGTCCTGCCCAGTCGCGGTGGCAGGAACATCCCTACGCAATGAAGGGCCTGGGCGACGAAATGTACTCGCTCGG
Source organism: Pseudomonadota bacterium (assembly GCA_040388515.1). Classification (GTDB taxonomy): domain Bacteria; phylum Pseudomonadota; class Alphaproteobacteria; order Sphingomonadales; family Sphingomonadaceae; genus Sphingomonas_O. Next base: position 158,600 of record JAZKBQ010000004.1, on the reverse strand, counting down.
CCTCAACCATTTCGTCTTTCATCGATACGCGCAGCAGCCCCATCCGACAGCGAAACCCGGGATGACGATGGGGCCGTGGGGCTTTCACTTCGACCGTACCAACACCTGGTTCGAGGAAGCCGGTCCGTGGCTGTCCTATGTCGCCCGGTGTCAGCACATGCTGAGCCAGGGGAATTTCGTCGCCGACATCCTTTATTACGCGGGAGAGAATTCGCCCGTGCAATGCCCGGTGCATGTCGAGGAACCGGTGGCCGCGACGCTGTCGGGGGCACGTCCCAAACTGGCGACGCCCCTGCCCTCCGGCCATGACTATGACGTCGCCGACACCGACGTGCTGATGACGCGGACACGGATCGAAGGGAACCAGATCGTCCTGCCCGACGGTGTGCGATACCGCGTGCTCGTGATGCCTGACGACAAGCGCATCACCGCCGAAACACTGACGCATATCTCCGATCTCGTGCGCGCGGGAATGTGGCTGGTCGGTGGACCGGTCGAACATTCTCACGGCTTGGGCAACTACCCGGCCAGCGATGACCGGGTAAAACGTCTCGCATCGGACCTGTGGGGCGACCTCGATGGCAGGACACGGACCGCGCGAGACCATGGCCGGGGGCGCGTGTTCTGGGGCGTTCCGCTCGACCGGGTGCTAGCCGAGGCAGGGCTTGGGCGCGACGCCGAACTGTCGTCGCAATATGCGGACGCAGCACTGCACTGGATTCACCGCCGCACCGATGATGCCGACATCTATTTCGTATCGAACGCGCGCCGCCGCGCGGAGACGGTCGTCGCCCGCTTTCGCGTAACCGGTCGCGTACCGGAATGCTGGAACCCGATGACCGGCGAAAGCCACGCACTTCCCGTACATCAGGAAGCCGAAGGCTATACGCGCGTGGCGCTCCGGCTCGACGAGGCGGGTTCCTGCTTCGTGATCTTCCGGAAAGCCGCGACTAGCAAGGCCGTTGCCCTATTGCGCGGGCCGGATGGGCCGCTGCTGCACACGACGCCCTACCCCGCTGCCAAACGCAGGGATGCCGCAGGCCGTTTCACCGTTTCGGCATGGATCAAGCCAGAGACCGAATTGTGGCCGATCAGCCCCGAGATCGCATCGGATAGCACTCGCCCGCCGGTCGTCGCAGCACGCGCGACAGCGCTTGCGCGCGGCGGCACCCTTGAAATGCTGGGGATGGCGGGCGCGAGTTTCGTGATCGACCCACCTGCGGGCGATGAAATCTATGGCCGCGGTCATGCGACGCTGGGAATTTCGGCGGGCCGGAACGGCGTCATCGTCTATGCCAATGCAGGCGGCAGCTATCGGCCGTTACTGACGGCACAGGTTCCGATCGCCGGCTGGAGCCATCTGGCGGTTGCCTGCGACGCCGGCCGCCTGACACTTTTCCTGAATGGCAAAGCGGTTGCCAGCGGCAAGGCTACATCGCTCATCCTGCACGCGCTGCTCAACGCGACGATCACGCGCCCTCGATTGTTCGAAGGCGATGTCGCAGGACTGACGCTGCATCGAACCGCGCTAGACGAAAGCGCAGTCGCTCGCCTCGCCGCGCAACCCATGCCACCCCCCGACCCGCTTCCCGCCGCGGAGATCGTGGCTGGCGGCCTACTCGCCCGGCAGACCGGGCGATACATGCTGGGCGACAGGGCAATCGACGTTCCTGCTATCTCGCCGCCGCAAATTCTCTCGCAGCCTTGGCAAGTCCGGTTCCCGCCCGACCTGGGCGCGCCTGCGGAGATCACGCTTGATCGGCTCACATCGCTGCACCGCCATGCCGACTTCGGCGTCCGGCATTTTTCGGGCACCGCGACATATCGAACAAGGTTTGCCGTCCCCGCAGCAGCGCTCGGAAACAATCGCCGGATCCACCTCGATCTCGGACGTGTCGAGGTAATCGCGCGCGTGACCGTCAACGGCAAACCGCTCGGCGCGCTGTGGAAGCCGCCCTTCCTCCTCGACGTGACCGATGCACTGCGGCCCGGCGAAAATACGCTCGAGGTTCATGTCACCAATCTGTGGCCCAACCGCCTGATCGGCGATGAACACCTGCCGGCCGAGAACCAGTACAAGGTCAACGCTTTCGGCTGGGACGGCGGCATCACCGTGCTGCCCGACTGGTACCGGGAGGGCCGTCCCAAGCCGCCGGGCGGGCGTGTTGCCTTTACGACATGGAAGCATTTCACGGCCGATGCGCCGCTGCTCGAATCCGGGCTGCTCGGCCCAGTGACATTGCGGGGAGCCCTGCTCATCCCGCTCGGCTAGCCGTCCCGCATTGTCTAAGCTGCGCCTGCTCCCTAGGGTTCGAGGCGCTATGGCCGTCGAACATCCCCCGTCCCCGCGCATTCACGGCACCATCGCGCGCAATATCGGAATCGAGATCGTCGGCGGCATGCGCAAACCAGGCGAAGTGCTGGGCAGCGAGATCGAGGTAAGCGAGGGGCTGGGAATCTCCCGCACCGCTTATCGGGAAGCCATCCGCATCCTGGCGGCAAAAGGGCTTGTCGAGAGCAAGCCGAAAGCAGGCACGCGGATTACACCGCGGGCGCGCTGGAACCTGCTCGACCCCGATATTCTCGCATGGGCATTCGAAGGCGAACCGGACACCCAGTTCGTCGTCGATCTGTTCGAACTGCGCGGCGTGATCGAACCGGCCGCTGCCGCATTCGCGGCGTCGCGGCGTTCCGAAGCCGATATTGTTGAGATGTCGGCCGCCCTGGCACTGATGGAAAAACATGGGCTCGCGGACGAACGCGGGCGCGATGGCGACCAGCGGTTTCACCGCGCCATCCTTGTCGCCGCGCGCAACGAACCATTGGCGGCACTCGCCAGCACCGTGGGCGCTGCCGTGCGCTGGACGACCAAGTTCAAGCATCGGCGTCGCCGTTTGCCCCGCGACCCCCTGCCCGACCACCGGCGCGTTCAGGAAGCGATCCTCGCAGGCGATGAGGACGCAGCCCGCGACGCCATGGCTGCACTGCTGGGCCTTGCCCTTGCAGACATGGAACTTCCGGGCGGAAGCTAGTTTCCCGTCGAAATCGCCCGATCAGTGATTGTCGCGGGGAAGACCCCGCGTCTGCGCGATCCGCTGATAGGCATCGGCGCCCTCCAGAATGGCGCCGGTGCCGAGTTGCCCCGTAACTTTGCGCTGTATTTCCTGCCACGGGGTTTGCGACGGCGGGTATTGATAGCCACCCGCACCCTCTAACGCGCGTCGCCGCTGGGCCAGCTCGGCTTCATCCAGCAGGACGTCGGCAGTTCCTCGCCGCAGGTCGATCCGCACACGGTCGCCGGTACGCAACAGCGCAAGCGCGCCTCCCGCTGCCGCCTCGGGCGACGCATTGAGGATCGACGGGCTGCCGCTGGTACCCGATTGCCGTCCATCCCCGATGCACGGCAGCGCGTGCACTCCGTCCATGATCAACTGTGCGGGCGGACGCATGTTCACGACCTCCGCAGCGCCGGGGAATCCAATCGGGCCTGCACCGCGCATCACCAGCAGCGTCTCGGCGGTAATCCCGTTGTCCGGGCTATCAATCCGCGCGTGATAGTCCTCGGGGCCATCGAACACTGCGACAGGCCCTTCGAAGGCATCCGGGTCTTCAGGATTTGACAGGAATCGCTGCCGGAAATCGTCCGAAATCACACTGGTCTTCATGATCGCGCTGTCGAACAGGTTACCCGAAAGGACCAGGAACCCTGCGGCCCGCATGATCGGGTCGGCGAACGGCCGGATGACCCGCTCGTCCTCGATCGCGACGCCACGGCAATTGTCGCCGATCGTTTTTCCATTCACGGTCGCGGCATTTTCGGCGATCAGCCCTTGCGTCATCAACTGGGCGACGACGGCAGGGACGCCGCCCGCGCGGTAGTAATCTTCGCCAAGATACTCGCCGGCGGGCTGTAGGTTGACCAGCAACGGCACGTCGAGGCCATGTTCCTGCCAGGTCTTCAGCGGCAACTCGACACCGATATGCCGGGCGAGCGCTGCAAGGTGGATGGGCGCGTTGGTCGATCCGCCGATCGCGGAATTGACCGCGATCGCATTCATGAACGCGTCGCGCGTCATGATGTCCGACGGCTTCAGATCTTCGGCGACCATCTCGACGATACGCTTGCCGGTGCGCCAGGCTGCTTCCTGCCGGTCGCGATACGGCGCGGGAATGGCCGCCGATCCGGGGAGCGACATGCCGAGCGCTTCGGCGAGCGAGTTCATCGTCGTCGCCGTACCCATTGTGTTGCAATAGCCCGTCGAGGGCGCCGACGACGCCACCAGCCTGATGAAGTCCGCATCGTCGATTTCACCCGCGGCCAGCATCTGGCGTGCTTTCCACACGATCGTTCCCGATCCCGTGCGTTCCCCCTTGTGCCAGCCGTTCAGCATCGGACCGACCGACAGCGCAATGGCCGGAATGTTGACCGTCGCCGCCGCCATCAGGCAGGCGGGCGTCGTCTTGTCGCAACCGATCGTCAGAACGACACCATCAAGCGGATAGCCGTACAGCGTCTCCACCAGCCCCAGATAAGCGAGATTACGATCGAGCCCCGCGGTCGGGCGTTTGCCGGTTTCCTGGATCGGGTGGACCGGAAATTCGATAGCGATGCCGCCCGCCTCGCGGATCCCCTCTCGCACGCGTTCGGCGAGGACAAGATGATGCCGGTTGCACGGACTGAGGTCGGATCCCGTCTGGGCGATGCCGATGATGGGTCTGCCCGAACGCAGTTCCTCCAGGCTCAGGCCATAGTTCAGGTAACGCTCGAGATAGAGCGCCGTCATGTCCACATTGTCCGGGTTGTCGAACCAGGCGCGGCTGCGGAGTTTCGGCGTGGGGGCGACAGACATCCAGGGCTCCAGCAGTGAGCTCCGGAAAACGGTCCCGGAGCCGATTGACCATGCCACCCCCTATATATAATCAGACAAATAATCGAGGCATAATCGTGCCGCTACGTCGGGAGAAGGACATGAACGAACCGGTCGGGGGAACGTCGGGCGCACAGATCGCCGCCGGCGGCAGCTACCGTCCGGCGCTGGCGTTGCTGGCGACCCTGTTCTTCATGTGGGGCTTCATCAGCGTCATCAACGGCACGCTGCTGCCGCACCTGCGCAGCGTGTTCGAGCTCAGCTATTTCCAGACCGGGCTGATCGAGTCCGTCTGGTTCATCGGCTATTTGCTCGCGTCGATCCCGGCGGCAAAGCTGATCGAACGGATCGGTTACCAGCACGCACTGACCGTCGGCCTTTCGGTCATGACGGTCGGGTCGCTTGGGATGATCCTCGCGGCCTACCTCATTTCGTACTTCGTGACCATCGCGTCGCTGTTCGTCGTCTCGTGCGGCATCGCGCTGCTGCAGGTCGCGGCAAACCCCTATGTCGCGGTGATCGGCCCGCCAGAGAGCTCCGAACGGCGCCTCACCCTGGTTCAGGCGTTCAACACCACCGGCGACGTGTTGGCGATCCTGTTCGGCAAGTATCTGATCCTTGCGCGGACGACCGCCGGCACCACGGCACATGGTACGCAGCTGACCGCCGAGCAGCGGATCGCCGATGCACAAGCGACCGAATTGCCTTATCTCATCGTTGCGATCGTACTGGCGATCCTCGCCGTCATGATCGCCCGCGCCAAGCTTCCCGCGCTCGGATCGGCGACTTCCCGCGTTTCGGCCGAGGCGCGCCGTGGGCTTTCGCTGTTCAACCACCGCAACCTGATCCTCGGCTGCGTCGGCATCGCCCTGTGCGTGCTCGCGGAGATCGGCGTGGGGAGCTATTTTATCAATTTCGCCTCGCAGCCGGAGGTCGCCAACCTGACCCAGGAGAATGCGGCGACCTACCTGACGCTGTTCTGGGGCGGGATGATGGTCGGACGTTTCGCCGGTGCGGCACTGATGCAGAAGATCGCACCGGAGCGCGTGCTGGCCCTGTTCGCGCTGATTGCCATCGCAGGCTCGCTGGTCGCCGTGTTCGCAACCGGACCGGCCGCAATGTATGGCCTGATCGTCGTCGGGCTGGGCCTCTCGATCATGTTCCCCGCCACCTTCGCACTGGCGATCCGCGGGCTGGGACCGCTGACAGAGGAAGGATCGGGCCTGCTGATCATGTCGATCGCAGGCGGCGCGCTCGCCGCGCTACAGGGCAAGATCGGCGACACTTACGGGTTGCATTGGGGTTTCCTGGTGACCACGGCGTGCGCACTCTATGTGCTGTTCTACGCCTTGTGGGGCAGCAAGGTCACGACCAGGAACTAGCAGCGAGGCCCAACGCCATGCGCGGCCCAGCAGATCGCTCCCGATATCATCTGCTGGTGTAGCGGCTCGGAATAGGTTTCGGCCTTGTGGCCGAGTGCCGAGAAGAACACGCGGCCGCGGCCGATGCTGCGCGTCCAGATGATCGGGTGGAGCTTGCCCATGCGCACGCGTTCCGGAAACGGTTCGTAGCTGCTCTCGTCGAGCGTTGCGAGGATGCGCGTGCCGTTGCCAGCCGGAATACGGTCGAAGGAATACCATTCTTCGGTCCGAACCCACTGCGTCGGCAGTTTCCGCGTCGCGGGGTTGGTGCGATCGACCACATCGATCTTCCCCTGCTGGAACTGCTTCGGACGGCCGGTATGACCGATGAACTGCGCCCCGATCAGCGTTTCGGGATACCAGCTCCAATCGTATTTCGGGTCGCCGCCGGCACCATGCAACAGGACGACGCCCCCGCCCTTTTCTATCCACGATCTGAACGCGGAGCGCTGGGTATCGTCGAAGATATTGCCGCTCGTACTGTTGAGTACGATCACTGAGAATTTCGACAGATCACGCGAATTCATTACCGCGGCATTTTCGGTTTCGAAGACGTCGCGGCCCTGTTTGCCGACCAGATCGACCAGGACTTTTTGCGCAGCTGCAATCTGTTCCGGATCGCGAAAGCCGTTGGTCTTCGACACGACCAGCACCGCACCGCGCCGCAATTTCGGCAGAGGTGGCGCAACCGTATCCATCACGGGCGTCGGCCAGTTACGCGGATCGGGCGCCGGAGCCTGCACAACGGGTGATCCCGCGGCTTGTGCCGCCATGGCCATCAACGGAAGCAGATGTACGATCATGTCAAAATCTCCATTGGACGCGGGTTACCACGCGAACGGCTCTCCCGTCGTTCGTTCCCCGGTCAGAAAGGCGTCGGCAACCAGTTGCAGCGGCGCCAGATCGACGTCGCTTTCGCCGCGGTTGATCAACTCGGCGAACCGCCTGTACAGGCCGGGATATTCGGCATCGTCCGCCGCCTGCGGCGCCTGGCCCGGTAATCGCAACACCGCGCCGCCCATCGACAGTGTCAGGGTTCCGGCGTCTGTATCGACTTCGATGTCCCAGCTTTGTTCGCCCGTTTGCAGGAAATCGAATTCGGCGGAGACCGGAACCGCGCCTGCGGTCATCGTCAGTTGCGCCGCAAGCGGCCCCTGCCACCCGGCAGGTACGGTCATCGCCGCCGACTGAAGGCGCAGCGGGTCGGGCAGGATGCGCGTCGCGATGGAAAGGGCATTGATGCCAGGGTCGAACACGCCGAAGCCACCCGCTTCCAGGATCCAGTCCTGCCCCGGATGCCAGCGGCGGATGTCTTCCTTCCAGACGATGCGCACCGCATCGATCCGCCGGGTCGCCAGCCATGCTCGCGCAGGTTCGACACCCGCGGCTTCGCGCGAATGCCAAGTCGCGAACAGCGTGACACCGCGATCCTGCGCCAGCGCAATGAGCGCCGCGCCATCCGAGAGTGCTGCGGCTGGCGGCTTTTCCAGCATGACATGAAGACCGGCCTCGATCGCTGCTTTCGCCTGTTCGAACCGGCCGCGCGGCGGCGTGCACAATGAAACGGCATCGAGGGTCACTACACTTTCCAGCATCGCCTCGATCGAAGGAAAATTGGCAACGCCGTCCAGCGTCGCATTGCGGCTCGCTATGGCGGACAGGGCGTAATCCGGATTGGCGGCAAGCGCCGGCAAATGCTGATCGCGGGCGATCTTTCCCAGTCCTACCAGCCCAATTCGCAACGGCCCCACGGTCTCTCCATTCAGAATATTAACTCGTACATATTCCTACCGGTCCGGCTGCATGCTAGCAAGCGCGCCACCAAAAACGGATAACTGCGACAGGTACCGAATGAGCAAAGATTTCCACATCGTTCCCCGCAACCGCCGCGACACGCTTGGCGAAGGCGCATATTGGTCCACGCGCGAAAACGCACTCTATTGGGTCGATGTACTCGGCCACCGCGTGAACCGGCTATCGTCGAACGGCACTGTCGAGAGTTGGGAATTGCCAAGCTACGTCGGCTGGGTGATCGAACGCGAAGCCGGTGGGTTGATGGCCGGCGTCGGCAACAGCTTCGGTACGCTATCGCTCGATCCGCTGGTCTTCACACCGATAGTCACCCCGGCGCCCGACCGAGAGAATCACCGCGTCAACGATGCGAAGGCCGATGCGCAGGGCCGCATATGGGCGGGCATCATGCCGGTCAGCTGCGATACGCCGACCGGCAGCTTCTACCGGCTGGACACCGACTGCACCGTCACACGCGTCGACCATCCCTATACTATCCCCAATGGCCCAACGGTCAGTCCCGACGGTTCGACACTTTTTCACGCCGACACGGCGCTGAGCACCATATTCCGCTTCGATGTGCACGACGACGGAAGCCTGGGACCACGCGATCCGTTCATCGTGTTCGAGTCTGCCTGGGGTTTTCCGGATGGTATGACACTGGATGCAGAGGGTGGATTGTGGTCCGCATGCTGGGGCGGCAACGCCGTCAGGCGCTTCTCCCCCGACGGCAAACTCGATCGCACCATTTCCCTTCCGGCCAGCCAGATTTCGAGTTGCGTGTTCGCGGGGGCAAACTTCGACAGGATGTTCGTGACGTCGGCCGCGGTGGATGTCGACGAGCCCGATGCCGGTGCGTTGTTCGAGATCGACCCCGGCATCTCCGGCCTTGCTGCACAGCTGTTTCGCGGATGACGTTTGCCGGCCCTCTGCTCGCAGTGGATTGGGGTACCACCAACCGGCGCGTCTACCAGGTCGGTCCCGGCGGGTTCGCGACGCTCGAACATGCCGACAAGGGCGTGACATCGATTGCCGACTTCCCTGCTGAGATCGTCGGCATTCGCGATCGTTTCGGCGATTTGCCGATCCTGATGGCGGGCATGGTCGGCTCCACCATCGGCTGGCGGCTGGCCTCCTATGTCGCGGCGCCTGCAAATGTTGCGGACATCGCGTCGCACCTGCTCCATATCGACGACCGGACCGCCATCGTGCCCGGCGTGTCGACGACAGACTCGCCCGATGTCATGCGCGGTGAGGAAGTGCAGTTGCTGGGAGCGGTTGCCGCCGGACTGGCACCTGAGAATGCGTTACTGGTTCAGCCGGGAACGCACAGCAAATGGGTCGATATGGAGGGCGGGCGCATCGCCCGGTTCACCACAGCCATGACCGGCGAACTTTTCGCGCTCCTCCGCCAGCACGGCATCCTCGCCTCGCAACTGTCGGGCGAAGCGCGTGTCGACAATGCATTCCGTGACGGGCTGGCCGAAGGGGCAAAGCGCGACTTGGCCGCGTCGCTTTTCGGCATCCGTGCAGCCAAACTGCTCGGTGTTCGCGATGATGCCGACGCAGCCAGCTTCGCGTCCGGACTGCTGATCGGGGCCGAAGTCGCTTCCCGGCTTGCGCATCAAAGCGACCCAATCGTCTACGTCGTATCCGATCCCAGGATGGCGGAATTCTATGCCGCCGCGATCTCCGCTAATGGTCGCGAACCCAGGATCGTCGACAGCCAAGCCGCATTCATCGCCGGCATTACCGCTATTGGAAAACATTTATGAGCGCGCTTGCCGAGTTTAACACCGCGTTTGAACGACTACCGCTGATTGCCATCCTGCGCGGCATAAGGCCCGACGAAGTCGAAGCGATCAGCGAGGCTCTGGTCGAGGGCGGATTCACGCTCATCGAAGTGCCGTTGAATTCGCCCGAACCGATCGACAGCATCGCCAGACTGGCGAAACGATTTTCGGGGCGTGCTGTCATCGGCGCGGGAACGGTCCTGTCCGAACAACAGGTCACAAGCGTGCGGGACGCGGGCGGCACGATGATCATTTCGCCGAACACGAACACTCGCATCATTGCGGCGAGCGTCGATGCAGGGCTGGTTTCGCTGCCGGGCATTGCCACACCCAGCGAAGCATTCACTGCACTGGAAGCCGGTGCGAACGCCCTGAAGCTTTTCCCGGCAGAGGGCGCAAGTCCAGCAGTATTGAAGGCCATCCGCGCAGTCTTGCCGAAGGACGTTCGCGTTCTCCCGGTCGGTGGCATCGGGCCGGAGACCATGGCGCCCTGGCATAAAAGCGGGGCTGCCGGATACGGGATCGGCTCGGCGCTCTATTCTCCCGGGATGGATGCGGACACGGTATTGCTGCGCGCGCAAGCTTTCAGGAAAGCGTGGGAGAACCTCTGATGTCCAACGTGTTCCGCAGCGGAGGCGTTGCCGTGATTACTGGCGGCGCAAACGGGATCGGCGCTGCAACCGCACGACTGCTGGCGGCCAAGGGCATGAAACTCGTGCTGTTCGATCGTGACGAGGAACGGCTGAATGCGGCCAGCCGGACGATCGACGGCGATGTACGGGCGCTTGCCGGCGACGTTGCAAAGTTCGATGACGTCGAGCGTTTGCGCGACCTGGCGCTGAGTTCGTTCGGCCGGGTCGATCTGCTGATGAACAATGCAGCGATCGGGGGAAAGGACGATACGGCCTGGGGTGGCATCGATGCATGGCGACGCATCCTCGACATCAACCTGTGGGGCGTGATCAACGGCCTTCAGGCCTTCGCCCCGGCCATGATTGCTCAGGATGGACCGTCCGCAATCGTGAATACGGGCTCCAAGCAGGGTATCACCAACCCGCCTGGCCATCCCGCCTACGCCGTCTCCAAATCGGGCGTGAAGACGCTGACCGAACAGCTTGCCCATGAACTGCGCGAAGTGACTGGCGACAGAATGACGGCACATCTGCTCATTCCAGGCTGGACGTTCACCGGCATGAGCAGCGGTCCCGTCAAGCCGGATGGCGCATGGACCGCAGAACAGGTTGCCGAACGGATGATTTCAGGTGTCGACGCCCGTGACTTCTACATCCTGTGTCCGGACAATCAGGTGACACCCGGCGTCGATGCCGCGCGCATCCGCTGGGCGGCCGGCGATCTGGCCGAGAACCGCCCTGCCCTGTCGCGCTGGCATAAGGACTGGGCGGCGAAATTCGCCGCCTATGTCGAGGAGCAGATCGGCTAGCGGCTATTTCTTCCAGGCGGTGATCCGGACCTCAGCCCCCTCGTCGAGCGCCGAATGCACCCCGAACGCGATGATGCCGACACCTTCGATGCGGATGCGCTGGTCGAGGTCGTCGCGCCCCTCATTGCCCTTGGAACTCGTGACCGAAACCAGCCGCGACTGGATAGGGTAAGCCTTTCCGTCGATCCTGATCGTGTCGAAGGCGAAGCTGAGGATGTTGTGATCCGACCGCTCGACCGCCCCCTCGATCTGCGCACCGCGCAACTGGCGCGGATCGATCAGCATGCCCGCGACGCGGTCCCCGACCTTGCTGGTGGTCGTACTCATCGATGTCGTCATCTTGACCAGCATGCTGCTGTTCGCCTCTGCAATAACGATCTTTTCCGGCGGTCCTTCCTGAGCAAGCGCAGGTGCGGCGCCGAGAAGAGCGAGGGGCATGAGGATGAAAATTTTCATGGCGTGATCCTGTCTCTTCGTTGCTGCGTCAGCGGGTACCGGCCTTGCGGACCAGCACGGCCCAATCGCTGCCAGCCTCTTTCGGCGGATTGCCGAGCGCCCGCGCACCGCCGCCCTGTAAGCTTCGCACGCTACCGTTGGTCAATTCGCCGCCAGTGCGCGGGTTGTACCACTTCACCTCGAACGCTCCGCTCGCGGCGGAAAGGTCGAGTGTCGTCGTGCCACCGTTCGGCAGGTAAACCGCATAGGACTGACCCGGTTTCGCGAGGACATAGTCGTCCATGAGCGGCGTCAGTCCGTCGGCATGCTTCATGTCCTCGACCGGCAGGTATTTCGTCACGAAATCGTGCGCGTAGCGGATCAGGTCGAACAGGTGGTCGCGCGTCCGGTAATCCTCCATGTTCAGGTCGCCGATGGGATCGGTGAAGAAGAACATGGTCCCGGTTCCGCCCGCCATGTAATGGCCCCAGATCGCCAGCTTGCGGACCCTGTCATGCGCGTAGTCCTCTGCATCTGGACGCACGCCGGGGTTCATCTCGATCAGGTGGACCAGCCAAGGATGACCGGCCGCAGCCGATTTATCGAGCCACTTAATCGTTTCCGAATGCGTGTTTTCTGCATCGTGTTGCAGAGCCGCCGCGTCGAAATTGGGAAAGCCAAGCAAGCGGCCGTAGGTGTGCTCGTCGGCGATCAGTTCCGCCTTCCACTGCACATACTGGATCGGGTGCTTATAGGGATCGAGCGCCTTGATGTAGTCGGCGATCTCCTTGATGTCCTGCGTCGTGAAATAACGAAAGCGGTCCATCTCCTCGTCGAGATCCCAGATGATCCCGTGATGATGCGCGAACCGCGCGATCAGCTCGCGGTAATAGAGTTTGCGCTCGACCGTCATCTTGCCGAGCGTCTGTTCGCCTTCCTCTTCCTGGGTCAGCAGCATCACCTGCATGCCCAGCTTGTCCATGTGCGAGAAGACGATGTCCCACTGGGCGAGCTTTGAAACGTCGTAGCGCGTGAATTCCTCGTAGGAAATCCACGGGTTGGTATCCATCGCGTCGCCGTAGTTGTTCATCGTCAGCGTGTAGAAGGTGTTCATCCCCTTCCCCGCCAGATAGTTCAGCGCGCCGATGATGCCCTTGCCCTTGCCGCCCTGCCAGGTCGGGTCGCCCGGCTTCCAGTCCTTCACATGCGGGTCGTAATGGTGAAGCTGGTCTGGGTACGGCAGCCCCTTCTGCCCGCGATAATCCTTGGTGTTGTCGAACTCGTAATAGGCGAGGAAGTTTTCCGGACTCTGCGTGCCCGCCATCACGAAATACTTGCCGGTGCCCGCGTACCGCAGGAAATGCTTGTTCGCATATTGCAGCATGCCGTTCGCGCGGTTGTCGCGCCCCGTCTTGTCGCTGGCGGCAACGGTGAAGCTTCCCTTCTCTCCGTCGAATGAAAGGGCTTTGCCGGCGTTGGAATCGGCACTGACCGCGACGTCGCGGCCGGTTCGAAAGGATACCGAATAGGTCCACGAGCCCGTCGCATCGGGCACGAAATTCACGCGCCAGCGATTGCCTTCGGTCGCGCCCGTCTCCGCGGCGTTGCCATCGGCCGCATAATAGCCGGGCACGACATAGGTCTTCGTGCCGTTGGTGAAAGTGACGTTCAGCCGGTAGTCGCGGAACGGGTTCGGATCGGCCTTCTCGCTCGTCTGCGGACCGACAAAGGTCAGGCGGATGTGGTGGTCGTTCTTCACGCTCATCACTTCGGCCTGCCAGAACGTGTGGCAGATCGCCGCCGCGCGCTTCCTGTTCGGCGCCGGAGCCGCCGGTGCTTACCCGAATATCTCGGGCGTCCTTTACCGCTGGCTGCCGTTGCGGGAACGCGCACGCGGCCAAGGCGTCATCTGGTCGGCCAGCCGGCTGGGCGGTGCGCTGGCGCCGCTGCTCCTCGTCCCGCTCGAGCTCTTGGTCGGGTGGCGGTGGGTCTTCGTCATCATGGGACTGATCGGTTTCGTATGGGTGATCGCCTGGCGCCGCTGGTATGTCGAACAACCGGCCGACATGCCCGGTATCACTGCCGACGAACTGGCCGAGATCGGTGAGCGCGACAGCGCGCTGCATGCCCCCGCGCCATGGCGGCAGCTGTTTGCCCTTCCCCAGCTCTGGCTGATCGCCTTCGCCTATTTCTTCTACGGGTTCGGCGCCTGGTTCTTCTTCAGCTGGTTCCCGACTTGGCTGATCAAGGCGCGCGGATTCTCGACTGCGCAAATGGGCCTCTACGCCGCTTTCCCGCTTTTCATGGGCGTCCTGACCAACTTGGCTGGCGGCATATTGTGCGACTGGCTCGAAAAGCGGATCGGCATCGGCCGCGCCTATCGCCTGATCGCGGCGACCTGCCTTGCCGCCACGGCAACATTGATGGTCCTGCTCTCCTTTGCGCAAAACGGGGTCGCGGTCGTGCTGCTTGCCGTCGCCTGTTTCGGAGTGATGGACCTGATGCTTCCGAGCGCCTGGGCGATGTGTACGGCGATTGGGGGCAAGCTCGGCGGGACGGCGACCGGCGTGATGAACACGTTCGGCAATTTCGGCGGATTCATCTGCGCAGCGGCCTTCGGATATGTCGTGCAGGCTTCGGGGAGCTACGACCTGCCGCTGCGTTATCTTGCGGTGCTGGTCCTCGTCTCGGCAGGACTATTCGCTTTGGTCGACTGCACACGCGGCTTCGCGCGCGACGAGGAACCCGCCGCTATCGCCCAACCCGGCTAGCCGCTATCAAGGTCGTTCGTTTCGACCCGAGGAGGCAGTTAGAGCGTGGTTCCCGATGAGCGCGACCCGATCGTCCGGCGCAAGCTCTCCGACGAGGTATTCGACCGTCTGAAAGCCATGATCGTCAGCGGCGAACGTGTGGCGGGCGAGACTTTACCATCGGAACGCGAACTGATGACACGTTTCGGCGTGGGCCGTCCTGCAATCCGCGAGGCGATGCAGGCGCTCGCCAATCTCGGCCTCGTTACGATAAGCCACGGCGAGCGTGCCAAGGTCCGCCAGCTGACCGCGGAATCGGCGATGCGGCAGCTCGACCCGATCGCCCAGTTGCTGCTCTCGACATCCCCGGAGTCGCTGGAACACCTGAAAGAGGCGCGCAGTTTTTTCGAGCGCGGCATGGTGCGTCGCGCGGCCGAGCTTGCGACAGTCGACGATGTCGCGGACCTGCGCGCGATACATGCACGCCAGACCTCGCTCGCCGGAGATGCGACCGCGTTCATCCATGCCGACATGGCGTTTCACACGCGCGTCGCGCAGATCACGGGCAATCCAATTTATGTCGCCGTCAGCAACATGATGCTCGGCTGGCTACAGGAATATCACGCGCACCTGCTGATCTGGCAGGGCCGCAGCGACCAGACGCTGGCGGAACATGCCGAACTCATCGACCGGATCGCGGCGCACGATCCCGATGGCGCAGAGGAAGCGGTAACCCGGCATCTGGCGCGGTCGAACCATCTCTACGCGCATCGGGACGTGGCAGCGTCAGCTAAAAGCTGACGCGAGCAATTTCGAACGGGCCAAGGGTTATCGCCTCCGATGCCAGCCGGACGCGTTGAGTTTCCGCGGTCAAGTTGGCGACGATTGCGATGCCACCGGTTGCAAGAGCAACGGCTTTACCGGGCGACGATGAGCGGCATGCGAGACGCGCCTGTCCTGCGAGTTCGGCAAGCGCCGCCACTGTTGCGAAGACCGGGCGCGCGCCTTCGTCGCCGATCAGTCCGAGCGGTCCCGTGAGTGCGCCCAGGATCACCGTATCCAGCGCCGCCTCTTCCGTCATTGCCGCATAACCGATCGTCCATGCCGCTGCGAACCGGCCATCCTGGCGCGGATCAGCCAGCGCCATCGGGATACGGTCGCGCGACGCATTGGGCATGGTGCGCGAGCCATAGGGGTTATGGCGCATGCCGATCGTCACGGGGCCGAGCCGGTAAGGCCGGTCGCCGATGATTGCGCGCGCCGACCGCAGGATGTGCGGTACAGCGTCGAGCGACTGCATCACGCTGAGGTCGTCGGCGGCGTGAACGATCGGGCACGTCGCATGGGTAACGAAGTCGAGTTGGTCGACCGGCGGACGCTTGCGGTTCAACTCGGTGAAATAGCTGTACATCCCGCCGCCCAGCGGCAAGCCTGGAAAAGCCCGTCGCGCAGCCGCATAGATTTCTGCAAGTGGCGGGCAATCGGGCCAGACGCTCCCCGGCGGCGTCGATTGAAGGTCGGGCGCGGGATAGACTGCGATGGCATCGAGTTTCAGCCCGACATCCGCGACCCACTCGGCTACCGCGCCGAGTTCGGCGTCGAGATCGCCTGTTGCCGCGATCACGCATTCGAGCGTCTTGCGTTGCGGCGTCCCCTCGACCGCCAAGGCCAAAGTCCGCATTTCGGCAAGGCCATGCCCGGCCCGTGCTTCAAAGCTGAGCAGCAGATCCTGAACGCCCGCGTGGTCCAGATCAGCACGTTGCATAGTCCCGGCATGCTCCGGCGTGATCACTAACCCGATGCGCGGCATGGTACCGACCGGCTCGCCCATCTCGATCACAATCGTGTCTGACGCCGACGCGTCGGAACGCTTCGCATCACCGGCGATCTCCAGCCGCACCGTTTGACGGTCGCGCGTCCCGGCAGGCACGACATAAGGCCAGGGCTTCGCAAGCGGGCGAACATAGGTTTTGAACGAGGCGTCTGACCAGTTGCGCTGATCCTCCATCTCGAAACTGTCGCCGGTCAACTGACAGGAGACCGTGAGGCCGCCCTGTCGGTGGGTCAACGTCCTGATGTCGGTGAATGGCTGCCAAGGATCGATGAGGATCGGAAAACAGCCGTCGTTCAAGGAGCCGTCGCCATGTTCGATCTGGAGCGGAGCGCCAGCAAGACCAGCGGGGTGCAAAACGCAGAATCCGAGCCGGTTGGTGGTAACGTCGTCCATCGCTTCGGCATCCACTGTGAAATCGAGACTGCGCTCGGTCGCGTGGATGCGGACTCGATAGCTTAGCCGGTCGCCGTCCGGCCCCATGCAGTCGGCGGCGTAGACAATGGTCGACGCTCCCCCGGCGTCCTCGACATGCAGGTCGCGAATCTCGGGCGAGAGCGTTCCCCAGTCGCGATCGCGGACCAGATACTGAATGCCCCGCACCACCTCCACGCCATCGAAATGGATCGTGCGCAAATCGCCGCCGAGCATTTCGAACGACAACCGACCCACCGAAAAGCGCCGCGCCTCGGCCGGCTGGATCGTCGTGCCGTACAGCATCCGAAGCGTTTCAGGATCGGTCACAACTCCTCCAGCGACAGCGCTTGCGCCACTCATCATACCATCATACCATAGCCACATCGAATTGAACGAGGATAATGCGATGGTGGCAATTGCGCTGTTCGGCGCGGGTGGAAAGATGGGAGCGCGGCTTTCGCGCAACCTTCAGTCCAGCGATTACGACGTGCGGCATGTCGAAACCGACGAGGTCGGCAAGGCACGGTTACGCGACGAATTGGGCATTCAATGCGTCGACGTGGCGACAGCGCTCCATGGCGTCGACGTGGTTGTGCTTGCTGTGCCCGATACGCACGTCGGCACCGTTGCCCACGAAATCTCCTCGTCGCTGAAGGCGGGAACGATGGTGATGGCGCTCGACGCCGCGGCACCCTTTGCCGGGCACCTGCCGGACCGGCCCGACCTTACCTATTTCGTCACTCACCCCTGTCATCCGCCGATTTTCAACGACGAGACCGACCCCCAGGCGCGTGACGACCGGTTCGGCGGGCTGCATGCACGTCAGAGCATCGTCAATGCTATGATGCAGGGTCCCGAAGACCTTTATGCGCTGGGCGAAGCGATCGCGCGCACCATCTGGGCACCGATCCTGCGCTCGCACCGCGTGACCGTGGACCAGATGGCGTTGCTCGAACCCGGCCTATCGGAAACGGTATGTGCATCGCTGCTCGACACGATGCGCGAAGCGATGGACGAAGTCGTCGCCCGTGGCGTGCCAGCAGAGGCCGCGCGGGATTTCCTGCTCGGCCACATGAACATCCTGGGTGCCGTGATTTTCAAACATGTTCCGGGACAATTCTCGGATGCCTGCAATAAGGCGATCATGTTCGGAAAGCCCGCCATGCTGCGCGACGACTGGAAGCGCGTGTTTGACACAAAAGAGCTGGCGGTCAGCATTCAGAGGATCACGTAAAAACCGTCTTCGCATTGCCGTTCGTAGACGCATGTTATATTCGTCAGCAAACAAATGATGCGGGGATAGCGATGCGGGGTGGATGGTTCCGTATAAGAGGCAGTTGCGGCGATCCGGGATCGCCAGCTGCTTTTTTGCGCCTCCTGCACGCTATCCGTCTCGCCCTCCTGGTCGCGGCGTCACTCGGCTTATGGCCCGCACTTGCGCAGCAGCAATCATGCATTGCTGCGACAACGACACCCGCAGCAAACCGGCTGACGGAGCCCTGGTGGGCGGCACGGCACGCGGAAGTCTTGTCGCAAGTCGCCGGGCATCCCGATCCGGAAATCATCCTGATGGGCGATTCCATCACGCACAATTACGACAAGTCGAAATTGCCGGACGAGAACTTTCGCCCGACCTGGGACCGCTTCTACGCACCGCGACGCGCGCTTAACCTTGGCTTCGGTGGCGACACCACATCGAACCTTTTATGGCGCCTTCGTAACGGAGAGATCGACGGCATCGCTCCAAAGGCCGTCGTGCTGCTAGTCGGAACGAACGACACGGCACGAAATGCCGCACCGTCGCAGGTTCTGTGTGGCATCGACGCCATCGTGGGCGAGATCGAACGGCGATTACCGGCAACGCGCATCCTGTTGCTCGGCATCCTGCCGAGCGCGATTTCCGACGCGAAATCTGCAGCCGACAGTGCGGTCAACGCTGGGCTGGCGGCACGTTATGCTGAAGATGCGCGTATTACCTATCTCGACGTCGGCCCCATATTCTACGGTGCCGACGGCAAGCTCGACACGAAGATCTTCTACGACCCGCGCCTGCCCGATCGCCACGCAAAGGCCCTGCATCCCGACACTGCCGGACAGCGGCTTATGGCCGAGGCGATCGAACCGACATTGGCAAGGCTGCTGGATGCCCCGCCCCAAGTCGCCCTCGCCGAGATGGTCGACGCGAATACCGCCATCATTCCCGTCCCACGTCTCGAGCATGATTTCTACGACTGGTATGAACGGCACCACGCGGTTCTGGCGCTGACCCGAACGTTGCGACCGAAGGTCGTGCTTATCGGCGATTCGATCACGCATATGTGGGGCGGCGAGCCATTGTCGGCGCGGCGCAACGGCCCGAATGCATGGCGCCAATTGTTCGGCACGACTGCGGTCCTCAACCTGGGGTTCGGATGGGACCGCACCCAGAATGTGTTGTGGCGTTTACGCGCAGGCGAGTTTGACGGCATCGCGCCGAACGAGGTCGTCCTCAACATCGGAACCAACAACCTGACCGGTACGGTCAACGCGCGGGCGAATACACCGTCGGAAGTGGTTTCCGGCATCGCGGCGATCATCGCCGAAATCCGCAAACGCGCGCCCAGCAGCCGGATCACATTGATGGCGATTTTTCCGCGCGGACGGCTGCCCGGCGACCCGCATCGGGCGCCGATCCTGGAAACCAACCGGCTGCTCGAGCAGCGTTACGGCCACGACCCGCATGTCCGCTTCCTCGACATCGGCGCACAATTTCTAACCGCCAACGGCGAATTGCGCCCCGAACTTACGCTGGACGGCACTCATCCCAGCGAGGCGGGATATGCCGTCTGGGCAGGATCGCTGGCGCGCGCCGGACTGCGACTTCGATGATCGACAAAATGACAAGGGAGTCCTGAGCAATGCAGATGCCGCCGATATCGCGACGCCACCTCCTCTCCAGCGGAATGGCCCTGGCAGGAACCACGCTCCTCACTCCCGCATCCGCACGCGGCACCGCAGACCCGAATGCTTGGCTGCGCACTCCATATAAATACAACAAGCTCGTGCTTGCGGGGTCGAAAGTCGCTGGATCGTTCGACGAAAAGGCGGTCGATTGCCCGTTCGTGTTCTACCACGATGGGCGCTTCCATCTCACCTATGTCGGGTTCGACGGAACGGGCTACCAGACTGGCATCGCGGTTTCAGACGATCTTGTGAACTGGGAACGACAGGGAATCATTCTCGCTCGTGACCCGAACGATCCCGTCACCCGCTATAATGTCGCGGCCGCATCCATCCTTCGAGAAAGCGAACTCTATTCGCCCGGACGCCTGATCAAGGTGAACGGCAGATATGTCTGCGCGTGGCATGCCTATCCGAATGCGGGTTACGAGCAGGGCGCAGCGGTCATCGGGCTTGCGTACAGCACCGACCTGAAGACCTGGCATCGCGAGCCGCCGATCCTTCGGCCGGAAGATGGTGCGGATTGGGAGCGTGGTGGACTCTACAAGCCGTATCTCGTGAAACACGGCGATACTTTTTACATGTTCTACAACGCCAAGACCGCCGACAAGCGATGGCATGAGCAGACGGGCGTCGCCACGTCACGCGACCTGAAGACCTGGACGCGGCACCCCGGTAATCCACTCTTGCGTAACGGCCCGCCCGGATCGCCCGATGCGCGCTTCGCAAGCGATCCGTTCGTTGTGACCCACCGCGGCAAATGGGCAATGTTCTATTTCGGTCTCGCCGACAACGGCAAGGCACGCGACCTGGTCGCGGTCGGCAACGATCCGCTGAATTTCACCAAGGTCGATGAAGTCCTGATCGATGTCGGCCCGCGCGGTTCCATCGACGACGATTATGCGCACAAACCCGCGCTCGTTTATCACAAGGGCGACCTGTACCACTTCTATTGCGCAGTCGGCGGCCCCTACCCCAACGAGGTTCGCGGCATTTCGGTAACGCGATCCCGCCCCTGGACCTGACCGCCCGACACGTCTGATTTTTCGGTCAACGTTATGTCGCCGTGCGCGATTGTGCATTCGCCGTCGACAGCCGGCGACGCTCTCCAATGCCCTATCCCCTTGACTGTGCATCGGAATCGCTTGTGCAGCGCACTCCATCGTGTGTGATAATAATATGATTGATATTCATATAGGGACAGATTATTCGTATATGGACAACAAGTTATTTGGGAGGTCATGTCGAAACTGGTCCGGTCAGCCACCAAGGCTGAGGCCGCGCACATCTAAATCAGCGAAATTCAGCTGGCTGCACTCACGGCGCCCACAACAGATTCAATCTCAAATAACCGGTTCAAAATGAAGTAACGTTCAAATATTTCTCAACTATAAAATTAAACTTGGAGGGAATTACTGATGCGCAAGTTTTATCTTTTGTGCGGAACGGCTGCGATTTCATTTTTCGCAGCACCCGCGCTCTCGCAGCAAACGTCCACAAGTTCTTCCGGATCGGTGACTCAGGACGATGCCGGCGAAATCGTCGTGACCGGCGTGCGTGCGAGCCTTAGCTCCGCCGCCGAAATCAAACGCAAGGCGAACACGATCGTCGACTCGATCGTCGCGGAAGACATCGGGAAGCTGCCGGACAACAATGCCACCGAAGCGCTGCAGCGCGTTACGGGCGTGCAGGTATCGCGCGATCTGGGCGAAGGCGGCGCGATCGCCATTCGGGGATTGCCGCAGGTTGAAACCACGTTGAACGGCCGCGAAACGTTCACGGCTGGCGCAGGACGTACGTTCAACCTTCAGGATTTCCCGGCCGAACTCATCTCGCGCATCGACGTCTACAAGGCGTCGCAGGCGAACCTGATCGAAGGCGGTCTGGGCGGCCTCGTCGACTTGCGGACGCGCAACCCCCTCGACCTCAACGGATTGACCGTAAGTGCGACGGCGCGCGGAACTTACGCCGACTCCGTGAAAAAATGGTCGCCGAGCGGATCGGTGCTGCTGGCCGATCGCTGGGATACGGGTGCCGGTGAAATCGGCATTCTGGCCAGCTTCTCTTACCAGGATCGCAAATACCGGCAGGACCTCGACGGCACCGGCGCGCCGACGCCGCGCAACGACCTTGTCGCCGGACAGACGGTGTTTGCCCCGAACGGCAATAACCAGGTGCTCATCATCGGCGATCGCGAACGCATCGGCGCGAACATCGCGCTGCAATGGCGCCCTTCGCCGACGTTCGAAGTCACGCTCGAGGGCCAGTATCAGCAGTTCAAGACGACCCAGCAGCAATATAACGCGAATATTCCGACGGCCGGCATCACGCCTGTCGCGGGCAGCACGACGCTGTTTCCGGGAACGAACGACGCATCGCAGGTCAGCTATACCAACCCGCGCATGGTCGCCGGTGGAACGGAACGCGATACGCTGGACCAGAACCAGTCGCTCTCGCTCAACGCGAAATGGGAAGTCGGCGGCGTCAAGGTGACCGGCGACGCGACCTACACCAAATCGAAGAACGACCTGTTCTACACCGAGTTGGATCTGTTCACGAACATCCCGACGTTCACGCAAATCCCGTCGACCAACCCTCCGTCCTCTTCGTCGGGGGCCTATGATCTCGCGAACCTGGCGAATTACACCGTCGGCGGCCTGACGCGGAACGAAAACCACTATCGGGGCGACGAATTCGCTGTGCGCCTGGACGGCGAATATACGTTCGACGGCGGCTTCCTGAAGACGATCATGGCCGGCTTCCGTTTCTCGGATCGCACGGTCGCCCAGGTCGATCCGCTTCGTTACACGGGCCAGACCACGAACACCAATCCCGCCTCGTATTCGAACCTGTTCCAGGCCAACGGCTACAACGACTTCTATACGGCAAACGGGACGAACGTCGCATTCCAGCGTAACTATCCGTACGCGATTGCAGATCGGTTGCGGAACGACTTTCAGGGCGTGCTTACGCAGCTGGGCCTGACGGGGACGCTCGCTCCGTCGGTTACGTCGATCAACAGCCAGCTTGCGGCGTTCAATGCCGAAGAAAAGAGCCTGGCCTTTTACCTGATGGCCCAATTCAACTTCGACATCGGTATCCCGATCGATGGCAATGTCGGTCTGCGGTACGTGGACACGCAAGATACCATCACGGCTAACCAGTTCGCGACGATCACCCTTCCTGATGGCGGCGTTACCCAGGACCGGACGCGGGTCGAAGCGACGACGCTCAAGAACAGCTATGAGAACTGGCTGCCCAGCATCAACGTCCGGGCGCATCTGACCGACAATCTGCAGTTGCGGTTCGCGGCTTCGAAGACGCTGACCCGTCCCGACTTCGGCCAGCTTTCGCCGGCACTGACGGTGGTTCCGGGCCAGCTTGCTGCAAGCCAGGGCAACCCGAACCTGCAGCCGATCAAGTCGGACAACCTCGACGTCAGCCTCGAATGGTACGTTAACAAGGCGACGTCGATTTATGTGGCTGGCTTCTACAAGAGTGTGAACGGCTTCATCTTCACACGGTCCACGCCCAACGTCACGATCGGCGGGCTGCCCGGCTACACGCTCTCGCAGCCGCTCAATTCCGGCGACGGCGAGGTCAAGGGCGTCGAGGTCGGTTATCAGCAGTTCTTCGATTTCCTGCCCGGCGCGCTGTCCGGCTTCGGTTTGCAGGCCAACGCGACCTACACCGACAGTAATGCGGCGACCTCGCTGGTCGGGTTCTCCGCATCGCTGCCGCAGCTTTCGAAGTACAGCTACAACGTCGCTGCGATCTACGAGAAGTACGGCATCAGCGCGAAGGTAGCCTACAACTACCGCTCGAGCTTCCTGTCCTCGATCCTGGCGGGCGCCTTCACCCCACCGGGCGGCACGACCCAGTCCTACATCTTCCCGGTCATGACGCGGGGATATGGCTGGCTGGACGCGTCGGTCAGCTATGACGTGACCAAGAACATCACGGTCACCGTCGATGGGCAGAACCTGCTTCGCACGCAGCTTCAGCAATACTACCAGACCGAAACCCGGCCCGGTCAGTTCACCATCGACGACCGTCAGTTCATGGTCGGCGTACGCGTCAAATTCTGACCGAAAGCACCGCGAGGGTCAGTCCGGCAGAACCGGCTGACCCTCGCTATTTTCCTTATTCCGACTACCGCGACGCGCGCAGCGACAGACCGGCCGCCTGCGTGATCGCATCTGCGGTCCGGCGCAGCGGTTCCAGCAACCGGTCGTGCCGTGCATCGCCATCGGCATCGATCAGCGTCGCTATAGTGAGAGCCGCATTCAACGGCGCCCGCGGACTTCCCACAAGCACGCCGATGTCCGCGCTGCCCAGGAAACGCTCGCCATGCGATTCCGCAAATCCATCCTGCGCGATCTTCGCGATCCGCTCCCGCTTCGATTTGCGCGCCGTCGCGTTCATGGTCGCCCACTCGCTTTGGCGGAGCAGGACGCCTTCGAGCAGCGTTTCATCGAGGGCCGCCAAAAGCAGTCTTCCGGAATTGGTGCCGATCGCGGAATGGGTCGAGCCGACTTCGACGGAAAGGCGAAAGGGATTGGGGCTCTCTTCCTGCGCCAGAACCAGCACGCGATCGTTCTGCAGAACAGTCAGGTGACAGCTTTCGCGCACCTCGTCCGCAAGCGCGCGCATGAAGGGTCGTGCCATGGCAACGAGCATTTCATAGGGCGAGTGAATACGCGCCAGCTGAAACAGCTTCATCGTCAGCGCATAGCCCCCGCTCGTCGCATCACGATAAATGAAGCCGCGCCCCTCGAGGCATGCAAGCATCCGGAACAGTTCGTTCGGCTGTCGATCCAGCGAACGGGCGAGCTGCGACTGGGTCAACGGCACTGCCTGGTCGGCGAGATACTCGATAATATCGAGACCCTTTTCCAGCGCCGGAACGACGTATTTCTTGCGCCGCTCATCGGTCGACAGGCTTTTTTCCGACATGTTGCCCCTCGATTTTTCGATCTTCATGGGCCGCTCTATCCCGAGGCACGGCACAGCGGCAAGGATCGCGAAACCGGCATCCCCGGTCTTTCCCATTTTAGCTTGGTGATTGCTTCGTTTTGTCGAGTAATTTCCGGGTGCATCGCTATAGATCGGATCGACATTTCAGGATCATTCATGGCGATACGAACAAGGACCTTCGACTGTGCACGCTGACCGGATCGGCGAAGGCAAAACGCGGGTTGCCGATGCGGCATCCGCACCGCTCGACGGCCTTCTCGTTCTCGACATGGCGCAGTTCCTCGCCGGTCCGGCCGCCGCGCTGCAACTCGGCGACATGGGCGCGCGCGTCATCAAGATCGAACGCCCGGGCGCTGGTGATCTCAGCCGCTCGCTCTATCTCACCGATACCGATATCGACGGCCATTCGACGCTTTTCCATGCGATCAACCGCAACAAGGAAAGCCTGGCGCTCGACCTGAAGAACGAGCGGCACCTGGCCGCTATGCGCGCGCTAATCGCGCAGGCGGATGTGGTCATCCAGAATTTCCGCCCCGGCGTGATCGAACGGCTGGGACTCGATTACGACGTGGCGAAGACGATCAATCCCGCCGTCGTCTATGGCAGTGTCTCTGGGTTCGGACCCAGCGGGCCGTGGGCGAAATTGCCAGGCCAGGACCTGCTGGCTCAGGCACGCTCGGGAGTGATGTGGTTGAACGGCAGTGCGGAGAACGGGCCGATGCCGGTCGGCCTGTCCGTCGCCGATATGCTGGCGAGCCACATCCTGACCAAGAGCATATTGGCGCTGCTGGTGCGCCGCGCGCGGACCGGCATCGGCGGGCTGGCGGAAACGAGCCTGCTGGAAGTGCTCGTCGATTTCCAGTTCGAGCTGCTGACGACACACCTGAACGATGGCGGACGCCCGCCCCGCCGCGCGACGGCGCACGGCGCCAACGCCTATCTCGCCGCGCCCTATGGCGTCTACGCGACGCAGGATGGCCATCTCGCACTGGCGATGACTCCTCTTTCCGCGCTCGAGACGTTGCTCGATCTGCCGGGACTTGCCGACGCACGCGATGGCTTTGCCGACCGGGACGCCCTGCTGGATCGCATCGCGCAGAGGATTGCCGAGGCGACTACCGATCGATGGCTAGAGATTCTCGAACCCGCAGGCATTTGGGCGGCACCGGTGCTGGACTGGCCCGCACTGCTCGAGGCGGAGAGTTTCCGCGCGCTCGGCATGCTTCAAAGCATTCGCACCCGGTCGGGTGCGCTCCAGACGACCGCCGCGCCATTCAGGATCGACGGCGCACGACCGATCTTCGATCGCGGTGCCCCCGATATCGGCGAGCAGTCGCAGGCGATCTGCGCGGAATTCGGCCTGGATCTCGGCTAACCGCGGCGGCAGGTCTACCCCGCCGCCGCCACGCTCACTTCGCGAACGAGATGCGCAGGACGTAGGGCATGGCCTGCCCCGCACCGGCGGGAAGCGTCGCTTCCAGTCCCTTCGCCGTTTGGCGCCATTCGACAGCACCACCGCCCAGCAAGGTTATCCCGGCGATCGGACGATCCAGGTAAGGGGTTTGCGCAAAAAGCGTCCTGATACGCGCGACGCCGTCGGCGGGCCGCTCCATACCGATGGCATAAAACGCGCCGTTCTTTGTCGTGAAGCGGAAGTCGTCGGACTTCCACCCCTTGTTGGCCGTTTCCGACTTTTCGCCGGTGACGATCGCGGTCGACCCTTCGCCGAAATACTTGAACGGCCGCGTCCCGTAGATCGCCTCCCCGTTCACCTTCAGCCAGGCACCGATCCCGCGCAACACGGCCTGTGCAGCCTCCGGGATTGTGCCGTCGGCGCGTGGGCCGACATTGAGCATCAGATTGCCGTTCTTGGACACGATGTCGGCCAGATCCTGAACCAGCGACTTGGGCGTCTTGAAGTCGTCGTCCTGGATATAGCCCCAGCTCTTCGTCGAAATCGACGTGTCGGTCTGCCAGGGCTCGAGCCGCAGGGTGTCGAGTTTGCCGCGCTCGATATCGAACAACGCCGTTCCCGGTGCGAACTGCTGTCCCTTGTAAGCGATCGATGGGCTGTAACCCTTCTTGCGCGCGGCGTTGTAATAATAGGCCGCCATCCGCTTCAGATATGGCTCGAAAGCGGGCGCCGAGGTCCACCAGTCGAGGTACAGGATTTCGGGATCGTATTTGTCGATGATCTCGGTCGTGCGGGCCAGCCAGTCGTCGAGAAACTCCTTGTTCGGCGGGTTCCAGTTTTCGAGATGCGAACCGTTCGGCATGCCCGTACCCGTATCGCCCGGCAGGCGCATGGGTGCAGCGGGTCCGTAAAGTCCGGCATATCGCGGATCGCGAACGTCGCTGTCGTAATCGCGGCCCACGCTATACCACCACCAATGTTCGGCGCGGTGCGAGGACAGGCCGAAATGCATGCCCTGGGCCCGCGCGGCGCTCATCAGGGCACCTGCGGTATCCCGCTTCGGTCCCATCTTGGCGGCGCTCCAGTCGGTCATGTCGCTGTCGTACATCGCGAAACCGTCGCAATGTTCGGCCACCGGCATCACGTATTTCGCACCGGCGTCCTGGAACAGCGAGATCCACTGGGCGGCATCGAATTTTTCCGCCGTGAACTTGGGAATGAAGTCCTTGTATCCGAACTTCGATTGCGGGCCGAACACGTTGCGGTGAAAGGTAAACGCGACGTTGGTCGGTTCGTACATGTTCCGGGAATACCATTCGGTCAGGAACCCAGGCACGGAATAGGGTCCCCAATGGATGAAGATGCCGAACTTCGCGTCACGGAACCATTCTGGCACGCGGATCGCCTTCAGCGATTCCCATTCCGGACGGAAAGGCCCGGTTGCCGTGCCGCGGTCCACCTTCGCCAGTTGCTTGCCGACCGGTCCCGCCTTGAAATCCATCGGGTACGGATTGCTGTTCGCGTCCTGGGCGAGCGCCGGCGTTGCTGCGCAGGCCAGCAATAGTGCGAGAATGTGCTTCTTCATATCGACCACCCACCATCAATGATTTGAACTTGCCCGGTCGTGTAGGTCGCACCGGCGAGGTACACGACGAGATCGGCGATTTCTTCCGGCGCGCCGATGCGGCCGATCGGCTGGCGCGCGATGAAAGCGGCGCGCGCCCCGTCATAATCGCCGCCCGCGCCCAACCGGTCCTGCAGCGATGGCGTTTCAACCGTCCCCGGACAGATCGCAGTCACCCGGATGTTCTTGTCGACGAAATCCGCGGCGATCGACTTGGTCATCCCGACCACCGCCGCCTTGGTCACCGAATAGGCAAAACGGTTCGGCACGCCCTTCACGCTCGACGCGACGGACGCCATGTTGATGATCGCGCCACCCCCGCGTGCGACCATGCCGGGCAACACCGCCTGGCACATCCGCGTCATGGCTTTCACATTCAGCGCCCAGGCGAAATCCAGATCTTCGTCGCTCGTTTCCAGAACCGTGCCGCCGTGGACGACACCCGCACAGTTGAAGAGGATATCGATCGGGTCCGCACTGCATGCGGCCACGGCCTGCGCATCGAGCACATCGAGCCTTCGCGTTTCGATGCGGTCGCCCTGCAGGCCGACAAGTCCGGCTTCGTTGACATCGGTTGCGATCACGCGGGCGCCGGCGGCAGCGAGCGCGAGTACGGAGGCACGACCAATGCCTTGCGCTGCCGCCGTCACGAATGCGGTCTTTCCGGTCAGGTCGATCAATTGCTGGTCCTCATGCTTGGCAACGGCGTGCCGGGTTGGGTGTTGGAAAGGTAACAGGCTTCGACCAGCGCCATCGTCTGCCAGGCATCGGCGACCGCGGTCAGCAGCGTCTTGTCCTCGCCCGCGGCAAAGCGCTGGAGATTGGTCATCGGGCCGATAAAGGCATCGGGAAACCAGGCGCCGGACAGCGGGACCTGCGTCCAGGGCCCTCCCTTGGGTGCGAGCCACAGTTCGTCGGGTTCGCCGGTCGGATAATCGAGCAACACGCCAAGCTTCGCGACTGCGACACCGGACGCCCCTTCGACACGGAATTGCGCATCGGCGAACCGTCGCCCGAAATCATGATGATGGTTGATCGACAGCAGCACGCGCAATTCACGGCCGTAATCGAGGATCATCGACGTCCGCGTGTCCGCAAGCGCACTGTCCGGATGGCCGAAGCTGCGCGCGAAAACGCCCGACGGATTGCCGACCAGGGCGCGGATGGCATCGAGGTAGTGAATGGAGTGGCTGACGATCTCGACCCGCGGATTGGGTTTGAGATGCGGGAAAAGATACCACGGCGTGACGAGGTTTATGTGGACCTCTATCTCGGTGAGCGCCCCAAGCTGATTTCGCCTGACCGCATCGCCGATTGCCAGCATCATCGGCGAAAAGCGCAGCTGGAAGTTCACTGCGGCAGTCAGTCCACGTGCAGCGCAGATATCATGGATCTCCGTCGCCACCGTGAGGTCCAGTCCCATCGGCTTTTGAAGGAGTACGATAGACCCCTCGGGCAGGCTGTTGAGAATGGCTGGGTGTGACACGGGCGGCGCGGCGATATCGAACACCGCGTCGCTTGCAGCCGCCTCATCGATCGAACGGAAAACCCTGGGCACGTTCCATTCCGCAGCCAGCGCTTCGGCGCGGGCGGTATCCGGATCGTACAGCCCTGCAACGGTGAACCCGGCCTTTCGGTAGGCGGGGAGATGCGCATCCTTCACAATGCCGCCCGTCCCGATGACGACGATCGGACGCGGTGCCGACGGCATCGGCCAGGCCTGTTGCAGGGCCGTCACCGGGCCACCCGCGCCTGCGCTTCTGCGAGCAGGTCTGCAGTTGGTCGCCCGGTCGTGACCGCCGCCGTCATCAGGTCGTCGACGATATGGCTTATCCGTGCGAGGTCCGGCGTTACCGGCATTTCGCGTGCATGTTCGTGAAGCCAGCCAAGGCGGTGATAATAGGGAATGGCCGCATTGATGTCGGGATCGGCCCAGGTCGAACGCCGCGTCCCGATTGCGCCTTCGGTCGTCGTCAGCAAATCCATCGCCGGGGTCGCGCAATGGCGCAGGAAATCCCATACAAGGCTCTTGTTTCGCGATCCCGCGCCGATCGCCAGAACCCAGAAGACGTTGAGCGAAACGCTCTTTCCGCGCGGACCCGCAGGTAGGGGAGCCACGTCGACCAGACCCTTCACCTTGCTGTCCGGCGATGTGTCGCAATAGGCGGCAAACCCGAACCAGTTCGCCATCAGCGCCACTTTACCTTCAGCAAAAGCCATTCCCGCGGCAACGCTGTCCATCTCGCGACATCCGGGAGCGATAGCGTTTTCATCGCCCGCGAGCGTGCGGAGGAAGTCCAATGCCTCGTGCGCTTCGGTCGAAACGAGGTCGATCCGTCCGCCCTCATCGAACACCTCGCCGCCCCGCGACCAGACGTGGATGCAAAAGTCGTAGAAGCTGTTGTGCCCGTCCGGAAACAGCGCCAGCACCGTGCCGCTAATGCCGTTCCGCGGATCGTGTTGCGCGCGTGCGCAGGCGTAAAAATCGTCCCATGTCGCGGGCGGCGTGGAGATCAAGTCGGTGCGGTAGATCAGGCACTCCGGACCATCATGATAAGGCATGCCCCAGCAGCCGCCGCCAAAGCGCTGCAATCCGGTCAGCGACGGGCTCCATGCATCCGGGAAATCGGCAATCGGCGCGCGCGCAAGATGCGGCGTAAGGTCTTCGAGAGCACCCTTATCCACTGCCTCGGCAAGCCAGTCGGTGTTCAGGAAGGCGACATCCCATTCGCCGTTTGCGAGGCCGCCATCAGCAATCGTCGTCTGATGCAGCGGGTTCAGGTCGAACGGCACCGCCTCGATCGTCGCGTTCACGCCGGTCGTCGCCACGAAATCCGCGAACTGCGCGGCAATGGCGCTTTCAAAAGGCCCGAAGCGGCGAACGGCGACACGCAGGACGGTCATTCGTTGGCACCGGCCACCGGTCGCCGGACGCGGCGGCGCTCGCCCCCGACCGTGTAGATCGCTGCGGCGGCAATCACGACCACGCCCTCGATCAACCCCTGATAGCTCGCGCCCAGGTTCAGAACGTTGAAGCCGTTGGTCAGCGTGAATAGCAGGAGCGCCCCAACGACCGTCTTGATCACGCTGCCCGCGCCGCCGAACAGCGACGTACCGCCCAGGATTGCCGCAGCGATCACGGTCAACTCGCTACCCTGCAAGGCGGTCGGATTGATCGCGCCCAGCCGGCACCCGAACAACACGCCCGCGAAACCGGCCGCTAGTCCCGACAGGATAAAGGCCCCCAATTTGTAGGCATGGACATTAATGCCAGAGAGCCGTGCGGCCTCTGCGTTACCGCCCACCGCATAGATGCGCCGTCCGACGACCGTAAACCGCAACACCGCCCAAACGACGCCTGCAAAGACGGCGAGGTAAACCACCGGCGCGGCCACAGCGAAGGCAGGCCCCGCCAGTAAGGCAAGCAGAGCGAGCACCACCCCGACCGCTGCGACAAGGGGCTTGCGCCGAACGATACCCAAGGCGAGCAGAGCGACTGCGACCACCAACGTGGCGATGAACACGGGTACGCGCGTGCTTTCGAAGGCCAGCATCTGCGCGAGCGTATCGGCACGCTCGACCATCAGCGACCGTCCGTCGGTCAGGACGAGAACAAGCCCGCGAACGGCAGTCAGTGTTCCCAGCGTCACGATGAACGCATTGATGCCGACGAACTGCACGATCGCGCCGTTGAGCAGGCCGACGCCGGCCGCGGTTATCAGCGCAGCCGCAGCGGCCAAGGGAAACCCTATCTGCGGTGAAAGTCCGATCAGCACCGCTGCTGCTAGCGCCGCGACGGAGGCAACCGACAAGTCGAATGCCCCGGTAATCAGCATGACCGTCATCGCGACGCCCATGATGCCGACCAGCGAAGCCTGGTAGGCGATATTCCCCAGGTTTTCCGGGGTCAGGTAGTTCGGCAATCCCCGCGCATGGGCGATGACAGCCAGCACGCCCAGCAGGATCAGCAACGCGTAATAAACGCCCGCTTCCCGCAGGCCGAAGGCCCGCCGCCAATCGGTTCGCGTCGTCATGCGGCTTCCTCCATCCGGGGCCTCGTCCCACCTGCAAGCTGGAGCAGCGTGGCTTCATCACAATCGAGCGGGTCGGTGACCTCGCTCACCACGGCGCGATCGCGCATCACAAGGATACGGTCGGACACGGCGAGCAGGTCTTCCAGTTCCGAACTGACCAGCAGCACCGCCATGCCGTCCCCGGCAAGCTCACGGATGGCACGCAGGATGTCGGTTCGTGCACCGACGTCGATCCCCGCAGTCGGTTCGTCGAGCAAGAGCACGCGCGTCGAAGGAGTCAGCCACTTCGCGATCACGACCTTTTGCGCATTGCCGCCCGACAGTTCCCCGACGAGTGCGTCAGGGCTATCCGCTTTGATGGACAGGCGGGTGATCGCAGCTTCGGCAGCGGCGGCTTCGGCAGGCAGGTCGAGCAGATGCCCGCGGCGCGGCAAGGCGATGTTCTCCGCGATCGTCATCTGCGGCACGAATCCTTGTCGAACGCGGTCTTCCGGCACTAGGGCCATGCCAGCTGCGACCGTTTCATCCGTGAACAGCCCGACCGTCCGCCCGCCGACCGACACCGTTCCCCTCGCACTGGGATCGGCACCGAATATCGCGTGAAGCAGTTCACTGCGGCCAGACCCCAGCAGTCCCGCTACACCGACCACTTCGCCCGCCCTCACGGTCAGCGACGTCGCAGCGAGTCTGTTCGGCGAACGGAGGTCGCGGACATCCAGCATTGTCGGGCCACGCTCCGGTCTCACGGCGTGCCGGTCGATCTGCGCGACAGCACGGCCTGCGATCGCAGCGGCGATAGCCGCTTCGTCGAGTGTCGAGGTTTCGGCGTGTAGTACGACCCGCCCGTCGCGCAGCACCGTGACCTCGTCGGTCAACGCCGCAATTTCATCGAGGAAATGGGAGACGAATAACACCGCCCTGCCTTCGTCCGCCAGCCGCCGAATGACGTGGTAGGCGGTTTCGCGCTCATGCTCGCCGAGTGCCGCAGTCGGCTCATCCATGATGACAAGCGAAGGATTGCCGATCAGCGCCTGCGCGATCGCGACCATCTGGCGCGTACCGATCGGCATATCCCCGACGATCTCGTCCAGTTCGAATGGATCGCCGAGCGAGGCAACTATCTCGCCGGCCCGCGCTCTCGCCACTGGATCGTTCCGGAAACCACGACGCTGTTCGAGCAGGATATTGTCGAGTGCGCTGAGCGTCGGAACCAACGGGATATGCTGGTACAAGGTGGCAAGGCCCGCCTCACGCGCATCGCGCGGCGATTTCCATCGGGCGGCCTCGCCGCGCCACGATACGGCGCCCGCGCTTGCAGGTATCGCTCCGGCCAAAATCTTGATCAGCGTGGATTTGCCCGCGCCGTTGGCGCCGAGCAGGCCATGCACTCGCCCCGGCCTGACCGAAAGGTCGACCCCGCGGAGTGCAACGGTGCCGTTCGGCCAGGTCTTCTCGATACCCGTCAGGGAGAGGAGCGGCATATCTACCATTGGCCGACACATTCATTGACATTGGCGCGTGTCACGGCCGGTATCGGATAAGTGCGGAACCGCGTTCCGCCGGGCTTACTGAGTGCCTCGAAAGCCAAGGCGCCCAATGCTTCCGGCTTGAAACACACCGTCCCGTCGACTGCACCTGCCTTGATCGACGCGATCGCCAGCTTCGATCCGCCAACGCCGACCAGTCGCGCGTGCGATCCAGCCGCACGCACTGCGCGTGCGCAGCCGATCACCATGTCGTCGGCTTCGTTGTAGAAGAGGTCGATGTTTGGGCGAGCTGCGAGGATGTTCTGGCAGGCCGCCTCACCGCCTTCGCTGGTCCAGTTGCCTGGCTGTGCGGCGACGATCGCATACCGCGCGCTGGCCGCATCGAGCGCCTCGCGAAATCCTCGTGCGCGCTGCTCGACCTCCGGGAAGCCGGCGGCCCCTTCTATGATGGCGATCTGTGCCGGCCGATCGGAAGGCAGCAGGCGTAATGCGAGTTGCCCGGCGGCGCGGCCTGCCGCGACCTCATCCTGTGAGGCTAGCGCGACGAGACCGGGATAAACGTCCTCGATGCGGCGCGTCTTGGGATCGCCGACCAGCGCGGCGACCGCCGCGATCGGAACATTGCCCTTTTGCGCGCGGCGTACCCATCCCTGCGCCACCACGGAATCGAGCGGCATCACCGCTATGCCCGCCACACGCTGTGCGATCAGGTCGTCGATGTCGTTCGCCTGCTTCTGGACGTCGCCCTTTGCATCCAGCACGACCGCATTCGCGCCGTTGCGTGCTGCGGCTTCGACGAAACCTTTGGCGATCGCCGCCGCGAACGGATAGCTGAGCCCGACCGTGGACAGGCCGTAGCGCGGCCCGTTGCCCGCACCTGCCACGACCGTTCCATTGGCGGCGCGCGACGCATTGCGAACACCGACAAGCGAAACGACCGCTACCACTGCAACCAGCGCCGCCAACAGGAGTGGAAGCGGACGCCGTCGCATGGTTTAGCCGCCCCGGCGCTCGACGAGATAGAGATGCTCGCAGGCGAGCACCGTTTCTCCGCGCTGGTTCCTGATATCGACGGTTTCCGTGACGACACCCTGGTTGGCGCGCTTCGGGTGATCCCGCTTGTCGGAAATGCGCGTGATGGTGGTTATGGTGTCGCCGATGTGAACCGGGCGAATGAAGCGCAGCCGGTCGTATCCGTACGACATCGCGTGGGGATTGATCGTCGTTGCCGTCAACCCGATTCCGATCGAAAAGACCATCGTGCCATGCGCGATGCGCTGGCCGATATCCTGCGTACGGCACCATTCGGCATCCATGTGATGCGGAAAGAAATCGCCGGTGTGCCCCGCATGAACGATGAAATCGGTTTCGGTGATCGTCCGGCCGAAACTCGTCCGCTCCGACCCGATTACATAGTCCTCGAAATATTGCTCGATGATCATTGCGCTGCTTCCTGAATCAATTCTCCATCGATCGCGGCCGTGTCGGCGCCGAGCCGCGGCGCGGCGCGCGTCGAATATTGCGCTGCGCCATCGATGCGGATGGGACAGCGAGTCGTCGCCATCGTCGAG
This sequence comes from Pseudomonadota bacterium, assembly GCA_040388515.1. GTDB lineage: Bacteria > Pseudomonadota > Alphaproteobacteria > Sphingomonadales > Sphingomonadaceae > Sphingomonas_O. The sequence goes on along the minus strand of JAZKBQ010000004.1, from coordinate 123,806 downwards.
CCGTCGCTGGCACTGATCCGTTGAGTCATGGCTAGTGCGTCGAACGCCGGTTCCGCCATCAATTTCGGCCAGTCGAGCACCGGCGCACACCAGATACCCGCGGGCTCCAGCACCCCGAGCCATTCCTGGGCGGAACGTGTGACCAGGTGATCACGCAACAGCGCCTTGATCGTATCGCGCTCCGCAAACCAGCGGTCGGGAGCAAAACCCGCAAGTGCCGGCAGGTCCAGCAATTCCCCAAGCCGGTCGACCGGTGCCATCGCCAGCGCGATATGGCGCGATGCGGTCTGGTAAATCCCATAGGGCGCCGCAAGATAAACGTTGCCGTTCGACACCGCACTGCGCGGCGGCATCGCCTCGTCACGGTTCAGGTGGGCGGAAAGATGTTCGAACTGCAGGTCGATCGCCGTTTCCATGAGGCTGACATCCACCCGTCCGCCACGCCCCGACACACCCCGCCGCACCAGCAGCGCGAGAATGCCCTGGCACAGGTGCGCGCCCGCCATCATGTCGGTAACCGAAAATCCGGCTGGCACCGGCGCATCCGCGGCATCGCCCGAAAGCCAGGTGAGGCCCGACAGCGCCTGGACCAGCAGGTCCTGCCCCGGCCGGTCACGCCATGGACCATCCGGACCATAGCCGCTGACACCGGCATAAATCAGGCCAGGATTGATCGACCGCACAGCGTCCCACCCCAGCCCAAGCCGATCCATTACGCCGGGCCGGAAATTATGGATCATCACGTCGGCGCGCGCCACCAGGCGCAATACGGCCGCAAGATCGTCGGCGTTCTTGAGATCCGCCGCGTAGCTTTCCTTGCCGCGGTTTATCGCGTGGAAAAGCGCGCTCGACCCATCGAATGCCATGTCGGCCAGAAACAGCGACCGGCTTGCGTCGCCGCCATCGCGCCGCTCGATCTTGATAACCCGTGCGCCGAGATCGGCGAGCCTGAGCGCGCATGAAGGGCCAGCGAGGAACTGGCTTAAATCGAGTACAGTCAGGCCAGCCAAGGGCAGGCCGTCCGACCCCGCTCCGTCGGGCTGTTCATCCTTCACCAAGCGCTCGCTCTCATATTAGTATGTTTATATGATGGTATTTTCATGCGCTATTGTCGAGGCTATGGGAAGTCAATTACCTTTCATATATAAACATAACGTTTGCAGGAGAATAATGCGTGCGGGGCATGACCTGGGATCATCCGCGAGGCTACGACCCCTTGGCGGCCGCAGCTTTGCGGTGGGAAAAAGAGACCGGGCAAGCGATTACATGGGACCGGCGATCGCTCCAGGATTTCGAGAGCTATCCCGTCGATGAGCTTGCGCGCCGGTACGACCTGATCGTCATCGATCACCCCCACGTCGGGGAAGTTGTCGAGACCGGCGCACTGTTACCCCTCGACCGCTTTATCGGGTCATCGGAACTCGCCGAAATCGCGAACGGTTCGGTTGGCGGATCCTTCGAAAGCTATAATTGGGCCGGACATCAATGGGCCCTTCCCATCGATGCAGCGGCTCAGGTGCAGGCATGGGTACCCGGACGCATCGCTGCGCCCGTTTCGCGCTGGGAAGATTTGGCCGCGCTGGTTGCGGATGGCCGCGCCGCACTGCCGCTCAGGCCGCCGCACAGCCTGATGAGCCTGTTTACGCTGTGCGGCCTGCTCGAGATCGCGCTGGATGTAACGGCCCCCGATCTCTTTCCGGAGGAAGCGGCCCAAGCGTGCGGCCTTCTCGGCGAACTGGCGGCCGCGCTCGACCCCGTAGTGTTCGAGATGGACCCCATCGCCATGCTGGAGGACATGGCCCAACCTCGATCGACGCTCGCGGTAGCGCCGCTCATCTATGGCTATGTGAGCTATTCGGTCACGGCGTTCCGCGACCAGCTGATCCGTTTCTCCGATGTGCCCGCCGTCCATAACGGTCCGCGCGGATCTGCGTTGGGCGGCACCGGTATTGCCGTATCTGCGCTGGGATCGGATCCGGAAGCCGCAGTGCGCTTTGCATCATGGATTGCGAGCGGGGCGATCCAGCGCGACCTGATCGCGGCACAGGGCGGACAGCCTGCGCATGCCGATGCATGGTCGGCAGGCAGCGTCAATGCGCCGACCCACGACTTTTATCGCGCCACGCGCGCGACGCTCGACCAGGCGTGGCTGCGCCCGCGGCACCGTGGCTACATGCAGTTCCAGCATACGGCGTCGGAACGGCTGAACCATGCGCTGCGCGCGAGGGAACCCGCGGCCGAGACCATCACCGCGCTCAACGCACTTTACCAGGCGAACCGCTGAAGTTCGCAGACGATACGAACAGGAGTAGGATCATGACCCGCCGTATAAGCGCGCTTCTCGCCGGTACGTTGCTTGCCACATTCGGGATGTCTGCCGCGCTGGCAGAAGATCCGGCATCGTCGCTGCCGAACGAAACCGATTTCCGCACGCCGCCCGCCGAAGCCCGGCCGAAGACGCTCTATTTCTGGATGAACGGCAACGTCACGCGCGAAGGTATCGACGCAGACGTCGCCGCAATGAAAGAGATCGGGCTGAGCGGGCTGCTCGCATTCGATGGCAGCAACGACATTCCCAAGGGGCCGGTCGATTACCTGAGCCAGCAGTGGCTCGACCTCATGACGCACATGATGAAGCGCGGCGACGAGCTCGGCCTTACGGTCGCCATGCAGAACGCCCCCGGCTGGTCGTCGAGCGGTGGTCCGTGGATCAGCCCTGCCCAGGCCATGCAGCAGATCGTTTGGACCGAAACGACGCTGGACGGTGGGCGGCGGGTGAAGGTGAAACTGCCACAACCCTATACGAAGCTCGGCTATTACAAGGACGCGGTTGTCGTCGCTTACCCGGCGTCGGATGGCGATGAGGACCTGTGGCGCGCGGCAATCGACAAGGCGACGATCGGTGGCAGTTCCGTCCCGTTCGCGCCGCTGACGGATCGCGACCTGCACACTACGGCCGAGATCACGCCGGACGCGCCCCTGATCGTACAAACGCGCACGCCCTTCTCCACACAGTCGGTTACGCTCTACGCGGACAAGGATCAGCCATCCTTTTCCGCCAAGATCGAAGCGTCGGACGATGGCACGACCTGGCGCCCCGTCACGCGTATCACGGTCGGTGCCGAGCGCGGCATCGAAGCGCCGGGCACAAACAACTTCGCGCAAGTGACGGCGCGCTATTTCAGGGTGACACCGACGGCGCCCGCCAAGCTCGCCGAGGCGTTGTTTTATGCCACGCCGCGCATTCCCGACTGGGATGCAAAGGCCGAGCATAATTTCCATGGCGCGATCGCACCGGCGGCCAACGCGCTGCCCGCGAACGATGGATCGGCAATCGATCCTGCGCGTGTCATCGACCTGACCGACAAGGTCGCGGCGGACGGTTCGCTCGACTGGCAGGCACCGAAGGGACGATGGACGATCCTGCGGCTCGGCCACACCCCGACCGGCAAGCTGAACGTCGCCGCATCGGATTCAGGACGCGGTCTCGAGGTCGACAAGTTCAGCACGGCGGCGGTCGACCATCAGTTCCAGAGCAGCATCGCCCGCGTCCTGGCGGCCGCGGACCCGCAAGCGCGCAAGGCGTTCAAGCGCATCGAGATCGACAGCTACGAAGCCGGTCTGCAGAACTGGAGCGAGGGCGTTCCCGCCGCTTTCGCCAAGCGCAACGGCTATTCGATTACGCCCTATGTTCCGGCACTCATCGGGCGCGTGGTCGGCGACCCGGACACGTCCGACCGTTTCCTCTTCGATTTCCGCCGTACGCTCGCCGATCTGATGGCCGACAATTATTACGGAGAGATGGAGCGAAAGGTCCGCGCGAACGGAATGGAGTTCATGGTCGAGGGCTATGGTCCCGGCCCCTTCGACGAGTTGCAGGTTTCGGGCCGCGCGCAGTTCCCGATGACGGAATTCTGGACGCGGACGCCCTGGACGGACAACCGCTCGGTCAAAATGGTCAGTTCCGCGGCGCACGTCTATGGCAAGAGCATCGTCGCTGCCGAGGCTTTTACTGGAGAGGCGGAGACCAGCCGCTGGTCCGACTACCCCTATTCCATGAAGGCGCTCGGCGACCTGATGTTCTCGCAGGGCGTCAATCGCCTCTACTTCCATCGCTACGCGATGCAGCCCAATCCGAAGGCCGCGCCGGGCATGACGATGGGGCCGTGGGGCATCAACATGGACGCGAGCAACACCTGGTTCAAATCGGCGCGGCCGTGGCTGGATACGCTGGCGCGTAGCCAGTATCTGCTGGGCCTAGGCCATCACGCGGCCGATGTGCTGTATTTCGTGGGCGAAGACAGCCCCAACCAGGCCGAATATATCCGGCCGGACATCTCGCCCGACAGCAACCCGCGCATCGGCACGCACTTCACCCCCGCAATGCCCGCCGGTTACCAATATGATTTCGTGAATGCAGAGGTTCTGCTGAACTCGGTCGATATCGAGGACGGCAAGATCGTGCTGCCGAACGGCGCGCGCTATCGCCTGCTCGTTCTGCCCGATGGCCTGACCGGCATGACGCACGAGCTTGCCGCCAAGCTGAAGGATCTGGTGTCGCGCGGAATGGTCGTGCTGGGAGAGCGCCCGCGCAAATCACTGTCGCTCAGGGGTGGAGAAACCGGCGAGGTGGCGTTCCGCGCGGATCTCGACACCCTTTGGAACCAGGGAACGGCCACCCGTCCCGTCGGCAAGGGCAAGGTTTACCCAACGGGAACGATCGCGGGCGTGCTCGGCGACCTCGGCGCTGGCCCCGACGCGGACTGCCGCACGGCGAGCTCCGACGGACAAGTGGTCTGGCAACATCGCAAACTGGACGACGGCGACATGTACTTTGTCGCGAACCGGCAGCGGCGCGCCGAAACGGTCACCTGCAGCTTCCGTGTTGGCGGAAAGCTGCCCGAACTCTGGAACCCTGAGGACGGATCGATCGCACGACCCGCGCTCTACGATGCCCGCGGCGACAAAACGCGATTGTCGTTTGCGCTGTCACCCGTCGGGTCGACGTTCGTCATGCTGCGAAAGCTGGACACCGGACAAGCCCGTACCGCGACCTGGGTAGCCCGCAACGGCGTCAGGTTCGCCGGTCTGGATACCGTGCAGACTCCCGCACCGCCCGCGCCGGCGGATACATTCACACTATCGATCTGGGCCAAGCCGGATATCAACCTGCGGCTGATGCCTTCGGAAAAAATCGACGGCCGGATCAACGAGACCGGAAAATTCTACCTCGTGCCCGCGCGTTCGGGTGCGGACATGCACGGAAACGGAACGGCGGTTGCCGGGCTGGCGGTCGGCCGCAACGGTGCCTACGTCATCGAACGTGCGTCGCCAGATGCAGTAGCGGCCGTTCTGGTTTCGCACCAACCGGTTTCCGGCTGGACCCATTTCGCCCTGGTCTACGACCATGGCACGCCGCAACTGTATATCGACGGTAAGCTCGCGCGAACGGGCCTGAAGAGCGGCCGCAAGGTTTTCGCCGGTGGCAGCGACGCGCCGCCAGCAAGCGGCGTCACTTATTTTTTCGAAGGCGACAACAGCCCGCTCGTCACCGTCCCTCGTGCGATGTCACCGAACGAGATCGCCGAGATCGCAGCAAAGGGTCCGCCCGCTCCAGAGACGGCTTCCCTCCCCATCTCGATCGGGCGCAACGGTGACGGCACGCACGTCACCGCATTCGAAAGCGGAACATACGCATTCGACACCGGCCAGAAATTCACGGCGAACGTTCCGGCGCCCATCACGGTGAACGGCGGATGGCAGGTCGCCTTCGAACCCGGTCGCGGTGCACCGGCCAGCACGCAACTGGCCGAACTGGCGACGCTCAGCCACAATGCCGATCCCGCCATTCGCCACTTCGCCGGGACCGCGACCTACACCCGGCAGATTTCGATACCGGCCACGGCGGCCCGCAAGGGTCGCCGGACCTTCCTGGACCTCGGGCGTGTCGAGGTGCTGGCCAGGGTCACCGTCAACGGCAAGGACCTGGGCACCGTGTGGAAGGCACCCTTCCGCATCGACATCACGGACGCGATGCGCCCCGGCACGAACGATGTGCAGATCGCCGTCACCAGCCTGTGGCCCAATCGCCTGATCGGCGATGCGGCACAGCCCGATCCTTATCCCCGCGTCGATGCCGAATGGCCGGTCGGCGAACGCTTCGCAGCCGATGGCAAGAAGACGGCGATCATGGCCAAAAAGCTCGTCGATCTTCCCGAATGGTACCGCCAGAACAAGGCGAAGCCCAACGACGGAAGGGTCGCCTTTTCGACCTGGAATTTCTTCGAAAAGGACGAGCCGCTATTGGATTCCGGCCTGCTCGGCCCGGTACGGCTGATCTTCGCCGACGAGGTCGAGGTGCGGTAAATTTTGTCGCGCTTCGGGTCGCTCGACATGACCGGTTTCTTTTGATTTGAAATAGGGTGAGTCGCGGCTAGACCGCTGGCGAGCCCCATTTCTCACCGCTGTCAGCGCAAGATCGGAACATTGATGAGCTTCGACCTCTACGACGCCTCCGCCCCCGTTTTCATCAATGCGCTGACCAACATGCGCGCATGGCTCGACAAGGCAGCGGCATCAGGGTCGGAAACGGAATTGATGGCTGCACAACTCGCGCCCGATATGCGTCCCCTGCCCGCGCAGTTCCAAATGGCGTCGGACAGCGCAAAGAACGCGATCGCGCGTCTCGCGGGCACCGAAGCGCCGTCCATGCCCGACACCGAAACAAGCTTCGACGACCTCCGCGCCCGGTGCGACAAGACCATCGCCTATATCAAAAGCGCCGACGCCGACCTGATCCGCGGCAGCGGGGACCGCGAGGTTGTCCTCAAATTCCCCAACGGCATGGGCTATCGTTTCAACGGAAGCGCTTACCTGACCGGCTTTGCCCTGCCGAACTTCTTTTTCCATGTGACGACCGCCTACGCGATCCTGCGCGCAGCGGGCGTGCCGCTGGGCAAACCCGATTTCCTGCAGCACCTCGGCCCGCCGAACATCGGTGCGTAAGCTTCGGACCTTTTTGCTCGCCGCCTGCCTCGCGGGGCCGGCATTCGCGGCACCGCAGCGTGGCGACACACTGCTTCGTCATGTCACCCTGATCGATGTCGAGCGCGGGCGCGCCGTGACCGGTCAGGCGGTGGTCTGGCGCGGCGATACGATCGTGGCGACCGGCGTGGACGCGAAGGTTTCGCGTGACTGGCGCGCAACAAAGACCATCGACGCGCGGGGCCGTTACCTGATCCCGGGCCTGTGGGACATGCATGTCCACTTCGGCGGCGGGCCGGAACTGATCGACGAGAACAAGGCGCTGCTGCCGCTCTATGTCGCGTACGGCATCACCACGATCCGCGACTGTTCGGGCGACCTGCCGAACGACGTTCTTGCCTGGCGCGGAGAGCTCGCGAGCGGGCGGCTCTTCGGGCCACGCCTGCTGACCTCTGGCGCGAAGATCGAGGGGATCGCGCCGATCTGGAAAGGTACGATCGAGGTCGGAACACGCGCCGATGTCGATGCCGCGATCGTCCGGTTGAAGCAGCGCGACAAGGTCGACTTCGTCAAGATCACGGACAGCACGCTGAAGCCCGATCTGTTCCTCTACGCGGTGGCACAGGCGAAAAAGAACGGGCTGCGCACTTCGGGCCACATCCCGATAGCGCTGACCGTCAAGCAAGCGGTGGACGCGGGCATCAGTTCGATCGAGCACATCGATTATGCGTTCAAGGCCGGCGTGAAGGACGAAGCCGCGATTGCTGCGGATTTTGCTGCGGGCCGGATCGATCGTACCGAAGCCAACCGGCGGATCAACGACGGGTTCGACACGGCGACGGCGATGTCCGCCTATCGCGATTTCGCCGCACGCGGCGTGTTCGTCACACCGACGCTGAACGGCAGCCGGATCATCACCTATCTCGACCGCGACACCCACGCGGACGACCCTTTCCTTGCCTACATCGGGCCGAAGCTGCGCAAGACCTATGACTGGCGCATCCAGCGCGCAGCAAAGGACGATGCGGCGGCAATCGCCGCTCGGCACGATCATTATGAGCGCATGGCGGCGATCCTGCCCCTGCTGCAGAAAGCCGGTGTCACCATCATCGCAGGGACCGACGCAGGGTTCCTCAACTCGTTCAACTATCCCGGCCAAGGGCTGCATGACGAACTTACGCTGTTCGTCGACAAGGGCCTGACACCCGCGCAGGCCCTGTCATCGGCAACGCGTTCGGGGCCGGCATGGTTCGGGCAACTCGCGCGTTATGGCAGCATCGCTAATGGCAAGATGGCGGACATGGTGCTGCTGGATCGGAACCCGCTGACCGACATCAATGCGACCCGCACCATCCGTACCGTGGTGCTGCGCGGGAAAGTCTATGACCGCCCGGCACTCGACGCGATGCTGGCCAGGGCGAAGGCGCAGGTCGCCGCCTGGAACGCAAAGCCCTAGCGCTTCATCCGGTCGACGAAGAAGGCGAACTCCTCGGCGGTTTCGCGCAGCGATTCGAACCGCCCGGATTTTCCGCCATGCCCGGCACCCATGTTGGTCTTGAGCAACAGGGGCGCATCACCGGTACGCGTCGCACGCAGCTTGGCGGTCCATTTCGCCGGTTCCCAATAGGTCACGCGCGGGTCGGTCAGGCCCGCCGTGATCATCAGCGGCGGGTAATCCTGCGCTTTCACATTCTGGTACGGGCAATAGCTGCGGATCAGGTCGAACGCCGCCTTGTCCTCTATCGGGTTACCCCATTCGGGCCATTCGCCCGGGGTCAATGGCAGCGTTTCGTCGAGCATGGTGTTCAGCACATCGACGAACGGCACATGCGCGGCGACCGCGCCCCAGATGTCGGGATCGGTGTTGATGACGACGCCCATCAACTCGCCACCCGCCGAGCCGCCCGCCGCGCAGACCTTGCCCTCCGAGGTGAAGCCTGCGGCGATCAATCCTTTCGCCGCATCGACGAAGTCGGTGAACGCGTTCCAGCGCTTGGTCAGCTTGCCGTCGAGTTGCCATTGCTGGCCCAGGTCGTCGCCGCCGCGGATGTGCGCGATCGCATAGGCGAAACCGCGATCGACGAGGCTGAGGCGGGACGTCGAAAAGCCGGGAGGAATCGCGATGCCGTACGCGCCATAACCATAGAGGTAGAGCGGACGGCTGCCATCTTTCGGAAAGTCCTTCGGATAGACAACCGACACGGGGATCTGCGTCCCGTCGCGCGCCGGGACCATCAGGCGTTCGGTCGCATAGCGGCTGGCGTCGTAGCCGCTCGGGATCACCTGTTCCTTGAGGATCGTCTGCGCGCCGGTCGCCAGGTCGTGGTCGATCACGCGGTCGGGCGTGACCATCGATTCATAGGACAGGCGCAGCTTGGTGACCGCGAACTCGGGGTTCTCGTCGAGCCCGGCGACATAGCTGCCTTCGATGAACGGGATGCGCTTGGGCGAGCCGCCGGCGTAATCATAGACCTCCACCTGGTCGAGACCGTTCTCGCGGCCCTCGGCGACGAAGAAATCGGCGAAGCAGGTGACGTCGGTCAGGTAGAAATCGTCACGCGCCGCGATCGCCTCGGTCCACTCGCCGGGTGAAGCAATGGATGCGGTGACCATACGGAACTGCGGGCTGGTATCGTTCGTGACGATGTAGAGCGTGCCTTCGCGCTCCTCGACATCATATTCCACGCCGGACTTGCGTGACCGCACCAGCAGCGGTTCGGCGAAGGGGTCGCTCGCGGGCACCATGCGCACTTCGCTCGTGGTATTGTCGCCGGTCGCGAGCATGATCCACTGGCGGCTGTGCGTCTGGCCGACGCCGCATTGGAAGCCGATGTCATCCTCGTGGTACAGCACGACATCCGCGCTCGCGGGCGTGCCCATGCGGTGCGCGAGGAGCGTGTCGATCCGCCAATGCTCGTTGACGCGGCCATAGAGCAGTGTCGACCCATCGGTGCTCCAGACCAGCGCGCCCATGGTTTCCGGGATCACGTCGCCCAATTCCGCGCCGGTTTCCAAATCGCGGACGCGCGCCGTGAAACGCTCCGAACCATCGTCGTCGATCGCATAGGCGAGGTAACGCCCGTCCTCGCTGACGGAGATCGCGCCCAGCCGAAAATATTCCTTGCCCGCGGCAAGCGCCGGTTCGTCGAGGATCAGCTGGTCCGGCCCGCCCTCGGCCAGCCGCCGCCACCATTTGCGATACTGCCCGCCGGTCTCGAACGCGCGCCAGTAGAGCCAGTCGCCGTTCCTTGCCGGGACGCTCGCATCGTCTTCCTTGATGCGGCCCTTCATCTCGGTGAAGATCGTGTCCACCAGCGGCTGCAGCGGCGCCATATAGGCTTCGAAATGCGCGTTCTCGGCCTTCAGGTAATCGAGCACCGCGGCGTCATCGACCTCGGGATATTTGGGATCGCGCAGCCAGGCATAGTCGTCGGTCAGGTCGACGCCTTGAACGGCGTTGATCGCGGGATTGCGGGCGGCGACGGGCGCGGGAACGGTGGAAATGGCGGCTCTCCGAATGACTTGGTTCGCCGATAGCCCGCTGCCCCCAAACAACAAGGGCCGACGCAATCGCGCCGGCCCTCATTTTGCGGTCATACTGACCGTTAGCGGCAGTTGACCTGGCCGCGATCGATCGAGCTGCCGAGTGCGGCACCCGCGCCTGCACCGAGCAGGGTCGCAAGCACGCCGGAATCACCACGGCCCAGCGAGTTGCCGAGCAGGCCACCGAGTGCGGCGCCGACGATCAGGCCGGTCGTACCGTCCGAACGGCGACAATAGTAACGGCCGTCGTTGCCGCGATAGATGCGGTCGTCACGGCCCAGGCGACGCTGCTGGTAATAGCGGCCGTCGCGATAATAGTTTTCCGCGAAATAGCGACGCTGTCCGGGCTGCGGGCGGTTATAGTCATAACGATTGTAATTGCGCCAAGCGTCGCGGCGATCGTTGCGATAATCGCGACGAGCCTCCCGGCTATCCTGACGATATTCGCGGTCCGGACCACGCTGCGCGACGGCGGGTACCGCTGTGAGCATCGTAGCGCCCAGCGTTATCGCCATAATAAACTTCCTCATCGGTCATCTCCTCGTCTGACCGCGTAACAACCACGCGCGACGGTCAGGGTTGCATGAACTGCAAACTACCTTCCGTTCATCCGCGGTATCGGCAGGCTCAGGCGATTTCGAACAGTCCGGCCGCCCCCATGCCGCCGCCGACGCACATCGTGACGACGATGCGTTTTGCGCCGCGCCGCCTGCCCTCGATCAGCGCATGACCGGTCAGCCGCGATCCGCTCATGCCGAACGGATGGCCGATCGCGATCGCGCCGCCGTCGACGTTCAACCGGTCGTTGTCGATGCCGAGCCTGTCCCGGCAGTAAAGCACCTGAACCGCGAACGCCTCGTTCAATTCCCACAGGTCGATATCGCCGACCGACAGGCCGTGCCGCGCGAGCAGCTTGGGCACGGCGAATACCGGGCCGATGCCCATTTCGTCGGGTTCGCATCCCGCCACGGCGAACCCGCGGAAGACGCCGAGCGGCGTCAAGTCGCGCCGCGCGGCCTCGGTATCGGACATGACCACGCAGACGCTCGCGCCATCGGACAGCTGGCTGGCATTCCCTGCGGTGATCGTGCCGCCCTCCACGACCGTTTTCAGCCCTGCGAGTCCTTCCGCCGTCGTGCCAGCGCGCATTCCTTCATCGCGATCGAGGGTGACCTGCTCCTCGCCAGTGATGTTGCCGTCCTTGTCGCGCAAATTTCGCGTGACCGTAATCGGGACGATCTCGTCCGCCAGCCGCCCTGCTGCCCATGCCGCGACGACGCGCTGCTGCGACTGCGCGCCATATTCGTCCTGCGCCTCGCGGCTGATGCCATAGCGAACGGCGACATTTTCCGCTGTCGGGATCATCGGCAACATGAGGTCCGGGCAGTGCTGCTGCACCCAGGGAGAGTGATAATGCTGCAAATTCTTGTTGGGCAGCACCAGCGACACGCAGTCGAGACCGCCCGCGACGTAGATCCCTTCCTCGCCCGCCCGGATGCGTTGCGCCGCCAGCGCGATCGTCTGCAGGCCCGACGAACATTTCCGGTCGAGCGTCATGCCGGACACGCTCACCGGACATCCCGCCTCGATCGCCGCCACGCGAGCGACATTATTGCCCGTCGCTCCTTCGGGATGGGCCGAACCCAGCATCACATCCTCGACCTCGTCGAGCGCAACGCCCGCGCGTTCGGCTGCGACACGAATGACATGCGCGGCGAGCGTCGATCCATTGATGTCGATAAGGCTGCCCCGATACGCCTTACCGATCGGGGTGCGGGCGGTGGAGACGATGACGGCTTCGGCCATGGTCAGACCGCCACGATGCCATGGTCGATCAGGCTGTTCGCACAATCGACCAGCGAGTCCGCCTCGTCGCGCGTTTCCCAGTCCATCACCGCTTTCGTATGATCCGGGTCGGTCGCCCGCGTTCGCCCGAGTTCGGACACGATCGAACGGACCAGCGGATCGAACCGCCCCACGATCCGCACGACGAAATCGGGCAGCCTGCGCGCCGGCACCTTGCGCGCACGGATGCCGAGACGCGCCTTCAACAGCCGCGCGACGTCGATCAGCCAGAAGAAGCGCCCGGACGCGATGAAACGTTCTCCCGCGATATCCGGTGCCGTGAGCGCCCGGACATGCAGGTCGGCCAGGTCGCGCACGTCGACGATGCCGAAACCGATGTTCGGGCACCCCGGATATGCGCCGGACAACAGCTTGTCGACGAGTTCGATCGAGGTCGACACATCGGCATCGATCACCGGCCCCACGACCAGCGACGGGTTGATCGAGACGAGTTCCATGCCGCCGCCCTCTGCCGCGATCCAATCGCGCGCCGCGCGCTCGGCGATGGTCTTCGACTTCGCATAGGGCGACACGTCCGGGCTCGTTGCGTCGCTCCAGTCCGCTTCGGTGAACATCTGCTTGCCCGGCGGATGGCCATAGGCGATCGCCGCGACCGAAGAGGTCAGCACGAACCGCTTCACGCCCGCGTCGCGTGCGAACCGCAACGCGCGCAAGGCGCCATCGCGGGCGGGCACGATCAGTTCGTCGGGATCGTCAACATGGGCGGCCGGAAACGGTGAAGCGACGTGCGCGACATGAGTGCACCCCGCCATCGCTTCCGCCCAGCCGGCATCGCGGACCAGGTCGGCAGCAAAAAAATGCAGCCGCTCGTCGTCCACCGCCAGCCGCGCACGCACGCGCCGCTCGCCCTCGATGTTGCGGATCGTCGCGTGGACGGTCCAACCGTCGGCCACCAGCTGGCGGATCAGGAAGCCCGCGATATAGCCGCTGCCGCCCGATACGAGCACGGTTCCTGCCATCACATCTCTCCCAAATTTAGCGAGAGATTAGTGGCACGTTGAAACCGGTCAATGCGCGTGCATATCCTCGTCGCCCCGGTCCGCCGCATAACCCTGTCGCATGCCGTCGTCACGCGACGCGGTGATCGTGCCCTTGTTGTTCGGATCGGGTGCCGTGACTTTGGGCGACGTCGTGAACGGCTTGATCCCGAAGCGCGGATAAATCTCTGACGGGAAGTAGAACACGCCGTCCTTTGCGACCATCGAGATCGTCTTGATCGCCTTCAGATCCTTCGTCGGATCACCCGGTATCAGGAAGAAATCGGCCAGCTTGCCGCGCGTGATCGAACCCGAACGCTGGTCGGTGCCGATGTACTTCGCCATCTCTCCGGTCGCGCGCGCCAGCACCTGTGCCGGGGTCATGCCGAGGCCGGTGTAGAGTTCGAGTTCGCGGTGATAGGTGAACGATCCGCCAGTGTCGGTGCCGGGGACGATGAAGATGCCCTTCGCATTCGCACGCTTCAGGATATCGACGATCTTGGCATAGGCCGCCCGGGCGTTGGCATCGCCGCCGAACGTGTCGGGGTTGCTCCACGCCTGTTTCAGGTCGCGCTGTGCGCCGATCGGCATGTGGTCGATATAATCGACCGCGCCCGGCGCCACCTTCCCATCGCGGTTGAGCAGCAGGTTCTCATGGATGCCGAGCGTGGCGTCGAGCGCGATGCCCTTTGCCTTCATCGTGTCGAGCGTCGACTGCACCGGTGCCGAGTCCAGATCGAGCGCCGGCAGGCGTCCGAGCGCGGTCAAGCGGAACAGCGTCCGCGTGTCTTCGCCCGGCTTGATGATCCAGCCGAGCGCCAGCTGGTTGATATGGGTCAGTTCGTCATAGCCGGCGGCGATCATCGCATTGGCATTGGTGAACGCCGGCACATGCCCCGCGACGCGCAGCCCCAGCTTGTGCGCCTCCGCGACCATTGCCGGTACCCAGGCGGGCGTGATGCTGTTGTAGATCTTGATCTGCCAATAGCCGCGCGACGCGTACCAGCGCACGGCCTCGACCGCCTTCGCCTCGCTGTCGACGACGAAGCCGTTGGTCGAATTGAACGGTGACTTGCCTTCGATGAAGCCGCTGCGCACGATCCGTGGCCCTGCGACCTCGCCGCTCTCGATCCGCTTGTCGAGCGCGTCGAGAACGGGATTGCTGTTGCCCATGTCACGCACGGTGGTGATACCGGCGAGCAGGTTGAGCAGCGCACCTTCGGCGGAAAGATGCGCGTGCATTTCGGTCATGCCGGGGACCAGCGTGCCCCCTGCCCCGTCGATAACCGTTTCGCCGGGCGTCACCGGGCTGTCGGTCGGCTGCACGCCGGCGATGCTGTTGCCGTTGACCACGACCGATACCGGCCCGGTCAGCTTCGCCGTCGCCGGGTCGAACAGGCGGACGTTGGTGATGCGTACCGGCCCCGGATAATGCTTCGCCGTTTCGCGCTGGATGCTCGCAAGCCGCTCACCCTGCCATTTGGCGGCAAGATCGCGCAGCCGCGGATTCTCACCCTCGAAACCGGCGCGCGTGATGCCGCCGCCGGCCGAGGGCAGCGCGATCAGGCGATTGGCATCGTCGAGCAGCAGCGTGGTCGGGGTCAGGTCGAGCCCCGCCAGTTCGTAGCGCGTGACATTCACATCGCCCGACGGACCCTTCAGCGTCATCGTATCGCGCTTGGTCATGGTCAGCGTGCCGCCGGGCAGCACGTCGAGCTTGCCGCCCGCCTTCAGGATGGCGCGGGCATAGATCTGCAGCGCATAGGGGCTGCCGCTCTGGGTGACGTAGAGCTTGGCCGGTCCCTTCGCGCTGCCGGGTCCGCCGGAGTCGCGCCACGTCGAGCCATTGCCCTTGCGCTCGAAACTCTCGTCGATCTTGCCGCCGAACGTCTGCGTGCCAGTGACTTTCCAGTCCACGGGCAGGCCGCCCGCGTCATAGGTCAGCGTTTCGGCAACGGTCGGCCCGCGGCCATTGTCCTTGACGTCGTATTCGATCTTCGCGGCGTTGCCGCTCGTATCGACGACGACGCGGCCGATGCTGGTGTCCTTGCGGAACACGGCGAATTTTTCGGTTTCGGCGAGAGCGGCAGTGCTGGCGCCAACGAGCAGAACGGCAAGCAGGATGCGCGAACGAAGCATGGATCGATTCCCCTTTTCTGGGGCATCTGCTGCCGCATCGGCAGCGCTTCGGCAAGCCGATGCTATTTCAGCAGCACGAGCTCCTCGGCCATCGACGGATGCAGTGCGACGGTCGCATCGAAATCGGCCTTGGTCAGCTTCGCCTTCACCGCAACTGCCGCCGCCTGAAGGATCTCTGGCGCGTCGGGACCGATCATGTGCAAGCCGACGACGACATCGTTCGAGGCGTCCACGACCATCTTGTAGAGCGCGCGTTCGTTCCGGTTCGCGAGCACGTTCTTCATCGGGCGGAAGTCCGACGTATAAGTGCGGATGGTGCCCAGCTTGTTCTTCGCCTGCGCCTCGGTCATGCCGACGCCCGCAAGCGGCGGATGGCTGAATACCGCGCTCGGCACTGACGCATAATCGACCTTGGTCGGCTTCTTGCCAAAGACGGTGTCGGCGAACGCCTGGCCCTCGCGAATGGCGACCGGCGTCAGCTGGATCCGGTCGGTGACGTCGCCCACCGCATAGATGCTCTCGACACTGG
Organism: Pseudomonadota bacterium; assembly: GCA_040388515.1. Classification (GTDB taxonomy): domain Bacteria; phylum Pseudomonadota; class Alphaproteobacteria; order Sphingomonadales; family Sphingomonadaceae; genus Sphingomonas_O. The sequence goes on along the minus strand of JAZKBQ010000004.1, from coordinate 107,768 downwards.
TCTTGCTGAACTCGTCGACCTTGATCGCGCCCTTTTCGTTGAGTTCGACACCCGCCTTGTCGAGGCCCAGCCCCTTGATGTTCGGCGCCCGGCCGGTCGCGAACAGGACGAGGTCCGCATCGATCGCATCACAGCCCTTCATCACGACATGGAAAGTGCCATCGTCGTTCTTCGTGATTTCCTGGAACGGCGCGTTGAAGCGGAACTCGATGCCCTTGGTCATCGAAATCTGCAGCAGCCGGTCCCTGATCTGTTCGTCATAGCCGCGCAGTATCTGGTCGCCGCGGTTGACGATGGTCACCTTCGCGCCGAACTCGTGGAAGATGCCGGCGAATTCATTGGCGATATAGCCGCCGCCCGCAATGACGACGCGCTTCGGCATTTGCTCGAGGTTGAAAACCTCGTTCGACGTGATGCCGAATTCGCTGCCGGGGAATTCGGGGCGGATCGGCCAGCCGCCGGTCGCGATCAGGATGGTTTTCGCGGTCACTTCACGCCCGCCCGCCAGCTTGACCGACTGCGGCCCCGTCAGGACGGCGCGTTCCTTGATGATCTCGACGTGGTGGTTGCCCAGCGTCTCGCCATAGATGCCTTCCAACCGCGACACTTCCGCCAGCACGTTGTCGCGCAGCGTCGGCCAGTCGAACTTGCACTCGGGCACGTCCCAGCCGAAGCGGCGCGCGTCGTGCAGGTCCTCGGCGAAATGCGCGCCATAGACGAGCAGCTTCTTGGGCACGCAGCCGCGGATGACGCAGGTTCCGCCGACCCGGTACTCCTCGGCAATCGCGACCTTTGCACCGTGCCCTGCCGAGATTCGCGCCGCACGCACGCCGCCCGAACCCGCGCCGATGACGAAAAGATCGTAGTCGAAATTGCTCATGAAAAGCCCCTGATGTTCAGTGGCTCTCCAGATAAGGTGCGCGTTCGAAAACTAAACCCCTGCGCGCTCGATCAGGGCGCGGGTCGAGCTATCGAATTTTGCACGTGCACTTTCGTCGTCGACACTCTTGGCCATTTCCTTGCCCAGCTCGACGCCGAACTGGTCGAAGGAATTGATGCCCAGCAGCACGCCGTTCACGAACGTCCGGTGCTCGTAGAACGCGATCAGGGCGCCCAGCGTGCGTGCATCGAGCCGGTCGAGCAGGATCGTCGATGACGGACGGTCGCCGGGGTAATTGCGCGCAAGGTCCTTGTTCTCGCGCCCTGTCATCAGCGCCGCGCCCTGTGCGAATGCGCTTACCAGCAGCAGGCGATGGTGTTCTGGGTCGAGGCTGTCGCCTGCCTCGATGCAAGCGATGAATTCGACCGGCACGACGTGTGTGCCCTGGTGCAGCAGCTGGAATACCGCATGCTGGGCATCGGTCCCGACTCCGCCCCAGGTGATCGGCGCACTCGGGCGGCCGAGCGGCTTTCCGTCCGCGGTCACGGATTTGCCGTTCGATTCCATCTCCAGCTGCTGGAGGTAGCTGGGCAGCAGGCGCAGCCGCTCGTCATAGGCGAATGTCGCCCGCGTCTCGTACTTGCGGCCTTGCGCGTAGAGCAGGTCGGCGAACGCCGCGAGGACGGGCACGTTGCTTTCGATGGCAGTCAGGCGGAAGTGGCGGTCCATTTCGGCTGCCCCTTCCAGCAGTTCTTCGAAACAGTCCCAGCCGAGCGCCAGCGCCGCGGGAAAACCGATCGACGACCAGAGCGAATACCGCCCGCCGACGCTTTCGGAAAACGGCAGGATGCGCGTCTCATCGACACCCCATTCGATCGCCTTTTCAGGGCTCGCGGTCAGCGCGATGACGCGGCCCATCGGGTCCTCGACGCCGTGATCCTCCATCCACGACACCGCGCTCGCGGCGTTCAGCATCGTCTCCGTCGTCGTGAATGTCTTCGACGCGACGACGATCAGCGTCGCCGCCGGGTCGAAATCGGTAATCGCGTTTTCCAGCGCATAGCCGTCGATATTCGACACGATCGCGACATCGTAACGCAGGCGGTCGCTCGACAGCGCGTCCACGATCAGGTCTGGCCCCAGCGCCGATCCGCCGATGCCGATATGGACGACGTGCCGGATCGGTCCCAGC
>JAZKBQ010000004.1:0-105686 GCA_040388515.1 Pseudomonadota bacterium | reverse complement strand
GCGCATCCTTTTCGATGGCATCGATCAGCGCGCGCATCCGCGAATGAAGCGCCTGCGCACGGGCCACGCTCTCCGGCGCACCCTCGCCGCGTTCGGCCGTATGTTCGACCGCGCGTCCCTCCGTCACGTTGACGACTTCGCCGCCGAACAACGCGGCGCGTTTCCCGGCGAGGTCGGACGCCTTTACCATCTTGCCGAACGCCGCCAGCGCCTCGGCCGACAGGTGGGTTTTCGCGAAATCGAACCGCATGCCGCACACGTCGTGCGCCAGCCGCGATAGCCGGTCCGGCTCGCTTTCGAACAATTCGGTCAGGGTGGTGCGAGGCAGCGCCTCGATAGCGGTCCAGTCGGTCATCTAACTCTTTCTCGGCGCATCTGTTCGGGACATCCATAACGCGCGAGGCGGTGATTGGCACCTCATATGCTTGACGCCGCCCTAACCGCGTCCCATGCCGCCGACCCTTATGAACGCCAGTGATACAGTGACGACGGCTCCCGCATCGCGCCACAAATCGGAATTCGTCGATTTCCTCCAGTTTCTCGTCAAACTGGTGATCGTCGTCGTCGTGATCCGCAGCTTTTTCATCGCGACCTTTTCGATCCCCAGCGAGTCGATGATGCCGCGCCTGCTGGTCGGCGATTACCTGTTCGTGCAGAAATGGCCGTACGGCTATTCGCGGCACAGCCTGCCCTTCTCGCCGCCAATCGGCAGCGGACGGTTCCTGTCGAACCTGCCCACGCCCGGCGATGTCGTGGTGTTCAAGGCACCGCCGTCGGCCAAGACCGACTATATCAAGCGCGTCATCGGTCTGCCGGGAGATACGGTGCAGATGCGCGACGGCGTCCTGTTCCTCAACGGTCGCGCCATCCCGAAAGTCCGCGTCGCCGACCTTGTCATCGCGCTTAGCCCGAACAGTCCGTGCTTCGCCCCGAATTTCGCCGAGGCGGCGTCGGATGGCAGCACCCGGTGCCGTTATCCAAGGTACCGCGAAACCCTGCCCAACGGGAAATCCTACGAGGTTCTCGACCTAGGCAATACGGAAGCGGACAACACGCGCGTATTCACCGTGCCCGCCGGGCATCTGTTCATGATGGGCGACGACCGCGACAAGAGCGCGGACAGCCGCTTTCCGGCAGTGGACGGCGGCGGCATCGGTTTCGTGCCGGTCGAAAACCTTGTCGGCAAGGCTTGGGTCGGCGTCTTCTCGACCGACGGATCGGCCGAATTGCTGAAGCCCTGGACCTGGTTCACCGCGGCGCGGCCCAACCGCATCGGCATGGGCTTTTAAATGCTCGCCGAATGGCTTGCGGACGCACTTGGCGCCACGCCCAAACAACTGCCGTTCTACGAACGCGCGCTGACGCACGGCAGCCATGGCGCGCCGAGCTACCAGCGCCTCGAATTCCTGGGCGATCGCGTGCTCGGCCTGACCGTCGCGGAATGGCTCTACACCGCTTATCCGGACGCGGCGGAGGGCGAATTGTCGCGCCGGTTCAATACGCTGGTGACGGGCGATGTCTGCGCAGAGGTTTCGCGCGAAATCGGCGTCGGCCCGAACCTGCGCCTCGGCAAACAGGCGCGGGATGACGGTGGCGCGGACAGCGACAACATCCTGGGCGACGTGTGCGAGGCGCTGATCGGCGCGCTCTACCTCGACCACGGCCACGCCGCCGCCGAAGCCTTCATCCGCAAGCACTGGCAGGCGCGCGTCGAGGGGCACGTCAAAACCCCGACCCACCCCAAGTCCGCGCTTCAGGAATGGGCCGCCGCGCATAACCGCCGCGCACCGCAATACACGCTCGTCGACCGCTCCGGTCCTCACCACGCGCCGCGCTTCACCGTCACCGTCAGCCTTGGCGGAACCTTCGAGGCGACCGCCACCGGATCGTCGAAACAAGAGGCCGAAACGGCCGCCGCAGCCGCACTTCTGGAAACATTGAAATGACCCAACACTGCGGCATCGTCGCCATCGTCGGCGCGCCGAACGCGGGCAAATCCACGCTCGTCAATGCGCTCGTCGGACAGAAGGTCGCGATCGTCAGTCCAAAGGCGCAGACAACACGCACCCGCCTGATGGGCATCGCGATGGCGGGCGAAACGCAGATCGTACTGGTCGACACCCCCGGCATTTTCGAGGGGAAGCGCCGGTTCGACCGGGCGATGGTGCAAGCCGCATGGGGCGGCGCGGCGGACGCGGACCTGATCGCGCTGGTCGTCGATGCGAAGGGCGGCGTCGGAACGCGGCTGGAAGCAATACTGGGCGGCCTCGAGGCGCGGCCGGAACCCAAGCTGCTGGTCCTCAACAAGGTCGATGTCGCCGACAAGGCGAAACTGCTGCGCCACGCGGCAACCCTCAACGAACGCATCGCATTCACCGAAACGCTGATGGTCAGCGCGACCACGGGCGACGGTATCGCCGACGTGAAGGCGCGGCTGGCGGCGGCGATGCCCGAGGGGCCATGGCACTTCCCCGCCGAACAGGTCAGCGACGCCACCGACCGCGTCATGGCCGCCGAAATCACGCGCGAGCAGATCTTCCTGCAACTCTACCAGGAACTGCCGCAGGCATGCGCGGTCGAGACCGAAAAATACAGCGAGCGCGACGACGGATCGATCGAGATCCACCAGCAGATCCTGGTCGCGCGCGACAGCCAGAAGGCGATCGTCCTTGGCAAGGGTGGCGCGAGACTGAAGGAAATCGGCAGCAAGGCGCGAGCGGAACTGGCGACGATCCTCGATACCAAGGTGCACCTGTACCTGCACGTGAAGGTCGCGCCGAACTGGGACGAGGACCGCGGGCTTTACCGCGATATCGGGCTGGACTGGGTCGAGTGACCGCTGCGGTCGAATATCTATGCATTAGAGAAGGTGAGCCGCTACCATCCATTGACGCTTACTCTCCTTTCAAATGCGTGGTGATCATACAGACTGCGCCATCAAATGAATGGCAACATCTCGTCAGTCGATGGTTAGTTGATAGCGGTTGTCTGTACATGATGGCTTGGGGTCCAAGTTGCAGCAGTTGGGACGATTCCGTCGATTACGCCAATCTCGAAGACTTCGAATGGAAAGACATTCCGGACGATCGTTTCGTCATGACGACTTGGCACGATAAAGAACCGCTCGTCGAAGCACTCGGTTTCGCAAAATTTGCTGCCGAACATCCAAATGTGGAATTGACCCGCTGCCTGCTGATCGACATCGGGACAAACAGTCGACGCGAAGAAATATTGGCTGAATACGCTGGGGCTTGGGTCGACTAGCCCAAAACCTCGTCCACCCACGCCGGTACAAGTGCACTCGCCGCGCCCAGTCGTGTCTCGCTGAAATAGACGCTCCCCGCCGAGGGATCGAGATTGAGTTCCAGCGTCCGCGCACCGACGTAGAGCGCCGTCTGGACGAACCCCGCCGCGGGATAGACCGCTCCCGACGTTCCGATCGAGACGAACAGGTCGCACTCGCGCACTGCCGCGTCGATTTCGTCCATCCGGTACGGCATCTCGCCGAAGAAGACGATGTCCGGGCGCAACGCCAGTGCATCGCACGCGCCGCATGCGGTCCCCGGGGCCAGCCGCCCTTCCCACGCGCCCCGGTCGCCGCAATTGGCACACAGCGCGCTCAACAATTCGCCGTGCATGTGGATCAGCCGCTTCGCCCCTGCCCGCTCGTGTAGGTCGTCGACATTCTGCGTCACGATCAGCAGGTCGCCGGACCATTCGGCATCGAGCCGCGCCAGTGCCTTGTGCGCCGCATTCGGCTCCACCGTCACGAGTGCCGCGCGGCGGTCGTCGTAGAACCGGTGAACCAGCTCCGGATCGGCCGCCAGCGCCGCGGGCGTGCAGACGTCCTCGACGCGGTGCCCTTCCCACAGTCCGCCGGGACCGCGAAAGGTGGCAAGGCCACTTTCGGCGGCAATACCCGCGCCGGTCAGCACGACGATGTTGCGGATTTCGCTCACGCGGCTGCCCTATTTGCCTTGGTCATCGCCCAGCATCACGTTGAGTTGCGTATCGTTTTCACCCGCAAGCGACGCGCATAGCAGCTGGGCAGCTTCGGTCTGCGACGCGTTCTGGAAATACCGCACCACGACCCCCGGCGGCTCATAGGTCACATCGCCGACATCGGCAGGCTTTTCCCCCGCATCGCCGATGTTGCTCAGGAAATTCCCCTTGGTCACGAAGCAGATCACGGGAACATTATGCTTGTGGCGGGGCATGATCTGTCCGGGTGCGAAATCGACCCTCGTCGTCTCCACCCGCGAAACCGGCTTCACCGGTGCAACCGGGATCACCGCGAGGGGCGTACGTGAAGGGATTGTCGCTGCGGCTGCCCCCAGCAGAATAATCGGTACCATCATCGCCTGTTCCCCCTGTCGTTCGTCGCAATGCTTGGATATCCCGTTGGCATGACGAAGGGAACGACAAGAGTCGGCATCGGCGGCTGGGATTTCGATCCGTGGCGCGGGACGTTCTATCCGGACGGCCTCGCCAAGACGAAGCAGCTTGCCTACGCCGCCGAGCGGCTGACCAGTATCGAGATCAACGCGACCTATTATGGCAGCCAGAAGCCTGCGACTTTCGCCAACTGGGCAAAGGCCGTGCCCGACGGTTTCCAGTTCGCGGTCAAGGCATCACGCTTCACCACCAATCGCAGGATTCTGTCCGAAGGCGCGGATTCGATTCAGAAATTCTTGGGCCAGGGCATCACCGAACTCGGCGACCGGCTGGGGCCGATCCTGTGGCAATTCATGGCGACGAAGAAATTCGACGCGGAGGATTTCGCCGGATTCCTGAAGCTGCTCCCGGAAAAGCAGGACGGCCTGCCGCTGCGCCACGCGATCGAGGTGCGTCACGAAAGCTTCCGCGACCCCGCCTTTTACGCGCTTGCCAAATCGGCCAACGCGGCCATCGTTTTCGCCGACGACGATGAATTCCCCTGCATCGACGAGGACACCGCCGACTTCCGCTACGCCCGCCTTCAGCGCGCCGTCGAAGACTGCCCCACGGGCTACGACGACGCCGCGCTCGACCATTGGACCAGGCTCGCCAAGAAATGGGCGAAAACGGGCGATGCCTACATCTATTTCATCAGCGGTGCGAAGGTCCGCAATCCGGCTGCGGCCCAGGCCATGATTTCGCGCCTCGATTGACGATAAAAGGCTGTCCTACAGCATCGATCCTTCATATGGCGGGCACGGGCAATTCGAGAAGCATATGACAAGCATCGGCATTTTGGGCAGCCGCGGGCGGATGGGTGCGGCAATCGCGGCGGTGATACCGTCGCTGGGCGCGACGCTGGCCGGGGGAACGGATGTCGATGGCGACGCGGCCGCGCTTGCCCGCAGCGCCGATGTGCTGGTCGATTTCTCGTCGCCGCTGGCGCTCGCTGGTAATTTGAATGCCGCACGTCTCGGCCGCGCACCGATCGTCATCGGCACGACGGGCCTCGACGGTGCGCACCACGCGATGATCGACGATGCCGCACGCGAAGTCGCGGTGTTGCAGGCGGCCAACACCTCTTTTGGTGTGAACCTGCTGTCAACTTTGGTCGAACAGGCCGCGGCAAAGCTGGGCGTCGACTGGGATATCGAGGTGCTGGAAATGCACCACCGCCACAAGCGCGACGCACCGTCCGGCACGGCGATGCTGCTGGGTCAGGCAGCGGCGAACGGACGCGGAAAGAGCCTGCCCGAACTCAGCCGGTTCGACCGGTTCAGCGATAACGACCCGCGCGAGGAGGGAACGATCGGTTTTGCCTCGCTGCGCGGCGGATCGGTCGCGGGCGACCATGTCGTCATCCTCGCGGCCGAGGGCGAACGGATCGAGCTCGGCCATCGCGCCGAAAACCGCGACATCTTCGCGCGCGGCGCGGTGAAGGCGGCGCTGTGGCTCGCGGGTCGCCCGGCCGGGCGTTACACCATGGCCGACGTCCTCGGGCTGTAGGTGAAACGCGCCGACATCTTCGAGTTCTATCGCCGCTTGGCGGAAGCCAATCCGGCGCCGGAAACCGAACTCGAATACGGGAACATCTACCAGTTGCTCGTCGCCGTCGTGCTCTCGGCGCAAGCGACCGACGCAGGGGTGAACAAGGCGACGCGCAAGCTGTTCGAGGAAGTTCGCGGTCCGCAAGAAATGCTCGATCTTGGCGAGGCGGGCCTCAAACAGCACATTCGCACCATCGGCCTGTTCAATACCAAGGCGAAGAACGTCATCGCGCTGTCGCAGATGCTGATCGACCTGCATGGTGGCGCGGTTCCGACGGACCGTGACCAGCTGCAGGCCCTGCCCGGTGTCGGGCGCAAGACCGCGAATGTCGTGCTGAACGTCGCGCTGGGTGCGGAGACGTTTCCGGTCGACACGCACGTCTTCCGCATCTGCAACCGCACCGGTCTTGCCAAGGGAAAGACGCCGCAGGCGGTCGAGGCGATCCTGGAACGGCAGACGCCCGCCCCTTTTCGTGTGCAGGCGCACCACTGGCTGATCCTGCACGGCCGCTACACCTGCAAGGCACGCACGCCCGAATGCTGGCGTTGTGCCGTTTGCGACCTTTGTGCGTTCAGGCCAAAGTCATCGCCGCCGAAGCAAAGTGCGAAAAATCGAGTCGAAGGAGAGACTGCATGAAACGCTTCATCGTCGCATCCGCCGTTGTCGCGATCGGGATCGCCACCGCGTCCGCCGCACCCCGCGACCGCACCATCCCGCCCGAAGCCACGCCCGATGGCGAGCCCGTGAGCTGCATACGGACGATCAACATCCGCAACCAGAGCGTTCATGGCGACAGCGTGATCGATTTCCATATGAATAACGGCAAGGTGTACCGGAACACGCTGCCGATGAGTTGCCCCAACCTTGGCTTCGAGGAGCGGATCCTGACCAAGCCGACCAACGGCCAGCTGTGCAGCATCGACACCATCACCGTCCTGCAGCCGCCCGGCCTGTCGCAGGGCGCGACCTGTGGCCTGGGCAAGTTCCAGCCGGTGAAGATCGTCAAGGCACCGAAGGGCTGAGGTCAGCAAAGGACTGGCGGACCCGTTTTCGGGCTGCTAGGGCGCGCGGGAGCACGCACTCGTAGCTCAGCTGGATAGAGCACTGCCCTCCGAAGGCAGGGGTCAGGGGTTCGAATCCCTTCGAGTGCGCCATTTTTATCAATATTTTCAATGGCTTGACTGTTTTCAGGACTTTCAAAACGTACACCTAATAGGTTAAAATTGCCGTTTTTGGTATCGCAGTGGTATCGCAAATGCACGGTGCTGTAACGGGTGACCTCTGCCCAAAAAGATTCGATGCCCGCAATAAAGTCGGTGAGATACGCTGGTCGAAGATGATTATACCGGTCACCAGTGCCCTCATCTGTCGCATGTCCTGCGGCGGCATCGATCTGCGCTTTGGGGACGCCGCGAGCGGCCAAATAGGTATGGATCGAATGCCTAAGTGTATTGGGGGTTCCAATCGCGACCACCTTTGGGCGCGGCTCAGTTTCCCCCAACTTCTTGCGTGGCGGCAACATTATCGGCACCCCTTTTTCGTCCATTGCGTGGCGACACAGCTCTAGGTCGGGACGTCGGATACCAGCTTCGACAAGGCAAGCCGCAAAAGCCTTGCCAATATCTGAGGTATGTCTCTCGAAGTAATCCACTTCGTCTGTGGCATTATTTTCTGCACTTCTAGGCGCCCGGTAGCGAACGACCTTTCCGCTCAGACCCTCAAGCCAGGGCGCTAACGTCGGAGCAATCGGAACGATTGATCGGAACTTTAGCGTTTGCTCGCGTCCTGGAGCATTGAAGAAGATCAGTCCTTTCCTGATCTGGGTATCGGCATTTAGCTCCAAGATCGCCTGTGATCGTCCGCAGGTCGATAGAAATATCATCATGTAAAGAAAGAGATGCGCTCGCTCGGGCGTAGCTGCCGCCGCTTCCAGGATCGCCGCGATCTGTTCGGGGGAATATTCCAGTTCGCGGCGCTTGCCCTTCCCCTTCACATCCGGGATCTTGGGCGCGACGGACAGATACCCTTCTGTGACGGCCCAATTGATAGGACCGCGCAGTGCTTTCAGGTCGCGGCTGATCGTGGGCGCAGACATGCCCTGTTGCTGCCGATGGCGGATGAACTCGCGAACAAAAGATGGCCGTACGCATGCAACCGTGAAGGGGTCGGGCATGCGACCCTCGCGGCGAAGAATTTTGTAAAACTTATTCCAAGCCCTGACCGACGTCCTGTAGCGGTCGGGTGCGTTGAGTGTGTGAACGTGCTGGTTGAGCCATCTCTTTGTAATTTCTTCAACTAGCACAGCCTCGGATGGCAGCGCTGTATTCGTGACCGGCTGAAGCGTCGTACAATGTTCGGCCAAAGCGATTTGCGCTTCTTGGGGCGGTGCATGCGGAGTTCCACCCCCAATTCCAGTGCTTTTACGCCGTGTTGTACGTCCGTCGAGCCAACAGATAGACCAGTCGTCTCGATCGCGGCGATACCACAGCCAGAAACGCCCAAGCTGCGTACGGGCGGTTAGAGATTCCTTTTGGCGTGCCATGGCGAGCGGATTTATTGCCTTTTTGTTCGTTGAGCAGCGCTCGCCTGTGCTCAGGAACTTGGTGCGGTCGATCAGCTTTTTGCCATTAAAGCCAACAGCTGCATGAAATTCGCCTGTTAGCCCATGGCCATCACGCCTCGCCAAGCAATAGCTTAAAGCCGAATAATATTAATCGCCGCGTCGAGTGAACGACCGAGATGGGGCCGTAACTTCGCGGCAGGTTGCATCTCTCAGCGATCAACTCGCGAACGGTCCATGGGTGAGCGTTGCGGTTTACATGTTGCTTTAAACAGCACATTGCCGACGCGCTCGCAGACGGTGCCAGTCACAGCGAAATCGCGAGGAGCCTGTTTCATAGCCTCGCAACACCGAAGAACTGTCGCCACGATGGCGATAGCGTGCGATCAAGAGTGCAACGTCTGGCCCGAATCGCCCGGCGACGGCGGACCGACGGGGCACATCTCGAGTTTCTCTGGCGGGCGAGACAAAGATGGTATTACTATCGGTGACGCGCGGGCGCGTCTGAGCCTAGATGGCGGCTCTTGAGAAACCCAGCCGAGAACGGAGCCCAATTTGCCATGCTTCGCAGCCTGAAGTTGAAGAAGCGGGCCCCCTGAATGCAGCTTCGATTTCTCGAGTATTTCGTAGCGCTCTCCCGTGAGAAGCATTTCGCCCGCGCTGCCGAAGCCTGCCATGTCAGCCAGCCGACGCTTTCCGCCGGACTGGCAGCGCTCGAGGAAACGCTTGGGAAGCGCCTTGTCGTCAGGGACCGACGGTTTATCGATCTCACGGCGGAAGGCCATGCCATGCTCGATCACGCAAAACGCGTGATCGCCGACCACGAGGCGCTGCGCCAGTCCCTCGCGGTTCCTGACGGACGGTTGCGCGGCGAACTGCGGCTGGGAGCTATTCCCGCAGCCATGCCGTCGGTCGGATATCTCGTGGCTGCACTGCACGAGGTGCATCCCGCCGTCAGGATCTCGATACGCTCTCTGACCTCGCGGGAAATCGAGCGCGCCCTCCTCGCCTACGAGCTCGACGCGGGCCTGACCTATCTCGAGAACGAACCGCCAGCCCAGGTGCGCAGCATGCCGCTTTACGAGGAACGGTACATGTTCGTCACACGCGCCGAATCCGACTTCGGACACGATGCCATCGACTGGAAGCAAATCGCCGGAACACCATTGTGCCTCCTCCATACCGGCATGCAGAATCGCAGGATTCTCGATGCGCAGCTTTCGCGACGACGCCTGAAGCTGACGCCGGTTGCCACGGCGGATTCCTACATCGCTCTTCTGTCGATGGTTTCGCATGGCGGCTTGTCGACGATCGTGACCGACAGCCACGCTGAGATCATCGCGGGTGATACGCACCTGCGTGTTCTCGAGATCTCTGATCCCGCACCGGCCAATGCGATCGGCCTGGTCGTCGTCGACCGCGAACCGCTCTCCCCGCTCGCCAAGGCCATTTTCGAGATCGCTGGCAAGCTCCGGCTGTAATAGGCATCTTCTATCGTAAATTGGCCCGTCCTATTTGACCGGATCGATCAAAACGCCCACGAAAGCGGGGTGGCCCACCCGTCCCCGACCCTCGACGACATCATCGCTGCGCACCGGGATCGCGAAGGGCCGCTGCTTCCGATCCTCCATGATGTGCAGGCGGCATTCGGGCACGTCTCGGAGCCGACGATCAAATTCGTGGCCGAAGCGCTGAACCTCAGCCGCGCCGAAGTATCAGGCGTTGTCAGCTTCTATCACGATTTTCACCGCACGGCCGATCCCCGCCCGGCGATCCGTCTCTGCCGCGCGGAGGCATGCCAGGCGCGCGGGTCCGAACACCTCGCGGCGCTTGCAGAACGGCTGGCTGGAACCCGGGTCCGCGTCGACACGGTCTATTGCCTCGGGTTGTGCGCGGTGGGGCCGAACGCGATGATCGACGGCAACGTGCACGCGCGCCTCGACCAGGCACGCGTCGACGAACTGATCGGATCGCTGTGACGACAGTCCGCATCGCCGACGACGCGCTGGCGCTCGCGTGCGGTGCCGACCGCTTGGCGCGGGCCTTCGCCGAGCAGGGTTGCGACGTCGTGCGCACGTCGAGCTGGGGCATGCACTGGCTGGAACCGCTGGTCGAGATCGATGGCATCGGCTTCGGACCGGCCGGGCCGCAAGACGTCACGGCGATCCTGGACGGGCAGGCCAGTCATCTGTGCATTGGCACGGTCGCCGATCATCCGTATATTGCCGCCCAAACCCGCCTGACCTTTGCCCGTGCTGGCAAAACGCGCCCGCTGAGCCTCGACGACTATCGCGAAACCGGCGGCTGGGCGGGTCTCGAGCACGCGCGCGACATTGGCGCCGAAGCGATCGTCGAAGAAATGAAGGCATCCGGCCTGCGGGGTCGCGGCGGCGCAGGGTTCCCGGCGGGGATCAAGTGGGACACTGTCCGGCTCGCGCCCGGCACGCGCAAATACATTGTCTGCAATGCGGATGAGGGCGACAGCGGGACTTTCGCCGATCGCATGCTAATGGAGGGCGATCCGTTCTGCCTGATCGAAGGCATGGCAATCGCTGGCCTCGCGACGGGGGCGACCAAGGGGTTCGTCTACATCCGATCCGAATATCCGCACGCAGTGGTGAAGATGGAGACTGCGGTACGCTTGGCCGCTCCGCTAATCGCGCCCTTCGAGGTCGAGGTCCGTGTCGGTGCCGGGGCCTATGTCTGCGGCGAGGAAACGTCGCTGCTCAATAGTCTCGAGGGCAAGCGCGGCGAAGTGCGCGCCAAGCCGCCGCTGCCGGCGCAGGAGGGGCTGTTCGGCTGCCCGACCGTCATCAACAATGTGCTGACCCTCGCCGCCGTCCCTTTCATCTTCGCCGAGGGCGCACAGGCCTATGCCGATTACGGCATGGGCCGGTCGCGCGGGACGATGCCGGTCCAGCTTGCAGGCAACATCCGCCACGGTGGGCTGTTCGAAACCGCGTTCGGTGTCACGCTCGGCGAACTGGTCGAGACGATCGGCGGCGGCACCGACAGCGGACGCGCGGTCAAGGCGGTGCAGGTTGGCGGGCCGCTGGGTGCGTATTTCCCGCCCGCCCTGTTCGACACGCCGTTCGACTATGAGGCCTTTACCGCGGTCGACGGACTGATTGGCCATGGCGGCGTCACCGTGTTCGACGACACCGCCGATATGGCGGCACAGGCGCGTTTCGCCTTCGAATTCTGCGCCGCGGAAAGCTGCGGCAAATGTACCCCCTGCCGCATCGGCGCGATCCGCGGGCGAGAGACGATCGACAAGGTGATGCGCGCGGAATCGCCCTTGTCGAACCTGGAGCTTGTCGCCGACCTGTGCGAGACCATGAAGTTCGGGTCGCTCTGTGCGCTCGGCGGCTTCACACCCTACCCCGTCATGAGCGCGATCACCCATTTTCCGGCCGATTTCGCGACATCCGAAGTGGCATAGGAATGATGGCTTCGCACCTTTCGAAGACGGACCACAGCGTCTGGCGGCTGGGATTGAGCGAACCGGACGACGCCAGCGTGGAACGGGAGGATGATCGCGGGCTGCGCAGCGTTCCGATCGAAGCGCCCGTCTCCATCGAATATAATGGTATCGGCTACGCCGTTATGATGGCGACGCCGGCGGAGCTGGAGGCTTATGCCGTCGGCTTCACCTTGGCAGAAGCGCTGGTCGAACGTGCCGACGAAATCGGCGACGTCGATGTCCACCAAATTGATGGCGGATGGATCGTCCGTGTCTGGTTGCCGCGGGCGCGGATCGAGGCGGTCATCGAACGCGCCCGCACACGCGTGTCGGAAAGCAGCTGCGGATTGTGCGGCATCGAGAACATCGAGCAGGTCCTGCGGCCATTGCCCATGATCGATGCGCGGATTTCGACCACACGCGGCGCCATCGCCAAGGCGCTGGCGGACCTCCGCGATCATCAGCCGCTGGGCCAGGCCACCGGCGCGGTCCATGCCGCGGCGTTTTGCACGCCCGGAGGCGATATCGTCAGCGCCCATGAAGACGTCGGTCGCCACAATGCACTCGACAAGCTGGTCGGCGCGCTCGCCATGCGCGGCCTCGACGTGCGCACCGGCTTCATCCTCCTGTCGGCACGATGCAGCTATGAGCTCGTCGAAAAGACGGTCCGGTCGGGCTGTCCGATGCTGGTGACCATTTCCGCGCCGACCAGCCTCGCCGTCGAACGGGCCATCGCGTCCGACCTGACGCTGGTTTCGCTGGCGCGCCCGGATTCGGCGCTGGTCGTGAACGACCCCTTCGGAAGCATAGCGTGAGCGTGCTCGGCGCGATTCTGGCCGGCGGACGGTCGAGCCGCTTCGGCAGCGACAAGGCGCTCGCCATCCTGCGCGGCAAGATGCTGATCGACCATGTCTGGGACGCGTTGTCCGGGCAGTGCGACGAACTCGCGATTGTCGGACGCGGCGCCTGCATTCTCGATCGGCCGCGTGCCGGGATGGGACCGTTGGGCGGCCTCGCGGGGGCGCTGCATCATGCGCGTGCGCAGGGGCATGAATTCGTCCTGACTTGTAGCGTCGACAGTGTCCGCCTTCCCGACGATATCCTGACATTGCTGTCCCCTGCCCCCGCGCACCTGGCTAACCAGCCTGTGATCGGCCTGTGGCGCGTTGCGGACGCCCCTGCGCTCGATGCGCTGCTGGCGAGCGACGCGCGGCACTCGGTCCGCGACTTTGCCGGCTTGATCGGGTCGCGGCCGGTCGCATCGCCGTTCGTTATCCCCAACGTCAATTTTCCCGCCGACCTCGCGCGCCTGGAGCAACCGCATGGGCTATGAACCGCAACCCGATTTCGGGACGCCTGCATCGCTGTCCCCACAGCAGGTGACGCTCGTGATAGACGGTCGGGAAACCACCGTCCCCAAGGGCACCACAGTGCTGCGTGCCGCATCGGAAATGGGAACGTCGATACCGAAGCTTTGCGCCACCGACAGCCTCAAGCAATTCGGTTCCTGCCGGCTGTGCCTGGTCGAAATCGACGGTCGCCGGGGAACGCCCGCCTCGTGCACGACGCCGGTCGAACCGGGCATGATCGTCCGCACCCAGACGCCGCAGCTGCACAAGCTCCGCAAGGGCGTCATGGAGCTCTATATATCCGATCACCCGCTCGATTGCCTGACGTGCCCGGCAAACGGCGACTGCGAGCTGCAGGACCAGGCCGGCGCAGTCGGCCTGCGCGACGTGCGCTATGGCTATGACGGCCAGAACCACCTCGGCCAGGACAAGGACCAGTCGAACCCCTATTTCGATTTCGATCCGTCGAAATGCATCGTCTGTTCGCGCTGCGTGCGCGCATGCGACGAGGTTCAGGGCACACTGGCGCTGACGATCGACGACCGGGGCTTTGCGTCGATGGTCTCGGCAGGCGTCGCGTCCGATAATTTCATCAATTCGGAATGCGTCTCGTGCGGCGCCTGCGTCCAGGCGTGCCCGACCGCAACATTGACCGAGAAGAAAGTGGTCGAGATCGGGACGCCCGATCGCAGTGTCGTCACCACCTGCGCCTATTGCGGGGTCGGCTGCACGTTCCGCGCGGAAATGCGCGGCGAGCAACTGGTGCGCATGGTGCCGTGGAAGGACGGCAAGGCGAACCGCGGGCACAGCTGCGTCAAGGGGCGTTTTGCCTGGGGCTATGCGAACCATAAGGAACGCGTGCTGAACCCGATGATCCGCGAGAGCATCGAACAGCCATGGCGCGAAGTCAGCTGGCAGGAGGCGTTCGACCATGCGGCGCGCGAGCTCCGCCGCATCCAGGACAAATACGGGCGCAATTCGGTCGGCGGCATCACGTCGTCGCGTTGCACGAACGAGGAAACCTTCCTCGTCCAGAAACTGGTGCGCGCGGGATTCGGCAACAACAACGTCGATACCTGCGCGCGGGTTTGCCATTCGCCTACGGGTTACGGACTAAAGACGACGTTCGGCACGTCTGCCGGCACACAGGATTTCGACAGCGTGATGCAAGCCGACGTCATGCTGATCATCGGCGCGAACCCGACCGACGGACATCCGGTGTTCGCCAGCCGCATGAAGCGACGGTTGCGGCAGGGAGCCAAGCTGATCGTCATCGATCCGCGCCGCATCGACATGGTCCGCACGCCACATATCGAGGCGGAGCATCACCTGCCGTTGCGCCCCGGCACCAATGTCGCGGTCCTGACGGCGATGGCGCACGTCATCGTGACAGAAGGGCTGGCGGATGAAGCGTTCATACGCGAGCGCTGCGACTGGGATGAATACCAGCATTGGGCCGAATTTGTCGGCAGTCCGAAGAACGCGCCCGAGGCACTGCAGCCGGTAACGACAGTCGATCCCCACGAGCTGCGCGCGGCGGCGCGGCTCTACGCGACCGGAGGCAATGCCGCGATCTATTACGGCCTTGGCGTAACCGAACATTCGCAAGGGTCGTCGACGGTCATGGCGATCGCCAACCTCGCCATGGCGACGGGGAATATCGGCCGGCCGGGCGTCGGCGTGAATCCCTTGCGCGGGCAGAACAATGTCCAGGGCGCGTGCGACATGGGCAGCTTTCCACATGAACTCTCGGGGTATCGCCACATTTCAGACGGCGACGCACGCGCATTGTTCGAGGCGGACTGGGGCGTAACGCTCGATCCCGAACCCGGACTTCGCATTCCGAACATGCTCGACGCAGCAGTCGATGGAAGCTTCAAGGCGCTCTACGTCCAGGGTGAGGACATCCTGCAGTCGGATCCAAACACCAAGCACGTCTCCGCCGGGCTGGCCGCGATGGAATGCGTGATCGTCCACGACCTCTTCCTCAATGAAACCGCGAACTACGCGCATATCTTCCTTCCGGGTTCGACCTTCCTCGAAAAGGACGGGACCTTCACCAATGCCGAGCGCCGCATCCAGCCGGTGCGTAAGGTGATGACGCCGATGAATGGCCTTGCCGACTGGGAAGTGACGCAGGGCCTCGCCAACGCCCTGGGCCTGGGCTGGACCTATTCGCATCCGTCCGAAATCATGGACGAGGTTGCCCGGCTCACACCGAGCTTCGCGAGCGTCACGTTCGCGCGGCTCGATGAGGCAGGGTCCATACAATGGCCAGCAAACGGCGCGGCGCCGGACGGCACGCCCGTCATGCACATCGACACTTTTGTGCGCGGCAAGGGCAAGTTCGTGGTCACCGACTATATCCCGACCGACGAGAAAACCGGCCCTCGCTTCCCGTTGCTCCTCACCACCGGCCGCATCCTCAGCCATTATAACGTGGGCGCACAGACAAGGCGGACAGAGAACGTCGCCTGGCATCCGGAGGACTTGCTCGAGCTGCATCCGGTCGATGCCGAGGATCGCGGGTTAAAGGATGGCGACTGGACGCGATTGGCGTCGCGTGCCGGGGAAACCACGCTGCGCGTCAAGGTGACGGACCGTGTCGCTCCTGGTGTCGTTTACACCACCTTCCACCATCCTGCCACGCAGGCGAACGTCATCACCACGGACTATTCGGACTGGGCCACCAACTGTCCCGAGTACAAGGTGACGGCGGTACAGGTATCGCCGTCGAACGGCCCGACGGACTGGCAGGAGGGATATCAGGCGCTCTCCGACCGCAGCCGCCGCATCGAGCCGGCGTCCGCGAAATGAACCCGCAGGAACATCTCGTCTACATGGCGAACCAGATTGCACGGAATTTTGCGATCATGGGTCGCGAGGACGCTGCGGCTGCCACCGCGGATCATATCGCAACCTTTTGGGACCCGCGAATGAAAGCCGCGCTCCAGTCCGACCAATCGGGGATCGATGAGATTGCGGGTGCGGCGCTTCGGATCCTTGCGGACGGCGGAAGGCCGCCACATCAGACGGATGCCACCAGAACCGTCATCGACGGATCCGACGCGGGGTAATGTTGCCGCGTCATTCTCACGCGGAAGCAAACGATCTGCCTGGCCCGCCAGTGCGGCAGGCTGCAGTGCCGTGCAGCGCAGACCTTTCTTACGAGTCCGCCCTCGGAATGCTTGCCGCCGGCTGCGAGCCGTTGGGCAAAGAGTCGGTAAAGCTGGCAAAAGCCGGGCGCCGAGTCCTGGCAGAACCTTTGGTCAGCAGGATCGACGCGCCGCGGTTTGATGCTGCCGCGATGGACGGCTTCGCGGTGCGCGCCGCCGACCTCGCGAACGGCGTACAGGTTTTCCGGGTTGTCGGATCGACGTATCCGGGCGAAACGCACACCGTGCCGATGAAACCCGGCCAGGCGGTACGCATCATGACAGGCGGGAAAATGCCTGTCGGGACCGACCGTGTTATCCCTTGGGAACTCGTGACACCGATTGGCGATAGCATCGAAGTCCGACGAGGCGTCCCAGGCCGTTCGCACGTGCGCCTTCGCGGGTCCGATCTCGAAGCCGGTGCCGTCGTCCTGCAGACCGGACGCGTGCTTGATCCAAATAGTCTCGTGGTCGCATCTGCTGCCGATGTCTCGACGGTCGATGTCTGGCGCCAGCCGAAAGTCCACGTGATTTCAACTGGGGATGAGCTGACGGCGTCCGGGACGGCGGCGGCGTTACTCGAGAAAATCCCGGAGAGCCTTTCCGAGGCTCTATTGCTGTTCGCTCGTCAATGGGGCGGAAAGCCGCTGGGCGCCACCATTGCGCCCGATTCCCATCGCGAGATTTACAACGCGGCGCGCACGGCGTGCGGCGACTGCGACGTGTTGGTCATGCACGGCGGAGCCTCTTACGGCGATCGCGACTTCACGAAAGCGGCATTGGCACGGCTGGGTCTCGACATTGTTTTCGCAGACGTCGCGATGAAACCAGGCAAGCCGGCATGGTATGGTCGCATCGGCACAATCCATGTGATCGGTCTTCCGGGCAATCCCACCGCTGCAATGACGGTGGCCCGATTGTTCTTGGCCCCCCTGATCGCAACACTTGGCGGCCGATCATTCGAGGATGCGCTGAGATGGAGTGAACTTCCCTTGTCCGCCCCGTCGCCGCCCACCGGCGCGCGTGAGGCCTTCCTATGCGCGTATCAGCAGCGTGCCACCGTGGAGATCCTGAAATCCCAGTCGGCATCTTCGCAATTGATGCTAGGCGCGACGAACGCGTTGGTAAGGTTGCCAGCCAATGCTGTCTCGCTCGACACCGGCGCCACCGTCTCGGTGCTGCGGTTTTAACGGGTCTCTGGCATCCGAAACCTGAAATTCGGCCTGAAACCCCGGCCGCACCCGGGCGTCGCGTCGAAAACGGTGGAAAAAGCGAGCAATCGATCCTCGCGGCCCACCTTCAGGGCACCGAGACTTATTCTTTGAACTGGTAGCGCGGCGGTCGAGGCAGCCCCTGACCACGCCGCAATCTCGACACGAGCGCCCCTGCGCCTTCGCTGCCCCAGTCCGGAGACTGAACGCCGTCCCAAAATTCTCTCCAGCTCGGCCAAGTTTCGTGGAATCCCGTTTCCGACGGCTCGGCTCCGGGCCAGCGCAACTTGGCCGGTCCGACCGGCGGATCATCATGGGCCGTCGCATACAGACGCGACTGCACACGACCGCGGAACAACCACGTCCCATCGACCCTTTCATAGCGGTCGTGATAGACAAGGCTGGCGGTTACCCACTGGTCGGCGACCTCATGCTCTACGCGGCACGCGACCAGACCCAGTGCGTTATCCTGATCCATAAATTCTACGAGATGGTTGGTGACGTGGTGCGCACTTGCAGTGAATTGTCTGAGCGACGCCTCGAACACCGTTTTCAGTGCCGCGCGGCCCTGTTCGGCCCCGACCTTGATCGTCGCGACATACAGTCCGGCGATCGCCTCCAGATCGCGCGCATCCAGGGCGAAGGCATAGCCGTATGCGAGTTGACGGATCGCTTCGATCGATTCGAGCCGGTCGAGCCTATTCGCCAGTGCCGTCTCAACCACGACCGACTGCCCGCAAATACTGGACGGGCCAGTCGGCACGCGCGCCGAGCGCTTCCGCGGCGCGCAGCGGCCAATACGGATCGCGGAGCATCGCGCGCGCCAGAAGAACGATATCGCAACTCCCGTCTTCGAGCAGAGCTTCAGCCTCATGCGGTTCCGTGATCCCGCCGACGGCCATGGTCGGGACGCCGCGCGCTCGGATCGCCTTGGCGAATTCGCGCTGTATCGCCGGTCCGCCGGGTGGATTTGCGCCTGGCGTGATCGCACCGCTCGAGCAATCGATGATGTCGGCGCCGGCTTGTTTGAGGAGACCGGACAGGACGATGCTGTCGTCGAGCGACCAGCCCCCCTCCACCCAGTCAACGCACGACAACCGGACCGAGAGTGGCTGCACAACTGCCGCGCGCACGGCGCGAACGATCTCGACAGCGAGCCGCGTCCGCCCGGCAAAATCTCCGCCCCACGCGTCCTCGCGCCTGTTGCTGATGGGCGACAGAAACTGGTGCACGAGATAACCGTGCGCAAAATGGCATTCTATGAGCTGAAACCCCGCCGCAACGGCGCGCTGGGCTCCCGCGACGAAGGCAGCAATCACCTCCGCAATCTCGTCGGTGGTCATTGCGAACGTCAGAGCCGATCCCGCACCGAACTGTATCGCGCTTGGAGCTGGCACGGCCCATGCTCCGGATGCGAGGACAGAACGCCCTTCCCAAGGAACCCGCGTGCTGCCTTTGCGTCCGGCATGCGCCAATTGTAGGCCGGGAACGGCGCCGGCCTCCGCTATGGCTGCCGCGACCGGGCGAAGGGCATCGGCGTGCCGATCCGACCAGAGCCCAAGGTCAGCCGGGCTGATCCTGCCCTGGGGCAGGATTGCCGTTGCCTCGGTAAAAACCAGACCGGCCCCTCCGATCGCCCGGCTGCCGAGATGCGTCAGGTGCCAGGCGTTCGCCATTCCGTCGACCGCCGAATATTGGCACATCGGCGAAACCCCGATGCGGTTGCGCAACGTCACACCCCGGACCGTGAACGGTTCGAGGATCCTAGCGGATGAACTGTTTGATATAGTCCGCTCCGAAACCGTTCGCCTGATAATATTCGTCGCAGTCGCCGAGGAGCGTCAGGCAATTGGAAACGCTGATCGGATTGTCATTTTCATCGAGTGACGTGAGCCCTCCGTGCATGACGTAGAAAGCCATCATGGACTCTTTCACCGTCAGCGTGTGCATCTCGCCCGGCGGTTCCCAGATGAATGTTCCCGCGTCCGCGACCCAATCGTGCTCGGGATAATACCAGGCGCCTTCGATGGTGTAACTGAAGACCGGGCCATCGTGGACATGCCGGCCGATGACGCCCGGAGTCGGATAGCGCAGAATGTTGACCGTGATACCCGCTGAAATGTTGAAGAGCAGCGGCAGATAATAGTGTCCCGCCGGTCGCTTGACCCACATGTTCAGGTCTTCCGGAACCTTGAACACCATATCCTTTGGCAGATATTGCCCGCCGAAACCTTGGGGGCGAAAATCCTTGATCACCGTTGTCATCGCGACTCTCCTCGTGGAGCGTCGATAGACCGTCTCTGACCCCGCTAGATAGTCCGACGCTGCGTCCATCACCGATGTGATTGGATCAGCTGATCCCCCACCCGCCATCGACGACAAGCATGTGCCCGATGATGTTCGAGGCCGCATCGGAGCATAAAAAGTAAACTGCGTCCGCGATCTCGCTCGCCTCGCCGCGCCGTCCGTTCGGCTGCGGGCTCGGACGCTCCGCCTTTGCGCGCATCGCGAGCGTCATAGGCGTGACGATTGCGCCCGGGGCGACCGAATTGATGCGAATGCCGGTCTTGGCGTGTTCGAGCGCCGCGTGCTCCGTGAGGCCCTGAACACCCCGCTTCGATGCGGTGTAGGCCGCTGGGCCCGCGTTTCCTTTGAGCACGGTTTCCGACGCCGTGTTGACGATCGATCCCGCTCCTTGCGCAGCCATGATGCGGAGTTCGGCCTTCATGCACAGGAAGACACTCCGCAGATTGACGGCGACGACGCGATCGAAATCGTCGATTGACGTGTCGCCGATCCCCGAGAGCGGACCGATGATGCCGGCGTTGTTGAACGCCCAATCGATGCGACCGAACGCGGCGACCGTCGCGTCGATCAGCGCATCGACGTCGGACGCGAGACTGACGTCGGCGGGATGGAAATAGGCAGACTCGCCCGCAGCCTTGATAATCGACACGGTTTCTTCTGCACCGGAGCGATTGACGTCCGACACCATGACATCTGCGCCTGCTGCAGCAAACCGTATCGCCGTGGCGCGGCCGATGCCGCCGGCCCCTCCTGTCACGAGTGCAGCAGTCATGCCGCAAGACTTTCGACTCGCGCGATTGCCGCCACGATCACCTCGGTCGACACCGCGACAACAATCCGTCCGCCTTTGGGACCGACGGTGGTCAACCGGGCGATCTCTACGATTTCAGCTGCAAGAGGGTCTGCCATTCCAAGTTCGGTAAGCGAGGTCGGCAGCCCGACACTGCGGCTGAACGCGGCAACGTCCCGAATGAAGTCGTCGTCGCGCCCTTCGATCGCGAGTTGTACCAGCGTACCATAAGCAACGTGATCGCCGTGTGGCGCAGTCGCGGCACCACGTGCCTTCACAAGACCGCGTACGACGGCGTGCGCGTAGGACAGGCCACCGCTCTCCCAAGCCAGACCAGACATCAAGACGTTCGCTTCGACCACCGCCTCGAAGGCATCATCGACCTCATGACGCTCGGCGGCCGCCATCGCCGCCGCGCCATGCTCGCGAAGCGTCGAGTAACATGCATCCGCGATTGCCAGCGCCGTGCGCAGCGGTCGTGTGCCGAAAAAGTTCATCGCGTTATCGAGAAACGCGCGTTCGGCCTCGAATTTCTTGGCGAGCGCATCGCCGATCCCGGCTCGAAGGAAGCGTGCGGGCGCATTGGCGATTAGACGCGTATCGACGACGACGAGCAACGGACTGTCCGCGATCGACTCGATGGCGACCAGCGCATGATCGTCGTTGTAGATCGCCATCGAACGGCCGGTGGGAGAATCATTCGAGGCGATCGATGGCACCGCGATAAACGGGAGTGCGAGCCGCACCGCGACCCCTTTTGCAGCGTCCAGTCCCTTGCCACCGCCGATACCGATTACGCAATCGGCCTCGCAGGCCTCCGCGACGAGCGCGTCGATCGCCCGTTCGGTAACCTCGCCTCGAAAGGCGATCTTTGCGAACTGACGCTTCGCGAAGGTCTGATCGAGGGCTGCGCCGATCAACGGGAGGACGTCCGCATCGACGATCAGAAGGGGGCGCTGCGTCAGCCGCTCCGTCAGCACGCCGAGCTCCGAAATCGCTCCTGGTCCCTGCACATAGCGGGTGGGGCCGCCAAAAATCCTGATCATCGCGAACGATCTGCCGCAACGGGCAGCATCAGGAAAGCGCACTCGTTATTCATCGCATGCGCGATGCGCTTGCACATTGTGCGCCTTCATCGGCTGGCGCACATGCACAATGATGACGCCACAGGAAATTGAGACCCGCATCGATCTTGCCGCCTGTTATCGCCTCGTCGCGCTCTATGGCATGACCGACCTCATCTTCAATCACATCACAGCGCGTATTCCGGGCGAGGACGCGGCGCTGCTGATCAACCCATTTGGCCTCCTGTACGAGGAGGTGACCGCACAATCGCTGGTAAAGATCGACATCGATGGCAAAATCCTGGATCCCGGATCGACGGACTACGGCATCAATCGCGCGGGCTATGTGATCCATAGCGCGGTGCACCAAGCGCGTCACGACGTCCAGGCTGTCATTCATACCCATACCCGGGCCGGCGTCGCCGTCTCCTGTATGACGCAAGGGCTTATGCCGATCAGCCAGACAGCACTGCGGTTTCTGGGCCGAACAGGCTATCATGACTTCGAAGGCCCGGCGATCGACGAGGGCGAGCGTGTCCGGCTGATTGCCGCACTCGCAGACAACGACGCGCTCATGCTCCGCAATCACGGATTGCTGACCGTCGGTCGGACGATTGCGGAAGCCTTTCTGCTCATGCAGCGGCTGGAGACAGCCTGCCAGATCCAGGTCTCCGCGCTCGCGGGTGGGCCTCCGCTCCTGCCGAGCGAAGAGAGCCAGCAGCGTACAGCAACGCTGTTCGCTCCTCAGACCGGAAGCGCTGATGTATCGGTTGCCGGTGCCCGCGAGTGGCCGGCGCTCCTGCGCCAGCTCGACCGGATCGACCCAAATTATCGCAACTGAGCTCAGACCTCGATCGCGACCGCCCCGGCCTGCCCGCCCCCCGCACACATGGCAGCGATCCCAATGCCGCCGCCGCGACGTTTCAGATCGTGGATCAACGTCGTCAACATGCGGCCGCCCGATGCGGCGATCGGATGTCCGATCGAACATCCGCTACCCGAGATATTGACCGTTTCGTCATCGATCCCGAGCATTTTGCACGCCGCGAGAGGAACCGACGCGAACGCCTCGTTTATCTCCCATAGGGCGACATCCGACTGTTCGATCCCGGTTCGCGCAAGCAGCTTCGCAATTACGTCCAACACCGCAAGGCCGGTATTGCGCGGGTCGATGCCAATCGCCGTCCATCCGCGTATTTTTGCGAGCACGGTCAAACCTTGAGTTGCGGCGAAGTCGTCGGTGGTCACCATCAGTGCCGATGCTGCGTCATTAACCCCGCTGGCGTTACCGGCCGTGATCGAAAAGCCGTCAATTTCCGGATGAACAACCTTCAGACTCGCAAGCTTCTCGAGACTTGAGTCCCGGCGGGGATGCTCGTCCACCTTGAACTCGACGGTCGAGCCGTCGGCCATCAGTGCTTGGACGGGCGCGATTTCATCGACGAATTGCCCCGAATCAATTGCGGCGACAGCGCGGTTGTGGGATCGCAGTGCCCACGCATCCTGGTCCTCGCGCGTGAGGCCGGCAGCAACCGCGGTGTTCCATCCCACGGTGATCGACATGTCGAGATTCGGGGCCTCCGGGCTGTCGGGGTGCGTCGGGGGCATCCAGAATTCCTGAATTTCGTCGGTACCCGGCACTCGACGCTGCATCTTGGGACCGGTGGAGACGGACATTACGCCCCCGGCGACCACAACACGTTCCATGCCTGACACTACCGAGGACGCTGCAATTCCCACGGACGACAAGCTGCCTGCACAATGGCGGTTTACGGCCATGCCACCGGCCTTGAACATTCTTGCCTCGACCGCCGCATGTCTCGCCAAAGCACCGCCGCCATACAGCGACTCTGCAAAAACGACGTCATCGACAAGCTCAGGATCGATCCCCGAGCGCGCGACGACGGCCTTCAGGATCGTGAGCGCAAGCGTTTCGCCACTCGTATGCGCAAGCGCACCTTTGCGAGACGTTGCGACCGCGGTCCGGACAGCGCTGACAATGACGGGCGAAACCATGGCGGTCCTCTCGATGTCGAAGGCCATAGCGCCCTCATAAAAGGCCTAAAACCAACAGAGCGTCAGTTTCAAGTCTGCTTGCGATTGCACAGGTATGTGTTCGGCGCCGCGCGATGCTCCATCGCATATATGGTAACTCGGCAATCTGCGCGCACCGGACAGCGATCTGCGATATTCCCCGGCTGGAGGGGACAATATGGCGGAAAACGGACATTGGCGCATGCGCCGAAAAACGAGCACGCTGACGACCGACGATTTTGCGTTTGTACCCGCATCTGCGGCGGCACCCGGCGATGGCGAGCTTCTCGTTCGTACACGCTTCATTGCCCTAGACCCTTATCTCGCCCGCGCAATGCGCGCGGGGGCCGGCGAAGACGCCGACTGGCCCGATGGAGTTATAGAGGGACGCGTCGTCGCCGAAGTTCTGGAGACACGATCGCCTCGCTTTGCTTCGGGCCAGCTGGTCAGCGGCATTGGTCGCTGGCAGCAGGAGCAGGTGGTCGATGCCGCGTCATTCGAGCCGATTGCAGCAAATATAGACCCGCCGAGCCTGTCGCTCGGAGTCTTCGGCCGGTCCGGCATTACCGCATGGGTCGGACTTCACCTTGCGAAGCCGCTCTCCGGGGAAACTTTGCTGGTTTCGGCAGCGAGCGGTCCGGTGGGCAGCGTGGTCGGCCAGTTGGCGAAGAAGCGCGGACTTCGCGTCGTCGGGACGGCCGGGGGATTGCACAAATGTGCCTATGTCATCGAGGACCTCGGTTTCGATGCTTGCCTCGATCATCGGTCCCCTGATTTCGAAAGCGAGATCGCGGTGGCGGCCAACGGGGGATTCGATATCTTGTTCGAAAACGTCGGCGGTCCCAGCCTCGACGCTGCGCTTCCTGCAATGAAGCACGGTGGACGGATAATGCTGTGCGGGTTGGCCGCACATTATAACGACGACGACCCCCTCGTTCTGCGCAACTTCAAGAACCTCCTGTATCGGAGCCTCTCGCTACGCGGTTTCGTGACCGCCGAGCATCCGGACCTCTTCGCGCCGGCACTCGCCGAGCTGCAGGGAGGAATCGACAGCGGCGACATCGGGCACCGGGAAACCATCATCGACGGTATCGACTGCGCACCGGCCGCGTATCTCGAGATGCTGGCGGGACAAGGCGTGGGCAAACGCTTGATACGACCATGAGGAGAGGCAGGTGTTGAAGCTGAACATGAAACCCACGGGCTGGTTCCAAGTCGGCTGGAGTGCGGAGATTGCGCCGGGCGGGGTCAAGCCATTGCGCTACTTCGGGAGTGATCTCGTCGCCTTTCGTGACGATCGCGGCGACCTTGCGGTCATGGACGCCCACTGCAAGCATTTGGGAGCGCATCTCGGTTTTGGCGGAAGGGTCCAGGACAATTGTATCGTATGCCCTTACCACGGCTGGTCATGGGCCAAGGACGGTAGCAACGCCCGGATTCCCTACCAGGAAGAACCAACCAAGGCGAAACTCAGAACGTGGTTCGTGATTGAACGTCACGGACTGATTTTCATGTGGCACGATCCCGCTGGCGGTCCGCCGCGCGACACCTGGTCCCTACCCGACCTGTTCAGCGACTTTTCCCTCGAAGGCTCCGAGGACGACTATTATCCCTGTTTTCCCGATGCGGTGGTCAACAAGCCCTCCGAGCCGATCCATCCGCAACTCATTCAAGAAAATGCTGCGGATTCGATGCACTTTCGCTTTACGCACGGCGCGCCTGAGGATCCGGAATTACTGTGGTTCGAGACCTTGGGAACGCGCTGGACATCGAAAATGGGCTTTAAATCGCCCAAGACCAAGGCGGTCGCGCTCACCTTGCACACGCTCAACATGGGCCCCGGCCTTTCGTTCGCGGCGTTCGACGGCAGATCGCCCTACCGCCTTATCCTGACGGCGACCCCGGTCGACGACGCCGTCTCGGATCTGCGTGTCAGCTATTTCCTGCCCCGCGCCGCAGGCTCACGCGATATTATGCCCCAGGCGCTGCGGGACTTTGCGCGCCACACCGTCGAACTGTTCGAGGAGGACGCGCGCATCTGGCGTCATCAGGTCTTCATACAGAAACCCGTCTTTGCAAGGCAGGACATCGCGGGCTACACGGCGCTCCGACGCTGGAGTGAGCAGTTCTATGAAGTCGACGAAGGCCATTCACCCACCCGCTCGGTGATCACGTTGTAAGAAGGCGCGTCAGTCGCCCATTCGTTCCCAGACTTCGCGGTAGGGATATTGGACGGATTCGGATGTCATGTAGCAGCCAGCAACTTCAAGGCGACCCTCGACGAGCCTGAAGACCTCTGAACCGGTCTTGCTGGCGTCCGAAGCCGCATAGGTGTCGCCCCCAAGTCCGTCGCGCAACCAGTAGAAAGCAATGTCGATCATCTCGCTGCCGTCATGGTCCCAGCGAATGGGACGCATGACACCGTCGAACTTGCCGTCCCACGTCCAGCTCATTTCGGAACCGTCGGTGAGCCGGAATTTTTGATTGATCCGGAAGTCCGTTGCGCTGGCAAGAACGTCGGCCGTCTGGGCCACGATTTTCCGGGCCGGATCGGCGTAATGGGCCGACTCCCGTATCCAGCGCCAACGCCCTGTCCAGATCGCGGGCGACCAGCTCCCCATCAAAAAAGCGACTTGTGCTTGCCGCCGTCCACGCCGATCCAGTTGCCGCTTATGTAGCCGGCAAGATCAGAGCACAGATAGGCGATCGTCGATGCGATCTCTTCGGGCCTGCCCACCCTGCCTGCGGGAATGAGATCGTGAAGGAATTCGCCGACCTTGTCCGGCGAGATCCCCATCTTCTTCTCCAGATATTCGTACATGTTCTCCGTGCCGATCCAGCCAGGACCTACCGTGTTGCACGTGATGCCGAATTTCGCGACTTCGTCGGACAAGGTTTTCACGAAACCCACGGCCGCTGGCCGCGTCGTGTTCGCGAGCATGTGGTGGATGTTCCCCACGGGCTCCTTTGCGGTACCCGAACCGACGGCGACGAAACGTCCCCAACCCTTTTCTTTCATGGCAGGAATAACCTCTCGCGCGAGGTAAACGACCGTCATTGCGTAAACGACGAAGAAATGCTCGAAATCTTCGTCCCGCACATCGTCGAAGTCACCCGCAATATTCTCCATCACGCAGCTGATCGCGATGTCGGGAGCCCCCCAGGCGGCCGTCACGGCGGCAACGGCGTCCTTGACAGCAGCCCGCGACGTGAGGTCTGCGGAATAGCCCATCGCGACACCGCCACGCGATCGAATGAGATCCACAGTCTCATCGATAGGCCCTTGGGTTCGCGCCACGATCGCCACCTTCGCGCCCTCTGCCGCGAGCATCAAAGCCGCATCACGAACCATGCCCTTGCTTCCACCCGAAACGAAGGCGACCTTGTCGCGAATCCCGAAATCCATGCGCCTCTCCTCAATCGCTTGCGAGAGATGGTCGGCCTTCCCAAGCCAAGCGCAACAGCGATGGCAAAAGGATCACAACCCCGATCCGCTGGACGGTCTCAAGTTGCTAGTCATGGTCCGAGGGAGGCGCGGATGATCGAAAACGAACTTATGGACTGTCGCATCGTCGTCACCGGCGGGGCGAGTGGGATGGGCGAAGGTGTCGTGCGGGGGTTGCAGCAAAGGGGCGCTCGCATCGTCTCGATCGACATCAATACCGAAACCGGGTCGCCGATCGCGCGGGAAGCCGGTGCTCACTTTGTGCAAGCCGACGTCTCGGATCCCGACGGGATCCGAGACGCGTGCGACGACGCCGTTGCCGTGTTGGGCGGCATCGACGTGCTGATCCATGCGGCCGGGATAGCGCCCGGGGCGCGTGCAGAGCTGACCGGTTACGCCGAGTGGCAGCGTGTGATGGCGATCAATGCAACCGGCACGTTCCTGGCAAACCAGGCGGTCTTTCCTTATCTTGTCGAAAACGGCGGCACGATCCTCAACTTCGCGTCGTCCGCCGGCGTGAAGGGCTATCCCGGCAAGGCGGCTTACGCTGCCTCCAAAGGGGCCGTCATCGCTTGGACCAGGTCGGTGGCCGCCGAATGGGGCCGGTACAATATTCGCGTCAATTGCATCGCTCCCGCAATCTGGACGCCCATGTACGACAAGACGCGCGCCGCGATGTCGCCCGAACAGCGCATCGTACACGATGCGGCACTTCGCGTCGCAATTCCCATCGGTGGCAAACTGGGGAATATCCAAACCGATCTCGTCCCCGTCGTGGCGTTTCTGGCTTCCGAGGCCGCGCACTTCATAACGGGTCAGGTCATCCCCGTGGATGGCGGCGCGCTGATGATGCGTTAGAATGGAAGAGCGTCATGCCGCCTCCGCGCGTCCGCGATCGAGCACCACTTTATCGGCAACGCGCGCACGAAAGGCGATACCGCCGGCTTCTTCCCATATATCCATCGTCACTGTTTCGCCTGGCAGGACCGGTTTGGAGAATCGTGCTTCGAAGCCGGTAAGCGTCTTTTCCGGAAATTCCCTTGCCACCGCAACGGCGGCGACGCCGTAAGTCGCAAGACCGTGCAGAATCGGCCGCGAGAACCCGGCGCGCGATGCAAAGGCTGGTTCCGCGTGTAGCGGATTGCGGTCGTTGTTGAGCCGGTAAAAAAGCGCCATATTTGCCTGGGTCGGGACATTGACGGTGCGGTCGGGATCGCGTTCGGGAACAGCGGCGAAGCTGTAACTCTCGCCCACCGGACCGCCGAAACCGCCATCGGCCCGGCAGAACACGCTTGAATCGCTGCGGGCTATAAGATCCCCGGAGGTCTTGTCGAACGTCTCCCGCCGCAAGTCCATCACTGCGCCTTTTTCGCCCTTGTCCCAGATCGCCACGACCTTGTTGGTGGAGACGACAGTCCCCCCTACGGGCAACTCGCGATAGGTGGACAAGCGCTGGGCGCCGTGGACGACCATCGTTCGCGTAATACCGGTCGCCGGATCGGCCATCCAGTTCCCGGGATGCCCGATGACGATGGGCATGGTGGGAAACACCTTGAGGTTCTTTTCATAGACATAGCGCAGATCGTGGGGATCCATCGGATCGCGACCCAGGCCGATCGACAGCGCATAGAACATGGCATCGCGATCGGTCACGAGCGATTCGATCGGTTCGAAGGCCTTTGCGAGAATATGTGGGGCGTTGAGGGGCATCAGAGAGTCTCCGCCGTGCCGAAAATGGTCACTGCCTGGCTCGACAGCATTCCACCGTTTCCGTGTGCCAAGGCCAATCGGGTTGTGGAATGCTGCCGCGCGCCGGCGTTGCCGCGCAGCTGGGTTACCGCCTCGACCATCGTGAACAGGCCGTACATCCCGGGGTGAACGCAGCTCAGTCCGCCACCGTTCGTATTGACCGCGAGACGGCCGCCGGGGGCGATCGCGCCGTCCGCCACGAAGCGGCCTCCTTCTCCCTTCGGACAAAACCCGAGATCCTCGAGAAACAGGATCGTGTTGATCGTGAACGCGTCATAGACCTGGACGACATCGATATCGGCCGGCGTGACCCCGGCCTGCTCATAGGCTCGAGCCCCTGCCTCGACCGCCGAGGTGATGGTTAGATCCTGCGCCTCGGAAATGTTCTTGTGCCAGGTCGCCGATGCCGCCCCGAGGAGGTAGGCCGGCTTTTGAGGCAGGTCTTTCGCCCGGTCGGCCCGTGTCATGACGATCGCCGCGGCGCCGTCGGTCACGAGACAGCAATCGCGCGTGGTCAGGGGATCCGAAACCATCCGCGCCGACAGCACATCATCGATGCTGAGCGGATCGCGCATGAAGGCATCGGGATTCAGTTGGGCCCATTTCCGGGCTGCGACCGCAACTTCTGCCAGCTGTTCGCGTGTCGTGCCGAACTGATGCATGTGCCGCGCCGCAGCAAGCGCGTACGAACTCGGCGGATTGCGCGGTTTATAGATTTGCTCGAAGGGGAATGGAGCCGCGCCGCTTCCGACAAGACCGCCTGCTGCGGTGCGCTGATTGCTTCCGTAGGCGATCAGCACTGCGTCGCAGAGACCCGCCTCGAGCGCCAGTGCCGCCCACATGGCATGGATCTGGAACGACGATCCCCCGGTGCGGGTGCTGTCGACGAGCTTGGGCTTGATCCCGAGATATTCGGGGACGGACATGGCGCAGAACGGATCCTGCGGCAGGATTGAAAACACGGCGTCGATGTCGCCGGGAACGAGCCCAGCATCGGCAATGGCCGCGAGCGCGGCCTTGGCCAGCAATTCGGCGGCCGTGAACCCCCGGGCCTCACCGATGCCAAATGTCGCCGCGCCGACAACGGCGGATTTTCCCCGCGGAAAGCTCATGCCGCCCCTCGCGTGAAAACGACGGCGGGATGGCCGTCAATCTCGCCGATGCGAGACTTTACCGTCATGCCGATGGAAACATCAGCCGGGTCCATGTCGACGATCCGGCTCATCATGCGCACACCCTCTGCGAGATCAACGAGCGCGACGTTATAGTCTTCGACGGGCGGCTTGTTGCGCACGACCGTGGTAGAGTAGACAACGCCTTCGCCCGACGCCTCCACCCATTCGAGGTCGTCATCTCCCGTGCCCGGCACCGCGACGCGCGGATGGAACAGGTAAGCTCCGGTTTTTCGCGACCGCTGCAACATGAAGCGACCGTCAGCGACGAATGCGAGAAACTCTTGTTCGGGACGCATCAATGGCCTCCATTGGCGGAAGTGCCGGCTGCAATAAGCGCATCGACGGCAACCACGCCCTCGCCTTGCGCGTAGACAAACACCGGATTGAGATCGAGCTGATCGACATTTGGTTCCGATGACGCCAATTCCGAAATCCGCTCGACCAGTTCGGCAAGCGCTTCGACGTCCGCGGCATCCTGGCCGCGCGCGCCCGCAAGAATGGGAGCGGTTTTCAAGCGTGCAATCATTGCCTTTGCGCCGTCACGCGAGACGGGAACCGGTGCGAACACCACGTCCTTGAGCACCTCAAGATAGATCCCACCCGATCCGAGCATGATCATCGGTCCGAAATCGGGATCGCGCGTCATTCCGATCACCAGCTCGTGCCCCTTCGGCATCATCTTCTGAACGAGCACGCCTTCGATCGCGGCTTCGGGCGCAAAAGCGCGGGCGTTTGCAACGACGCGGTCGAATGCTGCTTCGACTTCGCCGGGCCCGACACCAAGAACGACGCCGCCAGCCTCGGTCTTGTGCGCGATGTCTGGCGACTGGATCTTGAGCACCACGGGAAATCCCATGGCAGCGGCCTGGACCGCGGCCTCCTCCCTCGTTCGCGCCAGCGCGTTGGGAGGAACGGGAACGGAATAGGTGCGAAGCAGAGCGCCGGTATCCGCTTCGTTGAGGACGCCGGCGGCCACGCCATTCATCGTCGCGCTCGCGCGTGCCTGGGACGGCGCGGCACCGCTCCAGCCTTCGAGAAACGCGGCATGCCGATCGAGAGCCGAAAGGGCCGTCGCGCAGCCGCGGAAGCTTGCAAACCCCTGGCCGCCGAGCCGTGCCAGCGCCGCCATATTTTCCGAGTGCGGCAGGATGTGCGAATGAAACAGGATCGGCTTGGTGGCATCGGAGAAGAGCGGACCAAGCATGTCACTGAGCGACTCGATCCTGCCCGGCTTGTGCAGCCCCATGTTGACAACGATCGCATCGACTTCGGGACTGTGCTGCAGTTCTTTCAGAACCTCGACCAATGGACGGCCGCCGGCTTCCACGGCTTGCGCCGTCACATCGACAGGGTTGGCGGTCGAGCCAAATGCGGGAATGAATGGCTGAAGCGATCGCTGGAGCTCGCTCGACAGTTCCGGGACCTCTATCGAAGCCGCGCCGAGCAGGTCGGCCGCCCAGGCACCGGCCCCGCCCGATGTGCTAACGACCGCCGCCCGGCGGACGCGCCGATGCGGAAACCGCGCGAATCCCGCGGCTGCAGCCAGCATTTCCTCCATGTCTGACACCCGGATCACCCCGAAGCGTTTGAACACGGCATCATACGCTGTGTCCGCTCCGGTCAGATGGGCCGTGTGCGAAACTGCGGCGCGCTGGCCCGCTTCGGAGCGACCGACCTTCATGACGACTAACGGGATTCCCTTGTCGGCAGCCTTGGCCGCAATCTTGATAAATCGCGCGGGCGATTTGAGGCCCTCGATGAAGATCAGGATCACGCCGCTCCGGCCCTCGTCGAGCAGGTGGTCGAGCGCGTCGAGGCACTCGATATCGCCTTCATTTCCGGTTGTCACAACCGAGTGAACATCGAGGTTCTCGGCCAGGGCTCGCCCGAAGAGGCAAAAGCCAAGACCGCCCGATTGGGACACGATCGAGACCTTTCTTCCCGGTCGCGAAGGGACGTCGCCGCCGGAAAGCGCGTCCTCGACGACGGCAGCGAAGGTCGATGCGACACCATCGAGCTGGAAAAAGCCCTCGGTGTTGGGCCCCATATAGCGAAGTCCGCTATTTCCGACCGCCTCAGCGAGTGCGGCGACGTCGACGCCGGATGAAAGAATTACCGCAGCCTTCGCGCCAGCGGCAACGGCATCGCGAATGACGCCAGGAACGCTCTCGCCCGGTGTGGCGATCAGGACCAGTTCGGCGCCGCCCGGAACGGCGCCCAGGTTGGGATAGGCTTTGACACCTTGAATCGTCTCGGCTTTGGGGTGGACCGGGTAGACCGGCCCTTCATAGCCGCTCGAAACGGCAAGCTTGAACAGTTTTCCGCGCAATTTGGCCGGATCGTCGCTTGCGCCGACGACGGCGATAGTGCGTGGGTTGAAGAAGCTCGAAAGCACGATCGTTTACGCCCCTGTTCCGGAGACATGCTGATCGAGCGATGATCGCCACAAGGCAAGGCGTGCTCCGAATCGATCACATAGACGTTCGCTCGAGAAACCGGATTACGGCGTCGGCAAAAGCGTCGTTGCAATCGCCGACGATCATATGGCCAGCCCCGGCAATCGTCTCCACTTCGACGTGCGGAACGAGCGCCCGAAAGGCCGCTACGCCGTCGTCGTCCACAACGTTGCTCAGTTCTCCCCGCGTCAATAAAACGGGCACGCGCAATTCCCGGGCAGCGTTTTCCAGGAACTCGGTCGCCGCCGCGAGGCCGATGCCCTGATCGCCCTCCATCCACGCCGGGTCCCAGTGCCAGTGCCAACGACCGGCCGCGTCGGTTCGCATATGCCGCCGGAGG
Organism: Pseudomonadota bacterium; assembly: GCA_040388515.1. Lineage (GTDB taxonomy): Bacteria > Pseudomonadota > Alphaproteobacteria > Sphingomonadales > Sphingomonadaceae > Sphingomonas_O. The sequence goes on along the minus strand of JAZKBQ010000004.1, from coordinate 72,603 downwards.
CGCTCGCCGGAGCCCGCTGGCGTCCCGCGAACGCGCGCAAGCTCCGCGGCAGCCTCATCGAGCGACGCGAATCCCGTTGGTGGCGGTCTCAAGATACGGGTCGCCTCGGCCACGCCTGATGGATTTGTGCGAGGAACGGTGTCGACGATGATCAGGCTGCATGCGACCCGCGGCCCACCCTGCCCAGCCGCGGTAAGCGAAATCTTGCCGCCAAGCGACGCACCGACCAGCACTGCCGGCCGACCGATAGTGCGAACGACCGCAACGAGGTCACCTGCCGTGCGCGCATAGTCATACCTGCCGTCCGGCGACCATTCGCTCTCGCCGTGCCCCCGCAGATCGAGCGCGATCGCGCGCATTCCCGACGCGCCGATACGTTCGGCTGCCCGCGTCCAGCCGTGCCGCGTCTGCCCAAGTCCCCCGGTCATGATCACGGGTCGTCCGTCTGCAGGACCAAATGCACTCGCGGCCAGGCGAATGCCGTCCAGCCCTTCCAACCACAGCGTCACGCCGCCTTCACCACCTCGGCAATCCTTAACGCCTCGCGCGCCGCAGCGTCGAACCCAAGTTCGGACAGGATTGCTTCGGTATGTTCGCCCAATCCGGGAGGCGGGCGATCGATCGGACTCGCGAGGTCGCCGAAGCTCCAGGCCACCCCGACCTGGTCGTAGTGGCCGTAGGATGCATGATCGAATGACGCGACGAGACGCGCAGCCCGATTGGCCGGATCTTCCAGAAAGGCATGTCCGTTGTCACGCGCGACCGCCACCGCCGGATAGCCCTGCGCCGCAAGTGCTGCGAGCGCGACATCCGTTTCGCTGGACGCCAGCGTGGCTTCATCGAGCCCCGAGGCCATGCTTCCCTTTTCCGGCGCATCAACCGCGATCCACCCGTCGGCGACGACGAACAGCCGCTGCGTCGGCGATACCCCCATCTGGTCCTTGTCCAGGGGCACGACCGGCGCCAATTTGCCGTCGGGCAAGACCAAGGTCTCGCACGATGCAAGGCTGGCGCCGAGCAACGACGCGGCGACGAATTCACCTTCCCCCGTACTATCGCGCCTCAGGACCCCGAGCATTGTCGCCACCACCGAAGCCAGCGCACACAGATGGTCCATCATTCCGAAACGGCACCACATCGGGCGATTGCCTTCGCCGGCATTCAACGCCTCCCAACCCGCCGCGGCCTGGAAGAGTTGATCATACCCCGGCCAATCCTTGCGCGGACCCTTGGCGCCGTAGGAGCTGACGTGACAATAGACGGCGTTAGGGTTGATCGCGCGGACGGCAGCGTAACCAAAGCCGAGTTTCTCCGCTGCGGGCATCCGCTGGTTGTGGTGGACAACATCCGCCCAGCCGATGAGCCGATCCAGTATCGTGCCCGCTTTGGGGTGTTTCAGCGCGAGCGCGAGATCGCGCTTGTTTCGCTGACATCCGTTGAAAGCCCATTCGGCGTGCCGAAGCGGATCGCCGCCGGTCGCTTCGACCTTGATCACGTCAGCTCCCATGTCGGCCATGAGCTGCGGCGCAAGCGGACCCGCGAGAAAATTGCCAAAGTCGAGAATTTTCAGTCCATCGAGCGGCGACACCATGGAGCGCGCGACAACATCTGGCGTTCCGGTTGCCCCTTTCGTTTCGACTTGCATCGGCGGCCCCGGCTGACGCGTCTCGCCGAGCCGGGCGTCATCGACCGCGACGATATAATCGTTCGCCGCGGCCTGCTCGTCGAAATACAGGTCTCCCATCTGCAGGACGGGCTGGACGGGAACGTCTGACGCCCAAAGCTCGTCGAGCCATTGTTGGCGGGGCCGTGTCTTGAATATGGCTTCGATGGCGCCGCGATCGTCGATGTACTTGATGATCGCCCCGGCATATTTGGCGTTGAGTCCGGCACGCTCCTGCGGATCCATATCGGCAAGCGCGCGCGCGACCGAGGGTGCTTTGACAGGCTGCCCCATCGTGTGCATCCACAGCCCGTCGCCGCATTCGAACAACGTTGCGCCTGCGTCTTTGGGAAAACCGAACCGCAGCGATGGCGAGGGCTTTTCAGCCTTGTGCCACAAAAGGCCCGTCGGGATGAGGGCGCCTTGCAACAGGCTTGTCTGAACCGGTCCACCCTGTCCTGTCCGGCGGCGCGCGTAAAGGCGCGCAAGAACACCGATCGCGGCGAGATATGCAGCATGTGCGCTGCCGAGCGGGAAACGCAACCAGATTGGCCCGTCCCGGCCCGCGCCTTGCTGTTCGTCGAGCAGACCGGCCTCCGCCAACACAAGGGCGTCGCTCACAGGCCGGTTTTCGAGAGGATGCGACGCAGGCCATCCGCCGATTGCGACATGGATGAGCGCCGGGAAGCGGGCGGCGAGACTTGCCGCATCGATCCCCAGCTTCGATGCCTCGTCCGGTACCATGTCGTGGATCAAAGCATCGGCGGCCTCGAGATGCATGTCGAGAGACGCCGGATCGAAGCCGGCGCGCCGTTTGTTGCGGTTCCACAATGCGTCCTGAACGACAGTCGCGGTGTTGCCGCACCGGTCGAGCTTCAGGACATCCGCACCGCTCTGGGCGAGCAAGAGCGCAGCGACGGAAGCGGCTTGCCCCGTGCCAAGATCAAGGACGCGAAACCCTTGCAACACGTCGGTCATTGCTCTCTCCCGTCAACATCTTCTCCGGGTTATCCGAAAAATCACGTATCGTGTCTGCGACGCGCAAGGCGGTGCCCGCCCGCTCCGGCTGGTATGTGAAGCAGGCGCCAATCATCTGCGACATGCCGGCGGCGGGGGCGCCGACAGGAAAGTCGAAAAAGCGCGTGCCGGAAACCATTGCGCCGCGACGGAGCATCCTGCCGGCTTCCTGCAGATCAAGCGGCAGCTCGCGCGTCCACGCGTCAAGCGCGGTCATATCGCCGCCCAGCCCGTCCTCCGCTGCAGCGGAGCCGCCGAGCTTCCAGCGCAGGATGACATCGCCATTGCGGGCAACGTCCGTTTCGCGAACGCCCCGGTCGGGATCGGAGACCCGGATATCGTAGGTGAGCGGGGCTTGGTCGGCCGCGTGCCGCGCCGCCAGCACGAAAAGGTCATACATGTGCGTACAGTGATGGCGCTGGTTCTCGACGTCTGCCGCCTGCGCCAAGAGCACGCCGGTCATACGCTCGCTGAGATATGTTCCTGCGGCCGGACACGTAGTCCAAGGGAAGCGCGGTGCGCGCGTCTCCACGGCTTCGATGACCGATCCGTCGTGGATTATCGTCACGCCGAAGCAATGAGCATCGTCTTCCATATCGACGTCGACGCGCCGCTCGCGCGGAATAATCCGGATGCGTCGGCGATAACCGATAAAGCGATCCGTCAACGTCAGTCTCCGGTAAACCTCGGCTTGCGCTTCTCGCCGATCGCGTCGATCGCTTCGGCATGATCCTTGCTGATATTCGACAGGCCTTCATATGCCATTCCGGTATCCATCGCGGCATGCGCTAGCTGGCGCAGCGGCTGATTGATCGTCATCTTCGTCCCGTAGATGGCTTGGCTCGCCCCTGCAGCCAGGCGCGCAACCCATTTTTCGGCAAGCGCATCCATTTCCTCGAATGTCGGCACGGATTCGGCGATGAGTCCGAGGTCGGCGGCCTCTCTGCCGAGGATTGGCTCGCCGAGCATGAGGAACTTGCGCGCCTTGGCGTATCCCATCATCTGCGGCCAGATCAACGCACCGCCGTCGCCAGCAACAAGGCCGATGTTTACGTGAGGATCGGCAATCTTGGTATCATCGACCGCAACAACGAAATCGCAGAGTAACGGCAATGTCGCACCCAGGCCCATCGCGTGGCCGTGGAGTTTGGCGACCGTCGGCTTGGGGCAGTCAAGCACGGTGTAGACCAGCCGACGCGAATTCCAGATGCCTTTGAAGAACAGGCCGGGATCGTCGACCTTTCGCTTCATTTGGGCAAAGTCCCCTCCGCCACAAAAGGAGGGACCGTCACCAGCGAGGACGATCGCACGAACGCGATCGTCGAATGTGGCATCATGAAAGGCATCGGACAGCTGCGCATTGACCGGATCATCGATGATGTTGCGCTTTTCTGGTCGATTCAGCGTGAGGCGCAGAATTGCGCCGTCCAACTCGACGCGAAGCTTGTCGTAGCGGTTGTAATCGACTGTCATGCTGCTGCTCCAGCCGCGGCAAAGCGGCGCAAGTGAAAAGTCACGTCGCCGAAGAGCTGGTTCAGCGTCGTCAGGCGAATGTAATGGTGGCCGATATCGAGCTCTTCGGACACACCCATGCCGCCGTGCAATTGCACGGCCTGATAGCCGACGAACTTTCCCGCCTTGCCAATCTGGACCTTTGCAGCGGACAGGAGTCGGGTGCGCTCGCTCGTTTCGGCGTCCAGCGCCAATGATGCGACATAGGTCATCGAACGCGCCGTCTCGGTCTGGATGTACATGTCCGCCATGCGATGCTGCAAAACCTGAAACTTCGCGAGCGGCGCGCCATATTGCTCGCGCGTCCTGGTGTATTCGGCTGTCGCTGGAACGAGGTGCGCCATGGCACCCAGAGCCTCGCCGCAGGCACCCGCGATCCCATGGTCCAACGCGAGATTTATGAGCGGCACACCGCCATCGACCGCGCCGATCACTGCATCGGCCGCAACCGTTGCGTTGCGGATGACAACCTCAGCAGCGCCGTGAGCATCGATCGTCCGAAATGAGCGGCGATCTGTTTCTGCCGAATCGACCAGGAACAGCGTCATGCCGTGGAGATCACCGATGTTGCCTGACGTGCGGGCGGCGACGATGAAAATATGGGCTGAATCGCCCGCGAGAACGACGGGCATCCGACCGTTCAGGACCCAGCCGTCTCCCACCCTATCCGCAGTAAAGCTGTGATGCTCTGGGCTTCGCAGGACGTGCGTTGACCCGGCAGCCAGAGCCAGCCTCAATTCGCCTGCGATGACCCGTTCGATCAGGTCCGTTCTCCGACCCGCAATAAGCAATCGCCCGCACACGATCGCGGTAATCAGATAAGGCAGGGTGACGAGATGGCGCCCGAACCGCTCCATGACGATCATCGCATCGATCGGTGACGACGCGTAACCGCCGACATTCTCGGGAAACGCGGCACCGATCCAGCCCAGGTCGGCCATCTCGCGCCAGAGGCGTTCCTGTCCGTCGGCATCATGGCAAAGCCTTGCGCGCGCCTGCAGATCATATTTGCTGGCAAGAAAGCGATCGACGCTGTCGTGCAGCATCTGCTGGTTGCTGTCGTATGTGAAATCCATCTCGCGCCCCTCAGACGTTCAGCAGTCGGCGCGCGATGATGTTGCGCTGGATCTCAGAGCTGCCACCGTAGATCGTCAGCTTGCGTCGATCGAAAAATTGCTGGCTCATATGTGCGGTCTCGATCGGGACGATCCCGTGCGGCAGGTCAACGGGGTGCGCGAGCGACTGGATCTCTCCCGCTTCCATGAGCAACTCGGTAAGTGCCTGCTGGATTTCGCCCCCGCGTATTTTCAGAACCGAGACCTCCGGGCCCGGCGCCTTGCCGGACAATTCGTCGGCCAGAACACGATAGGCGGTGTAGCGAAGGGCGATAAGGTCGGTTTCAACTTCGGCGACACGCTGACTGAACACCGGGTCGCTGCCGATCGGCTCACCGCCGGGTCCGGCGCGGTCGAGCGCCGCCCGCAGCTGGCGGACGAGGGCAAGGCTTGGTCCGATTCCCGCACCGACGAGCCGTTCATGTCCAAGAAGAAATTTGGTAATCGTCCATGCATCGCCCTCGTTTCCCACGAGGTTGGTCGCCGGAACGCGGACGTCTTCGATCCGGACCTGGTTGACGGCCAGCATTCCGCCAAGTGTGTAGATCGGCGTGACCTCGACGCCCGGTTGCTCCATGTCGATCAGAAGAAACGAGATACCGGCCTGCTTGGGGCCTTCGACCGAGGTGCGCACAAGGCAGAAGATCTTGTTTGCGAGGTGTGCCCAGCTCGTCCACAATTTGGTGCCGTTGACGATGTAGGAATCGCCATCGCGTACCGCACGCATCTGCAGCGCCGCGAGATCCGATCCGGCTTGGGGCTCGGAAAAGCCTTGGCACCACCAATCCTCGCCGTTGAGGATGCGCGGCAGCAGACTGGCTTTCTGAGCCTCCGTTCCAAATTCGATGATGACCGGCCCCAGGAGGTCGAGCGAAGGAATGTTCGCGCGGGGCGCTCCCGCGAGCGCCGACTCCTCGTCCCACAAGAACCGCTCGAGGGGGCCCCACCCGGTTCCTCCCCAAGCCTGCGGCCAACTCGGCGTGAGCCAGCCCTTGGCTTCCAAGATCCGCTGCCAGCGTTGATGATCGTCTTTAGAGAGTTTTTTTCCGAACAGTGTCGCTTCCGCGAATTCCGGCGGAAGATTGTCCCGCAGGAACGACCGCATTTCGTCGCGCAAGGCGGCGGCGGCTGGAGTGATCGCCAAATCCATGTCAGGCTCCGCGAAAAACCGGCACCCGCCGTTCCTTGAACGCCGCGCGCCCCTCGACGTAATCCTGGCTCAAGGTCAGGACCGGCTGCGCATCGCTCTCGGCGTGAAGGACGTCCTCGAGCGAATTCGGGCCGCGCGCCAGAACGCGTTTCATGGACGCGATCGCTAACGGCGCGACGTGCGAAAATCCCTGCGCGATCGCCAGCGCGGCATCGCGGGCGCCACCTGCCGGGACTTGCCGATTGGCCAGGCCGATCTGCTCGGCCTCGTCTGCATCGACGACACGCCCGGTCAGCATGATCTCGCGCGCACGCGATGCGCCGACCCGCTGGGGCAGCGACCAGATGAGCCCGGCATCTGCCATCAAACCGATCCGGCCGAATGAGGCGCAAAAGCGGGCCGTGCTGCTTGCCACAAGGACATCGCACGCCGCGGCCAGCGAAAGGCCAGCGCCATAAGCATAGCCTTCGACTGCCGCGATTGTCGGCTTTGGACCCCCACTCAGGATCCGGACGATATCCTGAAGCATCGCTATGTTGCGGCGCGTCCGCTGCGCATCGGGCTTGGGAGCCGACGCGCCGTTAGTCGGCTGAAGCTGCCCCCCCGAGCAAAAATTGTCGGCGGCACCCGTTACGATGATCGAGCGAACCGCAGGCGAATTCGTCGCCTCCTCAAGGAATCCCAGCAGCTCCATGCGCATCTCGAGCGAGATGGCATTGCGCGTCTGAGGCGCGTTGAGCGTGACAATGACGACATCGCCAACAGTTTCTCGAAGAACTAAGTCGGACATCCTACCCCTGTCTAATCCGGTCGCGAGACACATCTTTACCGCGCGCCCTCCCGCAAACACGACGAGAGATGTATCCCGTCCAAATCCGAGCGTACACCGCTTCGCTGCCGCGCGGCCGGGTTAGCATGGATGTGTTCGATTCCTGCTGCCGGTTGGAAGCCCGGCGGCTTCGGGTCAAAGGCTCGGGAGTTATGGCGATATTGACCTCAAATCCTCAGGTGGAACCGACCATCCACAGCCTCGACGCAATGTTCGCACCGCGTTCGGTCGCGGTGATCGGTGCATCCAGCGACCAGCGTCGCTTCGGCGGCCGACCGATCCAGTATCTTCTCGAAGCCGGGTTCGAGGGGCCGATCTATCCGGTCAATCCCGGCCGGTCCGAAATCCAGGGATTGAAGGCCTATCCTTCGATCACCGATGTCCCCGGCCCGGTCGACTGCGCGTTACTGGCGATCTCTGCAGACGTGACGCAGGCAACCATCGAGGACTGTATCGCGATGGGTGTTCGGTCAGCAGTACTTTATGGTGCCGGTTTTTCGGAGACGGGACCGGAAGGACAGCAAAGGCAGGACCGGTTGGTCGCCACCGCCCGCGCGGCAGGAATGCGGCTTCTCGGACCGAATTGCATGGGGCTGATGAACACCCATGCCCGCTTCTACGGAACGTTCGCCTCCGCGCTCGAGGAAGGCGTGCCCGCGCCCGGGCGTATCGGCGTGGCCAGCCAAAGCGGGGGTTATGGCGGCTATCTGATGAAACACCTTTTCCGGCGCGGCCTCGGGATCAGCCAATGGGTCACGACCGGTAACGAGGCCGACGTCGATATCGGCGACGCGCTGCACTGGATGGCAGGGTCCGACCATTGTGACATACTCCTCGCCTATATCGAGGGTTTGCGCGACAGCACCAAGCTGATCGCCGCGCTCGATCGGGCGCGGCGCGCGCAAAAGCCGGTCGTCATGATGAAGGTCGGCCGGACCGCCGAGGGCAGCGCGGCGGCCGCGAGCCATACGGCTTCCCTGACGGGCGAGGACAGCATTTATGATGCCGTGTTCGAACAGTACGGGGTTCATCGCGCCAGGACGACCGACGAGCTGCTCGATATCGCGTATGCCTTATCGAAAGGCGTCCTGCCCAAGGGCCCCCGCGTCGGCATCATCAGCATATCCGGAGGGGTCGGCGTGCAATGTGCCGATTTCGTCAGCGACGCAGGGCTCACGATGGGCAAGGTTCCCGCCGAGACGCAGGCAGTTCTCAAATCATTGGTGCCGCATTGCTCGCCGGCCAACCCGATCGACATGACCGGCCTGGTGACCACCAACCATGACATCATGGAAAAGACGCTCGACGCGGTGTTCGCATCGGATGCGTTCGATGCAACGCTGATCTTCCTGGGAATTGCTGGCGCGGCTCCGTCCATGGCGCGCCCCCTGCAGCAGGCGATCGCCAACGCACATGCGCGTTCGCCTGGCCAGCTTGTCTTCGTATCGGTGACGACCGACCCCGACATGATCCGCGAATATGACGCCAAGGGTCTGCTCGCGTTCGAAGATCCTTCGAGGGCGATCGCGGCGCTTGCTGCGCTCGATTCGTTTCGCACGACGTTCGCCAAGCCTGTGCCCGAACCTCTCGCGCTGCCGTTCGCCGCGCCTCTCGGCGTTTCGGGGAAGCTCAACGAAACTCAGGCTAAGGCTTTTCTTGCCCAAGCGGGCGTTGTCGCACCGCGCGAATTGCTCGCCGCGAACGCCGAAGAAGCAGCAGGAATGGCAACCGAGATCGGTTTCCCGGTCGTCGTAAAAGTCGTCTCCGCCGACATACTGCACAAGACCGAATACGGCGGCGTCGCACTCGGCCTGTCCTCGCGCGATGCCGTCCGCGATGCGGTTGCCGCAATGGCCGAAACGATTTCGACAAAACTTCCGGACGCGAAGATCGACGGATACCTCGTCTCGGAAATGGTCGGCGGGGGCGTCGAAACGATCGTCGGCATACATCAGGACGCCGTGTTTGGTCCGATCGTGACCTTCGGACTGGGCGGAACGCTCGTCGAACTCTTGAAAGACACGGTCTGCGCACTTGCGCCCGTCAGCGAAGCCCAGGTGATCGAAATGATTGCGAAACTGAAGACCGCGCCCCTCCTCACCGGATGGCGCGGCTCTCCGCGCTACGACCTCGAGGCGCTTGCCAAGGCGGTTTCGGAATTGTCCGTCCTCGCGGTCCAGAACGCCAGCAACATTTCCACAATCGAGGTCAATCCGCTCGTCGTGCGGGTTGACGGAGTTGTCGCCCTCGACGCCGTTATTGAAACGAAGGCCTGAACCATGGATTTTCAGCTCACCGAGACGCAGCGCGACCTCCAAGAAACCGCTCGCAACTTCGCGCGCGCGGAACTGATGGACCTGTCGCGGGAAATGGAAGAAAACGCCGAACCGCTTCCCGAGGCAATGCGCAAGCGTTATGCCGAAATGGGCTTCCTCGGCATCAACCTGCCCGAGCAATATGGCGGTCTCGGGCTCGGACATCTCGAAGCGCTCATTGTCCTCGAGCAGTTTGCGATGATCTCGCCTGCGGTCGCTTGGCCGATCTTCGAGAGCGCGACCGGACCGGTGCGGACTGTCGAGCATTTTGCCTCCGAGAGCCTCAAGGCGCGAATTCTTCCCGACGTCATCAGGGGTGAAAAGATCGTCGCGGTGTCGATGTCCGAGCCCGCCGCCGGAACAGCGCTCACCGATCTCAAAACGGCCGCCCGGCTCGACGGCGACGAAATCGTCGTAACGGGCCAGAAACGTTGGTGTTCGGGTGGAGGACACTCGGACGTCTATATCGTCTATTGCCGGTTCGATAACGAGCCTGGCGCGAAAGGCGTGGGCGCCGTGCTCGTCGAAAAGGAGCGCGAGGGTATCAGTTTCGGCCGGCCGGAGCGCCTGATGGGTTTCCGAGGCATTCCGTCTGCCGACATATATCTCGATGAAGTCCGTGTCCCGAAGGACAATATCATCGTGCCCAAAGGCGGTTTCGGGAAACTGATGACTGCGTTCAGCCTCGAGCGGTGCGGTAATGCGACGATGGGCCTCGGAATTGCAGCTGCGGCCCTGGAAGAAGCAACTGCCTACGCTCAGGAACGGCACCAGTTTGGCAAGCCGATTGTCGATTTCCAGGCGATCCAGTTGAAACTCGCCGAAATGGCCATGAAGGTCGAGGCCTCGCGGCTGTTGATCTATCGCGCAGCGGTTAACGCCAGCCAGGGTTTGCCGTCGATCCTCGACAGCTCGCTCGCAAAATGTTTTTCGAACGAAATGGTCGTCGAGGTTGCGTCCAAGGGACTTCAGATCATGGGCGGCTACGGTTATTCGAAAGAATATCGCATGGAGCAGCGCGTTCGCGACAGCTATGCATGGGGCATCGCCGGAGGCACGACCGACGTGCAAAAGACCAATATTGCGTCTGCGCTGGTCGGGCGCCGCTTCAATCAGCGCGCGTGACGTCATTGTCCTATCCAAATCTCTTCAGCCCGTTTCGCATTCGCGACACGGTGCTCCGCAACCGCATGGTCATGGCACCGATGTCTACCGAACTCGGTGGCCTGGATGGCGAAGTAACGCCCGCGATGATCGCCTTTTACCGCGAGCGGGCATTGGGCGGCATGGCGCTGATCATCGTTGAATATACGTGTGTCGATCCCGACACCGGACGGGCGCACGCTTATCAGCTGACGCTCGACAATCGTCGTAATCTCGACGGGCATCGTCGACTGGTGCGCACCATCCATGACGCCGGTGCGAAGATTTTCATGCAAATCCAGCATGGTGGGCAATACGCCAATCCGAAGGTCCTTCCCGGTGGCATGCCCGTTGGCCCCAGCGACATTTTCTCGAAGCGCGACCCCGACAAGATGACGTGTCGCGGGCTGACCTCGGACGAAGTGGCCGCAATGGCCGCGTCGTTTGGCAATACCGCCGCGCTCGCCGTGGAGGCCGGTTACGACGGGGTCGAACTGCACGGCGCGCATGGCTATCTGCTGACGCAGTTCATGTCCCCGCTCGGCAACCGGCGCGACGACGAATGGGGGGGAGATCCTGAGCGGCGCCTCGCATTTCCACTCGCGGTTATCCGTGCCGTGCGGCGCAGCATCGGGGACCGTCCGCTTGTCTACCGCCTTTCCGCCGACGAGTTCCGGCCCGGCGGCCTCACGATCGAAGATATGGAGGGGATCGCCCCGCGGCTCGTCGCATCGGGTGTGGACGCGCTTCATGTCTCGACGGGCTGGGGTGTGGGGGCCGCCTTTGAAAAGGTGGTCGAGCCGATGTCGACACCCGAAGGCTGGCGCATCCCCTACGCCGCGCGGATCCGCCGCGCGACCGGTGTTCCGGTCATCGCCGTCGGACAGATCCGCTGGCCCGAAACAGGCGAAAAAGCGATCGCGGATGGCGACGCGGACCTCATCGCGCTCGGCCGTCCCATGCTGACTGATCCCGACTGGGCGAACAAGGCGCAAGCCGGGCGACGCGACCTCATCCGCCCCTGCACGTCGTGCAACTGGTGCATCAGTCCGCATCCTGGCCGGGTCCAAGTCGGCTGCGCGGAAAACCCGCGAACCGGAACCGAGCTCGACCCGCCGATCCCGTCTGACATGGGCGCCGGAAAGCGAGCCATTGTCATCGGTGCCGGTCCGGGCGGGGCATCGGCTGCGCTTCTTCTTCAGCAATCGGGATTCGAAACCCATATCATGGAGAGGCGCGATTTCACCGGGGGGGGCATCATCGCATCGGCGACGCCCCCGGGGAAGGAGAAACTGTTTTGGTATTCCGACTATCTCGACGGTCGACTGACCGCGAGCGCCGTCACCCGGCATTTCGGGTCCGAAGCGACCCTGGAGGGCATCGTCGCGCTCGATCCTGACGTGGTTGTCCTTGCGACGGGAACACAGCGTATCGACCTGCCAATCGACGGGCTCGACGATCCGGTTGTCATGGACGCCTACGATTTGCTCATGCGCGAACGGCAACTGGGCCTGGCGCCCGGCGCGCATGCGGTCGTGTACGGTGGGGGCGAGACCGGCTGCGAGACCGCTGAATATTGTGCCCATCAGGGCGTGCGAGTTACATTGGTGAGCCGGTCCCCGGCGGACAAGCTCGCTCGTTCCGCCGACTGGGTCTATCGCATGGGACTTCTCCGAAGACTGCACGACAATCCTCTGATCACCATCCTCGACGACAGCCACATCCAGAGCGTTTCGAATGGATGCATTACGATCACGCGCGGTGATCGTGCAGAGACGGTCACGGCGGATCGTCTGCTGCTTGCGCAGGGCCGCCGTTCGGCGAACCAGCTCGCCGAGGCATTGCGCGATGCGGGCCTCACCGTGAGCGTGGTCGGAGACAGCCATCAGGTGGGCCGTATCGGTGACGCCGTGCACATGGCCTACAGAGCGGTCCAGGGACTGAGCGCGCAATACGCCCGCGTTGCCAAACTCGACTGCTAGGTTCAGCGCACCATCAACACGCCGCCATCGACCGAAACCATCTGTCCGGTCATGAAACGCGCTCCGTCGCCTGCGAGAAAGACGGCGACCGGAGCAAAATCGCGATCCGGGTCGCCGAACTTCCCGCCGAGAGGGATTGATGTCGCAAGCGATGCATCATGGGCTGTGCGCTGCTCAGGCGTCATGGCGTCTCGCGTGGCGAGATACATGTCGGTGCTGATCACCGGACAAATCATATTCACCGTCACATTGTAGGCGGCCCATGCCGTTGCAATCGAACGGCTCCACGCCAGCACGGCTCCCTTCGAAGCGGCATAGTCGGCCTTGATCGCCGATCCCGTCGCACCAGTCGAGGATGCGAAGTTGAGGATACGTCCGCCGCCATTGGCTTTCAGATACGGAAGCACGGCTTGATTGGTTAGCATTGTGCCACCGACATTGATCCGCAGGACCTCCATCATTTGATCGATGGAGATATCCTCGGCCGATGTTGTGGGACAGATCGCCGCGGCATGCACCAGCCCATCGAGCCCGCCGAGCCGTTCGGCGGCAGCTGCCATGGCGGTATCGACTTCCTGCCGTTCCGAAACATCGACGCGAACGAAATTCGCGTTCCCGGGCTCGCCCTTCAGCCTCTCGGCGAGCGCCTCGAAACCGCGGCTGCGATAGAACCCCACGACGTCCGCTCCTTCGCGGACAAAAGCCGCCGTCGTGGCGGCCCCCATCCCCGTTGCCGCGCCGGTCACAACGAACCGCTTCCCAGCAAGCTTCATTGTGCTCTTTCCGGCCAGTAGGCAAAACACGACCGGAGTGCCGCAACCAGCGCCAACGGCTGATCTGCCATGATGTGGTGTCCCGCTTCTGGTATGCCGATGAACGGCGTACCGTCCGGATAGAGGCCGCGCATGTAGGCCGCGATCTCTTCGTCGATCAGCTCGGACGCTTCCCCAACGATCAACGCCAGCGGACAACGCGCTCCAGCCGGCAGATCCGCCAGCGATCCGGCGTTACGCTTGTCAATATCGCGCCAGATTTCCGGATCGAAACGCCACGACCATCCATCTGTGCCCTTCTGCAGGCCGAGCCGCGCGAGATGATCGATCGCATAGTGCTGATCGCCGACCGTCGGCGGCATGAAACGGAAACGGCCGAGCGCCTCTGCGGGCGAGGCGTAGACCCGATGCGGGCGCGGTATCGGTCGCGGAACGTCTGCCATCAGATTTTCCGGGATAATCGCGCTGTCGAGCGCGACGATTCCGCGGATGTCCTCGCATCGGCCGCCGGCAATCAATGCGGGATAACCGCCAAGCGAGTGTGCGACGACCAGCGTGCCCTGCCCGTCAACATTCAGCTGGGCTGCATCGATCGCAGCAATTGCCTCATCTGCCCAATCCGAAAAGGTGTAGACCGCGCGGCGTCCCGAACTTCCCATGCCGCTCCAGGAAATTGCGGCACATCGCCAGTCGTTGGCAAAAAACGGCGCAATGAAAGACCACCAGTCGGCATGCGCGCTGTCGCCGTGCAGGAAAAGAAGTCCCGGCTTGCCGACCTCGCCCCACGTCAGAAGTTCGATAGGAAGCCCATCGAGCTCGAACCTCGACCGATCAGGCAACTGCGCGACGGCCCAGTCGAACCATGCGGGGGCCGGTGGCCGTTTGCCTGCATAGGGGGCGAGTACGCCGCCAGGGACCAGATTCTGAACCGCTTCCACGCCACTGCTGTGCTGCGTCCTTCGCGGTCTCGCAAGGCCGCCGAATATCATCAGGTATATGCGGGAAATCGGTGGCAATTGGGTTTTGGACCGCACGTGGACTAGGCATGGGCAGCAAATCGGTGGAGAACCATGGCAAACGACCTCAACATCGAAGGACGGGCCGCGTTAATCGTCAACGAGTGCCAGCTGGGCGTCGTCGATGCGGCTCATAGCGGCTTCCCTGGCCTTGCGGAGCAGGTTGCCCAACGCGGCATCCTCGACCGGATTGCTGCGCTTGCGTCCGCATTCCGATCGCGGGCTCTTCCGGTGATCCACGTTCCAGTGGTCCATCGTGAGGATCTCGCGGACATCAGGCCGAACTCGCTTATAAACGCGCTTACGTTGAAGGGCGGCAAGATGAAGGCCGGCAGCCCCGAAGCTGCCTATGTTCCCCAGCTTGTTCCCGTTGCGAGCGACGTGATCATCGAACGGCCCGCGGGACTCATCGCGTTTATCGGAACATCGCTGGACGCGACGTTGCGTCGCCTCGGTGTTTCGACCGTCGTGCTGACGGGCGTTTCGACAAACCTCGCCATGCCCGGCAATGCAATGGCTGCGGTGGATATGGGCTATCACGTCGTTGTTCCCGAAGACTGCATCGCCGGCGCCGACCCAGAGACGCACAAAGTCATCGTGGCTCAGCAGTTGCGGATGCTCGCACGCATCACAACGGCCGAGGCCGTCATGGCGGCGCTTTAACCGCCGAGGACTTTATTGACCGCCGTGGCCGTGAATTGAAGGTCACCGTCCGCAAAGGCTGCGGCGTCGACGAAGACGAGACTGCGGGTCCGCCGCGACGCTTTTGATCGCACTTCGAGCAGCTGGCCAAGCTTTGGTGCCCGCAGGAATTGGGTCGTAAGCGAAATTGTTACGACGGGTGGACCCGCAGGATCCCAGGCAGCCGATGCGGTGCCCACTTCGGCGAGAAACGCGATCAAACCGCCGTGAGCGAACCCCCAACTGTTGACGTGATGCTCTTCGACATAAAGGGCCGTCCACTTTTCCGGTTCGCTGCCGGGATGCTCAACGGTCTTGTGAAAAATGCGTCCGACATGATTGGGAAACGCGCTGGGCGATGCTGCGCAGCTATAGCCCTCCGGTACATGGTCGCTCGTCATAAGGTGCCCTCCGGCCAGATTTTCGCTGCCCATTCGGCCACGTCTTGCGCGAATGCTGCAGGTTGTTCCATCGCGGCGAAGTGCCCGCCTTTCCGAGGCTCGCTCCAGTGAACGAGATTGAAGCAGAGCTCGACGCGGCTGCGTGGCGGCGGCGGCATGAGCTGGTCCGGGAACGCAGCAAAGCCGGTCGGCGTCGTGCAACGCTCCCCCTCGCCCAGGCTTGTCCGTCCTTCTCGGATAAGCCCGTGATAGAACCAGGCCGACGAGGCAAAGCTGTCGGTCATGACGTACAGCATCACGTTGGTTATGAGATGATCCATTCCGAACACGCTTTCGAGGTCGCCGTCGCTCAGGTCCGACCAGTCGTGAAACCGCTCAAGAATCCACGCAGCCTGCCCGAGCGGATTACCCGCGGACAGCAGGCCGACCGACACCGGTTTCATCATTTGGAGCGCGGAATAACCGCCCATCATCTGTTGCTTGCGAAGGATCGTCTGCATCCAGGCGCCTTCGGCCTCGTTCTGCGCGGGCGCTTCGCTGCGTAGGCCCGCCATATTAAGGTGGATCCCACGAATGCCCTGGCCGGCGTGGTTCAACCCGATCTGCCCCGTGACGAGGCTGCCCCAATCGCCGCCTTGCGCAAGATAATGCGAATACCCGAGCGTTTCGGTCATCAGCTTGTGCCACAGCGCAGCGGTCGCGACCGGACCTACCGGAGCGGACGGCTTTCCGCTGAACGCGTAGCCCGGCAAACTCGGGATGACGAGATCGAACCCTGCGTCGGTCAGCCGCTCGATCACTTGCCAGAATTCATAGTGCGAGCCCGGCCATCCATGGGTCAGCAAGAGTGGACGTGCGTCGTCTGCGCCGCTTTCGACATGGACGAAATGGATCGACTGGCCGTCGACTTCCGCGATGAATTGCGGCCAGCGGTTGAGATCCGCAACCGCCGCGCGCCAGTCGTACGCCTCCAGCCAGTGGTCCCTGAATCGCAAGAGAAAGCCGACATCGCAGCCCAGAGCCCAGCTCGCGTCGGCAGGAACGGGCGGTAATGGACAATCTTTCACCCTGCGCTTTAGCTCGGCCACCTGAGCTTCGGTCCATTCGACGCTGAATGCCTGCAACATCCGGATCTCCTCGCCCGCCGACCATCTCCGCTGACCGGCGCCGAGGCAATCCCGTAGCCAGCACCTATGCGATGCTTTGCGCTTCAGCGCTGGCGATCCGCCCCGCCAGCGGCCATTGGAGGTGCGTTAGGAAGACGGCGATGGATCTGGCATTGAAGGGGAAGCGCGCCCTGGTCACCGGCGCCACATCCGGTCTCGGCGCCGTTATTGCGCGTGCGCTGGCGGCCGAAGGCGTTTCAGTGGCAATCGGCGGACGCGATCGTGGACGTGGCGACGCGAGCGTACAGGCAATCTGCAATGCCGGCGGGACGGCGGTACCCGCACTCGGTGATCTTGCCACCGATAGCGGCGCTGACGCATGCTTCAGCGGGGCAAAGGAGGCCCTCGGCGGCATCGATATTCTCATTAATGCGATGGGGTACAGCCCGGGGATCGGTCGCCTACAGCCGGACGGCAGCTGGGCCGAAGCATATCGCACCTTGACCCTGCCCGGCGTACGCATGGTTCATCGGATCTCGCCAGGAATGAAAGAAGCCGGCTGGGGCCGGATCATTCAGATCGGCAGCGCCGACGCGTTGACGCCGGCCGCTGTTCCTCAGGCTTACGCGTCGGCGAAGGCGGCAGTTGCCAACATGAGCTTGGGCCTCGCAAAGGCATTCGCTGGCACCGGGATCACGGTGAACACAATCTCGCCCGGGCTTGCTGCGACGCCTGCTTATGCCGAAGAAGACGAGAACGCGCTGATCGAACGCCACGGCCGGCAGTCTGTGAACGGGATAGTGCCGCTCGACGGTATTGCCGCGATGGCAGTGTGGCTCGCCAGTCCGCTTGCCGGTCACGTCAGTGGTGCCAACATCCGAATAGATGGCGGATTCAGTCCTGCGATCAATTGAAGTGGCCGCTCGTTGGCTGGCGGCCTGACGTGGCCGCGCGGATCTTGGAGCACTACGCTGGAGGGCCTGATGAACAACGGTGATCTCGTGCTCGTCGAGCACCGCGGCGCAATCTCGATTATCACCCTGAATCGGCCAGATGCGCTCAATGCGCTGTCGCGCGGACTGTCGGACGGCATCGCAGCCGCCTTCGCGACACTTCCTCCCACGACGCGGGTCGTTGTGCTGACAGGTGCGGGCCGCGCCTTTTGCGCCGGTATGGACTTGAAGGAGCTCGCAAGCGGTCGATCAACGCTGCAGGCGGCGGACGAGGACCAAGGTGCAGGCCATCGACGGTTCGGCATGAACAGTTTCGACGGTCCTGTGATCGCCGCAGTCAACGGTTTTGCAATCACGGGAGGGCTCGAACTGGCGATGTGCTGCGACATTCGGATTTCCGCCCGAACTGCCCAGTTCGCCGACACCCATGCCCGTGTGGGCGTGGTCCCGGGAGGACGCATGACGGCCCTGTTATCGCGCCTTGTGGGCATCGGCCGCGCGAAAGAAATGTCGCTGTCCGGGCGACCGATCGACGCCGCCACCGCTGAACGGTGGGGACTGGTGAACCGCGTCGTCGAGCTTGACGAGCTGATGCCGTGCGCTCTCGAGCTGGCCGACCAGATCGTCGCCAACGATCCGCGCATCGTTCGCTCGATCAACACCCTGATCGACGAGAATTTCGGAATGACCTACGCCGATGCCATCGACCACGAACATCGTATCTCGCGCGACACCAATCAGGCGTTCGGGGCAGAAACCGTGGATCTTTCCGCAATCGCGAAGACGACGCGTCCCAGCTAGAGCGAACGGCCGCCATCGCAGGCGATCACCTGGCCGTTCACGTAAAGGCCCGCTGGCGAACACAGAAATAGTACAAGCCCGCCGATATCGCGCGCCGTTCCGAGCCTGTCGAGCGGCGTGTTCGCGATCCAGTCCAGTGCGGCCGCCTCGCCCAGCGGCACGTTCATCCGCGAAGGAAACCAGCCCGGCGCGATGGCGTTTGCGGTGATTCGATGCTTGCCAAGCTGTCGTGCCATGATCCGCGTCATCTGCTCGATCGCCGCCTTTGACGGCCCGTACGCGATAGAACCGCCGTCCGCGGCGATCATCCGGGCGCCAACCGAACTTATGTTCACGATGCGGGAATAATCCTCGGCGGTCGCCCTCGCCTTCAGATGCGGGAGCAGTTTTTGCGCGAGCAAGAAAGGCGCCCGCATGTTGAGCGCCAATACCTTGTCGAACCCTTCGGCAGGAAAATCCGCAAGTGAGGCAGCCCAAGTCGTGCCTGCATTGTTCACGAGGATGTCAACCGGTTCGCGCCGGGATACGGCAAGACGATCGATCTCGTCCGCCTGCGAAAGATCGGCGGCAATCCAGTCGCAGCCCAGTGTGTCCGCAGCCGATGCCAGCCGATCTTCGTTACGTCCCGAAATCGTCACGCGTGCGCCATTGGCGGCAAGCGAGGCAGCGATCATCCGGCCCACCCCGCTCGAACCGCCGGTCACAAAGGCGTATTTTCCCTCAACCCGAAAGAGCGACGGAATCGTCAAATCCATCAAAGCGAGACGGGGGTCAGGTTATATTTTTCGACCGGCAGGTTCTTTTCGGTGTCGGCCTTGCCGTCCTCGAATGTCAGCCCCAGCTCCGCGAGGACCGGCGCGAGCTGCTGTTCGGCCCAAGCTTTTTTCAAGAAGGTCGTTTCGCTCGGCAAATTGCTGCCGACGCGCGGCTTGTAGTCGCGAAGGACCTGCTTCGCCACCGCGCCTAGATGAAGCTCGGTGACGCCGTCGGCCGCGCCCTCGTGGAGCGCAACCGCGAGATATTCTCCAAAATGCATGATATTTGAAAGACCGTGCGACCCGTGAAGATGAACTGCCCTGAGCGTCACATCCTGCGCGATTTTGGCCATTGCCGCTTTGATCGCGCTAATCATCTTGCGCCCCTCTCGACCGTGCTCCTGCTGCTGATCGAACATCCAGGCGGTGTAGAGAACGAGCAAGCGAAACTGCATGTACTCGATGTAGCTTTCGGCGATCATTGCCTGCACCGACTGCTTGTTGCCAATCGGTTCGCCACCCGACATTCGGCTGACCGCCCGCTCGGCCATCATGTCGATCAGATGCTTGACAAGTCCGATCGTCCGCTGGGCATGGTGAAGCCGGCCGCCCCCAAGCCGCGACTGCGCAACCTTGAAGCCCTCGCCCACCGGTCCAAGACGCGCGCTGTCTGGAACGCGAACGTCGTTGAAGCGGATCCACGGATGCCCACCCGCATTCGGGCTGTCGGTCCAGAAGCCGATGTTCCGGACAATTTCGAAGCCCGGCGCATCGGTCGGTACGATGAACATTGTTGCGCGACCATGCGGCGGCGCATCCGGATCCGTCGCCGTCATGACGATCATGAACGCGGCATGGTTCGCGTTCGAGGCAAACCATTTGTCACCCGTGATCACCCAATCATCGCCATCGCGCCGCGCAACGCAGCGCAGATTTGTCGGGTCGGATCCTCCCTGGGGCTCGGTCATGGCGAAAGTCGAAAACATGTCGCCATCGAGAACGGGCTGGAGATACTTCGCTTTCTGCTCCTCCGTGCCGAACATCGCGAGGATTTCCATATTACCCGAGTCCGGCCCCTGGCAGCCGAAGACGACCGGCCCGAAGGCAGACGTCCCGAACATCTCGTTCATATAGGTCAACTTGACCGCACCGAAGCCATGCCCCCCGAGATGCTCGGGCAAATGGGCTGCCCAAAGACCTTGCTGCTTCACCTCTTGCTGAAGCCGCTTGATGATCTTGCGCAGGGGGAGGTTCTCGACATCGTAAGCCGCATCCTTGTCATAATCGTAGATGAACTCGAGCGGACGGACCTTGTTTTCGACAAAATCCTTCATCCAGTCGAGTTTCTTCTGGAAAGCGGAATCGACGGTAAAATCCATGGTTATTCTCCTGCAAGCTGGATTATCCCGCGCGGCGGGCAAGCGTTTCGGATTCCGACAGCAGACCCCGTACGATGGCATCGAAGCGCGCACCTTTTTCGGCAGGAGCAAGCCCGATAGCTGCTTCGGCCACCTTATATTCGACGATGCATGCCATGCGGAACTTCGACAGAATAAGGTAATAGTCGATGGCCGAGACATCGCGTCCTGTGGAATCAGCGAAATACGCGACCACGTCTTCGAAAACCGGAAATTGCGCGGGATCCAGATAGGGTCGTTCGGGTTGTGGACCGGCGCGGCGGCGCAGTTGCGACCCATATCCTGCGAGATCCATCAACGGATCTCCGATCGTCGACGTCTCCCAGTCGATGATCGCCGCAAGCCTGGCCCTCGGCCTGTGCGCGAACATGACATTGTTCATCGCGTAATCGCCGTGCATCAGCCCGGGCTGCCCGGTGGCCGGAACGTTTGCGCTTAACCAAGATGCAACATAATCGAGCCCCGGAAGCTTGCGGCTCTCGAACCCGGGGTAGCGTTGCGGGTAAGAGGCCAACTGGCCACGCCAACGCTCGACTTGCCGCGCCAGGAAATTTTCCGGCTTTCCGAAATCCGAGAGCCCTGCTGCGACATAATCAAAGTTCGCCATCTCGACGATCCCTTCGACCATCGCATAGCCAAGATAGTGGAGGTCGGGCCCCGCGAAGTTGGGCGCAAAACTCATCACGTTCGCGGTGCTGAGATCAGCCGCCCAACCATTGACCATGTCCATGATGTAGAAGGGACCGCCGACGATCTGCGCATCATCGGAATAGCCGTGAAACGCTGGGTGCGGGACGCGAGAACCGGACAAACCCTTGAGGACGGTCGCTTCGCGCTGGATTGCCTTGGCGCTGGCGGGCGGCGCCAGCGCCGGCGCCTTGCGCAGAACGACCGCCTTGCCGCCGCGCGTCAGCTTCACCACGACATTGCTGGTTCCTCCAGTAACGAAGCTCGCCGTAAGCGTGCCATCGCCAAGCGCTGGCACATTCGTCGCCAGCCATCCATCAAGTGCCGCGTGCTCGTCGGGTGTAAAAAGCTCGGTCATCGCAATCCTTCGATCCCCGAGGTAATCATTTCACTGGACATCTGTCTATCCAATTGCCCCGTGTATCATATCTGTGATGCGCTGGACGGATCGGTTCGGTGCCAGCTATCCAGCAGGTGCGTGATGGCTGGCGTCTCCGAGTTGCGCCGCACGTCTTCACGGTCTCTTCTACGAAAGACGGGAGGCCACATGGAATTGCAGGGCAAGGTTGCAATAATCACTGCGGGCGCCAATGGGATCGGCGAAGGCGCAGCGCTCGCCCTCGGCGGCATGGGCGCGGATGTCGTTATCGGGGATATCGACATCGAAAATGGCGAGCGCGTCGCCGCGACGCTGCGCAAACTGGGCCGGCGAGCCGCATTCCGCACAACCGACATGATGAATGCCGACGAAGCTCGCGCGCTCGTTGCTTTTGCGCACCAGCACATGGGCCGGCTCGACATCCTGGTGAATAACGCCGGCGGCGTGAGATCGCGGCCTTTCGCCGAGCAGACAAACGCCAACTGGCAGCGCATTACCGATCTCAATTTCACGTCGATGCTTGCAGCGACACACGAGGCCGCAGCCCTACTCGAGGACGACGGCGCAATCGTTAATGTTGCCAGCACGGAGGCCCTGCGCGCGGCACCCGGCTTCAGTGTTTATGCTGCGTGCAAGGCGGCAATGGTGGAGTTTACCAAAACGATGGCGCTGGAACTCTCGCACCGAAGCATTCGTGTCAACTGCATCGCTCCCGATCTGATCGATACACCAGGCTTGCGCCCGCACATGCCGTCCGACCCCGCCCTTATCGACGCGCGAAATCGGAACGTGCCGCTTGGCAGGATGGCATCGATACATGAAGCCGGCTCAGTCGTTGCCTTCCTTGCCTCTCCCGCGTCGTCCTGGATCACGGGGGTAACGATACCGGTTGATGGCGGCATCACTGCGGCTGGCGGCTGGCACCGTTCGATCGACGGCAATTGGTCGCTTGCGTCATGAAAATTTCCGACGCGCAAAGCGATATCCGTAACCTTCAGAGCGTTTACAATACTGCCGGTGACCGCGGGCGCATCGAAGACGTGATCGCAGTTTTCACTGAAGAGGGCACGCTCGAGATTCCCGGCGCCCTGCTGAAGGGTCGCGACGCGATCTCAGCCTTCCTTTCAGGTGTCGCCTCTTCGGCGTCGAATGGCATCGATCTGCGCGGGTCGCGCCATCACCTGTCCACCTCGCGGATCGATGTCCACGACGAGCACACAGCCCTCGGCTGGACATATTTCTACGTCACGCGCGCCGGTCAGATCATCCAGGAAGGAACCTATGTCGACCAGTACGTATCGACGCTCGAAGGGTGGCGCATCGCTCACCGTCGCGTGAAGATTCTGTGGACATTCGGGGATGGACGAAGTTGATCACCGCCAAAAAAACCCGCAGCACAATTCCGCGGTAAACCTGACGCCACGGAATCCGTAGTGAAGTCACGCCTTTGACACGCCTCGTTTCAGCGGCGTCATCATCGTCGCTCGTCCGGTAAATGTCGCCTTCTCGAACGTTTCATGCAGCCAATGCAGGGCGGGTTCGTTGCGGCCGAACAGCATTGCGGGCACGAGTCCACTGCTCAGTGCGTGAAATGCCTGGCCTACCATCGTATAGTCTTCCGTCTGCAATACGTGATAAAATGTTTCGAAGCGGGCCTGGATAATGGCAGCCTGCTCCGGAGACGGCTCGGCGGAGCGACTATAGAACCGCATGCGAGTCCGCTGTTTGCCGACCGTGTCCCCTGGGTAGAGCTGAAACACCGAGCACGTATCCGGATAGAGCGCGATCACGGTATTCGGGAAAATAAAGTTCTGAATGCTGAAATGCTCGTGGACGTCGCCCCAACTCGCCTCGGGTTCGTCGCGCAGGGCAACGATCGACTTGCTCGGCCAGGCGATCGAGAAATTTTGATCGTCTGGTCCCCAGCGCCAGTGATGGGCAACATTGGCAACCTTGAGCGGCCCGAACGCGTCGGCGTGAAGAACGTGAAAATGATAGTTCTCGAAATAGGTATCGAGTGCCAGCTTCCAATTGGCATCCGTCACGATATCCCGCTCGCCGATCAAAGTGTTCCGTTCCAGATGCCATCCAGCAAAACCGCCCGCCGCCTTCCCCATGACCTCGTCCACATCGACAGGCTCCCCAAGGCTCGGCCGGACGAAAATCATTCCGTACTTTTCGGCGCTCGGCAGCTCGATCAAACCTAGCGAGGCCCGTTCCAAATCTCCGAACAAGGCTTCGGACGGCAACCCTATCAGCACGCCGTCGAGGTCGTAGGTCCAGGCATGGTAGGGGCAGGTGAACCGCTTTTGTTTCCCGCATTGTCCTCCGGTCAGACGGGCGCCCCGATGGCGGCAGGCATTGAGATAGGCTTTGGCGACGCCGTCGCGATTTCGCACGATCAGCACCGGAACGCCGCTGTCGTCATGGACTTGCCAGTTGCCGGGCTCAGGAATGTCTGCGGTGAACGCCATGACCAGCGGCGTTTCGCGGAATAGCAATTGACGCTCCTTGGCGAACAGGGCCTCGTCGATGTAGCAGGCCGGATCGACCGCGATCGCTTCGCTCTCCTGATGCGTTGACCGGATGTCCATAAGACGGAGCAACTCACGGGCCGTCGCGTGAATCATTGCCTTGTTCTCGGAATCGCGCATCACATTTTCCTCAGCCGGTCCAAGCAAAATTCGTCGTTCTGAGTTGGCTGTGCAGACCGGTGTCCTGCACGACGAAACTTCTCATCATCGCGCTGCCGCGATTGTGATGCGAATGAATGGCATTGGGCGGCGTCACAAACAAAGTGTCCGGCAACCAGTCGACGCGTTCACCGTCGAGTGAGGAATAAACGCCTTCGCCCTGTATGTTTAATGTCAATGCCGCCGAGCTGTGACGGTGCGGCCTCTGGTCGCCTCCGGGCTCGAGCGTGTTGATCGCGGCAAGCAATGTCGGCGTCGTCACACGACGTTCGGCCATCATCGGAGTGAGAAAGACCACCGACTTTCCCGCCGCCCGCTGTTCGCCGTTGCGGCCATGAACATTGCGCAAATGCTGCTCCGTCGTCTCGGACGGGAAAAGTGTTGGGACCAGGCCCGTTTCGGCTGGCCGCGCACGCAGATAAGCAAGCTCGGGCTCGTTCGTGACCTGTATCAAAATAGCATTTTCGAAAGCTTTGTGAGCGACGGCCTCGCCGCCTGGAAGACAGAAAGCGTCGCCCGCTGTCCACGCAAACACCTCGTCGCGACATGCCGTCTGTCCCGCGCCGCGAATGACGTAAAAGACCTCGCCACTCGACACGAAGCTATGTTCGAGCGCGTCGCCCGCACGGACGACGACATATCGCGCCAGCATCGTCGGCGTCGTCGCGAGCCAGGAGCATCCCAGGGCCTCGCTTCGATCGCAAGCGATCAGCCCGGTTGACGCTTGTGGGGTAAACGCCCGCTCTCGTTCCGCCCAGAAAATTGCAGCCGGAATGATGGGAACGGGCCGCTCAAAGGCCACTTCCGGTGCATAAAAGACTGCCCGTGCAGCTGCTGCATCAGGTCGTGCCATCGGTTACCAACTCTCCCGTTGCCTGATCCGCTCCTGGCAAGACCCGGTCCGATCCTGACATCAATACGGCCAACGCATTGAGCCCGGTTTCGGCAAGGGGCATCCAATAACTGCGCTCGGGAGCAGGCATCGTCGAGAGCGCGAGCGCAACGTCCTT
The DNA here is from genome assembly GCA_040388515.1 of Pseudomonadota bacterium. Taxonomy (GTDB): domain Bacteria; phylum Pseudomonadota; class Alphaproteobacteria; order Sphingomonadales; family Sphingomonadaceae; genus Sphingomonas_O. The sequence continues at coordinate 47,204 of JAZKBQ010000004.1, read as the reverse complement.
TTCAAGCAACTGACGGACATGTTTGGCACGCGCGGGCACGTGCAACCGCCTAATCAGGTCAATGGCAAATGTTCGCCCGGTCCCGGCCATAAGCGCTTGTCGCAATGCTGAGGGATCGACGCCCAAGCTACGGCCGAGAAGGAGCGCCCGATAGGCTTGTCCGATATTGACGACCGCCATGAGATTGTTGACCAGCTTGGCGTTCATCGCCGTACCGACGTCGCCAACCCGAATAATCGTGCCGGCATACGATTCGAGAACCGGCATGATCTGCGAAATCGATTGCGCTTCGCCGCCCGCCAAGACGAGCAACTTGCGGTCCAGCGCCGCGTGTCCAGAACCGGACACCGGCAGGTCGAGGACTGTCACGCCGCGCGAAATGGCGAGGTGGGCCATGTCGACACAAGTGTTTGGCGAAACGGTGGAATGGATGGCAAGGATCGCGTGTTCGGCCATCGCGTCGATAATGCCGGCGTCGACGAGCAGAGAGCGCACATCTGAATCGTTCGTGACGCAAATGCACAACAGGTCACACCCGGAAGCCAGTGCTGCCGGCGACCGCGCGACTGCGGCGCCGAGGTCGGCAAAGGCGGCGGACACCGTGTCCCGACGCGCCCACACCGTGAGTGGATGACCGTTCTGCGCGATCATCCGCGCCATGGGCCCGCCCTGATCGCCAAGGCCGATAAAACCCACCCTCATCAGGCCACGCTCCGCGACAGGCCGCCGTCAACATGAATGTTGGTGCCGTTGATGAAGTCGGACAAAGGGCTTGCCAGCATGGTGACCGCATAGGCGATGTCGTCAATCTCTCCGATGCGCGAGACTGTCTGTCCACCGCCCTGCGCGACGTAGTCGGCGGCGCGTCTTATATCATCGCCCCAGCCGCGCTTGGCGGCAAAATAGGAAAGAAACTTTTCAAGGCCTTCGGTTCGGATCATACCCGGTGACACGGCATTGCACGTAACGCCGGTCATGGACAAAGCCTTGGAAAGGCCGAGAGACCAGCTCAACATCGCGAGTTTCGCCGGTCCGTAGTCGGCTTGCGCAGATGTCGGGGTCAGAGCTGCGGCAGTCGAGATATTGATCACGCGGCCCCAGCCAGAGGTCTTCATGCCCGGGACAAGGGCCTCGGCCATCCGAACAGCCGAGACCATGTTGCGCTCATAGCTTTCGAGCCAGTCGTCTGGAGTCGTTCCGAACCAGCCCCTGTTTTCGGTTTGCGAACCGCCGCCCGCGTTGTTGACGAGAATGTCGATGCCACCAAACGCGGTCAAAGCTGCCAAGGCGACGTTCGCGGCCTCGACATCGGACGAGAGATCGCCGACGACGGCAACGACATCGCCGCCACTTTCGCGCAAGCTTTGCGCGACCGCTTCCACGCGTACGTGGTCGCGACCGGTCACGACAACCCGAACCCCTTCGGCTGCGAGCATCCGGGCGATGCCCGTTCCGATGCCGGAACTGCTTCCGGTCACGAGGGCACGCTTGCCCGCGAGACGGAGGTTCATTCGCGCACCAACAGCATGCAACCGCCCATCGGCCCTCCGGCGGTACAACTTGCGCTTACCCGGACGTCTTTTCGGACCTGCCGCAGGCCACCGCGGCGCCATAGCTGGGTAATGGCCTCATGAAGCTGGCCGTAACCATGGAGCCGCCCTGCCGAGAGCTGACCGCCGCCCGTGTTGATGGGAATTTCACCCTCGAGCGCGATGCGCGTGCCGCCTTCGACAAACGCTGCAGCATCACCATGTTCGCAGATGCCCATCGATCCAAGCCAGGCGAGCGTGTGATAACTGAACCCATCGTAGAGCTGCGCCACATCGATGTCGCTCGGCTTCAAATCTGTCCTTGACCACATCATTCGAGCGACCGACGACGTCGCCTGCAGCGCCGGGTTTTCGATCTGCGACCAGCTGTAGCGTCGGTGCAGCGCCGAGCCGATCGCCTCTATTCTGACGACCGGATTTCGCAGGTCGCGCGCGATCTCACGCCGTGATACAATCATGGCGACAGCGCCATCGCACGGGACATCGCAGTCGAGGAGCCGGAGGGGCGTGCAGATCATGGGCGACGACATATAGTCGTCGATCGACATGGGACTGCGATACACCGCCTTCGGATTGAGAGCCGCATTCCGCCGGTTATTGACGGCGATCCAGCCTGTTTGCTCGGGCCGGGCACCGAATTCGTGGATAAATCGCTGAAAATAGAGCGCCTGCTGCACCGCTGCCGACAGGGCAAAGTAGGGTGCGAACTCCATGAGCTGTCCGTGCGCGCGTTCCTTTTCACGAAACAGCGCGTTGGCGAAGGTTCCTCCTTTTCGAGCAGAGGCTTCGTAAACTGTGCGAAACACGAGGACGTGATTGCAGAGCCCCGCGCTGATCGCGCCAATGGCATTGAATATCGCTCCCAGCTGTCCGGGTGTTTCGCCGCCTCCCGAATACCAGTCCGGTTCTAGCCTGAGCGCGTCCATCAGCGCTGGTACGCCGACGGGCGAGAACCCAGAACTGTTGTTGTCTGCACCAGGATAGCTCGCTACGCCGTCGATGTCCGATCGCTTCAGGCCCGCATCCTCGATAGCCTCAAGGCAAGCGTCGATCGTCAGGGTCATCGCTGTGACCGACGCGGCACGCGAGACGTCAGACATCCCTATGCCCGTGATCGCGCAGTCCTTTTCGCCGTAGCGTATCACGAGATGGGACCGAAGAGTGGCACGAAAAGTTCTTCGGCCGCTTCAAACCTGACCGATACCTTCATGTCGATCGTGACGTCTTCGGGATCGCAGTCGATTATATTGGCAGGAATTCGCAGTCCTTCCTGCTCTTCCAGTTCGATGAGCGCGAGCACGTAGGGCACTGGCAGCGCTGGAAGCCAAGCCTTGCGATTGATCGTGTAACTATAGATCCGGCCGCGCCCGGACACCGGCTCTGGCGTCACGCTGCGTCCATCGCACTTCGGGCAGAAGGCAACAGGCGGGTGAACGTAATATCGGCATCGCTCGCATCGCGAGATCATGAGCTTGCCTCCGGCGCCGGACGTCCAGAATGCGCGATTGTCGTCGTTGACCGCTGGCAAAGGCCGTGGAGGCGCGTCTGTCATGTCACCCTCCATCCGCATGGCAAACCTTGACGCGACGCTACGACCAAAGGCGTCGTGCAAGCCACAGCCTGAGGTAATTCATCGCCTACATGCTGGCATCGCGCCGCTGCTTGGCTTTGCACGCGAGCACGCCCACTCTTCGCTTTCAGGAGAAACACCCATGCGTTATTCAAAGCTTGGAGACAGCGGCCTGATTGTCTCGAAGCTCGCCTTTGGCTCGATGACCCTTGGCGAAGTTTGGCAAGGCCCGCTTAGCGCATTCGACGCAGCGGGCGCCGATGCGATTATATCGCGTGCTCTGGATGCAGGGATCAATTTCTTCGATACCGCCGACGTCTATCATCACGGCGAATCGGAATCGATTCTCGGAAAGGCGCTGCGCAAACGACGCGCCGAAGCTGTCATCGCTACAAAGGTCGGGATGCGCGTGGGCGACAACCTTGGCGACGCCGGACTTTCCGCCGCGCACATCCATGCCTCGATCGACGCGAGCCTGAAGCGCCTGGCGATCGACACGGTCGATGTCTACCTGTGCCACAGGCCCGATCCGTTGACGCCGATGGAGGAAACACTAATCGCGCTCGATACGATCGTCCGGGCCGGAAAGGTGCGCTATCTCGGTTTTTCGAACTGGCCCGCATGGCTCGCTGCAAAAGCTGTCGCATTTCAGAGCGCTAATGGCCTGCACCGGTTCGTCACGGGCCAGATGTATTATTCGCTCGTCGCCCGCGACATCGAGCACGACTATATGCCGGCGATGCTCGATGCCGGGGTCGGCACGATGGTCTGGAGCCCGCTGTCGAGCGGCTTCCTCTCGGGCAAATACACCAGAGCCGACCCGCTGGGGGCGGGTGGACGATTGAATTCCATGGACCTGTTGCCGTTCGATCGGGACCGCGGCTATGACGTCGTAGACGTGCTCAAAGACATTGCCGCTGCGCGCGAGATACCCGTGTCCGCGGTAGCGATCGCTTGGCTGCTCGATCGTCCGACTGTCGCGAGCGCGATCATGGGCTTCACGTCCGCGAACCAGTTCGAGGCCAACCTGGTTGCGGCCGACGTGGGGCTGACGGCCGATGAGAAAAGCAGGCTGGATGCGGTTTCGGCGCCCGGCCTCCCCTATCCGCACAATTTTCTCGCACGCTTCGAGAAGGACGCGCGCGCCACCGCGCTCGCATCGGCATGACAACCCGACCCGGTGTCCCTTCGCCCGCTCGCCCGCACCTTCCGCGAAGGGTGATGATTGCACTTTCCGGACCCAGCGTTCCGCTCGCCGCGCTGAGCTTACCGATGGTGGTCTACCTTCCTGCGTTCTACACCGGAACGCTCGGCCTAGATCTTGCCGCGGTCGGTTCGGTGTTCATGATCGTTCGGCTCCTCGACATTGCATTCGACCCGTTCATCGGTGGAGTCATGGATCGCGTTAAGACGCGTTTCGGACGGTATCGCCCTTGGCTGGCGATCGCCGCGCCCGTCATCATGCTTTCGATGGGAATGCTGTTCATGGCGCAGAAGGGTGTCGGCACGGCCTATCTGACATTCTGGCTGCTGCTCGCTTACGCCGGCTGGTCGATCATGAGCCTCGCGCAGCTGGCTCTCGCTGCGAACGTATCTCCCGATTACAACGAACGATCCCGGATCTACGGCTGGTGGCAGATTGCTTTCTCCGTCGGCATGGTTTGCGCAATGTTGATGCCCAAGATCTCGGGTTTGCTCGGCATGTCTGGCCAGGCTGCTAGCATGGCAGCGATGGCCTGGCTCGTCATCGTGCTCGCGCCGATGATGGCCGTCCTGGTCTTGTGTATCGTTCGCGAGCGATCGATCGCCGTCAGTCGCGCGGGCGGTGGTATGCGCGATTATTTCGAGCTCATGCGCAACAGAACAGTGCAAAAATTGCTTACATGCGAAGCATTGCTCGGGATTGCCGGGGGTGCGACTTCCACGCTCGCTTTGTTCTACTTCACGCGGACTAAGGGGCTCGACGCTGCCGATCTCGGCCTGCTGTTTATCGTTCATGCATTGATGGGTCTGTTGTTCACGCCTTTGTGGTCCGCACTGGCAATTCGAATCGGCAAGCATCGTGCTCTGGCGTGCGCCGCACTGCTCTACGCATCGGGCATGGGCGCGATCATATTCGTTCCTGCCGGAAGCCTTGGACTGGTCCTTGCGTGCCAGGGCATCATCGGGGTCGCCTACGGCGGCTCGTCGCTGCTCCCGCGCGCGATGATCGCCGATATCAGCGACGAAGAGCGATTGCGCACTGGGCAGGAACGAACCGGCCTGCTCTACGCGCTCTTGATCGGTGTCTGGAAGATCGGACAAGCGGTGTCGGTCGGCATCATGTTCTATGCACTGTCGCTCTTCGGATTTAATCCGGCGCCCGGGGCGGTGAACACGCCGTCAGCGCTTCACGGCCTGCAAGTCCTGTACGTCGGCTTACCCATCGTCCTAAGCCTTGGCGCCTCGTGGGTCGCGCTGATCTACCCGCTAACAGCGGAGCGGCATGCGAAAATCCGATGCGAGCTGGAAACGCGGGACATGGAGACGGCTTGTGAATAATCAGCCTGTAAGCGCTTTGGCCGAGTGGCGCACGGGTTGGGGACTTGTGCTGGCTGCAGCCTGCGGCGTCGCACTGGGAGGCATCCAGGTTTATGCGACGGGCGTTTTCGTCGCACCGCTGGAAGCCGAATTCGGTTGGTCTCGTGCGGATATCGCAGCCGGTTTGCTTGCACCGTCTATCCTTGGCGTGCTGTTCTCGCCGGTGTTGGGTGTTCTCATCGATCGCTGGGGAGCACGCAGGCTCGCGATACCCGGGGCGGCCATGGTGTGTGCTGCGACAGCAGCGCTATCTCTTGCCGGCCCTTCGATCGTTAGCTGGTGGGCCTTGTGGACCGTCTTTGGCGTGGCCGCTCTGTTTCAGAAGCCGACGATCTGGTCGACCGGTGTTTCGTCGCACTTTACGGTTGGCAGGGGTTTAGCGCTCGCCGTCACGCTGACTGGTACGGGCCTTGCCCAGGCGTGCCTTCCTACGATCACCCGTCTGCTCATCGATTGGCTGGGGTGGCGCGGCGCCTATGTCGCGCTTGGCTCGGGTTTCGCTGTACTGACCCTGCCCATGCTCTTGATCTTCTTTCGCGATGCCCGCTTCGGTCGAGACGCCGCATCGCGCGCGGTTTCTGCCGCCGTCAGCGGCTATACGCCGCGCGAAGGTTTTCGGACGCGGCAGTTCTGGCAGTTATTCGTCGCAGCCTTCGTCATCACGGGCGTTGTCGTCGCCTTCGTCTTCCACCTCGTTCCAATGCTTACGGAGCTTGGAATGGGTCGCGCGAATGCCACCTATGTGGCCGGGATCGCCGGCGTGTTTTCGGTGCTTGGGCGTCTCGCGGTTGGCGCTATGCTCGATCGGCTTCCCGGGCCGCCGGTCGGCGCCGTGAGCGTCGCGTTGCCCATCATCGCGGCCTCAATCCTTCTGGCATTTCCGGGATCGATCCCGGCTGCGATTGTCGCAATCGTTTTCCTAGGACTGTGCATCGGGGGCGAATATGACTCGATCATCTATCTTGCCACACGATATTTTGGGATGCGCAGCTTCGGAACCCTGTTCGGGTGGGTTGCCGCCGCTCTTCTTGCCGGCGTTGGCGTTGGTCCCGTTATCGCCGGGAAAATCCACGACCTGACAGGATCTTATGATTTGTTCCTTTGGCTCGTCATTCCCCTTGCCGCGATCGCTGCGACGTTGCTCGGAACGCTGGGCAGCTATCCTGAGCATAAAACAACCTAGGAGTTGCGGGCAACTTTCTCGCGCGCGTCAATTCCGCGAGCAGCGGCCTTTGCCGTTGCCCATTGATCATCGGTCCATCCAGACAAAGCCGCGAAGTTCTGGCCTGTCGCCTGCCATCCAGCACCGTCGATCGCAATCGTCTGACCGTTCACGAATTCGGATCCCGGCGCCAACAAAAAGACCGCAAGATTGCCAAGCTCTTGTGGCGTCCCCTTTCTGCCCATCGGGTTCCAGCCAAAGCGATCGTCGTCGGTCGGATTGAGCCGCACGCGCGCGCCCTCGGTCTCGAATGCGCCCGGGCAAATTGCATTAAGGCGAATCCCACGTCCGCCCCATTCCACCGCCAAACTTTGGGTCATCGCATGAACCCCCGCTTTCGACATCGCCGATGGGACAGCGAACGGCGAACCGTTCCAGACCCATGTCGCGAGGATCGACACGATCGATCCCTTGTCTCCTGCTGACAACCATCGTCTACCGCAGGCCTGCGTGACTTGGAACGTGCCCTTGAAGACTATGTCCGCGATCGCCTCGAAACCCCGGATCGACAAGTCCTCGGTCCTCGCGATGAAGTTGCCGGCGGCATTGTTGACCAAGCCGGTGAGCGGTCCGTCTGTCCAGATCGTGTCGACCATGTCAGCGACGGCCTCAGTCGACCTTATGTCGCACGCAATCGGAATCGCGTTCTGCCCGATTTCGGCCGCGGCACTGTCAAGCACCGCTTTTCGACGGCCGCACAGGTAAACCGTTGCACCCAAACTTGCGCAAACCGCAGCAATCTCCTTGCCAAGTCCGCTTCCGCCGCCGGTGACGAGGATCCGGCTGTCCTTGAGTAGTCCCGCAGCGAACATCTCACACTCCCGTCGTTCGGCGATCGGCTAGGCACTTCAGAAGGCCGCACGTCAATTCGAGCGGCAACACATATCCGATACTTCAGAAAGCGAGGCGCGAAGCCTTTACGCAACCGGCCCATCTGGATCAGGGATCGCGGTCAAGGAGAGGAACCGCATCCATGCCCTATCTCTACTCTGAGGAGCAGTCTCAGATCCGCGATGAAGTCCGACGCACGCTCGAAGGAACTGTCGCCCCGGCAAAGTTACGATCCCTTCTCGAGGCGGAAGGCAAGTATGACGACGCGTTTTGGAAAACCGCGCGCGAGATGGGCTGGACCGCGATCGGAGTCGCGGAAGAAGACGGCGGCCTCGGGCTCTCGTTGATCGAAGCGTTGATCGTCGCCGAAGAAACGGGGCGCGTTATCGCCGGAGCGCCGTTTTTGGCGACGGCGTTTGCAGTGACGGATGCGCTCAAACACGGTGCGAACCTTTCCCTGCTCAAGGCGATAGCCTCGGGCGAGAAAATAGCGGCTTTGGCATTGACGGAGGGATCTGAACCGATCGGTCGCGCGGTGCTCCTGTCGCCTGAGCACACGATCACGGGAGAAAAGACGGCTGTCCTCGGTGCGGCCTGCGCCGATATCGCGCTTGTTTCCTGCACCGACTCCGGCGGCAACGCGCAAATCGCGATCGTCGATCTAGAGGAGTCGGGGGTGGTGCGGCAGGCGTTCCCCACGGTGGATAATAGTCGCTGCCTGGCATCGATTCATTTTGATGGCGCGCGTGCCACGCTCCTCCCCCTGACCGACGCCACCTTAATCGCCGAACAGTGCCTCGGGCGTCTTGCCTTGCATCTTGCCGCCGAGAGTGTCGGGGGAACCGACGCCTGCATTGCCCTGGCCTCGAATTATGCCAACCAGAGGCAGGCTTTCGGGCAGGCGATCGGCAAGTTCCAAGCCGTAAAACACGCGATTGCCGAGATGTACGTCGCCAATGAACTCGCACGCGCGTCGATTTTGGATGCTGCCGTGCGCCTCGAGCGCGGCGATGCAGACGTCCAGAGCTTTATCGCCGCTGCGCGCCTGAATGCGGTCCATGCCTATGAGTATTCCGCAGCTGCGGCGACGCAAGTTCATGGCGGGATTGGCGTGACCTGGGAGGCGGACTTGCATCTGCACTATCGCCGGTCGCGCAGCCTCGCTGCTGAAGCGGGTGCGCCGTGGTATTGGGAAGATCGCATCGCAATCGCGCTGGAGGCCGCATGATGCCCGAACTTGAAACCTACCGCCAAACCGTCCGGACATGGCTCGAAGCAAATGCCGGCGTATATGGCATGGCCGCGCGCCGCGGATTGAACGAAGCGCAGGACCTTGTGCTTGCCCGGGGCTGGCAACGGCTCAAATACGACAGTGGCTATGCGGGAATATCGTGGCCCCAAGCTTATGGCGGCGCCGGCCTCACCGAGCTCCATCAGGCAGTGTTTGCCGAAGAAGAGGCAAAGCACGGCTTTGCGAGCAGTTATTTCGGGATCAGCCTCGGCCAGCCGATCCCGGTTATGCTCAAATATGCGTCCGAGGAGCTGAAACAACGCTTCGCCCATCCCGCTTTGAGAGGCGAGGAAATCTGGTGTCAGCTATTTTCGGAGCCTGCGGCAGGATCCGACCTTGCCGGCATCCGCCTTAAAGCCATACGCGATGGCGACGTGTGGGTTCTCAACGGTCAGAAATTGTGGACGAGCTGGGCCCAATATTCGGACTTCGGTGTGATTGTCACGCGCACCGATCCCGGCGTCCCGAAGCACAAGGGGCTCACCTATTTCTGGCTCGATATGAAGACGCCGGGCATAACTGTCAGGCCAGTCCGGCTCGCGAACGGCGACGAGGACGTCAACGAAGTATTTTTCGATGACGTTCGAATTCCCGATAGCCAGCGCCTGGGCGCTATCGGCGGCGGTTTCGGGGTCGCGCTGGATACGTTGATGATCGAGCGATATTCGGCTGCCGACGAAGGCGGTTTCGGCCCTGCGCTGGCGACGTTTGTCGAAATCGCAAGAGAAAAAACGATCAACGGCCGGCCGGCGATCGAAGACGGGCGGACACGCCGCGACATCGCCAATGCGTTCCGCCAGCAGCGCGCCCTCGTGGCCATCCGGACGAAAACGTTCATGGCGCTGCAGCAAGGTTCGGAACCCGGCCCGGAGGGATCGATCCACAAGCTGGTGTCAATGCGGCTCAGGCAGAAAATGTCTGCGGCAGCCATGGATCTCATTGGCAGCAATGGAGCCGAACTGGATCCGTCGCGGACTCCCAAGGAAGATTGGGCGCAAAGCTGGATGACCGTCCCGACGCTTCGGATTGCGGGCGGCGCGGATGAGATGCTGCTCAATACGATCGCCGAACGGTTGCTCGGACTGCCGCAGGACTATCGGCCGGACAAGGCCGTTCCGTTCGACCAGATCCAGCCAAGCCGCTGAGGGAGCTTCGATGACCAAGATCAACGAGGGGACATCGCTCGAGATCGACGATGGCATCGCCGTCGTGACGCTCGATTTTCCGCCCGTGAACGCCATGTCCCCGGCACTCATGGACGGTCTGTATGACGCAATGACGGCGGCGCTTGCCGACGATGCGGTCACGGCGATCGTGCTTATCTGCGCGGGGAGGACTTTCATTGCTGGAGCCGATCTGAAATCGCTCGGCAAAGTTCAGCCCAAGATCGACTTCTTCGCACTTCAGGACAGTATCGAGAATTCGCCCAAGCCAACGGTTGCCGCGCTCCACGGTACCGCGCTCGGCGGCGGTATGGAAACGGCCTTGACGTTCCATTACCGGATCGCCGTTCCTTCCGCCCGCATGGGCCTCCCAGAAGTAACGCTTGGCCTTTTGCCGGGTGGCGGCGGCACGCAGCGCATGCCGCGCATCACGGGCGCGGAGGCTGCGTTGGATCTTCTGATCAGTGGTCGCCAAATCGGTGCGGCCGAAGCACGCGACATCGGCCTGATCGACCGTCTGGCGCGTGAAGACGAATTGCGGTCCGACGCGGTTACGTTCGCCAAGGAACTGGCTGCAGGGGGGAAGCGTCCGCAACGCATTCGCGATCTGGAGGACAAGGTCGCTGTCGACAGGAGCGATCCTGAACTGTTCGAACGTTATCGCACTCGCCATGCGCAGCAAATGCGCGGGCTTGACGCGCCTCAGGCGATCTTGCGTTGCGTCGAAGCCGCCGTGAAGGGGCCTTGGGATGCCGGCATTGCCGTCGAGCGTGCGGAATTTCAGAAGGTTCTAGCCGGCCCACAGTCTGCAGCGCTGCGTCACGTCTTCATGGCCGAACGCGCCGCACAGAAAATTCCCGGGCTTGCACCCGACCAAGCGCGACCCGTGACGAGGGTCGGTATCGTCGGTGCCGGTACGATGGGCACCGGCATCGCGACCGCATTCTTGGCTTCCGGTTATAAGCTCACATTGATCGACACGGACCAGAGTGCCGTCGACAAGGCGGGCGTGACGATCCGGGACATTTTTCAATCCCGGGTAAAGCGCAGCAAGCTGACCCAAGATATGGCCGATGCGAGTGCGTCAGCTCTAACGCTCGGCACAGACCTGGCGTGTCTTGCAGACTGCGACCTCGTGATCGAGGCGGTGTTCGAAAATCTGGCCGCGAAGCAAGAGATCTTCCGGCGACTATCCTCCGTGACCGCGCCGGATGCAATCCTCGCCACGAACACGTCTTTCCTCGATGTCGACGCCATCGCATCCGCGGCAACGAACCCGGAGCGTGTTCTGGGGATGCACTTCTTTTCGCCGGCCCATGTCATGCGGCTGCTTGAAGTGGTTCGCGGAGCGAAAACTGGTGACACGGCGCTGGCAACGGTCATGGCGCTCGCAAAAACGCTGAAGAAGATCGCGGTCGTGTCGGGTGTGTGTCATGGCTTTATCGGCAATCGCATGCTTGCGGCGCGCCAGCGGGAAGCGGACGCGATGGTCCTCGAGGGACTGGCTCCGTGGGACATCGACCGCGTCCTTGTTGACTTCGGCTTTCCGATGGGGCCGTTCGCGATGCTTGACCTTGCTGGCCTCGATATCGGCTGGGAGGGCGACAGCGATACGGTCAAATCACGCCTCGTTGCCGCGGGTCGCAAAGGTCAAAAGACCAGCGCCGGCTACTACGATTATGATGGCAAGGTCGGATCACCATCGCAGACCACACTCGACATCATCGCTCGCCTCGCAACCGCCGCGCCGGGCTCGGTCGCTCTTGACGACGAGACGATCCTCGCGCGCTTGCTGTTACCTATGATCAACGAGGGCGCGAAAATTCTCGAGGAAGGGATCGCATTGCGCGGATCCGATATCGATCTGGTCTGGACGAGCGGTTACGGCTGGCCGGCGCACCGCGGTGGTCCGATGTTTCATGCCGATACGATCGGGCTTGGTATCGTGGCGAATAGCCTGAAGAAAATGGACACGCAGCCGGCGCTCCTCTTGCTGGGCTTGGAGGCGAGCGGCGACCGCCTCGCGTCTTACGCCAGCTGACCGTCCAGCACGGCCGTCAATTCATTGGCGACGATCTCGAGACCCGCATCGACGTCGAAACGGGGACGTGCTTCCGCAGCAGCGCTCGCGAGGTGATCGACGCGAGCAAGCGTCAGGATAAGCTGCGCCCGCCAGCGCCCGTTATTTTGATCCAACGCAGGGAATCGTTCTGCCAAGAAACCGGCGATCCGGTCGCGGTGGTCGTCGACGAGGGTGCGTGCGGCGGGATCATTCGCCAATCCAACATGAAAAAGTCGCATGGCATCTCCGTGCGACCTTATTGTTTGAACATAATATTGGAGCCATGCGCGCACCGCTCGGATGCCGACTTGGTCTATTTCGCATAATTGCCGAAATATCGTGCGAACGCCTCGCATGTTCGTGGCGAGGATTTCGAGCAGGATCGCGTCCTTGTTCGCGAAATGGAGGTAGAGCGTTGCCCGCCCCACCCCGGCGGCACGCGCGATTTCGTCAATCGAAGTCTCCGAAACCCCGCGCGCATAGAAACACTCCCGTCCTGCCTCAACGATCCGACGCGTCGTGCCGCGCCGCTGCTCGTCGCGCATGCTCGGACGTGTTTCACGCGCCGAACGCATGTGTGATGGTTCGATCCGGTTTCGCATTGCCGGTGGACAGCTGCCAGTTGGCTGGACGATTGTCTAGCGGAGATGACGCGTGATCTCGGACGGAAGGAGGGCCTACCCCGTCCGGTCGAGCAGAGCGGACCGCATGACCGGAGATCTGAATCCATGGGCCTTCTCGCTGGTAAAATTGCGCTTGTCACCGGCGGCAGCCGCGGGATGGGTCGTGAAATGGTTCTCGCCTTTGCACGCGAGGGTGCCGACATCATCGTTGCGAGCCGCAAGATCGAAGCTTGCGAGGCTGTAGCGGAAGAGGTTCGCGCCCTTGGACGAAGCGCGTTCCCCTTCGCCGCCAACGCCGGAAATTGGGACGAGATGGAAGCGTTGGCCGAGGCCGGGTGGTCGCATTGGGGCCATCTCGACATCTTGGTGAACAACGCGGGTATGTCACCTGTCGAGCCAAGCAGTGAAGCGACCAGCGAAGCCCTATTCGACAAGATCATCGCGGTTAATTTCAAGGGGCCATTTCGCCTCGCGGCTTTGCTAGGAAGCCGAATGAGGGCCGGTAACGGCGGATCGATCCTGAACATATCATCGCTTGGCGCGAAGAACCCGCAACCCGGAATCATTCCCTATGCCGGCGCTAAAGCGGCACTCAATGCAATGACGATCGGCCTCGCCCGTGAGTTCGCGCCGCATGTACGCGTCAATACGATTTCTCCCGGGATGTTCGCTACCGACGTTGCCAAACACTGGGTTGAAACCGACCGTATGCAAGCAGGAATCCCCATGGGTCGTTTCGGTGCACCGCACGAAATTGTCGGCTCGGCTCTCTATCTGGCCTCTGATGCATCCTCGTATACGACCGGCGCCGACATCGCCGTAGGCGGCGGTATCTGATGCGAGCCCTCCTTAGCGTCAGTCCCGGCGGCCCCGAGACGCTGTCGCTCGCATCCGTGCCAGATCCGATCGCACGCGAGGACGAGGTGCTGATCGCGATAAGAAATTGCGCGTTAAACTATCCCGATGTCCTTCTGATCCAGGACCTGTATCAAATGCGACCGCCGCGTCCATTTTCGCCCGGATCGGAAGTCGCAGGCATCGTGGAGGCCGTCGGGGCCAATGTGACGGCGTTTAAACCCGGCGACCGCGTAATCGGACTCGCGGCATGGGGCGGCCTTGCTGAAAAGCTGGCCGTGCACCAATCGTCTTGTATCGCCATCCCGGACGAAGTCTCGTTTGGCATCGCCGCTGCCTTGGTGGTGACATTCGCGACAAGCCATTATGCCCTTCGTGGCCAGGCCGATCTGAAGCCCGGCGAGACGTTACTTGTTCTCGGCGCTTCCGGAGGGATTGGCAGCGCCGCCGTCCAGCTTGGAAAAGCGATGGGTGCGCGCGTCGTTGCGGCCGTATCGTCGCCCGACAAGGCAGAGCTCGCTCATTCGATGGGCGCAGACGCGAGCGTCATTTATCCCGCCGACCTTCACGATCGCACGCGGGCCAGGGACTTCACAACGTTGCTCAAAACGCACGGCCCTTACGACGTCATCCTCGATCCCGTTGGGGGGCCATACACCGAGTCCGCCATCCGCGCGATCGAATGGCAGGGACGATATCTAGTCGCGGGATTCACTGCGGGAATTCCGGCTTTGCCGCTCAATCTCACCCTTCTAAAAAGCGCGAAGATCATCGGCGTCTCTTATGGTGATTTCTCGCGCCGCGACTTAAGGACCCGCCAAATTTATCTCGACGAAGTCTTTGCACACTTCGCCGCGAAACGCATTCGCCCGCATGTGTCGCTGGAACTGCCACTGGAACGCGCGCCGGAGGGACTGGCAATGCTCGGCGATCGACGGGCAGCCGGAAAGATCGTGATCGAGATAGCACGATGAACTTGCGCCCTCTTCACCGGCATTTTGCGGCCGAGATCACCGGCATCGATCTTTCTAAACCCTTGGCGCCGACAGAAGTGTCATCGATTCAGAATGCGATCGATCGTTATGCCGTCCTCGTCTTTCCCGAACAGGCAGCAGTAACCGACGACGCCCAGATTGCGTTCTCGGCGAATTTTGGCCCTGTCCAGCGCTCAATCACTGTTCATCGAACGGATACCGAACGGCGTCTGAAACGTGAGGAACTGAGTGACATCTCCAACGTCGATGACAATGGCGATCGCTTGGCGGCAAACGATCGGCGTCGCCAGCTCCAGAAACCTGCGCTTTTGTGGCATACGGACAGTTCGTTCCGCGATCCCCCGGGCCGCTACACGTTCCTTGCGGCAAGAACGCTCCCTCCGGAAGGTGGCGATACCGAATTTGCCGATGCGCGCGCTGCGTATGACGCGCTCGAGCCGAAGCTCCGCGAGACAGCCGGTAGGATCCGCGTATTCCATACGCTCGCGCGGTCGCGAATGCTTGCCGGAGCGCCGGCGCTTAGTCCGGACGAACTGAAAAACTTGCCAGGGGCGGAGCACCCCCTGGTTCGGACGCATCCTTCTGGCCGCAAGGCGCTTTATCTGGCGTCGCATGCGGAGCGTATTGTCGGCTGGAACGAGGTCGATAGCCGCGCGCTGCTGGATGAGCTCATGGCATTCGTCGCCAGGCCGGAATTTGTCTTCGCGCACAGATGGCGCGACGGCGACCTGCTCATGTGGGACAATCGCTGCACCTTGCACCGGGCGACGCCGTTTCGCGACGACATCTTCCGCCGCGACATGCGGCGCACGACAGTGGCAGATGGCTAGGCATCAGGCAGCGGCATATCTGGGACGCGGCGCAATTCTCGACGGACCGTCAACACGGATGTGCTGAATAGCGGCTCGACCATGGCCCAACAACGGACATGCTGTATGTTCCTTCGCAGCCGAACACAGAAACCGGCCTCCGACGACACCACCCATGGGAGGGGATATGAACTTCGTAAGTAAGCGCGCACTGTTCTTGAGCTGCGCTGCCGCCGCCATCGCCATCACACCGTCGATGCTTACCGCCGCCACGCCGGCCCAAGCCGTTGCCACGGCTCCGCAAGATCTGAGCGCGCAGGATGGAGAGACCGGTGCGGCCGACATCGTCGTTACGGCGCGTCGCCGTGAGGAAGCGCTATCCCGCGTACCGGTCGCGATCACGGCGTTCGACAATTCCATGCTCGAAAACCGGTCAATCACATCGCTCGAGCAACTGACGCAGGCGACGCCTGGTCTGAATTTCGGCCGCTCGGGCGGCTCCGCAAATCCGCAGGTCGTCATCCGCGGGCAGAGCCGCGCCAATCTTGGCGACGCCGCACAGCCCGTCCTCACCTATTTCGCAGATGTGCCCCTCCCCTATGTCGCGAGCATCATCCCGACTTATGACCTGGCTTCGGTTCAGGTGCTGAAAGGTCCGCAGGGAACCCTGTTCGGCCGCAACTCTACCTCCGGTGCCCTTCTCGTCTATCCCAAGGCCCCTGACTATGAAATCGGCGGCTATCTGATGGGCGGCTATGGAAACTATAATCAGATCGAGGCCGAAGGTGCGCTCAATGTCCCCATCCTAGCCGATCACATCGCGATTCGCGTCGCTGGGCGCAAAGACAAGCGCGATGGCTACACCACGTCAGTCAACACCGGCCAGGACCTCGACGACAAAAACGACTTGGCTTTCCGGGTTTCACTGTTGCTCGAGGCAGGCCCGGTTCGCAACGTGACGGTCTACGACTATGTCAAATGGGACCGCGCAGGTGACGGTGCCGTTTTCAATTATGTTTATCCCGGCGCGATCACGCCGCGGCGCCCGGGTTTCAATACCCGTTTCGATTGCGGGACCTCGGCGGCCTGCGACGTAGACTTGGCGCTTGCGCAGCAGCAGGCACAGGGTGTGCGAAAGAACCTGTCAGGTCAGATCGAAACCCTGCAAACCGAAGCCACGGGGCTGTCGAACACCACGACGCTCGACTTGGGGAACATCACGCTCAAGAACATCTTCGGCATTCGGACAGCGCATCAGTACAACGTCATCGACACCGACGGCACCGCAATGGGCCTGACGACAGCTGAGAACCTTCAAAACTTCAACCAGCTGACCGAAGAATTTCAGGTCCAGGGCTCGTTCCTAGATGGACATCTCGAAACGATCGTGGGCGGCTTCTACCTCAAGTCGAAGCCGAACGGACCGAGTGGCCTGATCCTGGCTCCGTTCATCGGCCTCGTGCCGCCATCAGTCGTGCAAAGCTACCGGACCCAGACAAGCAAGGCCATCTTCGGCCAAGCCTCGTATGATTTCGGCGGCGGCTTGAAGATCGATCTCGGCGCGCGTCACACTTGGGACGAGACGACGGCCTGCGCGAAAGGTTACGCCGCGACAAGCCCGTACGTCCCCTCGACGACGCCGATCTCGACATACGATCAATGCGTGAATGGCGGCTCGATTACCGTCAACGGCGCGCCCGTTTCGACGCAGGGCACGCTCGTTGGAGCAAGTTCGAATGCATGGACGTGGAACGTCGGGGTCAATTATCAGGCCAGCGAGAACGTCTTCCTCTACGGTACCGTGAGACGCGGCTACCGGGCAGGCGGCGTCAATACCCCAATCCTTGGCGGCACTTTGGTTCCCTTCCAAAGCTACACACCTGAAACCGTTGTCGATGCCGAGATCGGCATGAAAACAAAATGGTCGACGGGAGGCCTGCGCGGGACGTTCAACATCGATCTTTTCCGCGGCACCTACGAAGGTACCCAGCGTGGCGTGAACGGGACCAACAACAACTTCGATGGCGACGGCAATCCGCTCAACGACCCTTCGGGCGGCACGATTATCATCAACGCAGGCAAGGCGCGGGTCCAGGGCATCGATGTCGATTTCACCGTCGTGCCAACCCGGGGACTAACCTTGGCCGGCTTCGTTACGTACAATGATGAAGAATATCTGGAGACGGGCACGCCCGCCATTCTGGTCGCCGCTAATGCGTTTCCCGCGGCACCCTCGGACGTTGCCTTCCCCTATGCGCCGCAGTTTTCGGCCGGAGGGAGCATCAGCTATGAAGCCCCGGTCGAGGGTCTTGGCGTCGCAGCGTTCAATATCGATGCCTATCATGCAAGCCGGACCTTTTTTAGTCCGTTCAAGACCGATCTGACGCTGAGCCAGGAGCCTTACACAGTCGTGAACGCGCGCGTTGATATCCGCGATATCGCGGGAACCCCAGTCAGCGTGGGCGTCTACGTCCGCAATCTTTTCGACAAAGAATATTCGACGGGCGGCGCCAATACGGCGACGTCGGCGGGATATAACTCGGTCTTCTACGCCGAGCCTCGCATGTACGGCGTGCAGGCTCGCGTGAAATTCTGACACGCTTTGGCAGGTTAGATCATGACGGCGGGCCGAAAGGTCCGCCGTTTTCGTTTCACCGGAGGATCGCCGCTTGAAGAAAACGATGTTCGAAGGTGCCGGAGTGTCGATCGCCGGAGACGTGGGAGGCCCGTTGGAAGGCATACCAGTCGTACTCCTTCCAGGCGGGGGCCAGACGCGGTTCTCGTGGCGCGGTGCGGTTAGCGTGCTTGCCGACCGAGGCTTCCGTGTCATTTCCCTCGATCTTCGCGGTCATGGCGAGAGCGGCTGGTCAACCGACGGCGATTATCGTCTCGATCGCTTCGTCGACGACGTCGTGACGGTCTTACGCGGTCTGAGGCGACCGCCCTTTTTGGTCGGCGCTTCACTAGGCGGACTGGCGTCGCTGGTTGCTGTCGGCGAGGGTCGGACGGTCGCTGCGGGGCTGGTGCTCGTCGACGTGGCACCACGGATCGAGGCCGCGGGCGCCGCGCAAATCGGAGAATTCATGCGTGCGAGCCCGAACGGGTTCGCATCGATCGAAGACGCTGCCGACGCGGTTGCCGCCTACCAGCCGCACCGCGCGCGCCCACGCGATCCGAAAGGACTGCTCAAAAATTTGCGTCTGCGCGGCGATGGCCGATATCATTGGCATTGGGACCCCAAATTCACGGATCGCGAAGTGTCGTCGTCGGAGTTTCTTCATGATGCCGAGCGGCTTCGAAACGCCGCGCGCGCTGTCTCCATTCCGACGCTGCTGATCCGCGGCGGACTGAGTGCTGTCGTCAGTCCCGAAAGCGTCGCCGAATTTCGGCAACTTGCACCGCACGCCGAGGTCGTCGACATCGCATCGGCGGACCATATGGTTGCGGGAGACAAGAACGATCAGTTTGTCGATGCGGTCGCCGACTTCCTCCTCAAATACGGTAATCGCTTATGAAAAACGGACACACTGATGTTTTAATTTGACGGTTCGTCATATATTTGTTGCATCCGCCACGTATGCGCGCCACAGCCGGGACTTCTGCGACAGGGCAGACGGATTGAACGGGGAAAATTCCATGAAAATGCTTACGCTCGCACTGACCATATCAGTGTTTCTGTCGGCATCGGCGCCGGCCCTCGCGGCGCCGGAAATGAGCACAGCACCCACCGAATTGCAGATCAAGAAGAATCAAGTACTTGTGGACGCCGAAGGGCGTGTTCTTGGCAAGGTCTACGAGGTCAATTCGTCCCGCGGCATGGTGACCTTCACGGTTCAGATGAAGATGTACCGCGTTCCGCTGGCGTCGGTGAGCATGGACGGCGCTCGGCTCAAGACGTCAATGACCAAGGCGCAACTCGGCATCTAGCAAGCATAAGGCCGGCATGCCACGCGGCTTCACGTTTCTGAAGCAAGCATCCTGGTTAGAACGCGGGCCTGGGCGGCGCGCATCTTTGCCGGTGAGATTTTGAGGCCAGGCTCTCGCTGGATTGCGCCTGCCAACCTTTCGATCGAGGCGAAGAGAACGATGCCCTCCGCGTAAGCATCAGCAGAATCGAGGGGCGGCTGCAAGTGCGCGGCCTGCTTTAGAAGTTTTGTAAAACGTCCAAGAACGGCTTCGGCCCATCGTCCTCTCAAACGGGCAAAACGCGGATCGCCACGATCCGCTTCCATCATCCGATAGTAGAGGATGGCGCCGTGTCGGTCCCATTGGTCCGCAAGCATCTCAAGGAACGCCTCGCTGTCCTCCGCTGCTCGGCTATTGTCATGAAAAACATCCATCGCTGAAAAGACATCGATCATGTCCAGCGTCGCGACCTCGCTCATGGCAAAAAGCATGTCCTGAACGTCACGAAAATAAACGTAGAAAGTTGCCGGCGCCGACCCGGCTTCAGCGGCGATCGCCATCGCGGTTAGTTCGAGCGGCGAGACCTCTGCAAGAAGCCTGAATGCCGCGTCCATCAAGCGTTGTCGCGTTTCCCGGCCTTTGCGACCGAGTTGTTGGCCGCCAGAAGCCTGGGCCTGAGTGGCAGCGTTGCTCATCGAATTCCCCTACGGCGCGCAGCCGCCGAGGGAAAGACGAATGCCGACACCGGTGATGGCGGCAGAGGCCGGCGAAAGCAAAAACCCGATTGCCCTTGCAGCACTCGCAGGATCTACCCATTCACTGGTGTCGGCATCCGGCATCGCCCTGCGATTGGCCGGCGTATCAAGGATCGTCGGAAGAATCGCATTCACGCGGATGCCGCGCGTGCGCAACTCTTCAGCGAGGCTTTCCGTCAATGCCATGACGCCCGCCTTGGATGCAGCATAGGGCGCCATACCCGGCCCCGGACCTGTGGCAGCTGCGGCGCCGACGTTGACGATCGCGCCCGCCGAGAGATGCGCCAGCGCTACGCGGGACGAAATGGCCGCCGTGCGAACATTCATGGCGTACATCGAGTCCCAGGTCGCGGCGCTACCGGTCTCGACAGGCTCCCATGTGAATCCTCCCGCTACGTTTACCAAACCCTCGAGACCGCCCAACGCGGTCGCGGCGTCGGCATAAGCAGCGGCGACGGCGCTCTCGTCTGTCATGTCGATACCGCCGATCGAGACCGTTGCCGCTGATCCCGCGGGAGCGGGCGCCAGGTCGATGGCTGCGACGCGATGGCCCTGCGCGAGAAGCTCGTTGACAACCGCTGCCCCAAGAACCCCAAATCCACCTGTGACGATCGATCGAGTCATGACTGTCCTTCCTCAGCGTGAGGAACGCTTTGAGGCTGAGCTCGAACGAGCGCAAATTGCCCGGAAAAACATCCAATATGCGATGTCCCAGGTGGACGGACACGCCCCTCCTCGTGGCCCTTTTCAAGCAACGCATCACAACCATGCGCTTGGACGCGATCATGTTGCGCCAGGGTCCTGCCGAGCATAGTCGCTTGGCCTAGAGCTGCGTTGAATCAATCGCCGCAGCTATCTGGAGCGTACGCATGAAGCTGGACTCATCACTTTCCGCAGTCGTCACCGGCGGCGCGTCCGGACTTGGGTACGCGACTGCCAAGGCGCTTGCGCTCACCGGTGTCAAGGTCGCGATCTTCGACCTTAATGATGAAGCCGGCGAACGGATTGCCGCCGAGATCGGTGGCACTTTCTGCCAAGTCGACGTCTTGTCGGACGATTCGGTAGATGCCGCATTCGCCAAGGCTCGCGACGCAAACGGCCAGGAACGCATTCTCGTCAACTGCGCCGGGACTGGCAACAGCATTAAGACCGCCGGGATCGATAAAAAGACCGGCGAGATCAAGTATTTCCCCAGTGACAAGTTCGCCTGGGTCCTGATGGTAAATACTGTCGGAACGTTTCGATGTATTACCCGCTCGGCCGCCGGAATGCTGACGCTGGATCCGATCGACGGTGAGCGCGGGGCGATCGTCTGCACCGCATCGGCGGCCGCCCAGGACGGTCAAATGGGACAAGCCGCTTATGCGGCGTCCAAGGCCGCCGTCGTGGGTATGACCCTGCCAATCGCACGTGATCTTTCGGGTTCCGAAATCCGAATAAACACGATCATGCCAGGCATATTCGCGACGCCGCCAATGCTAGGCGTGCCAGACAATGTTCGCAGCGTCCTGGAAGCCTCGGTACCCTTCCCAAAGCGCTTCGGCGACCCGGCCGAATATGCCAGCCTTGTCCTCGAAATGATACGAAACGGCTATTTTAACGGCGAAACTGTCCGTCTGGATGGCGCCATCCGAATGCCAATGCGCTAACCCGGCGCGGAGAGGAATTGCGATGAGTCTTGTCCTGTATGAAGTTCGTGATCGTGTTGCGATCATCACCCTGAACCGCCCGGAAGCAAACAACGCCCAGAATCCGCCTTTGCTCGCCGAACTAGACTCGGCGTTCGACGAGGCAGCCGCGGACGATGAGGTTCGGGTTATTATCCTCAACGCAACTGGTAAGCATTTTTCTGCCGGCCACGATATCTCGGCGGAGGTCGTCAAGCTTGAGCCTTGGGCGTCGATGTTCGACGATGTGGGCGAGAATGGCTTGATGCGCATGTACCGCTGGGAAGCGAAACACTTTCTCGGTTACGCCCAAAAATGGCGCAACATCCCGAAGCCGACAATTGCAGCCGTCCAAGGCGCGTGCGTCGCTGCCGGTCTAATGCTGATCTGGCCCATGGATCTGATCGTCGCGGCCGACAACGCCCGGTTCTCGGATCCGGTCGTCCGGATGGCGATTGGCGGCGTCGAATACCATGGTCACACTTGGGAGTTCGGCGCTCGCAAAGCCAAGGAAATGCTGTTTACCGCACGCTGGATGAACGCCGAAGAAGCAGAAAAGATCGGAATGCTCAACAAGGTCGTTCCGCTTGACCAACTGCACGACACAACCTTGGAAATGGCAAATGATATCGCCAAGATGCACCCCCACGGCCTGATGATGGCAAAGCGCGCTGTCAATCAGACCATGGATATCATGGGACAATATGCCGCAATCCAGGCGTGCTTCGACACCCACTCGCTCGGCCATGCCAACGCCTGGGCCGCCGACGGACGCGCAACGCTCGCCAACCTCGACGAGATGACCAAGGCCAACAAGAAGGCTTGAGATCCCATGAAGCTCGACCTCTCCGAGAGCCAAACTCTCCTGAAGGATACTGTGGTCAGGCTCTTCGCCGATGAGTCGACGCCTGAACGTGTTCGCGCTGCGGAAAAGACCGGCTTCGACCGCGATTTGTGGCAGCAGCTCGTGGACATGGGTATCGTGGCGATGCGTGCGATCAGCCCGGAGGACGGAGGCTCGACGCTGCTCGATGCGGCGATCGTCGCCGAAGAGGCCGGTAGGCGGCTTGCGTCGGCGCCGGTCATTGAATCGATGGTCGCCACCGCGTTGCTCGCACGATCGGGCTCACAGCCGCGAGACGGGATTTTGACCTTGGCGCTGACGCCGGTCGCGCCACGCCGCGAGCAAATTGTGCCAGCGGGTGCAATCGCGGAGACGATCCTCGCGCTCGACGGCGACGAACTTATCGCCATCTCGGCACCGGCCAACGTTAAGCTGGCGAAGAACATCGCCGATTCTCCGCTCGCCGTAATCGACCTGTCGACGGCGGATCGCACGGTTCTCGTGAAAGGCGAAGAAGCACGAAAGTTTTATGAAGCGGCAATCGAGGAATGGAAGCTATTGACGGCGGCCGCGCTCGCCGGTCTCGGACGTCAGGCGCTCCAGATGGCGGCGGCCTATTCCGTCGAGAGGGTCCAATTCGGAAAGCCGATTGGCACGTTTCAAGGCATCGCCCATCCCTTGGCGAGCTCCGCCACCGATGTGGACGGGGCACAGCTGCTTGTGTGGCGCGCGATTTGGTCGGTTGCCCAAGGCCACGATGACGCGGCCGCGGCGATCTCGATGGCCTATTGGTGGGCCGGCCAAGCCGTCGAGGGGGCAATCCAGCACGCCGTTCGCACCTTTGGTGGCTACGGCCTCAGCCTGGAGTATGACATTCAACTCTATTTCCGGCGCGCCAAGCTTCTGAGCCTGCTCGCGGGCAATCCTCAGGCAGAGCTCGATGCCGTGGCTGAGCGCCTGTGGGATGGTGCCAAGGTCGCGCTACCGGCCGCTGGTGATGTTGAAATTGAATTCGGTTATGGCGATCAGGCCGAAGCCTACGCAGCCGAACTCCGAGCTTTCGTCGTCGGAAATATGACCGAGGACGTTAAGAAGAAGGTTCATCATTCGACCTCGGGCCATCATCCCGGTTTTCACAAGAAGATGGCGGAGGCTGGCTACGCATTTCCCGACATCTCGGTCGACGGGAAAGCGCCACGTTCGCGCTACGAGGTTATGGCGGCTGCCCCGTTGTGGGAAGACTTGAACTGGACGCGAACACCGACGTCGGTCACTGAGTTCGTGGCCAACATGACGCAGCTCTGGTCGCAACCCGAAGCCAAAGCGGAAATTCTCGGGGCGATCCTGAAGGGCGACGCGCTGGGTGCGCTCGGGTTCTCGGAGCCAGGCTCTGGTTCGGACGTGTTCGGGGCGCGGTTTTCCGCCGTTCGCGACGGCGACGACTGGGTGATGAACGGTCAAAAGATGTTCACCACCAACGCGCATAACGCGAACTACATCCTTATGCTGACGAGAACGGACAGCAGCGGGAAGAAGCACGAGGGGCTGACGATGTTTGTCATGCCGCTCAACGAACCCGGCGTCGAAATTCACCCTGTCTATACGTTGCAGGATGAGCGTACGAACATCGTCTATTGGACGGATGTTCGCATCTCCGACAAGTATCGGATTGGCGATGTCGGCGATGGTGCCCGCGTAATGTCCTCCGCTCTGGGATTCGAGCATGGCGGCGCAGGATATCATGCTGCGCAGACCGCAATGATCAAGCACGCTGTCGCATGGGCACGCAAGCCGCGGTTTAACGATGGTGCGCCGATTGGCGATCCGACCGTACGGCGTGTCCTTGCCAAGGCCGCAACGCGAAGCGAGGTAGCAGAGGTGCTTTGCCGGCGTCAGATCTGGGCAGACGTCGAAGGGATTCACGATCCGAGCTTCGGTCCGATGGCCAAGATGTTCACGACCGACACGATGTACGAGGATGGCTCCGCGCTCGTCGCGGTAGCCGCACCGGCGTCGCTGGTTCGGGGACTGGACCACGACCTCGACATGGTCGAAGTGACGATGCGACGGGCGCTCGCCATGACGATCTATGGGGGTACCAGCGAAGTCCATCGCAGCATAATCGCCGAGAAATCGCTTGGAATGCCCAAATCCAGGGGTTGATTGACCCGCGATACTTGACACACGGCGCCGTGCACGGTTCCTCCGGCGCATGAATGAGATCAACAAGCACGGCCAGTCGATCGGCCGCAAAGGTGCCGAGAGTCGACGCCGTCTCATGGATGCGACGCGGGCCCTGATTGCCGTCGACCCCGCGCACAAAATAAGTCCGAGCGCTATCGCGCGGGCGGCCGGCCTCGCTTCCCAGACTTTCTATCTCTATTTCAAAGATATGGACGAAATCCTGCTCGCTTTGAGCAATGAAGCGGGCGAGGATCTTCAGGATGTCCATGACGCACTGGGTGCTACGTGGGATGCCGCATCGCCGGCCGAGCAGGCAAAGAGCTTCATCGACGCCTTTTCAGCCTATTGGGAGCGTCATCGGGCAATTTTGACGGTTCGCAACTATCTTGCCGACAGCGCCCATCCCGAATTTGTGGCGCTCAGGCAGGCCACGGCCATGCCGCTCATCAACGCGATCGCAAACCGGATGCTCGCGGCGCATCCCGACGACCTCAATCCGAAATCCGCTTTCGCGCGAAGCGTCGTTATTTACTCTGCCATTGAGCGGATGGCCGCGCGCCCGGCGACGATGCGTCACAGTCCCGGTATTTTGAGCGCCCAAGATCTGCAACAGGCCGAAGCGGATATTCTGGCGCTGCTCTTCACCCCGGCTAACGTTCTTTTGGGTGAACGGCGACGCTTGGCTGCAAATCAAGCATAAAAAGACCCGAGCGGGTAACGCCCGGACCTTTCTACCGCTCGTGGTGAGCGCTCGCCTCAGCGCTTTCCGTCGAGCAGGCCCTTCAAGTTGCCGCCCATGAACATTTCCTGTTCGGCGGGCGTAAAGTCCTTGACCTCGTTCAGGAAATCGAGGGGCTTAGACAGCCCTTCTGCGTGCGGCCAATCGCTTCCGAAGATCATTCGGTCGACGGAGACGTGCTCGCGCAACTCTGTCAGATCTTCTTCGTAATAGGGTTCGACATAGACGCACTCGCGGAAGGTCTCGACGGGATCGCGCCGGAAACTCTTCGGGAGCTGGCCATAGGCCCGCTTGAACATTTTCATAAGGTGCGGAACCCAGATCGAGCCGTTTTCGGCCGACAGCCAGCGAATCTTCGGAAATCTGTCCATCACGCCGTGAGAGATCAGTGCGGCGATCATGTCGGCGACCGCGCGACCCTGAGAATCCATGCACGCCTTCAACGGATCGCCACGATCGAAAGCCACCATTTCCTTGCCGCCACTGCCCCACCAGCGATAGATTTGGTCGTAACCGCTGTCCGAGACGTGAAGAACGACAAACACGCCAGACTCGTTGACGCGCGCCCAGAACTTGTCGAATTCACCTGCACCTGGCGAGCGCGAACCGAAGACGCCGGGTACGGGCGCAGGGCGGATGAGGATGTGTTTAGCACCGTTTTTCAACGCCCACTCTAGCTCGGCACAGGCTGCATCGACATCGGCAAGTGAAATATAGGCACACGGGAAAAGCCGGTTCTTGTAATTGAACGACCATTCGTCGAGGACCCATGCATTCAGCGAGTGAACCAGCGCGGCCATCAACTCGACGTTGTTGCCCATGTGCCCTTCGATGATCGACGCGAGCGTCGGAAAGATCAGCTGGGCGTGGACACCCTGCTCGTCGAGCAGTTTCAGGCGGGCCTCGGGTTCGCCGAATTCTGGCTGATAAGCCAGCGGTACGCCGGTAAGTTCACGCAGCGTCTTGCCTTCGTGATTTTCGCCACGATACCAGATTTCGTGCGTTCCCGGCGCCGCAACGACTTCGAACGTAGGATTTGGAATGTACTCGCTGATATGTCCGTTGATCGCGAGTTTTGTCCTGCCTTCGACTTCGACATACTGAAAATTGCTGTGAAATTGCTTCGGCAGGTGGCGTCGAAACGTATCCTGCGTTTCATACAAATGGCCGTCGCCATCATAGACTGCATATCCCAGCGAACGGGTTTCCGGTTGCCGCTCAAGTAACGTCTGGATTGCCATGACATTTTCCCATCTGAATGTAATGTTGGTTCAAGCGGCCATCGAGCGTTCGTCTGGAACAAACATCGGAAGCCACACGTCTTCGTCTTGTTCAAAGGTCACGGTGACGCGCATGCCGATCTGCGCCGCTTCGGCACCGATACCGCGAATTCCACTGGTCAGCTGCAGCCCCCGCTGCTCGTCGAGTTGAACGATCGCAATTGCATAGGGCACGTCGAGTCCGGGACCCCATGATTTGCAGTTCAACGTCAGACTGAAAATCTCGCCCTTGCCCGACAGAGCCGAAGGCGACAGGTTCTTGCTGAGGCACTTGCTGCAAATCGGCTGCGGCGGATGGACCCAAAAGTCGCAATCTCCGCAGCGGAGCATGCGCAGCACACCGTCCGAGCCGCTTGTCCAGTAGAAGCGGTTATCGTCGG
The DNA here is from genome assembly GCA_040388515.1 of Pseudomonadota bacterium. Taxonomy (GTDB): domain Bacteria; phylum Pseudomonadota; class Alphaproteobacteria; order Sphingomonadales; family Sphingomonadaceae; genus Sphingomonas_O. Next base: position 19,898 of record JAZKBQ010000004.1, on the reverse strand, counting down.
TGAGCAGCGGAAGCATCCGCTGGTAGCCGTCCATATCAGGCTGCTTCCAGCTCGCCGTCGCTCTTGGCGACTTCGGTGAACATCTTGGTGATGTCGCCCGACGTCACGCGGCGACGAACCTGACCCGGTTCGAGCGGCGCTGGACCACCGAAAGACTGAGGGGCCGTGTTCACGTGAGCGCCAGCCTTGCGCAGCGCTCCGACCGTGCAGTTGTCGCGGCCACCCATCATTCCGAATGCGTCGAAATTGAACAGACGCAATGCGTTTCCATGAGTGATTTTTTCGATTGCCGTGTCTGATATGCCGGCGAGCGTCCCGCGCAGCCGATCGGCCGATTCCGGCCATACCGTATCTGAGTGAGGATAATCGCACTCGTACGCGACGTTGTTCTCGCCGATCTTGTCGAGGTTTTCGAGCCCGAATGCATCATCGATGAAACAAGTGAGGAAATGCTCGCGAAAGACGTCGCTGGGCTTGCGGCCGCCGAAATCAGCATGCGTCCAGGCCTTGTGATGCTCGTGCACGAAGTCAGCGCGTTCGAGGAAATAAGGTATCCAGCCGATGCCCCCCTCCGACAGCGAAACCTTTAACGGGAAGCGCTGCAGCGCCTTCAAGTGCAACCAGTCGGCCGCCGAATTCACAATCGATATCGGCATGGTCGTGATCCACGCATCGATCGGCGATTCCATCGAGGCGTGCGGCGCTTGTGCACCGGATCCGATATGGATGTTGATAACCATATCGTGATCGGCACACGCCTTCCACAGCGGCTCCCAATGCTCGTTGTGGATGCTCGGCTGCCCTTTGAGGGAGGGATTGTCGCTAAAGGTGATTGCGTGGCAGCCTTTGGCCGAAACACGCTCGATTTCAGCGACCGTCGCGGCGATATCCCAATAGGGAACGATCGCCAGCGGAATATTACGGCCGGGATGCGAACCGCACCATTCATCGATGTGCCAGTCATTGTAGGCGCGCAGAAGTGTCAGGGCGTTCTGCTTGCTTTCGAAGCGATGGAACAAGCCGCCATCGAAGGTCACGACGCTCGGAAAGTTGAGCGATGCCAAGATGCCATTGGCATTCATATCATCGATGCGGGCGTCGATGTCCCATGACCCTTTGCGCATTTGTTCGAAGGAGACGGGCTCGCAGCCATATTCTTCCTTCATGCGCCCGACGACGGCATTCAATCCGATCGATCCCGTGCGCTTGCCCTCATACAACCAGTAGTCAGCGCCGTTTTTGTCCTTGCGCAGTTCCGGCTTGATCGCCTTGTGCTGCACGGAAAGGTGGGCATCATACATCGTGGGCGGTTCAACGATGTGGTCGTCAACGCTGACGATGACGAGATCCTCGACGGGCTTCATGACATCCATCCTCTCATAACTGACATGTTGTTGGTTTTCACTACACGATTCGCTTTTTGTCGTAAAGTGTCCAAGCGTCAGCGTTTGACGAGCTCGACCTGAGACTTTTCGCGATCCCACGTCGCGGCCGTTATTCCTTCGTCCCGCAACTCGTATTTCAAGACGCGACCCACCGGATTCTTCGGCAGTTCAGAACGGAACTCGATGAAGCGGGGAACCGCAAAATAAGGCAAGTTATCGACCGACCAGCGACAGAGTTCCTCTGCACTCAATGTCGATCCAGCGACGAGCGTACAGGTTGCTTTCACATCGTCTTCAAGATCGGCAAGCACCGCATGGACGGCGACTTCTGCAACATCGGGATGGAGGCTGAACACCGCTTCCACCTCCATCGAAGAGATATTTTCGCCCCTGCGGCGCAGGTAGTCCTTCTTGCGATCCAGAAAATAGAAAAAACCGTCCTCATCGAACTTGCCGATATCACCGGTGTGAAACCAGAAATTCCGGAGAACCTTCAACGTGTCTGCAGGCCGCTTCCAATAGCCCTCGAACATGACGTGGGGCCGCTTCGGTCGCACGATGATTTCACCTGGTTCGCCCGCGGGCACTTCATGGTCGTTATCGTCGACGATCCGCACGTCGAAATCGTCGTTGCGACGGCCCGACGCTCGACCGGGCTGCGATTCATCGATGGAGATGCTGACGACGATCGCGCACTCGGTGAGGCCATATCCTGCCGGTCCGCGTACGTACTTGGGTTTGAAACGTTCTCGCCAAATATCTTGAAGGTCGGGCGGAAACGGAGCACCGGCGGCCACGCGTAGCTGACCAACGCATCGCTGTTGCGCTTCGTTCGGGGCCGCTTCAGCAATCAGACGTATCATGGAGGAAAGAATCTGCGTGACCGTGGCGCCCGTTCTCTCGATTTCGGGCCAGAATTTGGACACGGAGAAGCGCGGGAAGATCGCCGCGCGCGCGCCCGACATTAACGCGGGCATCACGGTCGCGGTGTATTGATTGAAGTGGAAGCCAGGCAACGGCGTCCAGATGACATCGTCAGGCGAATATTTCTGCGCTGTCTTGAGCTGGCGCGCCATGTTGCACACATAGTTGTGGCTGATCATGCAGCCCTTCGACAAACCGGTGGTTCCAGCGGTGTAAATGAGCATCACGAGGTCGGAGGGGGCCGGCTCAAAGCCAGTCGGCTCCTCGGTCTGGGCAAACGCATCGTCCAGGCTTCGCACTCCGAGGATCTTCGGAGCCGTTTCCGGCATTTCTCCTTTCACCAGAAGTATTTTGGCTTCGGGCAGTCCCGCTTCGATCGCGATCACCCGATCTACATATTCCTTTTCGGCGATGATCACGCATCCGCCAGCATCCGACGCCTGATGCCGAAGATATTCACCTTTGTAGGCAGTGTTCAAAGGGACGTGGATTGCGCCGATCTTCGAGCACGCGAAAAGCAGCAATAGCTGTTCGATGCAGTTGTCGAGGATCGAGACCACGCACTCCCCACGTTTGGCACCCGCCGCTCGCAAGCCGTGCGCCAGACTGGTGCTTCGCGCGTCAAGGAAGCCGAGCGTGAATTTCTCGCCCGAAAAATCGATGAAGTCGAAATCCGGACCGCTCCGTGCCAGTGCCTTTTCCAGCTCCGCTAGCACCGTAGTCTGTTCGCCTGGCGACCAAATCGCGTCCGTCATTGTTTTCCTCTCGATTGAGCTCAGTTGCGGACCAACAGCATCGCGCCCGCCATCGGACCCCCGCCATTGGATACCGCTGCAACTTTCGGGTCGTTCGGCACCTGCCGTTCGCCGGCTGTCCCGCGAAGTTGTGTCACCGCCTCATGGACAAACCCGAACCCGTGCGTGCGACCGCTTGAAAGCTGTCCGCCATGCGGATTGAGTGGCAACGACCCGTCGCGCGCGATGCGACGCCCGTCGCGCACAAACGCACCACCCTCGCCCACACCGCAGAAGCCCAGTGCCTCCAGCCATGTAAGCGCGAGAAAACTGAAGCCGTCGTAAAGCAATGCGACGTCGACGTCCTTGGGCTTGAGATCGGTGCGCTTCCACAACATGCGTCCCGCGTCGAACGCCGCCATGTCGGGCATGTCCGCTTGATCCCAAGCGGCACGACCACAAATACCGCCTCCGACGGAATCTATCCTGATGGTGGGCCGCGATCGATCAGCGACCGCGTCCGCGGCAGACAAGATGATAACGGTCGACGCGTCCGTTGGCGCGTCGCAATCGAGCAACCCGAGCGGGGTAGATATCATCCGGGCCGACAGATATTCATCCATCGTCAATGGCGTGCGAAACAATGCTTTCGGATTGACGACCGCGCCCGCCCGTTCGGTGATTGCGATCTGTCCCAGATCCTCTCGCGTCGTCCCATATGAGTGGAAATGTCGTTGCGCGTAGAGGGAAAGCCAATTGGTCGCGGATATCGCATCGTACGGAAATATATACTGAAACTCGCCGTCGATCCGCTTGCGCTGCGACCGGATTTCGGAATTCTCCTTCCATGATGCGCCCCCCGACCCCTCCTTTACCGTTCGAAAACAGAGGACATGGCGAGCGAGTCCGGCCTTTATGGCTGCATAGGCGTTGATGATCGCGCCCAATTGGGCCGACCCTTCGAGGGCACCCACGAACCAACTGAGTTTGAAATCGAGCGCCTCCTTGATGTCCATCGTTCCGACCGGCGAGAAGGGGATTGCGTCGGCCCTCCTCCCGGGAAAGGTGGCGAGACCGTCGATATCGGCAACTGACAGCCCGGCGTCGGCTATCGCTTCGAGCGACGCATCAATCGTGAGTTCCAGCCCCGACTGCGGAAGCTTCCGCCCTACGGCAGATTGGCCGATACCTGAAATAACGACGTCGATGCCTGACATGCTGCGCGCTCTCCTGCGACCCTCTTAACTAACATTGTGTCCGTTTCTCAAATGTCGTGGATCAAGCTGTCACTATCATCACATATATGCCCGCCCGCCCTTCACTCAGGCGACGATCCCGTCGGCTATAAGTTGTTCGACAACCGACGCGTCGTAACCAAGCTCTGCAAGAACTCGGCGACTGTCCTGTCCGAGCGTCGGCGGGGCAATCGGCTCGACCACAGGCGTACGATCCATTTTCAACGGCGACGCGATCAAGGTCACCTCGCCGGCGGTCGGGTGCGGGACTGTCTTGACCATTCCTCGCGCGATGCTTTCAGGCGCCTCGAGCGCTGCGCGGACGCCGCGGACCGCGCCTGTCGGGACACCGACCGACCGCAGACCTTCCAGCCACCAGGCTGTCGGTCGTCGCGCAACGAGGGGGACGATTTCGGCCAGCAGGGCGTCCCGGTTGGCGACCCGGTCCGTATTTCGCGCAAAGCGCTCGTCCGTCGCGAGATCGGGTCGCTCCAACAATCTGTTACACAGCGATGAAAACTGCCCGTCGTTCCCCACGGCGATCACAACTTGACCATCGCTCGTGTCGAACAGCTGGTAGGGCACCACGGTCGGGTGACCATTGCCGTAGCGCTTCGGTTCGGTATCGGCCACAAGTGCAGCACTGCCCACATTGGCGAGCATCGACAATTGACAGTCGTACAACGCGATATCGAGATGCTGGCCGGACCCGTCGCGATCAGCGGCGATGAGCGCCGCCAGGATTGCCTGCGCTGCCGCCATTCCGGTAAACAGGTCGGCGACCGCGACACCCACTTTCATCGGCTCGCCCCGAACGGGGCCGGTCACCGACATGAGCCCGCCTTCGGCCTGAATAACGTAATCATAGCCGGGCCGATCGGCGATCGGTGACGCCCGCCCGTAGCCCGAAATTGAACAATAGACGATGCGAGGGTTGATCGCCGTGATCGACGCGTAATCGAGTCCGTATTTGTCCAGGCCACCGAGCTTGTAATTTTCGACGAGAACATCGGCCTCCGCAGCGAGCGCTCGGACGATCGCCTGCCCCGCCGCCTTCGAGAGATCGAGCGCGATACTGCGCTTGTTCCGATTGGCGCATAGATAATATGCTGATTCACCTCCCGTATAAGGCGGCCCCCAATGACGGGTGTCGTCTCCCCCGTTCGGGTGCTCGACTTTCGTCACGTCGGCGCCAAGGTCGGCGAGGACCATCGTGCACCACGGTCCGGCAAGAACGCGCGACAGATCGAGGACACGGCGGCCGGCCAATGGCGCTGCCCCCGTCGTTAAGTCAGCCATTTAGAAATCCTGTTGACCGCGCGCCGCTCAGAACGCCTGCATTCTGGACAGTTCCCGAGGCACTTCACGGAGCGGTGTCGGCAGATGCACGACATTGCGACTTGCGCGTCCGAACCGCGCGTCGACCTGCTCCATCAATACCGTCGACAGTTCCTCCTCGCGGCCACGCATGACTTCAGAGATGCCGCCAATGCCGACAACCATGCGCTGCTGGCCGCTGATGCGCGGAAGCGGCGCGGCGATAATTCCCCCTCCCCGCGTCACCATGTCGCACGTGAAGGCGTAGCCTTTGCGCCTGATTACGGCGATCTCCTCGAGGAGGTCGCGGACCTTGATGAGTTCCTGCCCCTCTTCGGCCTCGGCATTGATTCGCATGACAAGCCGGGTGATCTCGTTGTCGGTCATCGTGCTCAGAAATGCGAAACCCGCGCCCGACGCAGCAATCGGACGAACCGTGCCGAGCGTCATGTGCAGTCGGGCCGGGCTGGTCGCCTGGATGACATGAATATACTGGATGTGAAGCCCATTGCGGACGGCGAGAACAACGGTGTCGCCAGTGCGCTCGTTCAGTTCCTTCATCATCGAGATGATGGTACCTTCGGCGAAGAAATCGGAATTCACCCAGCTTCCCAGCAAAGCGACGCGGCTGGACGTGATGTAAGTCCGTGCAAACGCATCATAATTGAGATAGCCCAGGCTTACGAGGCTTCGCAGCAGCGCTGAAGTACTCGACTGCGGATAACCAAGCGCATCTGCAATCTCCATCACGGTCGATTGGCGCTGAAGGTCATCGAAGTATTCAAGAATCTCTAGTACCCTGCCCGCGGATTTAACAGTTTTTTGCTCGATGGGCGCGCGTGCCTGAATGCGCTCGCGCAACGGATTCGTTCGGCGTCGTGCCATGCTCGCTCTCCTCATGCGGGACTTCTTCGAGTCCGGCTATCCACATTTGCGCCATCATATCCGTGCTGTCCATATTCTGGCCATCACATATGAGATTTAAGAAACGAAAATTGCGGAAAAGCCGACAAACTGTTATTTTTCGCACCGGACAACAATAATGCTTTCGGAGAGTGGTATGGAAGTGCGGTTTCCCAAATGGGACTTTTCAAAGGTCCGTGCGCACTGGGCACCAAACCGCGAGTTTGCCCAGATGCAAAACGCGGCGTCGGTCGTACCCGCCTATATCGAGCCATACCTTGTCAAGGTTATGCAACGTGCGCAGGCGGCACTCCCGGCAAAGCACGAACGGCTGCACCGCGAACTCGGCATTTTCATCAAGCAGGAGATGCAACATTGCCGCCAGCACCTTGCGTTCAACAAGGCGCTTCGTGCCACCGGTTATGAAGGCATGCTGGAAATCGAGAAGGAATATGAAGCGGACTACGTGCGGTTTCTCGCGACCAAGTCACTGCGTTTCAACTGCGCGTATTCTGAAGGATTTGAGGCCGTAAGTTCGGTTGCGGTCACCAATTATTACGAAGAGTTCGACGAGTTCCTCGACGGAGCCGATGCCGAGGCGGTCGAGTTGTGGAAGTGGCATCTTGCCGAGGAATTTGAACATCGCGAAGTCGCACACAATGTCTATCACGCACTTTTCGGCACCGGTCCGATCGCTTACGTCTATCGCATATGGGCCTTTTTTTACGCGGTGAAGCATTTGCGATCCTACGTTCGCAAGATCCAGGACTACCTTCTCGCCAAGGATCGCGAGGGAATGAGTGCCCTTGAGCTCGAACAGTCGATCGCCCGGCAAAAGCACGTGCAGGATGTGACGGCGCGTCGCGCCAAGGAGCACCTCAAAGTCATTCTTTCGCCGTTCTACAAGCCTGCACGCCGGACGGCACCCAGCGGCCTGCAGGACGTTCTCGATCGCTACGCGAAAAAGCCGACGGTGCTCGCAGCTTAGCACATATGCGCTGACACGTTTCTGCCCCTCGAAGAGTACGCCGGCCGTCGCTACGTTCGGTGAAGGATGTGGAGCCGGACATGACGCTCAAGAGACTATTGGTTATCGGCGCTTGCGGCGACATCGGTCAGGGAATTGCGCGCGGCGCGCTCGCCGAAGGACTCGAGGTTGTCGCCGCCGACCGGGACATCGGTCGCCTGAAGCGCTACGACGACGGCTCGGGCATCGCCACCGTTGTCGGCGACCTGTCGTCGGAGGACGCAGCTTTGCGCCTGTGGTCCGTCGCCCAAGAACCCTTTGGGGGAATTGACGCTGTCGCCCTTGCTGTCAACGCGCCCAACGCGACGAAGCCCCTCATGGAATGGAATGCCGAAGAAATGTCGGCGGTCTATTCGACAAACCTCCTTACACATTTCAATGCGATCAAGGTAATGCTCCCGCGGTTGCCGGAGCAAGGCATGCTCATAGGAATTGGCGGCGGAACAGCGGACTTCATCCTCCCGACGATGGCGCAGCTTTCGATGCTTCAGGCGGCCCAGCGAATGATGTATCGCGGTTTCGCAAAGGAACGGAAATCGGGCGCCGAAATCCGCGAACTGATGCTGATTTCAATGATCAACGGCGAGCGCAAGCGCGAGATCGCCGAGCCACATTGGGTTATGGACACCGAAGTCGGCCGACATGTCTGCGCCATCCTTGCCGACCCGCAAGCATTCAAGGGCCCCGTGCTGAAGCTCGAGTCCCGTGAACAAGTAGGCAAGCCCGAATCCGCAAAGGCAAACGCATGAGCAACGTGCTAACGATGCATCGTGAAGGCGCGGTTGTCACGCTCACCATGGATGATCCGGCGACGCGGAATGCGCTGAGTCCCGCGCTGACCGACCAGCTCGTTGCCGCCTGCGCGGCGATAAATGCGGACCTTTCGGTCGGTTGCGTAATCCTGACCGGCGCGGGCGACGTGTTTTGCGCGGGCGGCAATATCAAGGATATGTACGCTCGCGCCAATCACTTCGCGGGGAATGCCGCTGAAATCCGGCGCACATATCAGAATGGTGTTCAAACGATCGCCAAGGCGCTTTACGATCTCGAAGTGCCGACGATCGCGGCAGTCAACGGAGCGGCCATGGGTGCCGGCATGGACTTCGCGACCATGTGCACAATGCGGATCGCGTCGCAGGGCGCAAAATTTGCAGAGAGCTTTATCAAGCTGGGACTGACGTCAGCTGCTGGTGGCGCATGGTTCTTGAACCGGGCGATCGGCTCGTCGGCGGCAGCCGAGATGGCCCTGACGGGCGACACGATCGATGCCGCGCGCGCCCTGGAGATCGGCCTTGTGTCCCGCGTGGTGCCACCCGAGCGCCTGCTCGAAGAGGCAAATGCGCTTGCGTTGCGAATTGCGCGCCACCCGCCACACTCGATCCGTCTGAACACGCGGCTGCTGCGCGAGTCAGCCCGCCTCGACCTCGGGGCCTCACTCGAAATCGCTGCGGCAATGCAGGCCGTCGTACAGCAGACCGACGATCAGCATGAAGCCGTCGCCGCTGCGGTCGAAAAACGCGCTCCCGGTTTCAAGGGTAAATGATCGACGCTTACCGGCTCGATGGCCGCCTCGCGGTGATAACGGGGGCCGCGTCGGGTATCGGACTGGAAACCGCACGATTTCTCATCGAGGCGGGCGCAACGGTTGTGATGGCCGATATCGATGCAGGCCAGGTGGAAACGAGAGCTGCTGAAATCGGTGCGCACGGGTTCGTTGTCGATCTGACAGATCGTCAGGCGATTTCGAGCCTTACCGAGTTCGCCCGGGCGATTGCACCCATCGACATCTGGGCCAATATCGCCGGAATCGGCGCGATGTTTCACATCGTGGAGGCGACCGCATCCGATTATGACCGCATCGTGCGCATCAACATGGATGCAGTCTACTGGTGTTGCTCCGCCGCGGCGCGCGCCATGGCCGGACGCGGCGGAACGATCATCAATGTGTCCTCCAATGCTGCCGACCAGCCGATGGCCGGCCTATCTGCCTACGCGATGACCAAGGCTGCAGTTAACATGCTCACGCGCAGTCTCGCTCTCGAACTCGGTCCGGCAAACATCAGGGTCAATGCGGTGGCGCCAGGCTTCGTCTTGACACCCCTGACCGGTACGAGCCGATTGGATCGAGACCAACTCGATGGAGTCATCGCTCGAAATCGTGCCCGTTCTCCAATCGGTGCCGTCGGCGCGCCATCCGATATTGCACACGCGATGCTCTATCTGGCGAGCGATGCGAGCCGGTTCGTGACGGGACAAATCCTCAGGGTAAATGGCGGTGCGGCACTCCCGGGATAGTCGCGACACCCGTCATTTCCAGCACTCCCGTGATGGATTGCCGTCACGCATTGCTCCTTTGCCGCTGAGGCGCATACCGCATCGCCATGGCTGTATCGGAGCGACGCGTGACTAATCCAATGAACCTATCCGACCGCACGATACTGGTTACGGGGGCAGCCCAAGGCATAGGCTTGGCAACGTCGAAATTGCTATCCGATCTCGGCGCCAATGTGATCCTTCTCGATCGGAGTGCCGAGCAGCTCGAATCCGCCCTCGCCGAGTTCGACGTCAGCCGGACGATGGTCGCGGCAGGAAGCGTCACTGACCGGGATTTCGCGCAAAAGGCGGTAGCTGATGGAGCGGGTCGTTTTGGCGGCGTTCACGGGCTGGTCAACAACGCCGGTATTACGCGGACGGCAATGATCGACAAGATGACCGCCGACGACTGGCAGGCTGTCATCGACGTAAATCTGACGGGGGCGTTCAACATGCTGCAAGCTGTCGGCATGGAGATGATCGCGCGCGCTAAGGGGGGCGAGGTTGATCCCGGTGCGATCGTCAACATCTCGTCGGATGCCGGCCGCAAGGGGACGATCGGACAGATCAATTATGGCTCGGCCAAGGCAGGCGTCTTAGGACTGACGATGAGCGCCGCCCGGGAATGGGGGCGATACGGCATACGCGTGAACAGCGTTGCTTACGGCATCGTCGAAACCGAGATGACCGAGGTCGCGAGGAGCGATAAGTTCCGGGACCGCTATTTGTCGAACATTCCGTTAGGACGCTTCCTGAGCAAGGAAGAAGCCGCGAACTCGATCGCTTTCCTTTTGTCGCCTGCCGCAACGTTCATCACCGGACAGCATCTATCGGTGAACGGCGGATCGCACATCACGGCCTGAGATCAGATCGGTGTCCGCGACATCCCTGCATCTGGATCTGCCGGAGCTTCCCGGAGCGGCCGAGACGCTGCGCGAAGAGGTTCGCGCCTTTATTGACGCTCAACGCGCGGCCGGAAACTTGCCGCCGCCGGAGCGTATCGGGATGGGTTTCGACGTTGCAACGACGAAGCGCATCGCGGCGAAGGGCTGGATCGGCATTACGTGGCCGACGCAATATGGCGGTCAAGGGCGGTCGGCACTTGAGCGCTATGTCGTGACCGAAGAGTTGCTTGCCGCCGCCGTCCCCGTCGGAGCACATTGGGTCGCCGACCGGCAATCGGGCCCCGTGCTTCTGAAATTCGGAAGCGATGAACAGAAGCGTTTTTATCTCCCAAGAATCGCTGCCGGCGATTGCTACTTTTGTATTGGAATGAGCGAACCCGAAGCGGGCTCCGATCTCGCCTCGCTCAAGGCGCGGGCCGACAAGGTCGAGGGCGGATGGCGCATCAATGGCCGCAAGATCTGGACGACGAATGCGCATCGCGTACATTACATTATCGCCCTCGTCCGAACGTCGCCTGCCGACGGCTCCCGCCATGCGGGACTGTCGCAGCTCATCGTCGACTTGAGCGCGCCGGGGGTCACGGTCAGCCCCATCATATCGATGGCGGGCGAGCACGACTTCAACGAAGTCCTGTTCGAAGACGTGTTCGTCCCAGACGACGCGTTGATCGGACAAGAAGGCAACGGCTGGAACCAGGTTTCGGCCGAGCTCGCCTATGAGCGGTCGGGTCCTGAACGCTGGCTTTCAAGCTTTCGCTTGATTAGCGAACTCATCGACGTGCTGAGCGGCACCGTCCGCGCCTCCACGCTTGAAGAGCTCGGCCGCCTTCTGTCGCACCTTCTTGCGCTGCGCCAGCTGTCGATGTCGGTCGCCAGCATGATCCAGCGCGGACTGTCGCCCAATCTGGAGGCCGCAATCGTGAAGGACCTGGGCACCAAGTTCGAGCAGGAGGCCGTTCGGGTCGTGCGAAACCTGGTCAGTTCGGAAGATCTCATAACCGGCGACCGTGCCCCTCGCCTGAGGGCGCTCGTCGGACACGCGCAGGTCTATGCGCCTGCCTTTACGATCCGCGGAGGAACCAACGAAATCCTTCGCGGCATCATAGCACGCGGGATCGGGCTGCGATGAGCGAGAACAGCGCCTTCTTCCGCGAAACCGTCGAGCGTATTCTAGCGGAGACGCTTACCAATGCTCTGATCGAGGCGTGCGAACGGCGCGAGATGCCACGGGCCCTGATTGCGGCGCTTGTCGACAATGGCGTGACGATGATGCTCGTGCCCGAAAGTGCGGGCGGCATCGGTGCAAGCATCGCCGACGCGGTGGCGGTCCTGCGCACGCTGGGTGCCGCAGCGGCACCGGGGCCTATCCTGGAAACGATATTGGGCAACGCGCTGCTTGCCGAAGCCGGACTCGATCCCGTCGACGGCACGCTCGCCTTGGCATTCTGCAGCGATGATCCGCCTGTGCTTCACGACATACCGTGGGGAGGCCTCGCCGATCACGTACTGGTGGTCAGCGATACCGGCATTTCAATTTCGAAGGCCGCTGAATGGGCCGTGCGGCCATCGCTGGATGCAGCCGGAGAGCCGCGCGATACATTGTCGGATGGGCCCGAAGGATCGTTCGCTCCACTCGATGTGCATCGTGCAACCCGCACGGCCGCCGTCCTTCGCGCCGGACAGATACTCGGCGCAATCGAATGGTCGTTGTCCCGCTCAATCGAATATGCCGGCGAGCGCAAGCAATTCGGCCGCGAGATATCGAAGTTTCAGGTCATCCAGCAAATGCTTGCCGAGCTCGCGGCCCATTTGCTGGCATCGGCAGTCCTAACCGAAGCCGCGGCCGAGGCACTGACCGAAACGATGATATCTGCCGCACGTTCGAGGTTAGGCGATGCGGCGGACGCGGCGATATCGATCAGCCATCAGGTCCACGGCGCTATGGGCTTCAGCCGGGAATATGCACTCAATCATCGGACACGGCGGCTGATGAGCTGGCGCGACGACTTCGGCAGCGTGCTCGAATGGCGCCGCGCCTTGGCCGGGGGCTTCGTCGACTGCTCGCGCGAAACATTTTGGCCGACGGTTTCGGATGCGGGATTGGCGATCGCTTCCTAGGGTCGCTTGTCCCGCGGAATGGCGAACCGGAAAAGGGGGTAATCGTCGCACAGGCGCGCCGAACCTTCAAAAGCGCGTCTGTTCATGGCGCTGCGAAGCGATAGGGCTGGGCTGCGAAACGAACGAGAGCGTCGAACCCCGGGAATGCGCCCGCTGCCATTGGCGGTTCGAGTAGGACGCCCGTGTCGATGAGGTTCCTCACACTCGTTCGCGTCACGACTGCCTCTAAAGTGGACAAGCTTCATTCAATCTCGATCGCCTTCGTCACCGATCTGGTCAGCCCGAAGCTCGGCATCGCCATGCTATGCTTCCCTACACCCCCGGCAACAAAAAGCAGGTAATCCTCCGGCTTCGATACCAGAGGCACGAACGGATCGATCACCGCCTCGCGGTCGAACGGTCCCATCGCGTCGTAGTTGTCTCGCGTTATGCTCACCAGCGACGACAGCGGGTTGCCCGCGTTTGCATAGAGCCAATGCTGGATCTCGCAGATACCGATTCCGTCGCGCGCCATCGTGTCGGCATGCTCCGGTCCGATGCAGATCGCGACTTCGCCGTGCCCGAGATACGAGTTGTTGTGCCCCAGCGTGGAGAGCGTGCTGGCGAAGGTGCGCAAGATACCCTCGCCACTCTCGCTGGTGTGGTTGTTGATCTCGTGCGGTGCCTCTGAGCCATGAACGGTCACGGTGCTCTGGTCCGGGGTAAAGCCGCGGCGAACATGCAGCGGCTCCCAGGGTGAGGCCAGTTCGTTCTCGCCGAGGCAAAACGAAAATTTGGCCGGTGTGCCGTGCGTCGCGCGGTCCCCGCTGCCCGGCGTGCCGCCGGCGATATTGACGAGGATCAGGCGGATCGCCCGACCGATCGTCGCATTGGCCCGCCAGCCTTGTCCCATGCAGTTATAACCCGAATTGATCCTGAGGCGCTCCACCGCGGGGCCGTTGACCACGAGCATCGGCGTCACCGGATGGGTCGTCGCGTTGATGCCATAGAGGTTGAAATCATATTCCAGCAGCGCTTCGCACGCAGCGACCAGCACGGGAAGATATTCGGGTTGGCATCCGGCCATGACTGCGTTGATGGCGATCTTCTCGATCGTCGCTTGACCATAGGCCGGGCCCATCGTCCCCAGAGACTGGCCGGGATCGCGCGTCGTGCCCGTCAGCATTTTCGCCACCCGCGTTTGGGTCGGTGGGATCACCGGTAGCCCATCGGTCACCCCGGCGCGATAGAGCGCCTCATTGGCATCTTCGAAGTCGAGGTCGTCGGCGATGGCCAGGAAACGGTCGTCGGCCATCGTCAGATCTCGCAGACCATGCCAGTCCGGGCGAACTTGTCGCTCTCGCCGATATAGAGGTCGGAATAGTCGCTCTCGAGCTTTGAGGCGTCGGTGGTCAGCACCCGGATCACCTGCGTCACCACGTTGCGGGCCCGCTCGACCACGACTTCGGCTGAGACGTCGCCCATTGGATGCGGCACGATCACGATCGGCAGCCCCGGTACGCCGAGCGCAACCGCCTCCATTTGCCCCAGCACTACAAACGCATCGCTGTTGACCGTCGCGGTGGGAACGCCGCGCTTCTCCAGCGTGACCCCGTCGTGCACGCACCATGAGGTACACGACCCGCAATCGCCGTAAGCATTAATTACCGCATCGCACGTCGACAGCTCGTCAAGCATTTCAGCGGGCGCCGCCGGCGACGAGCTGATCTTGCGACAGTAGACCGTCTCGCCGACGCCGTGCTCACTCTGCAGGATCTCGGCCACCGCCTTGAGCAGCAAATCGGCATTCTTTTTCGTATTGTCGAGCAGACCGATCTTCGCGCCTTGGAGCGTCGCGAGACGCGGCGCGATCGCCTGGCGTTCAACCGGATTGAAGCCTCGGGGATTCATGAGACGGCCAGCCATTGGGCGCTCTCCTTCCTCCCATGATCATCTTTCAGCGACATTGCGGCAAGGCGGCTCCCTCATTGATCACGGGCGTGATGGGGCCGGAGCACAAGGCGGTGCTATCAGGTCGACGTGATTGTCGATGCTCAAATCCATGTCTGGGAGGCAGACCGCGCGGGACGCCGCTGGCCGAAAGCCGGAAGCGATGGTCGCACCCGCACTCCGCAACGTGCAGTGCCGCTGTCTCCGGCCGAAGCACTATGGGCAATGCATTCATCGGGCGTCGATCGGGCGATCCTCATCCCGCCATCATGGGAGGGAGACCGCAACGATTGCGCTCTTGCCGCAGCCGCGACGCATCCAGAGCGCTTCGCCGTCATGGGTAGGGTCGGCACTCAGGTGACTGCTGGCACCTTCGCAAACTGGCGAACGCAACCCGGCATGCTTGGCGCAAGGGTTATTCTGACCGAGAAGGACGCATGGTTTCGCGAGGGCCAGGGGCATTGGCTCTGGCATGCCCGCATACCCCTCATGATTGCTCCGGCCGGAAATATCGCGTTTGTTGGCAAGGTCGCAGCGGCACATCCCGACCTGCCGATCACGGTAGATCATATGGGGGCGCGCGTGCACGAGACTGGAGCGTCGGCCTTTGCCGATATCGACCATTTGCTGGCACTGTCCAGACTGCCGAACGTGTCGGTCAAGGCTTCGTGCCTGCCCGCGTATAGCAACATGCAAAAGCCATGGACTGACGTGATGCCCTATCTTCGCACGCTTTATGATGCATTTGGGGCACAGCGCCTGTTCTGGGGATCGGATCTCAGTCGTCTGGGCTGTCCATATGGCGAACTGGTCGGATTCTTCCGTGAAGAAATCGGCTGGCTCCGGGGCGCCGATCGCGATGCCGTGATGGGCAAGGCGATCCTCGCATGGCTGGGCTGGGCATGACCGAGGCGCAGCCAGCAGGCGCACGCTGGGCCTTGACCCTGCTCTTCCTGATTTACGTATGCAACAACATGGATCGCCACCTGATCTCGATCCTCGCCGAACCCATCCGCCAGGATCTGGCGCTCAGTGACACGCAACTCGGGATGTTGTCGGGACTCGTGTTCGCACTGTTCTATACCATCTTCGGAATACCTGCAGGCTGGCTTGCCGATCGTCACGGCCGAACGAAGGTGATCATGATCGCCTGTCTGATTTGGTCGGCTTGCTCGGCGCTCGGCGGATGGGCCACCAACTTTGCGCAGCTGGCGGCCGCGCGGATCGGCGTGGGAATTGGAGAGTCGGGAGGATCCGCGCCGTCGTACTCACTCATTTCGGCCTATTATCCCCCCGAACGACGCGGCGCGGCACTCGGCATTTATCATCTGGGGTCGCCCGTCGCGTCGTTGGTGGTTTCGGTCGCGGGCGCCTGGATCGCAGCCTCCTATGGGTGGCGCGTCGCGGTCGTGGCGGTGAGCTGCCCCGGGATCCTTGTCGCGCTTCTGCTTCTGCTTACGGTCAAGGACCGAGGCCAATCACCGACAATCCGGGCAACGCCTTTTTTTGCCTCGATCCGGACATTCGCGTCGACGCCGCTCCTGCTGAGAATTGGCATAACGGCTGGGCTAAGCTCGTTTACCGGCGCCGCCATTGCGGCCTGGGTTCCCGCATTCCTTATGCGCGCGCGACATATGCCGCTGAGCGGATTGGGAAGCTGGTATGCGATAGGGAACGCATCGGCGTTCGGGTTCGGCCTGTGGTTCGGCGGATTTCTGGCCGATAGCCTACGAGCGAAACACGGCTTGCGCGTCTATGCGCTTATTCCTTTGACGGGCTTGATCGTTGCGATACCCTTCACCGTCGCGGCCGCCCTTGTCGGCGACTGGCATGTCTCTCTGATGTTGTGGCTGATCCCCATTGCGTCGCTCGGAATGTTCCTCGCGCCCGCCGTCGCGCTTGTCCAGAACGCCGCAGCACCCGAACGCCGGGCCATTTCAGGCGCGCTTTTCCTCCTGCTCAATTACTTGATCGGAAGTGGCCTGGGGCCGGTTTTCGTCGGCCGGATCAGCGATAGCGTGAAACCATCTTTCGGACCAGAGGCACTCGGGATTGGCTTGGTAGCGTGCGCCCCGGTCATGCTGACCGCCGCGTGGATGCAATGGCGCCTATCTCGCCTTCTTCCTCGGCAAGGAGACATCGAATGACTGCACTTCAAGATATCCCGATCCGCATGATCGACGGCGAAGAGACTACGCTCGATGCGTTTCGCGGAAAAACACTCCTTATCGTCAACACCGCGTCGCGGTGCGGACTGACTGGCCACTACGAAGGTCTTCAATCGCTCTATCACACCTATCGCGGGCGTGGGCTCGAAGTGTTGGGATTTCCGTCGAACGATTTCAACGGCCAGGAGCCGGGTGCCAACGCGGAAATCGCGAAATTCTGTGAGACGACCTTCGGTGTAGACTTTCCGATGTTTGAGAAGATCAGTGTCGCAGGCCCTACAAAGCACCCCCTTTATGCAGCGCTGACAGCCGCCGTGCCTGTCCCGATCAGTACAACCGGCAACGCACTCGGCTGGAAGCTGGCCAGTCATGGAATTGCTGTGGCACCCGCTCCTGAACTTCAGTGGAATTTCGAGAAATTCGTTGTGAACGCCGCTGGGGAAGTGACTGCGCGATTTGCACCCGACACAGTCCCGGACGATCCCGCGCTCGTGTCCGCAATCGAGACGCAGCTTGGTAAATAACGTGACTAGATGCGTCGCTTCGCGTCAGTCCAGTATCGCGACCGGAGCTCGCGCTTAAGCAGTTTGCCGTTTGGCATGCGTGGTAGGGCATCGACAAAATCGACGCTACGAGGGCTTTTGTAACGCGCGAGCTTGGACTGGCAATATTCGATGAGCTCGGCGGCCAGCTCGTGCGACGCCACCACACCGGCGCAAAGCTGAACGACCGCCTTAACTTCTTCGCCATACTCTGCGTGCGGGACGCCGATGACGGCGACGTCCTCAACAGCAGGATGAACCGCCAGAACGTTTTCCGCCTCCTGGGGATAGATATTGACGCCGCCTGCAATGATCATGTGTGACTTGCGGTCGGTCAGGTAGAGGTAGCCGTCGCCATCAATGTAGCCCATGTCGCCGATCGTCGTCCAACCATGGCTATCGCGCGTTTCCGACGTCTTGGCCGGATCATTGTGATACTCGAACTCGGTCCAGCTGCTGGCGAAATAGATCACGCCGACCTCGCCGGCGGGTAGCAAAGCACCGTCGTCTCCGACGATCCGCACGTCGGTAGATCGACCGACGGACCCAGGGTGCGCGAGCCACTCCTGCGGTGTGATCGCCGTCAAACCATTGCCCTCGGTCGCCGCGTAAAATTCATAGAGTACCGGTCCCCACCATTCGATCATCGCTCGCTTGGTTTCCTGAGGACACGGGGCCGCCGTATGGATGGCGTGGGTTATCGTGCCGACGTCGAACCGCTCTCGCTCCGGAACCTTCAACATTCGGATCATCATCGTGGGAACCAGCCACGCCTTATTGACGCGATAACGCTGAATTGCCTCCAAAGCTGCGCCGGCATCGAAGTCCGGCATGAGCACGATCGTCCCACCGCTGCGGTTGGTTGCCATGGCAAAGTTCAGCGGACCCGCGTGATAGAGCGGTGAGGGACAGAGAAAAACCGTGTCGCTGTCCCACGCGTACAACCCCCGAAGCATGGCGTCGCCAGCTCCAAGAGCACCAAATGGGGCGCCGCTCAGTGCACGTTTGATTCCCTTCGGCCGGCCGGACGTACCGGAGGAATAGATCATCGACGATCCTTCCAATGCTTCGTAGGCGATCGCTTGCGGAGCCTCGCCGTTCCTTGGAGCGAATCCAGAGGGACCGGGCGCGTCGCAAAGCCACAAACGAATGCCAGGACACGCGCGGGAGATTTCTTCGAGCACCTCGCCACGCGCCGCGCTTGAGAGCAGCACCTCCGCTCCACAATCACCCACGATGTAGGCAACTTCGTCAGCTGTGAGATGCCAATTGACCGGAGTGCAGTAGAGCCCGGCGCGATGCGCGGCCCAAATCGCAACCATGAATTCGGCGCGATTTTCCATCAAGAGTGCAACGTGGGTGCCGGTGGTAATTCCAGACGCGGCAAGCTGACCGGCCAAGGCATGCGAACGGGCATCCAGAGCTTCGTACGTCAGCGACGATCCGTCGGACGTGGTGATCACCGCGGGCCGATCCGGCCATCGGTGCGCAAACTCGGCAAGATGTGGTCGCTCGTCCTTGGTCATCAACCGCTCCTCGTCATGCTTCGCATAATTCCAAGAACGTCACGCTCGACGGCGCCCCTCCCCGCCGCACTATTTATCCTCTTACAACTTTTCGGTGAGTTCCGGCACGATCTTGAAGAGGTCGCCGACCAAGCCGATGTCGGCGACCTGGAAGATCGGGGCGTCCTCGTCCTTGTTGATGGCGATGATCGTCTTGGAGTCTTTCATGCCAGCCAAGTGCTGGATCGCGCCGGAGATGCCGACCGCGATATAGACTTCGGGTGCCACGATCTTGCCGGTCTGGCCGACCTGGTAATCGTTTGGGACATAGCCCGCATCGACCGCGGCACGCGATGCGCCTACGCCCGCGCCGAGCTTGTCGGCAAGCGGTTCGATGATCGAATGGAAGTTCTCGCTGTTCTGCAACGCGCGGCCGCCCGACACGATGATCTTGGCGCTGGCGAGTTCGGGGCGGTCCGACTTCGACAACTCGGCGCCGACGAACGACGAGAGGCCTTTGTCGCCGGTCGATGCGACGGCTTCGACCGTGCCGCTGCCGCCGTCTCGTGCTGCCTTGGCGAAGCTGGTACCGCGAACAGTGATGACCTTCTTCGCATCGCTCGACTGGACGGTCGCGATGGCGTTGCCCGCATATGTGGGTCGCGTGAACGTGTCGGCGCTTTCGACCGACAGGATCTCGCTGACCTGCATCACATCGAGCAGAGCCGCCACGCGCGGCGCGATGTTCTTGCCGTTGGCGGTGGCGGGCGCGACGAACGCGTCGTGGTGGCCCATCAACTCGACGACGAGCGGTGCGACGTTCTCTGCAAGCGCATGGTCGAACGCGGCGTCGTCAGCCACATGGACCTTGCCCACGCCCGCGATCTTGGCGG
>JAZKBQ010000003.1:0-482876 GCA_040388515.1 Pseudomonadota bacterium | reverse complement strand
CGCGGCCGGCCCCCACCCCCTTACCCCTCCCCACAAGGGGGAGGGGAGCTTAGCTTCTAGTGTCTAAAGTGACGCATCCCGGTAAAGACCATCGCGAGACCGGCTTCGTCCGCCGCCGCGATCACTTCGTCGTCGCGGATCGATCCGCCCGGCTGGATGACGCAGGTCGCGCCCGCCTCGACCGCCGCCAGCAGACCGTCGGCGAAGGGGAAGAACGCGTCGGATGCGACTGCCGAACCGATGGTGCGCGGTTCCGCCCAGCCGGCCTTTTCGGCGGCGTCCTTCGCCTTCCACGCGGCGATGCGCGCGGATTCCAGGCGGTTCATCTGCCCCGCGCCGACGCCTGCGGTGCTGCCGCCCCTGGCATAGACGATCGCGTTCGACTTGGTGTGCTTGGCGACGATCCAGGCGAAGCGGGCGTCGGCCAGCTCCTGTGCGGTCGGCGCGCGCTTGGTGACGGTCTTCAACTCACCCAGCTGGCCGTTGTCGCGTGACTGCAGCAGCGCGCCGCCCGCGATGGTCTTCAGCATCATGCCGCCGCGCGCCGGATCGGGCAGCGGGCCGGTCAGGATCAGGCGCAGGTTTTTCTTCTTCGCGAACACCGCCAGTGCCGCCTCGTCGGCATCGGGCGCCGCCACGACTTCGGTGAAGATCTCGCTGATCGCTTCCGCCGTCGGTCCGTCGAGCGGGCGGTTGACCGCGATGATGCCCCCGAACGCCGACACCGTGTCGCAGGCGAAGGCCGCGCGATAGGCGTCGACCAGCGTTTCACCGGTCGCGACGCCACAGGGGTTGGCATGCTTGACGATGACGACGGTCGGCGGGCCGTCGCGGAATTCGCTGACCAGTTCGAGCGCGGCATCGGCGTCGTTGAGATTGTTGTAGCTCAGCTCCTTGCCCTGCACCTGGCGGTGGTCGGCGAGCGATCCGCCGGGTGCGAAGGCGGGCAAATAGAGTGCGGCCGACTGGTGCGGGTTCTCGCCGTAACGCAGCGACTGGCCCAGTTTGAACGGCACCGACAGCGCCGGCGGGAACATCTGCCCCTGGTCGGCGAAGGCGAACCACGATGCGATCATGGCGTCATATTCGGCGGTCGCGGCATAGGCCTTGGCCGCGAAAGTGCGGCGCTGGTCGAGTGTCGTCTCGCCGCTCGCGACGATGGCATAGTCGGCGGGGTCGGTGACGATCGCGACGCTGGCATGGTTCTTCGCCGCCGAGCGCACCATCGACGGGCCGCCGATGTCGATGTTCTCGATGATCTCGTCACGGCTCGCGCCCCGCGCGACGGTGGCTGCGAAGGGATAGAGGTTGACCACGACCAAGTCGATCGCGCCGATGCCGTGCGCTTCCATCGCCGCCACATGCTCGGCATTGTCCCGCACCGCGAGCAGGCCGCCGTGGACGGTCGGATGCAGCGTCTTGACGCGGCCGTCCATCATCTCGGGGAAACCGGTCAGGTCCGATACGTCACGCACTGTCAGCCCCGCATCGCGCAAAGCCTTCGCCGTGCCGCCGGTCGAGACGAGTTCGATGCCCTTCTCCGCAAGCGCCCGGCCGAGGTCGGCGAGGCCGTTCTTGTCGGAGACGGAGAGGAGGGCGCGTTTGATCTTCACTGTGGTCACGTTTTTGTCTCGTTCCTAGAATTCCGTTCGTGCTGAGTAGGGACTGAGCTTGTCGAAGGCCCGTATCGAAGCACTGCACTGATGCCCTTCGATACGCGTCTTCGACTTCGCTCAGCCGCTACTCAGGGCGAACGGGATGTTTGATAATCCTGTGTGTCATCACCCCGCCCGCTTCAGCAGCCAGGCGACGCTCGTGCCCCCCGGCGGGGCTTCGCCTTCGACGACGAACTGCTGGGTGGTGTGCATCTGGCCCGTGGCGTCGATCCACAGGCTGTCCTCGATCGTCACCGCGCCGCCGCGGCAGCGGAACTGCCACAGGGGGCCGTGGTCGATGCGCAGCAGTGCCGCCTGCCCGTCGGCGGTCGGCGTCACCTCGACGCCGGGCGCGAGGTGGAAGCGGATGGCGAACGGGGTCGCGGCGAGCTTGCGGCGCTTGGGCGCGGGGAGCAGTGCATCTTCGCCGCGCAGTTCGCGGCCGCTGGCGGACAGCGCCAGCGTGCGTTTGTGGATCAGGCCGAAACGGCGGGCGTAGCCGTCGTGGCTGGCGTCGATGCGGCTGCCGCCTTCCAGCTCCTCACGGTCGACCTCGACCGATGCGACGCCGGCGCCCAGTGCACCATCGGCATGGATCGCGGTCGAATTGCTGTCGCCCAGCACCAATGTCGAATGTGCCGCCGTCGTGCGCAGTGCGCGGGCGAGTTCGGGGGGGAGGCCGCCCGCGCCGCCGGTGCCGCCGCAATTGACGATGACGCGCTTTTCGCCGTCGGACAGTTCGAACGCGAGGGTGGAGGCGCAGCCGCCCTTGGCGATACGGCTCTGCGGCGGAGGGGCCATGTCGGCGACGACCACCGTCGCACCGCCCGCCATGCGCTGGTAACCCCAGTCATGCGCCTGGCGCAGCGGGCGGGTGCGGACGCCCGACGCGGCGATGACCGTTTCGATCCGCGCTTTCGCGACCGGCCCGGCACCCTGCCAGCTCGACAATGCGCCGTCGCCCATAGTGATTCCCAACAGCGCGGCGACCGCCTTGTCGAGCGCGGCCTGCACACCGATCGGCCATTCCTGCCGCCGCACGTCATAAACGGCGGCCAGCATTGCCAGCAACTCGACGACCTCGACCTGGTCGACCGGGGCGCGGGTGACGATGCCGCCGTCGTCGCTGAGCCCGCTGATAAGGGCGCGGACCAGCCCCGCTTCGCCGATTTCGCGCCGCACGTCGCCGCCGGGGATCAGCAGGCCCGCCGCGACCACGCCCGCCCAGGCGGCGATGCGCTTCAGGCCCACGGGCGCGCGGTCTGCATTGCGGTCGAGGTGGCGTGCCCCGCGCGCCATCGCGTTCAGGACGGCGGATCGATAGACGATGTTCGACGACGACAGGATCAGGGGCGCATGCGCCGTCCAGTTCAGCAGCCGCCAGCCGATGCGGTCGGGCGACCATGCGGGGTCGCTGACCTTCGCGCCGTGACGGTCGATCCAGCGCTGCATCAGTGCTTCCGCGATCGGCGCGCCCTGCGCGCGGGTCACCCCGGCGGCCAGGTCGCGCAGCCAGGCGAAGCGCTCGATATACGCATTGAGCGCGGGCGACGCGCCGCCGTTTCCGGAGAAATCGACCGCCGGCACCGCCACGCTTTCGCGCTCCAGCGTGATCGCACCGCGGATCAGGCGCTGCCCCGCGTCGGCATCGCCCGCAAAGGGATCGGTCGGGACAGCAAGCAGCTTCAGCGGATAGCGGCCGTTGAGCCGGAAGCCGTGCAGCGGCGTCCGCCAGGTCAGCTTGTGAAAAGAATTGAGCAGCCGTTCGCCCAGCGACACGCCCTTGTCGCCCGCGCGGACCAGCCGACGCCCCGCCGCGATCTCGCCGGGGTTATCGGCGTCGACGAAGGCGTCGGGGTCGCGCTCGCTCATCCCGGATTGCCGCTTTCGCGCAGCGTCTTGATATTCGCGGCGTATTGCGACGGCCCGCCGCGGAAGGTCGCTGTGCCCGCGACCAGTACATCCGCCCCCGCCGCGATCACGCGCGGGGCGGTGGCGGCATCGACACCGCCGTCGACTTCGAGACGGATATCGCGGCCCGACTTGTCGATCATGCTGCGGATCGCCGAGATCTTCTTCAGCTGGTTTTCGATGAAGCTCTGCCCGCCGAAGCCGGGATTGACGCTCATCACCAGCACCAGGTCGATGTCGTCCATCAGGTAATCGAGCATCTTCGCCGGTGTACCGGGGTTGAGCGACACGCCCGCCAGCTTGCCCAGCGATTTCACGTGCTGGATACTGCGGTGGATGTGCGGCCCCGCCTCGGCATGGACGGTAATGATGTCCGCGCCCGCGTCGGCGAACGCATCCAGGAAATTATCGACCGGAGAGATCATCAGGTGGACGTCGAGCGGCTTCTTGGTGTGCGGGCGCAGCGCCTTCACGACCATCGGACCGATCGTCAGGTTGGGCACAAAATGCCCGTCCATCACATCGACATGGACCCAGTCGCACCCCGCCTCGTCGATCGCGCGCACCTCTTCGCCGAGCCGCGCGAAATCGGCGCTCAGGATCGATGGCGAGATAAGGATGGGACGGTGCATGGGCCGTAGGCCCTAACGGTGCATCACGGCCGCCTCAAGGACGTTTCAGGCGCGCCATGAAAAAACCGTCGCGTCCCGGTGCCGGGAGGATGCGAACCCAGCCTTCGGGTGAGGGTGCGATGCCGTCGGGCAGTTCGTCCGCGCCGACCGGGTCGACCGTCAGTCCGCTCGCGGCGATCACCTGTTCGCCCTCCTCGGGTTCGACCGAACAGGTCGCGTAGACCAGCACCCCGTCGGGCGTCAGCCACTCCGCCGTCCACGCCAGCATCCGTGCCTGGAGTCCGGCCAGCGCCGCGATGTCCTTCGGTCCGATGCGGTGGATGACATCGGGGTGGCGCGCCAGGATGCCGGTCGCGCTGCATGGTGCGTCGAGCAGGATCGCGCCGAATTGCGCCTCGGGTTCCCATGCCATGACGTCAGCGATGACGATGTCGGCGGACAGCTTCGTGCGGGCGAGGTTCTCGCGCAGCCGCTCGGCGCGCTTGGCATGCTGTTCGACGGCCGTGACCTGCCACCCTGCCGCCGCGAGTTGCATCGTCTTGCCGCCGGGTGCTGCGCACAGGTCGAGCACTGCGCGGCCATTGCCGAGACCGAGCAATCGCGCGGGGATCGCGGCGGACAAATTCTGCACCCAGAACTTGCCGTCCTCATATCCGGGCAATTCGGTGACCGGCGTCCCGCGCGGCAGGCGGCGCTGCCCGGGCGCGATGTCCTCTCCGCCCAGCCCGCCGTCGTCCGCGGCATCGCGCAGCGACACGTCGAGCGGCGGCGGGGCGGCGATGGCGCGGGCGGCATCGCCCAGCATCGTGTAGCTCCATGCGGAACCCCAGCGCGCGCGCACCGCCTCTGGCAGGGTCGGCACCTCGGGCAATTGGGCGCCCCGACGCATCAGCGTGCCGAACACCCCGTGCACCAGCCGCTTCGGCCCGCCCATCACCAGCGGCAGCACCGTCGTGATCGCGGCATGCGGCGGCGTGCCGAGGACGAGTGCTTGTACGAGCGCGATCCGCAGCACCGCCCGCGCCTTGGCATCGCCGGGCAAAGGTTGCGCCGTCGCACTATCGATCAGCGCGTCGAGGTCGGTCAGGTGACGAAAGACTTCGCCCGCGATTGCGCGCGCGAGGCCCTCGTCGGACGGGGCGAGGCCGTGCGCGGGCAACGCGTCGAACCTCTGCCCCCGCCGCAGCACGGCATCGACCATGGTCAGTGCGGCGCGGCGCGATTCCGCGCCCACGGTTTCAACTTCGCTGACGCTCACCTATGTGTCCCGCCATGAGCAAGCGACCCGCGCACGTCAAAGCCCCCGCCTATCTGAGCAAAAGCCCGCCCGTGCCCAAGCCCGAGGCCGTAGAGATAAAGCCCGAACACGGCGGCCGCCCGGGACTGGAACCAACGCGCTACGGCGACTGGGAACACAAGGGCATCGCCTGGGATTTTTGAGGGCGTCACGCGACTTCATCCCTGAGCGGCCGTGACAGCAACGCCGCCACTACCGTCTTCGCATCGCGCCCTTCATCGACCAGCGCATGCACCGCCTCGACCACCGGCATGTCGACGCCCAGCCGCTTCGCCTCGCGTGCCAGCACGCCCGCGGTGAACGCGCCCTCGGCAACGGTATTGCCTGCGCCCAATAGCGCCTCGGCCTTCTGCCCTTCGCCCAGCGCTTTCCCCAATGAGAAATTGCGCGACTGGGTCGACGAACAGGTTAGCACCAAGTCGCCCAGTCCCGACAGTCCGGCCATCGTTTGCGTCTTGCCGCCGCGCGCGACGCCGAAGCGGGTCATTTCGGCAAAGCCGCGCGCGATCAATGCCGCCCGCGCATTCTCGCCCATGTCGAGGCCCGCCACTACGCCGCACGCGATGGCGATGACGTTCTTCACCGCGCCGCCGATCTCGGCACCCGTGACATCGGTGCTTGCGTAAGGGCGGAATTCTGGCCGCGCGAGCCGCTTGCTGAGCGCACGGCCCAGATTCGCGTCCTCGCACGCCAGTGTCACCGCCGCCGGGCGCCGCTCCGCCACTTCACGCGCGAAACACGGGCCGGACAGGACGGCGATCGGCGCGGTCGGGTGGGTTTCGGCGGCGACTTCCGACATCAGCCGTCCGGTCGTCGCTTCGATCCCCTTGGCGCACAGCACCAGCGGGCGCGTGCCGACCTTGGTTTGTTCGAGCACGCTCGCAACATATTGCGCGGGCACGACGACGAGCAACGCGTCGCACGCATCGAGCGCCGACAGGTCCGACGTCGCCGTGATCGACGGCGACAGCGCAACGCCGGGCAGGAAGCTGCGGTTCTCATGCTCGCCGTTGACGCAGCGCACGACATCCGATTCGCGCGCCCACAGTATGACCGGATTGCCGTCCGCCGCCGCGAGTTGCGCGAGCGCGGTCCCCCATGCCCCGCCGCCCAGAACGCCTATTCTCACGCCTTTACCCCCGCGCCGCGCACGGCTTCGGCATCCGGATCGAGCGGCCAGCGCGGGCGGGCAGGGAAATCGAGGGCGTCGGTCATTCCTGCCATATAGCGCTCCGCTCCCGCCCAGGCGATCATCGCGGCATTGTCGGTGCACAGCCACAAGGGCGGCGCGACGAAACGCAGGCCGTTATCGCCTGCGAGTTTCGTGAGCGCGGCGCGAATCGCGGTGTTCGCGGCGACGCCGCCCGCGACGACCAATGCCTCCACATCCGGCGACCGTTCGATCGCGCGGCGGGAGCGGTCGATGATGCAGTCCACGACCGCCTGTTGGAACGATGCGGCGATGTCTTCCGGACGATAAGTCCCTGCATCCCGTGCGCGCAGGACCGCGCTCTTCAGGCCCGCGAAGGAGAAATGCGGCTCGGGCGAGTTGAGCAACGGGCGAGGCAACGGTACCGCATTCTTATCGCCGTTCGCCGCCGCGCGTTCGACAGCGGGACCGCCAGGAAAGCCGAGGCCGAGTAATTTCGCCGTCTTGTCGAACGCCTCGCCCGCCGCATCGTCGATGGTCGTTGCGAGCCGCCGGTAGGTGTCGACACCCTCGACACGCAGCAGCTGGCAATGGCCGCCCGACACCAGCAGCAGCAGGTAGGGGAAGTTCAGGTCGGGATCGCTGAGGCGCGGCGAGAGTGCGTGCCCCTCCAGATGGTTGACCGCGACCAGCGGCTTGCCCGCTGCATGTGCCAGTGCCTTTGCAGTGACGAGGCCGACCATCACCCCGCCGATCAGGCCTGGCCCAGCAGTCGCGGCGATGGCGTCGACGTCAGCAAGCTTCAGGTCCGCTTCAGCCAGCGCCGCCTCGACCAGCGGCATCACCGCTTCGACATGCGCGCGCGCGGCGATTTCGGGCACGACGCCGCCATAGGGCGCATGTTCGCGCTCCTGTCCGGCCAGCTTGTGCGCAAGGATGCGCCGGTCGCCGGTCACCAGCGCCGCCGCCGTCTCGTCGCAGCTCGATTCGATGCCGAGGATCAGGGGGAAGTTGCGCGCCACGCCGATTGCGCTAGCACGCGCGGCACCATGGCTGCCAGTTCTCCGATCATCCGCCTCGGCACGCGCGGGTCGCCGCTCGCGCTGGTGCAGGCCAACATGGCGCGTGACGCCTTGCTCGCTGCGCACGGCTGGCCCGATGAGGCGGTCGAAATCGTGACGATCACGACCGACGGCGACCGTATCCAGGACCGCCCGCTGGCGGAAATCGGCGGCAAGGCGCTGTGGACCAAGACGCTGGATCTCGCGCTTGTCGAAGGGCGCACCGATGCCAGCGTCCATTCGATGAAGGATGTCGAGACGGCGCGCCCGGCGGGGATCGTGCTCGCGGCGATGCTCGAACGCGCCGATGTCCGCGACCGGCTGATCGGCGCGGACAGCATCGATGCGCTGCCGCAGGGCGCGATCGTCGGCACCGCCAGCCCGCGCCGAGCCGCACAGTTGCTGCGCTTGCGGCCGGACCTGAAGATCGTGTCGTTCCGCGGCAATGTCGCGACGCGGCTGAAGCGTGTCGAACAGGGAGAGGCCGATGCGACGCTGCTGGCGGCGGCGGGACTCGACCGTCTCGGCGAACATGCCCTGGGTGCGGCGATCCCGGTCGATTCGCTGCTGCCCGCCGTGGCGCAGGGTGCGGTCGGCATCGAATGCCGTGCCGACGATACTGGAACGCGCGCGGCGCTCACGGCGATCGATCACTTGCCGACGCACCGCTGCGTCGCTGCCGAGCGCGCGTTTCTCGCGGCGCTGGGGGGCAGTTGCCACTCGCCGGTCGGGGTGTTGGCGGAAATTCGCGGCGACGTCATTCACCTGCGTGGTGAGATCCTGACCGAGGATGGCCGAGCACATCGTGCCGGGGAAACGGACGGTTCACCCGAGTCGCTCGCCCGTGACCTGCTCGCCGATGCGCCGCCCGAACTGGCGGCCCTGTTCGCATGCGCGTCCTGATCGTCCGGCCTGAACCGGGCAACGGTGTGACGGCTGATGCGGTACGGGCGATGGGCCATGAACCGGTGTGCGTGCCGCTGTTCGAGATCGCGCCCGTCGCGTGGGACGCGGCCGATCCGGCCGGTTTCGACGCGGTTGCCATGACCAGTGCGAGTGCCGCGCGGCTTGGCGGGGCCGGCCTCGCGCTTTATCGCCACTTGCCCCTGTTCGCAGTGGGTGAGGCGACCGCAGCAGCAGCGCGAGATGCGGGGTTTGAACGCATTATCGCTGGTGGACGTGATGCCATCGAACTCGGTGCGATGCTCCAAAAGCCCCTCTCCTTTAGGGGAGGGGTTGGGGTGGGGCAGACCGCCCCCGATAGTAACAATCTTGTGGATGAAAGCATTCCCCACCCCAACCCCTCCCCTAAAGGGGAAGGGCTAAAAGTGGTCCATTTCGCGGGCGAAGACTTCCGTCCGATCCCGACGCGAGCATCGGTTACGGTCCGCTGCGTCTATGCAGCGCGCCCGCTCGCGCCGGTCCTGCCGCTCGACGCCGATGTCGCGCTGGTTCACTCGCCGCGTGCAGGGGAACGGCTCGCGGCGCTCGTCGAAAACCGGAACGCATTGAAAATAATCGCGATCAGCGAAAACGCGGCGCGCGCATGCGGCATCGGATGGCGCGACATGATCGTTTCTCCCGCCCCTCGCGACGACGCAATGCTGGCATGTCTCGCCCGGCTGTGCGAAGCGGGCGGCGTGCAGCCCGAAAGTCCTGTCGCATGACTCCAGATCCGTACATCACGCCCGAGGAGCGCCGTCCGCGTCCCTTGCGCAACGCGTTCCTGATCGCGCTGGTCGCATTCGTGCTGGGCGTGGCGCTGGTCACCTGGGCCTTCACCCGGTGGGAACCGGCGCGCCGCCTGATCCTGCCGAAATCCGTGCCGGCGGCGACTGCCACGCAAGGGGTTTTGCCCCAGCCGCTGACCGCGCCATCGATCACTGCGTCTGGCGGCGATGTGTCGAGCGACGTCGCGATCACCGAGTCGCGCGTGGCGGGGCTCGAGGCGCGGCTGGCGCAGATCGACCTGCGCGCCGATGCGGCCTCCGCCAATGCCGCGCGTGCCGAAGGGTTGCTGATCGCTTTCGCCGCACGCCGTGCGGTCGAGCGCGGCGGCTCGCTCGGCTATCTCGAGGGGCAGTTGCGCACCCGCTTCGCCATGACGCAGCCACGCGCGGTGGCCGCCGTCATCACCGCCACGCAGCAGCCGGTGACGCTCAACGGCCTGCGCCAGCAGCTCGATTTGCTGGAACCCAAGCTGGTCGGCAATCCGGCCAATGAAAGCTGGGGCGCGGCGATCAGCCGCAACGTCGGCAGCCTGTTCGTTGTGCGAAAGGCCGACGCGCCCTCGCCCGCCGCCGACCAGCGTTTCGAGCGCGCCCGCGTCGCCCTCGACGGCGGACAGGTGGATGCCGCGCTGACCGAAGTCGCCCGGTTACCCGGGCGGAACGCCGCAACCGACTGGATGGCGGCCGCACGCCGCTATATCGAGGCGCAGCGTGCGCTGGAAATTCTCGAAGCCGCGGCACTGACCTCGGCTCCCCTTACGATAGCAGGACCTGTTCAATGACGATCGAAGCCGAATGGTGGGACTATGACGACGCGGACGAAATGGCAGAGGCCATTGCCGGCGACGTCGGTTTCATCATCGATTCCGCCCTAGATGCCCGTGGCGCCGCGCTGGTCGCGCTCCCGGGCGGGAAGACCCCGCGCGCCGCGCTCGAACTGCTCGCCGGGCAAAAGCGCAAGTGGAAGGACGTGACCATCGTCCCGACGGACGACCGCATCGTCGAGGTGACGAGCAACCTGTCCAACGTCGCGATGCTGGCGAAGATGTTCCTGCCGCTGGGCGCGCGCGTCGTGCCGCTCACGGGCGCGACGGCAGCCGATTACAAGATGAGCGGCAAGGCGGCGGATGCGCGGTTGCAGGACCTGCCCTGGCCGCCGGATCTGATCTGGCTGGGCATGGGTGCCGACGGGCACACGGCATCGATCTTTCCCGGTCCCGACCTCGACGAGGCGCTGAACGGCCCCAAGGAACGCCGCGCGCTGGGCGTGATGCCCGACCCGCTGCCCGCCGAGGCTCCGGTTGCGCGGGTTTCGCTGTCGAAAGCGGCGATCCTTGCCGCGCGTTCGCTGACCATCTCGATCACCGGACAGGACAAGCGCGACGTGCTCGAACGCGCGATCGAGGACGGCGCGCTGTCATCGGTGCCGATCGGGCGGGTGCTCGCCGACAGCGATCTCGCCGTGGATATCCACTGGGCGGCCTAGGCGGGCTCTTTATGTAGCCAGTCGGCGTGGTGCGGCGCCTTCTTGGTCGCGCTCCACTCGTCGAGCATCATCGGTGCGACGCGCTCCAGCTCGGCGTACTGATCCGCCGTGCCGATGTTGCACGCCAGTTCCAGCCGGTGGCCGTTCGGGTCGAAGAAGTAGATCGACCGGAAGATGCCGTGATAGGTCGGACCCAGCACCGGCACGCCCTGCGCCTCGATATGCGCCTTGGCCGCCTTCAGCGTGTCGAAGTCAGGGACTTCGAACGCGAGGTGCTGAACCCATTCGGGCGTCTTTTCGTCGCGGCCCATGTCGGGCTGGTTGGGCAGTTCGAAGAATGCGACGACATTGTCGCCGCCGCAGTCGAGAAAGACGTGCATATACGGGTCGTATTCGCCCGTCGAAGGCACATAATCCTCGGCAAAGGCATTGGTGTAGCGAAAGCCGAGCACGCGTTCGTACCAGTCCACCGTCTCCTTCGCGTCGCGGCAGCGATAGGCGACGTGGTGGATGCGCTGCGTGGTGAAGGGAACGGTCATTCGACGCCCTCCTTCGCCGGGATGACGCCGCGGCGCATCTGGTCGAGTTCCAGGCTTTCGAACAGCGCCTTGAAATTCCCTTCGCCGAAGCCGTCGTTGCCCTTGCGCTGGATGATCTCGAAGAAGATCGGCCCGACCATGTTCTCGGTAAAGATCTGCAGCAGCAGGCCACCACCGGTTTCCGGCGCGCCGTCGATCAGCACGCGGCGCTTGCGCATTTCCTCGACGTCGTGGCCGTGGCCCGGCAGACGCTTGTCGATCAGGTCGAAATAGCTGTCGTTGGTATCCTGGAAACGGATGCCGTTGGCACGCAACGCGTCGACCGTCTTGAAGATGTCGTCGGTCGCGAGCGCGATGTGCTGGATGCCCTCGCCCTTATACGCGCGCAGGAACTCCTCGATCTGCGAATGCTCATCCTGGCTTTCGTTCAGCGGGATGCGGATCTTGTCGTCGGGCGCGGTCATCGCTTTCGAGAACAGGCCGGTCGACTGTCCCTCGATGTCGAAATAGCGGATTTCGCGGAAGTTGAAGACGCGCTCGTAGAAGTCCGCCCAGTGCGCCATGCGCCCGCGGTTCACATTGTGCGTCAGGTGGTCGAGCGTGTGCAGCCCGACACTGCGGTCGTCGGCCACCGCGCCTGCGACCGGTTCGAAATCGATGTCATAGATCGTCGCGGCTCCGCGACGGTCGACGAGGTACAAGTTGGATCCGCCGATCCCTTCGATCGCGGGGATGTTGAGTTCGGCCGGCCCGACCTTGCCTTCGACCGGCGTCGCGCCCCGCTCCGTCGCAAGCTTCAGCGCCTTGGCCGCATCGCCGACGCGGAACGCCATTGCATTCGCCGACGGGCCATGCGCCTCGCGGAAATCGGAAACCTGTCCGACCGGCTCCATGTTCAGGATGAAGTTGATGTCGCCCTGGCGATAATGCCGGACATTCTTCGACCGGTGGTTGCCGAGGTGGGTGAAGCCCATCGTCACGAACAGGTTCGCCAATGCCTCCGGATCGGGTCCGGTGAACTCGACGAATTCGAAACCGTCGAGACCGATCGGGTTGTCGGCAGCCATGCGTATTTCCTCTGCAAAACGGGTGAGTCCTTGCCGCATAAAATGGGCCTTTGTGGATTTAGTGTCAAATGATACCAATTACAGGGTGATGCTGAAACTCGATGAATTCCTGCCTTACCGCCTGTCGGTCGTGAGTAATCGTGTGAGCGAGACGATCGCCCGCGCCTATCGCGACGCGTTCGGGCTCAGCATTCCCGAATGGCGCGTCATCGCAGTTACCGCCGAAAGCGAAGGATTGACGCAGCAACAGGTCGGCGCGCGGACATGCATGGACAAGGTCACGGTCAGCCGCGCGGCGATCGCGTTGACGCGGCGCGGCCTTATCGTCCGCGCTCATGGCACGGCGGACCGGCGCGCGCGGATTTTGCAACTGTCTGAAAAAGGCCGGACTCTTTACGCCGAAGTCGTGCCGCGCGCACGAGAACTGGAAGCGAAAATCTTCGGCGCATTTTCGATGCGGGAGCTGTCCGACCTGAACGAAATCCTTGGCAGGATCGACTCCGCCGCGCTGGACATTTCTGAATAAAAGAAACCATTTCGGTTATGTGTTGGAGTTTTGTGGACTTTGCACGGGGGTGCTTTAGACCATGAGGTCCGGATCAACTTTTGATACATGCGACATGGTGGGCATCGACACGATAGTGTCTGATACGAAACGACTTTCCACTGGCTCATCCGTGACGCCGGAAACCGGCGACACGCCCTGTCATGACGCGACGGCATTGCCGGAAGAAGTTGCGGCGATCCTCGACAGCCCGGCCTTTCGCCGCGCGCCGATCCTGTCACGCCTGCTCAGCTATCTGCTCGAGAAAACCCTGTCGGGGCAGGCAGAGTCGCTGAAGGCTTACACGGTCGCGGTTGAGGGGCTGGGACGCGCGCCCGATTTCGATGCGCAGGTCGATAGCTACCCCCGCGTCCAGATGGTGCGCCTGCGCAAGGCCCTGGAGGGTTATTACGCCGTAAATCCAGCGCTGCCGGACCCGTGCGTGCATGTATCCACTGCATCGTACCGCCTGCAACTCGCCCCCCGCAGCATCGCCTATCCTAATGCATCGCCTTTGTTGCGAATGGGCATTCCAGCGGGGTTGGCCGCACTGCCGGCAACGGTCGGCGGTCGTTTTTCGTCATGGCGCGTCATCGTCATCGCTGCGATCGCACTGATTTCCGCCGTCGGCCTTGCCGTTTTCCTGCGCGACCGTGTGTCGACACAGGCGGCGGCGGATGGTCTCGCGGTACGGGCGCCTGTTGTCGAGGTCCGCTTCCGCGACGCGGCGACCGCGGCGCATTCCAGCGACATTACCGACATTCTGTCCGAAGCACTGACCCGGTCATGGGTCACGCAGATCCGCGATCCGGGATCGGAGAGCGGCGAAACCACGCCCCCTGCCTCCTACCGTATCGTCCTGCGCGAGGGACGGGAACGGATCGAGGTCAAGCTCGTCGATGCCCGGTCGAACATGGTGCTGTGGACCGAATCGCTGCCCGGGAACGGCACGGGCGATCTCCGTACGCGCCTTGCGCCGATGATCGCCGAACTCATCGGCCCGTTCGGCGTCATTGCCCGATCCGAAACGGCCCGGCTCAAGCCGCAATCGACCGGAAGTTTCGCCTGCATCCTCCGCTATTTCGTGTTCGTGAAAGCGCGCAAGCCCGACGAACGTGCGCGGGTCGCCACGTGTCTGGAGAAGCCGGTCGACGAGCCGCAGTTGAGGGCGACCGTGGCGGCCGTCCGGTCGTTCTTCACGCTCGAATCGGGTGTGTGGCCCGACCGAAAGGCGCAGATGGTCGCGGCGGAACGGTTTGCGCGCAGGGCAACGGATGCCGATGCCGAAGACCCGTACACGCATTACGCCAAGGCGCGGCTCGCCTATCTCCGCTCGGACTGCGCCGCGGGACGATTTTATGCCGACCGGGCAGTCGCGGCCAACCCGTATGACTCGATGATCGTCACGATATTGGCTGGCCTTACGACGCCCTGTTCCGCCCAGAGGGCAGGGGAATTGCTCGACCAGGCCTATCGCATTCGTAACGACAACGATGTGACGATGCGGAGTTCGCTGATCTTCGCGACGATCGCGCAGGGGCAGGAACAGCGGCTGGACGAGCTGGGATTCCTTCTTCGTCCACCGGAAGGGCCGCGGCTGCCGGGCTATCTGCTGACCGAATCGATTCTCATGGCGTCTCGCGGGCGCACGGAAGAGGCCAAGGCGCTGTGGAGCGAATTCCAGAACCTGCGTCCCAAGGCGGCGTCGGATGACGAGCGGTTGAAGACGGTTATCCTGTCCGACTGGATGCGGGGCCGGGTGCTGGGGCTGTTGCGCGCGCGGGGCGTTGTTCAGCCGTAAGGGTGGGCGAAGTACCAGCGCGTAGCCCGATAAAAACGCGAGGGTTCGGACATGGGCAAAGCCCATGCCCCGTCGGCCAGTGCTGTGCACTGCCGTCCGAGCTTGCGCGAGTGCGGATTAGCGCGGCTAATCCGTGCCGCGCTACGCTGGAGCGGGCGAAGGGATTCGAACCCTCGACCCCGACCTTGGCAAGGTCGTGCTCTACCCCTGAGCTACGCCCGCTCGGCGTTGACGACGGGGCCCTGCATGTCACGGGGCCCGTCGGGTAGGGCGCGGCTGATAACGACAGTCATCCCGGTGCGCAATCCCCTTGGCATATTATGCATCCGCACCACATAAGGAGAGGGATTTTCGGAGACTCT
Source organism: Pseudomonadota bacterium (assembly GCA_040388515.1). Classification (GTDB taxonomy): domain Bacteria; phylum Pseudomonadota; class Alphaproteobacteria; order Sphingomonadales; family Sphingomonadaceae; genus Sphingomonas_O. The sequence continues at coordinate 467,641 of JAZKBQ010000003.1, read as the reverse complement.
TGTGGCGACTTTGGGTTTGAGCGCGGCCGACCGCGCGGCGATCGACGACTTCAGGCGCGATGTGATCGAGCCGTCGATGACGGCGCTCGTCATCCTCGACTTCTGGGCGGAATGGTGCGGGCCGTGCAAGGCGCTGTCGCCCGTACTCGAAAAGGTCGCGGCGGATTACGCGTCGAAGGGCGTCGTGCTGGCGAAGGTCGACGTCGATGCGAACAAGGCGATCGCCGCACAATTCCGCGTCCAGTCGATCCCGACTGTCTATGCCGTGTTCCAGGGACAGATCGTTGCCGACCTGACCCAGATGCGCAGCGAGGGGCAGCTGGCGCGCACGCTGGACCAGCTGCTCAAGCAACTGCCGATCCAGGGCGCCGAACAGGCGTTGGAGGCCGAGATCGCGCCGCTCATCGCCATGGGTGAGGAAGTGCTGGCCGGCGGCGATGCGGAACGCGCGGCAGGTATCTTCGGCCAGATCATCGATCTTGCGCCCGGCGATCCGGAAGCGCTGTCGGGTCTGTTGCGCGCGCAAGTCGCGCTGGGACAGGTTGCGGAGGCCGAATCGATCTTGGGCAGCCTTCCGCCGGAAATCGCGAAACATGCCGCCATCGAACGCGCGGCGTCGGCGCTCGCACTGGCCCGCGATGCGAAGCCGGTCGCTGACCTTTCGGGTCTGGAAGCCGAAGTCGCGGCCGATCCGGATGACCTCGCCAAGCGATTCGAACTGGCCGGCGGGCTGATGGCCGCGGGCAACCGCGATGCGGCGGCGGATCACCTGCTCGAAATCATTCGCATCGACCGGGACTGGAACGACAGTGCGGCACGCACGCAGCTGCTGAAGCTATTCGATGTCGTCGGCGTGATGGATCCGTGGGTTTCGGCGCAGCGCCGCAAGCTGTCGGCGATCCTGTTCACCTGAGCGCGCACATGAGCGACGCGCAGCGCCTGTCGATCTTTCCGCTGTCGGGAGCCCTGCTGTTCCCGCGCATGCATTTGCCGCTGCATATCTTCGAACCGCGTTACCGCGCGCTGATAAGCGATGCCATGGCGCGCGACCGGCGGATCGGCATGATCCAGCCGAAGCCGCCGGCGACGCGCGAGGACGTGGAACATCCGCAACTGTTCGACATGGGCTGCGTGGGAAAGATCGCGCAGGTCGAGGCGCTCGACGACGGGCGTTACAATATCGTCCTCGAAGGGGTGTCGCGCTTCAGGCTGCTGCGCGAACTCGATGTGACGACGCCGTTCCGGCAGGTCGAGGCGCAGCTGGAGGCCGACAGGGAGGACGACGTACTCGCTGGTATCCAGCGCGCCGACATCGAGCGCGAATCACGCCGCTTCGCCGAAGCACAGGGCTATGCGGTCGACTGGGAAGCGGTCAGCCGCCTCGACGACGAGGCGCTGGTGAACGGCATCGCCCAGATCGCACCGTTCGACGCCGCAGCGAAACAGGCGCTGCTCGAGGCGCAGACGCTTGCGGACCGGGCCGAACTGATCGTGCAGCTTATGCGCTTCTTCGGCCGGCACGACGGCGAGGAGCGGGTGACGCTGCAGTGAATTTTCAACCTCTCCCCTCCGAAAAGAGGGAGTTTAGACCTCTAATCCCTGAAGCAACTTCGGCAATTTCCCCGTCTCCCCTCGCGCCTCGGCCATGAAGAATGCCTTGAGCGGCGGAATGTTCTGGACCGCACCGATGCCGAACCGGCGGACGCGGCGGGCGGTCTTGCCGGCAATGCCGAACAGGCGCGTAAGCGTGTCGGTTGCGGTCGCGACGGACAGCGTGTCGAGGCTGCGCCAGCGCTGGTAGCGTTCGAGCAGCATCGCATCGCCAAGGTCGATGCCGGTGCGTGCGCCCTCAACAAGCACCTCGACGAGCGCCGCAACGTCGCGGAAACCCAGGTTCAGGCCTTGTCCCGCAATCGGGTGGATGCCGTGCGCCGCATCACCAACCAGCGCGAGGCGCGTGTCGGTGATTCGCGCCGCATGATGGAAGCCCAGCGGATAAGTCGAACGCGGCGCGGCCGCCGATAATTCCCCCAGCAATCCGCCAGTGCGCTTGGCTGCTTCATGCGCAAAGGCATGGTCGGACAGCGCGAGCACGCCGGCGGCGTCGGCCGCCTTCACCGTCCATACCAGCGCTGACCGGGTGCCGGGCAGCATCGGCAGCAGTGCGAACGGCCCATCGGGGTAGAAGATCTCATGCGCGACGTTGTCGTGCGGCAGCGAATGATCGAACGCCGAGATGATCGCGGCATGGTCGTATTGCCAGCGCGCGACACGGATGCCCGCTGCCTCGCGTGTCGGCGAATTGCGGCCCTCGGCTGCGATCAGGACATCGGCCCGTACCGTTTCGCCATTGTCGAGCGTCGCGGTGACGCCGGTCGCGCTCCGGTCGACCGTCACCGCACGTGCCGGGATTTTCAGCGTGATGTTTTCCGCCTTGTCCGCCGCGGCGTGCAGCGCCCGCCGCAACATGCGGTTCTCGAGCATCGTGCCGAGCGGTTCGTCGTCCGCACCCGGTGTGAAATCGAGCGGCGTGGCCTGCAGCCCGTCGCGCACCTCGATCCGGCGGATCGGGCAGCCGAAGGGGCGCAGCGGCTCTGCCACGCCGATCGCCTCGAGCATTCGCCAGCTTGCGCTCGCGATGGCCGAGGCGCGTCCGTCGAAACCCTTTGCCAGTGTCGTTGCGGGCGGTGCGGGGTCGATGACGATCGACGACAGGCCATGCGCATCCAGCGCCAGCGCCGTCGTCAGCCCGACGAGCCCGCCCCCAAGGATGATCGTATCGGCGCGTTCCATCACTGTGCTGATAGTGTCACGCATGGCCGCCGTCACGCGCGTTTGCGCGTGCGGACTCTTGACGGCGAGTCCGCGGTAAGCGATTCTTATCCACAGCTTGTCGCGCGCCGTTCGGTGCGCCTTGCCGGGGACCCGCAATCATGGCCAGCCGCATCGCCGACGACCGCACGCACGCGTGGCGCCAGAGCGTCCGTTCGGGCGTCGTCCGCAGCGGCGCTCTGCTGTCCGCGATCGCCTTGGTTGCCGCGACGTTGCTCGCGGCGATGGCGTTGGTCAGCCACAATGGCAGCGATCCGTCGCTGAGCACGGCGGCGAGCGATGCGACGGTCGGTAACTGGCTCGGCGTGCCCGGCGCATGGCTGTCGGACCTGATGCTGACCCTGCTCGGCCCTGCGGTCGGGCTGTTGCTGTTGATGCCGCTGACGGTCGCGCGCCAGCTTTGGCAGTCGGCCGATACCGACGGCTGGAAACGCCGGACCTTGCTGGCCGTGGTGGGCATTGCGCTGTTCGCGACTGCGCTCGCGCTGATGCGGGCGACGGCGGTTGCCGGGCTTCCGGCGGGCCTTGGCGGCATTGTCGGCATGGGCGGTGAAGCGATCGGCGCCTGGGCGCTGGGGTTCATCCCGAATCCGACGGCCGTCACAGTGACGCGCTATGTCGGCGCGGCCGTTTTTGCGATCGGCGGCCTGGCTTTGTGGGGACGTGCCGTGGGCCTGTCGCTGCGGCTGCGCATGCCGCAGTTCGAACGCGGCGTCGCGCAGGATGACGATGGCGAGCGGATTACCGTGCGTCGCGAGCCCCGGCGCGAACCCGCGCCACGGCCAGAGGCGACGCCTGCCGAAGTACGCAGCCGCCCGGTCATCGCAGACCGACAGGCGGCTCCTTCGACTGCCAAGAAGGCAAAGCAGGAATCGCTGGCGCTCCGCGACAAATATGTCCTGCCCGACCTGAAGCTGCTCACCCCGGCACCACCCTCGACGGGTGCGCAGCTCGACAAGGCGGCTCTCGAACGCAATGCGCGGCTGCTGGAAACCGTTCTCGACGATTTCCATGTGAAGGGCACGATTACAGAGGTTCGTCCCGGTCCCGTCGTCACGATGTACGAACTGGAGCCGGCGGCGGGGATCAAGGCGACGCGGGTCATCAGCCTGGCCGAGGATATCGCGCGCAACATGTCGGCCATGTCGGCGCGCGTGGCGACGATTCCCGGGCGCAGCGTCATCGGTATCGAACTGCCGAACGCGCACCGCGAATCGGTGGTGCTGCACGAATTGCTGTCCAGCCAGGCGTTCGAGGACAGCACGGGTGCGCTGCCGATCGTTCTGGGGAAGAACATCGCGGGCGACCCGGTCGTCGCCGACCTGGCGCCGATGCCGCATCTGCTGATCGCGGGTACCACGGGTTCGGGCAAGTCGGTGGGCCTGAACGCGATGATCTGTTCGCTGCTCTATCGCCTGACGCCCGACCAGTGCCGGTTGATCATGATCGATCCCAAGATGCTGGAATTGCGTCCGTACGAGGACATTCCGCACCTGCTTGCGCCCGTTGTCACCGAACCGGCGAAGGCGATCCGCGCGCTGAAATGGGCGGTCGAGGAAATGGAGGACCGCTATCGCAAGATGGCGTCGGTCGGCGTCCGTTCGCTCGCCGGGTTCAACGACAAGGTCCGCGGCGCGCGCGCCAAGGGCCAGAATCTGACCCGTCGCGTGCAAACGGGATATGATTCGGAAACGAGCCTGCCGCTCTACGAAGAAGAAAAGCTCGATTTCGAGCCGATGCCGCAGATCGTCGTCATCGTCGACGAACTCGCCGACCTGATGATCACCGCAGGCAAGGAAGTCGAATTCCTGATCCAGCGCCTCGCGCAAAAGGCACGTGCGGCGGGCATTCATCTGATCATGGCGACGCAGCGCCCGTCGGTCGATGTCATCACCGGCGTCATCAAGGCCAACCTGCCCACCCGCATCAGCTTCCACGTGACGTCGAAGATCGATTCGCGCACCATCCTGGGCGAACAGGGTGCCGAGCAGCTGCTGGGCAAGGGCGACATGCTTTACATGCCGGGCGGCCGCGGCATCGTGCGTGTCCATGGCCCGTTCGTCAGCGACGAGGAGGTCATCGCGATCGCCGAGCACTGGCGCAGCCAGGGCGCTCCCGATTACCTGCAGGCGGTCACCGAGGAACCCGAGGACGGCGGCTATGCCCTCGATGGTGCGCCGGTCGGTGACGACAGCCCCGAGGAGGCCGAATATCGCAAGGCCGTGCAGCTGGTGGCCGAAAGCCAGAAGGCATCGACCAGCTGGCTCCAGCGCCAGCTCCGCATCGGTTACAACCGCGCCGCGCGCCATATCGAGCGCATGGAGAAAGAAGGGCTCGTCAGCCGCCCCGACCATGTCGGCCGCCGCGAAGTCCTGATGGATACCGAGGGGCGCCCGCTCAATTGACGTCATGACAATTCACGCGGGGTTCAATCACTTGCGGTCAGGGGGCGGTGCATGAAGCACGCGAAAATCCTTATTGCGGCCGCGGCCGTTCTTGCTGTGCCGGTGGCCGCTGCCCAAGTCGGGCCGGTCCAGCCGGCGCCCACGCAAAACGCCGATCTCGCATCGGTGCAGGCGCACTTGCGCGCCGTCGCCACGATGACCGCCGATTTCACGCAGACCGACCGGTCGGGCAAGGTGCTGACCGGCAAGCTCACCATGAAGCGGCCGGGCAAGGTGCGGTTCCAGTACCAGCAGGGCGTGCCGATCCTGGTCATCGCCGACGGCAACTCACTATGGTTCATCGATTACCAGGTTTCGCAGGTTCAGCGCTGGCCGATCGGCAACTCGCCGCTGGCCGCATTGCTCGACCCGTCGCGCGACCTGACCCGATTCGCGCGCGTGGTGCCGACCGACGATCCGCGCATCCTGTTCGTCGAGGCCAAGGATCCGAAACATCCCGAATATGGCACGCTGACACTCGCCTTCGCCCGCGAGGCTGGCGCGCCCGCCGGCCTGCGCCTGCAAGGCTGGATCGCGCTCGATGGACAGAACAACCGCACGACCGTGCGTCTGTCCGCGCAGCAGTTCAACGTAGCGGTCGGCGACGAAGCGTTCCGCTGGCGCGACCCGCGGACGGGGCGGGGCATTCGCTGAACGAAACCGTACAATCCCGTTCATTATCCCGACAGGTTCGGTGGTCTAATCCGACACTACAGCGTTGGGATGGTTTGGCGGGATTTCCCCCTGTTGCCCGCCTCCGGATCTTTCTCCGCGCTGTCCGCGTGACGAACGCAGGCCGGCCCCCGCTCCTCGCCCCCGGAGCGGGGGCCTTTCTGTTGCAGCGTGGCTTGCGCCACGCTGGCGCAAGACTCACGCAAAACCGGACGGCGGCGCTTAGCCGACCGACGGCGCGGCTTTGCCGCGGCGGGCATTCCTAGCCCACATACCCCTTCAACAACTCGTCCGCCTTGGCCCCGTCCCAGTCGAACCCGCCGTTAACCCGCCACACTTCCTTGCCCTGCGCATCGTACAGCACCGTCATCGGCAATCCGCCGCCGAATGCAAAGCCCAGTTCGTTCTTCGCGTCGCGGTACAATGAAAGGTTCGCCAGCTTCGCCTTCGCCCACCACTCGGGCACAGGATCGCTCGCCTGCTTTTCCGAATCCTGGTTGACGACCAGCACCTGCAGCTTGCCCTTGCTGCGCGCTGCCAACCGGTCGAGCGACGGCATTTCCTTCACGCACGGCGCGCACCACGTCGCCCACAGGTTCACCAGCAACGGCTTGCCCTTGAACTGCGCCAGCGTGGCGGGCTTGCCATCGGGGCCAGTAAAGCTTTCGGTCGGAAGGGTCGAACCCTTCTGCGATGCGTCGACCTTGCTCGCGGGTTCGGCAGCCTTGGGCGCCGTCACCTCGGGTTGTGCGGGGGTGGACTCTTGCTTATCGCACCCGGCAAGCAGGATTACGGGCAGGAGACAGGCGATCAGCGGGCCGGAAACAGGGCGCAAGGAAACCTCCAATGCAATGTGGGGCGGACGCTTTGCCGAAGGTCCGGCGTCGGTCATGCGTGAGATAAATGCGTCGTTGCCGTTCGACAAGCGGATGTGGCGACAGGATGTCGCTGCTTCCAAGGCGCATGTCGCGATGCTGGGCAAGCAGGGCATATTGAGCGCCGCCGATGCCGCGACGATCTCGGACGGGCTCGACAAGGTCGCTGCGGACTATGGCGCCGGCAACCTGCCGGACGATCTCGCGCTCGAAGATATCCATATGGCGACCGAGACGAAGCTCGCCGAACTGGTCGGGCCGGTGGCAGGGCGCCTGCATACGGCACGCAGCCGCAACGACCAGGTCGCGACCGATTTCCGTCTGTGGGTCCGCGATGCCGTCGATGCGATCGACGCGGGGCTGGCCGCGTTCCAGGCGGTGCTGCTCGACCGCGCCGAGGAAAATGCCGATGCGGTGATGCCGGGCTTCACGCACCTGCAGAGTGCGCAGCCGGTCACGCTCGGCCATCACCTGATGGCATGGTACGAAATGACTGCGCGCGACCGGGCGCGGTTCGCCGATGCGCGGGTGCGGATGAACCGCTGTCCGCTCGGCAGCGCGGCGCTGGCAGGGACAGGGTTCAATATCGACCGCGTGGCAACGGCGGCGGCGCTCGGTTTCGACGGTCCGACCGCCAATTCGCTCGACAGCGTCAGCGACCGCGACTTCGCGCTCGATTACCTCTCTGCAGCGGCGACCTGCGCGATCCACATGTCGCGCATGGCGGAAGAGATCGTGATCTGGGCCTCGCAGCCCTTCGGGTTCATCACGCTGCCCGACCAATGGTCGACCGGCAGCTCGATCATGCCGCAAAAGCGCAACCCCGATGCGGCCGAACTGGTTCGCGGCCATGCGGGCCGCATCCTCGGCTGCCACACCGCGCTGATGGTCACGATGAAGGGCCTGCCGCTCGCCTATTCAAAGGACATGCAGGACGACAAGGAGCCGGTGTTCCTCGCTGCCGACCTGCTCGAACTCTGCGTCGCGGCGATGGGCGGCATGGTCTCGGCGCTGACGTTTCGGACCGACCGGATGCGCGGCCTTGCCGAGGCGGGTTTCTCGACCGCGACCGACCTTGCCGACTGGCTGGTGCGCGAGGCCGACGTGCCGTTCCGCGAGGCGCATCATATCACCGGCCGTGCGGTCAAGGCGGCGGAGGAACGCAATTGCCGCCTGTCCGAACTGCCGCTCGACGTGCTGACCGCCATCGACGCACGCATCGATGACCGCGTTTACGGTGTGCTGACCGTCGACGCATCGGTCGCGAGCCGGACAAGCCTTGGCGGAACGGCACCGTCGCGCGTAAGGGAAGCGATCGCCGCCGCACGCGGGGCGCTGAAGGCATAGAGATGAAACGGGTTACAGTCCTTGGTCTGGTGCTGCTGCTGGCAGCGTGCGGTAAAACCGCCCCGCTCCGTCCGGCGCCGGGTGCAACGTTGCCGCCGAAAGCGGAAGCGGCGAAATCCGCGCCCGATGCGGAGAAACTCATGACGCCGACCGACCAGGCACGGCCGAAACGTAACGACGAACTGCTGCAGGATTCGCAAGTCCGCCAGCCCGACCGTTTCGACCTGCCGCCCCAATAATTCAGAGCGTAAAACCATGGATCATTTCGAATATCGCGGCGGCGAGTCTGCCCGTGAACTCTATTGCGAGGACGTGCCGCTGGCGCGCATCGCCGCCGAAGTCGGCACGCCCGTCTATGTCTATTCGCGTGCGACGCTCGAACGCCACGCACGCGTATTTACTGATGCCGTAGCGCAGGCGGGGCATGCGGAGGTCCACTTCGCGCTGAAGGCCAACCCGAACCTCGCCGTGCTGAAAGTGCTGTCGAACATGGGCCTGGGCGCGGATGTCGTGTCGGCGGGCGAACTCGACCGTGCGCTCGCCGCGGGCATCACGCCCGACTGCGTCGTGTTTTCGGGCGTGGGCAAGACCGACACCGAAATGCTCCATGGCCTCGACACCGGCATCGGCCAGTTCAACATCGAGTCGGAAGAGGAAGGGCGCGACTTGGCCGCGCTGGCGGTATCGCGCCATGCAGTGGCCCCCGCCGTGCTCCGCGTGAACCCGGATGTCGACGCGGGCACGCATGCGAAGATTTCGACCGGCAAGGCCGAAAACAAGTTCGGCGTCGCGATTTCCGACGCGCCCGCCATCTTCGCACGACTTGCCGAACTGCCGGGCCTCGACCTGCGCGGTGTCGCGCTCCACATCGGCAGCCTGATCGCCGACCTGGCCCCGATGGAGGCGGCGTTCGCGCGCGTGGGACAGCTGATCGCCGATCTCCGCGCCGCAGGGCAGACCATCACTCATGTCGATCTGGGCGGCGGCCTTGGCGTTCCGTATCGCCCGGCCGACATCCTGCCGTCGCCCCATGATTACGGCGCGATGGTCGCGCGCGTGACCAAGGGGTGGAACGTCAAGCTGATGTTCGAACCCGGCCGCGTGATCTGCGGCAATGCGGGCGTACTGCTGACGCAGGTCATCCGTGTGAAGCCGGGTGCGGTGCATCCGTTCGTCATTGTCGATGCCGCGATGAACGACCTCGCGCGGCCTGCGCTTTACGATGCGTACCACCATTTCCAGCCTGTCGTTGACGGCGACGAGGAAATGACCGCGAACATCGTGGGACCGGTCTGCGAAAGCGGCGATACCTTCGCCATGGCGCGTGAGATCGGCGTGGTGAAGCAGGGCGATCTTGCCGTGTTCCGCACGGCCGGTGCCTATGGGGCGACCATGGCGTCGACCTATAACAGCCGCGCCATGGTGCCCGAGGTGCTGGTCGACGGCGACAAGTTCGCCGTCGTCGCCGACCGTATTCCCGCCGCGACCATCATGGGCGCGGAACGGGTGCCGGAGTGGCTATGATCCGAGCGCGAGCTTCGCGAACAGCGTGAAGCTCTTCGGGTTGCGGCCGTAATCTGTATCGAGGGCAGTGGGCTTGGCATAAAGGCTCGCCGATCCGCCGAGCGTCAGGCCGAATGCGCCGATGGGAAGGGTGTATCCATATCCCAGCGTCGCCTTGGCGATGGTGAAGCTCTGTCCCGCCAGTGGATCGGGCGCGGCGAACAGTTCCTCGTTTTCGGCAACCTCGACCCGTCCGAACACGGCGTGGCGCGGGGTCACGTCCCAGTTCGCTTCGGCCAGGAACCCGCCGTGCGCATCGCCGCCGTGGACCTTGTGCGAATAGGCGGCCGTCACCGCGAGCCGCTTGTCGGCATAGTGGACCGCGCCGATCGTACGGGTTTCGTTTTCGCCGGGATGCGTCGCCTCGGCATCCTTCAGGAAGCCGTGCGACAGCGACACCGCCCAGTTGGGTGACGGGGTCCAGGTCGCGCGCACGCTCCAGCTGTCGAGCTTGGGTGTTTCGATATCCCAGCGGCTCTCGTCCGGCTCTCGTCCCCGAAAGGCAGAGGCTTCGACCTGCCAGTGCTTGCCCGCAAGGCCCGCGGTCACGACGCCATAGGTGATATGCGTCGAATCGAACCAGTGATGTGTGATCGGCGCTTCGGGATTCAGCTTGGCCGAGCGGCGGTGCATGAATGCCGAGGGTCCAAGCGCCGGCTCGGCAACGGGCCCGCCATAGAGGAATGCGCTTGTCCCGCCGCCCAGATCGGTGTCGATCCGCGCCGACAATTCCATGAACAGGTCGTGCGGATGCTGCCGGTCGACCAGCGGAATGCCGCCCGCCGTTTCGCCCGTCGCGAACAGGTTCGGGTAACCCCGCGCGCCCATCAGCGGGTCGAGGCTCAGCATCGTACGAAGCTGCAGCCGCGTCCCGGGTGAAAGGTCGCGCGATGCCTCTGCCATCGCCATAGAGGTAACGAACGCCTTGCTGTCGCCGCGCGGGCCGCCCTGGTCGCTGTATGTGCCCCAGGCATAGCCATGGAGCATGACCATCCAGTCGCCCGGCATCAGGTGCAGCCCGTGCATCGCCCCTTCCGCACCGGGCAGTCGGCTGGTGCCCGAACCGCGCGCTGGGGCATCCGCATCGCCCGCCATGTCCATGCCGTCCATCGCCGTCATGTCATGGCCGGCGTGCGGGTCTGCCTGCGGTGCCGGGGCAGGCATCTGGTGCTGGCTGTGGTCCATGCCCTGCATGGTGTCCTGCATCTGTGCCAGCACCGGCGATGCAGTCAGGGTCGCGGCCACGCCCAGCGTGGTCACGGAAATACGCAATGTCATTGTCATTAAATCCTGTCTCGAACGAAAATGTCGGCTCGGGTCAGGCAGTCCGGCGAGGCGGAGGGGGATCGAGGGCGGTCACGCGCGTCGTCAGCGCGGCACGAACTGTGCGGTAAATAGGTGTCGCGTCGAGCGTCGCGGCGGGCGCGGGGAACGCCAGCCGCACCGGCGTCGCGCAACCGACGCAGGCATCGGAGACATGCGTTTTCGACGGCTGCTGCTCATCGTGTGCCAATCCGGCGTGGTGCGGCGCGGCCTGTGTCGCGGGCATGGCGCTGGCGCAATGTGGCAGCACCGAACCGAACGCCAATGCGAACAACAGCAGGAAACGCCACAGGCCCATGGCCTTCCCATAGACTTGGGGATCATTTCGCGCCAGTCGATGCAGCGATGCACAGCTTGCCGCTTTTCGTCCGCTTGCAAGGTCGCCCGGTCGTGCTGGTCGGAACGGGACCGGCGGCGGATGCCAAGCGCCGCCTGCTGGAACGTGCAGGCGCGCGGATCGTCGACGAAGATGCAGGCGCAGCGCTGGCAATCGTGGCGGATGGTGACGAAGCGGTGGCAGCGCGGCTGAAAGCGCGCGGCGTGCTGGTCAACGTCGTCGACCGGCCGGACCTGTGCGACTTCACCTTGCCCGCGATCATTGACCGTTCGCCGGTCATCGTCGCGATCGGCACGGGCGGCGCATCGGCGGGCCTTGCAAAGGCACTGCGCCAGCGCCTCGAAACATTGCTCCCCGCGGCGCTCGGCCCATTGGCCAGTGCGCTCGAAGCCATGCGGGGCAGGATGCGCGACCGGTTGCCTGATGCGGTTGCGCGCCGCCATGCGCTGGACGCGGGCTTTGCGGCAGGCGGCCCGCTCGACCCGATGGCCGAAGCGCACGATGTCGATGGCTGGTTGAACGGGAGCGAAGCACCGCCCTCGCGCCGCGAAACGATAACCCTGGCCTCCACCGATCCCGACGACCTGACCCTGCGCGCCGCGCGCCTGCTGGGCGAGGCCGATGCGATCTGGCATGACGCCGCCGTGCCCGCCGCCATCCTCGACCGCGCCCGCGCCGATGCCGAACGCCATGTCGGACCGGCACCCGCCGCTATCGCCCCCGGCCTGACCCTGGAGCTTCGCCTCGCATGACAGCACGCAACTACATCGTCGATGCGCAGGGCGCGCATAAGGTGGCGCGGGACGAGGCGACTGCCGCGCTCGGCACGGCACCCTTCGTCTGGGTCCATTTCGATCAGTGCGACACGACGACAGAGGCGTGGCTGAACGCGTACGGAAACATGCCGCCGCTGATCGTGTCGGCGATGCTGGCGACCGAAACGCGACCGCGCCTCGAAATCCTCGACGACGGCGGCCTTCTCAACCTGCGCGGCCTCGACGATTCCAACGACCATAATCCCGACCTGCTCAGCTCGGTGCGGGTCTGGGTCGCGAAGGGGCGGGCTTTCTCCGTCACGCGGCGCGACCTGTCGTCGATGGACAAGGTCGAAGCGGCGATCTGCGCCGGCAAGGTGCTCGATCCCGGCGACTTCATCGCAAAGCTTGCGGGCGCGATCACCGTGGAACTCGACCCCGATGTTGCCGAGCTGGGCGACACGCTCGACGATTGCGAGGAGCATGTCGACAGCCATGGCATCCTGTCGATGCGCAGCACTATCGCCGCGACGCGCAGCCGCGCCATCGCCTATCGCCGGTTCCTTGCACCCCAACGGACCGCGCTCGAACGCATGGCGCAGATCGAGGGCGACTGGCTGGGTGATGACGACCGCCTGCACATCAGCGAGGCTGCCGATCGGGCGGCGCGCATGGTCGAGGAGCTGGAGGCGATCCGCGAACGCGCGGCACTACTCCACGAACAGCTGACCGACATGCGTGCGGAAATGCTCGATACGCGCGGGCTGCTGATCTCGGTCGTCGCGCTCATCTTCCTGCCGCTGACCTTCCTCACCGGCCTGCTCGGCATGAACGTGGATGGCATTCCGTTCGCGCATGAACCTTGGGCGTTCCTGGCCGTTTGCGCGATCTGCGTGCTGCTTTCGGTCGGGGCCGCCGCCTATTTCATGCGGGCGCACTGGTTCCGATAAGGAGAGACTTCGATGCTGACGGTCCATCACCTGAACAACAGCCGTTCCCAGCGGATCCTGTGGCTGCTCGAGGAACTGGGGATTCCGTACGAGATCAAATTCTACAGCCGCGATCCCGTGACCAACCTCGCGCCGCCCGAGCTGAAGGCGATCCATCCGCTGGGCAAGTCGCCCGTCCTGACAGATGGCGATGCGACGATCGCGGAATCGGGCGCGATCATCGATTACATCATCCGGCATTACGGCAATGGCCGGTTCGCGCCAGCGACGGACAGCGCCGATTATGACCGTTACGTCCAGTGGCTCCATTTCGCCGAAGGGTCGGCGATGTTGCCCCTGATGCTCCGGCTCTACACCGGTCGCCTAGGCGAAGCTGCAGCGCCCCTTGCGCCGCGCATCGACAGCGAGATCGCCAACCACCTGAGCTACATCGAGGGATCGCTGAGCGGTCACGACTGGCTGGTGGGCGACGACCTGACCGCCGCGGATATCCAGCTGAGTTTCGTCGGCGAGATCGCGGGCGCGTTCGGCCTGCGTGCGAAATATCCGAGCATGGAGGGCTGGGTGAAACGCTTCCAGGCGCGGCCGGCGTATCAGCGGGCGTTGGAGAAGGGCGGACCCTACGCCTACGCCTAGGCCAGCAGTTCGATGTCCCAATAGAGCCAGTCGTGCCAGCTCTGGTGCAGATAGTTCGGCGGGAATGCCTTGCCGTGGTCCTGCAGCTGCCAGCTGGTCGGGCGGATCGGTGTGATGTGCAGCGGCATGTGCGCCTGCTTCGGCGTCCGCCCGCCCTTTTTCAGATTACACGGTGCGCACGCGGTCGCGACATTTTCCCAGGTCGTCCGCCCGCCCTGCGCGCGCGGGATGACGTGGTCGAACGTCAGGTCCTTGTTGATCCCGCAATATTGGCACTGGAACCGGTCGCGCAGGAACAGGTTGAACCGCGTGAACGCGGGATGTTCGGACGGCTTCACGTATTGCTTCAGCGCGATGACCGACGGCAGCCGCATCGAAACGCTCGCCGACCGTACTTCGCGCTCATAATGGTCGACGATATCGACGCGGTCGAGGAACACGGCCTTGATCGCGGTCTGCCACGGCCATACCGACAGCGGATAATAGCTTAGAGGCGTATAATCGGCGTTCAGGACGAGTGCCGGGCATCCGTCCAAATGGCGCGGCACATCATGGGGCACCCCGTCGAGATGCGGAATGACATCGGGATGATACATAAGGCCTGGCCCCCGTTCCCTCTGCCGCGTCTCTCACCCGCGAAAGTGACGCGGGTATGACAGCATGACCCGCGACTCGCGGTCAAGCGCCAAATCAAGCGCGAATCGCATATTTCGCTTCGCGCCGTCGCCGACCGGCCGACTGCATCTGGGGCATGCGTTTTCGGCGCTGCTCAATCACAATTCGGCTCGGACGAACGGAGGGCGCTTCGTCCTGCGGATCGAGGACATCGACCGCGACCGTTGCCGCCCCGAATTCGTGGAGGGGATCGAAACAGACCTGCGGTGGCTCGGCCTGACATGGGATGCGTGCGACGTGCAGTCGCACCATGCCGAGGCGCATGCGTCCGCGTTGGACCGGCTGCGCACTTTGGGCCTGATCTATCCCTGCGTCTGCACCCGCGCGGAAATCGCCGCGAGTGCCAGCGCGCCGCATGGGGATGCCGGACCGGTCTATCCCGGCACCTGCCGCCATCGTGCGTACGACCCGGACGAACCGCGCCCCATCGCATGGCGGCTGGATGTGGCGAAAGCGGCGGCGATGACGGGACCGCTGATCTGGCATGACGAGGACAAAGGGGACATCGCGGCGGATGCGGTCGCCGGCGGCGATGTCGTCCTCGGACGCAAGGGGCTTGGTGTCGCCTATCATCTCGCCGTCGTCGTCGATGATGCGGCCGCGGGCGTGACGGATGTTATCCGCGGGCAGGACCTGTTTGCCGCAACCCATGTCCAGCGCCTGCTGCAGGCGCTGCTGGACCTGCCCGTGCCGGCCTATCGCCATCATGCCCTCATCGCGGGACCGGATGGCAAGCGGCTGGCGAAGCGAACGCCCGGCTCGACGTTGGCCGACCTGCGCGCAGCGGGTGTCGACCCGATCGTCCTTGCAAGCGACCTGCGCGCCGGTCGCTTGCCGGTTGGATTCCGCTGGGTAAGCGCCTAAGTCGGGCCCATGAACACGATCCTCATCATCCTCATCGTGCTGATGGCCATCGGCGCACTCGTCTCGCTCATCCGCGGGATCGTCACTTTCCTCCAGACGACCGAGGCGGAACTGAAGTCCGGTGCGACCGGACCCAGCCTCTCGAGCCAGAAGCAGAACAAGATGATGTTCGCCCGCGTGGGTTTTCAGGCCGCGGCGGTCTTGCTCTGCGTGTTGTTCATGGCGATGGCGCGCTAGACCGTCCGGCGGCGCGGGGTGGTCAAGCTCAACAAGATCTACACGCGCACCGGTGACGACGGCACGTCTGGCCTTGTCGACGGCAGCCGCGTGGCGAAATCGTCGGCCGTCATGGCCGCGATCGGCGATGTGGACGAAACGAACAGCCTGATCGGTGTCGCGGTCACCCTGGCTTCGGGCGAGATGCGTGGGCACCTGACGGTTATCCAGAACGATATGTTCGACCTGGGCGCCGATATCGCGACGCCGACCGGCAAGCCGCTGGCCTGGGAACCGCTGCGCATCGTCGCAACGCAGGTCGCGCGGCTGGAAGCGGAGATCGATGCGATGAACGCGCACATCCCGCCGCTGACCAGCTTCATCCTGCCTGGCGGATCACCGCTTGCTGCCGCGCTCCATGTCGCACGTTCCGCGTCGCGCCGGGCCGAACGCAGCGCGGTGGCGGCGAACGCTGAAACGCCGCTCAATCCGCAAGCGCTCGCCTATCTCAACCGCTTGTCCGACTGGATGTTCGTCGCCGCGCGGGCCGCCAATGCCAATGGCGCGGACGACATCTTGTGGGTTCCGGGCGCCTCGCGCTAGGGCTCGCCTGCCATCTCGGAACCATTTCGTTCCCGAATTGTTCACGTTCCTCGATCGTGCTAGAAAAAGCGAATCAGGGGGTGTCATGGCGACCCAGGCGAACAGGACCGACATCGACGCGCTGCTGAGCCGGTTTCGCGATACGCGGTCGCTGTCGGTGCGTCTTGCCGAACCGCTTTCCGATGCCGATGCCACTGTCCAGTCGATGCCGGACGCGTCCCCGGCCAAATGGCATCTGGCGCATACGACATGGTTCTTCGAAACATTCGTCCTGCGCGATTTCGTGCCGGGCTACGTGCCGTTCGACCCGGCGTACCATTTCCTGTTCAACAGCTATTACGATGCAGAAGGGGACCGGCACGCGCGTCCGCGGCGGGGCATGCTGACGCGTCCCGCGCTCGACGACATCCGCGCTTATCGCACGCATGTCGATCTGGCTGTCGAGGCGGTTCTGCAGGACTTGCCCGATCATGCCCGCGACCTCGTCGAACTCGGTTGCCATCATGAGGCGCAGCACCAGGAACTGTTGCTGACCGACGTGCTCCACCTGTTCGCCCAGAACCCGCTGAATCCCGCACTCTGGACCGTGTCAACTTCGCGCCCGTCGGGCGTGCACGATGCCATCGGCTGGATCGCGGGTCCGACCGGGCGTGTCGACATCGGCCATGCCGGCGACGATTTTGCCTTCGACTGCGAAGGGCCGCGCCATTCGGCATGGCTTTCACCGCATGCCATTGCAGACCGGCTTGTCACCAATGCCGAATGGCGGGTTTTCATTGCCGACGGGGGCTACAAGCGGCCGGACCTCTGGCTGTCCGACGGATGGGGCTGGGTCCAGTCCGAAGGGATAGATGCCCCTCTTTACTGGCGCGGTGATGAGGCGTTCGGACTCGAAGGGCTGCGCCCGCTCGACCTCGCGGCGCCCGTCGCCCATGTCAGCTTCTATGAGGCCGATGCCTATGCGCGCTGGGCGGGGGCACGGTTGCCGACCGAATTCGAGTGGGAGGGCGGTGCCGCCGATCCCGCAATGAAGGACGCGTTCGGCAAGGTCTGGCAATGGACCGCTTCCGCGTTCCTGCCCTACCCCGGCTTTCGTCCGCCCGAGGGGGCCGTCGGCGAGTACAACGGCAAGTTCATGAGCGGGCAGATGGTGCTGCGCGGGTCGAGCATCGCGACACCGGATGGAACAAGCCGCGTCACCACGCGTAATTTCTTCCCGCCCACGGCGCGCTGGCAGTTCAGCGGACTTCGCCTTGCAAAGGACCTGTGATGCTCCTGCATGAAGCCACCGAAATCACCGTCGACCCCGCCTTCCGCGCGGACGTGCTTGCCGGCTTGTCGCAACCGCAAAAGGCGATCTCTGCGCGCTGGTTCTACGACCGTACCGGGTCTGAATTGTTCGAGGCGATCACGCGGCTGCCCGAATATTATCCGACCCGTGTTGAAACGGCGTTGCTTGAGGCGCACTGCGGCGACGTGGCGCGGGTGACGGGTCCGGGACGTGCCGTTGTCGAATTCGGTTCGGGCTCGTCGACGAAAACGCCGCACCTCCTTCGTGCCGTCGCGCCATCGGCCTATGTCCCGATCGATATTTCGGGCGATTTCCTGCGGTCGTCGTCTGCCGCGCTGGCCGCTGATTTTCCGGGGCTACCGGTGTTGCCGGTGGAGGCGGACTTCACGCGCCCGCTTGCCCTGTCCGAAGAAATTGCGGACTTGCCCCGGCTCGGCTTCTTCCCCGGCTCGACGATCGGCAACCTGATCGCGCGCACCGCGACCGACCTGTTGCGCACGATGCGCGCATCTCTCGGTACCGGTGCGATGCTGCTGATCGGCATGGACCGGGTGAAGGACGTCGACACCCTGCTCGCCGCCTATGACGACGCGGCGGGGGTCACGGCGCGGTTCAACACCAACCTGCTGACGCGGATCAACCGCGAGCTGCGGGGCACTGCGCCGCACGACGCCTTCCGCCACGAGGCACGCTGGAACGACAATTACGCGCGCATCGAGATGCATCTGGTCGCGAAGCGTGATGTGTCGTTTGCCGTCGATGGGCATGATTTCTCGATGGTGGTGGGTGAAAGCATCCACACGGAAAACAGTCATAAATACGGCCCCCGCGATGCGCGGCTGCTGCTGCGTGCCGGGGGCTGGTCGCCGATCGCCGAATGGACCGACGCGACCGACCGGTTCGCGCTGATCCTCGCCGAAGCACGGCCGGAGAAGTCGGCCCCCTAGCGAACCACGGCACGCCAGGTGGTGATGTAATCGGTGCTGCCGCGGCACTCGCCCATGTCGGCCTGTTCGGCGAGGCGGAAGCGGGTGCCATCCCATGCGAAGCTTTGCGTCGATCCGCAGTCTCCGATGCCGCGCCCCTTGGCATAGGTCTTCAGCAGTCGTGACTTCTCGTCCCATTCGGCATTGACCAGGCTCGGCTCGGGATCATCGGGTCCGCCCATGCCGGTCGATGCGTCGAAACGCGCTTTGACCAGCGGAGTCCCCCGGTTGCCTGCGATCAGCGCGACCGAGAAATAATTATAGGCGCCATTGTCGCAGGGCGTGGGAGCGAGAACCAAGGTGTGCGTCGCATCGATCCGGTGTGCCTCCGGCTTGAACACCGACGTGTCGGTCCCGCAATCGGTGTCGCCCGCAAACTTCCGCGCCTCGGCTGCGCGATAGGGCGCCGGCAGCAGCTTCGGCACCTTCGGGGCGATGATTATCGGAAGGGCGGGGGCGGGTGGAACGACGGTCGAGGCACCCTTTGCCACCAGCGCGGTAACAGTGCCGACGCGCTTCTGCTGGTCGTCGATGTAACGTAGCGCGGCGCTTGCGCCCGCAGGGGAGATATTGGCGATGCGCTTACCCTTGGCATCGAGCACTTCGATCCGCTGGGCCGTCGTTACAGTCGCGATCATTTTCAGCGCATCGGCGGGCAGGATGGTGACGTCGCCGGACTTCACCACCAGGCGTATGCCGCTCCGT
Source organism: Pseudomonadota bacterium (assembly GCA_040388515.1). Taxonomy (GTDB): domain Bacteria; phylum Pseudomonadota; class Alphaproteobacteria; order Sphingomonadales; family Sphingomonadaceae; genus Sphingomonas_O. The sequence goes on along the minus strand of JAZKBQ010000003.1, from coordinate 448,567 downwards.
TTCCCGTCGGCGGCCACGATGGCTGCGCCGTCATTCTGGGGCACCAGCGAGATTTCGGGGATGGCATTCGCGCCCGGTCCGCGCTTCACGATCATCGTGGCGCTGTCGTCGTCGGGCACTTCGGGCATCAGCGAGACCGCCTGGCAGGTGCGGCCATTGTCGCATCCGACCGTCCAGTCCCTGAACGTCTTGAGTTCACCCGGATGGACCGCCGCGGTGGCGAGTGCGAGCAACGCGATCATGAAGGGCCCCCTAGCTGAATTGGATGCCCGAGCTTAGGGCAAGCCGCACAGCTTGAGGAGACAGGGCGTGAAGACAATCGGCGTGATCGGGGCGGGACAGATGGGCGCGGGCATCGCGCAGGTCTCGGCAGCCGCGGGTTATCGCACCCTGCTGTCCGATCGTGACGTGGCGCTGGCGGAAAAGGGCAAGGCAGGGATCGCCAAGGCCCTCGGCCGCCTCGTCGAAAAAGAAAAGCTGACTTCAGAGGCGCGCGACGCGACGCTGGCAAAGATCGAAACCGTGGGCGACACGTCCGGCTTCGGCGATTGCGACCTCGTGATCGAGGCGGCGACCGAACGGGAAGAGATCAAGCGCGCGATCTTCGCCGATGTGGGCAAGGTGATGCGCGCCGATGCCATCCTTGCCACCAACACCTCGTCCATCCCGATCACGCGGTTGGGTCAGGCGGCACCCGATGCGGGGCGCTTCATCGGCGTGCATTTTTTCAATCCCGTGCCGCTGATGGGCCTGATCGAAGTCATCCGCGGCCTCGCGACCAGTGACGCGACGGTCGCCGCAGTCGAAGCCTATGGCAAGAGTCTCGGCAAGGAGATCGTCCATGCGAACGACGCGCCGGGCTTCATCGTCAACCGCATCCTGATGCCGATGCTCAACGAAGCATGCTTCGCGCTGGGTGAGGGCGTGGCGACCATTCAGGATATCGACACCGCATGCCGCCTGGGTCTCAACCACCCGATGGGGCCGCTGACGCTCGCCGATTTTATCGGGCTCGACACCTGCCTCGAAATCGCCCGCGTGCTGTTCACCTCGACCGGCGATCCGAAGTTCCGTCCCGCCCCTTTGCTGGTCAAATATGTCGAGGCGGGATGGACCGGCCGGAAATCGGGCCGCGGCTTTTATGACTATTCGGGACCGGAGCCTGTGCCGACGCGCTAGCTATTGACTCGCGTGTCAGTTGGGTTGCAGCTTGCAACCAAAGGCACGGGAGAGGTGCAATGGCGACAGCGGCAATCGAAGCTGGCGATGATATCGGCGCGGTGATCGGACCGGATCGGGCGGACCCGCTCGACGTCACGCAACCGCATTTATACACCGGCCACACCTGGCATGCGCCGTTCCGCACGCTGCGCGAACGCGGCGGCATCTATTATTGCGAGAACGGGCGGTTCGGCCCTTATTGGTCGATCTCCACCTACAAGCCGATCGTCCATATCGAGGCGCTGCCGAAGATTTTCTCGTCGTCGTGGGAAGTCGGCGGCATCACCGTCGTCGGCGATCCGGAGCGCGTCGCCGAGGCAGAGGTGCGCATGCCGATGTTCATCGCGATGGACCCGCCGCAACATACCGCCCAGCGCCGCACCGTCGCGCCGGCGTTCACGCCCAGCGAAATCGCCCGGATGCGCGAAGATGCTGTTGCCCGCACGTGCGAAGTGCTCGACGGTTTGCCAGTGGGTGAGCAGTTCGATTGGGTCGAGCGGGTCTCGATCGAATTGACGACCGGCATGCTCGCGCGGCTCTTCGATTTCCCGTGGGATCAGCGCCACAATCTGACCCGCTGGTCTGATGCATTGGGCGATGTCGAGGCGTTCGGCACGGTCGAGCAGCGCCAGGCGCGGCTGATGACGGCTTATGAAATGGGCATGGCGTTCAACACGCTGTGGGAATCGAAAAAGGGCCAGCCGCCGTCGCCTGACCTGATCTCCATCATGCTCCATTCGGACGCCATGAGCCACATGTCTGAGGGCGAGTTCATGGGGAACCTCATTCTCCTCATCGTCGGCGGCAATGACACGACACGCAATTCGATGACGGCCTATGCCTGGGGCCTGTCGCAGTTTCCTGACGAACGCACGAAGCTCGAGGCAAATCCCGACCTCATCCCCAACGCGGTCAGCGAGCTGATCCGGTGGCAGACGCCGCTCGCCCATATGCGCCGTACCGCGACCGAAGATGCGGAGGTCGAGGGCCACAAAATCCGCAAGGGCGACAAGCTGGCGCTCTGGTATATCTCGGCAAACCGCGATGAGAGCGTCTTTCCCGACGCCGACCGGATCATCGTCGACCGAGAAAATGCACGACGGCACCTGTCGTTCGGTTACGGCATCCATCGCTGCGTCGGTGCGCGTGTCGCCGAGTTGCAGTTGATCGTGCTGCTCGAGGAAATGGCGAAACGCCGCCTGCGTGTGAATGCCATCGGCGAACCCGACCGCGTGCCCGCCTGCTTCGTCAACGGCTATCGACATCTGCAGGTGATGCTGGAACGCTATTGAAACTTTGAATGGGGCTGGTGCGTATCTGGGCCGAGACTGGAGACCCAAGGATGACCCTGAACCGCCGCAGCTTCGTGACCGCATCGAGCACACTCGCGCTGGGCAGCCTGTTCGCAACCGCCGCCTGTGCCAAGGCGCCGGCACGGACATATGAGCTGACCCTGGCCGACGCCGAATGGCGCAAGCGGCTGACGCCCGCGCAATATGCGACCTTGCGGCAGGGTGCGACCGACTATCCCTTCAAGAGCCCGTTCCTAAACGAACACCGCGCTGGCATCTTTTCATGCGCCGGGTGCGGGTTGCCGAACTATTCGTCGAAGACCAAGTTCGACAGTGGCACGGGCTGGCCGAGCTTCTACGACCATCTGCCGCAAGCCATTCTGACGAATGTCGATAGGACGCTCGGCATGGAACGGGTCGAAGTCGTATGCCGCCGCTGCGGCGGGCATTTGGGTCACGTGTTCGACGACGGTCCGCGGCCCACCGGCAAGCGTTATTGCATGAATGGAACGGCGCTCAAATTCACGCCGGGACGCGCCTGACCTAGTGGACGAACCGCGCGACGACATCGCGATAGCTGCGCGACACCTTCACCTGCGCGCCTGACCCCAGCACCAGGAAGCATTCGCCATTGGTGTGCGGCTTCACTTGCTTCACGAGGTCGAGGTTGACGATCGTCGAACGGTGGACGCGCTGGAAACGCCGCGGGTCGAGACGGCGTTCGAGGTCCTTCATCGTTTCGCGCAGGATCAGCGTGTTGTCGCCGGTGTAGATACACATGTAATCGCCCGCAGCGTCGATGCGCTCGATCGTGTCGACATCGACCCGGAAAATCTGCCCGCGATCCTTGATGTTGATCAGCTTTTCGTAACGGTTGGCCGCATGGGCGTCGCCGCTGTCGGTCAGGTCGTCGACGGCGTCGGGCGCATGTTCGGCAAGCGCCTCCATCAGGCGGCCGGCCTCCTGCTTGCTGCGCTTTTCGGCAAGGCGCTGGCGCACGCGATCGAGCGTGTCGGCAAGGCGCGACTCCTCGACCGGCTTGACCAGATAATCGGTGGCGTCCGTTTCGAACGCGCGGATCGCGTGATCGGAATAGGCGGTAACGAACACGAACAGCGGTGGTTCGACCTCCATCAAGCCCTGCACGACCGAAAAGCCATCGAAGCCAGGCATCTGGATATCGAGGAAAACAAGGTCGGGTTTGTTGGTCTTGATCGACCGGATGGCTTCACGGCCGTTGGAACAGGTATCGACGACGTAGACGTCGTCATGCGCCGCCAAGCGGTGTTCCATGCCCTGGATGGCAAGAGATTCGTCGTCGACGAGAATTGTGCGAATAGTCATGCAGCCTCTAGTTGTTGCACTTCGACAACCATCGGAATTTCGATTGTAACAGCAAAGCCGCCCTGTGGCGAATTGCCGCTGTCGAACCGATGGCCGGGCCCATAGGCCTGCGTCAGGCGGTCACGGATGTTCGTGATCCCGACGCCCGTCGAATAGCTGGGGCGGACTGCCGCATCGTTCAACCCCGGACCCGTGTCCGAAACGACGATCTGCACCCGTTCTCCGCTCAACCGCGCCGAAACCGCGATTTCTGCGCCCTCCTCCTGGGTGCTCACCGCATATTTGATTGCGTTTTCGACCAGCGGCTGGAGCAGCAGGGAGGGCAGGCGCGCCTTGGTGACGCGCGGGTCGATGTCGAAGCGCGATTGCAGGCGCTCCTCGAAGCGCATTTTTTCGATGTCGAGATAGAGCTTCAGCGTCTCCACCTCCTGCTCGATGGTCACCTGCGCCTCCGGCTCGTTGACCAGTGTGTAGCGAAGAAACGATGATAGCCGCCCGAGCATCGCATTCGCCCGGTCGTTCTGTTTCAGCAGGACGAGCGTCGAAATCGAATTGAGCGTGTTGAACAGGAAATGCGGATTGAGCTGGTACCGCAACATCGCAAGCTGCGCAGATGAGGCCGTTGCCTCGAGCTTCAGCAACTGCACGGTCTGGCGCTCGGCGATCAGGAAGAAGTTGATCGAATAATACAGCGCCGACCAGGCGCCGAGCAGCAAGGCGTTGAGTACGGCCGAGCCCAGGAACAGGTCGACCTCGATGACGTTCCGCCCTTCGTTGACCATCGTGTACACCCAGGCGTCGATGGTCGAATAAGCGCCGACGGCGACGACCACCGTACCCAGCGATCCCGTCCAGATGACCAGCGGCGATTTGCGGATCAGCCAGCGATAGACGGCGGCCATCACCAGCGTCATCGAATAGCCGGTGGCCGCCGAAACCAGGACTTGGATCAGGAAGGCGAGGCCGAGGCCGTTGGCGATACCGCTTGCGATGCGGAGCAACAGATAACCGGTCCAGCCCGCCCCCTGCAGCATCCAGAACGCCCGGTTCTTGTCGTCGAAAAAAGCGGCGGGTGAAGGCGTCTGGCGAGACATCCGGCAACCTTAACCGTTCGTATCTCCCTTGTCGAAGGAGTGTGTTTCTGTTCGAATACACCGAAGCGCTGGGCAGGAGAGAGCCATGGCCGATATTGATCATCACGCAGAACAGCGCGCTGCTTTTCGCGCAATGACCGAAGGAACGCAGGAGGACTGGTCGATCATCGCCGGTCATTTCCTGCCGTTCGCGGCGACGGTCGCGGACCGTGTGCTCGATCACCTGAAACTGCTGGATGGCGATTTTGGCGGCTTTGCCGTCGACCGCCTGACGCACAGCCTGCAGACCGCGACGCGCGCACACCGTGACGGGCGGCCGGAAACCTATGTGGTCATGGCCCTGCTTCACGACATCGGTGACACGCTGGGAAGCTACAATCACCCCGATGTCGCAGCGGCGATCGTGAAGCCCTTCGTGACCGAGGAGGAACACTGGATCTGCGCGCACCATGGCGCATTCCAGGGTTATTATTATTTCCACTACATCGGCATGGATCGCGATGCGCGAGAGGCCTTTCGTGGCAATCCTCATTTCGCCGCATGCGAGGATTTCTGCGCCAAATACGACCAGGCGGCGTTCGACCCTGACTACGTCAGCGAACCGCTGTCGTTCTTCGAGCCCATGGTCCGTCGTGTGATGGCGCGCCCGCTGCGGGGCATGCTCGCGCAAGCCGAAACGAACTGAACCGCACAAAAGAAAACCGCCGCCCCTCGTGTGAGGGACGGCGGCTGAACTTGAACCCTGCGTTTTCTTAGAAGCCCATCACGAACGATGCGATGAGCGTGCGCGGGTAACCGATCTGGGTGAACGGCGGCGATCCGTAGTTGGTGATCGTGCCGGTCGAGCTGAACGTCGGACCCTGGTTGAGCGCACCGTTGCCCGAGTTGATCGAGCCGACCCAATAGTTGTTGAACACGTTGCGGACGTTGAACTGGAAGTAGGTGCTCTTGTTGAGGCCGGCCCATTCCATGTTCACCCGGGCGTTGAGGTCCACCAGCATATAGGCGGGCGTCTTTTCCGGATAGATTTCGAACGTCTGCGGCGTTCCGTTAACAGTCAGGACCTGACGAAGCGGCTCGTTCGTGTCGTAGATGTAACGCGGACCGGTCTGCTTGAAGTCGACGCCGATCGAGAACGGCGAGACGTCGAGGTTGGCGCCGCCACCGAAGGTGTAGACCGGGGCGTTCGACTCGCGCTTGCCGGCGGTCGGTGCGTAGACGATCGTTCCGATCGGGCCCAGCGGACCAGCAGCGGTCGTGCGGAACACTTCCACGTCGTTCTCGATCCGCGAATGCAGGTACGAGCCGAAGGCGTAGAAGCTGAGTTCCTTGATCGGCGAGTACGAGATGGTCGCATCCCAACCGTACTTCGTCACCTTGCCGAGGTTACGATACACCGACTTGTCGAGATCGGGGTCGTACGACGCCGCCAGACGGTTGGTGTAAATCGTGTACCAGCCACCGATCTGCCACTGCAGCTTCGAGCTGCGGTAACGCAGACCGACATCGAAGTTATCCGTTTCTTCCGGCTTCGGCTGGGCCTTTTCCGAACCGGCCGGGAAGTAGAACGAGTTGTACAGATTGTCGGTGCCCGGAACCTGAATGTTCTTCGAATAGCTGCCGTACACATCGGTGCGGTCGTAGACTTCGAACGTGAAGCCCGCGCTCGGCAGGATCTTGTTATAGTCGAAGATACGCTGCTGCGGACCCTGGGTCGGGAAGGTGCAGACCGACGGCGTGCCCGTGCAGGTCGCGCCCGACGCCGTTGCGGCGCTTGCGATCACCGTCTGGGTCGGGTTGGTGGTCAAGAACGCACTAACACCGGTCGCCGAACCGCATTCGACGAAGCCCGATGCGCTGGACGTCGCGCAGTTGTTCGTCAGGTTGCGGCGGAAGAACGGAGCGCCGACGCCGACGTTGATCACCAGCTTGTCGTCGAAGAACTTGCCGCGATAATCGGCCGAAACCTTGTGCAGGATCGCGTACGAAAGACGATCGCGCTTCTGGAGTGCGAGGCCGTCCGAACCCAGCAGCGGGTTGTTGATCGCGAACACGTCCAACGGCTTGCCGTTGTTTGCGAGGAAGATGGTTTCACCCGTCTGACGGTGGCGAGCACGGTCATAAGTATAGGCGACGCGGACCGTGTTGCTCTCGTTGATGTCCCAGCGCAGCGACGCGATGAGGCTGATGCGGTTCGTGCCGGTCTGGCTGGGTGCCAGGACGCGAATGGTATCGAGCAGGTCGCCGTCGCCGTTCAGGTCACGGCCGAAATAGGGAACACCGCCCCAATATCCGGTCTGGCAGCTGACGTTCGGTCCGTTGGGCGTGGTGTTGCAGTTCGAGTTGTTTGGATTGGTCGTGGCGTTGAACGGCAGCAGCGGATTGAACAAAGTGGGGTTAACGTCGCGCTGTGCTTCCGATGCGACGACCGTACCGCCGCCGTTCGCCTTAACATACTGGTAGCTGGGATCGACCGTGAGGACGAGGCCGTCGCCGAGCGTGAAGCGCGAAGATCCGCGGATGTTGCCGGTGTTCGACGGGTTATAACGTTCGTCGAACGTGGAGCCGCAGCTGTTGGCGACATCTGCGACGCCGGGCGTTGCCGCACCGTTGATGGTGCAGGGCGCGATCGTGTAGAATGCTTCGTCATTATACAGCGGGTAACGGTCGGTCGCGTTGACACCGACGTTGCGCGGCGTGGTCGTGATCGTCTGTGTCGGCGAGGTGCCGGTTACCGTGCGCTGCACGAGGTCGGTCCGCAGCGGCACCGAACCCTGGAAGTTGTTGCGGTTGACGTTGTAGTGACCGGCGAGGCTGATGAAGTCGCCATTGTCGCCCAGCGGCTGATAGATGCGGGCGTTGTACTGGTCCTTGTCGATCTTCGAATAGGGGTTCCAGCGCTGGTAGTTCTCGGAATGGCTCGCGGCGAAATAAGCGCGCGTGCCGAACGAGGTGAACTCACCCGTGTCGATCAGGCCGAACACGCGGAAGAAACCGAAGTCGCCTGCCGATCCGACGACCTTCGCACCGAAATCCTTGTCGGGAACGTGCGAACGATAGTTGACGGTCGAACCGGTTGCGCCTGCCGAAGGGCTGTCGACGTCGCCCGAACCTAGGTTCACGCTGACCGAATCGATCAGTTCGGGGTCGAGCTGCTGGTTGCCGTAGATCGCGTAGTTACCGGAGTCGTTCAGCGGAATACCGTCGAACGTCTGGCTGATGCGCGAAGCGTCGAAACCGCGGATGTTCAGCGAGCCGCCCGACGAACCGAACGGATCGTTATTCTGGAAGCTGACGCCCGGCATCTGGTTGATGACGTCGTTGATCGACGCACCCGGTGCCTGCCGCTGGATGAAAACGTCGGTCAGGACGGCTTTCGTCTTGGACGTGTCCGGAACCTCGATACCGTTGACGCCGCGCGTCGTGGATGCGGTGACGACGATGGGCTCGTCGAAATCGACCGCGCCGGTCGATTGTGCATATGCACCGGTCGAGAAAGCGAGCGCAGCAAATGCCACGCCGACGTACAGCTGAGTTTTCATGCCTGTTTACCCCTAGCGAGCTCGAAAATCCGCGAGCCGAATCACCGGCGCCTGTAACGCCGTTGCACTGCCCCTTAGCGGCTTATGTTGCGCTTAGATGACAGCGGCAAGAGTTACAGTTGATCAGAGTTTAATGGATTATGCTGCGTTGCAAAAAAGCAACGCTTGAATCCGTTATGGAACCAGCACCGTGTCGACGGCATCGGGCAGCATGTCCGGATAATCCAGCGTATAGTGCAGGCCCCGGCTTTCCTTGCGATGCAGGGCCGATCGGATAATCAGATCAGCGACTTCGACCAGGTTGCGCAGTTCGATCAGGTCGGGCGTGACCCGGAAATGGCTGTAATAATCGGCGACCTCCTGCCGCAGCAGGTCGATGCGGTGCTTCGCGCGTTCCAGCCGTTTCGTCGTCCGGACGATGCCGACGAAATTCCACATGAAGTGCCGGATCTCGCGCCAGCATTGCTGGATAACGACTTCTTCGTCGCTATCGGTGACGCGGCTTTCGTCCCATGGCCGCACCGCCGGGGGTTTCGGCATCGTATCCCAATTGGCGTTGATATGCCGCGCCGCCGCCTCGCCGAAAACCAGGCATTCCAGCAGCGAATTGGACGCCAGACGGTTCGCGCCGTGCAGGCCCGACTGCGTAACCTCGCCCGCGGCATAGAGCCCCTTGGCATCGGTGCATCCGTCGCGGTCGATGAGCACGCCGCCGCAGGTATAGTGCTGCGCGGGAACCACCGGGATCGGTTGCGTCGTGATGTCGATGCCCAGCGCGATCAGCCGGTCGTAGATGTTGGGGAAATGCTCGCGCACGAATTCGGGTGGCTTGTGACTGATGTCGAGGTGGACATAGTCGAGGCCGAGCCGCTTGATCTCATGGTCGATCGCCCGCGCCACGATATCGCGCGGCGCCAGTTCCTCGCGCGGGTCGAACCGCGGCATGAAACGTTCGCCGGTGGTCGGCAGCTTGAGAAGCCCGCCCTCGCCGCGCACCGCTTCTGTGATCAGGAAGTTCTTGACCTCCAGATTGTAGAGACAGGTCGGGTGGAACTGCATGAATTCCATGTTCGACACCCGGCACCCCGCGCGCCACGCCATGGCGATGCCGTCGCCGGTCGCACCGCGCGGAGCCGTCGAATAAAGGTATGTCCGGCCTGCGCCGCCGCTTGCCAATATGGTCGCGCACGCCGTCCAGGTCTCTATGCGTTTCGTGCGGCGGTTGAAGGCATAAAGCCCGTGTACCCGGCCGCTGGTCGAGAAATGCTCCTGGTGCCGTCCGGTGATCAGGTCGATCGCGACGATGTCGGGCACCAGCGTGATATTGGGATGGGCATGCGCCGCCTTTTCGAGCGCAGCCTGCACTGCCGCCCCGGTCGCGTCGGCGACATGGACGATGCGGCGGTGGCTGTGCCCGCCCTCGCGGGTCAGGTGGAGCGCATTGCCCTCGGTATTGAACGGCACGCCGAGTTCTTCGAGCCGGGCGATCGCTCGCGGCGCGTTTTCGACGACGAATTCGACGGTCGCCCGGTCGTTCAGACCCGCGCCCGCGACCATCGTGTCCTCGATATGGCTTTCGAATGTGTCGCCCTGTTCGAGGACCGCCGCGATACCGCCCTGCGCCCACCCTGTCGCGCCCTCGCCCAGCGCGCCCTTGGCAAGCACCGTCACCCTGAACCGGTCGGCGAGATTGAGTGCCGCGGTGAGGCCCGCTGCACCCGATCCGATGATCAGGACATCACTGTCATTCAACGGCGGCCGCCCGCGTCAGGTTGAGGAAGACGTGCTCGAGGTCGGCCTCGCGCGTCGACACGTCGACGATGCCAAGCCCTGCGGCCCCCACCGCACCCAATACGTCGCCGGCATTTGCGGCCGATTTCGAATAGGTGATCGCCAGCACGCGCTCACCCTTCAGCTCGATCTTCGCGAACAGCGGTGACTGTGGGGGCGCGGCCAGGTCGCGGTCGACGGTGACCTCGACCACCTTTTCCTGCGCCATGCCGACCAACTCGCGCGTGGGCTTGTTCGCGATCAGCTTGCCGTGGTTGATGATGGCGATGCGGTCGCAAAGCTCCTCAGCCTCCTCGAGGTAGTGGGTCGTAAGCACGATCGTCACGCCCTGTGCATTCAGCGACCGGACATAGCTCCACAGTTGCTGGCGCAGTTCGATGTCGACGCCTGCGGTCGGTTCGTCGAGTACCAGGACGGGCGGCGAATGGACCATGGCTTTCGCGACCAGCAGGCGGCGCTTCATGCCGCCCGACAGCGTGCGCGCATAGGCGTTGGCCTTGTCCTCCAGATGGACGGCACGCAGCAATTCCATCGACCGCCGTTCGCCCTTGGGTACCCCATAGAGTCCGGCCTGAAGTTCCAGCGCCTCGAACGGCGTGAAGAACGGGTCGAACAGGATTTCCTGCGGCACGATGCCGATCGACGCCTTGGCGTTGCGTGGGTGTTCGTCGATGTCGAAGCCCCAGATGCGCGCCGCGCCGCTGGTTTTCGTGACCATCCCGGACAGGATGTTGATCGTCGTCGACTTGCCTGCGCCATTGGGGCCGAGCAGGCCGAAGATCTGTCCGCGCGGTACCGACAGCGTGATGTCGTCCAGCGCGCGCTTTCCGCCCGCGTAGGTTTTGGACAATCCTTCGATTTCGATCGCCGCAGTGCTCATGCCGTCCGCGATGGACGAGGGGCTTTCGCGACGCAAGAGGGCCGTTGAAGCTTTGCGGCGCCATTGCTAAGCGCTGCTCCCGTGATCGACCATCCCGAAACCATCCGCACGTCCCATCGCCGCATCGCCTGCGACGGATCGGGCGATGTCCCAGCCGCCCTCGGCCATCCGCGTGTCTGGCTGGAAATCGATGAAAGCGGCGCGGTCGACTGCGGCTATTGCGACCGGCATTTCGTGCTGATCGGCGGACCTGCCGATACGAAGGCCGAGGCGAAGGCCGGTACGGGGGATGCCAAAGCAGCTTAGGCGCCCTATGTCACGGGGATGACGACCGATCCCCGCGCGCTGCTCTATGCCGATACGCTGAACCCTGACGAGGCACTGCGCCTTACGCGCGATGCGCTGGCGAATTGCGACGACGGCGAACTCTACCTGCAATACCGCGTGAACGAGGCGTTCGGCTTCGATGACGGGCGCCTGAAGACCGCCGATTACGGCACCGATCGCGGTTTCGGCCTGCGCGGGGTCAGCGGAGAGGCGACGGGGTTTGCGCATTCGGACGACGTCTCGCCTGCCGGGATCGCCCGTGCCGCGGCGACCTTGCGGCTGCTCGACGGCAAGATCGAAGCCGCGGCACCGCCCGTTCGGACCAACCGGCATCTTTATACCGATGAAAATCCGCTGCTCGCCGTGCCCTTCGAACAGAAGGTCGCACTGTGCCAGCGCATCGATGCGGAGGCGCGTGCCCGCGATCCGCGCGTCGTCCAGGTATCGGTGGCGATCCTCGCCAACTGGAACGTCGTCGAAATCGTTCGCGCCGACGGGTTCACCGCAACCGACATCCGCCCGCTGGTTCGCCTCAACGTTTCGATCGTCGCGCAACAGGGCGACCGGCGCGAAGCGGGCAGTTTCGGTACCGGCGGCCGTTACCTTTACGAACGGCTGCTGGATGAAAGCGTCTGGCAACGCGCGATCGACGAGGCGTTGGCGCAGGCGCTGGTCAATCTCGATGCGGTCGATGCGCCGGCCGGTGAAACGTCCGTCCTGCTCGGACCGGGCTGGCCGGGCATCCTGCTGCATGAAGCCGTCGGCCACGGGTTGGAAGGTGATTTCAACCGCAAGGGTACCTCGGCCTTCTCCGGCCGCATCGGCGAGCGTGTCGCGGCATCCGGCGTGACCGTGGTCGACGATGGCAGCATCCCGGATCGTCGCGGTTCGCTGTCGATCGACGACGAAGGCACGCCGACGTCGGAGACCGTGCTGATCGAGGACGGCATCCTGAAGGGATATATGCAGGACCGGCTCAACGCGCGGCTGATGGGCGTCGCACCGACCGGCAATGGGCGCCGCGAGAGCTACGCCCATGCGCCGATGCCTCGGATGACCAACACCTTCATGAAGGGTGGCAACGACGACCCTGTGGAACTCCTCTCGCGCGTGAAGTCGGGCATTTTCGCCAAGAGCTTCGGCGGCGGACAGGTCGACATCGTGTCGGGCAAGTTCGTATTCAGCTGCACCGAGGCGTACAAAATCGAGAACGGCAAGCTCGGTGCGCCGATCAAGGGCGCGACCCTGATCGGCGACGGCCCCAGCGCCCTGACCAAGGTTACCGGCATCGGCAACGACTTCGCGCTCGACGAAGGCGTCGGCATTTGCGGCAAGGGCGGGCAGAGCGTCCCTGCAGGCGTGGGCCAGCCGACGTTGCTCATCGACCGGCTGACCGTGGGCGGCACGGCGGCCTGATGAGCCTTGTCGAACTCGCCCGTTTCACCAGCGCGGCCGAAGCCGCCATCGTGAAGGGACGCCTCGAGGCAGAAGGGATCGACGCCGTCGTGTTCGACAACGGCATGAACCTCGCCGATTCGTCCGGCTGGCTCGTGCCGGTCCGCGTCATGGTGCTGGACGAGGATCTTGCCCTGGCGCGCGAGACTCTGCCTAAAATTTAGGCGGCAGTTTTCCGCACTGCACAAAAGTTAAGCCTCATTAACGCTCTCTGCCGGCGTTCGCCCTCTTAGTCGCGGCTGGCACACCTCTTGCTCCGATACCCCCAGCACAAGCCAACAAGGGGGCGGAATGAAACTCGTCATTGCGATCATAAAGCCATTCAAGCTCGATGAGGTGCGCGAAGCCCTTACCGAGCTCGGCGTCACCGGCATGACCGTCACCGAGGTCAAGGGCTTCGGACGGCAAAAGGGCCAGACCGAAATCTACCGCGGCGCGGAATACTCCACCAACATGGTGCCCAAGCTGAAGATCGAGGTCGCGTGTACCGCTGACCTTTCTTCGCGCGTGGTCGAGGCGATCCAGGCCTCCGCCAACACCGGTGCCATCGGCGATGGCAAGATTTTCGTGCTCGAAATCGGCGAAGCCGTGCGGATCCGCACCGGCGAGACCGACGCGAACGCTCTCTAAAAGAGAAGGGGGAATGATGAAGCTCTCTACACTTGCAAAGGGCGGCGCGGCCGGGCTTTTCGCCCTCGTCGCGACCACGCCCGTGCTCGCCGAACTGATCAAGGCGCCGACTGCCGAACAGCAGGCGACCATGGTCAACAAGGGCGATACGACCTGGATGCTGGTTTCGGCGGCGCTCGTGCTGCTGATGTCGGTTCCGGCTCTCGCGCTCTTCTATGGCGGCCTCGTCCGGACCAAGAACATGCTGTCGGTCCTGATGCAGGTCCTGACGATCGTCTCGGTTGCGGCCCTCGTCTGGGTCTGCTGGGGCTATTCGATGGCTTTCACCGGCGGTTCGCCATACTTCGGCGGCCTGTCGAAAGCGTTCCTGATCGGCGTCACCCCGTCGACCTATGCCGCGACCTTCTCGAACAACGTCTACATCCCGGAATACGCGTTCGTCGTATTCCAGATGACCTTCGCCTGCATCACGCCGGCACTCATCGTCGGCGCGTTTGCGGAGCGCGTGAAGTTCACGCCGCTCATCATCTTTGTCGTGGCCTGGCTGACGCTCGTCTATTTCCCGATGGCGCACATGGTCTGGTACTGGGCGGGCCCGGACTTCTTGCCTGACGCACCGACCGACACCGGCTTCCTCTATGCCAAGGGTGCACTCGACTTCGCCGGCGGCACCGTCGTCCACATCAACGCGGGTATCGCCGGCCTCGTCGGCTGCCTCGTGATCGGCAAGCGCCGCGGCTACAAGCAGGAACCGATGCCGCCGCACTCGCTGACCATGACCATGATCGGCGCGTCGCTGCTGTGGGTGGGCTGGTTCGGTTTCAACGCCGGTTCTAACCTCGAAGCGAACGGCTTTGCGGCACTCGCCTTCATCAACACCTTCGTCGCCACCGCTGCCGCGGCCGTGACCTGGGCAGTGATCGAGCAGATCAAGCACGGCAAGCCGTCGTTGCTGGGCGCAGCTTCCGGTGCGGTCACCGGTCTTGTCGCGATCACGCCTGCTGCCGGTTTCGGCTCGCCGGTCACATCCATCATCCTCGGTATCGTCGCCACCATCATCTGCTTCTTCTTCGTGACCACGGTGAAGAACAAGCTGGGCTATGACGACACGCTCGACGTGTTCGGCGTGCACTGCATCGGCGGTATCGTGGGCGCGATCGGAACCGGCGTCGTCGCCGACCCAGCGCTCGGCGGACAAGGCTGGATCGACTTCACCAAGTTCCCGTCGGTTGCCGGTACCTATGACATGGCCGGACAGGTGTTGACCCAGACCGAGGGCGTGCTGCTGACGCTGTGCCTCTCGGGCGGTGTCTCGGCGATCCTGTTCCTGGCGCTCAAGTACACGGTTGGCCTGCGTCCCTCGGCGGAAGTCGAGAACGACGGTCTGGACATCTCCGAACACGGAGAACGCGCCTACAATTATTGACGAGCTTGGCCCGGCGGCGGGAGGCTCCTCTCCCCATCCGTCGCCGGCGCCAAACCAGGTTCCTCCTGCGAACCACTGGCCCGGAAGAGAGATCTTCCGGGCCTTCTTTTATTGAAGCGCCGCCCTCACGAAATCGGCGCAGCGCTCGCCGATCATGATCGTCGGCGCATTGGTATTTCCGCTGACAAGGCGCGGCATGACGCTGGCATCCGCGATCCACAGGCCATCGATCCCGCGAACCTTCAGCATTGGGTCGACGACGGCATCATCGTCGGACCCCATCCGCGCCGTTCCCACGGGGTGATAGATGGTGTCGGCGCGGTTACGGATCGCCGCTTCCAGCGTCGCGTCATTCGCCATGTCGCCGGGATAACGGTCACGCCCGTTGTGCCCGGAAAGTGGTGGCGCCTCGCAAATACGCCGGATGAGGTGCGCGCCACGTTTCAGCACGGCCATGTCCCGTGGATCCTCGAGGAAATTGGGATCGATCAGTGGCTCATCCTTCGCACGCGCACTGGCTAGCCGCACTGTACCACGGCTCTCGGGCCGCAGGACGCAGACATGGCAGGAAAAGCCGATCTGCTTGACCTTCGTTCGTCCATGATCCTGAATCATCACTGGCAGGAAATGAAATTGCAGGTCGGGGACCGTGACGTCCGGCGCACTGCGCGCAAAACCCCCGGCCTCAGCGAAAGGCGACGTCAGCCAGCCAGAACGCGTCTTGCGCCACTCGAAGATCGCCTTGATCGCGCGCCACTGCCCCTTCAGCGACATACCGTGGAATAGCGCGCCGCCGGTCTCGTACGCCGCGATATAATCGACATGGTCCTGCAGGTCGCTGCCGACCGCCGCCCGGTCCAACGTCACCGGAATGCCGAGCGACTGCAGGTGCGCCGCGGGTCCGATGCCGGACAATTGCAAGACCTGCGGCGTCCCGAACGCGCCGCCCGCGAGAATGACGGCGCCCCGCGCGCGAATGGTCTTGCGCGACCAGCCTTGATGGATCGTAACCCCTGTTGCCCGACCGTTCTCGATCTCGATCCGCTCGACCAGCGCGCCTGTCATCACGGCCAGCCGTCCGGTGGCGACGGCGGGGTCGACATAGGCGCGCGCCGCCGACCAGCGTTCGCCGGCCTTTTGCGTCACCTGGTACAACCCCACGCCCTCGAACTGTGCACCGTTGAAATCGGCGTTACGGGGGAGTTGCAGCGATGCTGCTGCTTCGACCCAGTCGAGGCTCCCCTGGTTCGGCCATTTCTGGTCCATGACATTCAGCGGCCCGCCGCTGCCGTGGAATTCGTCCCCGCCGCGTTCGTTGTTCTCGGCGCGTTTGAAGTAGGGCAGCACGTCATCGTACGACCAGCCGGTCGCACCGAGCGCGGCCCAATTGTCATAGTCCCACTTGCAGCCGCGGATGTAGATCATCGCGTTGATCGCCGACGATCCGCCGAGCCCGCGCCCCCGCGGCTGGTACCCCCGCCGTCCGTTCAGCCCCTTTTGCGGGACTGTCTCATAGGCCCAGTTCGACCGTTTCGGGATCTGTGCCAGCATCGCGGGCGCCAGGATCTGCCATGCCGTGTTCGCGCCGCCCGCCTCGATCACGCAGACCGCGTACTTGCCGCCTTCGCTCAGGCGGCCTGCGGCGGCGCTTCCTCCCGATCCTCCTCCGACGACGACGATGTCGAATTCTTCCCCGTCTCCTGCCATGCCCGGCGCTCCTCCCAGCGGCGGCGGATCATGTCCGACGTCTCGCGCGATCCGTCATGGCTCCACCCCGGCGGGCCGATCAGGTACATCAGCTTGGCGCGCCACGGTGCCGTCCACAAGTCCCGTGCGATCCCCGCCCATTCGTGGAAGACGGACCGGATGATGTTGAATGTGCCGAGTTGCTTCACGAGTCCGTAGCGGATTTTGTCGTCGTCATCCTCGGGGACGTAGGTGCCGAAAATTTTATCCCAGACGATGAAAACCCCTGCGTAATTCTTGTCGAGGTAGCGCGCGTTGACCGCGTGGTGGACGCGGTGGTGCGACGGCGTGTTCATGACCGCCTCGAACCAGCGCGGCATCCGCCCGATCGCCTCGGTATGGATCCAGAACTGGTAGATCAGGTTGAGGCCCGCGCAAAAGAACACCATCGCGGGGTGAAAGCCGATCAGGAACAACGGCATGCGGAACAGGAACGACCCCGCGAAGAACCCCGTCCATGTCTGCCGCAGCGCCGTCGACAGGTTGTAGTGCTGGCTGGAGTGATGGTTGACATGGCTCGCCCAGAACCAGCGGATGCGATGCGCGCTGCGGTGAAAGACGTAATAGGCGAAATCGTCGAGGACGAAGCACAGCGGCCATGCCCACCACGCGAACGGGATAGTAACCGGCCTGAACTGGTAGAGCCAGGTCGCAAGACCATAGACCGCGGCCGCCGAAAGCGCGCCCGCGACGGTCGAGCCCAGCCCGAACGACAGCGAGGTCAGCGTATCCTTCGGGCAATAACGCGCCCGGTCGCGGCTGCGCGCGACGAGCATTTCGGCAAAGACCAGCAGGACAAAGCCCGGCACGGCGTAATCGACCGGATTGGGCAGGTTCGGTGTCATGCGGGCAGCCTCCGCAAATGTGCCGCCCAGATGCCGGCCTTTTCGCCCAGGTCGAGAGTCGTCTTGCCGAGCGTCAGGAATCGATGATCGAGCCGTGCGGTCGAAGCATCTGCCACGGGCAGCGCGACGAAGTGTGCGCCGTGGCGCCGGACCAGCATCACGCGATCATGCGCATCGCGCGCCAGGGCCGCCATTCCCGCGCGATCGAGTACGGTTTCGACCGCGTCGAATCCTTGTTCGGCCACAAGGTCGTCCGCCTCTTGCTGGTCGAGCCGTGCGTCGCCGCCCAGCCCCAGCCAATGTGCGATGCCCGCCAGCGCCAGCACTGCGGCCAACGACCCGACGAGCAGCATCCAGTTCATTTTGCCGCCAGCATGTCGATGAGCGCCGCGACCGGCGTCAAGTCGTACCCAGCGCCATTGGCCTTTTCATGCAGGCTTTGCGGTGCGTCGCCCGCCTTGGCGCGCGCGAGCGACCACAGCAGGGTCGACCGCGTTCCCGACCGGCAATAGGCGAGCACCTTGCCCTCCGCCCCGTCGAGCGCCGCCGCCATCGCATCGACCTGCGGCTGCGAGAACCCGCCATGGCCGACGGGGATCGCGACATAGTCGAGGCCCGCCGCACGCGCCGCGGCTTCGATCTCGTCACCTTGCGGCTCAGTGGGCGACTCGCCGTCGGGGCGGTTGTTGATGACGAGCGTCACGCCCTGGGCCTTCGCGTCCGCCACTTCGGCGGGGCCGATTTGCGGCGACACCAATATTTTTTCGTCGATCCGTTTGAACATGGTTCTGGTCGCCTATCCTCACTAACCTCGCGTATATCGATACCCGGAAAGCACCGGGACGAGCGGATCGAGGAACACCGCGCGGCGACCATAGCCAGGTCAGGCGCGTGTAGGACAGCCCCTAATGCTGGCGCACGACGGCAAGGAATGCGTCGCCATAAGCGTCAAGCTTGCGCGATCCCACGCCGCCGATCCGTCCGAGTTCGCCGAGCGTCGCGGGGCGCGCCGATGCGATCTCGCGCAGGGTCGAATCGTGGAAGATCACGTACGGCGGCACGCCCGCCTCGGCGGCAAGGTCGCGGCGGCAGGCGCGCAGTGCGTCGAACAGCGGATCGCCGACCGGGTTGGCCACGTTCTGGTCGCGGCGGCGCTGGCGGACGGTCTTGGGCGGGACGGCGATCTCGAACGACGCTTCACCCTTCAGGATCGCGCGCGCGCCCGGTCCAAGCGCCAGCCCGCCATGCTCGGTCTGGTCGAGCGCATCGCGCAGCAGCAGCGCGCGGGCGACCGGCTTGATCAGCTCCGCTTCCTCTCCCTGCGCGATGCCGAAGACGCTCAGCCGGTCATGACCCGACTTCGTGACCTTTTCCGTGGCGTGGCCGGTCAACACCGATTCGATGTGCTGCACGCCGAACATCTGCCCGGTGCGATAGACGGCAGAGAGAAGTTTCTGCGCAAGCTGGGTCAGGTCGGTCCGTGCGGGCGGGCTGAGGCAATTGTCGCAATTGCCGCAGGTCTCGGGCGGATTTTCCCCGAAATGGCGGAGCAGGACGGCCCGGCGGCAGCCTGCGGTTTCGACGAGGCCGGCCAGCGCCGACAGCCGCGCACGTTCGCCCGCCAGCCGCTCTTCCGATACTTCGCCCAGCCGCTGCCGCGCCCGCGCGAAATCGTCGGCGCCCCAGAACAGATGCGCGACCGACGGGTCGCCGTCGCGGCCCGCACGGCCGGTTTCCTGGTAATAGGCCTCGATCGATTTCGGCAGGCCGGCGTGCGCGACGAAGCGGACATCGGGCTTGTCGATGCCCATGCCGAACGCGATCGTCGCGACCATCACCATGTCTTCGCTTTTCACGAATGCGGACTGGTTGGCGGCGCGAACGGCCGGGTCGAGGCCCGCGTGATAGGCGCGGACCGGGCGACCGGTGCTGGCAAGCGATTCCGCCAGTTTCTCGGTCCCGGCGCGCGACTGGACATAAACGATGCCGGGGCCGGGTGTGGCGGCAACCAGATCGGCGACCTGTTTCGTCGTCCCGCTGCGCGGGCTCATTGCGTAACGGATGTTGGGCCGGTCGAAGCCTGCAAGGATCAACCCGTCGTCGGGAATGCCCAGCTGCGCGAGAATATCCTCGCGCGTGTGTGCGTCCGCCGTCGCGGTCAGCGCGAGGCGCGGGACATTGCCGAACCGGTCGAGCAGGGGGCGCAGGAGCCGGTAGTCGGGCCGGAAATCATGCCCCCATTCGCTGACGCAATGCGCCTCGTCGATCGCGAACAGCGCCAGCGGCGCGCGCTCGAGCAGGTCATGAAAGCCGGATCCCGAGGCCCGTTCGGGTGCGATATAGAGCAGGTCGAGCGCGCCCGCCTTGAAGCGCTCGATCGTTTCCAGCTGGTTGGTATCGACACTCGTCAATGTCGCCGCACGGATGCCGACCGCTTCGGCGGCGCGCAACTGGTCGTGCATCAGCGCGATCAGCGGCGAGACGACAATGCATGTGCCCGGCAGCGCAAGTGCCGGTACCTGATAGCAGAGCGACTTGCCCGCGCCGGTCGGCATGACGGCAAGCGTGTTCCGGCCCGCCATGACGCGGTCGATGACCTCACGCTGCCGCCCGCGGAAATCGCTATAACCGAACGTGGTGTGAAGAATATCGAGGGGGGCGGGCACCGGCGGGCCTTAGCCGCGGCCTTGCTACATCGTCGAGCCTTGTAAGTGACTTCAGCAGGCGATGACCAGGAACGCCGCGCCCGAAATCGATCCCGCGTCGCGCTCCACGCCCGCGCCCAGCTTCACACGTGTGTTCTTGTGGGTGCCATCGAGCAAATTCGCATCGAGCGAAAAGGATTCGCCGGTCGTCAGCATCGTTTCCACGCCATCCCGCACGGCGTTGCGCGTGTCCTGGTCGAAGAGAGAGGACAGGCGCAGCCCCGAGATCTTGTCGATGGAGGTCTGTGCCAGCTTTGCCAGCGTTTCATTGGCAGCGGTAATCGTCCCGCGGATGTTGATCCGCCCGCGCCCGAGGATATCGGTCGCGTCCGCTGCCTCCGCTGCTGCCGTCGCCGCCGCATAGGTGCGGCGGACCAGCACGGTCTGCGACGCGACGTCGGCGGTCAGCACGACGCCCATGGGCGATTTCACGATCTGTATGTTCAGCGTGCGGCCCGGGTAGAGATCTGAATCGATCTCGAAGGTTTCGGCGTTCCCGGATTCCGCGACGCGCTTGCATACGTCGATCAGGTATTTCTGCGTCGCGCTGCGGAACAGGCTCGACAGATGCACGGTGCGAGCCTCCGCGTCGGACAGCTGGAAGTGCCGGCGCGCGGCGAGGTTCATTTGTGCGATGTTCAGCGTTTCGTCGAACTGGATGACCAGCGTCGCGATGGAATCGAGAATGATGTCGAGCCGGGCATCGTCCGACAGCTCACCGGCCTTCGTACGTTCCAGCTGCGCCATGAGGTCGGCGCTCACCAATGCCCAGTTCACGCGGCCATGCTGGGTAATATAGATCGGCTGGCGAAGCGATGTGGCGGCATATTGTCCGAAATGGCGGACGAAATCGGTCGCGGACGCTGTTTCGCCGGCGGGCCACCGCGCCGGTCGGTCGAAATTCGGTGCACTGCCCATAATTTGCCTGGCTCCCGTCGATCAACGAATACAGACTTTGCGTAATCAAACAGTGTTTATGGTTTATTGTTCCGTCATATCTCTGTCGTCAACCACCAAATGAAGTCATCTAGAGCGAATAAGATTATTATTGGTTTCGGTAGTAAAAATTACAGAATTTGCGCAGTGTTACACTTTTCATCTTTCAAAGAATTTCCAGTTAACTGCAGGTAATCCAGCCCGGAAGAAGGGGTTTGGGTCATGCCAGCAATATACATCCATTTTAGTTCTTTCAAAAAAGTGTACAAGGCGGCGGGTGCGACTTTACTCTTCTTGCACACGTCCACCGCCTATGCGCAGTTGCCGACGCTCGGCGACCTGCTGAACAGCATCATCGTTCTGAACGGCCAGGTTGCCAGCCAGGCGAACAGCTTGGTGGCCCTCGATCTCGACGTCGGCGTCCTGAACAGCCAGACAACGAACAACACCACGGCCATCACGCAACTGGGTTACGACCTCAACGCCGTGACTGCCCAGCTTGCCGCCAACGGCAACGTCATAACAGTGGTCGATGGTCGTCTGTCGAGCATCGAAACCATGCTGCCGCCCGTCGTCGCCCGCACCACAGCGCTGGAAGCGGCAGTCGCGAACCAGGTCTCCGCGACCGCAGGCGCCGCAGCGGCGATAACCGCAAATGCGAATGCAATCGCGACGACGACCGCGCGGGTGGACAACCAGGACGCGCTCATCGCCGCGAACGTCAATGTCGGGCTTCAGAACACGGCGTCGATCAATCTCAATGCGAATGCGATCGTCGACATCGATGCACGCGTCGATGCGCATGACGTCGTTTTGGCACAGCACACGGTGAATATCGCCAACGCGACGAATATCGCCATCAACGCGCAGACTTCGACGACCAACCTTCGCAATGAAATCGTCGCGGGGCAGATCGGGCTGGTCCAGCAACAGACGCCGACCAGTACCCTTACGGTGGGCGCACAGACGGGCGGCACGGTCGTGTCGGTCGCCGGGACAGCGGGCAACCGGCGGATCACGGGCGTCGCCGACGGCATCGGGCCCAGCGATGCGGCGACGGTCGGGCAGGTCGCGCAGAGCCAGGCGCAGGCAGTCACGATCGCCAACGACTATACCGACCGCAGCATCGCCAACATCGTGCAGCGTTACGACGATCATACCAACAGCCTGATCGCGGCGAACAATTCGATCATCCGGCGTGACATCAATGCGGCGGCCGCATCGACGGCGGCGATCTCCAGCCTGCCGCACTCGATCATGCCGGGTGAGGGTATGGGCGCCGTCGGTATCGGCGGGCGCGGGGATTCGGTCGCCTTCGCGATCGGCGTGTCAAAAGCGTTCAGGGTCGAACATACGCCGGTCGTACGCGCCGGTGCGGCGGTCGACGCGCGTACCGGCACGCTGTCGTACAACGCCGCGGTCGGCGTCCACTTCTAGCATTCAGGGACAGGAAAGCGGGCCGGTTTGCGGCGCGCTGATCCTTGCCGGGTCCGGACGGGTTGGTCTCCCCGCTGTCCGGACCCGGCCTGATTATTCCGCCGCTACGGCCTCGTCCTGCTCGGCCGCCTGGCGCGCCCACATTTCGGCATAGAGCCCGTTCTTTGCGAGCAGGCTGGCGTGCGTCCCGCGCTCGGCGACGCGTCCCGCCTCCAGCACGACGATCTCGTCGGCATCGACGATCGTCGACAGGCGGTGCGCGATGACGATTGTCGTGCGGCGCTCGGCAATGGCCTTCAGCGTTGCCTGGATCTCGGCCTCGGTCCGGCTGTCGAGCGCGCTCGTCGCTTCGTCGAGGATCAGGATGGGCGGGTTCTTCAGCAGCGTCCGTGCGATCGCCACGCGCTGCTTCTCGCCGCCCGACAGCTTCAGGCCGCGCTCGCCGACTTTCGTCAGATATTGATCCGGTGTCGATGCGATGAAGCCATGGATCGCGGCGCCCCGTGCCGCGGCCTCGACCTCGTCCTGCGATGCCCCGTCGCGGCCATAGGCGATGTTATAGCCGATGGTGTCGTTGAACAGCACCGTGTCCTGCGGGACGATGCCGATGGCCGCGCGCAGTGTCGCCTGCCGGACCTGTGCAATGTCCTGTCCGTCGATCAGGATGCGACCGCCGGTCGTGTCGTAGAAGCGGTAAAGAAGCCGCGCGAGCGTCGACTTGCCGGCCCCCGATGGGCCGACGACCGCGAGCGTGCCGCCTGCGGGAATCGTGAAGCTGATGCCGTGCAGGATTTCGCGGTCGGGCGAATAGCCGAAGCGCACATCCTCGAACCGCAATTCGCCTGCGCCGACGACCAGCGGTTTCGCATCGGGCGCATCGACGACTTCGGCTTGGGTATCGATCAGGTCGAACATCGCTTCCATGTCGGTCAGGCCTTGCCGAATGGTGCGATAGACCATGCCGAGCATGTCGAGCGGACGGAAAAGCTGGCTGAGCAATGTGTTGACCAGCACCACGTCGCCGGTGGTGAAGCGCCCCTGCGCCCACCCCCACACGATGAACCCCATCGCGCCCGCCATCATCGCATTGGTGATGAAACTCTGGCCGATGTTGAGCCAGGCAAGCGAATTTTCGGATTTGACGGCGGCATCGGCATAGGCGCGCGCGGCCCCCGCATAACGGGCGGTCTCACGCTCTTCCGCGTTGAAATATTTGACCGTTTCGTAATTCAGCAGCGAATCGACCGCCTTGGCCGCCGCGCCCGTATCCATGGTGTTCATGTCTTCGCGCAGCTTCGCGCGCCAGTCGGTGACCACGCGGGTGAACCATATGTACGCGACGACCATGGTCAGCGTCGCCGCGACCAGGCCGAAGCCGAACTTCACCCAGAACATCGCGGACACGATGACCAGTTCGAAGATCGTCGGGGCGATATTGAACAGGATGAAATAGAGCATCGTGTCGATGCTCTTGGTCCCGCGTTCGATCACGCGCGCAACGGCGCCCGTCCGCCGGTCGAGGTGGAAGCGCAGGCTAAGGTTGTGGAGGTGCCGGAACGTATGTTCAGCCAGTTCGCGCGTCGCATCCTGTCCGACGCGTTCGAAGACGACGTTGCGCAAGTTGTTGAACAGCACACCGGCGAACCGTGCGCCGGCATAGGCCGCAACCAGCGCGATGGCGATCTGCGCACCGGCCGTCATCCCCGGCACCATCCGGTCGATCGCCGCCTTGTACAGCCAGCCCATCGACAGGTTTGCGGCTGTCGCGATCAGCAGCAGCGTCATCGCAACGACGACGCGCGTCTTCAGCGCGCGGTTATCGTCCGGCCAGAGATAGGGGAGGAAACGGCGCAGCGTCGCGAAACCGTCGGCGGTTTCGGGCCTTGCCTCTGTCATGGGGGGCATCGGCGACGCATGTGGGGATGCAGCGGGCGTGAGTCCATATGATCTTGCTTGGACACATGGCTTTGCGGGTCTAGGAAGCGCCGGTGCTTTTTCGAAAGGGCCGTCCGATGCTCCGCTTGCCCCTGTTTGCTGCCGCCATTGCTCTTGCCGCTCCCGCGCTCGCCGCGCTTCCCGTGGGTGCGACCGCGCCCGATTTCTCGACGCAGGGAGCGATGGGGGGCAAGACTTTCCAGTTCTCGCTCGCCAAGGCGCTGAAGAAAGGGCCGGTCGTCCTTTATTTCTTCCCGAAGGCGTTCACGACCGGCTGCACGATCGAGACCAAGGCATTCGCCGACGCCAGCGCCGATTTCGCCAAGGCCGGTGCGCAGATCGTGGGTGTCGCCGCCGACCCGATCGAGGATCTCCAGCGCTTTTCGACCGAGGCCTGCCGCAGCAAGTTCCCGGTCGCGGTCGCCAGTCCCAAGATGATTGCCGATTACGATGTGGCATTGCCGCTGATGCCGCGGTCGAACCGCACGTCGTTCGTCATCGCCCGCAATGGCAAGATCGCCTATATGCATTCCGAAATGAAGCCCGACGGACACATTACGGGCACGCTGGAGGCCGTTCGCGCGCTCAAGGGAAAGTAACGGCGCGGGCGCCCTGTGGAAAACTGCTCGCAGCGCTCGATTTTTTCCATTAACAAACCGTGTTGGCGCAAAGCGATTCGCGCTGAGGAAGTTTGTGCTCGCCGTCCAGGGCGCGGATTTTCCTGATCGATCAGGCGGGCGAGTACAGGAATACGGATTTACTCATGGGTTTCGACAAGGGGCGTCGCGGCGAGCGCGGCGGACGTGGACGCGACAAGCGTGACGATTTCGGCGGCGGCGATTCGGGCGGCTTCAGCGGCGGCGGCTATGGTGGTGGCGGCGACCGCTTCGGTGGTGGTGGTGATCGCTTCGGCGGCGGCGGCGACCGTTTCGGTGGCGGCGGTGGCGGCGGTTACGGCGGCGGCGGTTTCCGCAGCGGCGGTGGCGGCGGCGGTGGTGGCGGCTTCGGCGGCCCGCGCGGCGGCATGCCTGCCCAGGTCGTCGGTGAAGGCACCGGCGTCGTAAAATTCTTCAACGCGCAAAAGGGCTTCGGCTTCGTCGTGCGTGACGACGGTGCAGAGGATGTGTTCGTGCACATCTCCGCTGTCGAACAGGCCGGCCTCGTCGGCCTCGCCGAAGGGCAGCCGCTCGGCTTCACCCTCGTCGATCGCGGCGGCCGCATCTCGGCAACCGAACTGAAGATCGAGGGCGAACCGCTTCCGGTTACCGACCGTGCCCCCCCGCGCGACCGCGATGCCGCGCCGCGCGGCGGTGCAGGCGGCGGCTTCGGTGGAGGCCCGCAGCGCGAGCTGACGGGCGAAAAGGCCAGCGGAACGGTCAAGTTCTTCAACGCGATGAAGGGCTTCGGCTTCATCCAGCGCGACGACGGACAGCCTGACGCGTTCGTCCATATCTCGGCCGTCGAACGCGCCGGCATGTCGACGCTGAACGAGGGCGATCGGCTGAACTTCGAACTCGAAGTCGATCGCCGTGGCAAGCATGCCGCGGTGAACCTGGTTCCGGGTTCTTAAGTCAAGGATTGCTGCTGCCTCGGTACGCCGGGGCAGCAGCATCCATTCTGATCGGCTGCCTGAACAAGCTGCTTCCGGTGTGGAAGCGTGACGGGCGTTGCGACATTCCAGGCAAGCCCCAGCCGCTCCAATCCCCTTATTACGGCATAACCCCAATCCGCCTGTCCCGGATACAGGCCGATGCGCGCTGACCCCGGATAGGCATGGTGGTTGTTATGCCACGCCTCACCCATCGTCGGTATTGCTGCCCATGGCACATTGTGAGCCTGAACACCGGCTCCATCCACGATCCAGCTTTGCGGCCCACGCCGGTGCGCGAGATGACCGACAAGCCAGTGACCATGATTTGCGACCGCGACCCGCGCGGCGACGCCCCAGATGACCCAGCCCCAGCCGCCGACCGCGTAGAACAGCAATGCGATCGGCAACTGATGCCATCGCCATGTCGCGTCCAGCCATCGATAGAACCGGTCTTCGCCCACGCGGCCCAGGTCGAAGGCCGGCGGCTGCCTGAGTTCCAGCCGGCAGTAAATCTGCCACCACGCGTCACGTAGCGGGGATGCCCGGTGCGCCAGATAAGGATGGCAATCCGGCTGCCGTTGCGCCCAGTCGCGCAAATCATGTGTGCGGATAATTCCGAACGGACCCGCCATACCGACATAGGCGCCGAACCAGACAAGCAGCCTTTCCAGCCACAGAGGGCACGCAAAGCTGCCGTGGATCAGTTTGCGATGATAGCCGATGCTATGGCCAAGGAGCAGGCCGATGCCGGTCGCAGTAATGAAGAGTGCGAATACAGACGCTGAAAACGTCAGCGGCCCGCCGATGGCGATTATGGCGAGCATCCCGCCGTTCCACATCGCATTCCGCCAATCCACGACGACGCGCCCATCGACCGGATCGCCGCCGCTGTCGGCAACGAGATAATTTACGCCATGGGGATCATCCGGCACCGCACCTCTCCCGTTTGTTGTTCGGTATATAAGTAATCACTTAAACGATTGGTGCTTGTCAAGTGTTTAAGCAAGGGCTTAAATAGACGATATGCAAAAAGCCTTTCACGCTCTCTCATCCACACCGCGCCGCAAAATTCTGGCTTATCTGGCCCACACCGAACTCAGTGCCGGGGACATTGCGGCACGTTTTTCGATGAGCAAATCGGCCGTGTCCCAGCATCTGTCGGTGCTTGAAAACGCTGGCTTGGTCGAAAGCGAAAAGCGCGGTCAGTTCGTTTTTTATCGACTGCTGCCGGACAGCGTCGCCAACGTTCTGAACGGCTATCTTCAGGAAGTCTGTCCGGTTTCGAAGCCGCTGAAAAAGGAATCGCTCGCAAGGAAAGCATCGAGCGGGAAAACGGATATCTGACGGCCTAGGCCATAGCCTCCCGCGCCAGCAACTCCGCCTCCTCCAGCAACGTATCGTCCGCCGTCCCCTGCGGTACGTGTTCGCGGCCGATCATCACCAGCACCGGTACTGCGAGCGGCGTGACCCGGGGGACGTCTACGTGGAGGATCGTTCCCTCCGCGCGGTCGAGCAGGTCCGCCAGGCGCCCCACATCGGTCATCTTCGCCCGTGCATCTTCCCACGCCGCCTTCAGCAGCAAATGGTCGGGCTCGTATCGGCGCAGCACGTCGTAGATCAGGTCGGTCGAGAAGGTGACCTGCTTGCCGGTCTTGCGCTTGCCCGGGTGCTGGCGTTCGACGAGGCCCCCGATCACCGCCACCTCGCGGAAGGCGCGCTTCAGCAAGTGCGAACCCTGCACCCAGTCGTCGAACTCGTCGCGCAATATGTCGGATGAAAACAACGGGCGCGGGTCGGTAATCGGCTCCAGCCCCCAGGTCGCCAGCGCATAATCATTGGCGACGAAACCCATCGGCTTCATGCCCCGCCGTTCCATCCGGCTGGTCAGCAGCATGCCGAGCGACTGGTGCGCGTTCCACCCCTCGAACGGATAGGCGACCATGTAGTACCGCCCGTCGCGCGGAAAGGTTTCGACGAGCAGTTCGCCCGGCTGCGGCATGCGCGAACGGCGTGCCTGCATTTCCAGCCACTCGCGCACTTCGGGCGGGAAGCGGTGCCAGTCGGTGTCGCTCGCCAGGAACCCCCGGACGCGCTCGGCCAATCGCGTCGTCAGCGGCATCCGTGCCCCGCCATAGCTCGGGATGCGCGCCGGGCGGCTGGTCGCGCGGACGATCACATCCTCGGTATCGATCCGCTCGACCTCTAGGCTGATACCGGAGAAAAAGAAGGTGTCGCGCGGCGAAAGCGTCGCGGCAAAGCCCTCCTCGACTCGCCCCAGCGAACGTCCGTTCTTGAACCGCACGGTGAGCATCGCCGCCTCGACGATGATGCCAGCATTCATCCGGTGCTGGGCGATGAAGCGCGGGTGCGCGACGCGCCACATGCCGCCTTCCTCGACCAGCCGCCGGAACCGGTCGTACGCCTTCAGCGCGTAACCGCCCGTCGCGATATATTCGAGAACGCGCCGGAAAGCTGCCGCATCGAGCGCGCTATAGGGCAGCGCGCCCTGAATTTCGGCGAGCAACTCCGCCTCGACGAACGGCGCGGCGCTGGCGCACGCCATGACGTGTTGGGCCAGCACGTCGAGGCCGCCCGCGCGGAAGATGTCGGGATCGAGCTCCCCTTCGCCGACGGCATCGAGCGCCGCGCGAGCCTCCAGATATTCGAAGCGGTTGCCCGGCACGATCATCGCTTTCGATGCTTCGTCGAGCCGGTGATTGGCGCGGCCGATGCGCTGCAACAGGCGCGAAGATCCCTTGGGCGCGCCCATCTGGATGACGCAATCGACGTCGCCCCAGTCGACACCCAGGTCGAGGCTGGAGGTACAGACCAGCCCGCGCAGCTTGCCGTCGGCCATTGCGCTTTCGACGCGCCGCCGCGCCTCGATATCGAGGCTGCCGTGATGGATGCCGATCGGTAGGCGCTCGTCATTCTCTTTCCACAGGTCCTGGAAAATGAGTTCGGCAAGCGCGCGGGTGTTGCAGAAGATCAACGTGGTCCGGTTCGCGCGGATCGTGTCCATCACCTGTGGCGCGGCATAGCGGCCCGAATGCCCGGCCCATGGCACGCGGCCCTGCGGCAACAGGATGGCGATGTCCGGTTCGGCGCCCGGCGCACCGCGCACGAGGGCGACCGAATCGATATCTCCGTCGGGTGCGAGCCAGGCGCGGTAGAGATCGGGATCGGCGACCGTCGCGGACAGAGCCACGCGCCGCAGCGCCGGATTGATCGCCGACAGCCGTGACAGGCACAGGCTGAGCAGGTCGCCGCGCTTGCCGGTCGCGAATGCATGGACCTCGTCGATGACGACCGTCTTCAGGTTCGCGAACATCAGGAAGCTGTCGGGATAGCTCAGCAGCAGCGACAGCGATTCCGGCGTCGTCAGCAGGATGTGCGGCGGGCGTTCGCGCTGGCGCTTCTTGCGATCCGACGGCGTGTCCCCGGTCCGCGCCTCGACGCGGATGTCGAGGTCCATCTCTTCGACCGGCGTCAGCAGGTTGCGCCGGATATCGACCGCCAGTGCCTTCAATGGCGAGATATAGAGCGTGTGCAGTCCGTCGACCGGATGTTCGATCAGGTCGGTCAGCGTGTGCAGGAAGCCCGACAGCGTCTTGCCCGACCCGGTCGGCGCGACCAGCAATGCGCTTTGCCCCGCACGGCCCACTGCCAGCATGTCCAGCTGGTGCGACCTGGGCTCCCAGCCATGCTGCGCGAACCAGTCGGTAAGCACCTGTGGAAGCTGGGATTCGCGCGCCATCGCACCCATATGGGGAAGATGCCCCGCCTCGGCCACTGGATCGACCCGCAACCGCATGGCATTTACGTGCCCGCCGCCGATATCTGGATCGATCCGTCGCGTCCGGCACCCCGCGCGTTGGTGACGCACGGCCATGCCGACCATGCGCGCGGTGGCCATGGCCAGGTGTGGGCAACGCCCGAAACGCTCGCGATCATGGGCGTCCGCTATGGCGAACAGAATGCGTTCCCCGTCGCTTATGGCGAGACGGTGGATGTCGGCGGCGGCGTGACCGCGACGTTCCTGCCTGCGGGCCATGTGCTGGGGTCCGCGCAAATCCTGCTCGAACACGGTGGTGAGCGCGTGATCGTCTCGGGCGACTACAAGCGCCGCACCGACCCCACCTGTGTGCCGTTCACGCCGGTGCCGTGCGATATCTTCATTACCGAGGCGACATTCGGCCTGCCTGTATTTCGCCATCCGCCGACGCGCGACGAACTGGCGAAACTGCTCGCCGCGCTGGAGGCGGAACCCGATCGCTGCGTCCTCGTCGGCGCCTATGCGCTGGGCAAGGCGCAGCGACTGATCGCGGAACTGCGCCAGATGGGCCATGATGCGCCGATCTATCTCCACGGCGCGATGCAGCGGCTGTGCGATCTCTACCGCGACCTGGGCGTGGACCTGGGCGACCTGCGTCCCGCGATGGAGGCGACCAAGGACGAGATGCGCGGGGCGATCGTCGTTGCACCCCCCTCCGCGCTCAACGACCGCTGGTCACGCCGCCTGCCAGACCCCATTACCGCGATGGCCAGCGGCTGGATGCGCGTCCGCCAGCGCGCGGTGCAGCGCGGCGTCGAACTGCCGCTGATCGTCTCGGACCATGCCGACTGGGACGAATTGACCGACACCATCCGCGAAATCCGCCCAAAGGAAGTCTGGGTCACTCACGGCCGCGAAGATGCCCTGCTCCACTGGTGCGCGACGCACCAGATCAAGGCGCGGGCGCTGGAACTGGTGGGGTATGAGGATGAGGACGATTGAAGTCGTTGATTGATTGCCACCAGAAGTAGTGCGGCTAGGCTGCACGAATGCGATACTCTTGGCTGCTTCTCGGACTTCTGCTGACCGGCTGTAAACGAGAAGCTTATTCGACCATTTGTGACATGGGGAATAGCTTTCAGGGTTGGGCGGGAACCGACGTTCGCTTTTCAGCAATGATCGTTTCCGGTGGGATTCACACCCCGCCCATGGCTGTCGATACACGATGCTGGAGGGGAATCGCTGCCGATACGAGAAAGGCATCCCTTGAACTTCAGCGCGCGTTCGACAGCCCCGGGATGTTCAACAAATTTGCTGTGGTTTCCGGACGCATCCATTCTGCGGGCGGTCGTGTTTGGCTTACCATCACGAAAGCGGAAAACCTGATCGTAAAGCCCGCGCTTAGCTCGGACGAAGAGCGTGCATCCTTTAGACGATCTGTCCGCGAGAAGAACGCGTATTATGGACATTCCGCTAAGTGATAGGGCTTCTTGTGTGGAACATCTCTGACATCCCCCTCGTTGAACCAACAGCATAGGAGGACGTGATGCAGGAACGGACGAATGTCGTGAACGACCCCCAGGCCGGCGGTGTCGGCAGCGACCGGAACGAGGAACTGGCGCAGGCGCAGTCGGTCGGCGGCGATGGCCGCAAGAGCGCGATGCTGCAACAGGCTGCACAAGAGGCCGGCCTCACCACAAACACGACTGTGCAGCCCGATGAGGAATCGCTGGAAGAGGCCGACCGCAGCGTCTGATCCGTCGGATGCCCGGTTGGCATCGGAAAACCATCCCGAAAACGACCATGGGCCGCGTGAAAGCGCGGCCCATTTGTTTGCACTGCAGCGCATGATTGCTAAGGGCGACCCGACTCCAATATTCGAGCAGGGAAACCGCCATGACCGCCGTCGGACAAGACACGCTTGCAACCCGTTCCACGCTGACCGCCGATGGCCAGACCGTTTCTTATTACAGCCTTGAAAAGGCCGCGGCGAAACTCGGCGACGTGTCGCGCCTGCCCTTTTCGATGAAGGTGCTGCTGGAAAACCTGCTCCGTTTCGAAGACGGCGTGACGGTGACGGTCGAGGATATCCAGGCGATCGTCGACTGGCAGAACGACCCCAAGTCGACCCGCGAGATCCAGTATCGCCCGGCGCGCGTGCTGATGCAGGATTTCACCGGTGTTCCCTGCGTCGTCGACCTTGCCGCGATGCGCGATGCGATGACCGCGTTGGGTGCCGACCCCGCCAAGATCAACCCGCAGGTGCCCGTCCACCTCGTCATCGACCATTCGGTCATGGTCGACGAATTCGGCACGCCCAAGGCGTTCGAGGACAATGTCGAGCTGGAATACCAGCGCAACGGCGAACGCTACGACTTCCTGAAATGGGGGTCGAAGAGCCTCGACAATTTCAAGGTCGTTCCTCCCGGCACCGGCATCTGCCACCAAGTGAACCTGGAACACATCGCGCAGGCGGTGTGGAGCAGCAAGGACGACAGCGGCGCGACCGTCGCCTATCCCGACACCTGCGTCGGCACCGACAGCCACACGACCATGATCAATGGTCTCGGCGTGCTCGGCTGGGGCGTGGGCGGCATCGAAGCGGAGGCGGCGATGCTCGGCCAGCCGGTGTCGATGCTCATCCCTGAAGTCGTCGGCTTCAAGCTGACCGGCACGCTGGTCGAGGGGATCACCGCGACCGACCTGGTGCTGACCGTCACGCAGATGCTGCGCGCCAAGGGCGTCGTCGGGCGGTTCGTCGAGTTCTTCGGTCCTGGTCTCGACTCGCTGACGCTGGCCGACCGCGCGACCATCGCGAACATGGCGCCTGAATATGGCGCGACCTGTGGCTTCTTCGGCATCGACGACAAGACGCTCGATTACATGCGCCTCACCGGCCGCGAGGAAAGCGCGATCGCGCTGACCGAAGCGTACGCAAAGGCACAGGGCATGTGGCGCCTGGCTGGCATGGCCGACCCGGTGTTCACCGACACGCTGGAACTCGACATGGGCACCGTCGTCCCGTCGCTCGCGGGTCCGAAGCGTCCGCAGGACAAGGTTGCGCTCGACCAGGTCGACGAGATCTTCAACGGCGAACTCGCCTCGCTCTACAAGCATGACGGCTTCAAGCGCGCCGCCGTCGAAGGCGCGAGCCATGACATCGGTGACGGCGACGTCGTCATCGCGGCGATCACCAGCTGCACCAACACCTCGAACCCCAGCGTCCTCGTCGCGGCAGGCCTCGTCGCGCGCAAGGCGAACGCACTCGGCCTGAAGCCCAAGCCCTGGGTGAAGACGTCGCTCGCGCCCGGATCGCAGGTTGTGACCGACTATCTCGACAAGGCGGGGCTTACCGAGGACCTGAACGCGGTCGGCTTCAACCTCGTCGGCTATGGCTGCACCACCTGCATCGGCAATTCGGGTCCGCTGGCCGCGCCGATCTCGGAAGCGATCAACGGCAACGATATCGTCGCCGCGTCGGTGCTGTCGGGCAACCGCAACTTCGAAGGTCGCGTGTCGCCGGACGTTCGCGCGAACTTCCTCGCGTCGCCGCCGCTGGTCGTCGCCTATGCGCTGAAGGGCACCGTGACCGAGAACTTCACGACAACGCCGATCGGCGAAGGCACGAACGGGCCTGTCTATCTGAAGGACATCTGGCCGACCAATGCAGAGGTCAACGACCTGATGAACGCCAACATCGACCGCGGCATGTTCCGCTCGCGCTACGCATCGGTGTTCCAGGGCGACGCGCGCTGGCAGGCGATCGATGTGACGGGCAGCGACACCTACACCTGGCGCGCGGGTTCGACCTATGTCGCCAACCCGCCCTATTTCGAGGGCATGGGCATGACGCCCGCGCCGGTCGCCGATATCGTCGACGCGAAACTGCTCGCGGTGTTCGCCGATTCGATCACCACCGACCACATCTCGCCGGCAGGGTCGATCAAGGCCGACAGCCCCGCGGGCAAGTGGCTGATGGAGCATCAGGTTTCGAAGGCCGACTTCAACTCCTACGGCGCGCGCCGTGGCCATCACGACGTGATGATGCGCGGCACCTTCGCCAACATCCGCATCAAGAACGAGATGATCCCGGGCATCGAGGGCGGCATGACCAGCTATGCCGGCGAAGTGATGCCGATCTACGACGCGGCCATGCGCCACAAGGCCGACGGCACGCCGCTGGTCGTCATCGCGGGCAAGGAATATGGCACGGGATCGTCGCGCGACTGGGCGGCGAAGGGCACCAACCTGCTCGGCGTGCGCTGCGTCATCGCGGAGAGCTTCGAGCGTATCCACCGGTCGAACCTGGTCGGCATGGGCGTGTTACCGCTGCAGTTCGCCGACGGCGTCGACCGCAAGACGCTGAAGCTCGACGGCACCGAGTCGTTCACCATCGACAACGTGTCGGGCCTCCGCCCGCGTCAGGACGTCGAAGTGAAGATGACTCGCGCCGACGGCTCGACCGAAACCTTTGCGACGCGCTGCCGCATCGATACGGTCAACGAGCTGGATTACTTCCTCAACGGCGGCATCCTGCCGTACGTCTTGCGGAAGCTCGCCGCCTAAAAGGATCGCCTGAACGCCATGCGAAAGCCCAATTCGGTCGATGCCCTGACCAGATTGGGCCGCGTGCGGCTGTCGAAGTCGTTCTTCATGCGCGATTTCCTGTTCTCGGAAATCGCGGCGATCCACGGCCTGTCGAACATCCCCGACGATCCCGATCTCGCGATCGCGGCGGGCACGCGGCTGTGCGAAGACTTGCTCGAACCGCTGCAGGACGCGTTCGGGCGGATCGCGGTGCGCGGGTCGTATCGCGCGTCAGAGGTCAACGGCCTCGGCAACCGGCTGATGCGGCAGGGGAAGGCCGCGTACAACTGCTCGACGAACGAGAGCAGCTGGGCCGGGCATATCTGGGACCAGCTCGACGATCGCGGGCTGATGGGCGCGACCGCGTGCGTGACGGTGCCGGGATTCATCGACCGCTTTCCGCATCCCGGCGACTGGACGAAGCTGGCGTGGTGGATCCACGACCATCTGCCCTATTCGTCGCTATGCTTCTTCCCGATCAACTTCGCGTTCAACATCCGTTGGCACGAGGTGCCTGAGCGGCGGATCGACAGCTTCGTCGCGCCGCGCGGATGCCTGACCAAACCCGGCATGGCCAATCACGATGGCAGCCATGAATCCGAATGGGCAGGCATCACGCCCTAGGGTGGGTCAGCCGTAATAGGCGTCGATAAATGGCTGCAGGTGCTGGCGATAGGGTTCGGCAACGCCCAGCCCGCTCCGGTTGATCGGCTGACGGACCTGCATTGCGCTTGCGGTCGCGACGACACGTTCGGTTTCGTGGGGTGTGAAGACGCCCGCTTCTTCCGACAGGCCGCAATGCGACAGCAGCTTGCGGGTCCACAGCTCCGGCTGCTCGACCAGTTCGGCATAGGGCACGACCAGCAACCGGTCGCCCAGCTTCTCCTGCCAGAACGTCATTTGCGCATCCTGCAGGCGGAAGTGGTGGGCGATGTCGCCCAGGTCGTAGCTCCAGCCGACGCCGTGGATGAAGAATGTCCGGAAACACGACCATGCGCTGTCGAGCGGATCGCGCTTCATCCAGATCAGCGGCGCATCGGGAAGGGCCGCGGCGATCAGGCCGAAGCAGCGGCTGATGTCGATCGTCTTGTCGACGACGCGGCCGTCGCCCGGATGGCGTTCGTGCAGCAGGTGCAGATAGAGCTTTGCCAGCTCGTCGATCGGCTTTCCGCTCGCGAGATAGGCGTGGATGTGATCGCCCGATACGCCGCCCGCTGCAACCGCGACATGCTGGACGATGTTGAGCTCGCCCCCGTCGAGAACGGTGCTGTGGCTGGCAAGGATATGCTCCACCAATGTGGTGCCGGACCTTGGCAGGCCGGTGACGAAGATCGGGCGGCTGGTGTCCCGCGTTGCGCGCGACCGCATCGCGTCGAAGAAACCTTCGGGATATCCCGTTTGCGACTGTTCCGCGTTCGCCGTGTTCCCCTGGCGGCTGTAAGGTGTTTCCTTGCGCAACAGCTGCGCGCCGCGCGCGAAGGCCGCAAACGCCTTGTCGGATTCGCGGCGGTCCGCGTGCAGCTTGCCGAGCGCATAGCAATAACGTGCGAGATGCCCGGCGGGCTGTTGCTCCGCAGCGGGGCCGTCGGCCAGCAACTGCTCACCGATGGCGTCGTTCGCCAAGCTGCCGGTCGTTGCCATGGTCAGCCAGCTCGGCCCCCAGCCGGGCCGGTGGCTGAGTGCCGTCTGCAGGTGCTCGCGTGCTTCGTCGACCCGGCCCAGCGTCATCGCGATATTGCCCAACACATACGCATGGCCGGCAGGTTCAGGGACGTTGGCAGGCAGGGTTTTCAGCAGGTCATAGGCGTCGCGCATTCGCCCCGACTGCGAAAGCAGGACGACCTTGGCATAACGGGCGTCCGGGGTATTACCTGCAGCCTCGACGAAGCGGTCCATGGCCCGGTTCGCCAGCGTCAGTTCGCCGCTCACGCGCATCAGTTCGGCAAGCTGCCGCCATTGTTCGCCCAGCGGCGCGCGCAGGAACAGCAGCTGATCTACGGCCTTGTTCGTCCCGTCGCGATCGCGTGTGGCCAGCGCGGATTTCAACTCGGCAAGCAGGCGCGAAACCTGGGTCGGCAAAGGCTGATTCATGCGTCATGCCTAGTTGTGAAGAGGGCGTCGGCCAAGCGGTCAAAAGTCCCGACTCGGGGCTGCACGAAAAGGCGCCGTTAACCTTAAAATCATTCGTTCCATTTCGGAACATAGTCGTAACATTATGAAAAAACGTGCTTTTTTCCACCGCAGATCGATTGACCGGCCTCGTTATTTACGATCTATTTACCTTATCGGCCCGCGCACGGGCGTGGGTCAGCAATAGGGGCTTACCGTGAAAACAAAAACATTCCTCCTGAGCGGGGTCGCCGCCACGATGGCGCTCTCGGCAGTTCCGGCAAATGCAGCAACGATCGTTCTTGTCGATCAGGGCGGCGTGACCGGATCGGCGGCCGAGATGGGCTTCAACATCGCTGCGAAGTATTGGGGTTCGATCCTGTCGAACAACGTCACGATCCGCCTGGGTGTCGGCTATGCCGCGCTTGCGCCGAACGTGATCGGTTCGACCAGCAGCCGTAGCGCCGATATTTCGGTCGCCAATTGGGAAGCGCGCGTCAACGCGACGAAGAGCAATTCGGCAATCGACCAGAATATCGTTCTTCCAACCCTCAATGCCCAGGGCGGTGCCTCCTTCATCGCCAATGGCGTGGACTCGACCGGCAACAACGACCTCTCGGTTGCCAACCAGTATTATAACGCCGGAGCATCGACCAGCACGAAGACCCTGTACGAGAATACGGCGGTCCTGAAGGCGATCGGCGCCCTGTCGAACAACACGGCCGGACTTGACGGCGTCGTGACGTTCAGCAGCAACTTCGCGTTCGACTTCAACCCGAGCGATGGCATCACCGCGAACACCTTCGACTTCATCGGCGTTGCAATCCATGAGATCGGCCACGCACTCGGCTTCGTTTCGGGTGTCGATATCTTCGATTATTACGGCGGCCCCAACGGTCCGGGCAAAGGAAAGCTCGGTTACGACCTGAACGACACGTCGATCTTCACCGCGCTCGACATGTTCCGGTACAGCAATGATCCGAACAACAAGGTGCCGGGCAGTGATGCTGTGCTCGACATGACGGTCGGCACGAACAGCTTTTTCTCGGTCGACGGCGGCAAGACCGCACTGTTCGGAAATACCTT
The DNA here is from genome assembly GCA_040388515.1 of Pseudomonadota bacterium. GTDB lineage: Bacteria > Pseudomonadota > Alphaproteobacteria > Sphingomonadales > Sphingomonadaceae > Sphingomonas_O. The sequence goes on along the minus strand of JAZKBQ010000003.1, from coordinate 410,813 downwards.
CGCGACGGGCCAGTTCAATGGCGACGGCCGCCAGGCTTCGCACTGGAAGGACACGCCGAACTGCCAGGTGGGCAACGGCATCATGGATCCGACGTTCTGCTTCGGCCAGATGGGTACGGTCACCGGACTCGACCTCGCGGCGTTCGACGCGATCGGCTGGAATCTGACGACCACAGCGACGCAGAACTATCAGCGGACGTCGGCGCAGATCTACCTCGCGGCAATTCCCGAACCCGCCACTTGGGCCATGATGATCGCCGGCTTCGGCTTCATCGGCGCCAGCATGCGTGTCCGTCGCCGCAACGTGAGCTTCGCGGCCGCCTGACAAGCGCAATGCTGACAAAAAAGGGGCGGAGAACCGACCGGTTCTCCGCCCCTTTCTTTATCACATGGTGTTGAGCGAGTTCGCGACGCCCTGGGCATATTCCGCGTCCGCCGCGGCATTGCCGGTATCGGTCGATTTGTCGCTGCCGGTCATCTCGACGGCTTGCCAGCAAACGAACACGACGAATGCGACCGCCCACCAGCGGTTGCCGAAAATGCGTCTGGATGTGAACGGCCACATGGCGTGCAATATACCGTGGGACCGTTAACGAATTCCGGCGATCGAACCGCGCACGGTTGCAGCGCGCGCCGTGGAAGCGCATGGGCAGGACATGACCGTTTATCTCCATGAAGAAGACCTGCCCGCAGGCGTGCTCGCCCCCGGACCGGTTGCCGTCGATACCGAGACGATGGGCCTGCATCCCGGACGCGACCGCCTGTGCGTCGTGCAGATCTCGGACGGGCAAGGCGACGAACATCTCGTTCGCTTCGCAGCCGGCAGCACCTACGCAGCGCCCAATCTGAAAGCGGTACTCGCCGATCCCGCACGACTGAAACTCTATCACTTCGCACGTTTCGACCTGGCGTCGATCGAGGCCTATCTGAACGTCGTCGCGGCGCCCGTTTACTGCACCAAGATCGCGTCGCGGCTGATCCGCACCTACACCGACCGGCACGGCTTGAAAGAGCTGGTCCGCGAACTGCTCGGGTTCGAATTGTCGAAGGCGCAGCAGTCGTCCGACTGGGGAGCCCCGACACTGACGGATGCGCAAAAGGAATACGCCGCATCCGACGTGCGTTATCTGCATCGCATGAAAGAGGAACTCGACCGCCGCCTGCTTCGCGAAAGCCGTATGGAACTGGCGCAGGCCTGTTTCGACTTCCTGCCGCACCGCGCGAAACTGGATCTCGTCGGCTGGCCGGAGATCGACATCTTCGCGCATGTCTGACGCAGCCGTCCTCAACCGCGACAAGCGGCTTGCCTGGGCGCGCCCCGGCAGCGCGCACGATCGCAATGTCCGCGTCGCGCGCGTGGCGCTGCCCTCTGCAGTCGGGGCGCTCGCGGCCGTTCTGGCGATCGCACCGCTGACGAAGCGTGCGGAGGTCAGCTTCGTGCTCGACAAGGACAAGGTCGAGGTTGCGAAGGAACGCATGCGCGTCACCCGCGCGCAATATCGCGGACAGGACGACAAGGGGCAGGGCTTCCTGCTCAACGCAGGTTCCGCGGTGCAGGCCACGTCGAAAGTGCCGGTCGTCAGCCTTGGTGACCTGTCGGCGTTCCTTGCGACCGATACCGGTCCGGCGACCATCGTTGCGCCACAGGCCAAATACGACCTGAATGCCGAAAAGCTGCTGGTCGACGGACCGCTGACTTTCCAGACCGAGGATGGCTACAAGCTATCGACCAGCAATGTCGGCGCCGACCTGAACACGCGCAAGCTTTCCAGCGACCGGCCGGTGACCGGCCAGATGCCTTTGGGCACCTTCAGTGCGGGCAATATGTCCGCCGATCTGGCGTCCCGTACCGTGACACTGGGCGGCCGGGCGCGCTTGCATATCGTGCAGGGCGGCGTCAGAGCGAAAAAATGACCCGTAAGCTCCTCGTCCTGCTTGCTATGGCGGTTGCATCGCCGGCCGCGACGCAGGCCTTGAAGAACCATAATTCAAACGCGCCGATCGATTTCGCCGCCGACCGGATCGAGGTCCAGGACCGCGCCGATCGTGCTGTGTTGTCGGGCAATGTCAATGTGAAGCAGGGCAATCTGTCGCTCGCGTCCTCGCGGCTGACGGTCGCCTACACGGGATCGATCACCAACGGTAACCCGGACGTGAACCGGCTCGACGCCACCGGCGGCGTTATCGTGAAGAGCCCCAGCGAGACAGCGCGCGGCGATTTCGCGACCTATGACCTCAACCGTCGCCTCATCACCATGCTCGGCGGCGTGACGCTGGAGCAGGGCAGCAACATCCTGCGCGGCGGGCGACTGGTCATCGACCTGAACAGCGGACGGTCGATCCTCGACGGGCGTGCATCGGGCGGCGCATCCGGGACGCCGGGCGCAGTCAGCGGCTCGAACGGCCGGGTCACCGGCCGCTTCAGCGTGCCCCAGCGCAGCAACTGACCGTCGCTTTTCCCTGCATAATTTTTGCCATGCATGAATCCTGCCAATTGCGGCGGCAGTAACCTTCGCTTAACCATCTGCGACCAGACGGAACCCATATGAACGACGTCGCGACCCTTTCTGCCGACCCCGTCGGCGCCGCTGCCCCGCTCGGCGAGGGGCTTCAGGTCGTGTCGATCGCCAAATCCTACGATCGGCGCGTCGTCCTGTCGGATGTGTCGCTGTCGGTTGCGCCCGGCGAAGTGCTGGGCCTGCTGGGACCGAACGGCGCGGGCAAGACAACCTGTTTCTATTCGATCATGGGGCTGGTGAAGCCGGATTCCGGTCGTGTGACCCTCGACGGTGACGATATCACCGGCCTGCCGATGTATCGCCGCGCGGTCATGGGCCTGGGTTACCTGCCGCAGGAAACGTCGATCTTCCGCGGCATGACGGTCGCGCAGAACATCATGTCGGTGCTGGAACTGGCCGAACCCGACAAGGCGGCGCGTGCCGACCGGCTCGAACAGCTGCTTGGCGAATTCCACCTCGACGGCCTGCGCGATTCGATGGCGACGGCGCTGTCTGGCGGTGAACGGCGCCGCTGCGAGATCGCGCGCGCGCTTGCCGCCGACCCGTCGATCATGCTGCTCGACGAACCTTTCGCCGGGATCGACCCGATTTCGATCGCGGATATCCGTGCGCTCATCATCCAGCTGAAATCGCGCGGTATCGGCGTGCTGATCACCGACCATAACGTCCGCGAGACGCTCGACATCTGCGACCGCGCCTGCATCATCTACGACGGCCGCGTGCTGTTCGCGGGCACGCCGCAAGCATTGGTCGCCGACGAGAACGTCCGGCGCCTGTACCTGGGCGAAAGCTTCTCGCTCTAGCGCCATGGCAATGGGTCCGCGCCTCGAACTGCGGCAAAGCCAGTCACTGGTGATGACCCCGCAGCTGCAACAGGCCATTCGCCTGCTTGCGCTGTCGAACCTCGAGATCGAAAGCTTCGTCGCCGAAGAGATCGAAAAAAACCCGCTGCTCGAAGGCGGCGAGGAGCGCGAGACGGTCGTCGCCGAACTTGATGGCGATGGAGGGGAAGGCGCCGCCGATGGCGATTTCGATGCGCCCGATCCGGTTACAGCCGACGCACTGATCGAAACCGGTGACGGGGCGAGCGACGCACCGCTCGACGCCGATTATGCCGAAGAGACCTTCCACCACGACAGCTTCACCGATGTCGGTGGCGCCGGCGCCTCCGGCGAAGACGTCGATTTCGACAGTTTCGAAGGGGCGGCGGCAACGCTGACCGACCATCTGATGGCACAGCTCGGTATGATGCTCGAGGGCGCAGACCTCGCCATCGCCCGTGTCATCGTCGACAGTCTCGACGACGCCGGTTACCTGACCGAAATCCTGCGTGCGCTTTCGGAGCGGCTGGGCATTCCACTTGCTCACGTCGAGGAGATCCTGGCGGTCGTGCAGAAGTGCGAACCCACTGGCGTCGGTGCGCGGTCGCTGGGCGAGTGCCTTGCGCTTCAGGCGCAGGAAGCCGACCGCTACGACCCGTGCATGGTGAAACTGCTCGACAATCTCGACTTGCTGGCAGCGGGACGGATCGCGCAGTTGCAGCGCATCTGCATGGTCGACGACGAGGACATGGCGGACATGATCCGCGAGTTGCGCAGCTACGACCCGAAACCCGGCGCGCGTTTCGGATCGTCGCGCGTCGATGCTGTCACACCCGACGTTTTCATCGCGCGGACGGCAAAGGGCTGGGCGGTCGAGATCAATTCGGGAAGCTTGCCCCGCGTGCTGGTCGACCGGGCCTATCATGCGGAACTCGTGGCATCGGCCAAGGACAAGACGTCGAAAGCCTGGGTCGCCGACAATCTCGCCAGCGCCAACTGGCTGGTGAAGGCTCTCGACCAACGCCAGCGCACCATCGTGAAAGTCGCGACCGAAATCGTGAAGCAACAGGAAGCATTCTTCCTCCATGGCGTCGCACATCTGCGCCCGCTGGTGCTGCGTACGGTGGCGGATGCCGTCGGCATGCATGAATCGACCGTCAGCCGCGTCACCAGCAACAAATATCTCAGCTGTTCGCGCGGCATGTTCGAGCTGAAATATTTCTTCACCTCCGGCATCGCGAGTGCCGACGGCGGCGAGGCGGCATCTGCACTCGCGGTGAAGGCCGCGATCAAGACGCTCATTTCGCAGGAGGCCGCCGATGCCATCCTGTCCGACGACACGCTCGTGGAAATGCTGAAGGAGCAGGGCTTCGACCTCGCCCGCCGCACCGTTGCCAAGTACCGCGAGGCGATCGGCATCGGTTCGTCGGTCCAGCGTCGCCGTGCACGCGCTATCGATGCGAAGGCCGCGTGACCCGGCGAGGGTGACGCCAGCATCGACGCTGCCTATATGGGCGTCATGAACAACGATCCCATTGTCATCGCTGGCTTTGCCCGTACCCCCATGGGCGGTTTCCAGGGCGCGCTTGGCGCCGTTTCCGCAACCGCCCTTGGCGCCACCGCCGTCCGCGCCGCTGTCGAGCGCGCGGGGGTGAAAGGCGACGATATCGACCAGATCGTCATGGGCTGCGTCCTTCCCGCGGGTCTCGGCCAGGCGCCCGCGCGACAGGCTGCGCTCGGTGCGGGTCTTCCGCAGTCGGTCGAGGCGACGACGATCAACAAAATGTGCGGATCGGGCATGCAGGCCGCGATCATGGCGCATGACATGCTTGCCGCGGGCAGCGCCGATGTCGTCATCGCGGGCGGCATGGAATCGATGTCGAACGCACCATACCTGCTCGCCAAGCATCGTTCGGGCGCTCGGATCGGGCATGATGTCGTCAAGGATTCGATGTACCTCGACGGCCTCGAGGATGCCTATGACCCCGGCAAGCTGATGGGTTCGTTCGCCGAGGATTCGGCGCGTGATTACCAGTTCACGCGCGAAGCGCAGGATGCCTATGCGCTCCGTTCGCTCGACCGCGCGTCGTCGGCGATCGGGTCGGGCGCTTTCGCAGGTGAAATCGTCGCGGTCGAAGTCGCAGGTCGTGGTGGCACGACGACGGTCGATACCGACGAACAACCCGGCAAGGCGCGTCCGGACAAGATCCCAACCTTGAAACCGGCTTTCTCCAAGGACGGCACGGTGACTGCCGCGAACGCTTCGTCGATCAGCGATGGCGCCGCTGCGCTGGTCCTGACCCGCGAAAGCGTCGCCAAGGCAAAGGGCCTCCCCATCGTCGCACGTATCGTGGCTCATGCCGCGCACGCGCATGAACCTGCGAAATTCACCACCGCCCCAGTCCCTGCGATGCGCAGGGTCATGGAAAAGGCGGGGTGGACCGTCGATGACGTCGACCTGTTCGAGGTCAACGAAGCATTCGCCGTCGTCGCGATGATCGCGGCGAAGGATCTGAACATTCCCGACGACAAGCTGAACGTGAATGGCGGCGCGACCGCGCTCGGTCATCCGATCGGCGCATCGGGCGCGCGAATCCTCGCAACGCTCATCGCGGCGCTCCAGACGCGTGGTTTGAAAAAGGGTGTGGCATCGTTGTGCATCGGCGGTGGCGAGGCGACGGCCATGGCTGTGGAACTCGCCTGACCGACGAGCCCGTCTTGCAGGCGCGGGACAGCGACCGGGCCGCCCTGACCGCGGCGTTGCGGCGCGTCGCCGATGGCGATCGTTCGGCGCTGCATGACGTCTATCGCCGGACGTCGGCGAAGCTCTATGGAGTCTGCCTGCGTATCTTTCCCGAAAGGTCCGATGCGGAGGATGCGTTGCAGGACGCGTTTGTGAATGTGTGGCAAAAGGCGGGGTCGTTCGATCCGGCGCGGGCGAGTCCGATCACCTGGCTCGTCACGCTGACGCGCAACCGCGCGATCGACCGGCTGCGCGCATCCGGCAGGCGGCTGGCTGCACCGATCGAAGCCGCCGCAGATATTGCGGACGACACACCCGATGCGGAGGCGTGCCTGATCGCCGCTGGCGACCGCACGCGGATCGCCGAATGCATGGATACGCTCGCGCGTGGTGACGCGACCATGATCCGCACCGCGTTTTTCGAGGGCGCGACCTATTCCGACATCGCCGACCGGTCGAGCCTGCCGCTCGGCACGGTCAAGAGCCGCATTCGTCGCGCCCTGCTCAAGCTCAGGGCATGCCTGTCATGACCGACGAAGACGATATCCTTGCCGCCGAATATGCGCTGGGCCTGTTGTCGCCCGATGAAGCGGCTGCCGCCGAGGCACGGTTGCAGCTCGACGGTCCGCTCAGCCTGCGCGTTGCCTGGTGGCGCGACCAGCTGGGAACGCTCGCGCACGAAAACGCCGTTGAGCCTGCGTCGCATATCTGGCCTGCGATTGCTGCGCGTCTCGGCTCCAACGACAATTCGGCCGATGCGGCCCGCCCATGGAAATGGGCGACCGGCGGTCTCGGCGCGCTGGCAGCGGTGCTGCTGGTCATGCTGGCCATGCAGCCAACGACATTGCCGCCTGTGCGTTTCGAGGATCCGAATCCGCTGGTGGCCAGCGTCACCGGAGAAGCGGGCACAACGGTCACGGTCTCGTTCGACCAGGCAAACCGCCGCATGCTCATCACGCCCGTCGCGCTCGATCCGGGCAAGGGCGATGCGGAACTCTGGGTCATTCCGGCAGGCGCCACCGCGCCGGTCTCGCTGGGCGTGATCGATGCGAAGCAGCCTGCCAGCCACAGCATGGATCCGGCGAAATCGGGCATGATGCTGCCGGGCGCGACCTTTGCGATCTCGCGGGAAGCGAAAGGCGGCTCTTCGACCGGCGCGCCGCAGGGGCCGGTGATCGCGACGGGCAAAATTATCCGCGTCTGACGCGTCCGCCGGGACGACCGCTTCGTATCTGCACCGTGGCCCGCCAGAGGCCGCCGCTAGATCCGAGGAGCCAAGTCCCATGAAAACATCGATCCGCGCGAGTGCCGTTGCGCTCGCCCTCGCCGCAATATCCGCCCCCGTCATCGCCGCGAACCCGATGGTCGGCGGCGCCGCGATGTACCCGACGAAGAACATCGTCCAGAATGCCGTCAATTCGAAGGACCACACGACACTGGTCGCGGCCGTGAAGGCGGCGGGCCTAGTCGATACCCTGTCCGGCCCCGGACCGTTCACGGTCTTCGCGCCGACGAACGCGGCGTTCAACAAGCTGCCCGCCGGCACCGTCGACACTCTGGTGAAACCCGAGAACAAGGCGACGCTGACCTCGATCCTGACCTATCATGTCGTTGCCGGCCGCATGACCGCCGCCGATATCGCCGCGAAGATCAAGGCCGGCCATGGCAAGGCGATGCTGACCACCGTCAACGGCGGCATGCTGACCGCGTCGATGATGGGCAAGACGCTGGTGCTCACCGATGCCAAGGGCGGCATGAGCCATGTCACCATCGGCAATGTGATGCAGTCGAACGGCGTCATCCATGTCGTCGACACGGTATTGATGCCCTAACCGAACCCGAACGGGTCGCACCTTCCCGCTTCCCCGCAACAACGGGGGCCGGTTTCTTTTACCTCCCTTTTAAGAAGCCGGATTCCCGCAAACGCGCGGGAATGGCGGGTCCGGGTTGTCATTTTCGGGCGTTGCTGCTACGCGCGCCACTTCCGCCACCGCATCCGTGCGCGTGGCGATTCTTTTTTGCCAGTAGATCTGGAAACGGAGCAGTCGGTTTTTATGCAAATCATGGTGCGCGACAATAACGTCGATCAGGCGCTTCGGGCCCTGAAGAAGAAGCTGCAGCGCGAAGGCGTCTATCGCGAAATGAAGCTGCGCCGCCACTATGAGAAGCCGTCGGAAAAGCGTGCCCGCGAACGTGCCGCCGCTGTCCGCCGCGCCCGCAAGATGGACCGCAAGCGCGCAGAGCGCGACGGCGTCAAGTAAGACCGAAAGTACCCTTAAATGTCTGAAGTCACGGCGGTTCCCATTGCCCCGACCAAGCGTTCTTGGCTGGTCTGGCTGGGCCTTGGGATTGCCCTTGCCGTGATCGTGGGTGTGAGTGTCGCGTGGAGCGGCACATCGAAACCGGTTCAGGCCGCGAGCTTTTGCAAACCGGGCGACTTCAAGGGCCCTGGTGCCGTCCAGCGCCTGGCATCGGGTGTTGCCGTCCAGACGATCAAGCCCGGTGCCGGTGCCCGTCCGGGTCCGCAGGATTTCGTGCTGATCGGTTACAAGGGCATGCTGCGCGACGGCACCGTGTTCGATTCGGCGCCGCGCGCACCCCTCCAGCTTTCCGAAGTCGTGCCCGGCTTCTCGCAGGGCCTGCAGACGATGCAGCCGGGTGGAAGCTATCGCCTCTGCATCCCGCCGGAACTCGGCTATGGCGAGCGGAGCAGTGGGCCAATTCCGGCGAATTCGACCCTATTCTTCGATATCGAATTGCTCGAGTTCAAGACGGTGCGCGAAGTCCAGGCGATGCAGCAGCAGATGCAGGCCATGCAGCAGCAAATGCAACAGCAGGGCCAACCAGCTCCTGGTCAGTGACCCGCTGGCGGTGGTTGCCGCCGGCTTTCGACAAAATTGACGTGCGCTGGGACGATTTCAGCCGCAAGACGTTGAGCGGATAGACAAACCGCATCGCGCATTACCGCGTGGCATCGTTTTGGGGAGGTGTCCGTGACCGACGACGACGAGCGAATCGACCGCCGCGTCTTTCGCACTACGCTGATCGTCATCGCGACCGCGGCGGCCGCTTATGCGCTGTACCGTCTTGCCGACCTGTTGCTGCTGATCTTTGCCTGCACATTGATTGCGCTGATCTTTTTCAACCTCGCACGCTGGATCGCCGACCGTACGCGGCTGGGGTTCGGGATTTCGCTCAGCATCGCGGTCGTGGGCCTCATGGGCGGACTGACCGGCTCGTTCTATATCTTCGGCAGTGCGCTTTCGGGCGAGTTCACCGAACTCGCCCTGCGCCTGCCCGCCGCGTGGGAGGTTTTCCAGACTCGGCTCGTCCAGACGCCCACGGGCGCGGAAATCATGCGCCGCGCGAGTGAAATCGTGCCTGACGGCCAGTCGATCTTCGGCTTTGCGACCGGCCTGCTGACCAGCCTTGGTGCCGTATTGTCGATGCTTGCGATCGTCATCGTCGGGGGCATCTACTTGGCCGCCCAGCCACGCCTGTACGGCAAGGGTGTCCTGCTGCTGACGCCGCAGGCCGCGCGCAGCAAATTGATGCGGACCTTCCTGACCGTGGCAGCCGCGCTCAACGCCTGGCTCAAGGGGCAGGGCATCGGCATGTTGTTCGTCGGATTTGCGACGACTGTCGGGCTGGTGATCATCGGTATCCCCGCCGCGCCAGCGATCGGTCTCGTCGCGGGGCTATGCGAGTTTGTCCCCTATTTCGGTGTCCTCGTGGTCGCGATTCCGGCGATTGTCCTCGGTTTTGCCGACAGCACCACGACGGGCATCTGGACCATCGTCATGCTGATTATCGTGCATCAGGTTCAGGGCAATCTTGTCCTGCCGTTGCTCCAAAGCCGCATGGTCGAACTGCCGCCGGTGCTGACGATCTTCAGCCTGGTCGCGGCCGGCGTCCTGCTCGGCCCGCTGGGCGTCATCCTCGCGACCCCGCTGACTGTGGTCGCGATGGTCGTGGTGAAGGCCGTCTATGTGCAGCCGGAGGATCTGAAACCCGCCGACCGCAAGCAACTCGACGTCTAGCGGATCATCCCGCCTTGCTGGGATGAAGACTCGTCCCCGCACGGCCGCCACGAAGTGCGCCGAACCAGCTCAGCGGGTTCCACCAGCTCTGCGTGCCGTCGAGCGAGAAGCTGATGAACTCGGCACGGCCGCCCAGGTTTTCCCACGGCACCGGTCCGCCGAGGCCGCCCTGTACCTCCGCCACGCGGCTGTCGGCCGAATTGTCGCGGTTGTCGCCCATCAGGAAAACGTGGTTGGCTGGGATCGTGGTCGCCGGATAGTCGTCGACGTCGGGGAAATAGCCGAGGTCGAGCGTGTCGTAGCTGCGTCCGTTGGGCAGGGTTTCACGCACCACCGGCAAAGCACAGGTCACGCTGCCATTCGGGTTGTCGGTGCGGAACGGCGCATATTTCGGGTCGGTGCACGGCTCGTCCGCATCGACCGGGATCGCGCGCATGACGGGTGCGGCCCGCTTCACGGGCACGCCGTTGATGATGACGGTGCCGCCGCGAACCTCGAACCGGTCGCCCGGCAGGCCGATGACCCGCTTGATATAGTCTTCGCTCTTGCCCGGGGGCGATGCGATCACGACGTCGCCGCGTTCGGGCAGCGAACCCCACACCCGCCCGGCCATGTGGGGCAGGACGTGGAAGCTGGGCGACACGTACGACCAGCCATAGGTGAACTTGCTGACGACCAGCTGGTCGCCGACCAGCAGGCCCGGCATCATCGATTCCGACGGAATATAGAAAGGCTTGGCGATGAAGCTGTGGAACCCCAGCACCGCCAGGATCAGCCAGAAGATGCTCTTGGCTTCACCGACCCAGTCGGTCTTTTTCTTCTCCGGCGCGGCGGCGGGGATGTCGGTCGTCACTTGCTGTCTTTCGGAAGGGCTTCGATGATGACGAAGGCCTGGGCCCACGGATGGTCATCGGTCAGCGTCAGGTGCACCCGCGCTTCATAGCCGTCCGGAATCAGCGCGTCGAGCGCGACCTTTGCCCCCCCTTCTAGCGCCAGCGTCGGCGCACCGGAAGGGGCGTTGACGACGCCGATGTCCTTCATGAACACGCCGCGGCGAAATCCGGTGCCGACGGCCTTCGAAAACGCTTCCTTCGCCGCAAAACGTTTCGCGAGCGTCCCAGCCTTTGTGAACGGCCGCCGCGCCGCCTTCGCACGCTCGCGGTCGGTGAAGACGCGGTTCTCGAACCGGTCGCCGAACCGGTCGAGCGACTTCTGGATCCGCTCGATATTGCAGAGGTCGGAGCCGAGGCCGACGATCACCTTGCCGATTCCATCAACGCTTTCATCCGCCGCACGCTTTCGTCGAGGCCGACGAAAATCGCCTCGCCGACAAGGAAATGGCCGATGTTGAGTTCGGCGATCTGCGGGATAGCCGCGACGGGGACGACATTATCGAACGTCAGCCCATGGCCCGCGTGCGGCTCGATCCCGTTCTTGGCCGCGAGCGCCGCCGCGTCTGTCAGGCGGCGCAATTCCACGCCGTCCGGATCGCCATGGGCGTATTTGCCCGTGTGCAGTTCGACGACCGGCGCGCGCAGGCGGACGGCCGCGTCGATCTGTCGCGCGTCGGGTTCGATGAACAGGCTGACGCGAATACCCGCGTCGAGCAGTTGCGACACCAGCGGTGCTAAATGGTTGTGCTGTCCGGCGGCATCCAGCCCGCCCTCGGTCGTGCGTTCCTCGCGCCGCTCTGGCACGATGCACGCCGCGTGCGGGCGGTGCTTCAGCGCGATCGCGACCATCTCTTCGGTCGCTGCCATTTCGAGATTCACCGGCAGGGCCGTTTCCGCCATCAGTACGTCGAGATCGGCATCGCGGATGTGCCGCCGGTCCTCGCGCAAATGGACCGTAATGCCGTCGCCGCCCGCAGCCTCGACGATTCGCACCGCACGCATGGGATCGGGATGATCGCCCCCGCGCGCGTTGCGGATGGTCGCGACGTGGTCGATGTTGACGCCGAGACGAAGCATTACGCGGCTCTGCTCCCGGGCTTGATCGCAGGGATCGCCGCGAGTTCGGGCGGCAGCGCATCGGGAGAATAAGTCGGCACCGACAGGCGAATCAGCGGGTAGAACGGGACGCCCAGGTCCGCCGTTCCGTCCGAACGGTCGACCAGCGATGCCGCGGCGACCACGACTCCGCCTGCGCGCTCGATCGCGGCAATGGCCTCGCGTGAGCTGAGGCCGGTCGTGACGACGTCTTCCATCATCAGCACGCGCTGGCCCGGCGTCAGGCGGAAACCGCGGCGCAGTTCGAACACGCCCTCCGGCCGCTCGAGGAACAGCGCCTCGACGCCGAGCGCACGGCCCATCTCATGGCCGGCGATCACACCGCCCATGGCCGGGGAGACGACGATGTCGATATTGAGGTCCCTTGGCAGGCGGGCGACGAGCGCCTCGGCCAGGCGTGCACCACGCTTCGGATCGGCCAGCACGCGCGCGCACTGCAGGTAGCGGGGGCTGCGCAAGCCAGACGAAAGGATGAAATGCCCTTCCAGCAGGGCATCCGCTGCCCGGAACTCGGCCAGAACCTCCTCGTCGGTCACCCGTCATTCTCCTTCGCGTTGCGCGCGATTCCGTACGGATATCGATGATGCGGCGCAACAGAACTGCCAAAAAGCCCCCAGTAACGGCTTGAGACTAGGCAAACCCGCGCGTATAGCCGCCCGCGAACCCGGATAATTCGCGCGCATTTCCAGTGCAGCGCCGGGTCGGATTAGGGGTCCGTTCGACGTGAAATTGCTGACTTCCGCGCTTATCGTTCTTGGCCTGGGCATGGCGATTCCCGCCGTTGCACAGGAAGCGGCACCCGTTGCCGCACCGACGGCAACCGCTGCGCCCGCCGCTGCTGCACCGGCAGCAACACCTGCCGCCGCTGCGCCCGCAGAAAAGGTTGCGGCACCCGCGCCGCTGAAACCCGATGCCGAATACGGCCAGCCGGTCGACAAGGGTTACGCCCTGCCGCCGCAGGTGACGAAGAACGGCCAGTTCGCGCTGTGGATGCACAACGTCCTGCTGATGCCGATCATCACGATCATTTCCGTTTTCGTGCTCGGCCTGCTGCTGTGGGTCATGTTCCGCTACCGCAAGGCGGCGAACCCGATTCCTTCGAAGACGTCGCACAACACGCTGATCGAAGTGATCTGGACGCTGGTCCCGGTGCTCATCCTCGTCGGTATCGCTATCCCGTCGATCGGTCTGCTTGCCGCCCAGTACAAGCCCGTCGGCAAGGACGCGATCACGATCAAGGCGATCGGCAACCAGTGGTTCTGGACCTATGAATACCCCGACCATGGCGGGTTCGAGGTCGTGTCGAACATGCTGCCCGATGCCGAAGCCAAGAAGCGCGGCGAACCGCGCCTGCTGGCCGTCGACAACCGCATCGTTGTTCCGGTCAACGTACCCATCCGCGTGCTGACGACGTCGAACGACGTCATCCACTCGTTTGCGATGCCCGCCTTCTGGACCAAGATGGACGCGGTTCCCGGGCGCCTGAACGAAACCAGCTTCACCGCAGAGCGTGTCGGCCTTTATTACGGCCAGTGCAGCGAACTGTGCGGCGCGCGTCACGGCTTCATGCCGATCGCGATCGAGGTCGTGCCCCAGGCGCAATTCGAACAATGGGTGAAGTCGAAGGGCGGCACCATGCCGGGCAGCAAGCCCGCCGCGACCGAACCGGTCGGCTCGGCGGCTCCCCAGGCTCCGGCCGCGGTAACCGCCGCTGCCGCCGAAGCGCCCGCTGCCAACGCCTCCACGCCCGCGAACGCCACCGCGCCTGCCGCGGCCAAGTAAAGAGAAACGACCATGGCAACAGCCGCACACCCGAGCGAATTTCAGGCGCACGCGCACGACGACCATCATGACGCGGACCACAAGCCCGGCTTCTTCGCCCGCTGGTTCATGTCGACCAACCACAAGGACATCGGGACGCTGTACCTGATCTTCGCGATCTGCGCGGGGATCATCGGCGGGGCGATCTCGGGCCTGATGCGCATGGAGCTGGCACAGCCCGGCATCCAGTATCTGGGCATGTGGACCAGTTTCATGGGCGGCGACGGGTCGAACCTGAACGAATCGCTCCATATGTGGAACGTGCTCATCACCGCGCACGGCCTGATCATGGTGTTCTTCATGGTCATGCCCGCGATGATCGGCGGCTTCGGCAACTGGTTCGTGCCGATCATGATCGGTGCGCCGGACATGGCGTTCCCGCGCATGAACAACATCTCGTTCTGGCTGCTGATCCCCAGCTTCGCACTGCTGCTGGGCTCGTCGTTCTTCTCGGGCGGCACGGGACATGGCGCGGGTACCGGCTGGACGGTCTATGCGCCGCTTTCCACCATGGGTTCGGTCGGGCCGTCGGTCGATATGGCCATCCTGTCGCTCCACCTCGCGGGCGCCAGCTCGATTCTTGGCGCGATCAACTTCATCACCACCATCTTCAACATGCGCGCGCCGGGCATGACCCTGCACAAGATGCCGCTGTTCGTATGGTCGGTGCTGGTCACGGCCTTCCTGCTGTTGCTGGCTCTTCCAGTGCTGGCCGCTGCCATCACCATGCTGCTGACCGACCGTAATTTCGGCACCGCGTTCTTCGACGCGGCGGGCGGCGGCAATCCGATCCTCTACCAGCATCTCTTCTGGTTCTTCGGCCACCCCGAAGTTTACATCATGATCCTGCCGGGCTTCGGCATCGTCAGCCAGGTCATCGCGACGTTCAGCCGCAAGCCGGTCTTTGGTTATCTCGGCATGGCGTACGCCATGGTCGCGATCGGCGTCGTCGGCTTCATCGTGTGGGCGCACCACATGTTCACCGTCGGCATGACCGTGAACATGAAGATGTACTTCACCGCAGCGACGATGGTGATCGCGGTGCCGACCGGCATCAAGATCTTCTCGTGGATCGCGACGATGTGGGGCGGTTCGCTGTCGTTCAAGACACCGATGATGTGGTCGATCGGCTTCATCTTCATGTTCACCGTCGGCGGCGTGACCGGCGTGGTGCTCGCCAACGGCGGCATCGACGCGATCATGCACGACACATATTACGTCGTGGCGCACTTCCACTATGTGCTGTCGCTGGGCGCAGTGTTCTCGCTGTTCGCGGGCTTCTATTACTGGTTCCCGAAGATGTCGGGGCGGATGTACAACGAAGCGCTCGGCCAGCTGCACTTCTGGGCGTTCTTCGTGGGCGTGAACATCCTGTTCTTCCCGATGCACTTCCTGGGACTGGACAGCATGCCGCGCCGCATTCCGGACTATCCGGATGCCTATGCCTATTGGAACCACATCTGCTCGATGTACGGTTACACGATCATGGCCGCGTCGATGGGCGTGTTCTTCATCAACCTGTTCTGGTCGCTGTTCGCGGGCAAGCCGGCCGGTGACAATCCATGGGGTGAAGGTGCGACGACGCTCGAATGGACGCTGTCGAGCCCGCCGCCGTACCACCAGTTCGAAACGCTGCCCGTGATAGACGCGGGTGATTCCCAACATCATTGATCGGCAGGGGCCGGGGGATGCGATCCCCCGGCTCTTTCCCGGCGCAGAAGATAATATGACAACGACCACCGCCCATTCGACGCCCATGCCGGCCGACTGGCGCGATCTTTTCGCGCTGACGAAGCCGCGCGTCATGCGCTCGGTCGTGTTTACAGGCCTCTGCGGCATGCTCGCGGCGCCGGTTGCATTGCCGCCCGCACTCGCACTGACCGCGGTCTTGTGCATCGCGCTGGCCGCGGGTGCGGCGGGTGCGCTCAACCAATGGTATGAGGCGGACATCGACGCGCTGATGCGCCGCACCGCTTCGCGGCCGATCCCTGCCGGACGCATGGACCCGCAGGTTGCGCTCCAGTTCGGTGTCGGCCTGGCTGTCGCATCGGTCCTGATCATGGGCATCGCGACGAACGTGTTCGCCGCCGCCCTGCTCGCCGGATCGATCCTGTTCTACGTCCTGGTCTATACCGTCGGCCTGAAGCGCCGCACGCCGCAGAACATCGTCATCGGCGGTGCGGCGGGCGCTTTCCCTCCGGTGATCGGCTGGGTCGCGGCGACAGGCAGTCTCAGCTTGCTGCCGGTGCTGATGTTCCTGCTCATCTTCCTGTGGACGCCGCCGCACAGTTGGGCGCTCGCTCTGCGCATCCGCGACGATTACGCGGCGGGCACCGTGCCGATGATGCCGGTCGTCGCCAGCGCCAAATCCACCCGCCGCCAGATGATGTTCTACGCAGTGCTGATGGCGATCGTCGCGGTCGCGCCCTGGCCGCTGGGCCTAGCTGGTGCACTCTATGGCGTGACTGCGCTGGTCGGTTCGGTGATTTTCCTTGCAATCAACCTGCGCGTTGTGACCGACGCCGCGGAGACGACCGCCGAGATGAAGGCCGAACGCGCGCTGTTCCTCTATTCGATCGGTTACATGCTGGTCCTGTTCGGCATGCTCGCGATCGACCGGAGCCTGCATCTGTGACGCCTGACGATCCGAACCGGCCCGAATTCGACCGCCGCCGCCGCAGCCGCGCGATCGTGACGGCACTGCTGCTGGGCGCGATGGTCCTGCTGTTCTATTTCATCTCGATCGCCAAGATGGTGGTGAACGCGGCATGACGCCTCCGATCAAGACAGCACTCCTCGCCAGCAGCATCGCCGTCGGCATGACCGCACTCGGTTTCGCCAGCCCACCGCTCTATCGCATGTTCTGCGAAGCGACCGGTTTCGACGGCACCACCCAGCGCGCCTCCGCCGCGATGGCCCGCAAAATCGTGCCGGGCAAGACGATCGAAGTGAAATTCGACGCCAATCACGTGCCCACCATCCCCTGGACGTTCAAGCCCGAACAGAACCAGCAGGTCGTGACGCTGGGCGAACGCAACATCGCGTTCTTCACCGCCACCAACCGGTCGAACCGTCCGATCACGGGCAGCGCAACCTTCAACGTGTCGCCGAACCAGGCGGGACCGTATTTCGCCAAGATCCAGTGCTTCTGCTTCAAGCAGCAGACGCTGCAGCCAGGCGAGACCGTGCGCATGCCAGTCATCTATTACGTGGATGCCGGTGTCGCGACCGATGAAGACACGCGCGACATGCAGGTGATCACGCTCAGCTATACATTTTACCCGATAGACGACCCGCGCACGCGGGGCTAACGAACAGACAGACGAACAGGGACGACAGACCGATGGCCGGTGCCAAGAACCACGATTACCACATCCTTCCGCCGAGCATCTGGCCGCTGGCCGGTGCCCTTGCCGCGCTCATCATGGCCGTGGGCGGCCTCATGTGGCTGCACAAGGGCGATACGCACGGCATCGTGTTCTTCCTGGGTCTCGCCAGCGTCCTTGGCGTGATGTTCGGCTGGTGGTCGCAGGTCATCAAGGAAGCGCATGCCGGCGACCATACGCCGGTCGTTTCGCTGCACCTGCGTTACGGTATGATCCTGTTCATCGCGTCCGAAGTCATGTTCTTCGTCGGCTGGTTCTGGGCGTGGTTCGATTTCTCGCTCTTCCCCGTCGCGCTCGACGTGGTGAAGGACCATGCGACCGGTGCAGTCACCGTCACGAACCTGCTTGGGCAAGAAGGTGCCGCTGCCGCGACGCAGTGGCCGCCGAAGGGCCTGGAAGTCATCGACGCCTTCCACCTGCCGCTGCTCAACACGCTGATCCTGCTCTGCTCGGGCACGACGGTTACCTATGCGCACCACGCGCTGATCCATGGCGACCGCAAGGGCCTGAAGATTGGTCTGTGGGCGACGATCCTGCTCGGCGCGCTGTTCTCGTCGATCCAGGCGTATGAATATGCGCATGCGCCGTTCCCGTTTAAGGGCATCAATTATTCGTCGTCGTTCTTCATGGCGACGGGCTTCCACGGTTTCCACGTGCTGATCGGCACGATCTTCCTGATCGTCTGCCTCGTCCGCGCGTACAAGGGCGAGTTCACACCGCGCCAGCACTTCGGTTTCGAAGCGGCGGCCTGGTACTGGCACTTCGTCGACGTCGTGTGGCTGTTCCTGTTCATGGCCGTCTATGTCTGGGGCGGCTGGGGCGCACCGGTTCACGGGGGATGAGTTTGCTCGCCGCATCGGCGGGTGATGCCCTGAAAGGGGCATGCCCGCGGTGCGGAGCAAGAACCCTGTTCGACGGCCTGGTTTCCTTCGCGCCGAAATGTGGCGCGTGCGGACTCGATTATTCGGCATTCAATGTGGGCGATGGACCCGCGGCGTTCCTGACGCTGATCGTCGGGGCTGTCGTCGTGCTCGGTGCGGTGACGCTCGAATTGGCGGCTGGCCCGCCGTTCTGGGTCCATATCCTGATCTGGCCCGCGGTTACCCTGGCGCTGGTGCTCGGCGGCCTGCGGCTGGCGAAGGGGATGTTGCTGACCTCCGAATACCGTAATGCCGCGCGCGAGGGGAGGTTGGCGCCATGAAGCGCATTCCCGTCATCCCGACGATCGTGGTCGCGATCGCGATCGCCATAATGGTCGGCCTCGGCGTCTGGCAGTTGCAGCGCGCGACATGGAAAGAAGCGCTGATCGCGCAATACCGAAGCAACCTTGCGAAACCGCCGATGGCTTTTCCGAAGCTTGGGCCGGTCGCACCGGATGCGATGTTCCGCAAATCGTCGGCGACATGCCTGTCGGTCGTCAAATGGCGGGTAGAGGCAGGACAGACGCCGACCGGCCAGCCCGGATACCGCCAGATCGCCGAATGCCGGACGGGTGCCGAGGGGCCCGGCCTGCTTGCCGACATGGGTCTCACCGCCGATCCGAAGTTCGCGCCCAAATGGACCGGCGGCACGGTCGACGGGTTGATCACGACCGAACCCAATCATTCGAGCGTCATCGCTGCGGCATTCGGCAAGGCGCCGGTGCTGCGCCCGATGCTGGTCGCCGATGTGCCGGTGCCGGGCCTCGCCGCCAGCGCCCCGCCGAACCCGGAAAACGTGCCGAACAACCACCGCGCCTATGCCGTGCAATGGTTCATCTTCGCCGCAATCGCGCTGGTCATCTACGGACTGGCGCTCAGGAAACGCTCGAACGCCTAGGGCGCGTCGTGGAAGATGACGCCGAGCGTGAAGCGCTCGCCACTGTGCAGCTTGCTGACCCCGTGACGCATCTGGACACGGTACGGACCTTTCGATCCCTGCACCGGTCGCTCGCACACCGGGAAGACGACGGCATCGCCCTGCCTTAGCGGTACCACTGCCGCGCGTGACTGCATCCGCGGGCGCTGCTCGGTCAGGACGAACTCGCCGCCTGTGAAGTCGCGCACCGGCTCGGACAGCAGGATCGCGACCTGCAGCGGGAAGACATGCTCGCCATAAAGATCCTGATGCAGCGCGTTCCAGTCGCCCGGGCCGTAGCGCAGGAGCAGCGGGGTCGGGCGTGTCTGCCCAGCGGCTTGGCAGCGAGCGCGGAACTCGGCGTGGGTTTCCGGAAAGCTTTGTCGGGTTCCCAAGGTCTGCGCCCATCGATTGGCGATCGCAGCGAGCGCCGGATAAAGGCCGCTCCGTAGTGCTGCGACCGGGCTGGGTAGCGGGTCCGCGAAATAGCGGTAGAGCCCTTGTCCGAACCCGTGGCGTGCCATTTTCACTTCGCTGCGAAAGAGCGCGGGTGTATCCCACATTGCTTGCACGTCATTGCATGCTTCGGGAGTCAGCAGCCCCGGCATGATCGCCCAGCCGTCGGAATTCAGGGTCGCAAGTTCGCCGGTCATGTCGTGGTCATGGCACCAGCCGCTCTTGCGGTCGTCCCGGACCTTGCGCTCAAACTGTCAGCGCTTCCCGTCCCACTTCCGCTGAACCTTTCCGAACCGGTCCTTGCGTGTCCCGGGCTTGCCCTCGTTGCTGCGGCCCATGATCGGCGCACGCGATACCTCCTGCCCCGGAAGGCCCAGCTCCTCGGCCTCCAGCGACCGGATTTCGTCGCGCAACCGCCCGGCTTCCTCGAACTCCAGGTCGCCCGCGGCCTTGCGCATCTTCTTTTCGAGTTCCTCGATATAGGCGCGCAGGTTGTGGCCGACCATGTGCGGGCGGTCTTCGTCGATCTCGACGGTCACCTGATCACGGCTCGACATATGGCTGATGACGTCGCCGATGTTGCGCTTGATCGTCTCCGGCGTGATGCCGTTTTCGGTATTAAAGGCGAGCTGCTTTTCGCGGCGGCGGTCAGTCTCGCGGATCGCGCGTTCCATGCTGCCGGTCATGCGATCGGCGTACAGGATGACCCGCCCGTCGACGTTGCGCGCTGCGCGGCCGATGGTCTGGATCAGTGATGTTTCGCTGCGCAGGAACCCTTCCTTGTCGGCATCGAGGATGCAGACGAGTCCGCATTCCGGAATGTCGAGGCCCTCGCGCAACAAATTGATGCCGATCAGCACGTCATAGACGCCCAGCCGCAGGTCGCGGATCAGCTCGATGCGCTCGAGCGTCTCGACGTCGGAGTGCATGTAGCGGACCTTGATCCCCGCTTCGTGCAGGTACTCGGTCAGGTCCTCCGCCATGCGCTTGGTCAGCGTGGTGACGAGTGTGCGGTATCCCGCTTCGGTTGTCTTGCGGATCTCGCTGATGCAATCGTCGACCTGGTCCTCGACCGGCTTGATCTCGACCGGCGGGTCGATGAGCCCGGTCGGACGAATGACCTGTTCGGCGAAGACGCCGCCCGACTGCTCCATTTCCCATGGGCCCGGCGTCGCGGAGACGCACACCGTCTGCGGGCGCATCGCGTCCCATTCGTTGAAGCGAAGCGGCCGGTTGTCGATCGCAGACGGCAGGCGAAAGCCATATTCGGCGAGCGTCAGTTTGCGCCGGTGGTCGCCGCGCGACATGCCGTTGACTTGGCCGATGGTGACATGGCTCTCGTCGACGAACAGCAGAGCGTTTTCAGGGAGATACTCGAATAGCGTCGGCGGTGGTTCGCCCGGCAGGCGTCCGGTCAGGAAGCGGCTGTAATTCTCGATGCCCGCGCAACTTCCGGTCGCGGCGATCATCTCCAGGTCGAAATTGGTCCGCTGCTCAAGCCGCTGCGCCTCGAGCAGCTTGCCCTCGATCACCAGCTCCTTCAGCCGCTCGGACAGCTCGTGCTTGATCGCCTCCATTGCCTGTTTCATCGTCGGGCCGGGCGTTACGTAGTGACTGTTCGCATAGACGCGGACGTAATCGAGCGACGCCGCCTTTTTGCCCGTCAGCGGATCGAACTCGACGATCTCCTCGATCTCGTCGCCGAAGAAGCTGATGCGCCAGGCGCTGTCCTCATAGTGTGAGGGGAAGATTTCCAGATTGTCACCGCGCACGCGGAAATTGCCGCGCTGGAACGCCGCGTCGTTGCGCTTGTACTGCAGCGCGACCAGCTTGCGGATGATCTCCGACTGCTCGACCGTCTGGCCCTTTTTCAGGTCGAAGATCATCGCGGAATAGGTTTCGACCGACCCGATACCATAGAGACAGGAAACCGACGCCACGATCAGCACGTCGTCACGTTCCAGCAGCGACCGCGTCGCCGAATGCCGCATCCGGTCGATCGCCTCGTTCACCGAGCTTTCCTTCTCGATGTAGGTGTCCGATCGGGGCACGTACGCCTCGGGCTGGTAATAATCGTAATAGCTGACGAAATATTCGACCGCGTTTTCGGGAAAGAACGACTTCATCTCGCCATAGAGCTGCGCGGCGAGAATCTTGTTGGGGGCGAGGATCAACGCGGGCCGCTGCAATTCCTCGATGACGCGCGCCATGGTGAAGGTCTTGCCGCTGCCAGTGACGCCCAAGAGTACCTGATTGCGCTCGCCCGCTTTCGCGGTTTCGACGAGTTCGGCGATCGCGGTCGGCTGGTCGCCCGCCGCGCTATAGTCGCTGACAACCTTGAACCTCTTGCCGCCTTCGACCTTCGGCGGCCGTTCGGGGCGATGTGGGACGAACTCCTGCCCGGTTTCCGGTTCTTCCAGCGAGGTGCGGATCTGGATTGCCATGGCCATGATATGCGGTCGATGCGGCGGATATTCCAGTGTCGGATGAGAGGCGAAAGCGACATGCGATTCTGCTCGCAGCACGCAACCAGAATAATTATCCAAACGTATGAGTTACGCCGGCGGCGAACTCTCGGCACAGTTGGAGTGCCATAGAGGGACGTCCTTTTGCTTTTGTCCTGTCACTTTTGTGACGTAGGAGTTTCCGTGGGCAAACAAGGGCATCTATTCAGGGGAACGGATTGTCGGATTCGCAAACACCCGCTCCGGACCACTTGGCGGAGTTGGTGAACGCGCCGTTCGGTGCGAGGCATGATTAAGCGTTTTCTTGCGGCCGGCCCGGTAACGCTGGCGCAGGTGTTCGCACTGTCGATCCGGAACTTCGGATCGATCCGCCGTGTGTATTCTGCCGACCGCGAAAGTCATCTGGGGCGGCTCAGCCGCCAGCGCCCCGAATTGTTCGGCATGGTGCTGACGCCGTTCGTGTCGGCGCTGTGGACCGCCTCACGCCGGTTCGATGCGATTATCGATCACTGCAACTATGTCGAGAAAACCGGTTGGCCGCTGGACGTTGCCGATCACGATTACCGGCGGCTTGTCGAACTTCCGTCGATATCGCCGGGCCTGCATATCGAACTGGCAACGCCGCGCTGGCTTACCCGCGAAGGGCTGTTGTCCCTCGCATTGGTTGAAGGAGAGACGCTGGTTTTCAGCCTTTCGTTCACATTCGGTCATATCGACGGACAGCTTGTCGCTTATGTCGGTGGCTTGCAGGGCGGTGCCGATGAGAAGGCGCCATCGACGAATCGCCGTTTGACGCGCCTGTCGAATGGCATGCGGCCCCGCGACCTGCTGATCGAAACCTTCCGGATTCTTTGCCGCTATTATGGCGTGGCGCACATCTATGCGATCACCGACAAGGCGCGTGTCCACCGCAGCGCCTATTTGCGGGCACGAGAAGTCGATCCTGTTGTCATGAGCTATGACAGTGTCTGGCGGGACCGTCGGGGCAAGCCGGTCGAAGGCGGATTTTTCGAACTGCCTGTCGCCCCGCAACGGCGGAATTATGAGGCGATCCGCCCGAACAAGCGTGCCGAATACCGGCGGCGCTACGGCATGCTCGACGCCATCGAAAAACAGATCGTGGCCACGCTTCGCAAGCGCGAGGAGAGCCGTCCGGACGAGGCTGCCGACGCGAATTGAATTGCGGCTGCAAAGCGATATGGTCCTGTCCCACGCGAAACGAGCGAGGGGAATTGTCGTGAAACGCTTTATTGTTATGGTCCCGGTGGCGCTTGCCGCCTGCAATTCCTCGCCCACCGTCACGGCAACGAACGCTTCGATGGCGGAAGTTTCGAACAAGGTGGCGGAAGCCGCGGCTAGCGGCCAGTTCGTCTCGCCGGGCCGCTGGGAAGCCACGATGAAGATCAGCGATATCACCATGCCCGGCGCACCCGCGGGAATGGCCGAAAAGATGAAGGAGCGCATGCCGACCAAGGCGATGGTAAGCTGCCTGACGCCAGAGGAGGCCAAGGCGCCGAAAGGTAATTTCTTCGGCGGACAGCGCGATTGCACCTACGACCATTTCACGATGGCCAACGGACAGCTCGATGCGAAAATGGTGTGCAAGGCCGGCGGGCAGGGCCGCACGATGGTCATGAAGGGCAGCTATAGCCCCGATACTTACCAGATGACCGTCGACTCCACCGGCTCCGGCCAGAAGGGGCCGATGGCCGGGATGTCGATCAAGATGACGATGGATGCCAAGCGCACCGGCGAATGCACGGGCGACGAAAACAAGTAGGAACCCGGTCGTATTTGGACAGCAAAGTGCGGGGGCTGGATGCAGGGGTTGAGATTGTTGCCGGTAGGCGCGCTGCTCCTTGTTGCCGGATGCACGTCCGGGTCCGACGGCTCCGATGGTGAGGGCGTGACGCTCGAGCGGGGAATGTGGCGTCTCAGCACCACGTTCGGGACGCCGCGGCTGGACGGGCTGACGATCGACCGTCTCCGCGACGAATTGCCAGCGGACAAGACCGAAACCAAATGCGCTCAGCCTGTGCTGCATTCGGGGGACCGCTTCGTCGAGCTGATGAACCTGAAGCGTAGCGTCTGTAACCTGAAGACGGCGTCGATTGCGGGCGGGAAGATGTCCGCTGAAGGAACCTGTCCCGGTATCGCGGCGGCAGTCGCGAGCGAAACGGCGGACAGCTGGATCAAGATCAACGGAAATTACACACCGCAGTACGTCGACATGGATGTCGATGTCGTCATTACCGCCACGAGCCCGAGTGGCGCCACGCAACGCCTGACCGTCGCCGGTACGCACAAGGCCGAAAAAATCGGAGAATGCTCATGATCAAGAAAACGCTGCCCCTGTTCCTGGGCGTTGCAATGTGCGCGTCGCTGTCGGCCCCGGCGTTCGCCGATGATCTGAAGGCCGCGATCAAGGCCGATTACGACAAGTCGCTCGGCGGCCTGTGGGACTATTTCCACCGCAATCCCGAACTTTCCTATGTCGAGGTGAAGACCGCGGCCCGCATGGCGCAGGAATTGCGCGCCGTGCCCGGTGTCGTCGTCACCGAAAAGGTCGGTGGCACCGGCGTGGTCGCGGTCCTGAAGAACGGCAACGGCCCGACGGTGCTGCTGCGCGCCGACATGGACGGGCTTCCGGTCGAGGAGAAATCGGGCCTTCCCAATGCATCCAAGGTGACGATGGCGAACCGCGAGGGCGTGGTGCAGCCCGTCATGCACGCGTGCGGTCACGACACGCATATCACGGCGATGGTCAGCACGGCACGCCAGCTGGCGCGCCTGAAGGACAAGTGGCAGGGCACCGTCGTCATGATCATCCAGCCCGCCGAAGAACGCATCGGCGGCGCGGAAGCGATGGTGAAGGACGGGCTCTACACACGCTTCCCCAAGCCGGAATATGCACTGGCATTCCATGTCGCGGCCGAACTGCCCACGGGGCATATCGCAGCGTCGGAGACGATCCAGTACAGCTCGGCCGACAGCATCGAACTGACGGTCAAGGGCGTCGGCACCCATGGCGCAGCACCGCATCTGGGCAAGGACCCGGTCTATATCGCGTCGCAGATCGTCGTCGCGTTGCAGGGTGTCATCGCGCGCGAGAAATCGCCGTTGCTGCCCGGCGTCATCACGGTCGGAAGTTTCCATGCGGGCACCAAGAACAACATCATTTCGGACCGGGCGGACCTGGGCATCACCGTGCGGGCCAATGACGAAAAGACGCGGGCCGAACTGATCCAGGCAATCCGCGACGTCGCCGCCGGCATCGGCCGTGCGAACAGCCTGACCGATGCGCAAATGCCGGAGGTGAAAGTTGTCGAGTCCACGCCGACGACGATCAACGACACTGCACTTGCACGCCGCCTGAACGCGTCGCTGTCGAACAGCCTGGGCGCCGGTGTCGTCGTGCCGTTCGAGCAGCGCAATATGGGTGCCGAGGATTTCGCCTGGCTGGTCCAGCCAGACAGCGGTGTGAAGGGTTATTATTTCGCGGTCGGCGGCACGCCGCAAGCGTGGATCGATGCCGCTGCCAAGGGTGGACCGCCGATCGCTGGCCATCACTCACCGCTGTTCAAGATCGCGCCTGAGCCGACGATCACGCTTGGCTCGGAAGCCATGACGCGCGCCGTGATCGAACTGCTCGGAAAGAAATAACCGCACGTCCCAGAATGCGACAAACCGCAGATTTCAGCCAAAACAGGGGCTTGCGGGAACGCAGGCCCCGGTTAATTTTCGGTTCATCGAGGCGATAGCGGGTATCCGGCCCCTGCGCTTCGGACGTTTATAGGGGCAAGAAAATCATGACGAAATTGCGACTGGGAAAGCTTTCCCGATACCTGATCGGTGCTGCGGCGCTGGTCACGGCGACGGCGCCGGCCAATGCCGCGCTGACGTTCAACCTGACGTACATCCCGGGCACGAGCGTGCAGGCGCAGAACGCATTCCAGGCGGCTGCAGCACGCTGGTCGGCGGTGTTCACCGACAACATCACGATCAACCTGACCGTCGGCACGGCACAGCTGGGTACGGGCATCCTCGGCAGCACCGCGTCGAGCCAGAGCTTTTACACCTATTCCTCGTTCCGCAACGCGCTAGCTGCGGATGCGACCAGCGCTGACGACGCATCGGCGGTTGCCAGCCTTTCGACCGGTTCGACGTTCAACATGCTGATCAACCGCACGTCGAACAACCCGAACGGTGCCGGTTCGGCGACGACGTATCTCGACAATGACGGCGATGCGAACAACCAGACCGTCCGCCTGAACTCGGCGAACGTGAAGGCGCTGGGCACCAATGTCGCGGGCACCGTCGTCGGCGCCTGCACCTCGGCATGCGACGGATCGATCACGTTCAGCACGCTGTTCGATTTCGACTTCGACCCGAGCGACGGCATCACCGCCGGCCAGTTCGACTTCATCGGCGTTGCGACGCACGAAATCGGCCACGCGCTGGGCTTCGTCAGCGGTGTCGACATTCTCGACATCAACAGCACGACGTCGTTCTTCCGCGACGACCAGTTCACCTATGTCTCGTCGCTCGACCTGTTCCGCTACTCGGCGGCGAGCTGCGCGCAGGGCGTGATCGACTGGACGGCGGATACCCGTGCGAAGTACTTTTCGGTCGACGGCTGCGCAACGCAGGGACCGGGCTTCTCGACGGGCCGCACCTGGGGTGACGGGCAGCAGGCAAGCCACTGGAAGGACAACCTCGGCATCGGCATTCTCGACCCGACCGCAGCGCGGGGCGAGTTGCTGTCGATCAGTGAGAACGATCTTCGCGCTCTCGACGTGATCGGCTGGAATCGTGCGGTTGCCGTACCTGAGCCCGCGACCTGGGCGATGATGATCGGCGGCTTCGGCATGATCGGCGCGGCTGCCCGTCGCCGGCGCAGCAAGACGCTGGCCGCGGCCTAAAAGCCTTACCCTTCGGGGTCGCAAGCAACGGGGCCGGTTCCGCCAAGGAGCCGGCCCTTTGTTTTGGCCGGTCGTCGGTCCGTCAGCCCGAAACGAGGTCCCGGCTTTTGGTTTCGGGAAGCATCAAAAAAGCGATTGTCGCAGCTGCGAGCATGGCGGTCACATACCAGTAGAAAACGCTCTCGTGGCCGATGTCCTTGAACCACAGTGCGACGTATTCGGCGGTACCCCCGAACAGTGCGTTGCCGATCGCGTAGGGCAGGGCGACACCGAGCGTGCGGATATGGGGCGGGAACAGCTCCGCCTTGAAGACCGCGCCGATCGATGTGTAGGCGGCCAGCAGCGTGAGCGGAATGAGTGTCAGGCCGAAGGCTGCGCTGGCGCTTTGCACCGTCGACAGCGCCGAAAATACCGGAACAGCCACGACCCCGACACCGATGCTGAACAGCAGTAGCAGGGGTTTGCGCCCCACCCGGTCGCTGATGGCGCCCCAGACGGGCTGCAGCAGCATGAAGACGACCAGCGCTAGTGTCATCGTCTCGGTCGAACTCGCCTTCGACAGCCCGGCGGTATTGACGAGGAATTTCTGGAGATAGGTGGTGAAAGCATAGAAGCTCAGGCTTCCGCCCGCGCTGACCACAGCGACAATCATGAACAGGCGGGGATGGTCGCGCCACAGATTGCCGGGCGTCGATGCCGGGCGGTCGGCGGATTGCGCGCGGAATGCATCGGTTTCGGCAAGGCCGCGGCGGAGTACGTAGACGATGACGGCCAGCGCAGCGCCGACCAGGAACGGAAGCCGCCAGCCCCAGTTCGTCAGGTCGGCCTCGGACATGGTCGCCTGCAGGATGAGCAGCACGGTCAGTGACAACAACTGGCCGCCGATCAGGGTCACATATTGGAAGCTCGACCAGAACCCGCGGCGATTGTCGGTCGCCATTTCCGAAAGATAGGTCGCGCTCGTCCCGTATTCGCCGCCGACCGACAGTCCTTGCAGCAATCGCGCGGTCAACAGCCACAAGGGCGCGAACACGCCAAATTGCGCATAGGTCGGGGCGATCGCGATCATGATGGACCCGCCGGCCATCAACGCGACGGACAGCGCCAGGCCCGCCTTGCGGCCGTGCCGGTCGCCGTACACTCCCATGATCCATGCGCCGATCGGCCGCATCAGGAAACCGACGGCAAAAATGGCGGCGGTCGACAGCAATTGCGCCGTCGGATCGCCCTTTGGAAAGAACGATGCCGCGAAATAAAGGCTGAAACTGGTATAGGCGTACCAGTCGTACCATTCGACCAGATTGCCGGCAGAACCGCCGACAATCGAGCGCAGCCGCCTGGTATCGATTGCCATTCCCGCTCCCTTATTGGCTCACAGCCCGTGGCGGTTATGCGACGAAGCGCGTGGTCGCGGCAAGCGGCGCGACTTGCCCCCCGCGCTTATCGGCAATAGGCCGCCTTGGATGCGTCGTGTTCCGCTTGTTCTGCTGCCCATGGTCCTGCTGACCAACTGCGTTGCGCCCGCCACGCGGACGCCTCCTCCCGCGCCGCCACCGGCGCCGGTGACCGTGGCGCCGCCGCCTGTCACGACACCGCCCGGCCCGCCGGCCGATACCGGTGTCGAACCCGGCTTGTGGAGCTATGCCGCCACATCATCCGGCAGTGCGGCACGGTTCGGCGTAACGCCGCAAGCCGCGATCCTCGCCATCCAGTGCGACCGCGCGACACGCGGCGTCTCCTTGATGATCTCGCGGTCGGGACCGGCGACAGGCGGCATGGTCACGCTGCGGGCAACGTCGCTGGTTAAAAGCGTGGCAGCCGAAGGAAGCGGCACCTTCGCGACTGTACGCCTGAACGCACGCGACCCTATTCTCGATGCGCTGGCATTCAGCCGGGGACGGTTCGGCGTGTTGGTCGACGGCGTCGAGCGCGCCTATCCGGCCTGGCCCGAGTTCACCCGTGTTGTCGAGGATTGCCGCGCCTGAAACGAAGATCGAAAACGACGCAGCGCGAGCGTCGAATAATGACGGCTAAATTTTTTTTCCACAAGTCCTTGCGGTGCGACTCGGGATGATTCAGATTCCGGTTCGTGACCGGCGTTGGTCACGGCGCTTAGCGAAAGGAGGTGATCCGATGTCTCATGGTTCAGCTTGTGGCACGGAGAATTTCGTTCGGGAGTCAGTCGCCTAACACCTCGCTGCTCATGCCTTGCGGCATGACGATAAGGTGTTGTTTGAAAGCGGCCATGGTCTCCCGGGCTTGAGATTCATCTCCAAGCCGCTGACCATGCAAAGGGTTGCCGGGGCAAACGCTCCGGCAACCTTTTTCATTTGGGCCGCAGGGACGAGCAGCCCCCACCTCTCTTCGGCAGGGCGGCGCCATCTAGGCGCATGGCAGCCCTTGGGGCGATTGCGGCTTAATTCGAGATGGGTGGTTCACCCAGTCACAGCCAACGCGTTCCGCTTCCCTAAATCGGCGACCTCGGTTAACCGACAGGCGTGCTCGCTCAACTGACATCGCAACCATACGCTCCGTTTACCCTGGCAATCTGCCTTATGATCGGCGTCGGGCTGATCGAGGCGATTGGCACCGGTGTGGGTCATGTGGATGCCGACGCGGATGCCGATTTCGATGGAGCGCATGTTGCCGTGTTGGGCTGGCTTGGAATCGGCAATGGTCTTCCACTGCTCGTTTGGCTGGTTTCGTTTCTTGCCTGCTTTGCGTTGATCGGCGTCACGCTGCAGCAATCGAGTACGTTTGTGTTCGGCGCACCTTTTAACGCCTTGGCGGCGACGGGTATTGCGATCGTACCTGGGCTTGCAGTCAACAGGCTCGTCGCGCGGAGTATAGCCCGAATATTTCCGAGTTTCGAAAGTTCGGTAATTTCGGCGGGGGACTTGGTCATGCGCCGGGGAGTTATTCTCGAGGGCGCGGCGAGACGAGGACATCCTGCCAGAGCCAAGGTTTTGGACCAGCATAAACAGGCCCACTTTGTCATGGTGGAACCCCAGTACGACAGCGACGTCATAGAGTCCGGTCAGACGGCCCTACTCGTGCGCAAGGAAGGCAATGTGTTCTTTGGAGTGCCGGACATCGACACAGCGCTTTCGCCCGTGCACTAAGCCGTGCAAGTCAAACGGAGAGAATCGGCATGCCCGCGTCCTTGATCAACATACTCATCTACGCGGCGATTATCTTGATCGCGCTGGTCGTAATCGGACTCGTGCTCACGCGGCTATACCGCCGCGCCACTAAAGACATCGCGCTTATCAGGACCGGTTTCGGCGGCGAGAAGGTCGTTCTCAACGGCGGCATCATGGTGATACCCGTCCTTCACGAACTCATGCAGGTTCGCCTGACGACGGTGAAGCTCGAAGTTTCCCGACTGAATAAAGATGCGCTGATCACGCTCGATAAGTTGCGCGTGGATGTCGTCGGGCTGTTTCACATCAAGGTAAAGCCGGATGCCGAATCCATTGCGGCCGCCGCCCAGACGCTTGGCCAGTCGGTTAACAGCGAAGACGCAGTGAAGTCGCTCCTCGACGGCAAGCTGGTATCGGCGCTTCGCTCCGTCGCTGCCACGATGACGATGGAGCATCTCCATGCCAACCGCGCAGACTTCATCCAGAAGGTGCAGGAAGCGCTCACGACCGACCTGGACATGAACGGCTTCCAGCTCGAATCTGTCAGCATCACGCATTTCGACCAGACTGCCTTCGAACACTTCAACGAGAACAATGCATTCGACGCGGAAGGCCTGACCGTGCTCACGCGCACGATCGAAGAGCGCAAGAAAATTCGCAATGATATCGTCGCGACCAATCGTGTTGAGATCGAGCAGCGCAACCTCGATGCCAACAATCAGTCGCTTGAAATCGCTCAGGCAGCCGAACAAGCCCGCCTGACGCAAGAGCAGACGCTGGCCGCGCGGCGCGCCGAACAGGCGACCGCAATCGCGACGGCGGAAGCTGAGCAGACCCGTGTGGCCGAGATTGCCCGTATTTCTGCGGAGCAGGCAAAGACCGTAGCGCAGACCGAGGCCGATAAGGTCATCCAGACAGCGACAATTGCGCGCGACGGTGCGGTTCAGACTGCCACTATCGAACGTGACCGAAACATCGAACTGGCGCGTATCGATACGGCTGTCCAGACGGCCCAGAAGTCCGAACAAGAGTCGACCGCGACGGCGGCTGCAAACGAAGCCCGTGCACTCGCTGTTCGTGCCGAAGAGAGCGTCGAGACCGCCAAGGCGACCGAAATCGCCAACCGGACCAAAAGCGTTGCAGTGATTGCGGCAACCCAGAAAGCCGAAGAGCAGGCTGTCAGCATAACGGTTGCAGCCCAAGCCGAAAAAGATGCGGCCGAAGCCCGCGCTTCGGCAACGCGGACCGAGGCGACCGCAGATTCCGACGCCGAAAAGGTCCGCTCAGAGGGCCGCGCCGCTGCATTCGCCGTCGACGCGGCCGGCCAGACTTCGCTCAACGAAGCGACCAACATCCTGAGCGATACCCAGACCGCGCTATTGGTGCGTCGAGCAATGCTCGAGGCGCTGCCCGGCATAATCGAGGCTGCCACCAAGCCTATGGAGCAGATCGACAAGATCACTATTATCGACGCCCGCGGGCTTCATGGAGACGACGCCGCTGCAGGGCGCACCGATACCTCTACGAACCTGGCGGATTCGGCAGTCGCGGCAGCGCTGCGTTACAGGGTTGGCGGCCCCTTGATCGATTCTCTCATGAGTGAGCTCGGGATGGGAACCGGCACCATGGATGCAATGCTCGCCGGCGCAACAGAAGCAAAACCTGTCGCCGCAAACGGCATCGATCACAGCATCGACGGTGACCGAAGCGGTTCGGCGTAAATCGCTTTCGCTGTCCGAACGCCCTTAGGGTGCCCGCGATTCAAGACCGGTAAAATCGAAATCCGATTGACCGGCATTGGGTGGTTAGCTGCCGTTTTCATCAGCAAATCGCGCACGCACTTTGCGGCTGAGGCGGCCCTCGCAGGCATAGGGCGATTGTACTTCCGATTATGAGTGTCCGCGATCGGGTCGAATGCTCACATCCGACCCGATCGCTGAACGCGAGGCGCCTTACTGGCCGCCCGCCTTGATCCACGCGTCGATCTTGGCTTCCAGCACCGTCATCGGCAGCGCGCCGGTCATCAGCACCTGGGCATGGAATTTCCGCGGATCGAACTTCGCGGCGAGTGCGGCCTGCGCCTTGGCCTTCAGCCGCGAGATCGTCAGCTGGCCGATCTTGTACGCAAGCGCCTGTCCGGGGATCGCGATGTAACGCTCGACTTCGGCGGTCGCGTCGGTGCGGCTCATGCCCGAATTCTTGAGCATGTAATCGATCGACTGGTCGCGGGTCCAACCCTTGGCATGGATGCCGCTGTCGACGACAAGGCGCATCGCGCGCAGCATCTCGTCGTTCAGCCCGCCGAACCGCTGGTACGGATCGGTTTCCATGCCCAATTCGGGCCAAAGGGTTTCGGCATAAAGGCCCCAGCCCTCTGCGAACGCCGTATTGCCGCCGAACCGCATGAACGACGGGAGCGCCGTGTTTTCCTGCGCCAGGCTGATCTGGAAGTGATGCCCCGGCACTGCCTCGTGCAGGTACAGGGTTTCGCTTTCGGGCAGCGACCGCGAAGGCAGGTCATAGGCGTTGTAGAAGAACACGCCCGGCCGCGATCCGTCGGGCGTTCCCTGCTGATAACTGCCGCCGGCGTCTGTTTTTTCGCGATATTCGGGGACCGGGCGAATTTCGAGCGGCGATTTGGGGATGGTGGAGAACTGCTCGCGAACGCGCAGGTCGACCTTCTTGCCGATCGTCAGGAATTCTTCCCGCATGGCTTCGCGCGACGCGAATTTGAACTTCGGATCGGTGCGGATGTATTCGAAGAACTCGGGCAGCGTCCCCTTGAAGCCGGTCTTGGTCTTGATGTCCTCCATCTGCTTGGTGATGCGCGCGACTTCCGACAGGCCCAGGTTGTGGACATAGTCGGGCGTCAGCGGCAGCGTCGTGTTGGATTCGATCAGATATTTGTAGAGCTCGATCCCGCCCTTCATGTGGACGAGGCCGACGCCTTCGCGTGCGACCGGCAAATACTCTTCGCGCAGGAAATCGCGCAGGCGGGTGTAGGCCGGGAAAATGCCGTCGCGCACCGCTGCGGTCGTCTCCGTCGTCAGCCGCGCCCTGTCGGCCGCCGAAAAGCTTTCCGGGAATTTCTTGAGTGGGCCCAGATAGGGCGATGCGTCGACGCCGCCCTTCAGCTGTAGGTCCAGCTGGTCGATGACGTTGCGCACGACCAGCTTGGGCTGCGTGACACCGGTCTTCATCCCCTCGCGGAACCGTGCGATCGCGACGTCCAGCTGCGCCGCGAACTGGCGGTGGCGCTTGATGTTGTTCTCATAGTCGAGAACCGTCTTGAACGGTGCCGCACCCTGTCCCGACGCGATGTCGGGATAGAAAGTATGCGCGCCGAAGAAATGGTCGATCGGGCGCACGTCACGCAGCGCGCGCATGGCGGGGGTCAGGCCGGCCATGTCGAGTTCGGTGTTCCGCTTGAACGTGTCGTAGGCGATCTGGTCGGTCGAATTCAGCTTCGACCGGTCGATGCGCGCGAGGCCCGCAAGATCGGTCTTGTCGGCCTGGTAGTTGGCCTCTGTCGCGGCGTCCGAAAAGAAGTCGCCCAGCCGGTCGGCGTAGCGCAGGTCGCCACGGAACAGGGCGAAGATCGGCTGGCGCTTCAGCTGCGCCTCGTCGCTATCCTTGAACAGCTGCTGCAACTGCTGCGCCGGCGTCGCTGCAACCAGCGGTGCGGAAATGGCGATCAGCGAAGCGAAAACGGGAAAGAGGTGCGAACGCATGGGAAGGTGTGCTCCGGGCAATTGGTGTGTTGCCCTGCTAGCACAGCGTTCACGCCAGGCAAGCGGGGCCGATGCGCTGTGCATCGGCCCCGCCGCTGTCGTTTACCAGTAGAATCCGCGGATGACGTCGATCACGCGACCGCTGCGGGTATCGACCAGCAGGACGTCGTTATAGAACCGGACCCAGCGCTGGCCGAAACCGGTCGGCGGCAGGCGGTAACGTCCCGGATCCGAGATCCAGTAACGCTGCGAGAAATATCCCGCGCCCAAACGCGCGCCGGGGCGGAATTCCTGATAGCGATAGTCCGACCGCCAGCCGCCACCGCGGTACAGGTTGCGGTTCTGGCCGCGATAGGCGCGCCAGTCGTCACGGCCCCAGTCGCGGCGTGCGTCGCGCGCGTCTTCGCGATATTCGCGCCGGGCATCGCGGACGTCACCACGTTCCTTGCGAATGTCGCCCTTGTCACCGTAGCGATAGGCGCGATTGAGGTCGCGCTGCTGCTCGCGGACGTCGCGACGGTCGTCACGAAGCTCGCGGCGCTCGGACGGGGTGATCGGCGACTGCGCCTGTGCCGCCACCGGGGCGAGCGTGGCGGCCAGCAGCCCGGCCAGGATGGTCTTACGCATGTATCTTCTCCTTCACATGTCCCGGAAGGGACGAACAGAGGTCTAGGTGAGTCGGCCTGAACGCGCGGGGAATGCAATCGTCAGCAAGATGTAAGGTGGAACGTGCGCGAAACGACATCGGCCGATCCGGGCAATTTTCCTAGACCCAAAACCGCTCGCGATACCATTTGGTCACGATGTTCTTGATCCCCGCGGTCACGGGCAGGCTTTCATGCATCGACTGCGTATTGGGGCTACCGTCGGCATTCATGTTGTTCCACGCGAGCAGCATGCCGGTCCTCGGCGAAATCTTGAAACCCGCATTGGGAAAATGCGTCTCGCCGCCGCCAGCCGGTTCGTCGAGGTAGATCATCGCCGTCCAACTGCGCTGTCCGCCGCGCGTGCGTTCGCCCGGCCAATAGGGCTGGTCAGTGTGGAAGAAGTCGTGATGCGCCTTGAACTGCTGGCCCACGGCATAGCGCTGCCCCTGCAGCGTTTCGCCCTGGCGTTCCTTCATCCCCATGAAGTGACAGACCCGCGCGTCGATCGCACCGACATAGGGGTGCCATCGGTCGAGGTCGCAGCTTTCGGAGGTGCGAAAGGTAGGGTCGGCGTCGGTCGAGAGAAGTTCGGAGGGCTTCCGGTCGGCGTCGATCATCGCGATCAGCCCGCCGCATTCCTGCGGGGTCAGGAACCCCTGGCGAATGTAGATGTCGAAACCGATGCCGTTGACGACCTGGACGCCCGGTTGCTTCTTCAACCGCGCCGCCGTCGCCTTGCCGATTTCCGCCAGTCGTGTGTCCGACATCGCCCTTACAAACCTATCCCCCGCCCTGTCGGGCGAGGGATAAGCGCGTTGGAGTGGAAATTACCAGAAGAAGTCGTTGATCACGTCGACGACCTGTCCGGTCCTGATGTCGACGAGCAGGACGTCATCATAGTAGCGAACCCAGCGGTACGGTCCGTATGCCGGCGGCAGGCGGTAATCGTACGGATCGTCGATCCAGTATTGCTGGTCGAACAGGATGCTGCTCAGCGTGTAGCCGATCGAGAAGCGCTGGTATCCATAGCCCCAGCCGCGTGGTGCGTAATAGGGCCGGGCACGGAAGAGGTCGCGGTTCGAATAGCGGTAACGCTGCCAATCGTACTGGTTGTTGTTGCGCCAGTCGCGGGTCCAGGCACGATTGCCGTTCCAGTTCCGGTCAGGGCGATAGTTGTTGTTGCCGTTCCAGCGGTTGTCGTTGCGACCCTGCTGGTTCCGCCACGCATCGTTGCGGCCCTGGTTGTTGTTACGCCAGTTGTCGTTGCGGTTCTGATTCTGGTTCTGCTGCCACGCCTGGCCGTTGCGGCCGAACGTGCCGTTCCAGCCGCCACGATCCTGACGGTTGCCGTCCCAGCGGCGTCCGTCCTGATTGGCATCGCGATTGATGACGACGGGCGGTGCAACAGCGGTGCCGCCGAGTTGCGACTGCGGGGCGTCGTTGCGGCGCCAGTTCCGCTGGCCACCGTCCTGCTGGCCGCGGTTCCAGTTACGCTGGGCATTCATGCCGCCATCGCCGTTGCCGCGATTGCCGTTCCAGCGCTGCTGGGCCTGCTGCTGAACCTGGGGCTGGGGCTGGGGTTGCGGTTGTGCGGCGGGCGCAGGGGCTGCCTGCTGGCCACGCTGCCATCCGCCGCCCTGTCCGCGGTCGCCGCGGTCCTGGCGCTGGCCACCATCGGCGCGTTGTTCGGAGCGGCCGCCGCCGCGATCTCCACGATCGCCGCGGCCATGATCCTGCGCCAGGGCAGGGGTGATTGCCGTCGCTGCAAAAAGCGCGGCCAAAGCAAAGGTCATCCTCATGGACGTTTTCCTCGGGCGGAGCGCGCGTGCACGATTGTCGCTGCGTCCCATGAACATGGCTTCTGCCCGATTCGTGCTGAACGAACTCTGGCGCGTTCCTTCATCTGATTGAAAGCAAAGCGGGAAGGCAGCTATCGATTGATCGGCGGAGAAAGCGCTGGCACGCGCCGTGCCGCGTCGGCGGGGTCGATGCCCGGCGGCGGCGCGGCAACGATGGTCTCTTCGCCGCGGATGGCGGCCGCAGCCCGGTGGATGGCGCGGCGGATGCGCGTGTAGGTGCCGCACCGGCAGATGTTGGTGATCGCCGCGTCGATATCGGCGTCGGTCGGGCGGTTGTTGGTTTTCAGCAGCACCGACGCCGCCATGATCATTCCCGTCTGGCAGAACCCGCATTGCGGCACCTGTTCGGCGACCCATGCCTGCTGCACCGGATGGCTGCGGTCGCGCGACAGATCCTCGATCGTGGTGACGAAGCTGCCCTCGACTTGGGCGATCGTGACCGTGCAACTGCGCACCGCGCGACCGTCGATATCGACGGTGCATGCGCCGCAGTCGCCGGTGCCGCAGCCGTATTTGGTGCCGGTCAGGTTCGACGCGTCGCGTAATGCCCACAACAGCGGCGTTGCGGGGTCCATGCGGTACCGGATCGGTTGTCCGTTAACGGTAAGGCTAGTCACGCCAGCTCTTGTCGGTCCGGTCGATCATGCGAACCATCGCGTCGAATTCTGCCTTACCGGGGCCGCCCGGAATCTGCGTCTGGCCGATATCGCGCTGGTGAATTGCGACCACGTCCGACGGGACGGTGATCGGCTTGCCCATCGACAATGTCGCGACCTGGATCTCGCACGCGCGCTGCAGCGCCCAGTGCTTCAGGAACACCTCGGGCAGAGTTTTGCCCATCACCAATATGCCGTGGTTGCGCAGCAGCATCATCGACTTGCCGCCGAGCGATTCCAGGAAGCGCGGCCCTTCTTCATCGCGCACCGTCACACCTTCGAAATCGTGATAGCCGATCTGCCCGACGAAATTGCAGGCGTAGAAATTGACTGCCTGAAGCCCGCCCTCGAGGCTCGCGACCGCCATGCCCGCCGTCGTGTGCGTATGCGCGATCGCATGTGCGTCAGGGATGTGGCGGTGGAACAGGGCGTGCTGGACGAACCCGGCACGGTTCACATGCCATTCGGTGGGGGCAAGGATATTGCCGTCGATGTCGATCTTGACCAGGCTCGAGGCAGTGATCTCGCTGAAATGCAGGCCATAGGGGTTGATCAGGAACGCGCCCTCTTCGCCCGGGATCTTCACCGTGATGTGGTTAAAGATCATCTCGTCCCACTTCATGTGGGCGAAGATGCGGTAGCAGGCGGCCAGTTCCTGGCGCGCGGCCCATTCGGCTTCGGACATCGACTGCGATTTGAGTGCGGTTGCCATGACGATCAGTCCTCTCTTGGAACTCATTATGGCACCGCGGGGGGAGGTTGCGCAATCGGTACGGACCGTACCGGTTGCGCAAGACCTGCCCGTGTGGACTTAGCGGTAGCGCCAGCCGTTCCGGTAACGATAGCGGTTCTGCCAGTAACGGCGGCCATCCCAATAGCCGCGGCCGTGATAGAAATTGCCGACGACAAGGCCCGGTGCAACGACGACGGCGCCTGGCCGGCCGACATTGGGTCGGCAATGGCCGCGAGGCCCGGCGTGATAACCGCGACCGCATCCGTCAGCGGCAAAGGCCGGGGTCGACACCGTCAGTGTCAGTCCTGCGGCAAGCGAGGCAAGGACAAGCTTGTTCATGGGTAACCTCCGATTGGCGCCCGATTGGGGCGGCCGTTAC
This sequence comes from Pseudomonadota bacterium, assembly GCA_040388515.1. Taxonomy (GTDB): domain Bacteria; phylum Pseudomonadota; class Alphaproteobacteria; order Sphingomonadales; family Sphingomonadaceae; genus Sphingomonas_O. The sequence continues at coordinate 372,647 of JAZKBQ010000003.1, read as the reverse complement.
AACGCCGGATCGCGTTTGGCGTTCCGGCAGGGAAGTAACGTTCGAGCGGCGGTTACCCTTTGCGCTTGAGCGCGTCCGCGATCAGCGTCCGCGTGTTCGCCACGCCGTACAGCGCGATGAAGCTGCCCATGCGCGGGCCTTGCGATGAGCCGAGCAGCGTTTCGTAGAGCGCCTTGAACCAGTCGCGCAGGTTCTCGAAGCCGCCTTCGTTGCCGATCGCGTAAACGATGTTCTGCAGCGCGGTCGCATCGGCACTTTCTCCCGCTTCAGCCAGTTCGCGGTCGAGGCGTTCGAGTGCGGCCACTTCCACGCCCTCGGGTGCGCGCTTCACCAGCGTCGGTGCGACGTAATCGCGGTTGTAGGCGAGCGCATGGCCGATCAACGCGTCGAGTTCGGGCGACACCGCGCCCTCGACATAGTTGGACAGATATCCGCGTACCTGGTCCGCCGTCGCGCCCGCGCCGAGCACCCCGACCAAGTTGAGCAGCAGCCCGAACGTCACCGGCGGCACGTCCGACGCCACGGCGCCATTGTGGATATGGTGCACCGGATTGCCGAGCTTTTGTTCGACAGGCTGACCCGCGTAATTCCCCCGGAACTGGAAATACTCGTCGACCGCGCGCGGGATGACGCCGATGTGCAGCTGCTTGGCCTTTTTCGGCTCGCGATAGGCGAAGAACGACAGGCTCTCCTGCGTGCCGTAGTCGAGCCATTGCTCGATGGTCAGGCCATTGCCCTTCGACTTCGAGATCTTCTCGCCCTTCTCGTCGAGGAAGAGTTCGTAGACGAAGCCTTCGGGCGGACGGCCGCCCAGGATGCGCGCGATCTTTCCCGACTGGATGCCGCTGTCGATGAGGTCCTTGCCGTACATTTCGTAATCGACGCCGATCGCGACCCAGCGCATCGCCCAGTCGACCTTCCACTGCAGCTTCGCCTTTCCGCCCAGTACCGACTGCGTGACCATGTCGCCGCCATCGTCGAAGCGGATCAGGCCAGCCTCGGCATCGACGACCTCGACCGGCACCTGCAGCACGACGCCGCTCTTTTCGCTGATCGGCAGGACGGGGGAATAGCTCGCCGCGCGTTCCTTGCGCAGCGTCGGCAGCATCACGTCCATGATCACCTGGTAATTGCGCAGCACGCCCTTCAGCGCATCGTCGAACACGCCGCTTTCGTACTGCGACGACGACGAGATGAACTCGTACTCGAAGCCGAACCGGTCGAGGAAGTCGCGCAGCATCGCGTTGTTGTGATGCGCGAAGCTTTCGAACTTTTCGAATGGGTCGGGAATGCGGCTCAGCGGCTTGCCGAGGTGCTCGGCCAGCATCGCCTGGTTGGGCACGTTGTCGGGAACCTTGCGCAGCCCGTCCATGTCGTCCGAAAATTCGATCAGCCGCGTCGGCGTGTCCGACATCGACTGGAACGCGTGGCGCACCATCGTCGTGCGCAGCACTTCGTTGAACGTGCCGATGTGCGGCAGGCCTGACGGACCGTATCCGCATTCGAGAATGACAGGCGCTCCGCCCGGCTTTCCGTCCGGATAACGCTTCAAAAGCTTGCGCGCCTCTTCGTAGGGCCAGGCCTTGGACGCGAGAGCGGTGGTGCGGAGGTCGGTATCGGTCATTGCGCGGGCGTCCTTGCGGGGCAAAGCGGCCCGACGCAACCCCGTTGCCCTTTCGTTCCCGCCGCGCCACATGGGTGCAGTGACCGCCCTCTGCCATCCCGCGCTGCACGCAAGCCATGGAGGCATCTGGATTTCCGACGCGGACGGTACGCGCGGTGTGGGGCGCGGCGAGGCGATCGCGCGGGCGGCGGAAACGCCGATGATCATCCTGAACGCGCCGCTGGTCGCGCAACGGCTGGGCTATCCGGAACTGTCGGGTCTCGACCTGCTGGAACTGTTCGCGTTCGTTTATCCCGCGCGGTTCGTGGTGCCGACGCCTAAGGGGATCGCGGCGGCGCTGGGGCTGGAGGTGCCGGCAGAGGAAGCCGGCGTCGCGACGCTGTTACGCGACGCCGCAGCCGCACTTGTCGCACAGATGGGCGCATCAGGATGGGCCGAACGCGAAGGGGCGTGGAGCGCCGCGGTGACGCTGTCCCGTTTGCGCTGGTCGTGGGGCAGCATCGCGGCGGCCGCCATCGTCCGTCCCGAAGCAGCGGAGCGCGGGCTGTTTTCGCGCCTGCCCGAATGGGACGAGAAGCCGCCACGCCCGCCTGCCGCAACGATAACGCTTCCGGAAAAGGATACGGTAGAGCGTCTTGCCACGCTGATCGGCCCCGGTGCCGAAGAGCGTACCGGCCAGCGCGACTATGCCGTTGCCGCGACCGCCGCCTTTGCCCCGCGCAACCGTCGCGACGCGCCGAACATGGTGCTGGCGGAGGCGGGAACGGGGATCGGCAAGACGCTCGGCTATCTCGCGCCCGCCTCGCTCTGGGCGGAACGCGCGCGGGGGACAGTGTGGGTGTCGACCTATACCAAGGCGCTGCAACGGCAGCTGGACGGCGAGACGGCGCGGCTGTTCCCCGATCCTGCGCAGCGCGCCGCCAAGGTGACGGTGCGCAAGGGGCGTGAGAACTACCTCTGCCTGCTGAACCTCGAGGATGCGTTGCAAGGCGGCTTTTCCGGCCGCGCCGCGATCCTCGCGCATCTCGTCGCGCGCTGGGCGGCGTTCAGCCGTGACGGCGACATGGTTGGCGGCGACCTGCCCGGCTGGTTGCCGACGCTATTCCGCCGCAACGGCAGCACGGCGCTCACCGACCGGCGCGGCGAGTGCATCTACGCCGGCTGCCCGCATTACCGCCGCTGCTTCATCGAGCGCAGTACGCGGGCGAGCGCGGACGCCGACATCGTGATCGCCAACCATGCGCTGGTGATGATCAACGCCGCGCGCGGACGCGACGCGGTCAATCGCCCCACGCGCATCGTGTTCGACGAAGGGCATCACGTTTTCGACGCCGCCGACTCGACTTTCGCGGCAGCACTGACCGGGCAGGAAGCGATCGAGCTGCGCCGCTGGGTCATCGGCCCCGAGGGAACTTCGCGAGGCCGCCGTCGTGGCCTCGCCGCGCGCCTTGCTGATGTCGCGAGCTATGACGAAGCGGGAGCCACCGCGATTGCTGCAGCGACGTCGGCGGCGCAAGCGTTGCCCTCAGACGGCTGGCTCGGCCGCATTGCGGAGGGCGCGCCCTATGGCGCGGTCGAGACCTTCCTCAGCGCGTTGCGGGGCATCGTCTATGCCCGCGCCGATGCTGAGGACGCGGGGTACGGGCTTGAGACGGAGGCGGCGGAACTCGACGCACCGACGGTCGAGGCGGCGGGGGAAGCCGCGCTTGCGCTCGACGCCCTTCTACGCCCGCTGGTCGCACTGGGGCGGCGGCTGGAGGCGGTGCTGGATGATCCGCCCGACTGGCTCGACGGACCGGCGCGCGCACGGATAGAGGGCGCGATCGCCTCGCTCGGCTGGCGGCGCGATACGGTCGCGGCGTGGCTTTCGATGCTCGCGCGCATCGGCGGACCGACCGACCCGGATTTCGTCGACTGGCTGGCGGTCAACCGGGTCGAGGGGCGCGACATCGACATCGGCCTGCACCGCCACTGGCTCGACCCGACCCGGCCCTTCGCCGACATCGTCCTCAAGCCCGCGCACGGCGTACTGATGACGTCCGCCACGCTGACCGGCGGCGGCGACTGGTCGCAAGCGGAGGCGCGCAGCGGTGCGACGCACCTGGAACAGGCGCCCGCGACCTTCGCTGTCACAAGCCCCTTCGACTATGCCGCGAACAGCGAAGTCCTGATCGTGACCGACGTCACGCGCGGCGACACCAGCGCGCTCGCCAATGCCTATGGCCGGCTGATCGCCGCGTCGCAGGGCGGGACGCTGGGCCTGTTCACCGCGATCCGGCGGCTGCGCGCGGTCCATGCCCGCATCGTCGACCGGCTCGCCCGCGACGGCCTGCCGCTCTACGCGCAGCATGTCGACCCGATCGATACCGGCACCTTGGTCGATATCTTCCGCGATGATCCGCGCGCCAGCCTGCTCGGCACCGATGCCTTGCGTGACGGGGTCGATGTACCCGGAGATTCGCTGCGGCTGGTCGTGATGGAGGGCATCCCCTGGCCGCGTCCCACCGTTCTGCACGCTGCCCGCCGCGCCGCCAATGGCGGTTCGGCACATGACGACCGCATCATTCGCGCGCGGCTCGCGCAGGCGTTCGGACGCCTCATCCGCCGCGCCGACGACAAGGGCGTATTCGTCATCCTGTCGTCGGCGGTGCCCTCTCGCCTGCTAACTGCCTTTCCCGAAGGAACGACGATCCGGCGCGTCACCCTGGACGAGGCGGTGGCGAGCGTTGCAGAGCGACTTCCAACCGTAACGCCATTGGTGCATCAGAGGGCGGAATGAAGACGCTCACGCTGCTGCGCCACGCCAAGTCCGGCTGGGACGATCCTGTCGCCCGCGATTTCGATCGTGCCCTGAACTCGCGCGGCATGCGCGCCGCGCAGACGGTCGGGCATCACATGCGCAACCTGGGGCTGGTCTTCGACCATGTCGTCTCGTCGCCCGCCGTGCGCTGCGTCGATACGCTCGACGGCGTGTGGGAAGGCTATGGGCGCACGCTGCATCCGAACTGGGACCGGCGGATCTATCTCGCGTCGGGCGTGACCTTGCTCGACGTGGTGCACGACCAGCCCGACGACCATGCGCGCATCCTGATGTGCGGGCACAATCCGGGGCTCGAGGACTTGATCCTCATGCTGGTGCCGGAGGGGAATGACGAGGCGTTGCGCGACGACGTCGAGGAGAAATTCCCGACAGCCAGCATCGCCGAACTCGAATTCGCCGTCGATCGCTGGGCGGATATCGCGACCGGCAAGGCGCACCTCGCGCGCTTCATCCGCCCGCGCGACCTCGACCCCGCACTGGGGCCGGAAGCGTGACGCCACGGCGCGCGGAGCCGAAGGACGCGGCGAAACTGGCACTGGTCGGCGCGGCGACGTTCCTTGAAACCTTCGCCAACGATCATCCCGGCGACGATTTGACCGCATTCTGCGCGACGTCGCATTCGCTGGAGGCGTGGCAAGCTGCGCTCGCCAAGCCGGACACCGCGGCGTGGCTGGTCGAGGAAGCCGTGGGTAGTCCTGTCGGCTATGCGGTCCTCGTGCCCGCGACGCTCCCCGGCACGAACCCCGACGATGCGGAAATCAAGCGCATCTACGTCCTGTCCAAATGGCACAACACCGGCACCGGCCGCGCCCTGTTCGAAGCTGCCGAGGCCGAAGCGCGTACACGCGGTGCCAAGCGTCTGGCGCTGAGCGTCTATACAAAGAACACCCGCGCCATCGCGTTCTACGAGCGGGCGGGATTCGTGGTCGTCGGGCGGGCATCCTTCCCGGGGTTCGGGGAAGAATATTGGGACTATGTGATGGCGAAGGACCTGTAGGGCGCCATCGGCGAGACGGGGGAGACGATCGATGCGGGGTTCGGGGCCGTTATGGGGGCTGCTCAATCAGGCCCGCCGCATCAACCTCGACGAAGCGGGCTCGTCGCCGCCCAGCCCAATATCCGAAGGCATCACCCGTCGCCGGATGATCGCGACACTCGGTGCCGCCGCCGCGCTTCCGGCTATCGGTTGGCCCGCACCCTCCCGCGCACGGTCGGCCATGCGCGTCGCCGTCATCGGGGGCGGCCTCGCAGGACTGACGGCGCTCGATGCCCTCAGCGCTGCGGGTGTCGACGCGTATCTTTACGAGGCGCGGGGCCGGCTCGGCGGACGCGTGTTCACGGCGAACAATGCGCCGGAACCGGGGCTGAATATCGAGGATGGTGCCAACCTCATCAACACCGACCACGCCGACATGCTCACGCTGGCCAAGCGGTTCGGCATCCCGCTGATCGACCGGCAGCCGATGCATGGCCACAGCCGCTATGTCGCGGACGGGCGGGCGGTCAGCGATGCCAGCCTTGTTCGCGACCTGCGCGCGATAGCGGCCCAGATCGGCAAGGACGCGGCCGCGCTCGATGCCGATTATGCCGCGGTCGCACCCGGGCTCGATGCGCTGTCGTTCACGACCTATCTCGACAAACACGCCCGGCTCGTGAAACCGCATGTCCGCGCGCTGATCGAGTCAACCGCCCGTACCGAATATGGCGCGGAGCCGGGACAGACATCGGCGCTCGGGCTGATGTTCAACCTGCCGGTCGTCGACGGCAAGCATGCCGAACTGATTTCGCTGAGCGACGAGCGCTTCATCCTGGTGGGCGGATCGTCGACCGTGGTGAAGGCGCTGTCCGCACCACTGATGTCACGTATCTCGACCGGCCATGCGCTGGTGTCGATTACGCCGCGCGACGGCGGGCTCGACCTGCGCTTCGCCAATGGCAAGATGGACCATGCCGACCGCGTGATCGTGACCGTCCCCGCGCCGCTGATGCGCACCATCGACTATGGCGGACTGCTTTCGGACGGCTGGGCGGCCTTGGTGCGTGAGATCGAATGCGGCCGGAATGAAAAGATCAACGCGGGCTATGCCGCACGCGTCTGGGAAAAACACACCGGTCCTGCGGGCGCGGCGTGGGCGGTGGATACGCGGGGGCCGGGCATCTACTCCGAATTCTGGGATGCGAGTTCGGGCCAGCCGGGGGATGCGGGCGTTCTCACCTGGTTCTTCGGCGGGGACCAGGTCGATGCGCTGATGGCGGCCGAACCCGAAGCGACACTGCGCCGCGCGGAGGCCGCCATCGCACCTGCCGTGCCGGGCCTGAAGGCGCGGACGATCCGCCGCACCGCCTGGTGCCAGGATCCCTATGCACGCGGCGCCTATTCGACGTTCAGGCCCGGCCAACTCACCCGCTTCGCCCCGCATCTGTGGGTGGAGGAAGACGGCGGTGTCACGCAGAAGGCGGCCGTCGGGCCGATCATGTTCGCTGGCGAACATCTGTCCGACGCTTTCCCCGGTTTCATGAACGGTGCTGCGCAGACCGGGCGGCTGGCGGCGGCGGCCGTGCTGGCGGGCGTCGCCGTGGCATGAAGCAAAAACTGTAGTCTTGGGGTCTGCAAGAAAACGCTGTCCTACACGCCGCTGTCTTGCCAGACCGAGCCACGCGCCGTCATCCATGGATGCGCCGTACCGGCTCTTCATAAATGTCCAACTTGTCTTCGTGGATCCGCGCGCGGTTTTGGTGTGAACCATGTGTGAACTTTGCGGCGCCGGAAGACGGCTCCCGCAACTGCGCGCAGGGCTAACCTTTACTAACCTTTCGTGGAAATCCGCGGTTCAGTCGGAAAGCGCTTCGCTCAGCAGGGCGCGAACCTGCTTGAGATCGGTGATCAGCGACGCGGGTGCCTGCGCGGGTGCAGCTTCCGGCTTTGCGGCGGGCGGGCTGGATTTCTCGCCGGCCAGCAGTTTCTGTACGCCCTTGATCGTATAGCCGTCGCGATTGAGTGCCGCGTCGATGCGCTTCACCAGCGCGACATCGGCGGGCCGGTAGTAGCGGCGGTTGCCCGCCCGGGTCAGCGGCCGCAATTGCGAGAAACGCGTTTCCCAATAGCGCAGGATATGCTGCGGGACGCCGAGTTCGTTGCTGAGCTCGCCGATCGTCCGAAATGCGCTGTCGCTTTTGCCGGATTCGCTCAATTCGTGTCTCAGCTGGCCGCGATCCGCTCACGCGTGGACTGGCTGGCGCGGAATGTCAGCACGCGGCGCGGAGTGATGGGGACTTCGACGCCGGTCTTCGGATTGCGGCCGATGCGTTCGCCCTTTTCGCGCAGGATGAAGGTCCCGAAACTGGTGATCTTCACATTGCTGCCGTTGCTCAGCGCGCCGCACATATGCCGCAGGATGCCCTCGACGAGGTTCGACGATTCGGCGCGCGAAAGGCCGATCTTGCGATGGATCGATTCCGCGATGTCCGCGCGGGTCAGGTTTCCAGTCTTGGCCAACGGTGTCTCCCCCGAAATTTACCTGTGCCAACGGGTATCTTAGCCCCGATAGCTGCGACGTCAAATTACCAGCGCAGGACGGCTGCACCCCATGTGAAGCCGCCACCCATCGCTTCCAGCACTACGATGTCTCCGGCCTTGATCCGCCCGTCGCGCACGGCGGTATCCAGGGCCAGCGGAACGGATGCTGCGGACGTATTGGCATGGTCCGCGACGGTCACGACGACCTTTTCGGGTGCCAGGCCAAGCTTCTTCGCCGTTGCATCGAGAATGCGCGCATTCGCCTGGTGCGGGACGACCCAGTCGACGTCGTCCGGCGTGAGGTTCGCAGCATCCAGCGCCTCGCCCATCACGCTCGCCAGGTTGGTGACTGCGTGGCGAAAGACCTCGCGGCCCTTCATGCGCAGCTTGCCGACCGTGCCGGTGGTCGACGGGCCGCCGTCGACATAGAGCAGTTCGTTGTAAGTGCCGTCGGCGTGCAGCTTTGCCGACAGCACGCCGCGCCCGTCCTCGACCGCACTCATCACGACCGCGCCCGCGCCGTCGCCGAACAGAACGCAGGTGCCGCGGTCTTCCCAGTCGAGGATGCGGCTGAACGTTTCGGCACCGATGACCAGCGCATTGGTGGCCGCACCGCTGCGGATCATGCTTTCGACGACCGAGACGGCGTAGAGAAAGCCCGAACATACCGCCGCAACGTCGAACGCCACGCAGTCTCCGACGCCCAGCCGGTGCTGGACGATGGTCGCGGATGCCGGGAATGTCTGGTCGGGCGTTGCAGTCGCAAGGACGATCAGGTCGATGTCGGTCGCGGCCATGCCGGCGGCATCGAGGGCCTTGCGTGCGGCGTCGGTTGCAAGGCTCGCCGTCGTCTCGCCCTCGCCCGCGATGTGGCGAAAGCGGATGCCGGTGCGCTCGACGATCCACTCGTCGGACGTGTCGATCTGCGCGGCCAGTTCGGCATTCGATACCCGGCGGACCGGCAGGGCCGATCCCGTTCCGACGACTGCGGCGCGCCTCATGCAGCGCTCATCGTCAGTGTGCGATGCCCCGCGAAATGGTCGAGATCCTCGGTGATCCGGTGGGTCAGGTCGTTCGCGACCAGCTTCGCGGCAACGCCGATCGCATTCGCGATGCCCTTGGCATTTGCGCTGCCGTGGCTCTTCACGATGATGCCGTTGAGGCCCAGGAAGACCGCGCCGTTATGGTTGTTCGGGTCGAGATGGTGGCGGAGCAGCTCGGTCGCGGGGCGCGACACGAGGAAGCCGACCTTGGACCGGATCGAGCTTGTGAAGGCGCGGCGCAGCAGGTCGGTCACGAAGCGCGCGGCGCCCTCGATCGACTTCAGCGCGATATTGCCGGAAAAGCCGTCGGTCACGACGACATCGGTATCGCCGCGCGAAATCTTGTCTGCCTCGATGAAGCCGCCGAAAGCCATCGGCAGGTCGTTCGCACCGCGTAGCAGCGTCGCGGCATCGCGAATCTCGTCGGTGCCCTTCATGTCCTCGGTACCGATGTTCAGCAGGTGGACGCGGGGACGCTCCAGGCCCAGCGCGCTGCGCGCATAGGCGGCGCCCATTACCGCGAACTCGACCAGGTTGCGCGTGTCGCACTCGGTGTTCGCGCCCAGGTCGAGCATGACGTGGTCCGAATCGCCGAGGCTGGGCAGCAATGCGGCGAGCGCGGGGCGATCGATACCGGGCAGGGTGCGCAGCGCCAGCTTCGACATCGCCATCAGGGCGCCGGTGTTGCCGGCCGAAACGCCTGCCGCGGCGGCCCCCGTCTTCACGGCATTGACGACAAGGCCCATCGATGTGGTCTTGGCGCGGCGGATAGCCTGCGTCGGTTTTTCATCGCCGCCGATCACGTCTTCCGCCTCGATGATCGTGGCAGAAGCGAGGGCGGGGTGTGCGGCGCGTTCGCATTCGATCGCATCGCGCTGGCCGACAAGGACGAACTCGAGTTCGGGCCACTGCGCCTTGGCGAGTGCCGCACCTGCCAGCATCACGGACGGGCCGCCGTCGCCGCCCATCGCGTCGATTGCGATTCGGCGATCGTCAGCCAAGTTCGTGTCCCCGTTTCGTGCGATCAGGAGTCGACCGAGACGATCTCACGCCCGTTGTAATGGCCGCAGGCACCGCACAGGACGTGCGGGCGCTTCAGTTCGCCGCAGTTCGGGCATTCCTGAAACGACGCCGGGGTCAGCGAATCGTGGCTGCGACGCATGTTGCGCCGTGACGGCGTGGTTTTTCTCTTGGGAACGGCCATTTAATCTATCCTGCAATTTCGTTTGTGCGCGATAGGCGCACGCGCGGAATAGCGCCAGCCACCCGCAATCGAAGTCGCGCGCCTATACAGAAAAGGTGCGTCGTTGCAAGCGTGACCGGTCGGTGACACTGTAAAATCTGTTTGGGGAGAGGATCATATATGTTGCCGGTCACACTGACATTCGCGGGCGTCGCTGCGCTCCTCAACATCTGGCTCGGCTGGCGCGTGGGGCAGGTCCGCATGGCGGAAAAGGTGCTGACCGGCGATGGCGGTAATCACCGGGTCTTATGCCGCATGCGCGCGCATGCCAATTATGTGGAGTATACGCCGTTCGTCCTGATCCTGATCGCGGCGATCGAGTTCTCCGGCGGGTGGCCGCTGGCACTCTGGGCGGTCGGTGCGGTCTATTTCCTGGCGCGGATCGCCCATGCGTTCGGCATGGATGCCAGCAAGCCCAGCCGTGCCCGGATGATCGGCATATCGGTCACGATGCTGTCACTGTTCGGTCTCGCAGTCTGGGCGCTGGTGCTTTCCTACGGACCGGCAGCACGGATGACCGCGCACCTCTAAAGCCGTTTGACGAACTTATCGAAACTGCGGCTGACGGCTTCGCGCTTGTCGTCGGTTGCACATTCGCGTTCGATGTCGTCGCGGACCTTTTCCACCTCTTTCGAGGTCAGATGCTCGATACCGATGAACGATTCGCGTGCTCCCTCGATCGCGCGGAGCAGTTCGTCGAGCTTGGCCTGCATCGCCGCCGAATCGCGATTCTGGGTATTCTGGATCAGGAAGACCATCAGGAAGGTGACGATGGTGGTGCCGGTATTGATGACCAGCTGCCATGTATCGGAGAACTGGAAGACCGGTCCTGACACCACCCACACGAGCACCGTTGCGAACGCGAGGATAAATGCCAGCGGCTGGCCGGTCGCTCCGGCGATCCATCCGGCGACCTTGGTAAAGAACTGATCGAACTTCTCGAACATGACGCGCTCCTAGGCGGTCCCCAGCACCCGGTCCGCAACGTACGGGTTGCTCGCACGTTCCTGCGCGAAGGTCGACATCGGCCCGTGACCGGGCACGAAAGCCGTGTCCCCACCCAGCGGCCACAGGCGCGAGGTGATCGCGTCCAGCAGGTCCTGGTGATTGCCGAGAGGGAAATCGGTGCGGCCGATAGACCCCTGGAACAGTACGTCGCCGACCATCGCGATGTTCGACGGTGCATGGTGAAACACGACGTGCCCGGGCGTGTGGCCGGGGCAGTGATAGACGTCGAGGGTCAAATTGCCGACCGTCACCTGGTCGCCGTTGACCAGCCAGCGGTCGGGTTCGAAGATCCTGCCGTTCACGCCATAGCTGCGGCCGTCGTCTTCCAGCCGCGAGATCCAGAAGCGGTCGGCCTCATGCGGCCCTTCCAGCGGAACGCCCAGCTCCTTCGCCAGAGTGCCCGCCTCTCCGCAATGGTCGATATGGCCGTGCGTCACGAGGATTTTCTCGATCGTGACGCCGGTCTGGCGCAGCGCATCGCGCAGTTTGGGCAAATCGCCGCCGGGGTCGACGAACGCGCCTTTCATCGTTTCGGTGCACCAGAACAATGTGCAATTCTGCTGGAGCGGCGTCACGGGAATGATCGCGGCGCGCAAGGGAGGCTGTGTCATCAGGATGACATGGCGTGCGTGTCTGGGGGTGACAAGAGGAGAACCCGATGCTTCGCTGGTTGCTGATGACCCTGACGATTGCTTCCACTGCTACGGCCGCCCCGCTCGTGATCGGCCATCGCGGCGCGTCGGGTGAGCGGCCCGAACACACGCTGGCGAGCTATGAGCGCGCGATCGAGGAGGGTGCCGACTTCATCGAACCCGACCTGGTGATGACCAAAGACGGCGTGCTGGTCGTACGGCACGAGAACGAGATTTCCGGGACGACCGACGTCGCCAGCCATCCCGAATTCGCGAGCCGCCGCACGACGAAGACGATCGACGGTCAGTCGGTTACGGGCTGGTTTACCGAGGACTTCACGCTTGCAGAGATCAAGACTTTGCGCGCGCGGGAACGCCTGCCTCAGCTCCGTCCGGAAAATGCGAAGTTCGACGGTCAGTTCGCGATCCCGACGTTCGACGAGGTGATCGCGCTCGCAAAGGCGAAGCATGTCGGCATCTATCCCGAGATCAAACACGGTCATTATTTCGCGGGCATCAACCTGTGCCAGGAAGCACCGCTGCTCGCCGCGCTGACCAAAGCGGGCTGGACGAAGAAGAGCGACCCCGTGTTCATCCAGTCGTTCGAGGTCGGCAACCTGATGCGCCTGCGCGGCAAGACGAAGCTGCGGCTGATCCAGCTGATGGATGCTGAGGGCGGCCCCGCCGACAAGCCGGATATGCGCTATCGTACCATGGCGACGCCGGAAGGGCTGAAGGCAATCGCGGCTTATGCCGATGGGATCGGTCCGGCCAAGGCTTTGATCGTGCCGCGCGACGGTGCGGGCAAGTCCATGGCACCGACGACGTTGGTGGCGGATGCTCATTCAGTAGGCCTCAAGGTCCATCCCTGGACCTTCCGTGCGGAGAACGTCTTCCTCCCCGCCGAACTGCGCAAGGGCGACAGCCCGGCGGCGCATGGCGATGTCGCCGCTGAGATCAGGCAATTCTACGCGCTCGGCGTCGACGGCGTGTTCAGCGATTTCCCCAGTATCGCGGTCACTTCGCGGCCGAAATAGCGGGCGGGACGGCCTGCGACGGCGGGACATTCTTCATCGATGCGGCTGTCGCCTCCACACCGCGCATGACGCGCAGGATGTTGCCGCCCGCAAGCTTCGCGAGATCATCATCTTTCCATCCGCGCCTGATGAGTTCGGCGAAGATCAGCGGATAACCATCGACACCGCCGAGACCTGGCACCGTCGTCTCGATCCCATCGAGGTCGCCGCCAAGGCCGACTGCATCGTGCCCTGCGACCTTGGCGATATGGTCGATATGGTCGGCGACGACCGATACCGGCGTCACGGGCATGGGGTGCGCGGCGTCCCACGCGGCCATCGCGGCCTTCACCCGTTCGGGCTGGCCGTTGAACAGCACTTTCGCCTTCGCCTCTTCGCCCGCGCGGTCGGCGCCCCGCGCCGTGACTGCTGCTGACAGGTGCGCCGGGTAGAAATTGACCATGACCACGCCGCCATTCGCCTTCACCAGCGCCAGCACATCGTCGGGCACGTTGCGCGGATTGTCGTTCAGCGCGCGCGCGTTCGAATGCGAGAACATCACCGGCGCCTTGGTAACGGCGAGCGCGGCCTTCATCGCGTCCGGCGAGACATGGGAGAGATCGACGATCATGCCGATCCGGTTCATCTCCCCGACCACCGCCTTTCCGAACGGCGAAAGGCCGCCGTACACGGGATTGTCGGTCGCGCTGTCCGCGACGTCGTTGTTCAGGAAATGCGCGAGCGTCATATATCCCGCGCCAAGGTCGCGAAACATGCGCAGCGCCGCCATGCTGCCGCCGATCTGATGCGCGCCTTCGATACCGATCAGGCTGGCGACGCGACCCGCCTTGTGGATGCGCACGACATCGGCCGCGGTCGTCGCGAGTTCCAGGTCGCGCGGATATTTCGCCGCCAACCGCTTCACCACATCGATCTGTTCGATCGTTTCGCGGATCGCCGCGTCGCCGCGGATGCTGGCCGAGATATAGACCGACCAGAACTGCCCGCCGACACGCCCCGCGTGAAGGCGCGCCATGTCGGTCATCAGCGGCTTGGGCAGCCGGTCACCGCCCGCCGAAACATCGGTTCCCTCGACATCGTTCCTGTAGTTGTCACGCAGCTGTTCGGGCAGATCGTTATGCCCGTCGATCAGCGGCGTAGCCTTGAGGATGCGGTCGATACGCGCTTGCGTGGCAGCAGGGATTGTCTGCGCGGTTGCAGGAATCGCCAATGCCAAAAGCATCGCAAAACCGCCGAAGGTCACACTTGGTTCACACCAAAAACGCTTGGCGCGTGTCGCAAGACCCCCGCGTTTCGGATGAGCGATATCGAGATGGATCATGCAGCCATAGATGCATAGCCGGGCGCATGTAGGAAAGCGTTTTCGGAAGCCGTCCACCGCAGATTGCTGCGATACTGAATCGGGCGTAACCTTGTCGCCGCAATCACTCTCGGGGGAAGAGTTCGATGACCGACGCATCCGCGAAAGCGCCATGGCATCTCTGGGCAGTCGGCATTGTCGCCGTGTTGTTCAACGCCATCGGCGTGTTCGATTTCACCATGGCGATGGCGCAGGGCGCCAAATATCTCGAAAGCGCGGGCATGACGCCGCCGCAGATCGCGCATTACCTGGGCATGCCGGGCTGGGCGACGGTCATCTGGGCGATTGGGGTTTTCGCGGCATTCATCGCCTCGATCCTGTTGCTGATGCGCAGGCGCCTTGCCTATCCCGTGTTCGTCCTGTCGCTGGCCGCGTTCGCGGTTCACCTGTTCTACGAATATGTGCTGACCAATGGCGGTGCGCTGATGGGGCAACAGATGGCGATCGTCAGCGCCGTGATCACCGCGCTGCTCGTGTTCTTTGCCTGGTATTCGCGGATGATGACGGCGCGGGGCGTGCTGCGCTGATCATTTGCACCGGCTACCCTTGGGTGTAGCGGCGGCGGCGATCGGGAGCGACGGCATGGACATCGAAGTCAGCGCGGAAGCAAAGGACAAGCGGCTCAACAAACTGGTCGCGATTACCGTGGTCATCCTCTCGGTGTTCACGGGCCTGTGCAACATCAAGGACGGCAACATCGTCCAGGCGATGCAGCAAGCAAAAGCCGATTCAGTGGACAGCTGGGGCGAGTATCAGGCGACCAAGACCAAACTGCACATCGCCGAAACCGCGCGGACGGAGATCGGCGTCCTGGCGGCAGGGGCATCGGACGCGGGAAAAACAGCTGCCGCGATGTCGATGGCGAGGCTCGACGCCGATATCGCCAAATACCGTGCGGCCGCCCCGAAACTCCAGGCACAGGCGATAGCCCAGGCGCATGATTATGACGCGCTGAATGTGCACGACGACCAGTTCGACGCCAGCGATGCACTGGTTTCGACCGCAATCTCGATGGCTGCGGTCGCGGCGCTGGCCGAGAGTTCGGGCCTGTTGTTCGGCGCATGGACATTCGGCGCGTTCGGCCTGTTTATGGGGATATGCGGCTTTGCTAAATGGGGTTTCCACCCCGACGTGCTGAGCAATTTCCTGGGATGACCGCTCCGGCAACATCCGGAGTGCGCGTTCTGCCATTGCTGTTCGTCATCCAGTTTTTCAGCTGGAGCGCCATGTTCTGCCTGTGGGTCTATGCCGTTCCGACCGTTGCCGAGGGCAGTGCGACCAGCGCCAGTTACCTGTCGGCGGCGACGACGGTCGCCATCTGTTTTTCATTATATGCGCTGTTTGGAACGATCCTGTCCTTTGCGGTGCCCGGCCTGATCCGCCGGTTTGATGCGGGCCGGGTGCACGGCTGCGCATTGCTGGCCGGTGGAGGTGCCATCGCGGCGCTCGGGATGCATCCCGCAGGTCTGATGCTGCTGCTCACATTCGCCAGTGTCGGGATCGCTTGGGCCAGCCTCTCATCGATCCCCTACGCGCTGGTGAGCGCCACCGCGCCGGAAGGTCAGGGCGCTCGGCGGGTTCGCCTCTTCGCTTTTTCGACGGTCCTTCCGCAGGTCGTCACAACGCTGATACTGGCGATGCTCGCGCCGGCATTTTCAGACCGTCATGCTTCGCTTGTCATGTTTGCCGGTGGTGCGGCGATGGCGCTGGCGGGCGTCATAGCACTCTTGTTTCACCGCCGCCTCGCCATCGACATACCAGACTGGTGACGCCGCCTAGACCAGGTTCGCCTTGTAGAGTTTCGTAAGCTCGGCCCAGGCCTTTTCGGCAGGCGCCTCGAGGTAGGCTTGGCTGCCGGGCACGCACCAGCCGTGATCGGCGGGATAGACCTCCACCGTCGCGGGGCGCTTGGCGGCGGTGAACGCGGCCTTCAGCGTGTCCTTGTCGGTCGGCGTACGGGCATCGTCGTTCTGTGCCACGGCGACGAGATAGGCTGCCTTCGTCTTCGGGATCAGCAGGTGCGGGCTGCTGGGCTTGTCGGTGACCAGTCCGCCGCCATGAAAACTGCCGACCGCGCCGATCCGGCCCGGGACCGCCGCGGCAGTGCGGAACGACAGCGGTCCGCCCATGCAATAACCCTGCACACCCGCCTTCTTGCGCTTGTCGGTCTGTGGCTGCGCATCGAGGAATGCGAGATAGGCGACTGCATCCTTGTCGGTGCCCTCATCGGTGATTGCCGCACGATAGCCCATCAGCGTTTTACGCGTTTCAGGATCGTTGAAGTCGATGGCACCCGACAATACCGGTGCCTTCTTGTTGCGGTAAAACGGGTTCACGACCAGCACGACATAGCCTTGCCCGGCAAGCCGCTTGCCCATTTCGCGGAAAACCGGGCGCAGGCCCATGATGTCGGGCCACACGAGCACGGCGGGCCATGTGCCCTTGCCCTCGGGGTAGAACAGCGCAGCGTCCGCCGAACCGTCGGGGGTTTTTATCGTGACGTCTTTCTCGCCGATCGCGACCATGGTCAGCGCATTCGCGACGGTCGAGATGCCACCGGCGGCAACCGCGCCCGCCGCCATGAAGGTGCGGCGCGTGACGTCCCAGTCTTCGACCAGTCCAGGGTGAATGTCGTTATCGCACATGCTGAGTCTCTCCGATACCCGCCCGCCGGTGTTCGTCCGCTCGCGGACAGCGGCTGTCAAGCCAAGGTTACGGCACGACCGTCAGGAACAGGTAGACGCCGAAGATCACCAGATGGACGACCCCCTGCAGGATCGTCGTCTTGCCGGTGCCGAGGGTCAGGGTCGAAACGAGCAGCGTCAGGAACAGCAGGATGATGCTCTTGGCATCGAGGCCGAGCGTGATCGGCAAGTCGGCCATCAGCGAGAGCGCCGCGACGGCCGGAATAGTCAGACCGATGGTGGCGAGCGCGGATCCCAGGCCCAGGTTGAGGCTGGTTTGCAGGCGATTGGCGGACGCCGCACGGACCGCCGCCACACTTTCGGGGAGCAGGACGAGCGCGGCAATGATAACGCCCACCACGCTGTGGGGTGCACCGGCGTTGGCGACCCCCTCTTCGATCACGGGTGCCAGACCCTTCGCCAGCAGCACGACGGCGCCGAGGCAGGCGATGAGCAGCGCGAACGAGAAGACCGCCGCCTGCGTCGTCGGTGGATCGGCGTGGACGTCGAGGTCGGGCGCCTTCGATTTTGGCGGCAGGAAATAGTCGCGGTGACGCACTGTCTGCACCGACACGAATGTTGCGTAGAGCAGGAACGACACGATCGCGACGAAGGTGAGCTGCGACCATGAATAGATCGGGCCGGGCGTCGTCAGCGTGAAATTGGGCAGGACGAGCGTCAGCACCGTCAGCGCGCAGAGCGTGGCGAGCGACGCGCTGACCCCGGTCTGCTGGAAAATCTGTTCGCGGTGGTAGATCGCGCCGATCAGGATGCAGACTCCGACCAGGCCGTTGAGAATGATCATGACGGCCGCGAATACCGTGTCGCGCGCGAGTGTCTCCGCGCCGGCCTTGCCTGCCGACATCAGCGTCACGATCAGCCCGAGTTCGATGACGGTAACCGCGATCGCGAGTACGAAGGTACCGAAGGGTTCGCCGACCTTGTGCGCGATGAGTTCGGCGTGGTGGACGGCAGCAAGGACCGTCAGGATCAGTGCGGTGCTGAGCAGCGCGATGGGCGCGACACCGCCGAAACTGGCCGCAAGCAGGATCCAGGCAAAGGCCGGGACTGCCCATGTCCAATGTCGCATCACACCCTGCATCAACACTCCACCACGTTTACCGCCAGCCCGCCCAGCGATGTTTCCTTGTAACGCTCCGACATGTCGAGACCAGTCCGGCGCATCGTTTCGATGACCTGGTCGAGCGACACGCGGTGCGTGCCGTCGCCCAGCATCGCGAGGCGTGCGGCCTCGATCGCCTTGATACTTCCTACCGCATTGCGTTCGATGCACGGCACCTGGACCAGCCCCGCGACGGGATCGCAGGTCAGGCCGAGGTTGTGCTCCATGCCGATCTCGGCTGCGTTTTCGACCTGCATCGGGGTTGCGCCCAGTGCGGCTGCAAGGCCCGCCGCGGCCATCGAACAGGCGACGCCGACTTCGCCTTGGCAACCGACCTCCGCGCCCGAGATCGATGCGTTCTCCTTGAAGAGGGACCCGATGGCGGCGGCCGTCAGCAGGAAATCCTCGACGCCGCGCTTGCAGGCGCCGGGGGCGAACCGCTCGTAATATCGGAGTACGGCCGGGATGATGCCGGCTGCGCCATTGGTGGGTGCCGTCACGACTTTGCCGCCGGCCGCATTCTCTTCGTTTACTGCGAGCGCCCAGAGATTGACCCAGTCGATGACGGTCAGCGGATCGGCAAGCGCGCGCTCCTGCCGCTCGACGAGCTGCTTCAGGATGCCGGGGGCGCGGCGTTTCACCTGCAGGCCGCCGGGCAGGATGCCACCGATGGCAACGCCACGGTCGATGCACGCCGACATGGCATCCCGGATCTCTGCGAGGCGGCCCGAAAGCTGTTCGGGTGAGAGTGCGGCGAGTTCGTTCTCGCGCATCATCCCCGCAATCGACAGACCGGTGGCTTCCGACTTCGCGAGGAGTTCGTCGCCCGAACAGAAACCGTGCGGCACGTCGGCCAGCGCTTCCGGCGGTGCGTTCCGCGCGATGTCCTCCTCGTAAACCACGGCACCGCCGCCGACCGAATAAGCCGTGCGTGTCGCAATCTCCCCACCTTCTGCATCGAACGCGGCGAAGCGCATCGCGTTCGAGTGGAAGGGCAAGCGCTCTTTCTGCAGGAAACGGACGTCGCGCGCCTCCTCGAACGCGATGACCTGCGCACCGCCGAGCGACAGCCGCCTGTCGCCGCGGATCGCGGCAACCGTCGCATCCGCACGATCCGGACAGAGCGAAGCCGGACGTTCGCCCGACAGGCCGAGCAGGACGGCGCGATCGGTCGCGTGCCCCTGACCGGTCAGCGCAAGCGATCCGTAAAGCGCGACGTCGACGCGCGCGACGCTTTCCAGCGCGCCGGCATCGCGCAGCCGGCCGACGAAATCCGCAGCCGCCGTCATCGGCCCCATGGTGTGCGACGACGAAGGGCCTACGCCGATCTTGAAAAGGTCGAATGTGCTGGCAACCATGGGCCGCACCTTAGGCGAGCGTTGCCGCAAACACACGCGGCATCGCACATGGATAACGCTTGGGGGTGGCAAGGCGCGTCATCGGATGTCATGTGAAGCACGTGAGCTTTGTGCCACCCTTTGTCCTGCTCGATGACGCACGTGCCAATGAAGCGGCGCCCGCGCGGCTCTACACCGACCCGGTGGAGATCGTCGTCACGCGCAAGGCCGCCGACGTGCCCAAGGCGCTTGCTGCGCTGAAGACGGCGACACAGGGCGGACTGCATGCGGCCGGGTTCGTCTCTTACGAGACCGGCTTTGCGGTCGAGCGCAAGCTGGCGGCGCTACCCCCGGTTTCACTCGACGTGCCGCTGCTGTGGTTCGGCCTGTTCCGTGATTATGAAGAGATCGCGGCAGACGATCTTCCCGCGCGCTTGCCGGACGCGGCGGGGGGCTGGCTCGGAACGCCCGTGCCCGACCTCGACGAGGCGGCCTATACGAGGAAGCTCGATACCGTGCGCGAGATGATCGCGGCGGGCGATCTCTACCAGGCGAACCTGACATTTCGGACGACTGTCGAAACGATGGGGCACCCGCTGGCGCTTTACGCGGGGCTGCGGTCGCGGTCGGCCTCCGGATACGGGGCTGTCGTCGCCACGGGAACGCAGTGGCTGTTGTCGCTGTCGCCCGAGCTGTTCTTTTCGGTAAAGGGCCGCACGATCCGCACGCGGCCGATGAAGGGGACGGCGGCGCGTGCGGCCGATCCGCTCGACGATGCGCATGCGGCGGCCGAACTGCGGACAGACCCCAAACAGCGCGCCGAAAACCTGATGATCGTCGACCTGCTGCGCAACGACCTGTCGCGGGTCGCGGTGCCGGGCAGTGTGGAGGTTCCCGAACTCTACCATGTCGAAACCTATCCGACGCTGCACCAGATGACGTCCACAGTCGAGGCGCAACTGGCGGACGACCATGACGCCGTCGACACGCTGGCAACGCTCTTTCCCTGCGGGTCGATCACTGGCGCGCCCAAGATCATCGCGATGGCGGCGATCCGCAATGTCGAGGATAGCCCGCGCGGTGCCTATACCGGTGCGATCGGGCGGCTCGACCCCGATGGCGACGCGGCGTTCAACGTGGCGATCCGCACGCTGGTCATCGACGATGGCGCATCCACCGCACGGCTGGGCCTGGGATCGGGGATTGTTGCCGACTCGGTCGCGAATGCGGAATGGCGCGAGTGCCTGGCTAAGGGCGCGTTTGTCGCCAGCGACCGTAATTTCGACCTGATCGAGACGATGCTGTTCGACCCGATGGAAGGCATCATCCGGCTGGAACGGCACCTGTTGCGGATGAAGGCGAGCGCCGAAGCATTCGGTTTTGCGTTCGACCGGCATGGCGCACGCAACGAATTGCAGGCGGCGACTTTCCGGTTGCGCGATGCCGGGCGCGTCCGCCTGATGCTGTCGCCCAGCGGCCGGATGGCGGTGGAGGTCAAACCGGTCCCGCTATTGCCGGAAGGGCCGGTGGCCGTGCGGGTGGCGAGATTGCCGGTGTCACCCGACGATTTCCGCCTTCGCCACAAGACGACCAGCCGCCGCTTCTTCGACGATGCGCGCGGTGATGCTTTCGAAGTTATCTTCGCCTTGCCGGACGGTCGCGTGACCGAGGGCAGTTTCACCAACATCTTCGTGGAGCGCGACGGCACGTTGCTGACGCCGCCGGTCAGCACCGGCTTGATGGGCGGCATGCTCCGCAACGAACTGATCGACCAGGGCCGTGCATTTGAAAGCGAATTGCGTCTCGACGACCTCGCACAGGGCTTTTCCATCGGAAATTCGCTTCGCGGCCTGTTGCCCGCGCGGCTGACGGGGCTATAGGCCACCCCGCCCAAGGGGAATTGATTCATGGCCCAGACGTCTGCCGCACTCGACCGCATCACACCTTCGCCCACGCTCGCCATGACTGGCCGCGTCGCCGCGATGAAGCGTGAGGGCATCGACGTGATCGGCCTGTCGGCGGGCGAACCCGATTTCGATACCCCCGATTTCGTCAAGGACGCGGCGATCGCGGCGATCCACGCGAACAAGACGCGCTACACCGAAGTCGATGGCACGCCCGAGCTGAAGGCGGCGATCGCGGGCAAGTTCAAGCGTGACAACGGCCTGACCTATGCCGCGAACGAGATCAGCGTGAACGTCGGCGGCAAGCACACATTGTTCAACGCGTTCGTCGCGACGGTCGGCCCGGGTGACGAGGTCATCATCCCCGCGCCTTACTGGGTCAGCTATCCCGACATCATCAATTTCGCGGGCGGGACGCCGGTCATCATCTCGGCCGGTGCGAACCAGCTCTACAAGATCCTGCCCGAACAGCTCGACGCCGCGATCACGCCGCGCACGAAATGGGTGCTGCTCAACTCGCCGTCGAACCCCAGCGGTGCGGCGTACAGCGCCGCCGAACTGCTGGCGTTGGCAGAGGTTATCCGCCGCCACCCGCACATCATGGTGCTGACCGACGATATGTACGAGCATGTCTGGTACGCGCCGACGCCCTTCGCGACGATCGCGCAGGTCGCGCCCGATCTTTACGACCGCACGCTGACCGTGAACGGCTGTTCGAAGGCCTATGCGATGACCGGCTGGCGCATCGGATATGCGGGCGGACCTGCATGGCTGATCAAGGCAATGGCGAAGCTGCAATCGCAGTCGACGTCGAACCCCAGCTCCATCTCGCAGGCCGCGGCCGTGGCGGCGCTCAATGGCGACCAGTCGTTCCTGAAAGAGCGCAATGTCGCCTTCCAGAAGCGCCGCGACCTGGTCGTGCGCATGCTGAACGAAGCGCCCGGCATCCATTGCCCGACGCCCGAAGGTGCTTTCTACGTCTATCCCGATGTCACCGGCTGCATCGGCAAGAAGACGCCACAGGGCAAGGTCATCGAGACCGACGCCGACCTGATCGACTATTTCCTCGACGGCGTGCGCGTGGCGGCAGTGCCAGGCAATGCGTTCGGCCTCAGCCCCGCATTTCGCGTGAGCTATGCGACGTCGGACGATGTCCTCATCGACGCCTGCACGCGCATCCAGCAGGCGTGTGCGGACCTTTCCTGAAGCCCAGATAAATTTCGCGTTCAGGCCCGGTGAAACCGCGGCGGCGCATCTTACGTATATCGTAAGAGAGCAACAGCGAGTGACCGCCATGTTCAGCCTGTTCCGCCAGGATTATGTCCGCAATTTTCTCGTCGGTTTTGCGACCGTAGCGCTGCCGATGGCAGTCTACATCCGATGATCCCGCGTTTCGTGGCGGGATTGGCCCTGATGGGCGGTGTCCTGGTCGCCGGGCAGGCGATCCTGCCCGCAATGGCGGCTGAGTCGACCCGATTGGTCCCGGTTTCGACGACCGATGCCAAGACCGCCGCGCCGCGCGCTGTCGCGGTTCTCGCCGGCGGATGCTTCTGGGGCATGGAGGCGGTGTTCAGCCATGTGAAGGGCGTGCAATCGGTCGTTTCCGGTTACGCCGGGGGCAGCGCGACCGACGCGACCTACGACGCCGTTAGCAGCGAAGCGACACGCCACGCCGAGGCGGTTCGCATCACCTACGATCCGCGGCAGGTAAGCTATGCTACGCTGTTGCGTGTCTATTTCTCGGTTGCGCACGACCCGACGCAGTTGAACCGGCAGGGACCGGACACGGGCACCAGCTACCGTTCGGCGATCTTCCCGCAGGACGCAGAGCAACGCCGCGTCGCGCAAGCCTATATCGGCCAGCTCGATGCGGCCAAAAGCTGGGGCAAGCCGCTGGTGACGCGCATCGAGGGCGGGCGTTTCTTTCCGGCAGAGGCCTATCATCAGGACTTTGCCGTGCGGAACCCGAACCACGGCTATATTCGCATGTGGGACGCGCCGAAGGTTGCAGCGCTGCAGAAGACG
This sequence comes from Pseudomonadota bacterium, assembly GCA_040388515.1. Taxonomy (GTDB): domain Bacteria; phylum Pseudomonadota; class Alphaproteobacteria; order Sphingomonadales; family Sphingomonadaceae; genus Sphingomonas_O. The sequence goes on along the minus strand of JAZKBQ010000003.1, from coordinate 349,289 downwards.
TTCCCCGCGCTCTGGACTGCGAAACCCTCGGCCTAGGCAGCGAGCGGGAAGCTCAGCATGCGATTGGCGACAGGGACCAGCGCGTAAGCATCGAGACCGACCGCGCGAATGATTTCGGGATGATGCGCGTCGAGACCGCCCGTCAGCGATCCGAATGCGGGCAAAATCAGCTTGGTCGCGCTCGCAACGAAACAGCGGCGGGCGATGTTCTTGCCGCGCTGGGTAACACGCAGCTTGGGATGGAAATGGCCCGACATTTCGGGGCGGCCCTCACCAGGATCTGCTTCATGGCGTAGAACGACACCGCCGACGACAGCTTCCTCGACGATGCGCCCGCCGCAGCGGTCGATCACTCCACCCGCGTCGTGATTGCCGGTCACCCAGATGAAATCGCGCGAGGCGGTCAGCGCCGTCAGCATCTGCTGCGCGCCTGCAGGCAGGCGTTCGCACCCTGTCGCATCGTGAAAGCTGTCGCCGAGGCACCATATTTCGGCGGCATCGGTCGCCGCCGCCAGCGCGGTCAGGTCGGCAAGCGTCGCCATGGAATCATAGGGCGGCAGCATCTGTCCGCCGCCCGCGAACCAGCTTCCCTTTTCCAGGTGAAGGTCGGCGACCAGAAGCGCGTTCCGTTCCGGCCACCACAGCGCGCCGCCGGCCAGCGCGACGAACTCCCGCGATGCGAACGAAAAGCGAACCATTCCCTGCGGATAGAGTCAGGCTCCGGTCAAGACAAGGCCGGTTATCTCAACCCGCAACCTTCGATAGTGCGCGACTATCCTCCGCCAGTCGCGACTGGTCGACCGAGCTCTGGTCAGGCAGCAGGAAGCGTACTTTCTTCTCGGCGAAATCGACCGAAACCCGCTGGAATGCGCGCAACGTGTCCATACCCAGTAGCATCGCAGGGCGCTTCAGCAGGTTGAACCGCTTGAACGGATGCACATCAGCGAATACCACGCCGACATTCGTCATGGTAAAGCCGCCGAGCCGCATCGACGAGACCTGCGCGACGTCGGCGGGCATCTGTGTTCCCGTGACGTCGGTCAGGACCGTCGGGTAGAAATCGCGCACTTTTTTCTTTTTTTCCAGCATCTGGCGCAGCGCGAGGTTGCCGACGCTGCTCTGCGCGCCCGAATCGATGATCACGGTGATCGGTACGCCGCCGATATCGCAGTCGACCAAGATCAGTTGTCCGTACCGCGACTGGGCGGTGACCACGATCGTGTCGGGTTCGACGATCTCGCGGTACTTTGAACCGGTGACGCTCAGCGTCCCTTTCTTGAAGTCCATGACGACCCGGCGCCCCTTCAGGCTGTCGACACCGACTAGCCCGCTCGCGCCCAGATGTTCCTGCGCGAGCGCGGGAGCCTTGATCCCTTTGTTGTTACGACCGCCGACCTCGAAGTTTTCAAGATGGACGGTGTTGACCTCTCCCACGCCAGCCATCGAGTGCATGATCGCGGATCCCGAAGCAGTGAGTTTCAGGTCCTTGGCCAGTTCGCGCGAGACGACCGTCCGGTCGGCGCCGGTGTCGACTACGAACTGGTACGGCCCCTTGCCGTCCACGATGACCGGCACCGTCATACGCTGGAACTTATCCCTGCCCGTATCGACGACCGTCGTCGGCTCATAGGCCGGAGGAGACGTCGGGGGCGGTTCGGTTTGCGCGAGGGCCGGTGACGCGATGATCGTGCAGGCGATCCACATCGTACGAGCAAATGTCTTCATGGCTTTTGCCTCTCCACGCGGGAGAATGACTTAAAACAATACTTCGCGATAGCATGTTTCTACCGGCACAATTGGGACATCGACGAGCGTCGATCGAAACCGCATTCGAAAGCTTGTCGGTGGCAAAGATATCGCTGTTTTGCATCCGCCCGCGCGTCTGACATGTTGCAGGCTCACTTCGGGCGGGCACAGCGATCATAAATCCACTTTATTCACTGGCGGGAGTTGCGGTTGGCCTGCTCGTAGGCATGACCGGCGTCGGCGGCGGATCGCTGATGACGCCGCTGCTGGTCCTGCTGTTCGGTTTCCATCCCGCGACGGCCGTCGGGACCGATCTGCTCTACGCATCGGCGACCAAGGCTGCTGGCACGACCATCCATGGATGGCGCAACACGGTCGACTGGAGCGTGGTGTGGCGATTGCTGTCGGGCAGCATGCCGGCCAGCCTGCTGACCCTGTTCTTCCTCGCGAACGCGCGGGACCGCATGCAGGACGTTGGGCATATCATCTCGGTTGGCCTGGGAGTCGTGCTCGTCCTGACCGCGGTTGCGATGTCGTTCCGCCGTCGCATCGTCGCGGCGTTGACGCCGTTCGTGGGAACGGTTGCGCAGGGGCACGTCGGCGTCGCGACCATCGTCCTCGGCGCGATCCTGGGTGTGATGGTATCGCTGACTTCGGTCGGAGCGGGCGCGCTGGGCATGACTGCGCTGATCATCCTCTACCCAAGCCTTCCGACCAATCGCCTGGTCGGATCCGACATCGCGCATGCGGTGCCGCTGACCCTGCTGGCGGGCATGGGGCATTGGTATCAGGGTTCGGTCGATTTCGGGCTTTTGGGCTCGCTGCTGATCGGATCGATCCCGGGGATCATCGTCGGCAGCCTGATCGCGACGCGGGTGTCGGAACGCGTACTGACGCCCATCCTGGCGGTCACGCTCGCCATCGTCGGGGTCCGGTTGCTCCTCTGACCATGGCTTGAGCTTTGGGCGGGCTGCGCGCATGTTGCCGAAACAAGGGGATAGCCATGCGTTTCATTATTCTGGCCGCATTCGCCGGTCTTGCCGCCTGCGGGCAAACAGCAACGCCTGCCGATGCAAACAAGACTTCGACCGTTGAGACGCCGGCTCCGGCCGCAGCGCCCGTTGCTGAAACGGCCTCTGCATCTCCGAAAGTGACAAAGGCAGAGGTCGCCAAGTTGAAGGAAGGCATGACCTACGACGAGGTGAAAGCCATCATGGGCCGCGAGGGCGAGGTCGGAAATTCCGAGAACGGAACCGAGTCGATCTCTTGGGCGAATACCGATGGCAGCAGCCTGCAAACGACCTTCCGCGACGGCAAGCTGGTCGTCTTCACCGATTTCGGGATGAAGTGATCAGGTCACCATTCGCCTGAGCGTTTCGATGCGGTCCGCCTCTGCGGCGGGCTTGTCGGTGCGGATGCGATGGATGCGGGGAAAGCGCATCGCAACGCCCGATTTGTGGCGTGACGATTGGTGGATCGAATCGAACGCGACTTCGAGGACTAGCGTCTTTTCAACTTCGCGCACCGGGCCGAAGCGCGCGACGGTGTGCTGGCGGACGAAGCGGTCGAGATCCTTCAGCTCTGCATCGGTGAAACCCGAATAGGCCTTCCCGACCGGAAGCAGTTCGCCGTCTTCGGTCCAGCAGCCGAAGGTATAGTCCGAATAGAAGGACGAGCGCTTCCCGCTGCCGCGCTGTGCGTACATCATCACGCAATCGGCGGTCAGCGGGTCACGCTTCCACTTGTACCACAGCCCGACGCGCCGCCCGGTGACATAGGGACTGTCTCGGCGCTTCAGCATCACGCCCTCGATGGCGGCATCGCGGGCGCCCGCGCGGATGATTTCGAGATGTGCGAAGTCGGTCGCGTCGATCACCGCCGAAAGGTCGAAGCGTTCGGGGTCGAAGCGCGGCATCAGCGTTTCGAGACGCGACCGCCGCGCGGTCCAGGGCAGGGTGCGCAGGTCTTCCGGGCCGTCGAACAGGATATCGTAGAGGCGGACGAAGGCGGGATAGTCGGCCAGCATCTTCGCTGACACATTCTTGCGGCCAAGGCGCTGCTGCAATGCATTGAAGCTCGCCGCCTCACCGCCCTGGAATGCGCCGCGCACCAACAGTTCGCCATCGAATACGCCATCGACCGTCACCGCGTTCGCGACATCGGGGAAGCTGCCGGTCACATCGTCGCCACCCCGGCTGTAAAGGCGCGTTTGGCCAGCGACGCGGACGATCTGGACGCGGATGCCATCCCATTTCCATTCGGCGACATAGTCGGCAAGATCGACGGTCGCGTCCTCCAACGGGTGCGCGAGCATGAACGAGCGAAATACCGGCGTGTCGGCGGCCGTGGGCTGTTCGCCCCGCCCCTCGGCCCAGTCGAACAATGTCGCGTAGGGCGGCGAGATCCCGTGCCAAACCTCCTCGACCGCCTCGACATCGAGGTCGAAAGCCTGGGCAAGCGCGGTCTTCGCCAGCCGCGCGGTGACGCCGACACGCAGCGCGCCAGTCGCCATCTTGAGCAACGCGAAGCGCTCGTTCTCGTCGAGGGCATCGAGCATTGCCGCAAGCGCTGCGGGTGCCTCGCTCTTGCCGAGTGTCCGCAGCCGCTCGACGATGGCGCCGACCGACAGGTCGAGCGTCGCGCCCTCACGCGCTGGCCACAGCAATGCGATCGTCTCCGCGCTATCGCCGACGAAGTCGCGGCTCATGCGATAGAGCACCGGGTCGACACGTTCCTCGACCAGCGCGCGGATGACGGCGGGTTTGATGCCGGGCAGGTCGAGATCGCCCGTCAACGCAGCGAGCGCCCAGCCGCGATCGGGATCGGGCGTCGCGCGCAGGTAATCGCCGATCAGGCGCAGCTTGGTATTGCGCGACCGGGTGTAGATCAGCCGGTCCAGGAGTGCTGCGAAGGCCTTCATGACAAAGGCCTAACGCACGAACGTCAATCCCGCAGCAGTTCGTTGATCGCGGTCTTTGCGCGGGTCTGTGCATCGACGCGTTTCACGATGACGGCGCAGGCGAGATTCGGCCCCGGCTTTCCGTCCGCCAGCGGCTTGCCCGGCAGCGTTCCGGGAACGACAACGGAATACGAAGGCACGCGGCCGACGAAGACTTCGCCCGTCTCGCGGTCGACGATCTTGCTGGTCGACGACAGGAACACGCCCATCGCCAGCACCGCGCCACGTTCGACGTGGACGCCTTCGACCACCTCCGACCGGGCACCGATGAAGCAGTCGTCCTCGATGACGACGGGGTTGGCCTGCAGCGGTTCGAGTACGCCGCCGATGCCGACGCCGCCCGACAGATGGACGTTCCTGCCGATCTGCGCGCAGCTGCCTACCGTCGCCCAGGTGTCGACCATGGTGCCGTCACCAACGTAAGCGCCGATGTTCACGAAGCTCGGCATCAGCACGACGTTCTTGCCGATGTACGACCCGCGCCGGACGACGGCGCCGGGCACTGCACGGAAACCGGCGCTGCGGAAATCGGCCTCGCCCCATCCGGCGAACTTCGACGGCACCTTGTCGAACCAGTTGGTGCCGCCCGGGCCCGGCATCACGCTATTGTCGTTCAGGCGAAAGCTCAGCAGCACCGCTTTCTTCAGCCACTGGTCGACCGTCGATCCGCCGTTGCCGTCCGGCGTCGCGACGCGCAATTCGCCCCGGTCGAGCGCCATCAATGCCGCCTCGACCGCCTCACGCACTTCGCCCTGCGTCGTGGTGGACAGTGTGTCGCGTGCATCCCATGCGGCGTCGATCGTCGCTTCCAAACTCATGCCATTTCCCTCGTCAGTTCGTGCAGCCAGTCGGTCAGGTGACTGGTTTCGTAATCGATGAAGCTTGCGCAGGCCTGTCCCGCGGCCTGGTCGGAACCGTTGTTCACCCACAGGGTTGTCATGCCGATGTTTTTCGCCGGCTTCAGGTTTCGCGCCATGTCCTCGGCAAACAGCGCGCGCGCCGGGTCGATGTCCCAGCGCGCGCACATCGCGGCGTAGCTGGCCGGTGCGGGTTTCGGCACGTAATCCATCGCGTGGATGTCATGGATAGCCTCGAAGCTGTCGCCCAAACCGATCCGGTCCAGCACGCGCCCGGCGTAATTCACATCCCCGTTGGTGAAGACCAGCTTGCGGCCGGGCAGCCGGGCGATGGCGTCCACCAGCCGTGCGTCGTGCGCGATGCGGTCGAGTTCGATGTCGTGGACATAGCCGAGGAATTCGTGCGGATCGGTGCCGTGCAGCGCCATCAGGCCCGACAGGGTCGTGCCATGGTCGCGGAAATAGCGTTTCTGGATCGCATGGGCCTGCACCGCATCGCAGCCGACGAGCTTCTGGATAAAAGCGCCCATGCGTTCGTCGATCAGCGCGAACAGGTCGCACGATGCCGGGTACAGGGTGTTGTCCAGATCGAAGATCCACGCGTCGATATGAGAAAGGTCGGGCGCGGATTCGTCGACAGACATGGTGAACGTTCCTTACCGGCACTGTCCCTTGGCGCAATCAACTTCGGTCTGTAAGCGTGCCTAACAAATGCTTACCTCCAGCTCATGACTCGGAAGGTAGCCGGTATGCGTAGATCGCTGTTCTTGATTGGAATGACGTTGCCCCTCCTGGCGCTGACCGCCTGTGGCGGCGACAGCGCGGGCGGCGTGGCATCGACGCCGACGCCATCCACGCCGTCGAGCGTGCCGACGCCGGTGCCCGCCATTCCCAATCCGTCGATCGATTACGACACTGCCGAATACAAATTGTCCGGTGCCGCCAAGCAGGCGCAGGCAATTGCTGCCTATAATGCCGGCGCGACAGGTGCCGGCATCACTGTCGGGATCATCGATTCCGGTGTGAACGCATCCAGTCCCGAATTTGCGGGCCGGATCAGCACTTCTTCGCGCGACTTTGCCGGAAGCCGCGGCATTTCCGATGAGGGCGGGCATGGTACTGCGGTTGCGGATGTCCTGCTCGGTGCGAAGAACGACAACGGCATTCAGGGTATCGCCTTCAATTCGACCTTGCTCGTTTTGCGGACGGACACGCCCGGCACCTGCACGGCGGGCAGCGCCGGTAGCGGTTGCAGCCACAGCGACAACAACATCGCGGCGGCGCTGGACGCGGCGGTCGCCGCGCAGGCGCGGGTCGTGAACCTGTCGCTGGGCGGATCTGCGCCCAATTCCAATTTGCGCGCGGCCGTCGGACGGGCGACGACGGCAGGCACGATCGTCGTTATTTCCGCGGGGAACGACGGAGCTGCCGATCCGAGCGCGCTGGCGCAGCTTGCGAACGATCCGGCAAACCGGGGCCTGGTGATCATTGCAGGCGCGGTGGATGGAAATGGCGCTATCGCAAGCTTTTCCAACCGCGCCGGTGGCAGCGCCGCGAACTATCTGACCGCGCTTGGCGTCAGCGTCCGTTCGGTCGACCAGACCGGCACGGCCTTCCTTTTCAGCGGGACATCGTTTTCGACGCCGGTGATTTCCGGTGCAGTCGCGTTGCTGGCCCAGGCCTTTCCCAGCCTGACGCCCGAACAGATCGTGGCGCTGCTCTATCGTTCGGCGACCGATCGCGGCGCGACGGGGGTCGATGCGATCTATGGCAACGGAGAGCTGAACATCGCCCGTGCGTTTTCGCCCATGGGTTCGACCTCGCTTTCGGGTTCGGCAGTGCCGGTTTCGCTGACCAGCAACGCGACGCTGGGCGGCGCGATGGGCGATGCCGCGAAGTCCGGCATGAGCGCAATCGTCCGCGACGAATTCGGACGCGATTTCAACACCGATCTGTCCGGCACGATCCAGCACACCGGCCTGACCCAGCCATTGAGCGCCGCGCTTTCGGCCAGCACGTCACGCGGTTTCTCAGCAGCGGGACGGCGGACGAGCTTCGCCATCTCGATCGACAACAGCGGCCAGAGCGAGCGCATGATGCTGACATCGGGTCAGGCAGAACGCGCACGCGTTCTTGCCGGCGCCATGTCGTTCGCGGTTTCGAAGACGCTGAAATTCGGCTTCGGCGCCGGACGCGGTGCCGACGGACTGGTTCCCTCGCCGCAGGGCGCGGGCGACGCGCCGTTCCTGATCGTCGACCGCAGCCTCGATCGTGCACCGAACGGCGCTTTCGCGATCCGCCAGAGCCTCGGCCGTATCGGCCTGACCGTTTCAGCCGAGAGCGGCGACATGCGCCTGTGGGAGCGTGGCCTGACCGGCCCGCGCGGCGACGGTTATCGCCGTTATGGCTATGGCGAGATTTCGGCGGCGCTGGACATGACGCGCGGACCGTTCGCGGTGACTGCCAAGCTGACGCGCCTCGACGAACAGTCGACCGTGCTCGGCAGCCGTTTCGATGCGGCACTCGGCGGTAATGGTGCGGTAACCTGGTTCGGTGATGCCAATGTTGCGTTCGATGCCGGCAACAACTGGCGGATCACGGGGCAGTTGCGGCAGGGCTGGACGTCGCTCGGCGCCAATGCCGTGCGCGGTTCTTCGACGCTGGTCAGCCGGGCACTCAGCGCCGGTGTCGAGCGGCACGGCCTGCTTATGGCTGGGGACAGCTTCGCATTCCGTTATGCCGAACCGCTGCGGGTGACGGGCGGGGCGCTGGCGCTCAACCTGTCGGGTGCTGGATACCAGTCATTCTCGCTCGCGCCGCAGGGCCATGAGCGTGACTGGGAAGCAGTGTATGCCCGCCCGCTCGGAACCGGCTGGATCACGGCCAACGCCTATTTCCGCACGCAGCCGGGCCATTATGCCGCGGCGCCGAACGATGTCGGTGCGGCGGTGCGCTACTCGGTCAGCTTCTAGACCGTAAAGCTCTCGCCACAGCCGCAAGCACCCTTCGCGTTCGGGTTCTCGAACACGAAGCCTGCGGTGAAATCGTCCTCGACCCAGTCCATCCGGCTTCCGATCAGGTAGAGCACCGATGCACCGTCGACGAAGAGCGTGCCGCCCGCAGTCTCGATCTTCTCGTCCATAGGGTTGGCGGCTTCGACGTAGTCGACCGAATAGGCGAGCCCCGAACAGCCGCGGCGAGGGGTCGACAGCTTCACGCCGACAGCGCCTGCGGGCGCCTTAGCCATCAGGTCTGCAATCCGTGCCTCGGCACCGGCGGTCAGGTTGAGCGCTGCAGGCCGCGCGCGGGTGGTCGTGGTCATCACAGCATCCCCAGTTCGAGGCGGGCCTCGTCGGTCATCTTGCTCGCATCCCACGGCGGATCCCAGACGAGATTGACGTCGACCACGCCGACGCCGGGCACACTGCCGACGCGCAGTTCGACCTCCATCGGCATCGATTCCGCGACCGGGCAGTGCGGGGTGGTCAGTGTCATATTTATATGAACATGACCTTCATCGACCTCGACGCCGTAGATGAGGCCAAGGTCGTAGATGTTGACCGGGATCTCGGGGTCGAAAATTTCTTTCAGCGAAGCGATGACTGCCTCATACAGGTCGCCGCCCGGTTCGCCGGAAGCCAGCTTCGGCGGCTCGGCCTTCAGGAATCCTTCGAGATAGTCGCGCTTGCGCTCGAAGGTTTCGCGGGGGCTTTCATCCACGACGTCGCTGACCCGCGCCTTGGGCGGCGCGTCGACATGGGTGACTTCCTCGGCTCGTATCTCGCTCATCCGAACAGCTTCCTTACCCGTTCGATGCCGCGCACCAGCGCCGCCACATCGTCCGGTCCATTGTAAATCCCGAAACTCGCCCGCGCGGTCGCATCGACGCCCAGATGCTCCATCAGCGGCTGTGCGCAATGGTGCCCCGCGCGGATCGCCACGCCTTCCTCATCCAAGATAGTGCCGACGTCGTGCGGATGAACCCCTTCGACGTTGAAACTGACGATGCCGGCCGCATCCTCCGGCCCGTAGAGGACGACCGAATTGATCGACCGAAGGGCATCGCGGCACTGGGCGACGAGCGTAGTCTCATGCGCATGGATCGCGTCGAGGCCGATGCTTTCGACGTAATCGATCGCCACATGGAGGCCGACGACACCGACGATGTTGGGCGTTCCCGCCTCGAACCGGCCGGGCGCCGGGGCATAGGTCGTTTTCGCAAAGGTGACACGGTCGATCATCGACCCGCCACCCTGAACCGGCGGCATCGCGTCGAGCAGGTCGGCCCGGCCCCACAGAACGCCGATACCGGTCGGGCCGTAGATCTTGTGACCGGAGAACGCGTAGAAATCGCAGTCGAGATCGGCGACGTCGACCGGCAGGCGCGGCACGGCCTGGCACCCGTCGAGCAGCAGCTTGGCACCGACCCCGTGCGCGAGCTTCGCGGCGCGCTTCGCGTCGAGGACCGAGCCCAGCACGTTAGAGACATGCGCGAAGGCGACCATGGTGTGCGCGGGCGTCAGCATCGCCTCCGCCGCGTCGAGGTCGATCACGCCGTCGGCGGTCAACGGACAGACGTCGACCTGCCAACCCGCGAGTTGCCACGGCACGATATTGGAATGATGCTCGAGCTGCGAGACGAGAACGCGGCCCTTGCCGGGATAGCTCTGCGCAACGAGGTTGATCGCCTCGGTCGCGCCGCGGACGAATACGATCTCGTTTTCGGAGCCCGCGCCGATGAACTGTGCGACGCGGCGACGCGCGGCTTCATAAGCAAGCGTCATGTTCGCCGAGCGGGCGTATACGCCGCGATGGACGGTCGCATAATCGGGGCCATAGGCACGCGCGATCGCGTCGATCACGGCCTGCGGCTTTTGCGCTGTCGCGGCGGTATCGAGGTAATGCCAGTCGCCCATCCCCGGAAAGTCGGCGCGGCTGTCGAGCGGGCGGGCCAGAGTGGCAGTCGTCACGACAGCTTCTCCAATGCCGCCAGCGCCGCTGCTTCCAGTTCCTCCTGCGCCGCAGCGCCCGTGAACACCTCCGCGACGAACGCCTGCAACAGCAGCGTCCGCGCTTCGGCGGGCGGCAGGCCGCGCGCTGCGAGGTAGAACAGCGCCGTCTTGTCCAACTCGCCGACCGTTGCGCCATGCGCGCACTTCACGTCGTCGGCGTAGATTTCGAGTTCGGGCTTCGCGTTTGCGGTCGCGGTGCGGTCGAGCAGCATCGCCTTCACCGACTGGACGCTGTCGGTTTTCTGCGCATCGCGGGCGACCGCGACCTTCCCGAGGTAACTGCCGACTGCCGACCCACCGAGGACCGAGCGGACGACCTGGTTGCTGGTCGCATTCGGTTCGATGTGGCGCACGGTGGTCACGATCTCGACCGTGTCGGTGCCACCGGCGATCTGCACGCCGCCGAATTCGAAGTGTGCGCCGTCGTGCAAGGTCACGTCGAGCGCGATCCGGCCATAACTCGCGCCCCAGCTCATCGCATGAAAATCGAGCCGCGCGCCTGCGCCGAGCGTGATCGCGAAGTCGTGAATACCGCCCTCGACGAGGATGTGATGCGCGACACTTTCGCCCACAGGCACATCGATGACGATCGCGGGCGGCACCGGCCACAGGCGCTCGACAGCGTCGATATCGCTATACCGCCACGCTTCATCCTTGCGGGTGGGGAGAGCAGTCACAGCGAGCGCACTCTCTTTGCGTCTCCGCGTCTCCGCGCGAACCCACCTTCTTTTTGTTCGCGCGGAGACGCGGAGACGCGGAGAAGGAAGAAGGAAGAGAGGCCTGCGGCGCTCATCACGCGGCCAATTCCCGGTATCCCTCGCGCTCGAGTTCGAGCGCGAGTTCAGGGCCGCCGCTGCGCGTGATGCGGCCGTCGGCGAGGACGTGGACGAAGTCCGGCTTCACGTAATCGAGCAGCCGCTGGTAATGCGTGATCAGCAGCACCGCCTTGTCCGGCTTGCGCATGATGCGGTTGATGCCGTCGCCGACGACACGCAGCGCATCGATGTCGAGGCCGCTGTCGGTCTCGTCCAGGATCGCGAGCGCGGGGTCGATGATGCCCATCTGCACCATCTCGTTCCGCTTCTTCTCGCCGCCCGAAAAACCGACGTTCACCGGGCGCTTGAGCATGTCCATATCCATGCCCATAGCGTCGGCCTGCGCGCGCGCGACCTTCAGGAATTCGGCGCCCGACAGCGGCTTTTCGCCGCGCCCTTTGCGCTGCGCGTTCAGTGCTTCGCGCAGGAACTGGACGTTCGATACGCCGGGAATTTCGACCGGGTACTGGAACCCGAGGAACAGGCCCACTGCGGCGCGTTCATGGGGTTCGAGGGAAAGGAGATCTTGCCCGTTGAACGTCACCGAACCCTCGGTCACCTCATACCCGGGCCGTCCCGAAAGCACATAGCCCAGCGTCGACTTGCCCGCGCCGTTCGGCCCCATGATCGCATGGATCTCGCCCGCGTTCAGCGTGAGCGTCAGGCCCTTGAGGATCGGCTTGTCGCCGACGGTGGCGTGGAGGTTATTGATTTGGAGCATTTGGTTTCAGTTTCTTTGGAAGGACATACTCATGAGACCGCTCCACAATCGGAGCGCCATTTACGCTTAGCTGCTTCAGGGGTTCAGGATTGAATGGACCCAATCCGTCGGCCAAATTACCGTTAGCCCCATCGGCGCTTACGTGTCCGCCGTCGCCGCTCATCCGACTGATCCCTCAAGCGAAATTCCCAGCAGCTTCTGCGCTTCGACCGCAAACTCCATTGGCAGCTGCTGCAGTACTTCCTTGGCAAACCCGTTGACGATCAGCGCCACCGATTCCTCCGCGTTCAGGCCGCGCTGCATGGCGTAGAACAGCTGGTCGTCGCTGATCTTGCTGGTGGTCGCTTCATGTTCGATCTGCGCGGTCGGATTGCGGACTTCGATATACGGCACGGTGTGCGCACCGCATTTATCGCCGAGGAGCAGGCTGTCGCACTGGGTGAAGTTGCGGACGTTCTCCGCGGTCGGGCCGACGCGGACGAGGCCGCGGTAGGTGTTGTTGCTGTGCCCGGCGCTGATCCCCTTCGACACGATGGTCGACCGGCTGTTCTTGCCGAGGTGGATCATCTTGGTGCCGGTGTCGGCCTGCTGGAAATTGTTGGTGACCGCGACCGAATAGAATTCGCCGACGCTGTTCTCGCCCGACAGGACGCAGCTGGGGTATTTCCAGGTGATGGCACTGCCGGTTTCGACCTGCGTCCAGCTGACCTTGGAATTGCGCCCCTGGCACAAAGCGCGCTTGGTCACGAAGTTATAGATCCCGCCCTTGCCGTTCTCGTCGCCGGGGTACCAGTTCTGCACGGTCGAATATTTGATCTCGGCGTTGTCGAGCGCGACGAGTTCGACGACGGCGGCATGCAACTGGTTTTCGTCGCGCATCGGCGCGGTGCAGCCTTCGAGGTAGCTGACATAGCTGCCCTTGTCGGCGACAATCAGCGTGCGTTCGAACTGGCCGGTGTTCTCCGCATTGATGCGGAAATAGGTGCTCAGCTCCATCGGGCAGCGGACGCCCTCCGGGATGTAGACGAACGTCCCGTCGCTGAAGACCGCGCAGTTGAGCGTCGCGAAGTAATTGTCGTGCATCGGCACGACCTTGCCCAGCCAACGCTTCACGAGGTCGGGATATTCGCGGATCGCCTCGCTGATCGACCGGAAGATGACACCCGCGCGCTCGAGTTCGGCGCGAAAGGTGGTGGCAACACTGACGCTGTCGAACACGGCATCGACCGCGACCTTGCGGCTGCCCTCGACCCCCGCGAGCATCTTCTGTTCCTCGATCGGGATGCCGAGCTTTTCGTAGACGCGCAGGATTTCCGGATCGACTTCGTCGAGACTGCCGAGCTTGGGCTTCGCCTTGGGCGCGGCGTAATAGTACGCGTCCTGGTAATCGATCGGCGGCACGTTGAGCTTGGCCCAATCGGGCGGCGTCATCGTCTGCCACATGCGAAACGCCTTCAGCCGCCAGTCGAGCATCCATTCGGGCTCATTTTTCTTGGCACTGATGAAGCGGACCGTGTCCTCGGTCAGACCCTTGGGCGCGAAGTCGGTTTCGATGTCCGACGACCAGCCGTGTTCGTAATCGGCGACCTTGTCGGCGGCGGCAAAAGCGGCGGCATTCTTGCTGGTCATCGGCGCGCCTCCGCCAGCTGGGTCAGCGGCACCGCGGCGAGCGCACCGCGCACCGCGCCATTGACCGCGCTCCAGTGCGACTTCGTCTGGCAGGTTTTTTCCAGCCCGCAGTCATGTCGCCCGGTCTCGACACAGGCAGTCATCGCGATAGGGCCTTCGATCGCCTCGATAATATCGGCGAGCGTGATCGCGGCGGCGGGACGGGTCAGCTTGAACCCGCCGCCCGAGCCGCGCAGCGACGACATCAGCCCCGCGGCGGCAAGCTTCTGCATCAGCTTCTGCGCAGTCGGCAGGGGAACGCCGGTTTCATCGGCCAGCAACGTCGCCGACAGGCGTGCGCCGCAACCATGACGGGCAGCAGCGCTCATCATCACGACGGCATAATCGGCAAGGCTGGAAAGCTTCATCAGTCCAATCAGATCAAATTAGTCTGATTTCAAATGGGGTCATGCCCGTGATTCGTCAACCTCAAACCTTGCTGATCCGGGGCGAGAGGTCCCGTAACTCTGTCCGCTTGAGCGTCAGGGCAACGAGGGTCGGCAGGTCATCGGTGATCGTGGTGGGCGTAATGCCGGTAAATGCCTTGATCTCGCGGATGAAGTGCGACTGGTCGTAGAAACCCTCGGTCAGCAATGTCGTCGCCTCGGCATCGCCCCGCGCCAGTGCGATCGTCGCGCGCAATGCCCTGTATTTCCTAGCGAGCTGCTTGGGCGGCGAGCCGTAATATGCGTTGCAACGGCGCTCGACCTGGCGGCGGGACAGACCGGTCGCGATCACCAGATCGTCGATGTGGGGACTGGGCGACGACTCGAGCCAGTCGTCGACGATGCGCGTGAAGTCGAAAGCTGCCGAATTGCCGCGCTCCATCAGCTGGCGCGTAAGAGCCGACCCGATCTCCACCTTCTTTTCGATCGTCGATGCGGCCAGCATGGCATCCGCGACGCCGTTCAGCGCATTGCCGAACAATTCGGTGGCGTCGATCACGCGATTGACCAGCAGGGATGCCTCGAAATCGAGCAATGTGGGCCAGCCCGCGGGAAGGATGCCCACGCCGAACATGTGCACTGGCCCCTCGACTCGTACGTGGGTGGGGCCGGTCGTTGCTCCTACGATCTGGATGGCCGGTGCGCGCTGTTCGTGGCCGTCGGCGAAGCGATAGGTTCCCGAACCGCTGAACAGGAACCGGAACTGCGCGAAATCCGCCTTGTCCGTGTCTTCGAAAACCGGAACGTCGGCGCGAAATTCGTAGAAAACCGACAGATGTTCGCGCAAATCCTCTGGCGGAATCGCATAGTCGAGCGTCACCGCTCCGGAATGTGACCCATTTTCAGCCATATGCGCGCCCGAGTCGTTCTATCTTTGATACGATGCGGCGGACCCAAAAGAAAGCGGTCCGGAACGTTGCCGCTCCGAACCGCCAGGAAAAGGTTTCTGGACAAAAAGCCCAGAGCCCTTCGGGTCGCAAGAACGCCAATACGCAGCTGCAGCATGAGTCGTATTGGATAGAATCGACATCAAGGCGCGAATTAATCGCAAATGAATGTCCTTTTTTGACGCAAGGAACGCGACCGCATAGCGCGAACCGCATGACATTGTTCGCTCTTGCCCGCCCGATCCTGTTCCAGATCGACGCCGAACGCGCGCACCGCATGACGGTAGCGGCCCTGCGTTTCGCGCCTCAGCGACTGCCCGCGCACGACCCGGCGCTGGCGATACGGGTCGCGGGCCTCGACTTCCCGTCGCCTATTGGGCTTGCCGCAGGGTTCGACAAGAACGCCGAGGTGCCCGACGCCATGCTCGGCCTTGGTTTCGGGTTCGTCGAGGTCGGTTCGCTGACCCCCTTGCCACAGGACGGCAATCCCAAACCCCGTGTGTTCCGCCTCGTCGAGGAGGAGGGGGTTATCAATAGGATGGGGTTCAACAATGACGGTCACGTCGCTGCGCATGTGCGGCTGGCGCGTCGGGTCCGGCGGGGGATTGTCGGGGTCAATGTCGGGGCGAACAAGGATGCGGCGGACCGGGTGGCGGATTATGTCGCGGGGGTCCGGGCAATGGCGGATGTCGCGGATTACCTGACGGTCAACATCTCGTCGCCGAACACCCCGGGCCTGCGCGGGCTGCAGGATGCGGGGGCGTTGCGCGAGCTGCTCGACGCGGTGGGCGAGGCGCGCCGGGCGGGCGATCCGCCGCTGTTCCTGAAACTCGCGCCGGACCTGGAAAACGACGAGATCGACGCCGTGATCAAGGTGGCGGCGGGGCAGGTCGACGCGCTGATCATCGGCAACACCACCCTGTCGCGCCCGCTGCTGACGTCACGCGACGCAGGGGAGGCGGGCGGATTGTCCGGCAAGCCGCTCCGCCACCTCGCGCATGAAAAGCTGCGGGCCTTCCGGCGCGCGTCCGGCGGCGAAATCCCCCTGATCGCGGCGGGCGGTATCGACAGCGCGGACGAAGCCTATCACCGCATCCGCGCCGGGGCGTCGCTGGCCCAGCTCTATTCGGCGCTCGCGTTCCACGGTCCGGGCCTTGTCCGCCGGATCGCAGCGGGGCTGGTCAAGCACCTGCACGACGACGGATTTGCAACCGTCGCGGAGGCGGTGGGAGTGGACGCTTAAGGCTGGGGCGGCGTCTCGATCACGAACTTGCCCTCGCGCCGCGGATCGAACCCACCGTCGATCCGGCCGTCGCGCACGATGACGCCGTGAACCCCTGAATCCTCGCCCTGGCCCGGCTTCAGGTCGACGCCGCGTGCCCGCAATCCTTCGAGGGCAACAGGCGGAAACCGGTCGACTTCGCCCTGGAAGTTCGGCCCCCTTGCCACGAGATTGGGAAGCGCGATCGCCTGTTGCATGGGCAGTCCCCAGTCGACCGCCGCGACCAGCGATTTCGCGACATAGGCAAGGATCGCATTGCCCCCTGCCGACCCGATCGCACCGGCGAACTCATGCTTTGCATCGAGCAGGACCAGCGGCGTCATGGAAGATCGCGGGCGCTTGCCCGGCGCCACCGCATTGGCCGCGACGCGCCCCTGCTCGTCGCGGGGGCTGAACGAGAAATCGGTCAGCTGGTTGTTGAGGAAGAACCCGTCGACCATGCGGCCGGTGCCGAAGATCGATTCGACGGTGGTCGTCATCGACACGACATTGCCGTCGGCGTCGCCGATCACGATGTGCGAAGTGCCCGTGGGCTCGAACGTCGCATCGCGCGCGGCGAGCGTCGCCCCTGCGGGCGTGCCGGGTGCGGGCGGCGCCGCGGCAGCGCTTGTTCCGATCAGCTTGGCACGCGCCGCGACATAGGCGGGGTCGAGAAGGCCGGTGACGGGAACGGTCACGAACGCCGGATCGCCGACATAACGGTCGCGATCGGCATACATCAGCCGGCTGGCCTCTGCGAACAGGTACCAGGCCTGCGGATCGTCCGGCGTGCGCGACGCGATGTCGGTATGGGCGAGGATCCCGAGCAGTTCGAGCGTGCCGACGCCGCTCGCGGGCGGCGGCGGCGCGCACACCAGGTACACGCGATACGGGCGGCACAATGCTTCGCGCTTGACCGGGCGATAGGCGGCAAGATCGGCGAGGGTCATCGTACCCGGCAATGGATCGGCATGCGTGCGATCGACGATTCTCCGCGCGGTTTCGCCGGCATAGAGCGCAGCGGGCCCTTCGCTCGCGAGACGCGTCAGGAAAGCGGCATAGGCGGGATTGCGCAGGCGATCGCCCGCCTGCAGCCAGCTTCCGTTCGGCTTCATGAAATAGGCGCGCACGTCCGGCATCGCGAGTTCGGCGAAGCCATATTTGAAGAAGCGTGCGAGCCGCGGTGAAACGATGAACCCGTCGCTCGCCGTCTGCCGGGCGTCGCCGAACAGCGCGTTCCAGGGCAGCTTGCCATGGTCGCCGTGGACCGTCGCAAGCATCTTGACCGCTCCGGGAACGCCGGTCGCCCGGCCGCTGACCACGGCCTGGTTGAACGGCAGCGGCTTGCCGTCGGACCCGACGAACATGTCCGGCGCGGCGCCGGCCGGCGCCATCTCGCGGCCGTCATACACAGTCACGGATTTCGCCTTGCCATCGTACCAGGTCAGGAAGGCGCCGCCGCCGATCCCCGAACTCTGCGGTTCGACGAGCGACAGCATCGCCTGGACCGCGATCGCGGCATCCACCGCGCTGCCACCGCGGCGCAGGACGGCCATGCCGGCGTCGGTCGCAAGCGGGTTGGCGGTCACGACGAAGATCTGCGACTTGTGTGCGGATGGCTGCGACGCGTGGCCCTTTACCGGCTCTGGCGCCGCGACCTGCTTCGGCGTCGTGGCGCAGGCCGTCAGCGCCGCGAGACACAGCACCATCCACACTTGCCGAACTTGCTTCATCGGATTCCCCAACAGATATCGGTGGATGGCCATAGCGAAGAATGAGAACTCGTCCATGCGGACATCATCGGCTACTCATTCGTGCGGCTTGCATCTACAAAGAAGAATAAACGTAAGGGCGCCAGGAGAGACATGCGGACGTTCGAACATTTCCCCAATCTCGTCACGATGTTCTTCGCGCGCGCGCAGGAGAACGGCAACAAGCCATTCCTGTGGGCGAAGCGCGACGGCACATGGCGGCCGCTGAGCTGGACCGAGACTGCAAAACAGGTGGCCTCGATCGCCACGGCGTTGAAAGCGCTTGGCCTGGAACCCGGCGACCGTGTGGCGCTGGTCAGCGAAAACCGCCCCGAATGGTGCATCGCGGACCTGGCGATCATGGCCGCGGGCTGTGTGACGGTTCCGACCTATGTCACGAATACCGAACGCGACCACGCGCACATCCTTGGCGATTCAGGCGCGCGGGCAGTCATCGTATCGACGGCGAAGCTGGCCCGTACGCTGGTACCCGCCGTGCTGCGGTCGGTGCATTGCAAACTGGTCATCGGCATCGAGGATATCCGGATCGGCCAGTCGGGCGATGTCGCGCTCCACGACTGGAAAAAGATGATCGCCGATCACCCCGGCGACGTTGCGGCGGTCGCCGCGGGCGCGACCTTCAAGCGCGACGACCTTGCCTGCCTGATCTACACCAGCGGTACGGGCGGGGCGCCGCGCGGCGTGCGCCAGCATCATGGCGCGATCCTGCACAATGTGGCGGGCTGCATCGATATCATCTCGAACGATTATGGCTGGGACGACGAGGTTTTCCTTTCCTTCCTGCCGCTCAGCCACGCCTATGAACATTCGGGCGGACAGTTCCTGCCGATCTCGCTCGGCGGGCAAATCTATTATTCCGAGGGGCTGGAGAAACTCGGATCGAACATCGAGGAAGTTCGCCCGACCCTGATGGTCGTCGTGCCGCGCCTGTTCGAAGTGCTGCGCGCGCGCATCGTGAAGGGCATCGAGAAACAGGGCGGCCTCGCGCCCAAGCTGTTGCAGCGCGCGATTTCGCTGGGCGCCAAGGATCTGGGCAGGGGCATTCCCTTCTGGGACAAGCCGGTCGACCTGTTCATCAAGAAGACGTTGCGGCCGAAGGTTCAGGCCAAGTTCGGCGGACGGATAAAGGCGCTGGTGTCGGGCGGCGCGCCGCTCAACCCGGATATCGGCGTGTTCTTCCACGCGCTGGGGCTCAACCTGTTGCAGGGTTATGGCCAGACCGAAGCGGGTCCGGTCATCAGCTGCAACCGGGCAAAGGTCGGCATCAAGATGGATACTGTGGGCCCGCCGATGAAGGACACGGAAGTCCGCATCGCCGACGACGGCGAAATCCTGGTCCGCGGCGAGCTCGTCATGCACGGTTACTGGAACAACCCCGCCGAAACCGCGCGGGTTCTGCAGGACGGTTGGCTGCACACGGGCGACGTCGGCCACATCGATGATCGCGGCCGCATCGTCATTACCGACCGCAAGAAAGACCTGATCGTCAACGACAAGGGCGACAACGTCAGCCCGCAGAAGATCGAAGGGATGCTGACGCTGCAGCCTGAAATCCTGCAGGCGATGGTCGTCGGCGACAAGCGGCCGCACCTCGTCGGCCTTGTCGTGCCCGATCCCGAATGGCTGATGGAATGGTGCGTCGCGCAGGACATGAAGCCCGATTGCAGCCAGCTGTGCAGCGATCCGGCGGTGATGCGCGCGGTACAGGCGGCGGTCGACCGGGTAAACGCCGACCTGTCGGTCATCGAAAAGGTGCGCCGTGTCGTTTTGACGCCCGATGCGTTCACCGTCGACAACGAGATGCTGACACCGTCGATGAAGATCCGCCGCCACAAGATCCGGGAAGTTTATGGCGAGCGGCTCGACGCGCTTTACAAGGCCTGACCGTGGCGCCGGCGATGCTCTCTCGCCGTATGTTCGTCGGTACCGGCGCCGCGTGCCTTGCCATGCGTGGTGAAGCCGCGACCGGTCCGCTGCTCCCTGCGGCACAGATCAAACCCGATCGCGAAGCCATGATCCCGGTCCAGGGCGGCCGGGTCTATGTGCGGATCAACGGGGATGTCGGGAACGGGCGACCGCCGATCGTCTTCCTGCATGGCGGGCCGGGCAGCGCGCATTGGTATTTCCTCAACGCGACGGCGCTGGCGAACGATCGTGCCGTCATCCTGTACGACCAGCTCGACAGCGGGCGGTCCGATCATCCGGGCGACCCGGCGAACTGGACGGTGCGGCGCTTCGTATCCGAACTCGATGCGATCCGGACGGCGCTCGGCGTGAAGCGCTGGCATGTGCTGGGGGCGAGCTGGGGCGGAACCGTTGCCCTGGAATATGCGGCGCTTCGCCCGCCCGCACTGGCCAGTGTCATCCTTCAGTCACCGCTGGTGTCTACCGAAATCTGGTTGCGCGACGCCAAGCGTCTGAAGGACGCCATGCCGGCCCCGATCCGAAAGCTTCTCTATGAATGCGATACGCCCGGCGCGCACAGCCAGGCGGAATGCGATGCGGCGACCGACGCCTTTTACAATCGCCATGTCCATTTGACAGACCCGCCGCCCGCGATCGCGGCGTACAAGGCGGCACTGCCGCGCAGTTTCAGTGCCGACGTATACAACCACCTCTGGGGCCGCGCGGAATTCACGGCGAGCGGCGTGCTGAAGGACTATGACGGCCGCCCCCTGCTCGGAAAGCTCGACGGGCGACGGACGCTGTTCGTGGCGGGCGAGCATGACGAGGCCATTCCGGCGACAGTGAACGGCTTTGCCAAATCGGTGCCGGACGCGACGTTCCGCGAAATCCCGCGCGCCGCGCACACGATCATGAACGACAATCCCGCAGCGTTCCTCGCGGTCCTGAGACCCTGGCTCGCGGCGCACGATTAGGACATCGATGTGCCTACCGTCCGCGCGAACGGCGTCGATCTCTTCTACAAGGACAGGGGTGACCCCGACGCGCCGGTGATCCTGCTGATCATGGGTGTCGGGACGCAGCTGATCGGATGGCCCAAGTCGCTGGTGAAATCGCTGGTGAAGGCGGGCTTCCGCGTCATCCGTTACGACAACCGCGACATTGGCAAGTCGACGCATCTTCATGAAGCGCCCGCACCCAATCTGCTGTGGGCGCTGGCGGCGAAGCGGCTCGGGTTTTCGGTGCCTTTGGGCTACACGCTCGACGACATGGCGGACGATGCCGCGGGACTGATGGATGCGCTCGACATCCCGGCGGCACATGTGGTGGGCGCGTCGATGGGCGGCATGATCGCGCAGATTCTGGCCGCGAAGGCGCCGGAACGTGTCATCAGCCTGACCTCGGTCATGTCGTCGAGCGGGGCACCCGGATTGCCCGGGCCTGCGCCGCAGGTGCGCAGGGTGCTGCTCGAACCGCGGTCGGCCTATCCGCCGCGCGAAGTGTCCACCGCCCGGCGCGCCCGCACGCTGGAACTCGTATCTTTCCCCGATGCAGCACGAAAACCGGATGCGTTTCAGGCGATCGCCGAAAAGGCGTTCAAGCGCGGCGACAATCCCATGGGAACGCGCCGCCAGATCCTCGCGATCTTCGCAGACGGATCGCGCGCGGAACGGCTGGTGCACATCAGGGCGCCGACCCTGGTCGTGCATGGCGCCGCCGATCCGCTGATCCCGCTCGCCTGCAGCGTCGACATCGCGGACCGTATCGCGGGTGCGCGGCTCGAGGTGATCGAGGAAATGGCGCACGACCTTCCGCCATCGCAGATGCCGCGATTGGCAAATCTGATTGCGGAACATGCACGTTCGGCGGAGGCCAAATAGGCCTCAGGCGTTTTCGACGTCGGTCTTCAGCCTGTTAAGCAGCGCCACCGCGCCCTTTGCATGCGGGCCGATCCAGCGTTCGTGGATGTCGTGGATGGGCAGCGGGTTGAGGTAGTTCCACCGCTCGCGCCCGCGTCGCACCACCGTCACCAGATCGGCATCCTCCAGCACGCGCAGGTGCTGCATCACCGTACAGCGATCGAGCTCGGGGAAGTGCGCGCATAGCGTGCCGGTGGTCAGCGGCTGGTCGCGCAGATCGTCCAGGATCTGGCGGCGGACACCGGCCGACAGTGCCTTGAAAACCCGGTCGTGTGCCTCTGCGATTGACATGTTATATTTCTATAACATAAAATCGAACGACTCAAGAGGAGATCGTCCGTGGATCAGACCTTCAGCGTGTTCGCCCGTATTTCGAAGCCGGTGTCCGAAGTGTTCGAGGCGGTCGCCGATCCCGACACGCTGTCGCATTATTTCACGACCGGCAGCGCGAAGGGGCGGCTGGAAACGGGCGCGACGGTGACCTGGGACTTCCACGATTTTCCCGGCGCGTTTCCGGTCGAGGTGGTTCGGGTCGATCCGGACAAGCATATTCATTTGCGCTGGGACGCGAACGACCAGGGGGCGAAGGGCGATGCCGCCTACAGGATCGACGTGACGATGGACTTCGAGGACCTGGGCGACGGCCGCACGCTTGTGACGATCAGCGAGGCGGGCTGGCGGGATACGCCGAGCGGCGTGAAGGGATCATATGGCAACTGCATGGGCTGGTCGCAGATGCTGTGCGCGCTGAAGATGTGGGTCGAACACGGCATCAACCTGCGCGAGGGGATGTATAAATAGCCGCCGGATTTCTGGTGGAGCTGAGCGGGATCGAACCGCTGACCTCGTCATTGCGAACGACGCGCTCTCCCAACTGAGCTACAGCCCCTCACCAGAAGCCCGGTTCATTAGCGCTCGTTATTTGGCCTTGCAACGCCCTCACGCGCCGACGCCATCATGCAGCAACTCGTCGCTTTCCGGGAACGCGAAAAGACTTCCTCCGTTGAATCGCGCACGGCGGGCGACGCCCCTGCGCCCGTCAATCGCGAGGAGAGAACAATGGGTTACGACCGCAACGACGATGGTCGCGGCTATGGACGCGGAACCAGCAATCCCACCGGATCACGCTATGGTTATGGACCGGAACCCGATCGAGGCCGGTACGGCCGCGACCGTTTCGACTATGGGCCGAACGACCGCTATCGCTTCAGCGCGCAACGCGCCGATTATCGTGACCGTGACCGTGACCGTGACCGCGACGATCATGAGCGCGGCTTCTTCGATCGCGCCGGGGACGAGGTACGGTCGTGGTTCGGCGACGAGGAAGCGGAACGCCGCCGTGAGCATGATGCCATCGAGGACGAGCGCAACTATCGCAATGGTGGAGCCAGCTACGGCACCTATCGTGCGCAGCGCCAGACGCCCCACGACCCGAGCTATCACGACTGGCGCCAGCGCCAGATCGATGCGCTCGACCGCGACTATGACGAGTACCGTCGCGAGCACCAGTCGCGGTTTGACAACGAGTTCCACGGCTGGCGTTCGCAGCGGCAGACGCAACGTTCGACGCTCGACCGGGTCAACGAACACATGGATGTAGTCGGGTCGGACGGCGAGCATATCGGGACCGTCGACAAGGTCCGCGGCGACCGCATCATCCTGACGCGGAGCGATCCGGAAGCCGGCGGGCATCACTATTCCATCCCGTCGAGCTGGATCGACACGGTCGACGACAAGGTGAAGATCCGCAAGTCGTCGATCGAAGCGAAGTCGGCCTGGCGCGACGAGGAGCGCAATGGTGCGCTGTTCGGCGACCGGACCGACAATGATACGCGGTACGGCAACGGCCCGCGCAATTTGAATCGCGCGTTTTCGGCCACCTACTGACCGCAGCGCATCGTAATCAGGGGCCCGGCTGTTGCCGGGCCCCTTTTTCGTGCAAGGTTGCCCGATAAAACTGAATCGGGAGACGATTGCGATGGCGCGTGCATGGTGTCTGGCGTCGCGGCCGGCGGGAATGCCGACGGCGGCGAACTTCGAGTTGAAAACGACTGCCGACGCGCCGCTGGAGGATGGCGAAATCCGCGTCGCCAATGCTTTCCTGTCGGTGGACCCTTACATGCGCGGACGCATGAACGACGTGAAAAGCTACGTCCCGCCGTTCGCGCTGGGTGAGCCGATGAGCGGCGGTGCCGTCGGGACGGTGACCGAGAGCCGCGCGGACGGCTATGCGGTCGGCGACAAGGTGATGCACATGATGGGATGGCGCGACGTGTCGGTGGTGCAGACCGTCGGCGGCATGCCGCCGGGCAAGCTGCCCGCGTCCGGCCCGCCCATCGAGATGTTCCTCGGCAACCTGGGCCTGACCGGCGCCACAGCATGGTTCGGGCTGTTGGACTCGGCAAGCGCAAAGGAAGGCGACATCGTGTTCGTTTCCGCCGCTGCCGGTGCGGTCGGGTCTGCCGTGGTCCAGATCGCCAAGGCAAAGGGTATGACCGTGATCGGTTCCGCAGGCGGGCCGGAGAAATGCGCATGGGTCAAGGATCTGGGTGCTGATGCCTGTATCGACTATAAGGCCGGGCCGGTTTTGCCGCAGCTTCAGGAAGCAGCGCCCAAGGGGATCGACGTCTATTTCGACAATGTCGGCGGCGACCACCTCGACGCCGCATTGGCGACGGCCCGGCTCGGCGGGCGCTTCGCGATCTGCGGCATGATCGACGGCTACAACAGCAACGAGCCGATGGCATTGAAATACATCATGCGGGTCATCGGCATGCGCCTGCGGATCCAGGGGCTGTTGCTGTCGGACTTCTTCCCGCGGATGCCCGAATTCCTTGCGGACGCGGGTGCGTTGGTCGCCAGCGGCCAGTTCAAGGCGCGCGATACCGTCTATGACGGACTGGACCGCGCGCCCGAGGCGTTCCTCGGCCTCTTCACCGGCAAGAATACCGGCAAGATGCTGGTCAGGATCTAGACGCTACTTCGCCGTCACGCGCCAGATGCGGTTGCCGACATCGTCGGCAACTAGCAGGTCGCCCTTGCTCCGCGTGATGACGCCGACGGGGCGACCCTGCGCGCGGCCGTCCTTGTCGAGGAAACCGGTCAGCACGTCGCGCATGGCGCCCCCAGACCCGTTGATAGGAAAGCCGCGATCGCCGAAGGGGACGAAAGTCACCTTGTAGCCGGAGACCGGCTGGCGGTTCCAGCTGCCATGCTGGCCGACGAAAGCGCCGTTCTGGAAACTGCCCAGCGATCCGAACGCGAGGCCCAGCGACGCCGTGTGCGGCCCCAGCGCATAGTCGGGGCGCTTGGTATATTGCAGCAGGTCCGGCCGTTCTGGAACGCGCTTGTCTTCGTACCCGCCCCAATAGCTGTAGGGCCAACCGTAGAAGGCGCCGAAATCGACGCGGGTCATGTAATCGGGCGCCAGGTCGCCGCCCAGCATGTCGCGCTCGTTGACGACGGTCCATAGCGCCTGGCTCTTCGGCTCCCACGCCATGCCGACAGGATTGCGCAGGCCGGTCGCGAAGATGCGGACGCCCTTGGTACGCAGATTGAGCTCTAGGATGTTGGCGCGATAATCCTCGGCCTCCATCCCGTTTTCGGCGATGTTCGACGACGATCCGACCGAGATGTAGAGGATCTGGTTGTCGGGCGACGCGACGACATTCTTTGCCCAGTGATTGCCGCCGCCGGGCAGGTCCATGACCTTTTTCGGCTTTGCCGTGATCCGCGTTTCACCTGCGGTGTACGGGACGACGACCAGCGCGTCGTGGTTGCCGATGTACAACTGGTCGCCGACCAGTGCCATGCCGAACGGTGAGGCAAGACCGGTCAGGAACGGCACCTTCATTTCCGCCACGCCATCGCCATCGGCATCGCGCAGCAAGGTTATGCGGTCCGCGGAGGGCACGCCGGCGCCCGCGCGCTTCATCAACAGGCCCATGATCCAGTCGGCGATACCCTTGGTCTCGCGCGGGGGGGAATTGGTCTCGGCGACGAGGACATCGCCGTTGGGCAGTTCGTGGAGCCAGCGTGGGTGGTCGAGGCCCGCCGCGAACTGGCCGACCGCAAGACCCGCCGCGGGGACCGGCTTCGCTCCATCCGCCCAGCCCACGACCGATGCGACCTTCACCGTCGGAATGACTTCGGTGCGCGCGGGCGTGATCTTGGGCTTCGGACCCGAAACGGCCTCGACGCTCAACTGGGCGGTATCGCCCTTGGTCAGGATGACCCATGCCGCGCCGAATACGACGGCGACGATGGCGAACAGGACGAGCAGTTTGCTGCGGAGTTTCATGCCCGCACTATGGCGGTCACTTGCCCTCGGCGCCAGTGGGCTCGGCGACTGCGGGCGGGTGCAGGCGAACGCGTTTCGCGCGCCGGGTGTCGCCCTCGGTCACTTCGATCCGCCAGCCGCTGGAATGCGTCACGACTTCGCCGGGTTGCGGTACATGTCCCGCCAGCACGAACGCGAGGCCGCCGATGGTATCGACGTCGCCATCGACTTCGGCGAGCCGCTTATCGACCTCGTCGGCGACGTCTTCCAGCTCGGCGCGCGCATCGGCTTCCCACAGGCCGTCGTCCAGCGCGACCAGCATGGGGGCGGCTTCGCTATCGGTTTCGTCCTCGATGTCGCCGACGATCTCCTCGATCAGGTCCTCGATGGTCACGAGCCCCTCGGTTCCCGAATATTCGTCGATGACGATCGCGAGATGGACCCGCTTCGCCTTCATCTCCTGCAACAGGTCGAGCACGCCCATCGACTGCGGCACGTACAGCGGCTGGCGGATCAGGCCCGCGATATCCTTCGGAAACGGCTTGCCGCGCGCCAGGATTGCGAAGGCGTCCTTGATGTGGACCATGCCGGTGATCTGGTCGAGATTGTCGCGATAGACCGGCAGGCGGCTGTGCGGCGCGTCGGCGATGATGGCCACCAGGTCGACGAAGCTGGTCGTCTCCGGCACCGCCACGATGTCCGCGCGCGGCACGCCGACGTCGTCGACGGTGCGGGGTCCGAAATCGAGCAGGTTGCGTACCATGTCGCGTTCGACGGGGGACAGGTCACCGTGGTCGTCAGGCGCCGGATCGTCCTCATGCTCGTCGATAACCTCCGCGATCTGTTCGCGCAGGCTGGGTTCGGGCGTGTCGCCGAACAGTGCCTTTATGTTGGTCCAGATACCGCTCGTATCGCGGCTACTGTCGCCCTCTTTCATTTGGGGGTTTCATCGTCCTCGTAGGGGTCATGCAGACCCAGCGCGGACATTGCGGCCCGCTCAATCGCTTCCATGTGCTCCGCTTCCGCGTCGTCCATGTGGTCGTGTCCTAACAGATGAAGGGTACCATGCACAATCAGGTGCGCCGCGTGGTCGGCAAGCGATACGCCTTTCTCCGCCGCTTCGCGCGCACAGACACCGTGGGCGAGGACGATGTCGCCCAGCAACACCTCGCCATCGTCGGTGTTGGCCAGCGTCTCGATCAGGTCGGGCTGGACCATGGGGAAGGACAGCACGTTGGTCGGCTTGTCCTGGTGCCGGTACTGGCGGTTGAGCGTCTGCACCTCGTCGTCGGATGTCAGGCGGACGGCGACCTCTATCGCCGCTGCCATGGTACCGAGTTCAGCTTGCGGACTCGCCGAGACTGCGGCGTTGGCGGCGCGCTCGGCTAATCCCTGCCAGTCGCCCTCGGGCCAGGGCTCCTCGCGCAGCGCGACCGTATCAAGCATCCGGTCCCTCATATGCCTGTACGATGCGGCCCACGACCGGGTGGCGGACCACGTCGGCAATGCCGAAGCGGACCATCTCGATCCCCTCGACCCCGTCCAGCCGTGCGACACCATCGTTCAGGCCCGATTCCTGTCCTTTGGGAAGGTCGGTCTGGTTGGGGTCGCCGCACACGACCATGCGGCTGTTCTGGCCGAAGCGCGTCAGGAACATCTTCATCTGCGCGGGCGTGGTGTTCTGCGCCTCGTCGAGGATGATGAACGATTCCGCGAGCGTGCGGCCGCGCATGAAGGCGATCGGCGCGATCTCGATCTCGCCGCTGGCGATGCGCCGCTCGACCTGTTCGGCGGGCAGGCAGTCGTAGAGCGCGTCGTACAGCGGGCGCAAATACGGATCGACCTTTTCCTTCATGTCGCCGGGCAGGAAGCCGATCTTCTCGCCCGCCTCGACCGCAGGGCGCGACAGGATGAGGCGATCGACGCTGCCGGTGATCAGCTGAGACACGGCCTGGGCCACCGCGAGATAGGTCTTGCCGGTTCCCGCCGGGCCCAGCGCGAAAATGATGTCGTTGCGGTTCAGCGCCTCGATATAGCGGGCCTGCGTTGCCGAGCGCGGCACGATGGTCTTTTTGCGCGTGCGGATCATCGGGCCGGGCGCGCCGCCGGGTTCGTGGCGGATGATGCCGTCCAATGTCGGTTCGGATGACATGGCGATCACCGCATCGACGAGGCCCATGTCGACGTCCTCGCCCTTCACGACGCGGTTGTAGAGATCGTTCAGGACGTCGCGGGTGCGGGCGGTGGCGGATGCCTCCCCCTCGATCTGCACCCGGTTGCCACGCGCGAGGATATAGGTGCCCAGCCTGTTCTCCAGCGCGACCAGGTTCTGGTCGTATTCCCCGAACACGCGCCCCAGCAACTGGGGCTTGTCGAACATGACCTCGATACGGCTCTTGTCACCGAGGGCGGCGGGCTGTGGCTTTCGGCTCAAATGGTCATCCTATGTACGCGCAACGTCACTCACATCATCCACATCGCGGCGCATGCTGCAACGCCGCGCGTGCGCGCGAATGATGACAGCATCGAGACGTCGAGGACAGCAAGAAATCGCGAAGAGCTGGAAGGCCGTACAATCGCCGAGATGACAGACTTCGTACGAAAACAATACTTCAGCTTCAGGACGCAGTGAGACTGACTCGCAAGAGGAACGTCGGCGGGTGCGGGTGGTTCAGCAATCGAACCGAGGAGTAAGTCCATGTCAATACTAGATAAAGTTGCCGCCGCGGTGATGCCGCTGGCGAACGAAGAAGATCGCGCGGAAGCGCGTGCGAAGTTTCGTGGCCTCACCGGAAATGCCGAGTGGGTCGGCATGATCCTCGATCACCATCTGAAGTTGGAAAGCCTGTTCGCCCAGGCTTTGACGGCGGCCGACAGTGCCGGTCGAGCGGCTGCGCATAAAGAGTTGGGTGTTTTCCTGACAGGTCACGCCAACGCCGAGGAGTCCGTTCTGTATCCGGCAATGGTCGATACCGGGCACCAGCATGGTGCAACGACGGCATATTCGCAGCAGGCCACGGCCAAGACCGAAATGTTCCTGTTGGAAGGCCTCGATCCGGCGAGCGACGATTATACGGATAAGCTCACCCATGTGCGGGATGCGGTTGCACAGCATATGTACGAGGAGGAAGGTACCTGGTTTGCCGATCTTGCCCAAAGCGAAGCCGATCAGGCTGTCTTGACGAAGCGCTACACCGAAGAATTCACGCGCTACGTCGAAGGCGGCGATAAGCCCGCACTCTTTAACTGATTTAGCTAACGCGATTTACGGAAAGTTACGGCGACAGCTTACCGGTTTCGGTCCGGCTGCATGACAGGGGATAGCGATATGCGCTGTCCCCTGACGTGTGCTGGATTGCGGTGATGCTTTCGGGCAAGCGCCGCCGCCCGTCACGCCGCCTGCGCTAAAATTGCGCCGGTCAGCGAATTCGGCCCCGCAGCCACCAGATCGACCTCGACCAGATCCCCCACGCCCAGCGCCGGGTCTACGACATGCACCGATTGCAGCCACGGCGACTTGCCGAGCATCTGGCCGGGGAGTTTGCCGCGGCGTTCGATCAGCACTTGCGTCTGCACGCCCACGCTCGCCGCGTTGAACGCGTGCTGCTGTTCGTTGAGCAGGGCCTGCAGGCGTTGCAGGCGTTCGTCCATCACGGCCTTTTCGACCTGTGCATCCATCGTCGCGGCGGGGGTGCCGGGGCGGGGGGAATAGGCGAAGCTGAAGGCCTGGGCGTAGCCGACCTCGCGGACGATCCCCAGGGTCTCCTCGAACTCGGCATCGGTCTCGCCGGGGAAGCCGACGATGAAGTCGCCCGAGATCGCGATGTCGGGACGCGCCATGCGAACACGTTCGATGAGGCGGAGGTACTGGTCGCGGTCGTGGCTGCGGTTCATGGCGCGCAGCACGCGGTCGCTGCCCGACTGCACGGGCAGGTGAAGAAACGGCATCAGTTTCTCGACATCGCGGTGCGCGTCGATCAGGCCCTGGCGCATGTCGTTGGGGTGGCTGGTCGTGTAGCGGATGCGCGCGAGGCCCGGCAGTTTGTCGAGCAGCGCGATCATGTCGTGCAAGGCCGTATCGCCATCGGTCCACGCGTTGACGTTCTGCCCTAGCAGCGTGATTTCCCTGGCGCCGCCGTCGATCAGCGCCTTTGCCTCATCGATGATCGCCGTGCGGGGCCGCGAGACTTCGGCGCCGCGGGTGTAGGGCACCACGCAATAGGTGCAGAACTTGTCGCACCCTTCCTGCACGGTCAGGAACGCCGACGGGCGCTGGGTGCCGCGTGCTGGCAGCGCGTCGAACTTGGGGACTAGCGGCATGTCGGTGTCGACCTGCACGCCGTCGCGGGGGGCCGCCTTCAGCATCGCGGGCAGGCGGTGGTACGCCTGCGGGCCGACGACAACGTCGACGTCCTTGGACCGCTTGGCGACCTGAGCGCCCTCGGCCTGTGCGACGCATCCGGCGACGGCGATCATCGGGCGCGTGCCGTCCTCACGGCGGAGCGAGCCGATCTCCGAATAGACGCGGTGCACAGCCCTTTCACGGATATGGCAGGTGTTGAGCACGACGACATCGGCCGCGTCCGCGCTTTCGGCCGCGACCATGCCCTCGGCGCCGAGCAGCTCGCCCATGCGCTCGCCGTCATAGACGTTCATCTGGCAGCCGAATGATTTGACGTGGTAGGTTTTGGGCGCGGTCATCGGGGCGCCTATACCGTTGCCTCGGTCGAAGCCCAACGCCTTTCCGCCCACCAGTCATGCCCCACGAACGCCGGGACGGGACCGCCCAAAATCGGCTCCATCGCTGCCTCGATCCGCGCGCGTGCCTCCATCGCGATCGCCTTGCGGCCGGGGAAGTCGCGGGGATGGAACGGTTCGAGGTAGATTGTGCGCACGGGAAAACTGCCCGGCCGGGCAAGCACGCGAAGGGCGTTGTACTGACCGAGTTCCGCGCCGAGCCAGGCGATCTCCGGCCCGACATCGCCGTAATCGAGCACCAGCGGCTGGACCATCACGCCCGGCGGAGCGGGCTCCAGCACGCGGAGCAGTGGCGACTTGAACGGGAGCAGTGACTTGCCGTCGTCGGTCGTTCCTTCGGGGAAGATCGTGATGCTCCAGGTCTCGGCGATGGCATCCTTCAGCCGGTTGATCTGGTCGGCGACGCCCATGCGGTCCTCGCGCGACACGAAGACCGTGCGGTTGAGCGTGCACAGCCAGCCGACCACCGGTGCCTTGCGCAACTCGGCCTTGGCGACGAACGCGCTGCCGCTGGACCCCGCGATCGCGAGGATGTCGATCCAGCTGATGTGGTTAGAGATGAACACGACATCGCGGCGCAACGGCGTGCCGGTGCGCGAAACCCGCGCGCCCGCGATCCGCCCGGCGGTTCCGAGGAACAGCCGGGGCCAGGGCGACGAAGCCCGGAACAGGCGCCAGATATAATGAAGCGGAACCGTCAGCAGCAGCGCGAGGACCAGCCCAGCGACCCGCACGCCGATACGCGCCCACCCCGCAATGCCGATCGGCGGCGGTTTTCCCGCCGCTGCCTCAAGCCTTGCGTTCGAGTGCGACGCCATAGAGCTCCATGCGGTGGTCGACGAGGCGGAAGCCCAGCTTTTCGGCGATGATCTTTTGCAGCGCTTCGAGTTCCGGGTCGACGAATTCGATGACCTTGCCGGTCTCGACGTCGATCAGGTGATCGTGATGCGCCTCTGCCGCCGCTTCGTAGCGCGAGCGGCCGTCGCCGAAGTCATGGCGTTCGAGGATGCCGGCCTCTTCGAACAGGCGGACCGTGCGATAGACGGTCGCGATCGAAATGCCGGAATCGATCGCCGATGCGCGTGCGTGCAGCGCTTCCACATCGGGATGGTCTTCGGCCTCGGACAGGACGCGGGCGATGACGCGCCGCTGCTCGGTAATCCTCAGGCCCTTTTCGGCGCAGAGCGCCTCTATGTCGATCTTACGGTGCATCGCGGCGACGCTAGCCGAAAGCTGGCGCCGCCGCAAAGTGCATTAGGTTCAGCGCGGCTTGCGACGCTTGGTGCCGAGGCCGATGCTCTTGGCGAGCGTGCGGCGCTGTTCGGCGTAGTTCGGCGCAACCATCGGATAATCCGCGGGAAGACCCCATTTCGCGCGATACTGGTCGGGCGTCATGTTATAGTGCGTCATCAGGTGGCGCTTGAGCATTTTCAGCTTCTTGCCGTCTTCCAGGCACACAACATAGTCGGGCTTGATCGACGCGCGGATCGAAACGGCGGGTTCCTGCTTCGCTGCCGGTTCGGCAGGTGCAGGGCCCGTCAGCGCGGTTAGTGCGCCGTGCACGTTCGAGATCAAGGTCGGCAAGTCATTCACCGACACGCTGTTGTTGCTGACGTGCGCAGCCACGATGTCAGCGGTCAGGGTGATCATCGTTTCCTGTAGTTCGTTTGCCTCGGACATTAGATTATCCAATCTTATCGCAGTCGAATATTTAGGGAGGTAATATTCGTACAACTGTCATGTATCCCTGACAGCGTTAGACCGCAACAATAGCCCTGGTTCAATTTTTGTGTAACGCGGCGCGGAACGTCAAAGCATCGCGCAGCTCGCCGTCATTTCCGCGATAATAATTCGGGCGGCGCCCGATCGCGTGAAGTCCTTCTTTAGCATAGAGTTCTATTGCCGGGTTGTCGGCGCGCACTTCCAGGAAGTAAAAACCGGCTCCTTCCGTAGCGGCAACCTGCATCGTTTCACGAAGAAGAAAACTGCCGACACCTTGCTTTCGCACATCGGGCAAGACGGCGAGCAGCATCAGCTCGGCCTCGTCGACGACGGTGCGCAACAGTGCAAATCCGCAAGGTTCGGGATTACGCGCGATCAACATGGTCGCGCCCGGCATCGCAAGAACACCTGCGCATTGCGATGCCGTCCATGCTTCGCCGAACTGCGGGTCGAATGCGCGGGTCATCACCGACATTGCGTCATCGAGGCCGTCGAGGCCGTGACGCGTCACCGTCAGCACGGGATGGCCATCGGCTTCGCGTCGGCGCCGCGGCCATAGAGCGGCACAGGCGGCAGTCCGGCCGCGATCGATCCACAGTGGCGGGCATCGGGACTCACATCCGCAGCATCGCCGAAACCGCGAGCTTCGACCAGCCGTGCGGCGGCATTTCCGATCACACGGTGCTCGCGGATTTCGTCGACGGCCGTTGGGAAGGGAAGGGAACGGGGCGGGTTCAGCACGCGCCCCTGAGGATCGTAGCGGCCCACGAACAACTCGCCATGCCCGCCCTCAATCGCGACGACGGTATCCGGTTTTCCACCGTCGATGGCGGCGATCAGCGCCAGCGAGGCGAACCCGTCGACCCGCGCATTCCAGCCGAACCCCAGCGCACGGGCCGCCGCGATCCCGACGCGGATACCGGTAAAGCTGCCGGGTCCGACATCGACGAGGATCGCATCCGCACGTCCGCCATCGTCGAGGGCGGCGATCATCGGCAACAGCCGCTCCGCATGCCCCCGCCCGACCGGCTCATGGGCGAAGTCGATGAGGGTGCCGTCCTCGAACAGGGCGACCGAACAGACCGAGGTCGCGGTTTCGATCGCCAGCAGTCTCACAGGACCGTGTTGAACCGATCGAACGCGGGGCGGGGCAAACGCTCGAAGATCGTGGAGGGATCACCGTGGCCGAGGGTCGAGACGAAGTTCGACTTCACCGTCGTGCCGGCAAAGAATTCGGCATCCACCGCATCGTTATTGAACCCCGACATCGGACCGGTATCGAACCCCAGCGCGCGGGCCGCCATGATGAGATAGGCGCCCTGCAGCGACGAATTGCGCAGCGCCGTCGTCTCGGCAAGGGCGGCATTGTGGGCGAACCAGCTGCGCGCGTCCGCGTGCGGGAACAGTTCCGGCAGTTGCTCGTAGAATTGCGTGTCCATGCCGATGATGACCGTGACGGGCGCGGACCTGATCTTGGGCGCGTTCGCGGCGCTCGCGTGCGCGGCAAGCTTTTCCTTGGCCGCGTCGCTCGTCAGCCAGACCAACCGTGCGGGCAGGCTGTTCGCGGACGTGGGGCCGAACTTCATCAGCTCCCAGATCGCGTCCATGTCGGCCTGCGTTACCGGTGCATTGGTATAGCCGTTATAGGTGCGCGCCGTACGAAACAGCTGGTCGAGCGCGGCATCGTTCAGTTTGGGCATCGGAACTCCGGGATCAGATTGCGAGGACTTCGGTGACCTCTGGCACATAATGCTTGAGCAGCGATTCGATGCCGCCCTTCAATGTCGCTGTGGACGACGGGCAGCCCGAACAGGCGCCCTGCAGCTGGAGATAGACCTTTCCCTGCTTGAACCCGCGATAGACGATATCGCCGCCGTCGTTCGCGACAGCGGGTCGGACGCGCGTTTCGATCAGGTCCTTGATCTGGTCGACGATGTCGGCATCGGCGGGATCGTCCTGGAAATCGTCCTGCGCCGGCACGGAAATGCCGCCCGCGCTCGCCGGCTTGAACAGCGGCATCGCGGCAGAGAAATGGTCGAGCAGGATCGTCAGCACATCGGGCTTCAACTGCGGCCATTCGACCCCCGGGGCGGCGGTGACCGACACGAAGTCGCTGCCGAAGAACACGCCGGTGACGTCGCCCAGTCCGAACAGTGCCTCAGCCAGCGGCGAAATCTCCGCTTCCTCTGGATTTGCGAAATCGCGGGTGCCGCTGTCCATGACGGCGCGGCCCGGCAGGAATTTCAGCGTCGCGGGGTTCGGCGTTGTTTCGGTCTCGATCAGCATGGCGCCCATGTGGGCTGCGTGGCCGCGATGCGCAACCCGCGTGCGGCTATTCCCGCTCTTCCTCCTCTGTGGGATCGGTTGCAGCGGCCTTGCGCTTCTCGGCGGGCTTGCGTGCCTCGAACACCTTGGCAAGCTTCGCGGCCTCGGCATCGGTCAGCCGCTTTTCGGCGGCCGGAAACATTTCTTCCTCTTCCTCGCTGATGTGGTGGTCATAGCGGGTGCGCATTTCGGTAAACGCCTTGTTCCACGCGACGCCATCGGTCTTCAGTTCGTAGAGATGGGTCAGCATATCCTCGATTTCCTTGTGCTCGGAAACCGAATGGCGCGCCTCGTCCTGCAGCTTCGGGTCGCCCAGCATGGTGGCATAGAGCGTCTGTTCTTCGGCGGCGGCATGGCCGGACACTTCGACGCGAAATGCCTCGAACAGTTTGCCGCGCTTCGCCTCGTCACCTTTTGCGTCAGCGATTTCGCTCAACAGGGCACGATGCCGGTCGTGATCGGCCTTCAGGTCGTCGAAAATCGTCGTCGTCGCCATATGTGCTTCCCTTGTTATGTCGGGGAAACGGGCAACGCCGCGTTTAGGTCCGCAGCCGGTATCCAGTGCGGAAGATCCAGGTGACGATCACGATGCAGATCAGCAGGAATGCGAAGGTCAGGCCGGCCGACACGCCGATCGACACATCCGCCTCTCCATAGAACGTCCAGCGGAACCCGTTCACGAGGTAGACGATCGGGTTGAACAGCGTGATCGTCCGCCAGGGTTCGGGCAGCATGTCGATCGAATAGAATGTCCCGCCCAGGAACGTCAGCGGCGTCAGGATCATCAGCGGCACGACCTGCAGCTTTTCGAATCCATCCGCCCAGCAGCCGAGGATGAACCCGAATAGGCAAAAGGTGATCGCGATCAGCACGAGGTATCCCGCCGCCAGGATCGGGTGGACGATGTGGAAATCGACGAACAGTGTCGCGGTCGCGAGGATGACGAGTGCGAGGATGACCGACTTGGTCGCGGCGGCACCGACATAGCCGATCAGCGTTTCGGCGACGCCCACGGGCGCGGAGAGCAGTTCGTAGATCGTCCCCGAAAAGCGCGGCAGGTAGATGCCGAAACTCGCGTTCGACACGCTTTCGGAAAGCACCGTCAGCAACATCAGGCCGGGGATGATGAACGCCGCATAGGGCACGCCGCCGACCTCCGCCATGCGCCCGCCGATCGCGGAGCCGAACACGACGAAATAGAGTGTCGTCGTGAGGACCGGCGTGAAGATCGACTGGAACAGCGTGCGCCAGGTGCGCGCGAGTTCGAACAGGTAGATCGCGCGGATCGCGTGCCAGTTCATGCGCGTCGCTCCACCAAATCGACGAAGATGTCTTCGAGCGAGGAGCGGTGCGTGTCGAGCGTCTTGAAATCGACGCCGTCCGCATCGAGCGCCTTGACCAGTTTCGCCACACCGCGCGTCTCGGCCTCTTCGGCAGTGACGGTATAGGTCAGCGTGTGGCCGTCGTCGGACAGGACCAGCGGCCAGTCCGACAGCTTGGCGGGTAGTTTGTCCATCGGCGTGCCGAGCCCGAACACCGCCTCGACCTTGCCCAGCTTGGTCATCAGCGCGCGTTTGTCCTCGACCAGGATCAGCTTGCCCTTGTCGATCACGCCGATGCGGTCGGCCATTTCCTCGGCTTCTTCGATGTAATGCGTCGTCAGGATGATCGTCGTGCCATTGTCGCGCAGCTTGCCGATCATGGTCCACATGTCGCGGCGCAGTTCCACGTCCACCCCGGCGGACGGTTCATCGAGGAACAGCAGTTCGGGCTCGTGCGCCAGCGCCTTCGCGATCAGCACGCGGCGCTTCATGCCGCCCGACAGGGTCATGATTTTCGCGTCGCGCTTGTCCCACAGCGACAGCGATTTCAGCACGCTTTCGATGATCGCGGGGTCGCGGCGCTTGCCGAACAGGCCGCGCGAATAGGCGACGGTGTCCTTCACCGCCTCGAACATGTCGGTCGACAGTTCCTGCGGCACGAGGCCGATCCGCGCGCGGGCCGCACGCCAGCCGGTCTTCATGTCGATGCCGTCGAACGAGATCGTCCCGCCGGTCGGCCGCACCAGCCCGCACACCGCGCCGATCAGTGTCGTCTTGCCCGCGCCATTGGGGCCGAGCAGCGCGAAGATCTCACCCTTTTTGATGTCGAGCGACACATCGTCGAGCGCCTTGTGGCCGCCCGCATAGGTCTTCGACAAATTGGCGATGGACAGGATCGAGGTCATGCGGGAGCGGTCGTCCGTGTCATCCGGTCGGCGACGAAGATCTTGAACAGCACGAACGCGACCAGGCCGAAGGCGGCGCTCGCGACGTGGATCAGCCAGAAGGTCGGCGTCGGCAGCGACGAGTACCATCCGCCGACCCAGCCCACCATCGCATTCGCGGCGAAGAAGGCGAGATAATACATGCCGAGGACAGTCGATGTGATCTGCTTCGGCGCGACCTTGGTGAACAGCGCAAGGCTGATCGGCAGGATGTGCGCAAAGCCGATCGAATTCAGCAGGTGGAACATGAAGGGCAGGAACAGGCCGATCTTGCCCGATCCCTGTCCCATCGCGGCGAAGGTCAGGCACAGCCCGCCCGCGATGGTGAAGCCGGATCCGATGATCATTTTGCTGAGTTCGTCGGGCTCTCGGCCGGTGACGGTGCTACGCCATTTCCAGAACGCCGCGACCGCGACGAGCATGGAAAAACTGAGCGTGGCGTCGAGCGTGACGAGCCAGCTTGTCGGCAGCGTTTCGCCCCCGAACGTCAGCTGGAAATGTTCGTCGCCCCAGACGAGATAGGCGTTGAAGATTTCCTGGTTCGTCAGCAGCGAGATCGCCATCACGGGAACGAGCAGCATCAGCGCGCCGACGCGGAACCAGTCTTCGCGCGTCAGCTTGGCGGCCGGTGCGGATTGGCCCGCAGCCTTGGGAACATCGGGCGGCAGGTATTGCCGTCCCGACAGGTAGATGATCAGGCCGACCACCATCACGACGCCCGCGCAGCCGAAGCCCCAGTGCCAGCCGACCTTTTCGCCCAGCGTGCCCGAAACGAGGGGCGCACCGATCACGCTGACGTTGATCGCGATGTAGAAAATCTGGAACGCCATCGCACGGCGCAGGTCGGTATCGGAATAGAGGCCGCCGACCTGGCTCGCGATATTTCCCTTGAAGAAACCGACGCCGAACACGAGCGCGAGCAGCGCGAACAGGAAACTGCTTTCGAACGCCATCAGGAAATGGCCGAGCGCCATCAGCAATCCGCCCGCGATCAGGGTCGTCGTGCGGCCGAGCAGCTTGTCCGCGATCAGGCCGCCCAGGATCGGCGTTCCGTAAACCAGCGCCGTGTAGGTGCCGAAGATCGCGCTCGCCAGGGGCTGTCCCTCGAGCCCCGGGAAAACGTGTGCGCGCAGCCATGCCAGGCCGATGACGTTTTCCACCTGGCCGGGCAGCAACAGATATTTGACCATGTAGAGCACCAGCAGCGTCTGCATGGAATAATAGCTGAACCGCTCGCACGCCTCGGTGAAGGACAGGTAGCCGAGACCCTTCGGGTGACCGATGAAGCGTGTGTCGAGCGGTGCGAGTTCCGGTTCGCCGGGTTCTGTTGCGGTCATATGGTCATCCCCAGGTCGATGTAGCGAACAGCCAGTGACCGAGCAAACGATTGAACGGGAAGGTGAAAAATCCCGCGATCAACAGTGCGCCCAGCACCATGGCGCGAACGCCGCGGCGGTGACGCTTCACATTATGGGTGCGTGCGCTCCACACGATGATCGGAACCTGAATGACGGTCCACGCCGACAGGATGTGGATGAAGCTGAAGCCGCCGGGGTTGGTATAGCGCAGGTCGAAACTGATCAGCGCGGTTGCCATCATCGCGGCCGCCCACACCCATCCGAGTTGCCGGTGGAAAGGGTCGCCGCGCGGACGCAGCAGCATCACAGGGGTCAGCGCGAGCGCGACCAGGATGGTGCCGATGTGCAGCCAGATGTTCGCCGGGACGATGCCCCATTGCGCGCGGCCCTTGAACAGCGCGACCAGGACGGTGATCAGCAGCGCCGCAGCACCCGCCGCAAGAACCCGTTCGAAAGTATCCGGCGCCAGTGGCTGTGTCCGGCGCGTCGGCCCGGCGATGGTCGCCATCAATTCCCCCTGTTATCGCGCCTGTATTGAGCTAGCATGACGTCATGCTCAAGCCTTTCCTCGCGGCCGCCGCGCTGCTCGCATCGACCGCTGCGGTCGCAACCCCGTCCACCGACCTGAAGGCCGCGATCGACGCGCATTGGGACTGGTTCCTGACGAACAATCCGGTCTGGGCGTCGTCGCTGGGCGATCATCGCGGCGACGGGAAGCTCGACGACCTTTCGCTGGCGACCGCCGACCGGCAGGCGAGCGAAGCACGGGTATTCGTCGCCCGGCTCGATGCCATTCCGGACAGCGGGCTGGACGGTGCCGAACGGACCAACAAGGCGATCCTGCGCCGCCTGTTGAGCGAACAGGCCGAGGGTGCGAAATTCGGCGAACGGATGATGCTGTTCAGCACCTATTCCGGGTGGCACCAGAATTTCGCGGGGCTCGCCGACAATTCGCCGTTCAATTCGGCGGGCGATTACGAAAGCTACCTGAAACGCCTCGCCGCCTATCCGGTGTACAATGCCGAAGCGCTGAAGATCACGCGCCAGGCGGTGGCGGCCGGTTTCATCCAGCCCTGCGCGGTGCTGAACGGGTTCGAAGGGTCGATAACCGGCCTGATCGCTGCGGACGTCGAAAAATCGCGCTTCTACCAGCCGTTCCTCGGCAACCCGCCGGTGGGCACGACCGCCGCGGACTGGGCGGCGATGCGGGCGCGGGCAAAGGCGCTGATCAAGGACGTCGTCGAACCCGAATATCGCAAGTTCGCCGATTATTATGCGAAGGATTACAAGCCGAAATGCCGCGCGACGGTCGGCGTGTCGGCACTGCCGCAGGGCAAGGACTATTATGCGCTTCAGGTCCGCAGCCATACGACCACCGACCTGACCCCGGACCAGATCCACGAGATCGGCCTGGGCGAAGTGAAACGCATCCGCGCGGAGATGGACGAGGTCGCGAAGAAGGCGGGCTATGCCGACCGCGGGACCTTCATCGCAAAGCTGCGCACCGATCCGCAATACTATGCGAAAACGCCCGCCGAGCTGATGGCGGCGTCGGCGCTGCAGGCGAAGACCATCGACGGCATGCTGCCCAAATATTTCGGCCGCCTGCCGCGCCTGCCCTATGGCATCAAGGCGATCCCGGCGGAAACGGCCGAGGGGACGACGACCGCCTATTACATGCCCGGTTCGCCCAAGGTCGGCATCGCGGGCAATTATTACGTCAACACGTCGAAACTGCCGCAGCGGCCGCTGTGGGAACAGGCGGCGCTGACGGCGCATGAAGCGGTGCCGGGGCATCACCTGCAGATCGCGCTGCAACAGGAACTCGACCTGCCCGAGGTTCGCAAGAACGTCGCGGGGTTCACCGCCTTCGTCGAGGGCTGGGCGCTCTATTGCGAACACCTCGGCATCGAGATGGGTCTGTACGACACGCCCGAAAAGAACATGG
This sequence comes from Pseudomonadota bacterium, assembly GCA_040388515.1. Classification (GTDB taxonomy): domain Bacteria; phylum Pseudomonadota; class Alphaproteobacteria; order Sphingomonadales; family Sphingomonadaceae; genus Sphingomonas_O. Next base: position 308,665 of record JAZKBQ010000003.1, on the reverse strand, counting down.
GGCGGCTGAGCTACGAAATGTGGCGCGCCAGCCGCCTGGTTGTCGACACCGGCATGCACGCCAAGGGCTGGACGAAGGCGCAGGCCATCGCCTTCATGCACGACAACACCGCGCTTACGGACGCGAATATCGAGGCTGAGGTCAACCGGTACATCTCATGGCCGGGACAGGCGCTCGGCTACAAGATCGGCGAGATCAGGATCCGCGAGCTGCGCGCAAAGGCCGAAAAGGCGCTGGGGCCGAAATTCGACCTGCGCGGCTTCCATGACACGGTCTTGGGCGGCGGTGCGGTGCCGCTCGACGTGCTGGAACGGACGGTCGACGACTGGATCGCGGCTAGCGCGCGTCGGGGGTGATCTTCACTTCCCTGACCGTCATTGCTTCGACGGGGGTATTGGCTTTCAGGACTGCGGTCCGGCCCGAAATGACTGCCGTCACCAGTGCAAGGCCAAGCACGGTGTCGGCCTTGGTCTTGCCCTTGGCGTCACGATAGCCCTCGAGGCGGATCACTGTGTCCCCGATGCGAATATAGAGCGGCGCAATCGCAAGCTTACCGTTACTTCCAAGCCCGCCGGTTTCGCGCGATTCCGCGATTTCACCGACGGCCGGCGTGCCCGCAGGCACGACGATGACGCCACCGACCGAAAGGTCGGTCGGCAGGTAGAGATCCACGACGTCGCCCTTTGCGCTTTTTTTGCTGGACAGGTCGGCGCGCGTCGCGAGCGGTATTCTGGTGCCGGCCGGAATGACGACGGCCGGGCCAGCCGCGGCTGCGCAGAGCGCGATCCAGACGACGGCGATCGCTACCCGCCGCATATCAGCCGCCGCTTGGGACGGCTTGCGGATCGACGCGCCGGATCGGGGTCGCCGCAAGATCGAGCAGGACGTCTTCGCTGGTAAACGCGTTGATGATCTCGCCCGCCTTGATCTTTGCGTTGTTGCCGCGATGAAACAGGCCGGTGATCCCGACGATCAACACCGCAACACCCGCGGAACCGGACCCGGTGCCCTTGCTATCGATCCGTGCATCGAGTGCGATCTTCGCATCCCCGAGCGACAGATAGGTCAGGCGAGCCGACATCTTGCCCGATTTGCCGAGCCCGCCCGCATCGGTTGCCGACACGACTTCCCCATAGGCCCAACTGCCGACCGGGACGATGACGCGGCCACCCTGCATCACGGGCTTGTTGACGCGGACCTTGAAGGGCATTCCGGGCTTCGCAGTCGCGGTCGTGATTTCCTTTGTCGCCATCAGTTCGACCGGCGTGTCCCGCGCGAGCTTTACCGTGTCGGCGGCCGGGACGGTTGCGAGAATGGGCGCTTCGGGTGTTTGGGCCACCGACAGCGTAGCGGTCGCCATGGAGAGAAATACGATAGCCGAATATTTCAGTTTCAAGAAATTTCCCCCCGGAATCTCAACACAATCGTTATCGAAAGCCTTGATTGTCAAGTCAAAGCCATGGGACTGCACATGTTGACTTTAAATTAATCTTCCTGAGAAGATTATGGGGCTGAAAAAGGGGAGTAACGTGTTGAAAATGCATCGTATCGCAATGTTCGCCATGGTTTCGCTGGTGGTTCCAGCCGGACATGCCGTTGCCAAGGAGGCAAAGGCTTATGTCGTGGTGAACGAGGATGTGGGCGTGCCCGTGTTTGCCAACGATATCACGGACCGGCCGTATACCGTCGTCGGGGAAGTGAAGGCGGGCATCCGCAAAGCCACGATCTTCAGCAAGGAAGCATCGCAGGCGAAGATTTATCGCGAACTGTGGGAACGCGCGGAAAAGCTGGGCGCAGACGCGGTCGTCAACGCCAAGTACGGCGATTCACACGTGTCGGCGATGAGCTGGGGCAAGACCAACGCCACCGGCACGGCGATCAAGTTCAAATAGTTTCCGGATTGGCCGGGTGCGCGTGTACCCGGCCGGTTTCAGTTGCCGCCGACGCGTGAGTCCACGACCTGGGATTCGGCGTTGGCGGCCTGACGCTGGCGCTTGGCATCACGCATCTGTTGCGCCCAGCAGCCGGTCCAGCCGCCCGCGCCCTGTGCCGAACAGCTGCCGGTGCCCGACGCCCCGCCCGCGTTCAACGTATCGTTCGCCTTCGCCGCCCAGCTCTGATTCTCGGGTGTGATCAGGATCGGCGAGCGCAGTTCCTTGGGGATGCGAAACCGCTCCCCCTCCGGGCGACGCGCGCAAACGACGATTTCTTCGCCCGAAGCGTTGGTCGGGCATTTGTCGTTGCCGAAGATCACCAGCACGCGGTCGGTCTGCTGCGCCATCGCCGGCCCCATGAACGGCACGGGCAGGGCGACCGACAGGAAAGCTGCGGCAAAAAGAGGTCTACGCATGGTCCTATCCTTGTTCCTGTCGGTATGAACGCACGATGGACGTATCAGATGCGTTTCGAAAGTTCGATTGCAAGGCGGCACCCAGCGCGGATTGCACCGCTCAGCACCGGATAGGCGAAGGCGCCCTCTGCACCATGCGCGATCGCGGCGTTCTTGTGCTCAACTTCCTCGGCCCGGAAATCGGCGATCACTTCCGACAATTCGGGGTCGGTATCGCCGAGTTCGGCCAGCTGTTCGCCATAATGGCGGTCGATCTCGGTCTCGATGGCCGCGGTGCAGGCCATCGCTGCGCGGGGACCCATCAGCGCGGTCGCCATGCCAAGGCCATAGCCTGCGACATTCCAGAACGGCTGCAACAGCGTCGGCCGCACGCGGCGTTCGGCCAGCATCGCGTCGAACCGTTTGCGATGCCGTTCTTCCTGCGCCGCCATGCCGGCGATCTCGCGCGCGGCGGGGTGGCGGCTGCCCATGACGGCCAGCTGCCCGGCATAGATGCGGGTCGCGCCATATTCGCCCGCCTGGTCGACGCGCAGCATCGATTCAGTGTCGGGCTTCATGACCCGCGCTTGACCAGGGCGAGGACGGCGAGGCCGCCGAGGATCGAGAAGATCGCGTTGAACCCGGCGAGCGAAATGCCGCCGAGGGTCCATTGGGCCGCGTCGCAGCGGATGATCGGCGCGCGGAGCAGGTCTTCCAGGCTCGTGCTGGCCGCCGACGCGGTGCAGGGTGTAACGCCCTCCCACCAGTGATATTCGACACCGGCATGAAACACGCCGATCGCGCCTGACGTCAGGATCGCAAGCGCTGCCAGTGCGATCAGCACCGGTTTCATCGGCGGCTTCAGCCAGAACGCCAACAGCGCGATCACCAGCGCGGCATAATGGGGCCAGCGCTGCCAGTGGCACATCTCGCACGGGTGAAGTCCGCCGATATATTGCGACCCCAGCGCGCCCGCCATCAGCACGGCGGGAATGGCGAAGGCGAGCGCGTTTGCGCGAACGTACCGGGGTTGCTGCACCGCCCTAGCGCCGCGCGACCTTGGCCGGCTTCGCGGGCGCAGGCAGGCTCGCGAGACGCGAGATCGACTTGAGCGCATAGTCGAGCTGGAAGTCGGTCACGCCCTTTGCCTTCAACTGTTCCGGCGTTGCCGAGAAGCGCGGATCGGGCTTGGTGTCGTCTTCCAGCACCGAATTGTCGACCTTCGCCTCGTTGATCAGGTGGCGGCGCAGGTCCGCCTCGCGGAAGCGCGGACGCGTCTTGTAGTCCGGATCCGACAGCTGCGGTACCTTGATATCCGGCTCGATACCGCCTTCCTGCACGCTGCGGCCCGAAGGCGTGAAATAGCGTGCGGTGGTCAGGCGCAATGCCGTCGTGTCGTCGAGCGGCAGCAGCGTCTGCACCGATCCCTTGCCGAAGCTGCGCTCGCCCATGACGATGCCGCGGTGGTTGTCCTGGATCGCGCCCGCGACGATTTCGGCCGCCGACGCGGATCCGCTATCGACCAGCACCACGACCGGCAGGCCGTGCGCGGCATCGCCGGGCTTCGCGAAATAACGCTCGATGTCGCCCTTGTTGCGTCCGCGCTGCGACACGATTTCGCCGCGCTCGAGGAACTGGTCGCTGACCGACACAGCTTCGTCGAGCAGGCCGCCGGGGTTCGAACGCAGATCGACGACGTAACCCAGCGGCTGGCGCCCCAGCGACTTGTCGATGCCCATCAGCGCCGCACGTACGCTGTTGCCGGTATTCCGCGAGAAGCTGTTGATGTTGATATAGCCGACCTGGCCCTTCACTTCCCACTTCACCGGCTTCAGCTCGATGATCTCGCGGGTCAGCGTCACGTCGAACGGCTTGTCGCGGCCGGGGCGTACGATGGTCAGCTTGATCGTGGTGCCGGGCTTGCCGCGCATCTGTTCGACCGCATCGTCCAGCGTCCCGCCGAAGACGAGCGTGCCGTTCAGGTGGGTGATGAAATCGCCGGCCTTGATGCCCGCCTTGAACGCGGGCGTATCCTCGGTCGGGGTCACCACCTTCACCGCGCCGTCTTCCATGGTCACGGTGAGGCCGAGGCCGCCGTAGTTACCGTCGGTCTGCGTGCGCATCTGTTCGAAATCGCGCGCGTCGAGGTAGGACGAATGCGGGTCGAGCGAGGCGAGCATGCCGTCGATCGCGCCCTTGATCAGCTTCTTGTCGTCGGTCTTGTCGACGTAATCCGCACGGACGCGTTCGAACACCGCCATGAAGGCGTCGAGTTCCTTGTACGTCGAGTTGTCGACGGCAGCGAAGGTCGCGGTCGTGGCGGGGATCAGGGCGATGGCCGACACGGCAATGGCGGCGCGAATGGGAAAACGGGGCATCGGTAAACTTTCAGACGATTGCCGCTGAAGATAGCGTGAACGAGGGCTGCGTAAAGCTATCCTGCCAGCCTGGCGATATCGACGGGTGTGCCACGGCGGCGCAACTCCACTGTCACAGTGCCGCTCTCGCCGCCGGTCCGGCCGATCGGCGACCCCTGGATGACGTCATCGCCGACCTTCACATCCAGTGCCGCGAGGTTGGTGAGCAGTGTCGTCCAGCCGAGGCCATGGTCGATCACGACGATCTGGCCATAGGCACGGAACGGGCCGGCAAAGGCGATGCGGCCGGTTGCCGGGGCCACGACCTGCGCGCCCGCGCGCGTCGCGATGGTCAGGCCGCGTGCCTTGATACCGGTTGCGGATACTTCGCCGAGACCCGTCACGACATTGCCGAGGACGGGCAGGCGATAGGCGGGGCTTGCCGACTCTGTCGCTGCGACTTCGACCGGTAACGCGCGGGGCGCGCCGGGCTGCGCGGGGCGTAGCGTCGGACCGGGAAGCGTTTCCAGCCGCGCACGCACGCTGGCCTCTGTATCGAGGTTCTGGACAAGGTCGCCCAGGTCGCGGGCCTGTTCGCCCATGGCGATGGCCCGGTCCTGTTCCGCCATGGCGCCGATGCCCAGCCGCGCCGATTCCGCCCGTTTGCGGGCCTCGAGCGCGGCCAGCCGCTGGCGCTGGGTGACGAGCAGGCCCTGCGCGGTGCGGCGCTGCGCGACGGCCTGCTCCGCAGCCACACGCAACTGGCGGCCGCGCGCGACATCGGCGCGCAGGTCCGCGGTGCGCGCCTGGATGGAGGGCAGGATCGCCGCAAACACAGCTTGCGTGTGGACGACATCGCCGATCGAACCGGGCTGCACCAGCGCCAGCGCGGCAGGGCGGCGTGCCATCGTCTGCAGCGCGGCGACCAGGCGGACCGTCGGTCCCTGCTTCGCCGCCAGCCGCTGGCGCTGGACCGTTTGCAGCTGTGCGATCACCGCGGTTCGCGCTTCCGCGGCGTCGATTTCGGTTTCGGTTGCCTGGATGCGGGCCGCGATGGCGACCGATGCGGCCTGCGCGCGCGCGGCTTCGTTGCTGGCCGACTGGGCGGCAGCCTCGAGCCGCGCGGCGCGTTCTGTCGCCAGCTTTCCCGCCGCTTCCGCACGCGCCAATGCCTGGCGCGGATCGCCGCCGGCCTGCGCCAGCGCCGCCCCCGAAAGGACGGCGATTGCGACGGCGGCAGCGATGCGTTGTTTCAACTGACGTCGGTTCCCAGTTTTCCGAAGCGCGCAGTAAAGCCGTCGATGTCGCCGGCGGCAAGCAATTTGGCCTGCCCGACCCAGTCGTCGCGCTCGATGCGTCCGGCGAATGGCCCAAGGACGGAATCGACCCGGCGAATATCTTCCGGTGTCCATGCCGCGATCGTCGCGAAATGGCCGATGCCCATGTCGTATAGCGTCTTGGCGAGCCGGGGCCCGACGCCCTTCAGCTCCATGAGGTTGTCGGGGTTCTCGACCTGCTTGTCGGCGACCGGCGGCGCGAAATTACGCAACTGTTCCAGCAATTCGGCGTTGGTCGGTTCGGCTTTCGGCGCCTTTGTCCGCGAAAGCGTTGCGGTCTGGTCGAGCGTGTCGAGCGAAGGCCGCGTGATCTCGACGCGCTGCCTGCGCCCCCAGATCGCCCAGCCGATCACCGCGACGGCGACAAGCGCGACGGCGATCCCGATGATAACCCAGATATTCATGTCCATTACCGGCCCAATCCCCCTTATCGATCCGGTCCCGGTTCGGCAAAGCCAGCCTCGAAACGGGCGCTTAGCCTCGACACGGTCGGATCGGTATTTCCTGTCCCCACAGGTTGTGCCCGCGCCTTAGTGTATCAATTTTTGATGTAAAGACGGGGCGATGCCAAGTATTGAATAACGCCTCTACTGTTGCTCGCGCGCAACTTCGCGCCAGCCGATGTCGCGCCGGAACTGTCCGTCGGCGAAGTCGATCCGGGCGATGCGCCGATAGGCCATGTCGCGGGCATCGCCGATGCGGGGCGCGAGAGCCGTGACTGCAACGACGCGGCCCCCTGAAGCCCGTAACGTGTCGCCGTCGCGCTTTACACCAGCCACGAAAACTTCGGTGCCGGCCTGGGCCTCACCCGACCAGTCGATCGCGCCGCCGGTCTTGGGTTCGCCGGGGTAGCCCTTGGCTGCGAGCACGACCGTTATGGCATAATCGGGAACGAACTTCGGCGTCGCCGCCGACGCGAGTGTCCCGTTGGCCGTAGCCATGAACAGCGTCGCCAGATCGCCTTCGAAACGGGGCATCAGTACCTGTGTTTCGGGGTCGCCGAAGCGGGCGTTGTATTCGATCAGCTTCGGCCCGTCGGTGGTCAGCATCAGTCCGGCAAAGAGGACGCCGACGAACGGCATGCCCTCGGCCGCCATGGCGGCGACGGTCGGCCGGACGATCTCGTCCATCGCGCGGCGTTCGAGTTCGGGGGTCAGGACCGTGGCCGGGCTATAGGCACCCATGCCGCCGGTGTTCGGTCCGGTATCACCCTCACCGATGCGCTTATGGTCCTGTGCCGTGCCGAACAGGACGATATCCGTTCCGTCGGAGAGCGCGAACAGGCTGACCTCTTCGCCTTCCATAAATTCTTCGATGACGACTTCGGCGCCGGGTTCGGCGAACAGGGCGCGGAGGGCTGCCGCCGCCTCGTCGAGCGTCATCGCGACGGTTACACCCTTGCCTGCCGCGAGGCCGTCTGCCTTGACGACCACTGGCGCGCCGAACCGGTCGAGCGCATCGAGCGCCGCATCGAGATCTTGATGCCGTTCGAAGGCGGCGGTCGGGATGGTATGACGCGCGCACAGGTCCTTGGTGAAGCCTTTGGACCCTTCCAGTTGCGCCGCCGCTTTCGACGGGCCGAACACGGCGATGCCGGACGTCCGCAGGCTATCGCCGATGCCGTCGACTAGTGGTGCTTCAGGCCCGACCACGACCAGATCGACAGCATGTGCCCGGCAAAACGCGACAACCGCTGCATGATCCGTCAGCGTCAGCGCGACCAGTTCGGCACACTCGGCAATCCCGGGATTTCCGGGACTTGCCCACAGTTTCGTCAGGCTCGGCGATTGCGCGAGCTTCCAGGCGAGCGCATGTTCACGGCCGCCCCCGCCCAACAGCAGGATGTTCATGTCGACTGATCCCGGATTCGAAAGTCACGCGCTGCTAGCCGAGAGTGCGCCCGGCGACAATTCGGCGCCGTTCACGGTGACCGAATTATCCGGGCGGCTGAAACGCCATGTGGAGGACGGCTTCGGCCATGTCCGTGTGCGCGGCGAGATTTCCGGGTGGAAGCGAGTGGCGTCGGGCCATTGCTATCTGGCGCTCAAGGACGATTCGGCGGCACTGGACGGCGTCATGTGGAAGATGTCGGCGGCGCGCCTCGCCTTCCAACCGGTCGACGGGGCAGAGGTTGTCGCGACCGGCAAGCTGACCACCTATCCCGGCCGTTCCAAGTATCAGATCATCATCGATTCGATGGAACTGGCGGGCGAGGGCGCGATGCTCGCGCTGCTCGAAAAGCTGAAGGCGAAGCTGGCGGGCGAGGGGTTGTTCGACGCGACGCGCAAGCGGCCGCTACCCTATCTGCCCAAAGTCATCGGTGTCGTGACGTCGCCCACGGGCGCGGTCATCCGCGACATCCTCCACCGGCTCGAGGCGCGCTTCCCGACGCATGTCGTCGTCTGGCCGGTGCTGGTGCAGGGAACGGGCGCCGCTGAACAGATCGCGCGCGCCGTGCGCGGGTTTTCGGCGATGGCGGAAGGCGGACAGGTGCCGCGTCCCGACCTGGTTATCGTCGCGCGGGGAGGCGGGTCGGTCGAGGATTTGTGGTGCTTCAACGACGAACTCGTCGTCCGCGCGGTCGCCGATTGTTCGATCCCGACGATTTCGGCGGTCGGGCACGAAACCGACACGACGCTGTGCGATTTCGCCGCCGACGTCCGCGCGCCGACGCCGACCGCTGCCGCCGAGATCGCCGTGCCGGTGCGTACCGAACTGCTCGCCGGGGTAGAGGCGCTCGGCACGCGCAGCCTGCGCTGTGTCCGCCGCTATCACGAGCGTGGCGAAGAGCGGCTCACCGCCGTCACCCAGCGCCTGCCCGAGGGCGCATCATTGCTCGCAGCACAGCGCCAGCGTGTCGACGACCTGGGCGAACGGATGCGGCGTGGCCTGTCGAAACGCCTTGCCGATGCGCGCGGCGACCTTGCCCATGCGTCGGCTGCGTTGCGCCCGCCGCTCATCCTCGGGCGTGTGGCACGGTCGCGCGAGCGCCTCGCGGCGGCGAGACTGACGCCCCAGCTTGTCGCCCGTCCGCTTGCCGAAGCCCACCAGCAGCTCGACCGCATCTGGCGTTTGGCGGAATCGCTCAATCCCGATGCGGTGCTACGTCGCGGCTATGCGCGCGTCGAAAAGCGCGACGGCGGGACGATCACGACGGGCGAGGCCGCCCGACGGGCCGGTGCGTTGACTTTGGTATTCCAGGGCGACGACCGCGTGCCGGTGCGGACCGAGCGCGGCGAGAGGCCTGCCAGCCCTGTTCCCGTTCAGGGCAGCTTGTTGTAAGGACGGCAAACCATGTTGATGTCTTCAGGATCGGGCCGCCTCGCCCGGCTTCACTATATGGCCAATGGCCACCGCGTTCTGTCTCCCGGCGATCATGTCGTGTGTGCCGTCACCGGCGAACGCATCCCGCTCGACGAACTGCGTTACTGGAGCGTCGCGAGGCAAGAAGCCTATGCCAGCGCCGCCGTCGCAACCGAGGCGCTGAAAGGGTGAAGCGCAGCGCGGCGGGCGCATTCGCCGTAGCAGCGGTCGTGTTGGCCAGCGGTTGCGTCGCACCGACGCAGGGTGCTGCCGCGCCTCCTCCTCCACGAGCCGTTGCTCCCGCTGTCGAGCCGCCACCCCCGATCAAGGCCAGTGCGCCGGGTATCACCATCTCCGGTACCGCGACCCAGGGTGGCTTGCTGCTCGGCAGCGTGACGCGCGGCACGATGAACCTGACGCTCGACGGACAAGGCGTGCGCGTCGCGCCCGATGGTCGGTTCGTCGTCGCTTTCGGGCAGGAAGCCGGCCCAAGCTCCGTTCTTCGCGCGACGATGCGGGATGGCAGCGCGACCGAATTGCCGCTGACGGTGACACCGCGCAGCTGGCGCGTCGAAACCATTGCCTCAGTCCCGCGCTTCGCCCAGCCGAGCGCGGAATTCGCCCGCCTGCGGCCGCCCGAACTCGCGGCGATCAACGCGGCGCGCAGTATCGACGGCGGGACAGATGGCTGGCGACAGAAGTTCATCTGGCCGGTGACGGGGCGCATTTCCGGCCTGTTCGGATCGTACCGCGTCTATGCGAACGGAGAGAAGGGCGCGCCGCATTCGGGCGTCGACGTCGCTCGCCCCGCGGGCACGCCGGTCGTGGCACCTGCCGACGGTGTCGTCATCCTTGCGGCCGACCATCCGTTCACGCTCGAGGGCAACCTGCTGATGATCGACCATGGCATGGGCGTGAACAGCGCGTTCCTCCACCTGTCCCGCATCGACGTGAAGGTCGGCGACCGCGTGCGGCAGGGGCAGCCGGTAGGCGCGATCGGCATGACGGGTCGCGCGTCTGGGCCACATCTCCACTGGAGCATGAAATGGCTCGACCGCCGCATCGACCCGATGCCGCTGGCGGGGCCGATGCCGGGCAGCGGCTAGTTGACCCGCTTCGCCTGGACGCGGCGGCCCTTCTCGACCTTGGCGAAGTAGGAACCGAGCGACCCGGCTTCGAAGAGAACCTTCTTGCCCGGCGCCGGATCGGTGAAGCCCATGTTCGCCTCCACCGTTTCCCAGGTTCCGCCGCCCTCTATCGAGAACCGCCATTTGCCATTGCCGATCGAACGTGCGGCAGTGATTGTCGACTGCAGCTCCTTTGCGTCGGCCTTGTCTTCCTCGTTGTCTGAGCGACCGGTCAGGAACGCGACTTTCGGAAGGGAGAAGCCGAACAGGCCCTTGCGTACCTTGCGCACTTCCTGGCGCTCCACGATCACCACCTCGTCCGACGCTGTTGCGGCGGTCAGCGCATCCACGGCTTTGTCGTAACAGGCGACACGTGTCGCCGCGTCCGCAATCGTCCTGCACTGTTGCAATGCGACAACGGGCTTTGCGGTCGGGACCGTCGTGCCCGCTGCATAGGCGGCAGCGCCCCAGCCAAGGGTTCCTATCGCGATAAGGCGAGCGATCATGAATTCCGTCTCCGCATATGAACTGGCCGATGATGCCCGTGATATCCCGGCGGGCAAACCTGTGTCAGAAATATCACAGCGCGTCATCATCCTGCATTGTAACAGCGGCGAAATATTGCGTCGCGGCAGGCATGACGCGTATCAGCGGCAAATCTGGCGGGGATAGTGTCCCGTCCGCATGCGTCTTGGCAAGAGGTGCATGTGTTTCGACTGATAGGGTTTTCAGCGACGGCAATGACCGTCCGACATAGGGGAAAACGACCATATGGTTAAGTTGGCACTCCGCCGCAATTTGCTGGCGAGCACGATCATCGCAGGCGCGCTGATCTCGGTACCAGCCTTCGCTCAAACAACGCCGGCCGCGGCTTCGGACGCACCTGCGACCGATGACACGATCGTCGTCACCGGATCGCTCATCGCGAACCCGAACCTGACTTCGTCGTCGCCCGTCGCGGCTGTCGGCCAGGAAGAGCTTCAGCTCCGTCAGGTCCAGGTTGCAGAGCAGGTCCTGCGCGAAATTCCGGGCGTCGTTCCCGGCACCGGCCAGCAGGTCAACAACGGCCAGTCGTCGGCCGGTTCGACCGTCAACCTTCGCGGCCTCGGTTCCAACCGCAACATCGTGCTGATCGACGGCATGCGCATCGCGCCTGCAAACGCCAACGGCACGGTCGACCTCAACAACATCCCGGTTGCGCTACTCGATCGTCTCGACGTGCTGACCGGTGGTGCATCGACCACTTATGGCGCGGACGCGGTTTCGGGCGTCGTCAACTTCATCACGAAGCGCGACTTCGCAGGAATCAACCTTCAGGTCAGCGAAGAAATCACCGAAAAGGGTGACGGCAACAAGCTGCGTGCCGACCTCGTCGTCGGTGCGAACTTCGACGATGGCCGCGGTAATGCAGTCCTCGGCATCGGCTACCAGGAAGTGGACGCCGTCTATCAGGGCGATCGCCAATTCTCGGCTTACGGTCTTAGCTTGCGTGAGGTAAGGAATGCCGCCGGCGTTGTTACCGATCCTGGTGGCCGCACCTCGGGTTCGTCGGGCACCTCGGTCCCGACCACCTTCGCGTTCGCTTCGGGCAACCTGCAGGTCAACCCGGCCGGCACCGCGCTGGTTCCGTTCTACAACGGCTTCAACTTCAACCCGTACAACATCTTCCAGACGCCGTTCCGCCGTTACAACATGTTCGCCAAGGCGAACTACGAGGTTTCGGACACGGTCGAAGTCTACACCCGTGCGCTGTTCTCGAAGAACACCATCCAGCAGATCATCGCGCCGTCGGGTATCTTCGGTAACGATCTGAGCATCAACCCGACCAACCCGTACCTCACCGGCACGATCAAGGACCAGATCTGCGCGCAGAATGGTTTCGCGACGGTTGCAACTTGCAACGCGGCACCGTCGCTGTCGCTGGGCGGCGTGTATCGCCGTTCGGTCGAACTCGGACCGCGCATCAGCACGTTCGTGACCAACATCTTCGACTATATGGCTGGTGTTAAGGTCAACATCACCGACACGCTGAAGCTCGATATCCGCGGTAACTACGGCGAGAGCGAAAACGTTTCGACGCAGTCGGGCTATGTCGCCAACTCGCGCGTGCAGCAGGCATTGTTCGCCACCAACACGACGACCTGCACGACCGCAACGAACGGATGCGTTCCGCTCAACGTCTTCGGACCGGCCGGCAGCATCACGCCGGCAATGGCCGGTTTCATCGGCGGTCTGACCAGCTCGGTCACCGACAAGACCAGCCTGGCGCAGGCACAGGCCGTCCTTACGGGCGACTTCGGCTTCACCATTCCGGCGGCGGCGGATCCGGTCAGCTTCGCTCTGGGTACGGAATACCGCAAGTACACCAACGCCCGTATCCCCGATAACCTCGCGCAGGTTCCGGGCGAACTGGGTGGTGCCGGCGGCGCGATCCTTCCGTTCGCGGGCGGATACGACGTCTACGAAGCGTTCGGCGAATTGATTGCGCCGATCGTAAGCGACAAGCCCTTCTTCAACGAACTGTCGATCGAAGGCGGCGCTCGCTACTCGCGGTACGCCGTTCAGGTCGCCAGCAATCCGAAGTCGGATGCGTGGACCTACAAGGTCGGCGTAAACTGGGCGCCGGTTTCGCAGCTCAAGTTCCGTGCAAACTACCAGCGTGCGGTTCGTGCTCCGAACCTCAACGAACTGTTCGCACCGAACGCAACGGGCCTGACCAGCCTGGCGGTCGATCCTTGCGCGGGCGCTGCACCGGTTGGCAACGCCAACCTGACCGCAGTCTGCCTTGCACAGGGTGCACCGGTGGCGTCGATCGGCAACATTCCGCAGCCCAGCGCCGCTCAGGCGAACGCGACTTCGGGTGGTAACGTCAACCTGCAGCCGGAAAAGGCCGATACCTTCACCGTTGGTGCGGTGATCAAGGGCGAAGGCTTCCTGCCCGGCTTCTCGGCGTCGATCGACTACTATCGTATCGTCGTGAACAACGCGATCACGACCGCCACCTCGGGTGACGTCATCGCGGCGTGCTTTGCCAACATCACGGCAGCGTCGGCGACCAACCCGGCATGCACCGGCATCCGCCGCAGCATCACCAACGGTGCTCTGAGCGGTACTTCGACGCCGACAAACCCGCTTCAGGGTCTGCCGACGCCGTTCACGAACGCCGGTCGCCTGTTCACCGATGGTATCGACTTCAACCTGAACTATCGTCACACGTTCGGTAACATCGGCTTCGCCTACAACTTCGCGGGTAACTGGACGCGCAGCGCAACGTTCAAGGCGTCGCAGAGCGCCACTGCAGTCAATCGCGAGTGCGTGGGCTTCTACAGCTCGAACTGCTCGTCGCAGAACGGTGCGATCCAGCCCGAGTGGTCGTGGACGCAGCGTACGACGTTCTCGCTCGATGCGGTCGATCTGTCACTCCTGTGGCGTCACATCAGCGGCGTGATCTACGAGCCGGGTCTGCCTGCACTGTTCTCTGGCGCCATCACCGATGGTGCAGGGATCAACTCGGGTCTTGCCGGTACGCAGGTTAACTTCAACCGCATCCCGTCGTACGACTACTTCGACCTGTCGGCGCGCTTCAACCTGTCGAAGGAACTGCAGCTCACGCTGAGCGCCTTCAACCTGTTCGACAAGCAGCCGCCGATCGTTCCGACCGGTGTCGGTACCTCGGCCCAGTCGAGCGGCAACACTTTCCCGTCGACCTACGACCCGTTCGGTCGCCGGTTCGCCGCGACGGTCAACGTCCGCTTCTGATCCGACAGGACAGACGAAAAAGAGAGGGCGGTTCTTCGGAACCGCCCTTTTTTTGTCCGGTGAATATCGCCGAGCGCCAGTGGAAGGCGCTAAAATGGGCGGACTAAAGGCGGGAAAGGGTGTCGCGAAGTTCGACGATATGCGCGGCATAATTCCGCCACCGTCCCGTCGAACGCTGGTGGATCGGTTGGCGTACCTGCCAGGCGCTGGCAGTTCGCACATCGGCGGCCATGGCGCGGCGCGGATCGCACCGGTCCTCCCACGCGAGTCCGAGTTGCCCCAGTAGCACCTTCAATTCGGCCTCCGGAGCGCGGACCAGCGCGTCGTAATCGACATCGATGATATCGGGATAGAGCTTGCGCCAATGCGCCATGAGGCGCCGGTAGCTTGCGTAGTAATGCGTGATGTCCTCGATCCGCGCACCATAAGTCACGCTGTCGGCAAAATAGAGGAAGAACACCGACAGCACATTGTCGACTGCGTTCCGCACGGTGTGGACGATCTGCGCATCCGGAAACAATGCCTTGATCAAACCGATGTGCAGGAAATTGTCCGGCCGCTTGTCGGTTACGATGCCCGCACCCGGAAACAGTGCTTCCAGCTCTGCAAGGTAGGCGTTTCCGAGCGCTGCAAGCTGTGCATCGGACATGGACCGGATGGTCGCCGGATAGGGCGAGAGTGTGCCTCCCGCCATTGCCGGTATCGCTTCGAGTTCACCCCCCGCGGTGATCGCGCTATGTCGTGCGAGCAGTTGCTCGCAAAGCGTCGAACCCGACCGGAACATACCGCAGATGAAGAGCGGTTTCGGTTCCGATGGTTCAGGCCGCTCCACATTACGGGGCGCCGGAAAAGCCGCGATGATCTCGTCGATCAGCCGATCCTGCGCCGCCGGATCATAGCGTGAGCCTGCTCTTGCCGAGGCAAGGGCGTTGGCTCGGCAGAAGCCCTGGAAGGCTTCATCGTAATCCCCGACGGCATCGCGCGCGCTGGCCATCGCAAAGGCGAGCTCGGCTTCGTCGTCAGCATTCCGGGCCGCTTTCAGCGGTTGTTCCAGCCGCGCGATCGCCTCGACGGCCTTGCCCTCGAAAACGTCCAGCGCGGCAAGGCGCGCGTGCGCGCGCCCGTCGTTCGGCGCCAGCGCCAGCACCGCTTCATAGGCTTGCCGCGCACCTGTTCTGTCGTCGCGGTCTTCTCTCAACTGACCCAAGTTATGCCAGGCGATCAGGAAGCCCGGCGCAACATCCAGTGCCGCGCGCAATTCGCGCTCCGCTTCATCCGTGCGGAACAGCTGTTCGGACAGAATTGCCGCGCGATTGACGTGGACTTCTTCAGCTCGACTTACGCCCCGCTCTATCGCCTGGGCATAGGCGGCGAGCGCTTCCTCGAAGCGACGCAGCACACGCAGCGCGTAACCCAGATTATACCAGGCGTCCGGTCGACCAGGCGAGTGCTCCAGCAACTCTCGATAGGCTGTAACTGCCTCGGGAAACCGTCCGGCCTGCAGTAGCGCGGCGGCATTCGACGCCAAACGCGCGACATCGGCCGTCACGCCGCCGATAACTCCGCAGCAGGTACAAGCGGCCAGTCCAGCGTAATCGGAACGCCGGCAGTCTCGGCCACCGCCGCTGCCCAGACCTCGACCTTGGCAATCTCGTCGCCATGGGCATCTTCGGCTGCGCGATACTCGGCGTCCCGGGCGGCAGCATCGAACCCGGCGCCCGATTTCGAATGGCTCGTGAATGCCGGCCCCTGCACGATCGCTGCGACCTGAGTGTCGGTCATGGTCAGGCCGAAATGCCCCGCCGCAGCTTTGACGATGGTCAAAGGCTGTTCGAGCAGCGTTTCGCTGTCGAGCGTGCGGACCCTGTCGGGATAGCGTGTCGCCATGCGCGAAAACAGCGCATGCTGTGCCAGCCAGCCGACCGCGGCCGCCTGCAGGTCGGTCAGGCGAAGATAATCCTCTCCCTCGAAACCGAGGTCGACCAGCCGCTCGCGCAGCAATTTCGCCAGAAGGTCGCGAACCCACAGGCGGCCATCGATTCCTTTTTTCGCGATCGAGCGAAGGTAGACCGGAAGGGGCGCATGAAGCAGTAGCGCGCGCGACTGCGGCCGCAGGGCAAGCATGACGTCCATCAGGCCCGCGGTGACGTTCGACGGCTTCAGGACGACAGCTTCGGAGTCGATAAATGGCCGTGCGAGCAGGGCCAGGCTGTTGTCGAGAACCTCCGCAATGCGCCGCCCGTCGACAGCCTCCCGATGCCGCCAGCCGACGATGTCGTTGAGGATCGGTGGCTCTTTCAGGCTCGTGACGACGCCAGGCAGGTCGAATGCCCGTGCAAGCAGGGTCGAGAGGCAGAATGCCGAATGAAAGATATAGTGGAGCGGCGCCGAAGCCGGTGCTGCGGCTCTTGCCGCATTGCGCGCGATGATGACCGGCGAGCCGGTATCGCGGAGATATTCATCGGTCAGGAACGTGGCGCGCGCGCGCTCGTTACGCGGGATGCGAAGGAAATGTACGGCATCGTGCCCCGGATCGTAACGGTGGGCGAGCCAATCAGGATCGTGAACGATCCCGGGAATGTTTGTGGTTGCGGTCACGGCTTCGACCTTAGCCGCTCGGCTTTTGTCTGCAATGTCGGGAAGATGACATCGGCGTAACGTTCGTGGCAAAATTGCTACACTTCGCGGTCAATTCCGTTTTCAAGCAAGATTTGATCTTGGCGGCTCTCGTTCAGCGGGAGCAAGGGAGGGCATCGTTTCATTCGCGGGGGTGGCTGATGCGATACTGCCGGACCGGGTTTTGGTCCGACGGTTCAGAGTAGTCAGGAGCCAAAATGTCCCCCAATATCCGTAAGTCGCTTTTCGCCTCGACCATTTTGTTCGGTTCGATGGCCCTCTTAACACCGGCATCGGCCCAGCAGACCGCACCGCAGCCAGCGGCCGAAGAACCCGCCAACGAAGATGTGATCGTCGTCACCGGGTCGCGTATCGCAAATCCATCCGCCACCTCCGCTTCGCCCCTGCAGATCGTGGGTGCCGAACAGATCCGGGAATCGGGCGCGGTCAACATCCAGGACGTCCTGTTGCAGAACCCTGTGTTCGGCACGCCCGGGATCAGCCGGACCAATTCGAGCTTCGCAACGCAGAGCGCGGGTGTGGCCACGGTCGACCTTCGCAATCTTGGCAGCGACCGTACGCTGACGCTGGTCAATGGCCGTCGCTTCGTCGCTGGCGTGCCCGGTAGCGCCGCGGTCGACCTGAACGTCATTCCGACGCAGTTCCTGGAGCGCGTCGACGTGCTCACCGGCGGCGCCTCCGCCGTTTACGGGTCAGACGCCGTCGCCGGTGTCGTGAACTTCGTCTACAAGACCAAGTTCGACGGTATCGAGGCCGACGCCCAGACCGGCATCTCCGACTATGGCGACGGTTTCGATCGTCAGGTCAACCTGCTGGTCGGCAAGAACTTCGCCGACGGCCGCGGCAATATCATGCTGTTCGCCGGCTATTCGAAGCAGGGTACGGTCATGAAGAAAGACCGTTTTACCGAAGGCGGTTCATCGGCGATCGACTCGACCAGCCTCGGTGGAAGCGTGACCGGTAACGACGCAGACCTGTTTATTCCGGCCCGCCCGTTCCTGTCGGGCTATAGCCCGCGGGGCCGCTACTACACAGACAACAACGTCTTCACCTATGGCCAGGACGGCGTGCTGCGGAATTGCGTATCGACCAACGGTACGGGTGGCTGCCGGAATGCTGATGGCAGCCTAGCCGGACCCGACGGTTTCAACCGCTCGGAATATCGTTACCTCGCCGTTCCGGTCGAACGCTATGTCGCGGCCGGCCGTGCGAACTTCGAAGTCAGCCCGGCGTTCAATGTCTTCCTCGAGGGCAATTTTGCGCGGACCAAGGCCGACACGGTTATCGAGCCGTTCCCGCTCAGCTCCGACCTGATCAACCCGGCAACGGGCGGCCAGATCGCGATCGAAAGCCGCGTCAACGGCGTCCTGTATCGCAATCCCTATGTGCCCAATGCGATCTTCAACGACGCGTCGGACACCGATGGCGACGGCCTGCGCGACATCTTCTTCGACAAGCGCCTTGGCGATCTCGGTCCGCGGTCTAGCCAGGCGAGTCGCGACCTGTTCCGCATCGCGGGTGGTGTGAACGGCAAGTTCGGCACGACCGAGCAGTTCAGCTACGAAGTCTATGGCATCTATGGCCAGACGGTCGAGAACCAGACCGGCAGCGGCCAGTTCAACGGTCCGAACTTCATCCAGGCGTTGGCCGCGATCCGCGACGTCAACGACCTGAACGGCAACGGCAACACGACCGAGATCATCTGCGCGAGCGCCGCAGCGCGTGCGGCAGGTTGCATTCCGGCCAATCCGTTCGGAACGAACTCGCTGGCACCGGCGGCCGCCTATATCGCGGCACCCACGACGCTGCGGTCTAAGATCACGCAGACAGTGGTCGGCGGCAACGTATCGGGCCAGCTCTTCTCGTTGTTCGGGGCCGATCCGATCGGCATCAGCATCGGAGCCGAATATCGTCGCGAAACGTCGAGCAACGTCTTCGACTTGCTGACGCAGCAGGGGCTGAACGGAAACAATGCGCTGCCGTCGACCGAGGGTAGCTTCAACGTTTACGAAGGTTTCGCCGAAGCGATCGTGCCGATCATCCAGGACCGGCCGTTCTTCAAGTCGCTCAGCCTGCGCGGTGCTGTCCGGCTGTCGCAGTATAATACGGTGGGGCAGACGTTCAGCTACAACTATGGCGGCGAATGGTCGCCGGTCGACGGAATCCGTTTCCGCGCGATCGCGGCCCGATCGGTCCGTGCGCCGAACGTCAACGAACTGTTCCAGCCGCCACAGCAGGATTTCCCAACGGGCCTGCAGGATCCATGCGTGGGCGTCACTGCGACTTCGACCGGAACGCTTTCGGTCAATTGCCGGGCAGCGCCGGGTGTGAACGCCAATATTGCCGCGAACGGAGCGTTCACCGCGACGCAGGCCGACGTCCAGGGCATCACCAGCTTCGGCGGCGGCAACCCGAACCTGCAGGAAGAAAAAGGCGACTCCTTCACGGCCGGTGTCGTTATCGCGCCGCGCCAGATCCCTGCGCTGCGCAACTTCACGCTGACGGTCGATTACTTCAACATCCGCGTGAAGGACGCGATCGTCTCGACGCCGCTGCAGTTCATCCTCGACCAGTGCTACAATCAGTCGAACACGGCGCTGTGCCAGCTTGTCGTCCGGCGCCCGGGGGCGGTCGGTGCGAACAGCTCGGGCTCGCTCGATGAAGTAAATACGGCACCGACGAACTCCGGCGGCCTGAAGACGTCGGGTATCGACGCGACGCTCGGGTGGCAGGCAGGCCTCGGCGGCGTGGGTTTGCCTGGAACGCTGAATGCGAAGGTGTCGTATACGCACCTTATCAGCGGCTATACGGTTCCGCTGCCGGGCGGGTCGATCGACTATTTCGCTGGAGAGATCGGCGCGGCGAAGGATCGGTTTACCGGCACGCTCGGCTGGGATTCGAATACTGTCGGGATCAATTTTACCGGAACGTACATTGGTGAATCCTATCTCGACGACCAGCTGACCGGCGTCGCGCCCGGCGTGAACCCGGCGTACCGTGTCGCGCCGGAATTCTACCTCGACTCGCAGGTACGGTTCAAAGTCGCGCAGCGGTTCGAATTCTATGTCGGCGTGGATAACCTGCTGAACAATCTACCGCCCTATCTGGCCGACATTCAGACGAATGCCGCCGGGCAGGATACCGATTCGGGCACCTATGATGCGCTCGGCCGCCGTTATTATGCGGGTGTTCGCGTCAAGTTCTGACGGTAATTGACGGAAGGCCGTCATTCTGGAAAGTTCCCCGAAGTAGTTTGGGGAGCTTTCCAGATGCGTTTCGCAGTCGTTTCAATGTTTTTGCTTGCCGTTCCGGCGGTCGCGACCGCCGAAGCGGTTCCCACCGCAGCGCCTAAGGTAACGGTCCGCAACGACCCGAATTTCGTCGTCTGCCGCCGTGAGTCGGTGACTGGTTCGCTCGCCCAGACGAAGAAGATTTGCATGACCCGTTCGGAATGGGCGGCCCGGACGCGCAACTCGCAAGAAGGGGCGCAGGCCATGCAGAATTCCGGTCACGTCAACTCGTGCGGAAGCGGCCAGCCCGGCGTTTGCTGATCGGACGGCGCCAAGCATCGCCTTCGTGCCTGACTATTCGACATCAGTAACGGTCGGCAATTGACTATCGAGTACGCCTGCGGCAAGTTTCCTGAAATATTAAAGGGACTTGCATGTATTTCGTCCGTCTATCGCTGATTTGCGCAGCTGTAATCTCGTCGACCAGCTATGGACAAACGCCGCCGAACAGTTCGACCAAGGTGACGGATCGTAACGATCCGAACTTCGTCATTTGCCGTCGCCAACAGGTGACGGGCAATTACGCGGCCAGCAAGAAAATCTGCCGGACGCGTGCCGAATGGATTGCTGAAACGCGTGGCGCCCAGGAGGCCGCGCAGAATTGGCAGGACAAGGGCATGGTCAATTCGTGCTCGTCGCCCGACCGGTCCGGCTGCTGACCGCAGTTTTTACGCGGCGATCACCAGTTTCCCGTCGCCTTCGTCGACCTTGACCGTCGACCCGTCAGGCACGTTTCCGCGCAGGATGGCGTCGGCGAGCGGGTCCTGCAGGTATTTCTGCACCGCACGCTTCAGCGGTCGTGCGCCGTATACGGGATCATAGCCCACACGGCCGAGCCATGCACGCGCGGCGTCGCTCAGCTCCAGCGTCACCTTGCGATCCGCCAGCAGCTTTTGCACGCGACTCACCTGGATATCGACGATCGGCGCCATGTTCGCCGCGGACAGGCGGTTGAACAGGATGATTTCGTCCAGGCGGTTCAGGAATTCGGGGCGGAAATGGCCGCGTACGATTTCCATGACCTGCGGCTCGACGCTTTCGACCGATTGCTCGTCGGGCAGGTTCGCGATGAACTGGCTGCCCAGGTTCGATGTCAGGATGATCAGCGTGTTGGTGAAGTCGACCGTACGGCCCTGTCCGTCGGTCAGGCGGCCGTCGTCGAGCACCTGCAACAGCACGTTGAACACGTCGCCGTGCGCCTTTTCGACCTCGTCGAACAGGATCACCTGGTACGGCCGGCGGCGGACGGCCTCGGTCAGGACGCCGCCTTCCTCGTATCCGACATAGCCCGGAGGCGCGCCGATCAGGCGTGCGACCGAGTGCTTCTCCATGAACTCGCTCATGTCGATGCGGACCATCGCGCTCGGGTCGTCGAACAGGAAGGTCGCGAGCGCCTTGGTCAGTTCGGTCTTGCCGACGCCCGTTGGGCCGAGGAACAGGAACGAACCGAGCGGGCGGTTCGGATCCTGCAGCCCCGCACGCGCCCGGCGCACGGCGGACGAGACGGCAGCAACCGCCGCGTCCTGGCCGATCACGGTCTTGCCGAGTGCTGACTCCATCTGGAGCAGCTTCTCGCGCTCGCCCTCCAGCATCTTGTCGACGGGAATTCCGGTCCAGCGACTGACAATGCCGGCGATGTCGTCGGCGGTGACTTCCTCACGCAGCATTGCGCCCACCGTCGCCGTGGACGCGTCGGTCAGCTGCTTTTCGAGTGCCGGGATCGTGCCGTACTGCAGTTCGCCCGCACGGCCGAGGTCGCCGGTGCGCTGCGCCTGGTCCAGCGCGATGCGCGCGGCGTCGAGCGCTTCCTTGATCTTGGCCTCGCCCGCGATCTTGTCCTTTTCCGCCTGCCAGCGCGTCGTCAGCGCGGCGGATTGCTCTTCGAGGTTGGCGAGTTCGGTGCGCAGGTTCTCGAGCCGGTCCTTCGACGCGGTGTCGGTTTCCTTCTCCAGCGCCATCGTCTCGATCTTCATCTGGATGATGCGCCGGTCGAGGCCCTCGATCTCCTCGGGCTTGGACTCGACCTCCATGCGCAGCCGCGACGCCGCCTCGTCCATCAGGTCGATCGCCTTGTCGGGCAGGAAACGGTCGGTGATGTAACGGTTCGACAGCGTCGCCGCTGCGACGATCGCGCCGTCGGTGATGCGCACGCCGTGATGGAGTTCGTATTTCTCTTTAAGCCCGCGCAGGATCGAAACCGTGTCCTCGACGGTCGGCTCGCCGACGAACACCGGCTGGAATCGCCGCTGCAGCGCTGGATCCTTCTCGACGTACTTGCGATACTCGTCGAGCGTCGTCGCGCCGATGCAGTGGAGTTCGCCTCGTGCGAGCGCAGGCTTCAACAGGTTCGACGCATCCATCGCGCCATCGCCTTTGCCCGCACCGATCAGCGTGTGCATTTCGTCGATGAACAGGATGATCTGCCCCTCGGCACTGCGCACTTCATCGAGCACGCCTTTCAGGCGTTCCTCGAACTCGCCGCGATATTTTGCGCCCGCGATCAGGCTGCCCATGTCGAGCGCCATAAGGTCACGGTCCTTGATGCCATCGGGCACGTCGCCATTGGCGATGCGCAGCGCGAGGCCTTCGGCGATCGCGGTCTTGCCGACGCCGGGCTCCCCGATCAGCACGGGGTTGTTCTTGGTGCGTCGCGCCAGGATCTGGATCGTGCGGCGGATTTCTTCATCGCGGCCGATGACGGGGTCGAGCTTGCCGTCGCGCGCCGCCTGCGTCAGGTCGCGCGCGAATTTCTTGAGCGCGTCGTAACGGTCCTCGGCAGACTGGGTGTCGGCGGTGCGCCCGCCGCGCAGGTCATTGATCGCAGTATTGAGCGCGTCCGCCTTCACGCCCGCGCTGGTCAGAATGCGGCCCACGACTGTCGAAGTTGACACGGTCATTGCGAGCAAAAGCCGCTCGACGGTGACATAGCTGTCGCCCGCCTTTTTCGCGATTTGTTCGGCTTGGTCGAGCAGGCGGACAAGGTCGTTGTCGAGACCGGGCGTCTGCTGGGCGCCGCCGCCCGACACCGCCGGGATCTTCGAAAGGGCAGTGTCAACTTCGCGCGTCGCGACCTTGGCATCGCCGCCCGCCTTGGCGATCAGGCCGGACGCCATGCCTTCCTCATCCTCAAGCAGCGCTTTCAGCAGGTGCTCGGGCGCGATACGCTGGTGCGACAGGCGGATGGCGACGGTCTGCGCCGACTGGAGAAAGCCCTTGGCGCGGTCGGTAAAGAGTTCGAGGTTCATGGCCCAGCATATGGTGTTGCGCATTTACAACACAAGCCCGAATGCGAAGGCGGATTAGGGTGTCGCGATGATGATGCTTCTTGCCCTGCAACTTGCGGCCAATGCGCTGCCCGCGCCGCCCACGGCCATCGAGCGCCGTTGCGTCGCCGTGATCGCGACCGTCGCATATGAACAGGCGAAGGGGCGCTGGAAAACGCTGCCGGCGATCGGCGCGTCGGGCGGCGAATATGCTGCCATAATCGGCGCGCGGCTGATCGACGAAGCGGGCATGACCGAAGCGACGGCGGGCCAGGCGTTGCGCGATGAGGCGACAGCGTTCAGGACGCGCCCGTTCGACACTGCGGAGGCCGACGGGTGCGTCGCGATCATGCAGGCGACACTCTCTGCCCAACCTTTGCCCGAGCCGGTGAAATGAGGCCGTTCCATCTCGCATTTCCGGTCAACGACCTCGCGGCCGCCCGGCATTTCTACGGCGAAGTGCTCGGCTGCCCCGAGGGACGCAGCAGCGACCGCTGGATCGATTTCGACTTCTTCGGCCACCAGATCGTGACGCATTTAGCACCGGGTGTGGAGGATCGCGCAGCCAATCCGGTCGACGGACATAATGTGCCCGTCCCGCATTTCGGCGTGGTGCTGACGATGGACCAATGGCGCGCGCTCGCCGATCGCGTCGAGGCGGCAGGGATCGCGTTCGGCATCGCACCGCACACCCGCTTCGTCGGCCAGCCCGGCGAACAGGCGACGATGTTCTTCCGCGACCCCAGCGGCAATGCGCTGGAATTCAAGGCATTCGCAGATGATGCGATGCTGTTCGCGACCTGATTATTTCGGCGGTTCTGCCTTGGGCGCTGCCGGAGCGAAAACGTTGCCGAAGAAGCTGCCCTTGTACCACTGCGGTGCCTGATCCGCATTGGCGATCTCTTCCGCGATCAGCGTGTTGAGCTTCGCGAACTTGGCCGCGGCGTTCCAGTCGATGGGCAGGTTCGTGTCGTCGCTGACCTTGTGGTAATGCGTCTTCAGAAAGTCGGCGAATTGCTTGTCGCCGCCGTTCTTGAAGCCGGTCATCAGGAATACCGACGGCACGCCCTGTTGCACGAAGCGGTAATGGTCGGACCGGGTGAACAGCCCTTCCGCAGGCAGCGGGTCGGGCGACAGCGTCACGCCCATGCGTTCGCCGGCCTTCGCGACGATCGGCCCCAGCGTCGAATGCTCGGCACCGAATGCGATCACGTCCTGAAAGTCGTAGAGCAACACCGGCATGTCGAGGTTGACGACCGCGACGACCTTGCCGGTCCCGACGACCGGATGCCGCGCGAGATAGTCGGAGCCGAGCAAGCCGCGCTCCTCTGCGGTGACAGCCACGAACAGCACGGGACGGCGCTGGCGCTTCGGCTGCAACGCCAGCGCACGCGCTGCTTCCAGTAGCGATGCGGTCCCCGACGCATTGTCCATCGCGCCATTGAAGATCTGGTCGCCCTGCTTCTTCGGGTCGATGCCGAGGTGATCGAGATGTGCCATCAGCAGCACATATTCGCCTGCCAGTGCCGGGTCCGATCCCGGCAGCATGCCGATCACGTTCGGTGCCGAAAGTGTGCCGGCGATGGTCGTGCGTTCGAGCTTTACCGTTTGCTTCAGCGCAAAACCCTTGGGCCGCCCGCCATCCTTGTCCGCTTCGGCCAGGACGGCATCGAGTGTCTTCGGCGCACCTGCAAACAGCGCGGCGGCGGGGGCGTCGCCAAGCGTCGCGCCCATACGGATGCCCGGCGTATCGGTGAACCCACTGCCGTCGGGCAGTGTCCAGGCCAGCGCCGGATGTACCGGTCCCTCGATCTCGCGTGCCCAGGTCCGCGTCTTTTCACGCTCGCGGGTGCGGATGGTGATGACGCCGATCCCGCCCGCACGTTCGACCATGCTGCCCTTGGTGCGGTTGTAATGTGCGCCGACGTCGCTCTTCATGCCCTTGGGGAAGCCCGACAGGCAGGCAACGATCTTGCCCTTCACATTCAAGCCTTTCAGGTCGTTCTGCCCGGCCTTGGGATCGTCGATGCAGAACCCGCCGAAGATCACCGGTCCCTCGATCGTCTCCGACCCGCCGTTGCGCCCGGCCGACAGGATCACGTCCTTGCGGTTGGTGTAGCTTTGCCCTGCGATGGTCAGGCGTGAGGCTGCATCGTCGACCAGCAACGACTTGAACGGCACGACCTGGAACCAGCCTTCCTTGCCTACCGGTTGCAGGCCCGCGCCCAGCATCTCGCTCGCGACATATTGCGCCGCGACATCATAGCCGCGCTTGCCGGTTTCGCGTCCTTCGAGCGCATCGCTGGCAAGGAATTCGATGTGCGCACGCATCGCGGCCGGTGTGATCACCGTGTCGAGTTGCTGGGCATTGGCGGAGGATGCGGCGGCGAGCGCCGCCAGGACGAGCTTATGGGAAAACGACAATCGAAAGGCCCTATGTTCGAGTTTCAGTTTGCGGAGAAAGTATCGCACTGGCGCGGGTCGCCGCTGTCGAGACCGCGCTTCAGCCAGAACTGGCGCTGTGTCGACGATCCATGGGTGAAGCTGTCGGGCACCGGCCGCTGGCCCGCGGCTTTTTGTAGCGTATCGTCGCCGATCGCCTGCGCGGCGCGCAGACCCTCTTCGACGTCGCCCGGTTCCATCCGGTCGCTGTTCCGCGCGGCCCAGACACCCGCGTAGCAATCTGCCTGCAGTTCCATTTTTACCTGCAGCGTATTGCCCTCAGTCCTGCTGGCGCGGGCTTGCTGGCGCGAGACCTGCTCGGAAATGCCGGTCAGGGTCTGGACGTGATGTCCGACTTCGTGCGCGATGACATAGGCCTGGGCGAAATCGCCCGGCGCGCCGAAACGGTTCTTGAGTTCGTCGTAGAAGCCGGTGTCGAGATATACGCCTTGGTCCGACGGGCAGTAGAACGGACCCATGGCCGATTGCGCGGCACCACAGCCCGACTGGCCGTTGCCGGCATAGAAGACGAGCTTCGGCGGCGTGTAGCCCTGAATCAGCTTCGCCCAGGTCTGGTTGACGTTGGCAAGCGCATTGCACGAAAAACGGCTCGCGGCATCGACGCTGCAGCTTTCGGCGACGCTCGATCCGCCCTGAGTCTGATGCGGTGCAGTGGTCGTGCCGGACGGACTGACCATCTGTCCGATGCTACCAAGGCCGCCGAACAGGAAGAACACGACCGCCAGTATCGCGACGCCCGTGCAGCCGAACCGGCTGAACACGAACGGGAACAGCATGCCGATGAGGCCAAGCCCGCCGCCGCCACCCAAGCCCGCGCTGCTGTAATTGCCGCCGCGCTGGTCCTCGACATTCAAGTCGTTCGAGTCGTCGAGACGCATGCCCACTCTCCCTGCAGCTTCCAGTGAAATGCACCGGTCGCATCATCGTTGCAATGCGGCTCTGCCCGTCGCACAGGAATCGTCATGGCCGATGACCCGACTCCGCGCGTCCGTCGCAAGGCTGCGGCGATGCCGCTTCCCGACAAAGTCGCACTGGTATTGCAGGGGGGAGGGGCGCTCGGCTCGTTCCAGGCCGGCGTTTACGAGGCGCTGGACGGCGCGGGTATTTCGATCGACCAGGTTGCAGGGATTTCCATCGGCGCGGTGAATGCGGCGCTGATCGCGGGCAATCCGCCCGAAACGCGTGTCGGTGCACTGCGCCAGTTCTGGGACCGGACATCGGCGGCGCTGCCCAGCTTCCCCATCTGGGGCGGCGACTGGGGCCGGGAACTGCTGCATGAGGCATCGGCCGGATTCGTCGCGACGTTCGGCGTGCCGGGCATGTTTGCGCCGCAGCTGTGGCCGCCGATGCTCGCGTGGCCGGGAACGCCTAACGCGCTGAGCTTTTACGATTCGGCACAATTGAAAACGACGCTCGACGAACTGGTTGACTGGGATTTGCTGAATAACGGTCCGGTGCGGATCGGCGTGGGCGCGGTCGAGGTCGACAGTGGCAATTTCCACTATTTCGACAGCGCGAAGGAACGCCTCGACGCGCGGCACATTATGGCGTCGGGCGCGCTGCCGCCGGGCCTGCCGCCGGTCGAGATCGACGGGAAATTGTGGTGGGACGGCGGCCTCGTCTCCAATACGCCGCTCAGCCATGTCCTCGACACGCAGGACGCCGAGATGCTGGTGTTCCAGGTCGACCTGTTCGCCGCATCTGCCGCATCGCCGAAAACAATGATGGATGTGGTCGCCCGCGAAAAGGAGATCCGGTTTTCCAGCCGGACGCGCCAGATCAGCGACCAGCTGATGAAGCTGCGCAAGGAACGTGAGCTGATCCGGCGTGTTCTCGCGAAAATGCCCGACAATCTGCATAACGACCCCGATGTGACCCGGCTTGCCGCGCTCGCGCATGAATCGCCGGTCACGATCGTCCAGCTCATCTACCGCGCCAATGCCTGGGAAGGCGGCGCGCGCGACTATGAGTTTTCCGCGCGGACGATGGAGGAACATTGGGCGGCCGGTCATGCCGCTGTCGCAAACACGATCGACAAGTCCGAACTTGTCGCCCGCAACATCCTCGACGGCAAGACCGCCGCCTTCGACCTTACGCCCCCGCTAACCCAAGGATGACCAATCCATGTTCCTGACCGGAAAAACTGCCCTCGTGACCGGATCCACCTCGGGCATCGGCCTGGCCTATGCGAAAGCGCTGGCGGCGGAAGGGGCGAACATCGTCATCAACGGGTTCGGCGATGCGGCGGCGATCGAGAAGGAACGCGCGGGGCTGGAGGCGATTTCTGGCGCGAAGGCGATCTACAGCGACGCCGACATGACGAATGTCGACGCGATCGAGGCGATGATGAAAACCGTCGCGGAGACGTTCGGCGGCGTCGACATCCTGATCAACAACGCCGGCGTCCAGCATGTGGCGCCCGTCGAGGAATTCCCGGTCGACAAGTGGAACCTGATCATCGCGCTGAACCTGACTTCGGCGTTCCACACCGTCAGGCTCGCCACGCCGTATATGAAGTCGAAGAAATGGGGCCGGATCATCGGTACGGCGTCGGCCCACTCGCTGGTCGCCTCACCGTTCAAGAGCGCTTATGTTACCGCGAAGCACGGCTTGGCGGGCTTCCACAAGACCGTCGCGTTGGAACTCGCGACCTTCGGCGTGACAGCGAACGTTATCTCGCCCGGCTATGTCTGGACGCCGTTGGTGGAGGGGCAGATCCCCGACACCATGAAGGCGCGCAACATGACCAAGGAGCAGGTGATGAACGACGTGCTGCTCGCCGGGCAACCGACCAAGAAATTCGTCCAGCCGGAGGAAGTGGCCGCGCTCGCGCTGTTCCTGTGCCGCGACGAGGCCGCGCAGATCACTGGCGCAAATCTGTCGGTGGATGGCGGCTGGACGGCGGGCTGAGATGCGCGCGGTTCATCTTTACCGGGCTAGAATGGCGCAATGCTGAAATACGCCGTCATCGCCGCGTTGCTGGTCCCCGGTATGGCCGTTGCGCGGAAACCGTCACCGAACGACTGGCGGGCGGTCGCGACCGCGAACGATGTGAGCCGCCTTCACGACTGGCGCGACGCGTTCGTCAAGGCGCTGGCGGAAGCGCGGGGGGCGGGAAAGAACGCCGATTTGACGCGCGAAGGTGTGCTGCTCTCACCGGACGCGGCACTGACTGATCCTGCATTGCCCGCGGGCAAATATCGTTGCCGAACGGTCAAGCTGGGTAATGGCAGCAGCTCGATGGGCAGTGGTTCGGGACTTGGTTTCATCGCCTATCCCGCTTTCGACTGTCGCGTCACAGTCGAGGGCGACGTGGCGAGCCTGGTCAAGACGACCGGATCGCAGCGTTTCGTGGGCCGGCTGTTTCGCGGCGGCGACCGACGGGAAACCTTCCTCGGAACGGCAATGCTGGGGGACGAAACGCGCGCGCTGCAATATGGGCGCGATCCCGATCGCGACATGGCGGGTGCGCTCGAACGTATCGGGCCGAAGCGCTGGCGGCTTATCCTGCCCTATCCGCGGTTCGAATCCACGCTGGACGTCGTGGAACTCGTTCCCGCGAGCTGAGCGGCAAAGGCGTCCAGCATGCTTTCGAGTTCGGCCAACGCATAGGGTTTGCCGAGGACCGGCGCGTCCCTGTGCTCGTCGTCCACGCCGCCTGCACCATAGCCGGTCGTAAACGCGAAAGGACGGCCGTGCAGCTTCAGCGACGCCGCCACCGGCATGCTGCTGTCGCCATTCAGGTTCACGTCGAGCAGCGCGCAGTCGAAATCGCGACCGCAGACGTCGAGCGCATCCTTCAGCGAGGATGCGGTATAGGCGACTTCATGCCCGAGGCCTTCGATCATATCCTGGGCCATCAGGGCGATCAGTGCTTCGTCCTCGACGAGCAATACTTTCAATACCATCCGGTCCTCATGTTATATTTCCGTCCATTGGTGCTTCCACGCGGCAGCGAAGACCGCTGTCCGCGAATTCGATCGTGACCTTGCCGCCGATATCGCTCGCCAATACCCGCTCGATCATTCTGACTCCGAAACCACGTCTTTCCGGAGTAACGACGCTGGGGCCGTCGCGTTCCCGCCAGTCCAGCACGAAGCCGTCCGGCTCGGCTTTCCAGGCGATATCGACGCGGCCGTCGTCATCGGACAGCGCGCCATATTTGATTGCATTGGTGCCCAGTTCGTGGATCGCCATGGCGAGTGCAACCGCGGCCTTGGGCGTCAGGGTCATAGCGTCGCCAGCCGCCGTGATCCGGTCGGTGCTCAACGGTGCGGTTGCGGCACGAACGAGTTCGGCCATCGTGACCCCTTCCCACTGTTCACGGGTCAGCAGGTCGTGTGCGGCCGCCAATGTGCGCAGGCGCCCCTCGAAGTTGGCAGGCGCGCTGGACGCATCGGCATCGGGCCGAAAGCTCTGTTGCGCCAGCGCCTGAACCAGCGCGAGCGTGTTTTTCACCCGGTGGTTGAGTTCGTGGATCAGCAGTTCGCGCCGCTCGTCGAACGCCCGTCGCGCAGTCACATCGCGCGAAATCGACAGGAGGCCCAGCGGGCGATTGTCGCTGTCGAAGACCAATGTCGAGTTGTTCTCCCACTGCATGCGCACGCCGTCGCGGCCGGTAACGGTCACCTCATGCCGGGTATTCCCGCCATGTTCGATCTTGTGACGGAGCATCGACGTGGTCTGTTCGAAATCGGACTGGGAGACGAAGTCGGAAATCGAACGGCCGATGATCTGTTCGCGCGTCAGGCCCATCGCCGCCGCGCCCGCTTCGTTGCAGTCGGTGATGCGCTGGTCGATGTCGGCGGTGAAGATGATGTCGTCGGCCTGTTCGAAGATCAGGCGATACCGGGCTTCGCTCGCCGTGCGCGCCGTTTCCGCGCGTAGCCGGACGATCGCATACCACAGTCGTGCCGTGGCGGCCTTGGCGAGCTTGATCTCATAGGAAAGCCAGCGGCGCGGACGCCCGTCCTGGACGAACACCGCGCCGACATAATTGCCGCGATCGAGGATCGGAACGACAAGGCCGGATCGTAACCCGATCTTTTCATAGATGCCAACGGTGCGCGCGTCCGATGTGCGCGGATCGACGAGGTTGTCCTCGATCACGGCCACTTCGCCCATGGCGAGCTGCCCCGAAATCGTCCCGAACATGCCGACCGGATATCGCCCGGCCAGATCGGTCATCGTGCCTGCCGTCCAGCAGGGATGGATCTCTATGTGCTTCGCCTCGCCATCGACCTCGGCAAAGCCCGTGCGCTGCGCACCCAGCGCCTTGCCGATGAGCGAAAGCGCTTCGCCGACCATGGCTTCCACCGATGTCGCGGTCAGAAGGCGGTCATCGAGTGCGATCAGCAATTCGTCGGCGCGCTTGCGGAAGACGAAGCTCGTTGTTTCGCGCGACATTTCCAGGATGCCGAGAACCTCGCCGCCGTTGCCCAGGACCGGCGAAAGATTGTGGTTCCAGAATGTTTCGACCGACCGTCCATCGCGCTGGATGTCGAGGCGTTGGTCGATCAATGTCACACCGTTGCCGCTCTGGAGAATCTCGTTGAGCTGGTTCCGGTCGAGCCCCGCGACGTCCGCGCCGACCGTTTCGAATTTCTGGCCGAAACGCGCGCCGAGGTCGCCAAGTATCTGGTCCTGGTAATGCTGGTTATGGATCAGCTTGAGCTGCGGCCCCCACCACAGCGCGCTGGGGATCGCCGATCCCATGATGACACTGATTGCCGTGCGGAGTTCGGCCGGCCAGCCCTCGATCGCGCCAAGTCCGGTGTGTGCCCAGTCGAACGCCGCGATCGCGCGCGTCAAATCGCTCTCTGGACCGAGAAACCCGTTGTTTTTTAAAAGGTTCGCGCTGCCGCCCCCGGTCATGACGTCTTTCTGGGCAAGTCACGGCGCGCGCGCAATTCAAATATGCATCCATAGTGAAAGCGCCCGCCCGGTTTCCCGAGCGAGCGCTCCTTCCTCCCCAGGAAGTGGTGGCGGGCAGGGTTGTTCCCTGTCCCGCGGGCTTTAATCAACCGAACTGGTTCATCGTGTTATGGACGCCGCCTGCCTTAAGCGCGGCTTCGCCGGCAAAGGCTTCCTTGTGGTCGTCGCCGATGTCGGACCCCGACATGTTCTGGTGGCGGACGCAGGCGATACCCTCGCGGATTTCCTTGCGCTGGACGCCCGCGACATAGCCGAGCATCCCCGCGTCGCCGAAATATTCCTTGGCAAGATTGTCGGTCGACAGCGCGGCGGTGTGATAGGTCGGCAGCGTGATCAGGTGGTGGAAGATGCCGGCCCGCTTCGCCGCATCCGCCTGGAAAGTACGGATGCGCTTGTCGGCAGCGATGCCGAGTTCGGTGTCGTCGTATTTGACGTTCATCAGCTCGGCACGGTCATAGGCCGAAACATCCAGCCCTTCGGTGACCATCGCGTCATAGACCTGCTGGCGGAAATTGAGCGTCCAGTTGAACGACGGCGAGTTGTTGTAAACCAGCTTTGCGGTCGGGTGGACTTCGCGGATACGGTCGACCATCGACGCGATCTGCTCGATGTGCGGCTTTTCAGTTTCGATCCACAGCAGGTCGGCACCGTTGTCGAGGCTTGCGATGCAATCCATGACGCAGCGGTCGGCGCCGGTTCCTTCGCGGAACTGGAACAGGTTGGACGGCAGGCGCTTCGGACGCATCAGCTTGCCGTCGCGATTGAGGATGACGTCGCCGTTGCGCGCGGTCGCGGGGTCGATTTCCTCGCAGTCGAGGAAGCTGTTGTACTGGTCGCCGAGATCGCCCGGCTCCTTCGAAACCGCGATCTGCTTGGTGAGACCGGCGCCCAGCGAGTCGGTCCGCGTGACGATGATACCGTCCTCGATGCCGAGTTCCAGGAACGCGTAGCGGCAGGCGCGGACCTTCGCGAGGAAGTCCTCATGCGGCACGGTAACCTTGCCGTCCTGGTGACCGCACTGCTTTTCGTCCGAGACCTGGTTCTCGATCTGTAGTGCGCAGGCGCCCGCCTCGATCATCTTCTTGGCGAGCAGGTAGGTCGCCTCGGCATTGCCGAAGCCCGCGTCGATGTCGGCGATGACGGGAACGACGTGCGTTTCGAAGCCGTCGATCTTGGCCAGGACCTCGGCTTCCTTCGCTGCGTCGCCAGCATCACGCGCGGCGTCTAGTGCGCGGAACAGAATGTTGAGTTCACGCGAGTCCGCCTGACGCAGGAAAGTGTAGAGTTCGCCGATCAGTGCGGGGACGCTGGTCTTCTCGTGCATCGACTGGTCGGGAAGCGGACCGAATTCGCTGCGCAGCGCGGCGACCATCCAGCCGGACAGGTACAGGTACTTCCGCTTGGTCGTGCCGAAATGCTTCTTGATCGAAATCATCTTCTGCTGGGCGATGAACCCGTGCCAGCAGCCGAGCGACTGGGTGTAGTTCGCCGGGTCTGCATCATAAGCCGCCATGTCGGCACGCATGATCTTTGCCGTGTAGCGCGCGATATCGAGGCCGGTGTGAAACCGGTTCTGCAGGCGCATGCGCGCTGCTGCCTCGGCGTCGATGCCTTTCCAGGGCATGCCATTGCCGTCGATGGTCTGGCGGAGGTCGGAGATTTCCTGCGTGTACGTCATGGTGATGCCTTCGATTACAATGTATGTATCGCTACATTCAGTTTCGTCGGAAAATGACAGAAAAAAGGGTTAATCGAGGTCATCAGGTTGCGCTGCAGCAGAATTTGATTGTTGTATTGTAAATATTATGACAATTCTCGGCGATGGCTGAAGCCAAGCTTTTTGCAGGTCTTGCTGTCCGTCGTTTGCGGCGCGGTGCGGGCATGACGCAGGCTGTCATGGCCGATGCGCTCGATGTGTCAGCCAGCTATCTCAACCTGATCGAGCGAAACCAGCGACCTTTGACGGCGGCGCTGTTGCTCCGCCTTGCTGAAGTATTCGACTTCGATCCGCGCCAGCTTGCGGCGAGCGAACCGGGCGGAGGCGTGGATGGTTTGCGGCGGCGCCTTTCGGACCCGTTGTTCGCCGACCTGGCGATCGACCGCGCGAGACTCGACGACTGGTTGAGCGCTGCGCCGGAAGGGGCGGAGGCCTTTGCCCGCGCTTACGACCGCGTGGGGCAGGCGGTTGCCCTTGAAGACGATCCCGTCGCCCCCGTGCGCCGCGAAATCGAGCGGTGGCGCAATCACTTTCCAGATCTGGAGGCCGCTGCGGAAATCCTGGCCGATGACCTTCGCGCCGGGTCGGCCGATCTTTACGGCGCTATCGTCGACCGGTTGCGGGTCACGCACCAGCTGTCGATCCGCATCCTGCCGGTCGATGTCCTGCCGGGCACGTTGCGTCGGCTCGACCTGCACGCGCGCCAGTTGCAGCTCAGCGAGATGCTGGACCCGGCGAGCCGCACCTTTGCGGTTGCGTTCCAGCTCGCCCAGCTCGAAGCGCGGGGCGAGATCGAGGCGCTGGTAAAGGGGGCGGATTTTGCCGAGCGGGCCGCCGAAAGACTCTATCGCCGTCACCTGACGTCGGGCTTCGCCGCCGCCCTCATGATGCCTTATGGCCGCTTCCTGCGGGCCTGTGAATCGACCGGCTACGATATCGAACTGCTGCAGCGCCGCTTCGGGGCGGGGTTCGAACAGGTGGCTCACCGCCTGACGACGCTCAGCCGCGTGGGTGCGCGCGGCCTGCCGTTCTTCATGATCCGCATCGACCGGGCAGGGCAGGTGTCGAAGCGTTATGCCGGGGCCAGTGGATCGCCTTTGGTCGAATCCGATACGCGGTGCCCCTTATGGGACTTGCACGCGGCGTTCGACCGGGCGGGCAGTGTGGTGCGCCAGCTTGTCGCCCTTGAGGATGGCAGCCGGTGGTTCACGCTTGCCCGCACCGTAAATCCGCAGGGGGGACGAGCCGGGCAAATTCGCGCGCAGTTTGCCGTGGGCGTCGGATTGAACGCCAGCCTCGCAAAGCCGCTTGCCGCAACACAAGGTGTTGATCTCGATGGCGCCGCGATGCCGATCGGCCTCGGCTGCCGTGCCTGTGCACGCCCAGACTGCCCGCAGCGCGCCATGCCTCCCGCCGGTCGGCCCCTGATCTTCAATGAACGCGAACGCGGCGTATCCCCGTTCGTGTTTGCGGGCGACTAGGGCCGGTCTTTCAACGCCTCGACGATCCGTTTCACGTCCTGGCTCTGTCCGCGCGGCAGGATCAGCACGTCATTGCCGCTGGCGACGACGATCAGGTCGCTGACGCCGACCGCCGAGATGCGGATGCCGTCGCTCTTGAACAGGCAATGGCTCGTGTCGATCGCGATGACTTCGCCATGATGCGCGTCGCCCTTTGCATCCTTGCCCAGCGTGTGCAGTGCATCCCAGGATCCGACGTCCGACCATCCCATCGCGACCGGCACGACAGCGACACGTTCAGCACGTTCCATGACGGCATAGTCGATCGAGTCTGACGGGCTGGCGGCAAAGCTGGCGGCGTCCGGGTAGACATGGTGCCCATCACGTCGCGCGCCCTCGATAGAAGCACGGGCCGCATCGAGCATCGCGGGCGCGAAACTGGCGAGCGCGCGCAGGTAAGCGTCGGCGCAGAACAGGAAGATGCCGCCGTTCCACACATGGTCGCCCGACGCGATCATCGCCTCGGCGCGCTCGCGGTTCGGCTTTTCGACGAAGCGTTCGACGCGGTTGACGCCCGCACCCAGCGCTTCACCGATCTTGATATAGCCGTAACCGGTTTCGGGCCCGTCCGGTGCGATCCCGAATGTCGCGAGCCAGCCGTCGCGCACGAACGGCAATGCGGCATCGACCGCGGCATCGAACGCCGCCTGGTCGGCGATGACATGGTCGCTGGGCATCACGAGCAACGGTGCTTCGGGCGGTGCCAGCAGCGCGGCGAGCGCGATCGCGGGCGCGGTGTTGCGCGCCACAGGCTCCAGAATCAGCGTTGCCGGGCAGGGTCCGAGCTGCGTTTCGATCAGGTCGACGTGGCGGGCGTTGGCGACCACCATCGGTTCGGCGAACCTTGTGCGATCCCCGCAACGCGCGACTGTCGCCTCGAACATCGTCGCTTCGGACGCGAGCGGCAGGAATTGCTTGGGCCGTTCGGGCAGCGACATCGGCCACAGCCGGGTTCCCGACCCGCCGGAAAGAATGACGGGCGTAATCAGTCTGTCGTTCGGCATGGATAATCCCTAGCGGGCAGATGATGCACGCGCCACCCGAACGCCGCGCACCGGACATGGTTTCCCGTATCGGTACCAGTTTTCACCATATCTTCGTCAATTTCGGCGACAGGGTATAGCTATGTCGGATTTCTTGACACTGCGGAGCGTCTGGGGCGCGTGATACGGCTGTTCAAGCATTATGTGCCGCACGTTGTCTTGCTGCTGGCGCTCGTGGATTTCATGCTCCTGCTGGCTTCGGCAGAGGCGGCATGGGTGTTGCGTGCCCATCAGATCGGTATGACGGTCGAGCCGCTCGCCAACCGCTATTGGCCGATCGTGAATTTTGCCGCGACGCTGCAGATCGCGATGGTCGCGGTCGGCGTGTATGGCAGCGATGCCCTGCAATCGCTCCGGTTCGCGACGGCGCGCCTTCTCGTTTCGATCAGCCTCGGCGTGATCTTCCTGTCGATCGTCTATTTCGCATTCCCGGGTGCGACTTTGTGGCGGTCGAATTCGCTCTACGCGATGGCGATCGCCTTCGTCCTGCTCGTCGTTGTCCGCATCCTGTTCGACCGGCTGCTTGGCCCAAGGGCTTTCAAGCGCCGGGTCGTGGTTCTTGGTGCAGGACAGCGTGCGGCGCGCCTCGGGCGGATGAGCGCGAGCAGCAAGGCCAGCTTCGAAGTCGTTGCCCATATCGACATGGGCGACTGCACGCCCGTCGTCGAAACCGCGATCGATCGCGGCACGATCGAGAATCTCGAACGCTATATCTGGCAGCTCGGCGCGAACGAGGTCGTGCTGGCACTCGAGGAACGGCGACAGGCGATGCCGGTCAACGACCTGCTGCGGATCCGTACGCTCGGCGTCCATGTCAACGAGATCTCGACGTTCCTCGAACGTGAAACCGGCCGCGTCGACCTGCGCAGTATCAACCCCAGCTGGCTGATCTTTTCCGACGGGTTTTCCAGCGCACGGCGGCTGTCGTCCTATGCGAAACGCGTGTTCGACATCACGGTCGCGGCCCTGCTGCTGCTGCTGACCTTGCCGGTGATGGCCGTGGCGGCGATCGCCGTGAAGCTCGAGTCGCCGGGGCCGGTCATCTACCGCCAGCAGCGGATCGGCCTTTATGGTTCGCCGTTCGACATCCTGAAATTCCGCTCGATGCGACAGGACGCAGAGGTGGGTGGCAAGGCGGTTTGGGCCGAAAAGAACGACCCGCGGATCACCCGCGTCGGCCGCATCATCCGCAAGCTGCGCATCGACGAGCTACCGCAAGTGTGGACGGTGCTGAAGGGCGAGATGAGCTTCGTCGGCCCGCGCCCGGAACGCCCTGGCTTCGTCGATGAGCTGTCGCAGAAAATACGGTTCTATGCCGAACGCCATGTCGTGAAACCCGGCATCACGGGATGGGCGCAGATCAACTATCCCTATGGCGCCAGCCTCGACGATGCGCGGCAGAAGCTGGAATACGACCTTTATTACGCGAAGAATTACACGCCCTTCCTCGACCTGGTGATCATCCTCCAGACGATTCGCGTCGTCCTGTTTCCGGAGGGCGCGCGGTGAGCGCCCTGCTGCTCTGGGGCCATGTGCTCGCGGCATTGCTCTTTGCCGTGCTCGCGACTTGGCAGGTCGATCACTGGCGCGACCGAGTGGCGCGCGTGGTTGCCGTTGCATGCGTCGCAATGGCGGTGTGGGCGGGTGTCACCGCCTGGGTCGGACCGGCAGCGCCCGCAGCGCAACTGGGAGAGAGCGCGCGGAACCTCGCCTGGCTGGTCTTCCTGCACGCGCTGCTCCGCCGGGGCGGAAGTTCGTATCGCAGCCTGCGTGCACTCTACGGGGCATTGGCCTTCGTGGTGTGCGCGAACGGGGTCATCGACCTCCTCGCGCTCATCGGTCCGATGGACGAACCGCCGAGCCAGTCGCTGCTGCTTCCCATCTTCGCGATGCGGATGATCTTTGCCGTGGGTGCGCTGGTTGCGGTGCAGAACCTGTACGCGGCGACGGCGGCCGGCGCGCGGGCGGGTGTCGGCCTGCCACTCGCCGTGCTCGGGTTGCTGTGGGCAGTAGATCTAACCTTCTATGCATTGTGCTGGGCGCAGGGCGGCTGGGCGATGGAATTCGCGGTTGCCCGCGGCGGGGTCGCGATGATCCTCGCGCCGATGGTCGCACTGTCGGCGCGGCGGAATACCCGCTGGACGATCCGCCTGTCGCGCACGGTCGCGTTCCGCTCGATCGGGCTGGTCGCAGCCCTTGCTTACCTTGGGCTGGTGATCGTCTCGGCCTATGCACTGCGCGAATTCGGCGGCGCCTATGCCAATGCCGTGCCGCCGGTTGTGCTGCTTGCGGCAGCACTGGCTGCGGCGCTCACCATGTCCTCGCCGCGCGCACGCGCATGGTCCAGCGTCATGCTGTCGAAGCACCTGTTCGCGCATCGATACGACTATCGCGCCGAATGGCTGCGCTTCACCGGTACGCTCGGCATCCCGGGTCCGGAATCGCCGCCGCTCGACGTGCGCGTGGTGAAAGCGGTCGCCGATATCGTCCAGGCACCAGGCGGGATGCTGCTGATGCCAACCGGAGACGCGATGACGGCGGGGGCGCAGTGGCAATGGGAAGCCCTGTCGCCGCCGAGCGATGCGGGCGATGCACGGCTGGCAAGCCTGCTTGCCGGCGGGCGGATCGTCGAACTCGATGTGCTGCGCAGCGACACGGGCGATGCGCAGGAAGTGTCGGCGATCCCCGAATGGATCCTGGACGATACGAGCGCCTTTGCCATCGTCCCCCTGGTTCACGTCGACCGGCTGGCGGGCGCAGTTCTGCTCGAACGGCCGCTGGTCACGCGCGCGCTCGACTGGGAGGATTTCGACCTGTTGCGCCTCGCCGGGCGTCAGGTTGCGAGCTACCTTGCGGAGGCCAATGCACAGGATGCGTTGGGTGAGGCGGCACGCTTCGACGAATTCAACCGGCGCTTCGCTTTCATCATGCACGATATCAAGAACCTCGTCAGCCAGCTGACCTTGGTCACGCGCAATGCCGAACGTCATGCCGGCAATCCGGAATTCCAGGCGGACATGATCGCGACCCTGCAATCGTCGACGGCGCGCATGAACGACCTGCTCGCGCGCCTGTCGCAGCACAACACCGGTCGTGTCGAGGATCCGGTCCCGCTGAACCTCCAGGCGTTCGTGGCGCGGATCGGCGACCAGTTCCGCAGGCGCCATCCGGTGCTTGTCGACGGCGCAATCCCCTGTGTCGGCCTTGCCGATCCCGGGCGGCTGGAACAGGCGCTGTCGCACCTCGTCCAGAATGCGGTCGACGCCAGCGGTCCCACCAGTCCCGTCACGCTGTCGCTCGTCGAGCGCGAGGGAGAGGTCGGGATCGAGGTGTGGGACCAAGGCCCCGGCATGACCGCCGAGTTCGTCGCGACGATGTTATTCAAGCCGTTCACCTCGACCAAGGCGGGCGGGTTCGGCGTCGGCGCGCATGAGGCACGGACACTGGTCAACGCCATGCATGGACGCGTGGCGGTCGTATCCGCACCCGGAGAGGGCACGCGGATGACGATCTGGCTGCCGGTCGCGCCAGCCGGGACCATTGCTCGTATCACAAGGCACGCCGCATGACCGACGTGAAACCCAAGCTGCTGATCGTCGAGGATGACGAAGGGCTGCAGCGCCAGTTGCGCTGGGCCTATGACGATTACGAAGTCATCGTCGCGGGCGACCGCGCGGCGGCAATCGACGCGTTGCGCCTGCATGAGCCCGATGTGGTGACGCTCGACCTTGGCCTGCCGCCGGACCCGGACGGCGTCGAAGAGGGGTTTGCGACGCTTGCCGAGATCTTGCGGTTGAAGCCGGGGACCAAGGTCATCGTCGCATCCGGTCACGGTGCCCGCGAATCCGCGCTGCGTGCGGTCGCCTCCGGCGCCTATGATTTCTATGCGAAGCCCGTCGATATCGACCAGCTGGGCCTCATCGTCTCGCGCGCGTTCCACCTGCATGCGATCGAGGCCGACAATGCGCGGCTTGCCAGCACGACCGATGGCGAACCGCTGCTCGGTGGGCTGATCTCTGCGGCGCCTGAAATGCTCAAGACGGTGCGCACAATCGAGCGTGTTGCCACTGCGGACGTCTCCGTTATGCTGCTGGGTGCAAGCGGCACTGGCAAGGAACTGCTCGCGCGCGGCCTGCACGATGCGAGCCCGCGCAAGAGCGGTGCTTTCATCGCGATCAACTGCGCCGCGATCCCCGAAAACCTGCTCGAAAGCGAGCTGTTCGGGCATGAAAAGGGCGCATTCACGGGTGCTGTAAAGACGACCGAGGGCAAGATCGAACTCGCGCACGGCGGCACGCTGTTCCTCGACGAAATCGGCGACGTGCCGCTGGCGCTGCAGGTCAAGCTGCTGCGCTTCCTTCAGGAACGCACCATCGAACGCGTCGGCGGGCGCAAGAGCATTCCGGTCGACACACGCATCGTGTGTGCGACCCACCGCGACATCGATGCGATGGTCGCCGACGGTAGCTTCCGCGAGGACCTATACTACCGCCTTGCCGAGATCGTCGTGCGTATTCCCTCGCTCGCCGAACGGCCGGGCGACGCGAGCCTGCTCGCGCGCGCCTTCGTCAAGCGCTTCGCCGCGTCGATGAAAAGCGAGGTCACGGGCCTGTCGCCCGATGCGCTGACAGCGCTGGACGCTTGGAGCTGGCCGGGGAACGTCCGCGAACTCGAAAACCGGGTGAAGCGCGCGGTGATCATGGCCGATGGCAAGCTGGTGACGGCAGCCGACCTCGACCTGGCAGGTGGCGAGGGCGGTGATGACCCGATCAACCTGCGCGCCGTCCGCGAGGCGGCCGACCGGCAGGCGATCGTGCGTGCGCTCGCGCGGTCCGAAGGCAACATCTCGGGGGCCGCCCGCCTGCTCGGGATAAGCCGTCCGACGCTCTACGACCTGCTCAAAAGCTACGAGATCGCTGCCTGACCGTTGCGGCGGTGCGGGTCCGCCCCTATCCGGCAGCCATGGACGACACTCTCCGCCGTATCGCCGACGCGCTCGACCGGTTGGCGCCGCTTGCGCCCGAACCAGCATCTGCCGGGGAGAAGGCCTATCGTTGGGACGGCCGCAAACTCGCCGTTGCCGACCTTCGCCCGTTGCCGCTCGAGCTGCTGACTGGCATCGACATGGTGAAGGAAACGCTTGTCGAAAATACCCGACGCCACGCCGCCGGACACGCGGCGCATGACGCATTGCTGTGGGGCGCGCGCGGGACTGGCAAGTCGGCGCTTGCCAAGGCTGCAGTCGGCGCGACCGAAGGAGTTGCGCTGATCGAGGTCGCCGCGGGCGATCTCCACAGCCTGCCCGCGCTGTTCGCCGTCGCTGCCACCTGGGACCGGCGGGTCATCGTCTTCATCGACGACCTCGGTTTCGACGAGGTGCAGGCGGCACGCGAACTCCGCTCGGTGCTGGACGGCGGTGCGGCGGCGCGACCCGCGAACGTCCGGCTTTATGTTACGTCGAACCGTCGCCACATCGTCAAACGCAACATGGCGGAACAGGAAACGGCCATCAATCCGCGCGATGCCGCCGATGACGCCCTCGCATTGGCCGATCGCTTCGGCCTTTCGCTGGGTTTCCATGTCGCCGACCAGCCGACCTATGTCGCGATGGTCGAGGGTTATGCGAAGCAATACCATCTGCCCTTCGACGCGCATGACGCCGTGCAGTTCGCGACACAGCGCGGCAGCCGGTCGGGCCGTGTCGCATGGCACTATATCGTCGAACTGGCCGGCCGCGAGGGGCGCTCGCTGCCCTGATCGCGCGGACGAACGACCGCCAGCGTTCGACAAACGACATTTCACTTTACCCGATGACCACCTAGGCTCGCCCGCAAGGATAAATCGGGGAGTCTTCATTCATGGATCGTCGTCAATTCGTCGCCACAGCCGGCGCCGCCACCGCCTATGCCGCGTTCAACCCGACATTCGCATTCGCGCAGGCGGGCAGCGGCGATGCCGCGCTAAACGTGCTGTTCGAAAATATCTTCCAGGAAAACCTGAAGCATTCGCCCGAGCTTGCCAGCTCGCTGGGCCTCGACAAGGGACCGAATGCAGCTTGGAAGGGCATGTTGTCGCCCAGCACTGCCGCCGAGCGTCATGCGTCGCTCGCCCGTACGAAAAAGGCGTTGGCCGCGCTCAAGGCGGTCGATCCGAAAACGCTGTCGCCGTCCGGACAGGTCAATCGCGACGTCGTGATATACCAGATCGAGTCGCGCATGGTCGCGGCGGACAAGTTCGATATCGACGGTGTCCAGCGCCCGTACCGGATATTCCAGCAGGGCGGCAATTACTTCGAACTTCCCGATTTTCTCAACACCGCCCACACCATCAACAACAGCGCCGACTGCGAGGCGTATCTTTCGCGCCTCGAACAAGTTGCGACCGCGCTCGACCAGGATACGACGGAGCAGAAGGCGGAGGCTGCACGCGGT
This sequence comes from Pseudomonadota bacterium, assembly GCA_040388515.1. Lineage (GTDB taxonomy): Bacteria > Pseudomonadota > Alphaproteobacteria > Sphingomonadales > Sphingomonadaceae > Sphingomonas_O. The sequence goes on along the minus strand of JAZKBQ010000003.1, from coordinate 266,155 downwards.
TATCTGGCGCCCGGATGGTCGATCGACCTCACCCTGGGCCAGATGGCGAAGCTGCGCAGCCCCGCACCAGAAGCAAACACGATGGTCGAGTCGCTGGTGAAACGTGCCGCAGCCAAGCAGATCGCGGGCGACTGGAGCGGGCGCGCATCGAAGATCGTGGCGGACAAGGTCTATCCCGCGCTCGACCGTCAGATCGCACTGATGAAGCAATTGCGCCCGACGACGGCGGCCGGCGACGGCGCGTGGCGGCTGAAGGATGGTGCGGCGATCTATGCCGCCGCACTCGAGCAGGCGACCACGACCAAGTTCACGCCTGAGGAGGTCCATCAGATCGGCTTGCAACAGGTTGCCGACCTGACCGCCAAGCTCGACGTGATCCTGAAAGCCGCTGGCCTGACGCAAGGCAGCGTCGGCGCTCGTTTGTCCGCGCTGAACGTCCGGCCGGAACAGGTCTACGCCAATACCGACCCGGGGCGTGCCGAACTGATCGCCAGCCTGAATGCGGGGATAAAGGCGATGTCTGCCCGTTTGCCACGCGCGTTCGCGACATTGCCGACGCAACCGCTCGAAATCCGCCGCGTACCGCCCGAGATTCAGGACGGTGCCTCGAACGGATATTATAATCGCGCCGCGCTCGATGGCTCACGGCCCGCGATCTATTTCATCAACCTGAAGGATACCGGCGATTGGCCGAAGTACTCGCTGCCGTCGCTGACCTATCACGAGGGATTGCCGGGCCATCACCTGCAGATCAGCCTTGCGCAGGAATCGAAGGATATTCCGACGCTTCGCAAGATCGGCGGGTTCTCGGCATATTCCGAAGGTTGGGCGCTTTATTCCGAACAACTCGCCGACGAACTCGGCGCCTATGAGGGCATCGAAAAGGCGGGATACCTCCAGTCCTTCCTGTTCCGCGCCGCGCGGCTCGTCGTCGACACCGGCATCCACACCAAGCAGTGGAGCCGCGAAAAGGCGACGCAGTACATGGTCGAAACCACCGGCTTCGCCCAGCCGCGCAGCCAGCGTGAGGTCGAGCGGTATTGCACGCAGATCGGCCAGGCCTGCAGCTACAAGATGGGCCACATCGCCTGGACCCGTGCCCGCGAAACCGCACAGAAAACGCTTGGCGCGAAATTCGACATCAAGCAGTTCCACGAAGTCCTGAAGGAAGGCGCGATGCCGCTGACCATCCTCGAAAAGCGGATAGCGGAGCGTACCAAGGAAGCGATGGCCTAGGTTTTTCCGTCGCTTTCCTCGCCCGTTGCGGGGAGAGCGACGGTAAATTGGCGGCCTGACCGGTTGCCGAATGCGAAATTGACTGCCGAGGCAATCATTGCTACGGCAACCAAATGTCATTCTATTCCGAGTCCAATTTCTTTCCGGACCGCTCGGTGGGATATCTCATCAAGCGCAACTTCCGCCTATGCGAGGATGCGCTGGCCCCGGCATTCGTCGAGGAAGGCCTGACGTTCACGCAGTGGCAGGCGCTGATCTCGATCTATTTCGGCCGCGCGACGACGGGCGCGGAACTGGCCAACGACCTCGCGCACGACAAGGGCGCAACGATCAGGACGATCGACACCCTTGAGGAGCGCGGCTGGATCACGCGTGAGCGCGACCTGGCCGATCGCCGCTGCGTCAACCTTGCACTGACCGAAGCGGGCGTCGCGACGGCGCTGCGCGTGCGCCAGCGCCTGATCGCTTGTTGGAACGTGTGGCTGACCGACTGGAATTCCGCCGACGTCGAAACGCTGATCGACTTGCTGCAGCGGCTCGAAGTGACGCTGTCCAAAGCAGCGAGCGAGCCGCCATGCGGATAATACGCACCGTTCCCGCCATTGCGCTGCTGCTTGCCGGATGCGCGATTCCGAATGCCAAGCCGTCTGTTGCGCCGATGGCCGCCAGCGATCTGGGCCTCGGGACCGTGGTTGCGCCGGACATAGATGCCCGCTGGTGGCGGGCATTCGGGGATCCGCAACTCGACCGGCTGGTCGACGATGCGACGGCCAATAGCCCGACACTCGCTGCAGCGCTTGCCCGCGTGCGGCAGGCCGATGCGGTGCTTTCCTCGCGCCGTGCCGAGGATGGCCCCGACATCACGCTCGACGGATCGGCGCAGGTCGCACGACTTTCGGGCCGCTATACCATTCCACCTCCCTATGGGGGCAGCACGCGCTTCGTCGGGCAGGTGCAGGCGAACCTGAGCTGGAACCTCGACCTCTTCGGCCGCCAGCGTGCGGCGATCGAAGGTGCGAACGCATCCGCCGATGCCGCGCGGCTCGATGCAGAAGCGGCTCGCCTCGCGCTCGCGGGTGCCGTCGCGCAGACCTATGTCGACCTGACCCGCGCCGAGCTCGCGGCAAAGATCGCGGCATCGGCGATCTCCACGCGCGAAGGGTCGCTGAAGCTGGTCCGGGTGCGGCAACGCAGCCAGCTGGCCAGCCGGATCGACACCACGGCCGCCGAAACATTGCTTGCCCAGGCACACAGTGCACTGGTCGCTGCGCAGGGCCAGCGCGCATTGGCCGCCAACGCGCTTGCCGCGCTCGCCGGACGAGGCGCGGATTATGCGGGGGCGATTACGCCGAGCACGATGCGGCTCGACGGATTGACGCTGCCGGCGGCGATCCCGGCGGACCTTCTCGCACGCCGGGCCGATCTTGCCGCCGGGCAGGCCCGGATCGCGGCTGCCGCGGCGGGCCGGCAAGTCGCCCGGCGCGCTTTCTATCCGAACATCAACCTCGCCGCGCTTGCCGGATTCCAGGCCATCGGTATCGAAAACCTATTCGCGCTTGATGCCGGTACGGTCGGCGCTGGCCCTGCCGTCCATCTGCCCATCTTCGACAATGGCCGATTGAAAGCGGACCTCGCAGGGGCGACGGCTGCGCTTGATCTCGCGACCGCGGACTATAACGGCCATGTGGTGACGGCGGTTCGTGAAGCGGCCGATGCCGTGGCGCTCGACCGCAACATCGCTGAACGTCGCCGCAGCCAGGCGCAGGTCGTCAGCGGTTTTGCCGAGACCGGGCGCCTCAACGCCGTCCGGGTCCGCAGCGGCCTTAGCAACAGGCTCGACCTGGTCGACAATGACGTGCGGCTGCTCGATGCCCAACTCGCCGAAGCCAATCTTTCTGCCGATGCGGCACGCACACGCATTGCGCTCGTGATGGCGCTCGGTGGCGGCTATTTACCCAAGGAAAGCAAATGACCGAGACCGCCCCGCCGGCGCCCGCGACCCCCGCAGCCGATCCGTCGCGCGGCAACCCGCAGGCGCGGAAGCGCTTGCTGACGATCCTGGGTTTGGTTGTCGTCATCGGCCTCGTGGTCTGGGCCGTTTATCATTTCCTGCTCGCATCGCCGCAGGAGGAAACCGACGACGCCTATGTCGCCGGCGATATCGTGGCGGTGACGGCGCGCGACCCCGGCACGGTCCTCGCGATCCATGCCGACAATACCCAGTCGGTAAAGACGGGGCAGCCGCTGATCGACCTCGATCCCGATACGGTAAACGTCAATCTGGCAGCAGCCGAGGCGGAATTGGCGCGCGCCGTGCGTACGACCCGGGCATCGTTCACGCGCCTCGGCGAAACGGGGGCGGCGGTCGGCCAGGCACAGGCCGAGCTCGACCGTGCGACCAACGATTATGCGCGGCGGCGCAGCGCCGCTGCCGAAGGCGCGATCTCCGGCGAAGAGCTGTCGCATGCTGCGGACGCGGTTAAGGTCGCCCGGGCCAATGTGGCACTTGCTCGCAGCCAGCAGGCCCAGTCGCAAACGGCAGTGCAGGGAACCGATGTCGGAACGAATCCGGCCGTTCTTTCGGCAATCGCGGCCTATCGCCGTGCCGCCATCGCGCGGGGACACATGCACATCGTGGCGCCGACGGATGGTGTCGTTGCGCAGCGCACAGTCCAGATCGGCCAGCAGATCGCAGCAGGAACGCCGTTGATGGCGGTGGTGCCCCTCGATCGCGTCTGGGTCGACGCGAACTTCCGTGAAACGCAATTGAAGGACCTGCGGATCGGCCAGGCGGTAACTGTGACTGCGGATACCTATGGCAGCGACATCGTCTATCACGGACGCGTTGCTGGCGTTGGCGCGGGATCGGGCAATGCCTTCGCGCTGCTGCCGCCGCAGAATGCCAGCGGGAACTGGATCAAGATCGTTCAGCGCGTTCCGGTCCGCATTGCCCTGAACCGTGACGAGTTGCGCCGGAATCCCCTGCGCATCGGCCTTTCGGTGACGGCGACGGTCGATACGGCCGATCGCGGCGGCGCGCGCCTGGGTGCACTTGCCCCCGCGGCGATGCGCGGCACCCAAGGCGACGTAAGTGCCGACCCGTTGGTCGAGGCGAAGATCCGCCAGATCATCGCAGCCAACCGCTGATGGCAAGCGCCGCTCCGCCGGCTCCGCTTCGCGGTGCCAATCTGGCGATGGTGGCGGTCGCTCTTGCCGTCGGGACGTTCATGCAGGTGCTCGATTCGACGATCGCCAATGTCTCGTTGCCGACAATCGCGGGAAACCTGGGCGTCAGTGCGGACAATTCGACCTGGATTATTACTGCGTTCGCGGTGGCGAACGGCATCGCGGTACCGCTGACGGGTTGGCTCATGGGCCGGTTCGGCGTGGTCCGTGTGTTCTGCCTGTCGGTCTTGCTGTTCACCGCTGCCTCGTTCCTGTGCGGTATCGCCTGGAACCTGCCGTCGCTGATCGCCTTCCGGATCCTTCAGGGCGCGGTGTCAGGACCGATGATGCCGGGCAGCCAGGCGCTGCTGATCGCGGTCTTTCCTCCCGAAAAGCGTTCCACCGCGCTCGGCATCTGGTCGATGACGACGCTGGTGGCGCCTATCATGGGGCCGATCCTCGGCGGATTCATTTCCGACAATTACCACTGGAGCTGGATTTTCCTGATCAACGTTCCGTTCGGGCTGATCTGCGCCGCGGTGTGCTGGAACAACCTCAAGGATCGTGAGACGCCCACCCGCAAGATCAAGGTCGATCAGGTTGGACTGATCCTGCTCGTCGTTTGGGTCGGCGCGCTGCAGATCATGCTCGATCTCGGCAAGAACGAGGACTGGTTCAACTCGACGCGGATCGTCGTGCTCGGGCTGGTGGCCGCTGTCTCGTTCATCGGATGGCTGATCTGGGAACTGACCGACGCCAACCCGATCGTCGATCTTTCGCTGTTCAAGAACCGCAATTTCGCGATCGGCACGCTGGCGTTCTGCCTCGGCTATGCGGTGTTCTTCGCCAACATCCTCATCCTGCCGCTGTGGCTGCAGACGCAGGTCGGTTACACCGCAACCTGGGCGGGGCTGATCGCGGCGCCCAGCGGTGCGGTTGCCGTGTTGCTCACGCCATTCGTCGCGCGGCTCTCGGGCAAGATCGACGCCCGTATCCTGGCGACAATCGCCTTCCTGGCGTTCGCGCTCTCCTACTGGATGCGCTCCGGTTACACATCGACGGCAAGCGCCTGGGATTTCACCGTGCCGCTGTTGATCCAGGGTGTCGCGATGAGCACCTTCTTCCTGTCGATGCTCACGATATCGCTCGACCGCATCCCGCCGCAGCGTATTCCGTCGGCGACGGGCCTGTCGAATTTCGCGCGTATCGTCGCGGGCAGCTTTTCCGCGTCGATCATAACGACCGCCTGGGACCGGCGTGAAGCATTGCACCAGAACCGGCTGGCCGAAGCGGTCGGATCGGGCGTGCCCTACCAGATGGCCACCGATGCGCTGGGGCGGCTAGGGCTCAACTCGACGCAGGCAGCGGGCGCGATCACGCGGCAGATGGTCCAACAGGCTTACTTGCTCGCATCGACGGACCTCTTCCGCATCTCCGCCTGGCTATGCGGTGCGACGATCATCGTCGTCTGGTTCACCCGCCGTGCGGCACCGATGAAAGGTCCCGTCGCAGCCGACTGACGGTCAGCGGGTTTCGGGTTTCGGCCCGAAGCGGGCGACGAGGTCGTAAGCACCAGCGGGGAATACCTGCCTTACCCAGGTAATATGCGCGTCGCCCCGCCAGGTGCGGCGCTCGAGCACCAGGCATGCCTCTCCACGTCCGATGGCGAGGGCGTCCGCGACCTTGTCGTCTGCACCGATCGCGCCGATGCGATGCTCGGCTTCAGTCCAGGGCACGTGACCGAGCAGCCAGCTTCCCGCCGGTGTTTCGGAAAAATCCACATCCGCCGCTTCGGGTACGGCCTTCAAACTGATGAGCCGGTGTTCGAACGCAAAGGGGCGGCCGTCCGCACGGTGGAGGCAGTCGATTTCCAGCAGGCGCCCGCCCGCTGCCAGCAGCCGCTCCTCACTGGTTTCCGAAGCCATGCGATGTCGGTGCGAGAGCTGGTCGACATCATAGCGCTTGCCCTGCGCGGTGACGGTCGCCCGGATATCCGGGATGTCGAGGACAGCGCTTTCGATACGCGGTTCGGCGACGAACGACCCGGCGCGCTTTCGGCGAACGATCAGCCCGGCTTCCGCCAGTGCCTCGGTCGCCCGGGTGACCGTCATGCGCGCGCAACCGTATGTCGCGGCCAGTTCGTGTTCGACCGGTATGCGATCGCCGGGGCGCCACGCGCCGGACCGGATTTTCTCTTCGAGGTCGTTCCGGATGCGCTGCGTTAGCGAAGGCGTATTCGCGCGGGCTTTTGCGATCATGAGCTGAGCAATCGGCTTATCGCCCGGCGATAGCGGCTTTCGATAGCGTCGCGATTCTCGTGCCGTCCGCCAGCTACGGCCCGCTTTCCCGCTATCCAGACGTCGCCGATCGCAGCCTGCCCCGCCGAGAAGACCAGTGTGTCGAGCGCGGTATCGCCCGACGGTGCGGACATCATCAATCGTGCCTCGTCGAGCACGACCAGGTCCGCCGACGCGCCCACTGCGATACCACCCTCGACACCAAGTGCACGCGCCCCGCCGATGACACATTGGTCGAACAGCGTTCGCCCGGTCGAGAGCCCGCCAGTGGCCATGACATTGCGTGCCTTGGCCGCAAGCCGCTGGCCGTATTCCAGCAGGCGCAGTTCCTCGGTCATGTCGATCCGAACGTTGGAATCGCTTCCGATCCCATAGGCGCCGCCAGCCTCGGCGAATGCGCGGGCCGGGAACAGGCCGTCGCCCAGATTGGCTTCCGTGATGGGGCATAGCCCCGCGACGGCACCCGAACGCGCCAGGTCCACGGCTTCTCCGGAGTCCATATGCGTCGCGTGGACGAGGCACCAACGGGCATCGACCGGGGTATGGTCCAAAAGCCAGCGGACCGGCCGTGCTCCGCTCCACGAGAGGCAATCTTCAACCTCGCGAACCTGTTCCGCGATATGGATGTGCACCGGGTTCCCGCCAGCGAGAACCAGGAGTTCGTCCAGTTCCTCGCGCGTCACGGCGCGCAGACTGTGCGGCGCGATTCCGACAATGGCATCGGGCAGGGTGCCGACGGCCTGCCGACTGCCGTCCAGAAGCCGTGAATAGCTGTCCGTGTTGCAGATAAACCGTCGCTGTCCCTCTGCCGGAGGCTGCCCGCCGAAGCCACCATGTGCATAGAATACCGGAAGCAGTGTGAGGCCGATCCCCGCCTCGTTCGCCGCGGCCGCAACCCGGCCTGCCATTTCGGCGGGATCGGCATAGCTTCCACCATCGATATCGTGGTGGAGGTAGTGAAATTCGCCGACCCGGCCGAAACCGGCTTCGGCCATTTCCATAAAGGCGAATGCCGCAATCGCCTCCATGTCTTCAGGACCGATCGCATCGACGAAACGGTACATTCGCTGCCGCCAGGTCCAGAAACTGTCCCCGTCAGGACCGGAGATTTCGGTCAGCCCGGCCATCGCACGCTGAAAGGCATGGCTATGCAGGTTGCCGACCGTCGGAAGCCCGATCCCGATCCGGACGTCGCCCGGCTCCGCCGGTCGGCCCGTTTCGATCTTGGCGATTTTGGTACCGGACACCGAAATGCGAACATTCTCGGCCCAGCCGTCGGGCAACAATGCCTGCCGGACATGCCAGGTCACGGTCGGGTCGCGTTCGGTCATGGCGTGTCCTCGCGAAACAGGATGTGCCACCCCGATGCCGCCGCGGGCATCTCGGGGACAGCTTCGCCGGGTTCGAGCAACAGGGCGTCGCCGCTGACCAGCCTCTCCGACGCGAGCAAGACGGGCGCAGTGAAAATAACGACTGCGCCGTCACGCGAACCGCGCTTTTGATGTTTGAGCGGGAGGACCTCTGCCGAATATTTTCCGCACCGCGTCATGACGTTCAACGCCGACGCAGGCCCCTCGATCAGCGCGCAATCGACATCGGCTGCGCCATCGAAGGTGGTGGGTGCACCGCCCGCATCCAGACCGATCACGGATCCCGCCACCTGCAAACGGACCTTGCCCTGCAAGAGAACAAAGCTGCGGATAACGTCCGGGAAATGCGAGAAGGGTCCGCTCTCCGCTATCGTCGCCACGCTGACACGCCAGTCGAACCGATCCCGGGGGCCGCAGCGGGCGATCTCCCGTGTCTCACCGCGTCCGTTCTTCCACGGCTCAGGCTCGCGATCGGAGGCGCGGAGTACCTGCATCGCTATCCCAGGATACCGGGCAGGTTGAGACCCTGTTCCCGCGCGCAATCGAGTGCGATGTCGTAGCCCGCATCGGCATGGCGCATGACGCCGGTTGCGGGGTCGTTCCACAACACGCGCGCCAGCCGCCGTGCGGCTTCGTCGGTGCCGTCGGCCACGATCACCATGCCGCTGTGCTGCGAATACCCCATGCCGACGCCGCCGCCGTGGTGAAGCGAAACCCAGGTGGCGCCGGAAGCGGTGTTGAGAAGCGCATTCAGCAACGGCCAGTCCGATACCGCGTCGCTCCCGTCGCGCATCGCTTCCGTCTCGCGATTGGGTGAGGCGACCGAACCGGAATCGAGATGGTCCCGGCCGATGACGACGGGGGCCTTCAGCTCGCCCGACGCGACCATCTCGTTGAACGCAAGACCCAGCCGGTGACGGTCGCCAAGGCCGACCCAGCAGATGCGCGCAGGAATTCCCTGAAACCGGATGCGCTCCCGCGCCATGTCGAGCCAGTTGTGCAGGTGCGCGTTGTCGGGAAGAAGTTCCTTCACCTTGGCGTCGGTCTTGTAGATATCCTCTGGATCGCCCGACAATGCCGCCCAGCGGAACGGCCCGATCCCGCGACAGAATAGCGGGCGGACGTACGCGGGCACGAAGCCGGGGAAATCGAACGCGTTCTCGACGCCCGCGTCCTTCGCCACCTGGCGAATGTTGTTGCCGTAGTCCGTAGTCGGGACACCGGCGGCCTGAAAGTCGAGCATCGCACGCACATGGACGGCCATCGAGGCCTTGGCCGCCGCCGCGACCGTATTCGGATCGCGTTCGCGCTTCTCGATCCACTCGGCAACCGTCCATCCGGCGGGCAGATACCCGTTGACCGGGTCGTGCGCGCTCGTCTGGTCGGTCAGCAGGTCCGGACGAACGCCGCGGCGGAACAGTTCGGGCAGGATTTCGGCGGCATTGCCCAGCAGTCCGACGGACAAGGGTTTCTTGCCCCTGCAGCTCTGCTCAATGATCGCGAGCGCCTCGTCGATCGTCGAGGCAGCCACATCGAGATATCCGGTGCGCAGGCGCATTTCGATGCGCGACGGCTGGCATTCGATGGCGAGGCACGATGCACCGGCCATCACGGCGGCAAGCGGTTGCGCCCCGCCCATGCCGCCCAGGCCCGCGGTCAGCAGCCACTTGCCCGACAGGTCGCCGCCATAATGCTGGCGGCCCATTTCGACGAAGGTTTCGTACGTGCCCTGCACGATGCCCTGCGTGCCGATGTAGATCCACGATCCCGCGGTCATCTGTCCGTACATCGCGAGGCCGCGGCGATCGAGTTCGTTGAAATGTTCCCAATTCGCCCAATGCGGCACGAGGTTCGAATTGGCGATCAACACGCGCGGCGCGTCGGCGTGGGTACGGAAGACGCCGACGGGCTTGCCCGACTGGACCAGCAGTGTTTCGTCATGCTCCAGCGCTCGCAGCGCTTCGACGATCTTGTCGTAACTCTCCCAGTCGCGCGCAGCACGACCGATGCCGCCATAGACCACCAGTTCCTCAGGCCGCTCGGCGACATCAGGATGCAAATTGTTCATCAGCATGCGCAGCGGCGCTTCGGTCAGCCAGCTCTTGGCCGTGAGCGTGGTGCCGGTAGCAGGACGAATGATGCGGCTGTTGTCGAGACGGGTCATGAGTGTCCCCTTGCGAATGTGATGCAGGCTTGGAGCATGTCGGTCAGTGCTGCGCGCAGCGGTGCTGCATGGCCGGCATCATAGGGTGCGGGCCAGTTTGCTTCGGTGAATGGCTCTTCGGGTTCATGCAGGTAGCCCCGGCACGCCAGCTCCATCTGGATTGCATGGATGCCGTTTGCCGGCCGTCCGTAATGGCGTGTGGTCCATCCGCCCTTGAACCGTCCGTTGACCACATGGTCGTACGGGGAGGCCGCCGCGATTTCGGCAATCGCATCGGTAAGAAGCTGCGCGCAGGAAGCGCCATCGAACGACCCGATGTTGAACTGCGGCAATATGCCGTCGAACAGGCGCGGCACGACCGACCGGATCGAATGCGCGTCGTACAGGACGACGCGGCCATGCATCGCGCGCAACCGCTCAAGCTCACCCGACAGCGCCTCGTGATAGGGATCGAAATAGAAGGCGCGCCGCCGCGCGATCTCCTCGTCATCGGGTTCGCTCCCTTCGACATAGAGCGGTTCGTCGTCGAAGGTTTCCGTGGGACAAAGCGCGGTAGTGGCCTGTCCGGGGTAAAGCGAGGCTCCTGACGGATCGCGATTCACATCGATGACGGAACGCGAAACCTGCGTGCGGACCGTCGTCGCACCCATCGCGAGGGCAAAATCGTACAGCTCGTGGATCCACCAGTCGGCATCTTTCCGTGCCAGCCAGTCCGACCGGAATTTGCTGTCGACGGGCGCGGGCAGGATCGTCCCGGTATGCGGAAATGCGACCACCAGCGGTGCATCGCCGCGATGGATTTCCAGCCAGTCGTTCATGCCAGCCCCGGCAAGGACAACCCCGCGCTGCCGACCAGTTCGCCTGAGCGAACGAGTGTGGTGGCGGCTTCTATATCGGGATGGAAATGGCGGTCGTCCTCAAGATGAGGGACATGCGAGCGCACTGCTGTTCGAACCGACTCGAGCGCGCTGCTCGAAGCAAGCGGGGCATGGAAATCGCAGCCCTGAACGGCGGCCAAGGTTTCGATAGCAACCACGACATCGGCGTTGCGGACCATCTCGAGCAGGCGGCGAGCACCATGTGCGGCCATCGACACATGGTCCTCCTGGTTCGCTGAGGTCGGAATGGAATCGACGCTCGCAGGATAGGCGCGCTGCTTGTTTTCGGACACCAGCGCGGCCGCCGTGACCTGCGGGATCATGAAGCCGGAATTCAGACCCGGGCGGGGCGTCAGGAAGGCGGGCAGGCCGGACAGCGCCGGGTCGACCAGCATCGCCACGCGCCGCTCCGACAACGAGCCGATCTCGCAGATGGCCAGTGCGATCATGTCGGCGGCGAAGGCCACAGGCTCGGCATGGAAATTCCCGCCCGAAAGAGCTTCGTCGTTTTCGGGGAAGATCAGCGGGTTGTCGGTGACGCCATTGGCCTCGATCGATAGCGTCGTTGCCGCCTGGCGCAGCAGGTCGAGCACGGCGCCCATCACCTGCGGCTGGCAGCGCAGGCAATACGGGTCCTGCACCCGGGCATCGTCGATCAGGTGAGAGGCGCGGATGGCGGACCCCGTCATCAACGTCCGCAATGCATCGCCCACCTCGATCTGGCCGGCATGGCGTCGCAGGGCGTGGATGCGGGGATCGAACGGGGCATCGGACCCCTTGGCCGCCTCGGTCGAAAGCGCGCCCGTCACGAGCGCCGACTGGAATAGCCGCTCGGCCTCGAACAGGCCGGCGAGTGCATTGGCGCAGGAAAACTGCGTGCCGTTGAGCAGCGCGAGCCCTTCCTTCGGCCCCAGGATAACGGGGGAAAGACCCGCTTCGGCCAAGGCGTCGGCCGCCGGCATCCGCACGCCGCCGTAAATCGCATCGCCGACGCCGATCATCGCCGTCGCCATATGGGCAAGCGGTGCGAGATCGCCGGAGGCGCCGACCGAACCCTGCGCTGGAATGACGGGCGTGACGCCGCGCGCCAGCATCGCCTCGATCAGTGCGACCGTCGCGGGCGCCACACCGGACGCCCCCTGAGCCAGGCTGCCGAGCTTCAACGCCATCATCAGGCGGACGACCGGCACAGGCGATGCATCGCCCGTGCCCGCGGCATGGCTGAGGACGATATTGCTCTGAAGACGGGCAAGATCGTGCGCGTCGATGCGCACATTCGCGAGTTTTCCGAAACCCGTGTTGATGCCGTAGACGGGCACATCCCTCGCCAGGATCCGCTCGACCGCGGCTGCACTGGCGATAATCGCGGGTTGGCACGCCGGATCAAGGCGCAGCGCGGCGCCCCGGTAAATCGATCGCCATTCCGCAAGCGACACATTGCCCGGCTGCAGCACGATGTTCATTGGCCTCTCCACACGCGCGCATGCAACGGGTTGAACCCCATGCGATAAACCAGTTCCGCCGGGCTCTCGATGTTCCAGATCGCCAGGTCGCACGCCTTGCCGACCTCCAGCGTGCCCGTCTCATCGGCAATGCCGAGCGCATGGGCGGCGTTCCGCGTGACACCGGCGATGCATTCGTCGACGCTCAGCTTGAAAAGCGTGGCGGCCATGTTCATCGCGAGCAGCAGCGACGTGAGCGGCGACGTGCCGGGATTGCAGTCCGTCGCAACCGCCATCCGCACGCCCGCAGCGCGAAGTGCGTCGATCGGGGGTGGTTGCGTGTCGTGCATGAAATAATAGGCGCCGGGCAACAGCACCGCGACCGTTCCGGCCTCCGCCATCGCCGCGACGCCGTCTGCGGACAAATGTTCGAGGTGGTCGGCGGACAATGCATGGTGGCGGGCGGCGAGGGCTGCACCCTCAAGGTTCGATAGCTGCTCGGCGTGCAATTTGACCGGCAGCCCGTGCGCAGTCGCAGCGGTGAAGACCCGGTCGATCTGTTCGGGAGAAAAAGCGATACGCTCGCAAAACCCGTCGACGGCGTCGGCGAGCCGTTCGCGGACGATCTCGGGGATCATCGTGTCGCAGACGAGATCGACGTACCGATCCGTCTCGCCGGCAAATTCGGGAGGGATCGCATGTGCGCCGAGGAATGTCGTGCGGATCGAAACCGGGCGTTCCAGGCCCAGTCGTCGCGCGGCGCGCAGCATCTTGATCTCGTCGGCAAGCGACAGGCCATAGCCCGACTTCACCTCGACAGTCGTCGCACCCTCGGCAATCAGCGTGTCGAGACGGGTCAGGGCGCTTTCGACCAGCGCATCCTCGCTTGCCGCACGGGTTGCCCGCATGGTCGAAACGATGCCGCCGCCCGCACGCGCAATCTCTTCATAGGTCGCGCCGTCGAGCTTCATCTCGAACTCGGTTGCCCGATTGCCGCCGTGAACGAGGTGCGTATGGCAATCGATCAGCCCCGGCGTGATCCAGCGGCCATCGCAGTCGATCGACTCGATCGCGTCGATCGACGCGGCGTCGCTCGCAGATCCGATATGGGCAATGCGTCCGTCGCGTTCGGCGACGATACCGTCCTCGATAATGCCCAGGCCTTCGCGGTCGGGATCGAGCGTGCAGAGCCGTGCGTTACGCCACAACCGGTTACAGCGCACAGCGTGGTCCCCTGTTCAACTCCAGACAATGCAGGTTTAATGTATAGACAAAATATCCGCAAGCCGGGAAACTCTACGGGCCGCCCGTATTCGGCAGCGATGCACATGGCTGAGGTAAATTTCGACAAATCGAGATCGCTGTCGGGTAGACGGTGCCCATATCCGCCGTCATGGTAGATTATATGATCAGGTCACGGATTGCCCCGACCCTGTCCGCCCTTGCGTTGCTGTCGGCGTGTACCGTGGGACCCGATTACCGTCCTCCCCAATCGACGAAGCTCGGTGTTCCGGCCGCATATTCGGGGCCTGTGACCGCCGGCTCCCAGACGGATATTTCGACCTGGTGGCTGTCGTTCGATGACCGTGAACTGACGAGCATCATCGATCGGGCAAGACGCGACAATCTCGACATCGCACAGGCGGTGGCGCGGCTGAAGCAGGCCCGCGAGGGTTTGGTACAGGCGCGTTCGCAATTGTTGCCGAGCGTGTCGGCCTCTGCCGGTTACGGCCGCAACCTGCTCGACTCGACGGGACCGCGCGACAATATCTCGATCGGCGCGGATGCCAGCTATCAGGTCGACCTGTTCGGCGGGACAAGGCGCTCGATCGAGTCAGCGAGAGCGGCGGCGGATGCGTCCGGTTATGACCTCGCCACGGTCCAGACCTCGATCGCGGCGGAGGTTGCGCGCAATTACATATTGGCCCGCCAGTACCAGGCGGCACGCAAGATCGCCCGCGACAGCCTAACGATTCAGGACGACAATCTGGAGATCGCCGGTTTCCGCGTACAGGCCGGGCTGGTGTCCAGCCTGGACCAGGAACAGGCGCGTGCGCAGCGTGCTCAAACTGCGGCGCAGGTGCCTACGATCGAGCAGAATTACGTGGCGGCGGTCAATCGGCTGGGCGTCCTCACCGGTCAGGCGCCGGGAGCATTGAGAGCCGAACTGGAAGCGTCTCAGCCCATCCCAAGCGGTCCCGCAAGCATCCCCGCCGGTATTCCCGGCGACGTGCTGCGCCAACGTCCGGACGTCCGCGCGGCGGAACGCAATCTGGCGTCTGCAACGGCACAGATCGGTGTCCAGGAATCCGCGTTGTTTCCTGCGCTGAACATCACCGCGAATATCGGGACAGCGGCATCTGCGTTCAGAAGTATCGGCGACATCGTCACGGGCGGATTGTTCGCCGGGCTCAGCCAGCTGTTGTTTGACGGCGGGCGGACGCGCAGCCGGGTACGTGCGCAGGAGGCGGCTGCCGAGGGCGCTTTCGCGTCGTACAAGTCGACGGTGCTCGGAAGCCTGGAAGACGTCGAGAACGCGTTGCAGGCGCTGCAGGCCGCGCGACAGCGGCAGCGCGAATTCGCGGTGGCGCTCGATGCGACCAACGCGGCGGCGATCCTGGCGCGCAGCCAGTATCGCGCCGGCCTGACCGATTTCACGACGCTCAATTCCAGCGAAGCCGCGCTGCTGTCAGCGCAAAACGGTCTCAATGGTGCCAATGGCGACCAAGCCCAGGCGCTCGTTGCTCTCTACCTCGCACTCGGTGGCGGCTGGGACACAGCCCGCGTTCCGATGATCCCACAGGACTGATATCATGGCGACCACGACAGAGGGTGATCTCGACGAGTTTCTCGGAGGCCGTCCGCCGTCGAAGATGAAGCGCTACGGGATCTGGGCGGGGATCGCGGTCGCGGCGTTGCTCGTCATCTGGCTGCTCGTGAAGCTTTTCGGCGGCTCAGCGGCAACCGGTTACGCGACGGAAGCCGTGCAGAAAGGCAATTTGACCGTCACCGTGTCCGCGACCGGCAAGCTTGCGCCGACGAACCAGGTCGATGTCGGGTCCGAGCTCTCGGGTCTGGTGACCAAGGTCGTAGTCGACGTCAACGACCGGGTTTCTCAGGGACAAACGCTCGCGCTGATCGATCCCAGCCGGTTCCAGGATACGGTCAATCAGTCGAAAGCATCGCTTGATGCCTCGGTCGCGACGGTCGGGCAGAACAAGGCGACGCTGGCGCAGGCCGATGCGACGCTCGCGCGGTTCCGGGAAGTCAGCCGGCTGTCGGGCGGCCGCGTTCCGGCGAAGACCGAACTCGACCAAGCGATCGCCGACCGCGCGCGTGCCGCCGCCAACCTGCGGGCGGCCGAGGCCAACGTCGTCGCGGCGCGTGCATCTCTGTCGTCGAACCAGACGCAACTGACCAAAACGATCATCCGCTCACCCGTGAACGGTGTGGTCCTCGCCCGCCAGATCGAGCCGGGCCAAACGGTCGCGGCCAGTTTCAACACGCCGACCCTGTTCGTCATTGCCGAGGATCTTAGTGCGATGAAGCTGCAGGTCGCGATCGATGAAGCCGACGTCGGTACGGTGAAGGCGGGCCAGCGTGCGTCGTTCACGGTCGATGCCTTTCCCGGCAAGACCTTCCCCGCGACGATCACGCGCGTCGACGTGGGATCGAACCTGTCGACCCAGTCGACGACATCGAGCACGACGACATCCACCACGCAGGGACAGGTCGTGTCCTATGCCGCGCAGCTGTCGGTCACCAATGCCGAACTGCAACTGCGCCCCGGCATGACCGCGACCGCCGATATCATCACGATGGAAAAGAAGGATGTGCTGCTCGTTCCGAACGCGGCGCTGCGCTTCAAGCCGCAGGACGATGCATCGTCGCAGGGCGCGCAGGCATCCGGCGGTATCGCGGGCGCGCTGACGCCGCGCGTGCGCCGCCGCGGTAGCGGGGCGGCCGGCGGCCCAGCGATCGAGCGCGGGTCGAAGCAGACGGTCTATATCAAGCAGGCCGATGGCAGCCTGAAACCCGTCTCAGTCACGACCGGCGACAGCGACGGGAGCGTTACCGAAATCACAGGCGGAGACCTCAAGGCCGGCATGCAGGTCGTGACCGGCCAGCTTGCCGGAACGCAGGACAAGAGCAGCAGCGGTAGCGGTCGCCGGAGCGGTGGCGGGGCCGGAGGTGCAGGTGGCGCTGGCGGGCAGCGCGGTGGCTGATAAGCAGGCCGATCCGCTGATCCAGCTTCGTGGCGTCACCAAGACCTACGGTGAAGGGGCGACGGCGTTCCAGGCGCTGAAGGGCGTCGACCTCGACATCACGGCGGGCGATTTCGTCGCGGTCATGGGGCCGTCGGGGTCGGGCAAGTCGACGACGATGAACATCCTGGGCTGCCTCGATGTGCCGTCCGAAGGCGAGTTCCTATTTAAGGGCCATCACATCGAAAGCCTCGACCGCGACCAGCGCGCGCTGCTTCGCCGGAAATACCTCGGCTTCGTTTTCCAGGGATTCAACCTGCTGGCGCGCACCTCGGCGCTCGAGAATGTCGAACTCCCGCTGCTCTATCGCGGCGATGCGAAGGAGGAACGGCGCGAAACCGCG
Organism: Pseudomonadota bacterium; assembly: GCA_040388515.1. Lineage (GTDB taxonomy): Bacteria > Pseudomonadota > Alphaproteobacteria > Sphingomonadales > Sphingomonadaceae > Sphingomonas_O. Next base: position 248,995 of record JAZKBQ010000003.1, on the reverse strand, counting down.
CTTGCCGCGCTGGACAAGGTGGGCCTGAAGGACTGGTGGGATCACACGCCCGCCGAGCTTTCGGGCGGTCAGCAGCAGCGCGTCGCAATCGCCCGCGCGATCGTGACTCATCCTGACGTACTGCTGGCCGACGAACCGACCGGCAACCTCGACAGCGAACGGTCGGTCGAGATCATGGAGCTTTTGACCGACCTTAACCGCAACGCCGGCATCACCGTGCTGATGGTGACGCACGAGCCCGACATGGCGGCCTTCGCCAAGACCATCGTGCATTTCAAGGACGGGCTGGTCGAACGGATCGAGGCTGGACACGCGCAGAAAGAGCCCGTCGGCTGATGCTCGGCACGATCCTCATCCTCGCGCTTCGTTCGATCCGGCGGCACCTGTTGCGGTCGTTCCTGACGGTGCTCGGCATCGTGATCGGCGTGGCAGCGGTCGTGACGATGGTGACGCTTGGCAAGGCGACGACGCTCCAGGTTCAGAAGTCGATCGCGAACCTGGGTACCAATGTGCTGCAGATCCGCCCCGGCCAGGGTTTCGGCCGCGGCGGCGGCGGTCCGCGGCCGCCGGACTTTTCTCCGCAGGATGTCGAATCGATCTCGAAGCAGATCACCGGCGTCACCGCGGTCGCTCCGCAGGCGCAATCGACCGGCACCGCCATCTACAACGGCGCGAACTGGTCGACGACGATAAACGGCACGACCGATGGCTATTTCCAGGTTCAGCCGTGGACGCTGACCACGGGGCGTTATTTCACGCCGGCGGAGGAAGCGGCGGGCAAGTCGGTCTGCATCCTCGGCAACACGGTCTACACCAACCTCTACAAACGCGGTCGCGCAATCGGCACGCGGATGCGGATCGCGGGCATCTCGTGCGATGTGGTCGGCCTGCTTTCGACCAAGGGACAATCAGGGTTCGGCGGTGACCAGGACGATGTCGTCATCATGCCGATCAAGGCGGTGCAGCGCCGCCTGACAGGCAACACCGATGTACGCCTGATCCTGGTCGGCGTGGACCAGGCCTATTCGACAGCGCAGATCCAGGCGTCGATCACCGACCTGTTGCGCGAACGCCGCCATATCGGCGGCGGCAAGGACGATGATTTCAACATCTTCGACACGAAACAGATTTCGGACACGCTTTCGAGCACGACGACGCTGCTTACCAACATCGTCACCGCCGTCGCCGCGATCAGCCTGATCGTCGGCGGCATCGGCATCATGAATATCATGCTGGTGTCGGTGACCGAACGTACGCGAGAGATCGGCATCCGCCTGGCGATCGGCGCGGTCGCGAGCGAGGTGCTGTTGCAATTTCTGGTGGAGGCGGTGGTGCTTTCGTGCCTTGGCGGGCTGATCGGGCTGGTCCTTGGACAGCTTGCCATCATCTTGCTGTCGGTCCTAGGCAAATTGCCGTTCCTCTTCGACGTCCAGATCAACGTGATCGCGTTTTTGATTTCTGCAGTAATCGGCGTCGTCTTCGGTTTCTTCCCGGCTCGCCGTGCGGCGGCGCTCAATCCCATCGACGCGCTGCGGCACGAATAACGAACGGCCTGTCCGGACAGGGAACGCTTACCGGCCTGAGCGATTTTGCTTCTGACTTTAATGCAGGAGCGAACCTTATGACCGACGCCGCAACCTTGTCCGCGCCGACCAGGAAGACGACCAACGCAGTGACCAAGGCCTCGTCGGGGTCGGGTTCCGCCATTCCGAAATTCGCGCTGGACGCGATCGGTGCGCAGACCGCGCGGGTGTCGGATATCCTTATCGCCGCGGCGGATGCCATCGAGGAACTGACTGCAAGCAACGGAGCCGCTTTGCCCGATGCGGCGAAGAGTTTTGCTGGAACCGCGTCCACCAAGCTGCGCGGTCTCGCCGACCGTGCGACGGAAGAAGAAGCGGCGAAGCTGGTCGAAACGCTGCAACGTAACGCCGCAAGCCATCCGCTCGCGACGGCGGGCATAGGTGCGGCAATCGGTGCCGCGCTCGGTTTGGCACTTTCCCGCCTCGGTCGGCCAGCAAAGGCGTAACGCCCAACCCTTTTGGTGCCGGAACAATGTTCCGTCCGAAGGGTTTTTCACCGGATGCCTTGATTCAGGAGGATAACATGCAAGACGCCAGCGACATCGTGTTCGACGATATCGAGACCCGTGCCGAAACTTCGGTCGAAACGCTCGAAAAACGCGTGACGGCTTTTGTCACGGACAGCGCGGAGCAGATCGTGAAAGCTGCGCGTGAGAACCCCAAAACGGCAATTGCAGCCGGTGCCGCAGTCGTGGCGGGCGCGATAGCCGCTGCGGCCATTCCGGCCCTGCGTGCGTCGAAGGCAAAAACCGTGCGCAAACCCGCGGCTCGCAAACCAGCTGCGCCAAAGCCGGCAGCCAAGCGGACAACGGCCAAAAAAGCCACGTCCTGAAACGACTAACACCGGTATGATCGTGGCGCACGGCGTTGACCAACGCCGTGCGCGCGCATACCCGCGTCAGGGTGACCGAGCCCACCACGGACCTGCCAGCTGACGCACCGCGGAAGTCGATCGGAATCGGCATCACGGGCCATCGGCTTCAGCGGCTCGATGCCAGCGCAATTCCTGCAATCACCGCTGCGGCGGACAGCGTCCTCGACTCGATCTCTTCTATACTCGCATTACCCGATCCCGCTTCGCTGCGGCTGATTACGGCATTGGCGGACGGGGCGGACAGTCTGTTGGCCGACGCTGCGATTGCGCGCGGATGGACGATGGATGCGGTCCTGCCCTTTGCCCGCGACGATTACGCCCAGGATTTCACCGAAGGCGACGCGCGGAACGATTATGTTCGCCGCGTGGATGCCGCGCGGTCGGTGTTCGAATTACCCGGATCGCGAACGGACAGCGCCGTCGCCTATGAGCGCGCCGGGCGCGTCGTCCTTGCCCAATGCGATGTTCTTATCGCCGTCTGGGACGGTGGCGAGGGGCGCGGACGTGGCGGCGCGGCGCAGATCGTTGCAGAGGCGGTGGCGGCTGGCATTCCCGTCATCCACATCCATGCGCATGGAAGGCATCCGCCCGAACTGCTCTGGGACGGCCTGACCGAACACCGGCTGGGGCAGCAGACGGTCGAGACGATCGCACGCGGCACCATGGATCACCTTCCACGGCTTCTGACCGAGCTTGTCGATCTGCCCGCTTCACCCGAAGAGCGCCGGATGCTCGCCAATTTCGGCATGGGCATTCGCAGCCGCTGGCGCCTCTTGTCGCTCGCATATCCGCTGCTGCTGGCGGTGATGGGCGTACGAGGCTTACGTCGCAGCGACCTGCGCTCGGCGGATCCGCCGCCGTCAGACCAGGTTCTCACCCAGTTGATCGGCCCGGCAGGAAAGCCGCCGGGCGCGTTCGGCGAAAGGCTGTCCGACATCCTCGCCCAGCGTTTCGCACGGTCGGACGCGACGGCAAGTACGGTGGCTCAGGTCTTCCGCAGCGGATGGGTCGTCAATTTCGCGCTTGGCGCGCTCGCCGTGCTGCTGTCGCTGGCCGGGCTGGTCATCCCGGACGCCCTGAAGCCGGTGTTGGTCGTCCTCGAAGTGCTGGTGATCGCCGTCATCCTTGCCGTTACCCGGGCAGGAAACCGTGCGGGCTGGCACCGGCGCTGGCTCGACAACCGGCACCTTGCCGAACGGCTGCGGTGCCTCGCGATTTCAGCGCAACTGGGCGATCTCGACCTGCGGGGCGATGCCGGGAAATATCCCGGCTGGGTCGCATGGTACGTCCGTTCCACGGCGCGTGAACTCGGCATGCCGGACGCCCGGGTCGACGAGAATTATCTCACGCGCGTGCGGAATAGCCTGACGGCGTTGATCGACGACCAGATCGCCTATCTGGGTAACGAGGCGCGACGCATGCATCATCTCGATCACCGGCTGCACAAGCTGGGAACGCTGCTGTTCACCATCACTGCCGCGGTCTGTGTCGCGGTGTTCGTGTACAAGGTCGCGGACAAGGCGCACGCGGTCGATACGTGGCACGGCTTTGTCGATCCGCTGCTGACCTGGTCGACGATCATCGGGGCGGGCCTGCCCGCGATCGGCGCCGCGATATATGCCATCCGCGTGCAGGGCGATTTCTCCGGGACCGCGCAGCGCAATCATGCATTGGCGCACACACTGCAAAAGCTGCGCACGCTGATCGATACCGACAACGGATTCGACGCGCTCGTTCGTCGTGCGCGCTGGGCGGGCGACCTGCTGACCGAAGATCTCGCCAACTGGCTGCAGACTTATCACGCCCGCCCGCTGACCCTGCCGGGTTAACGCCTATTGTTCGCGGCGGTCGCCGATCGTGTGGCTGCCCAGCGGCTGGCGTGCGGGCGACTGTTGTGCGCGCTCGGTCGTGCTGCCGTCGGTGGCATTTGCGTTCAGCGGGACATCGTCGACCGGCTGCGCTTCGACGGGATTGGACGTGGGGGCCGGCGCGGCCATCAGCGCGGCGGGTTTCGGCTGTGGCGCCTCTTCCTGTTTCTGGCTGTCGCCGCATCCGGCAATCAACAGTGCCGCGGACAATGCGATGATCGCTTGAACCTTGGTCATGGTGTTCCTCCCCATTATTCGAAGCCCAGCTCGTTCAGCAGGGCAATGAAACGCGGTGTTTTGCGCAGTGAATCGATCATCGGGTCGTTGCGCATATAGCCGAGGCCGCCGTCGCGCCCCTTGCGCGCACGGTCGAGCGCATCGAGCGCCGCATCGGTCTGACCCAGCTGCGCGAACACCTGTGCCTGTTGGTAGGATGCGGCGTCGCCGAACTGGTCGACCAGATCCTTGAGCGCCTTTTGGGAGGCGGCCTCGTCGCCGAGCTTGTGCTGCACGATCGCCAACCCTGCGAGCGCGAAGCTGGGGCTCGGTTCCGCCCTATATGCAGCAAGCGCCTCCGGCAGCTTGCCCATCGCGAACAGCGCGTCGCCGATGGCGGCATGCGCCACGCCCATTTTCGGATTGAGCGAAAGCGCCTTTTGCCCGGGTGCGATCGATTCCGCATAGCGATGCTCGGCATACAGGACGGCCGCAAGGGTTCGGAACGCGCGCGGGTTGAGCGGGTCGAGCGAGATCGCGCGGTCCACCGCCTTGCGCGCCGCGGCGAACTGTCCAGTGCGCGCCCCGTAAAAGGCATAGCGCGTCAGCACATCGGCATCGCCGCTGCCCAGCGCCAGCGACTGTTCGTAAGGCTTGCGCGCCCCGCGGACGTCGAGCCTTCCGGTAAACAGCGTGTAGCCCAGCGCCGATTGCGCATCGGCGAAGTCTGGCGCCAGCTTCACCGCACGCTCCGCCTCCGCGATGGCCTCGTCGTAGAGCGGCCGCAGCTTGTCGGCCTTGGTATATTGGTTGGCGATGGCGGTCAGCGTGCGCGACCGTGCTGCGCGGGCGGCGGCATAATTCGGGTCGGCTGCAATCGCTGCCTCGAACTGTGCAAGCGCATCCCGGTCCGACGCCTCGTCCGCCGACAGTTCGAACGCGGCCCGGCCGCGCAGATAGGCTTCGTACGCCTGGACATTAGTCGTGCCGCCCGGCGTCTTTTCGGAAGAGGATGTCGCGCCGACCTCGATATCGAGCGCTTCTGCCACCGTCCGCGCGATTTCGCTCTGCACGGCGAAGATGTCGGTCATCTGCCGCTCGAACGTCTGCGACCATTTGCTGAAGCCCGTTGTCGCATCGACGAGTTCGGCGGCGATGCGGACGGTATTACCCGCGCGCCGCACGCTGCCGTCGAGCAGGAAAGCGACGCCGAGCTTTCCGGCGATGGTGCGTGCATCCTCGTTGCGTTCGCGGAACTTGTTCGACGACGTCGGGGCCGCGACCTTCAGCCGCTTGTTGCGGGCGAGAGCGGCGCGGACTTCTTCGGAAAGACCGTCGGAGAAATAAGCCTGGGCCGGGTCGCCGCTGAGGTTTGCGAAGGGCAGGACGGCGACGCTGTTCCGGATCGCGGTTCCGCCGAACGGGTTGAACCATGCAATGCCCCCTGCCGCGAGGACGGCAGCGGTTCCTCCACCGGCAAGCAGCATCGTTCGCCGTGACAGGCCGCGCGGCTTGGGTGCTGCGGTGATGACATGGCGGGGCGCGTCACCGCTGCCGTGCACGCCCGCAATGCCGCGAACCAGGCTTTGCAGCTGGGGCTCATCGACCCCGCCTTTCCAGCCCGAAAAATCGACTGCGTGATATTGGCGGAATCCGAGTGGTCCTTGCGTCCCGTCGATCGAAATCGGGACCAGGCATTTGCGGTCGCGGCCATGAGCGGCTTCGTCCCGGACCCAGTCGGACTCGACTGACGTTGCCGACCAGCAGACGACGACCGCACTGGCGCTGTTGAGCTGGGTTTCGATCAGTTTGGCAAAGGCGGCGCCGCTGTCGATCAGGGCATCCCACCAGACAATGATACCGGCGGCCGTCAGAGCATCGGCGATCGGCGCCACCCGTGCGCGGTCCGCGCGGGCGTAGCTCAAAAAGACCGACGGGCCTTGCGATGCAGACGGATCGGATGCCGGATCGCTGATACGGTGTTCCCCCTTGGCGCACCCTATCTCACACCGGTTCGTCCACCGCCAGAGTGTTGCATAGCAACGCCAAAATTCGCCCGGTTGATGCTTCCGTCTTTTCGGCATTGACCGAATCGGCGGGAAAGGCTCAATTAGAACATAATAGGAACATTATGCCTCGCTCGCTCAGCCTTCTCAAGCATGACCTGCGCCGTGCGTCAGGTGCGCATGCGGAAATCATGGAAAATCCCGTGACTTTCGGCGTGGCGGCAATCGACGCACGGCTGGGCGGCGGGCTTGCGCATCGCGGGCTGCACGAATTCTTCGCGGCAACGGCGGAGGACGCCAGTGCCGCCGCAGGTTTCGCGGTCATGCTGGCCATGCGCGCGTCGAACGGACGGCCGCTGGTCTGGGTTCGCGAAAAGCGGTGCGCCCGCAATTCCGGCCAGCTTCATGCGGCAGGGTTGGGTGAGCTGGGGTTCGATCCCGGCAGCCTCGTTCTGGTCGACGCGGACGACACGCTCGCCGTACTTCGGGCCAGCGCCGATGCGGTGAAATGTTCGCCTGTCGGTGCGGTGGTGATCGAACCCTGGGGAAAGGCGTCACCCTACGACCTGACCGCGTCGCGTCGCCTGTCGATGGCGGCAGCGGCTTCGGGCGTATTCACGCTGGTCGTCCGCGCCGATGCCGATCCCTTGCCCAGTGCCGCGCAGACGCGGTGGCAAGTCGCCTCCGCCCCCTCATCGCCATTGCCGGCCGATGCGCCCGGCCATCCTGCTTTCGATATTACCCTGCTTCGCCATCGGGGGGGCGTTGCGGGGTTAGAGGCCCGTGTGGAGTGGAACCGTGACACCCGATCTTTCGCGCCGTTACCTGGGCGTCTTCCTGCCGTTCCTGCCGTCGGAACGGATCAGGCGCCGTTTTTCGTGCAGCCTATCGCCGCCTGACCAGCCTTTCGTCCTGGTCGAAAAAGTGCGCGGCGCCATGCGGATCGCGGCGGTCGACCGTGCGGCGCTGGCGCTCGGTCTCGAACCCGGCTTGCCGCTCGCGGATGCGCGTGCGCGCCTGCCCGACCTGCTGGTATTCGATGCCGACGAGCGCGCCGATGCCGCGTTGCTCGACTGGCTGGCCGATGCCTGCGACCGCTACACGCCGATGGTCGCGGTCGATCCGCCGCAGGGCCTGATCCTCGATATTACCGGCTGCACGCATGCGTTCACCCATGGTGAGGCAGGACTGGCCGGCGATCTTTCGATGCGGCTCAAGCGGCTGAATCTCACTCCGTGCCTGGCACTGGCCTCGACGCCCGATGCGGCACTCGCGCTGGCACGACATGGCGGGGGAGATGTGCATGCACTGCCGGTGCAGGCACTGCGCATCGCGCCGGAAACCCATGTCGCGCTTGGGCGCGCGGGGTTGAAGACCATCGGTCATATTGCGAAGCTGCCGACGCAGCCGCTTGCGGCGCGCTTTGGCGAGGATTTACCGAACCTGCTCGCCCGCCTGCTCGGCCACGTCGACGTCCGCATCACGCCACGTCGTGTCCCTGCTGAAATCGAGGCCGAGACGCGCTTTGCCGAACCGATGGCGCGGACCGACGATGTGCTTGCGACCATCGCCAGCCTTGTCGAACAGGCCGCCGGGACTTTGTCCGAACGCGGTGTGGGCGGGCGGCAGTTTTCGGCTGCCCTCTTCCGCAGCGATGGGCATGTCGCTCAACTGCGAGTCGAAACCGGCCAGCCGACGCGCGATGCCGCATTGCTCGACCGGCTGTTCCGGGAACGGATCGATGCCCTCGCCGATCCGCTCGATCCCGGTTTCGGGTACGACATGATCCGGCTGGGCGTGCATGTCACGGAACCGCTCGCGCCAGAACAGCTGCGGCTCGACGGAGGTCGGGTCGCGGCGCATGAAGTGGCGGCGCTGGTCGACCGGCTGGGCACGCGCCTGGGCCGCAATCGCGTGCGCCGCTTCGCCCCCGTCGATACGCATATCCCCGAACAGGCAGTGCTCGAATTCCCTGCAGTCGAGGCACACAAGGCAGCGGCATGGCCCGCACCCGAACCTGGCGAGCCGCCGCTGCGTCCGATCCACATGTTCGATCCCCCGCACCGGATAGAGGTTACGGCCGAAGTCCCCGACGGCCCGCCGCGCCGCTTCACCTGGCGGCGCACGACCTACCATGTCGCGCGGCACGAGGGCCCCGAACGTATCGCCGCCGAATGGTGGACCCGGCGGGACAACGCCGGCCTGACCCGCGATTATTACCGTGTCGAGGACGTACGCGGGCGGCGATACTGGCTGTTTCGCCATGGGTTGTTCGGGGCGGAGAAAGAGTTTCCCCACTGGTACCTGCACGGGGTGTTCGCGTGACGGGTTTTGCGGAGCTGGTGGCGGCGACGAATTACTCGTTCCTGCGCGGCGCCTCGCATCCCTCCGACATTGTCGGGGAGGCGCATGCCCTGCGCCTTGCCGCAATCGGTGTCGCCGACCGGAATAGCGTTGCGGGCGTTGTGCGCGCGTATGCCGCCTTGCGCGACGCTCCGGAAAAGGCGCGCATTGCCTTGCTGGATGCCAAGAAGGAGCGCGGCGAAGAACTCACGCTAACCGAGGGAGAAGAAGCGGGTTGCTCGGTGGACATACGTCTGCTCGTCGGCGCGCGGTTGGTTTTCAATGACGGGACGCCCGACATCGTTGCCTATCCCGCGACCCGCTATGGCTGGGGCCGATTGACGCGTTTGCTGACCTGCGGCAACCTGCGTGCGGTAAAGGGCGATTGCATCCTGCGCTTCGCCGATCTGATCGAGCATCTCGACGATCTGCTACTGATCGTCCTGCCGTCCTCGACATCGGAACCACAGCAGGCCCACCCCAATCCAGTCGATTACGCGCAGGACGATCCTGTTATCACGAGGCCCGTACTTAAACTGGTTTCCCCATCAGCGCCTGATGGTCTTGCCGATACTCTCGACACGCTTGCGCGCGCAGCACCCGGACGCGTTTGGCTTGGAGCCAGCATTACGGGCCGGGGCGATGATGCGCGTCAGCTGGCTAAACTTTCCCGGATTGCCGGTTCGGCGGTCGTCCCGCTGCTTGCCACCAGCGACGTGCTTTATGCCACGCCCGAACAGCGGCCACTTCACGATGTGCTGACATGCATTCGGCGCGGGACGACGCTCGAAGATGCGGGACGCTCGCTCGAGCCCAACGCCGAACGCCATTTGAAGCCCGAAACCGAAATGCGTCGCTTGTTCCGGCGCTATCCTGAAGCGGTTGATCAGACGTTGCAGTTCATGGAGCGCATCAGCTTTACGCTGGATCAGTTGCGCTACGAATATCCGCACGAGCCGGTGCCGCCGGGATGGAAGCCGCTGCCGTATCTCCACCATCTGGTGAAGCAGAAGGCCCATGAGCGTTACGGCGCCGAACTGCCTCCCAAGGTCCGTAAGGTATTGGCCGAGGAGTTCCGGCTGATCCGCAAGCGCAACTACGCCTATTATTTCCTGACCGTCTACGATCTGGTCCGCTTCGCCAACGCGCAAACGCCGCCAATCCTGTGCCAGGGACGGGGCTCTGCGGCCAACTCGATCGTCTGCTTCCTGCTGGGCGTGACGTCGATCGACCCGATCGAACACGACCTATTGTTCTCCCGCTTCGTGTCTGATGACCGCAACGAGCCGCCCGATATCGACGTCGACTTCGAGCATGAGCGGCGTGAGGAAGTCATGCAGCATGTCTATGATCGCTATGGGCGTCATCGCGCCGGGATTGCGGCGACTGTCATCCATTATCGTCCACGAAGCGCGGTCGGTGAGATCGGGAAGGTATTGGGTCTTAGCGAGGATATGACGGCCCGGCTTTCCAGCACGGTCTGGGGCAGTTTTGCGGGATCGATGGATGCGAAACGCTATGCCGAAGCCGGTTTTGATGCCGATAATCCCGACATCGTCCGGCTGAAATCACTCGTCGACCAACTCCTGGAATTCCCGCGCCACCTGTCACAGCACGTCGGCGGGTACGTACTGACGCAGGACCGGCTCGATGAAACCGTACCAATCCACAATGCGGCGATGGACAAACGGACATTCATCGAATGGGACAAGGACGATATCGATACGCTTCATCTGATGAAGGTCGATGTCCTCGCGCTCGGCATGCTGACCTGCATCGGCAAGGCGTTCGCGCTGATGAAGGAGCACGAGCTCGGCGAATATGCGCTCGATGTCGATCTGAAATCCGATGACGAAGCGGTCTACGAGATGCTCAAAAAGGGCGACAGCATCGGCGTGTTCCAAGTCGAAAGCCGCGCGCAGATCAACATGTTGCCGCGCCTGAAACCGAAAACGCTTTACGATCTGACGATTCAGGTCGCGATCGTGCGACCCGGGCCCATCCAAGGCGGCATGGTTCATCCCTATTTGCGACGGCGGTCCGGGGTTGAGGATGTCGACTATCCTTCTCCAAACCCGCCGCATGATCCGAACGAATTGCGCGAGTTGCTCGGTAAGACCGAGGGCGTTCCACTGTTTCAGGAACAGGCGATGAAGCTCGCCATTACGGCAGCGGGATTTACGCCCGCAGAGGCGAACCAGCTTCGCCGCGCCATGGCGACATTCCGTAATGTCGGCACCATCCACCAATTACGTGAAAAGATGGTCGATGGCATGGTCGCCCGTGGCTACAAGCAGGACTTCGCCGAGCGCTGTTTCAAACAGATCGAGGGATTCGGCAGTTACGGTTTCCCCGAAAGCCACGCCCTGTCGTTCGCGCGGCTGGTTTATGTGTCCGCGTGGATCAAGTGCCACCATCCGGCGGTGTTCGCCTGTGCGCTGCTCAACTCGCAGCCGATGGGGTTTTACGCACCCGCGCAAATCGTGCGCGATGCGCAGGAACATGGTGTCGAGGTTCGCCCCGTCGATGTGAACCACAGCGCCTGGGACAACAATCTGGAAGATGGCGGGCTGCGGCTGGGGTTCCGGCAGGTCGACGGGTTCCGCGACGAATGGGCAACGCGGATCGTCGCCAATCGTCCCTATACGAATGTGGAGGATCTCGCGCGGGGGGCGAACCTGCCGTCACGCGCGTTGCGCCTGCTGGCCGATGCCGATGCCTTCCGTTCCATCGACCTCGACCGGCGCAATGCCCTGTGGGATGTGCGGCGCACGCATGGTGACACGCTGCCGCTGTTCGCCGCCGCCGATGCGCGCGAACTGGGTATCGAACCCGAAGTCATATTGCCCGCGATGCCGCTCAGCGAACATGTCGCCGCCGATTACCAGACGATCCGCCTGTCGCTGAAGGGCCACCCGATGCAGTTCCTGCGGCCCGTGTTCAGGGCGGAAGGCATATTGTCCTGTGCGGAAACATCGGCCGCAAAGAACGGCACGCGAGTGAAAACGGCGGGTATCGTGCTCGTCCGTCAGCGACCGGGAGAGGGCAACGCGATCTTCGTCACCATCGAGGACGAGACCGGCATCACCAACATCCTCCTCTGGGCGCGGCTGTTCGAAACCATGCGCCGTGACGTGATGGCGTCGCGGCTGATGGTCGTGGAAGGCGAGGTTCAGCGCAGCCCCGAGGGCGTTACCCACCTGATGGCATCGCGCGTCCACGACAGGACGCACGAACTGTCACGCCTGACCGAAGGGCAGTGCGCCAACCCGCTTCGTTCGCGCACCGGCAATATTATCCGTCCCGTTCACCCCGGCACGCCCGATCCCCGTACCCGTCATCCACGAGATGTGCGGATACTGCCGAAATCGCGGGATTTTCATTGATTGTCACCGCAGCCAAACGGCTCAGGACGACGCGTTCAACCGGTATCCGACGCCCGGCTCGTTGATAAGGAGTTGCGGATTCGAAGGGTCCGGTTCCAGCTTCAACCTCAATCCGCGCATCGCAACACGCAGATACTCCACGTCTTCGAGATGGGCGCTTCCCCAGACCGTCTTCAGCAGATGGTCATGAGTGATGACCCGGCCGGGACTGCGAGCGAGTTCGGCGAGCAAGCCCCATTCCTTGCGCGTCAGCCGGACTTCGACGCCTGCGCGCATGACGCGCCGATCGGCAAGGCTGATCGTGATCTCGCCAGCCGCAACTTCGTTATGCGGCGCATCTCCGGCCCTGTGGCGCAAGGCGACCCGCACTCGGGCGAGAAGCTCTTCGGTATCGAACGGCTTGACCACATAATCGTCCGCGCCAAGGTCCAGCGCGGTGACTTTCTCGGACGTCCCCTCACGTGCCGTCAGTACGATCACGGCCCGGTCCATCGCTTTCAGCAGCGGCACGAGTTCCAGTCCGTCCCGGTCGGGCAGCCCGAGATCGACCAGCACGAGTTCGCACCCCTGATGGCGCGCACTGCCGAGCGCTTCCGCTGCTGTGGCAGCCTCGGCAACCGTGAAGCCGGATCGTTCGAGCGCACCGCGAACGAGGCGCCGGATCGCCGCCTCGTCATCGACGACGAGGATACGCGCGTTCATGCCGTTGTCGGCCTGAGCAGGATTTTCGGCCAGGCGATCTCGAACACCGCACCGCCCTCTTCGCGATTGGCGGCGGACACCGTCAGGCCCATGGCGGCGGCAAAGCCCTTGACGATGGCAAGGCCCAGACCTGTGCCGCCGCTTCGGTCGTCGCCGTCGACCCGGGAAAAACGGTCGAACATCGTCTTTTCACGACCCGGTGGAAGGCCAGGTCCTTGGTCGAGCACCGACAGCGTCACGCCGTGCGTCGTGCGGCGGGCCTGCACGGTGACTGGCGTGTTCACGGGCGCGAATTTCGCGGCATTGCCCAGCAGGTTGATGAGGACGTGATGCAGCATGCGCGGGTCGGCCTCGACCAACGGCAAGCTTGGGGGCACGTCGAGGACGAGTTTATGCTGCGCCAGTTCGGCGCGCAGGTCCTGTGCTGCCGCGGCTACAGCGTCGGTCAGGTCGGTCGCCTCGCGCCGGACAGCAAGCGCACCGGCCTCGATCCGCGTCATCTCGACAAGGTCGTCGAATACGCGGCGCAGGCGACGGGCTTCGCCGCTGAGCATCGCGGTCGTCGCGCTCGCGCCATGTTCGGCGGCAAGCGCGTCCGCGGCGGCGACGACCGCGGTCAGCGGCGTCTTGAGGTCATGGCCGAGCGATGCGAGCAGCGTCGAGCGCAAGTCGTCGCGTTGTTTCAGCGCACCGACTTCCCGGGCGTTCGCCTCCAGCTTCAACCGTTCGTGCGCGAGTGCGGCCTGTCCCAACAAGGTAGTAAACAGTACGCGTTTTTCGGCAGGAACGGGGTCGCCGCTGCCCGCCTTCGCCAGGCCGATGACGCCAAGCACGCCGAGCGTCGTTTCCAGCGGGTGAAACTGCCAGTCGCTCGCCGTCAGCGTACCGCTGTCGCGTCCCGCGATCTCGCCCCGGTCATAGGTCCATTCGGCGGCGGCGATATCGAGCGGATTGATCGCCGGATCCGTTGGACTGGCGCCGATCACGACAAGCTGTCCGTCCCGACGGGTGAACAACACGGTTGCGACGTCGAGCAAGGTCGCGACCTCCTCGCAAATGGTGCTCGCGGTTCCGGTTTCCTCCGACACGCCGGCCAGCCGCTGGCCGAAGGCGGCGAGGGCCGCATTTTCGGTCGCGGTACGCGCTCCGATGTTCGCTTCGCGCTTCAGCCGTCCGGCAAGATTGCTGGCGACGACCGCGACGATGACGAGGACCAGCAGCGTGCTGACGTTCTCGGGATTGCTGACCGTGAACGTGTAGAGCGGCGGCAGGAAAAAGAAGTTATAGGCAAGTGCGGCTGCAAGGCTGGCGATCAGCGAGGAGCGCAGCCCGAACAGGGTCGCGGTCGCGATGACGGGCAACAGGTAAAGCAGGTCCATCGCATTGGCGCCGAGTATCGGTTGCAGCGCCACGGCCAATGCCGTCGTCACGCCGACAAGGCCGATCCCGGCCGCGATGCCGCGTGCTGCAGGCGACCGGCGCGCCGGCGGATCGTTCGCCGTCGGGAGCGTGTCGGCGACCGGCACGACGTGCACCGCGACGCCGTCGAGCGCCCGGACCAGCCGGTCGACGACCGAACCATGGCGCAACTCGAACCACCAGCTGCGACGGGACTTGCCGATGACGACCGCGGTGGCGCGCGTCTCGATAATGTGCGCGCAAAGCCCGTCGAATACCGACCGCGCGGGCACGGTCGCGATCTGCGCGCCGAGGCCGCTCGCGAGCTTCAGTGAATCGGCAATCCGCGTCCGGGCATGGTGGCCGAGTGTCGCGTTGCGCGGGGTTTCGATGCTGACAGCGGTCCATGGCGCGCGCAGGGCATCGGCAAGGCGCTTCGATGCGCGGATCAGCGTCTCGCTGCCCGGCTGGTCACCGACCGCGACAACGACGCGCTCGCCCGCGGCCCAGGTTCCCGCCTCACCCGTGCTCTCGACGTGATCCAGCAGGTGCCGGTCGACGGTCTGCGCCGCGCGCCGCAGCGCCATTTCGCGCAATGCCGACAGGTTCGATTTCGAAAAGAAATGCCCCAGCGCCCGCGTCGCTTCGTGCGGGACATAGACCTTGCCCGCCTTCATCCGGTCGATCAGCTCGTCGGGCGGCAGGTCGACGATCTCGATCTCGGCATCGTCGAGGACGGCGTCGGGTACCGTCTCGCGCACCCGTACGCGCGTGAATCCCGCGACGATGTCGTTCAGGCTTTCGACGTGCTGGATGTTGAGCGTGGTCAGCACGTCGATGCCGGCGTCGCGCAGCTCCTCGATGTCCTGCCACCGCTTGGGATGCCGGCAGCCTGCGGCGTTGCTGTGCGCCAGTTCGTCGACCAGCGCGACGGCAGGGTGGCGCGCGAGCATCGCGTCGAGGTCGAATTCCTGCAGCTCGTGCGCACCATGCTCGATCGTGCGCCGCGGCAGGAGTTCGAACGGCTTGACCAGTGCCATGGTCTCCGCGCGGCCGTGCGTCTCGATGATCCCGGCGACCACATCGACGCCTTGTTCGAGCAGCTCGGCGCCCTCGCGCAGCATTTCGAACGTCTTGCCAACGCCCGGTGCTGCACCGAGGAAAATCTTCAGCCGCCCGCGGGCTTCGCGCTTCGCCGCCTTCAGCAGCGCTTGGGGGGAGGGGCCGGGCGCATCGTTCACGGGGCCGGATGTATCGGGGTCCGGTCCAGCTGTCGATTGAGCTTCAGGACGTTCACATGCGGTTCGCCGATAATGCCGAGCAACGGATACTGGATGTTCGACGCTATCAGAACGCGCAGCTGCCCGGGGTCCATGTTCCGGGCCCGCGCCACTCGCGGCACTTGCGAAAGGGCCGCCTCGGGGCTGAGATCGGGATCGAGCCCCGAGGCGCTAGTGGTGACCAGGTCAGGTGGGACAGTGCGACCGGTCAATCCGTCGGCGCGTGCTTCGGCCACGCGTTTCGCGATGGCGTCGCGCAGATCCCTGGATCCGGGCGCCAGGTTGGTCGCGGCGGATGCGCTGGCGTCGTAACCCTTGCCCGCCGCCGATGGGCGGGGGTGGAAATATCGGGGTGCGGCAAAGCTCTGCCCGATCAGTTCGGAACCGGTAATCCTGCCGCTGTCGACGATCAGGCTGCCGTTCGCCTGATGCGGCATCGTGACTTGCGCGATGCCTGCGACGAGCGTGGGATAGGCAAGGCCGGTGATCGCGGCGAGCAGGAACAGCAGGACGAGCGCGGGGCGCAGGGCGGTGCGGATTTCGGTGAGCATTGGCGAATCCTCAGGCGAGGTTGAGGCCGGTCACGGCCAGATCGATGAGCTTGATGCCGATGAACGGCGCGATGAGGCCGCCGACGCCGTAGACCGCGAGATTGCGGGCGAGCAGCGTCCCGGCGGGCGCGGGGTGATAGGCGACACCCTTCAGCGCGAGCGGCACCAGCGCGGGAATGATCAGCGCATTGAAGATGATCGCCGACAGGATTGCGCTTTCCGGACTGCCGAGGCGCATGACGTTGAGCATGCCCAGCCCCGGATAGAGCACGACGAATATCGCGGGCAGGATCGCGAAATATTTGGCGACATCGTTCGAGATCGAAAAGGTCGTCAGCGCGCCCCTGGTCATCAGCAATTGCTTGCCCAGCCCCACGATCTCGATGAGCTTGGTTGGGTCGCTGTCGAGGTCCACCATGTTGCCGGCCTCACGCGCGGCCTGCGTCCCGGTATTCATCGCGACGCCGACATCGGACTGGGCAAGCGCCGGCGCGTCGTTGGTGCCGTCGCCGCACATCGCGACCAGCTTGCCGCCCTCCTGCTCCTTGCGGATCAGCGCCAGCTTGTCCTCGGGCGTCGCCTCGGCAAGGAAGTCGTCGACCCCGCTTTCGGCGGCGATGCTGGCGGCGGTCAGCGGGTTGTCGCCCGTGATCATCACGGTGCGAATGCCCATGCGGCGCAGTTCGCTGAAGCGTTCGCGGATGCCCGCCTTCACGATGTCTTTCAGCTGGATGACGCCCAGCAGGCGCGTTCCATCCGCTACGGCGAGCGGGGTGCCGCCCGACCGTGCGATCTCATCAGCGATCACGCGCAGCGTGTCGCTGTCCGGCGCGTCGCCCACCTGCCTGATGACCGCATCGACCGCACCCTTGATCAACTTGCGCTCGCCGATCTTCAGCCCCGATACGCGCGTCTGCGCGGTGAACGCGATCGGTTCGGCGTTGGCGGGCATGGCTTCTCCGTCTCCCGCCAGCATGACGATCGAACGGCCCTCGGGCGTCTGGTCGGCGAGACTTGCGAGGCGCGCCGCCGCGACCAGTTCGGCGTCGGCGATGCCCGGCAGCGGCAGGAATGCCGTCGCCTGCCGGTCGCCGATGGTGATTGTGCCCGTCTTGTCGAGCAGCAGCGTGTCGATGTCGCCCGCTGCTTCCACCGCACGGCCCGACTTGGCGAGCACATTGAAGCGGACCAGCCGGTCCATTCCCGCAATGCCGATCGCCGAAAGCAGCGCGGAAATCGTCGTCGGGATCAGCGTCACGAACAGCGCGACCAGCACGGGAATGGCCAGGCTGCCGCCCGCATAGGCGGCGAAAGCTGGTAGTGTGCCGACGGCGATCAGGAAGATCAGTGTCAGCCCGGCGAGCAGGATGGTCAGTGCGATCTCGTTCGGGGTCTTCTGGCGGCTGGCGCCCTCCACCAGCGCAATCATGCGGTCGAGGAAGCCATGCCCTTGTGCTGCTGTCACGCGCACCTTGATGCTGTCGGCGAGGACCCGCGTGCCAGCTGTCACCGCCGAACGGTCGCCGCCCGCCTCACGGATGACGGGTGCGCTTTCGCCGGTGATCGCGGCTTCGTTGACGCTCGCCACGCCCGAAATCACCTCGCCGTCGGCGGGGATCAGGTCGCCTGCTTCGACCAGCACAACCTCGTCGATGAGCAGCTGGCTCGCAGGGATCCGCGACCAGGTCTCGCCGACGCCCAGCATGCGCTTTGCGTAGAGGTCGGCCTTGGTCGCGCGCAGCGATGCGGCCTGCGCCTTGCCGCGCCCTTCGGCCAGCGCCTCGGCGAAATTGCCGAACAGGACGGTGAGCCACAGCCAGAAGACCAGCTGCGCCTCGAAGGTGATATTGCCGGTTCCGGCCGCAATCCCCTTGATCAGCAGCACCGTTGACAAGGTCGCGACGAGGGCCGTTACGAACATCACGGGATTGCGGATGAGTTTGGACGGGGCGAGCTTGATCACCGCATCGCGCGCGGCGGCGGCCATCAGCGGCCCGGTGAAGAGCGAAGTCCGTTCGGTCATGTTCGTGTCTTTCAGAGCAGGGTGCCGGCCGCGACCTGTGCGTGGTCGGCGATCGGTCCGAGGACGAGGCTGGGCAGGAAGGTCAGGCCGCCGACGATCAGGATGATCGCGGTCAGCAGGCCGACCCACAGCGGGCCGGTCGTCGGAAAGGAACCCGACGTCGATGGTGTGTAGCGTTTCGCGGCGAGCCCGCCCGCGATTGCAAGGACCGGCAGGATCACCCCGAACCGGCCGACGAACATGCCGAGCGCCAGCAGCAGGTTGTAGAAGGGCGTATTGCCGGTCAGCCCGCCGAATGCCGAGCCGTTGTTCGCGGCCGCACTGCTGAAGGCATAGAGGATTTCCGAAAAGCCGTGCGGCCCCTTCGCGAGCGGTCCTGCCTGTCCGGCGGGCAGCACGCTGGCGATCGCGGCCAGGCCCAGGATCATCAGGGGCGGGACGACCGTCGCGATGACGCTGAGCTTCATCTCGCGCGCCTCGATCTTCTTGCCGACATATTCGGGCGTGCGGCCGACCATCAGGCCGGCGATGAACACCGCGAGGATCGCGTAGATGAGGATCGCGTAAAGCCCGGATCCGACACCGCCGATGACGAGTTCGCCGAGTTGCATGTTGAACATCGGGACCAGTCCGGCGAGCGGCATCAGGCTGTCATGTGCGCCGATGACGGCGCCGGTCGAGGTCGCTGTCGTCACCACCGAGAACAGCGCGGTCGCGGCAACGCCAAAGCGCACCTCCTTGCCCTCCATGTTCCCGCCCGAAAGGCCGAGCGCGTGGTGGACGGGGTTGCCGGCCGCCTCGACCGCATAGGCGGCGGCGATTCCGGCAACGAACAGGACGAGCATCGCGGCGAGGATCGCCCGGCCCTGGCGGACATTGCCGACCGCCTTGCCGAAGGTTAGCGTCAGGCCCGCCCCCAGCACCAGCATCGACAGCATCTGGACCATGTTCGAAAGCGCCGAAGGATTCTCGAACGGATGCGCCGAATTGGCGTTGAAGAAGCCGCCGCCGTTGGTGCCGAGCATCTTGATCGCGAGCTGCGACGCGACCGGCCCCAGCGCGATTACCTGTTGCGCGCCCTCTACCGTTTTTGCGGTCGCTGAGGCCGCAAAGGTCTGCGGCACGCCGAGCGCGACATAGGCGATCGCGAGCACGAGAGATGCCGGCAACAGCAGGTAAAGCGTCACCCGCGTCACATCGACCCAGAAATTGCCGATGCCGCTCGCCTGGCGCCGCGCAAAACCGCGGATCAGCGCGAAGGCGACGGCTATGCCGGTCGCCGCCGACAGGAAGTTCTGCACCGTCAGCCCCAGCATCTGCGACAGGTGCGACAGCGTCGTTTCGCCGCCGTAGTTCTGCCAGTTGGTGTTCGTGACGAAGCTGACCGCCGTGTTGAACGCGAGCAGCGTGTCCACCCCGCCGAACCCTTGCGGATTGAGCGGGAGAAACCCTTGCAGCTTCAGGATCGCGAAGAGGAAAAGCAGTCCCGCCAGGTTGAAAACCATCACGGCGACGGCGTAACCGACCCAGCCCTGCTCGACCTTGGGGTCGATGCCGACCAGGCGGTACAGCGTCCGCTCGCCCGGAAGCTGCTCGCGCGCATAGAGTGCGTACATCCAGTCGCCCGCAGGTTTCGCGAGCGCGACCACCAGGGTCAGGAACAGCAGGATCATCGTCCATCCGGCAAATGTCATCGCTAGATTCCCCCTCAATACCGCTCGGGCCGGGCGAGCACGGCGAGGAGGTAGTCGAGGATGAACAGGGCGGTGATCGCGCCGAGGACAAGATCGGTGGGCATGGGGCGGCCTTTGCTGATTGCGAAGGCAGCTTCTGGACCGGAGCCGCGTTAAGGCGCGCGAGGGAAAACCGGCGCTACGCGTAAAGTTTGCGTAAAGTTTCGGAAGGGCCGCCACGACGCGCGCGCATGCGAGCGGAGTGCCATGGAGCCAGTGTCAGGAAAATGGTGCCCGGGGACGGGGTCGAACCGCCGACACTGCGATTTTCAGTCGCATGCTCTACCAACTGAGCTACCCGGGCATCCGCAGGTCAACGCCCGCGAAGGCGCCGCCTATAGCGACGGGTTATCCTCGCTGTCCAGCCCATCCGTTACCGGCGGCCCAGGAACGCGATAGCCCTCGTTCAGCCAGCGCAGCATGTCGCGCCCGCGGCACCCCTTCGAACAAAAGGGAGCGAACTCGGCGACACTTTCACGGTCGCAGGTCGGGCAGCGTTCACGCGCGTTCTTCATATCCGCCCCATATCGTGAGCGCTGCGTCCGCGCGCAAGCCGACAGATCCGCCCAGGTGACGCGACAGGCGGTCGATCCAGTCGGGTCGCGCGGACAGGCGATCGATGACGGCCGGGGCTGCGACAAGGCGGGTAGCACCAACCAGTCCTGACCGTTCCGCGCGCCGAAGAAGCGCGGGCGCGGCACGCGCTGCCGGGCCGGCACGCAGCTGTTCGATCAGGGATGCCCGAAGGCGGGGACGGATGACCTGCATCAGTCCGAACCCGTTGATCGCGGTCCGCTCGAAGGGTTGGGGCAGTCCGGCGTCGAATCGTTCGGCCGCCGTTTGCCGCTCGTCGCGATTGCCGAGCGTTGGAAAGTCGATGCCGATCGATCCCGCAATGCCGAAGCGGCGGATCGCGCGCGCCGCTGCTTCTGCCGCCGCAAAGGCAAGCGACGCGGGCGGAAGGTAGCCGTCGATATCGATCACTGTCATCGCGGCAGTCGGTTCGATCAGCAGCGTGCCGCCCTCGAATTCGACGCGCCCCGACTGCGCGCTTGCCAGCACTTCGCTCCAGCCTGCTGCTTCCAGCCGGTCTTCACCATGCGGCAGGCAATCGGCAACAGGGATGCCGCTGGCCGCGATACGGTCGCGGAGGTGCGGGCCAGCCTTCAAGGCGGCATCGACTGCCGGGCGTGCCTTCGCGCGCTTCGGATTGCGGGGTTCGGCGATGGCCTCGCGGACGATCTCGACGCGGACGCGCGCGCCTTGCGTCCACTCGCGCGCTAGCGGCTCGACCAGCGCCTCGGTTCCGTCGTCCAGTCGAGCGACGCCACGCCGACCCGGCATCAGGATCTCAATCAGTTGTGCGTTGGCAATCGCGCCCGCGCGCCATACGGACGTATCCGGTTCGATCAGCGCTTCGATAACCTCGCCGTCTTCGACCAGCGCGGCGCGCGCTTCACCGATGCCTGCTTCGTACAGCCATTCAGCCACAGGTGACGCCGCTCGCGACCAGCAGGTTGCGCGTTTCATAGAGCGGCAGGCCGACGACACCCGAATGGCTGCCCGACAGCGCACGGATCAATGCCTCGGCGCGGCCCTGGATCGCATAGCCGCCGGCCTTGCCCTCCCAGTCGCCGGTGGCGACATAGGCGTCGATCTCGGCTGCCGACAGCGGCTTGAAGGTGACGACGGTGTCCGACAGCCGCTCACGCAACTGGCCCGCCGCATCGATCACGGCGAGTGCGGTCAGCACGTGGTGGCGCCGTCCGGATAGCAGCGTCAGGCACTTGCGCGCGGTTGCTTCGTCCTCTGCCTTGGGCAGGATGCGTCGTCCCACAGCGACCACCGTATCGGCGGCAAGCACGGCCGACCCCGTATGGCGACCAGCGACCGCAAGCGCCTTCTCACGCGCCAGCCGCGCGGCATGGGCTCGTGGCAATTCGCCACGATGTACGGATTCGTCGATATCGGCAGCATCGATCGCATCGGGGATAACGCCGATCCGCGCGAGCAGATCGCGCCTGCGTGGCGAAGCCGATGCGAGAACAAGGCGCACGCCGGGCGCGCCTTCGGTCGAAATCAGGACGGGCCGGGGCCGCCGCGACCCGGCATGAAGCGGTATGTGATGCGACCCTTGGTCAGGTCGTAAGGCGTCATTTCGACGAGCACGTCGTCGCCGGTCAGCACGCGAATGCGGTTCTTGCGCATCTTGCCGGCAGTATGGCCCAGCACTTCATGGTCGTTCTCCAACTTGACGCGGAACATCGCGTTGGGGAGCAGCTCGACCACGGTGCCGCGCATTTCGATCAGTTCTTCCTTGGCCATGCGGCCCTTTCATCATTCGGACATAAAAACGGCGGCTCCCTTAACCGCTGACGCGCGGAAAAGGAAGCCGCCGCAAATTTTGCAGGGTTTAACCTGCGCCGTGCGCGAGTGCTGCCAGCAGCAACAGTGCCACGATGTTCGTGATCTTGATCATCGGATTGACCGCCGGACCTGCCGTATCCTTGTACGGATCGCCCACCGTGTCGCCGGTCACTGCAGCCTTATGGGCTTCGCTGCCCTTGCCGCCGTGGTTGCCGTCTTCGATGAACTTCTTGGCATTGTCCCAGGCACCGCCGCCGCTGGTCATCGAGATCGCGACGAACAGGCCGGAGACGATCACGCCGAGCAGCAATGCGCCGAGCGCCGCAAACCCATTGGCCTGACCCGCGACAGCGGTCACGACGAAGTAGACGACGATCGGTGCCAGCACCGGCAACAGGCTGGGGATGATCATTTCCTTGATCGCCGCCTTGGTCACCAGATCCACGGTGCGGGCGTAGTCGGGCTTCGACGTCCCTTCCATGATGCCCTTGTTCGTCGCGAACTGGTCGCGCACGTCCTTCACCACGTCGCCCGCCGCACGGCCGACCGCAGTCATGCCCATGGCGCCGAAGAGGTAGGGGAGCAGTGCACCGAGCAGCAGCCCGACGATGACGTAGACGTTGGACAGGCTGAAATCGACCGTCAGGTTCGAGTAGAACTCCTTCAGATCGTTGGTGTAGGCCGCGAACAGCACGAGTGCCGCGAGTGCCGCCGAACCGATGGCGTAACCCTTGGTCACGGCCTTGGTCGTGTTGCCGACCGCATCGAGCGCGTCGGTGCGGGTGCGGACCTCGTCCTCCATGTGGCTCATCTCGGCAATGCCGCCGGCATTGTCGGTGACGGGGCCATAGGCGTCGAGGGCGACGACCATGCCGGCCAGCGCCAGCATCGCGGTTGCCGCAAAGGCGATGCCGATCAATTGCGCAAAGCTGTAGGCCAGCACCATGCCGACCACGATGACGAGGGTCGGAAGGGCC
Organism: Pseudomonadota bacterium; assembly: GCA_040388515.1. Lineage (GTDB taxonomy): Bacteria > Pseudomonadota > Alphaproteobacteria > Sphingomonadales > Sphingomonadaceae > Sphingomonas_O. Next base: position 225,688 of record JAZKBQ010000003.1, on the reverse strand, counting down.
GTCGATTCAAGGCTGATTGCCAGGCCCTGGATGACGTTGGTGCCGTGGCCGGTTTCCGATGCCTTGGCGATCGAGCGGACCGGGCGATAGTTGGTGCCGGTGTAGTACTCGGTGATCCAGACCAGTGCGCCGGTGACGCCGAGGCCCACCATCATCGACCAGAACAGGTTCCAGCCGGTGAACGTCGGACCTTCGCCCGACGGCGTGCCGCCGACGACCGCGTTCAGGTCGCCGCCCAGCACGTATTGCGTAACGAACCAGATCGCCGGAATCGACGTGATGACCGTGACCCAGAAACCCTTGTACAGCGCGCCCATGATCGACTGGCCGCTGCCGAGGCGCACGAAATAGGTGCCCAGGATCGAGGTAAAGATGCAGACGCCGCCGATGACGAGCGGCAGGGTCATCAGGTTCAACAGCGCGGTCGCGTCGAGCGAAGCCTTCATCAACAGCGCGATCAGCACCATCGTCGCGCCGACCGTCACTACATAGGTTTCAAACAGGTCGGCAGCCATGCCCGCGCAGTCGCCGACGTTGTCGCCGACGTTGTCCGCGATGACCGCGGGGTTGCGGGGATCGTCTTCCGGAATGCCTGCCTCGACCTTGCCGACCAGGTCGGCGCCGACGTCGGCGGCCTTGGTGAAGATGCCGCCGCCGAGACGCGCGAAGATCGAAATCAGCGACGCGCCGAATGCGAGGGCCACGAGCGCGTCGATGACGACGCGCGATTCAGGGGCATTTTTCCCCATGAACACAAGGTAATAGAAGAACACGGAGATCGCGAGCAGCGCAAGGCCCGCCACCAGCATTCCGGTGATCGCGCCCGAACGGAATGCGACGGTCAGGCCGTTCTGCAGCCCCGTGCGTGCCGCTTCCGCCGTGCGAACGTTGGCGCGGACCGAGATGTTCATCCCGATGAAGCCCGCCACGCCGGACAGCACCGCGCCGATCACGAAGCCGATGGCAGAGGTGATGCCGAGGAACGCCCCGACCAGAACCGCAACGACGACGCCAACGATCGCGATCGTCGTGTACTGGCGGTTGAGATAGGCTTTTGCGCCTTCCTGGATGGCGGCGGCGATCTCCTGCATCCGGGCATTGCCGGGTGAAGATCGTAGAACCTGTTGCGACGTCACGAAGCCGTAGAGCACGGCCGCGAGGCCGCACAATATGGCGAACAACACGAAATTCATGGGGCTTCCCTCTCAGTTTATTGCCGCATCCACCCCCTGGATGCGGAATTTCCCGCGGAGTTAAGCAGCCACTTTCGGCAAAGGCAAATCTTATTGCCCGTGCTGATATCCGAGGCGCGCGGGGAGCGGGACCGGCCCGGAGGTGTCATGCAGGGTCAGGCCCTGTCCATTGGCAAATGTGCCAATGCGCGTGGCCGCGACCGGCGGCATGAAACCGGGGGGCGCCGCGAACAACAGCTCATAGTCGTCGCCGGCAGTGACAGCCGCCATCCGGTCGCCGGCGACCGGGACGGTATCGAGGTCGATGGACAATGCGAGGCCGCTTGCATCCGCCATGCGCCCGGCGTCGATCAGCAGGCCGTCGGACACGTCCATCATCGCGTGGACGCGCGGGGCGAGGGCTTGTCCCTCGACCAGGCGGGGCATGGGGCGGCGATAAGCGTCCAGATGTTCGGTGTTGCCGCCCAGGCCAAGGCCCGCCCGCCCGATCGTGCCGGTCACCCACAGGCCATCATCTGCAAGCGCGCCGCTTCGCGCAGGTGCGACCGCCGCGCGCCCGATCGCGGTCAGCGACAGCACGCGCGGTCCCTTGACCGTATCCCCGCCCAGCAACGGTACATCGAAAGCCGCCAGCGCCTCGCCCAGCCCCGCGACAAATGGCGCATCCCAGTCCGTATCGCTCAGCGCATAGCCGAGCAGCACACCGACCGGCGTCGCGCCCTTTGCCGCAAGGTCGCTGAGGTTCACTGCCAGCAGTTTCCATGCGACATCGCCCGGCGGATCGCCGGGCAGGAAATGCACCCCCTCGACCAGCATGTCGTGCGTCAGGACGAGATCGCCCAGCACCGCCGCATCATCGAGCAGTCCGCGCGCGGCATCGCCGGTTGCCAGCGGGCGAAGAAGTGCAAGGAAGTCGGCTTCGGTCACTTAGCCGTCGGAAACGCGCTCGATATCCGCGCCGACCGCCGACAGCTTTTCCTCGAGCCGTTCATAGCCGCGGTCGAGGTGGTAGACGCGCTGGACCTGTGTCTCGCCCTCTGCCGCAAGTCCTGCGATGATCAGCGACATCGATGCGCGCAGGTCCGTCGCCATCACGGGCGCCCCGGTCAGGCGCTCGACGCCGCGCACCAGTGCCGAGCGGCCGGTGACGGTGATATCCGCACCCATGCGCGCCAATTCGGGCACGTGCATGTAGCGGTTCTCGAAAATCGTCTCGGTCAGCATCGACGCGCCGTCCGCGCGGCAGAGCATCGCCATGAACTGCGCCTGCATGTCGGTCGCGAAACCGGGGTAGGGGGCGGTCGAGAGTGTCAGTGGGCCCAGATGCCCGTTTGCCGAGACAGTGACGACATCGCCCTTGGGCGTGACGGTCACGCCAGCTTCGCGAAGGGCGTCGAACGTCGCGCCCATTTCCTCGACATCCGATCCGACCAGGTCGATGGACCCGCCAGTGATCGCGGCGGCGCAGGCATAGCTGCCCGCCTCGATCCGGTCGGGCATTACGGCATAGGTCGCGCCGTGCAGCCGGTCGCGGCCCTCGACCGTCAGCGTCTCGGTACCGATGCCGTCGATCGACGCACCCATCGCGACGAGGCAGCGGCACAGGTCGACGATTTCAGGCTCACGCGCGGCGTTCTCGATGACGCAGGTGCCCTTGGCCAGCACCGCCGCCATCAGCGCGTTCTCGGTCGCGCCAACCGACACCACGGGAAAGCGCATCCGCCCGCCCGGCAGGCGTCCGCCCGGCGCGGTGACTTTCACATAGCCGTGCGTGATCTCGATCTCCGCGCCGAAGGCCTCCAGCGCCTTCAGGTGCAGGTCGATCGGGCGCGTCCCGATCGCGCAGCCGCCCGGCAGCGACACCGTCGCCTCGCCCATGCGCGCGAGCAGCGGCCCCAGCACCAGGATCGACGCGCGCATTTTCCGCACGATGTCATAGGGCGCCATGGTCGAGGTGACACGCGCCGCGCGCATCGTCATCACCCGCCCGAAATCTTCCGGCCGTGCGCCCTCGACCGCGGTGGAGACACCGAGTTGGTTGAGCAAATGGCCGAAGCTGTCGACGTCGGCGAGGCGCGGCAGGTTGCGCAGCGTCAACGGCTCGTCGGTCAACAGCGCGCACGGCATCAGCGTCAGCGCCGCGTTCTTGGCTCCGGAAATGTGAATGCGGCCCGACAGCTTGTTGCCGCCGCGGATGAGAATGCGGTCCATGAACGCGGCGTAAGGCGCAGCGCTTCGCCACGCAAGCGTGGGCCGCCTTACGGCTTCGGCGTTTTCGGCAGCTTGTGCAGCAGCACCTCATATTGCGCCGCGAGCTCGGCGTGAACCTGCGCGATTTCCTTGGTCGGCGCGGCCTTTTCAGCCTCACGTTCCTCGCGGATACGACGTTGGTAATAGTCTTCGTCTTCAGCCGACATCCATCCGTTCCCATTTTATAATTTTGCGATCCGTTCCGACCGCGTCTGACGGGAATTTCGTTACGCTCAAACAACATGGATCAATTGCGGGGCGCTAACTTTGAGCCTAGCGTCGCGCAAAACCGGCGGGTCAGGCATGGAAAACAAGACGACGAATTTGACGGGGCGCTTCCTCATGGGCCGCCACCGGGAAGACATATTGCCGGCTGAACTGGACGCGCTGGAGTCGGCGATCGGGTCGGTCACGACATTCGGGGCGCGGCAGGACCTGGTGCGGCATGGCGAGGTCGTCGAACGCTGCATGCTCCTCGTCGAGGGCTATATCTGCCGCTACATGGACGGCCTGGACGGCAGCCGGCAGCTGGTCGCGCTGCATGTCCCGGGCGATTTCGTCGACCTGCACGGCTATCCCATGCGCACGCTCGACCATGACGTCGCGACGATCACCGAATGCAAGGTCGCGACTTTCCCGCATGAGGTCATCGACCGGCTGGTCATCGAGCATCACAATCTTGGGCGGCTATTGTGGTTCAGCACCCTCCTCGATGCCGCCATGCACCGCGAATGGATTTTCCGCCTTGGCCGCCTCGGCGCCAGCGGCCGCGTCGCGCATCTGTTTTCGGAGATGGGCTGCAGGCTGCAGATGGTCGGGTTGAGCGACGGGCTGACCTACAGCTTGCCCTTGCAACAGTCGGACATTGCGTCTGCCTGCGGGATCACCACCGTCCACACGAACCGTATCCTGCGCGAGTTGCGCGAGCGCGGCGTCGTGACCTTCTCTGGTGGAGAAATCGTCGTGCAGAACCGGGAAATGCTGCACGCAATCGCCGAATTCGACCCGCGCTACCTGTACCCATCGCCGCGTACGTCGAGTTAGGCTTTTTCCAGCGTGCACTGCAGCGGGTGCTGCTGCGACCGGGCGAAGTCCATCACCTGCGTCACCTTGGTCTCGGCGACCTCGTAGCTGAAGATGCCGCAGACGCCGACGCCCTTCTGGTGGACGTGCAGCATCACGCGTGTCGCGTCCTCCAGGCTCATCCGGAAAAACCGCTGCAGGCACAGCACGACGAATTCCATCGGCGTGTAATCGTCGTTGAGCATCAGCACCTTGTACGGCTGCGGCTGCTTGGTCTTGGCGCGCGTACGCGTCGCCACACCCACGCCGGTGCCGCGGTCTTCGCCCTGCCGTTCGTCTGCCATGCTGATGATCATCGTCGGCTAGAATATGGCGAAGCGATCCGGAGCGGCAAGGGCGGATGCGACAAAAAGATGGTGAAGAGGGGCGCGCGTTTCCCCTCTCCCCTTGCGGGAGAGGGCAGGGAGAGGGGGCCGGGCGCGTCTGCGCCCGAAAGACTCGACACTCCGATTGATCATGAAGATTCTTTTGCGCCGCAGACGCGGCGCCCCCCCTCTCCCTAACCCTCTCCCGCAAGGGGAGAGGGGACATAAGAAAAAGGCCGCACCGGTTTCCCGGCACGGCCTTCTTTCTCGAGATCGAGGATCGCTTATGCGGCGACCGACGACTTCACCTTTTCGACAGCAACCGCATAACGGTTCTGGATCGGCTGGAACACTTCGCCGAGCAGCTTCAGGTAGCTCTCGGTGAACTTCGAACCTTCGGCGACGACTGCGTCCAGCGTCTGCTTGGCGACATCGCCCTGCAGCTGGAAGAATTCGGTCGGCGACTTGACGGCGGCGAACTGCTTGGCAGTCGCGTTGGCCTTTTCGATGGTCGCGCGGCCGTACTCAGCCGAATACTTCGCGATCTCTTCGGCGCCCTTGGCGGCGATGCGGCCCGAAGCGGCGACGGCTTCGAGGTTGCCCTTCGAGAATTCGACCAGCTCTTCGACGGTCTTCTGGCCCTTGGCGAACGCATCCTTGGCGCGGCCGTTGGCGTCGTTGAAGAATGCGGTCGCCTTTGCGGTCGCTTCTTCGGTGCTCTGCTTGATGGTTTCCTGAACCTTTGCGACGGTATCGTTCATCTTGATTTCCTTGTGCGGGGCCGCGGGCACGGGGGCTGCGGCAGTTTTGGTTTCAACTTTGACTTCAGCGGGCTTCACGCTCGTCTTGATCGGGGCGGACTGCACGGCTGCAGGAGCAGCAGCGACAGTTTCGACCGGCCTGGCAACGACGGGCGCGATCGTCTTGGCGGCGGCAACCGGCTTTGCCGGCGCTGCCTTGGCGACGACGGGCGCGGGCGCCTTTGCCACCGGTTTCGCTTTGACAGGGACGGCCGTCTTGGTTGCAGCAGCCGTCTTCGCAGACGCGGCAGCGGCGGGCTTGACGGCCTTGGCTTCGGGCTTCTTCGACGACGGCGTTTGGGCCACAACGGCCTCCTTACAGTTATGTTGCAGTGCACAATATACATGAACCGTCGTCGGTTTCAAGTATTTTTGTGCAGTGCAACATAACCGACCAACCCGATAGGGTTTCGGCTCGTCGTTATCGCGCCTTTACGTAGCGTCCGGGCGCGTCCTCGATGGCCTCGAGTTTCCCCTCGCCCGGTACGCGCGCACCGTCGGCAGCGACCTCGTTCGCGCCGAAGTCGCGAATCCAGGCGATCCAGTCGGTCCACCAGCTGCCCTTCACTTCGGTCGCGCTCGCGACGAAGTCGTCGAGCGACGTCATCGCGCCGTCGATCCAGTGCTGGTATTTCTGCGCGGCGGGCGGATTGACCACGCCCGCGATATGACCTGACCCGGCGAGCACGAAACGGATCGGCCCCTTCAGGTGCTCGGTCAGCTTCCAGACGCTGGGGAGCGGTGCGATATGGTCCTCGCGGCCCGCCTGTACATAGGCCGGCGTCTCTATCTTCGTCAGGTCGATAACCTCGCCCAGTGCGCTCAGTGCGCCCGGCACGACCAGCCGGTTGTCGCGATAGAGGTCGGCCAGATAGTTCTTGTGCCATTTGGCGGGCAGGTTGGTGACGTCGCCGTTCCAATGCAGCAGATCGAACGCGGGATAATCCTTGCCCAACAGGTAATTGCTGACCACCGGCGACCAGATCAGGTCTTTGCCGCGCAGCAGGTTGAACGTCGCGGCCAGATAGCGCCCGTCGAGGAAGCCTTCGTGGCTCAGCGTCTCGATCAGCGCCAGATTCGCGTCGTCGACGAAATTGAGCAACTCGCCCGCTTGGCTGAAATCGACCTGTGCGGTGAAGAAGGTCGCGCTCTTGACCTTCTTCGCCTTGCCCTTCGCCGCCAGCACCGCAAGCGTCGCGGCGAGCGTGGTGCCCGCCACGCAATAGCCGATGGTGTGCACCGACTTCACGTCGAGCAGGTCGCGGATCGTGTCGATCGCGTCGATCTGGGCTGCGATATAATCGTCCCAGATCACATCGGCCATCGACGCGTCGGCCGATTTCCAGCTGACCATGAACACCGTCAGCCCCTCTGCCACCGCCCAGCGGATGAAGCTTTTCTCCGGCGACAGGTCGAGGATGTAGAAACGGTTGATCCACGGCGGGAAGATGACGAGCGGCGTTTTCATCACCGTCGGCGTCGTGGCGGAATACTGGATCAGCTGGTACAGCGGTGTTTCGTGGACGACCTTGCCCGGCGTCATCGCGATGTTGCGGCCGACCTCGAACGCATTAGGGTCGGTATGGGAAAGCTGCCCGCGCTGGAAATCGTTCAGCAGGTGCTGGAAGCCCGCGGCAAGGCTCGCGCCGTTCGTCTCCAGCGCCTTGTTGAGCGCGACCGGATTGGTGAAGGGCGAATTTGCGGGCGACATCGCGTCGACCAATGTCTGCATCGCGAATTTCATCCGCGTCTTGGCTTCGGGTTCGACGACCATCTGGTCGACCATCGCCATCATCGATTCCGCCATGACGCTATAGCCCTGGCGCATCAGGTCGAAGACGGGGTGGTCCCATTCGGGCCCCGCGAACCGCTTGTCCTTGGAATCGACATGCTCTCGGTTGGCCGAGGCGATGGGCCCCAGGATGGTGCCGAGCCCGTCGAGGATCGCGCGAACGCCCGTCGCGATGTCCGGCTGGGTGGCTACGGGTGCGGGATCATCGGCCATCACGAATCCTTCTCTTATATGCGTCTTACGGGATTACCGCTTTTGCGGGAATGACGTATGGGGACGACGGTTCAACAGCCAAAAGGATCTACGGAGACCGAAATGTCCGACGAATTTTACCGCATGAAGCGCCTGCCGCCCTATGTCATCGCCGAAGTCAACGCGATGCGAGCGGCGGCGCGCGCGGGCGGCGAGGACATTATCGATCTCGGCATGGGCAATCCCGACCTGCCGCCGCCCGACCATGTGATCGAAAAGCTGATCGAGGTTGCACGCAAGCCCGACGCGCACGGCTATTCCGCATCACGCGGTATCCCGGGGCTGCGCAAGGCGCAGGCAAATTATTACGGGCGACGTTTCGGGGTCGAGGTCGATCCCGAAAGCGAAGTCGTGGTGACGATGGGGTCGAAGGAGGGGCTGGCCAGCCTCGCGACCGCGATCACCGCGCCGGGCGACGTCGTGCTGGCACCCAACCCCAGCTATCCGATCCACACCTTCGGCTTCATCATTGCAGGCGCCACCATCCGCAGCGTGCCGACGACGCCCGATGAGAATTACTTCCGCGCGCTCGACCGGGCGATGGTGTTCACCGTGCCGCGCCCGTCGATCCTGGTCGTCAACTATCCGTCGAACCCGACGGCGGAGACGGTCGACCTCGCCTTTTACGAGCGGCTCGTCGCCTGGGCGAAAGAGAACAAGGTCTGGATCATTTCCGACCTCGCCTATTCGGAGCTCTATTACGACGGCAATCCGACCGTCTCGATCCTGCAAGTGAAGGGCGCGAAGGATGTCGCGATCGAATTCACCTCGCTGTCGAAGACCTATTCGATGGCGGGCTGGCGCATGGGGTTCGCGGTCGGCAACAAACAGCTGATCGCGGCGATGACGCGGGTGAAGTCGTACCTCGATTACGGTGCGTTCACGCCGATTCAGGCGGCGGCCTGCGCGGCGTTGAACGGCCCACAGGACATCGTCGCCAAGAACCGCGAACTCTATCACAAGCGCCGCGACGTGCTGGTCGAAAGCTTCGGCCGGGCAGGGTGGGACATTCCGGCTCCCCGCGCGTCGATGTTCGCATGGGCACCCTTGCCGCCCGCGATCGCGCATCTCGGCAGCCTCGAATTCTCGAAACAGCTGCTGACCCATGCCGGTGTCGCGGTCGCGCCGGGCGTCGGTTACGGCGAAGACGGTGAGGGCTTCGTCCGGATCGCGATGGTCGAGAACGAGCAACGCATCCGGCAGGCGGCGCGAAACGTCCGCAAATATCTCGCCAGCATGGGCGTCAACACCGGCGCCAAGACGGCATAGGCGGACGCCGGGCCATGATCGAAAACCTCGGCAACGGCTCGGCGACGGTCCACGCGATCCAGCTGTCGATCGCGCCGGTGTTCCTGCTCGCAGGCATCGGCGCGTTCCTGAACGTCATCGCCGGGCGGCTGGCGCGCGTGGTCGACCGCGCGCGGCTGCTCGAAACGCTCCATTCGGACGTCGGCGATGTCGAGCAGCGGCGTTACGTCACCGAACTCCACACGCTCGAACAGCGGATGACGCTGGCGGGCCGTGCCATATATTTGGGCACGGCGAGCGGGCTGGCGGTCTGCCTGCTGGTCATCGCATTGTTCGTGGGCGAACTGGTGTCGCTCAAGATGGGCAATGTGATCGCGGTGCTGTTCGTCATCGCCATCGCGCTGCTCGCCGGCGCCATGGTCACATTCCTCAGCGAAACACGCATCGCGCTGAAATCGTTACACGTCCGTGAGGATTTGCTGAAAGCCGATCCGCTGGGCCTCATCGACGAAACGCCCTAGAGCGGCGACGAAATGAATCGGTTAACGTTCATTTAGTATCTTGCGTCCTGCGCCAGATCAGGCACTATATCTGCCGGTTTGCAACGGGGCGGCCCACTACAGCTTGTGGTTAACGGGTTCGGATTGATTTCCGGGCGGTGACCGCGCGCCTGTGGAATACGGGGACTATTCGCGTTTTGTTCGCGTATGTGCAGCCGGAAAATGGTACACGGGGAATTCCCCGATTCGAATGGGCAGGGGGTTTGTGTAATGGATTTCAGGGATACTCAGAGCGTGAGCGAAGAAGCAGTGCTGACCGCCGAGGCCCCTGAGGCCGAAGCCGCGTCCGGAAGCGATTCCAAGACCATCAACCCGCGCCTCTACGCGGTCGAGGTCGATCATTCGCGCGACGCGCTCCTGACCGATTTCGGCAAGGAAACGCTGAAGGACCGCTACCTCCTTCCCGGCGAATCCTACCAGGATCTCTTCGTCCGCGTGGCATCGGCCTATGCCGATGACCAGGCGCACGCCCAGCGCCTGTACGACTATATCTCGCGCCTGTGGTTCATGCCCTCGACGCCGGTCCTGTCGAACGGCGGCACCGGACGCGGCCTGCCGATCAGCTGCTATTTGAACTCGGTCCCCGACAGCCTCGACGGCATTGTCGAGACGTGGAACGAGAACGTCTGGCTCGCATCGCGCGGCGGCGGCATCGGCACCTATTGGGGCAATGTCCGCGGCATCGGCGAACCGGTCGGCCTCAATGGCAAGACCAGCGGCATCATCCCCTTCGTCCGCGTGATGGATTCGCTGACGCTCGCGATCAGCCAGGGTTCGCTGCGCCGCGGGTCGGCCGCCTGCTACCTCGACATCTCGCACCCGGAGATCGAGGAGTTCCTCGAAATCCGCAAGCCCAGCGGCGACTTCAACCGCAAGGCGTTGAACCTGCACCACGGCGTGCTACTGACGGATGCCTTCATGGAGGCGGTTCGCGACGGCACCGAATGGCATTTGCGTTCGCCCAAGGACAACAGCGTCCGCGCGACCGTCGATGCACGCAGCCTGTTCCAGAAGCTGGTCGAAACCCGCCTCGCGACCGGAGAGCCGTACATCGTCTTTGCCGACACGGTGAACCGCACCATGCCGCGTCACCACCGCGAGCTGGGCTTGAAGGTTTCGACGTCGAACCTGTGCAGCGAGATCACGCTTCCCACGGGCCGCGATCACCTGGGCAACGACCGTACCGCGGTCTGCTGCCTGTCGTCGGTCAACCTCGAGACGTGGGACGAATGGAACGGCGACAAGATGTTCGTGGAGGACATCATGCGCTTCCTCGACAACGTCCTGACCGACTATATCGACCGTGCCGAACCCGAAATGGCCCGCGCCAAGTACAGCGCCAGCCGCGAACGTTCGGTCGGCCTCGGCGTCATGGGCTTCCACTCGTTCCTTCAGGCCCGCGGCCTTCCCTTCGAAGGGGCGATGGCGAAGTCCTGGAATCTGAAGATTTTCAAGCACATCAGCGCGAAGGCCGAGGAAGCGTCGATGATGCTCGCCGCCGAACGCGGGCCGTGCCCCGATGCCGAGGAACGCGGCGTCATGGAACGCTTCAGCTGCAAGATGGCGATCGCGCCGACCGCGTCGATCTCCATCATCTGCGGCGGCACCAGCGCCTGCATCGAGCCGATCCCGGCCAACGTCTATACCCACAAGACGCTGTCGGGCAGCTTCTCGATCCGCAATCCGTACCTGGAAAAGCTGCTGAGCGAAAAGTCGAAGAACTCGGACGCGGTGTGGAACTCGATCCTCGAGATGGGCGGGTCGGTCCAGCACCTCGACTTCCTGAGCCTCGACGAAAAGGCGACCTACAAGACCAGCTTCGAGATCGACCAGCGCTGGCTGCTCGAACTCGCCGCCGACCGCACGCCCTTCATCGACCAGGCGCAGTCGCTGAACCTGTTCATCCCGGCCGACGTCGAAAAGTGGGACCTGCTGATGCTCCACTTCCGCGCGTGGGAACTGGGCATCAAGTCGCTCTATTACCTGCGGTCGAAGAGCGTGCAGCGCGCGGGCTTCGCCGGCGGTGTCGAGGCCGACAACACCCCTGATCTCCGCCAGATCGAAGTCGTGTCGAAGGACTACGACGAATGCCTGGCGTGTCAGTAGACGCCCTCGGCACCTGGTTCGCGCTGCTCGTGATCCTCGCGATCGGCGTCCAGATGCTGTTCCAGCGTGAGCGGCGGCGGGGCGACGATCGTGGCGGCCGCGAACCGCTGATGATGCACGTCGACCCCGCGACCCTGCGCCGCGTGCGGCCGACGACGAAACGGCTGACCGGCACCGCGCTGATCGTGGCCGCCTGCATCATCATCGGCGCGATGCGCACCCCGTTGTTCGGCCTTTAAAAGCCACCCAGATTTTACCGGAGCACCTCCCATGTCCCTTCTCGAAGCCCGCACCCAGTACAAGCCCTTCGAATATCCCTGGGCCTATGATTTCTGGAAGCGCCAGCAGCAGATCCACTGGATGCCGGAGGAAGTGCCGCTGGGCGAGGATTGCCGCGACTGGGCGCAAAAGCTGACCGATCACGAGCGCAACCTGCTCACGCAGATCTTCCGCTTCTTCACCCAGGCCGACGTCGAGGTGCAGGACTGCTACCACGAGAAATACGGCCGCGTGTTCAAGCCGACCGAGATCAAGATGATGCTCGCCGCCTTCTCCAACATGGAAACGGTGCACATCGCGGCGTACTCGCACCTGCTCGACACCATCGGCATGCCCGAGAGCGAATATGGAATGTTCCTTCAATACAAGGAGATGAAGGACAAGCACGACTATCTGTCGACCTTCAGCGTCGACAATGACCAGGACATCGCCCGCACGCTCGCCATGTTCGGCGGCTTTACCGAGGGGCTTCAGCTGTTCGCGTCGTTCGCGATGCTGATGAACTTCCCGCGGTTCAACAAGATGAAGGGCATGGGCCAGATCGTGTCATGGTCGGTCCGCGACGAAAGCCTGCATTGCGAGGGTATCATCCGCCTGTTCCATGCCTTCGTCCAGGAACGCGACTGCTATACCAAGGCGGTGAAGGACGACATCCGCGACATCTGTTTCAAGACGGTGATGCTGGAGGATAATTTCGTCGACCTGGCGTTCGAACACGGACCGGTCGAGGGCATGGCCGCCGACGACATCAAGAACTACGTCCGCTTCATCGCCGACTGGCGGCTGGGCCAGCTGGGCCTGTCGCCGGTCTTCCGCATCAAGGAACACCCGCTGCCCTGGCTCGCACCCCTGCTCAACGGTGTGGAACACGCCAACTTCTTCGAAACCCGCGCGACCGAATATTCGAAGGCGGCGACGCGCGGCGAATGGGGTGACGTGTGGGGCAGCTTCGACGCCCGCAAGGCGGCGAAGGTTTTGGCGCCCGCGAACGAGGATGCGCCCGAGGCCGATATGTTCGCGAAGGCGGGGATTGCGGCGGAGTAAGCCGGAGCGAGGCGTGCAGCGGAGCAGCGTGCCGGTCGTAGCAAGCGCAGCGACGCTCGACGACGCGGGATTTACTCCCGTGTCGTTTTCCTAAGCTACGCCAAAACAAAAGGGCGCTACCATCGGTAGCGCCCTAGCCGCTCGACTCCATTCTATTTCCCCAGTCTTTTGACCATACGCTCAAGAGCCTTCGCATCTCCCTGTGCGAGATAGCCGTCAGGTGTTTTCCTCACCTTTACTCCGGGTGGCGCCGCCGATCTGATCTGTTTATCGACTGCGGCGAGCACCGATTTTTTCAGATCACGGCCGAACTGTCCGGGAGAGATGATACGCTTTCCATTGTAGGTGATCTTCATGCTTAGCCCTCCGGCGGGAAGGGATCGTTGCCATAGCTCCAACTTTCGCGGAATTTGGTATCACGTCCCTGAATACGAAGTTCGGCCTCTTGATTGCGCGCTATGTTACGCCCGATGCTAATTGCCTCAGCCTGCGTGTCGCAACGTGCAGTAAGGCGGGAATTGCCTTCGCCCCGAACACCCCAACCATCGCCGTTACGGACCACGTACTGGTTTTTTCCGCTCATTACCCTGTTCCTTCACATCTGGTAGAACCACATCGCTCTTGACTCTCAAGCGCTCAGCTGATTCCTGCGTCTTAGACGTAAGGCAGTTTCAACCGTAAGGCGACTTGTCTTACGAGTGAGACACTATCGGCATGTTGGATTTGAGTCAACGCCGCTGTTGGAGATTTTATGACCCTTCCGATTGAGGAACTGGGACGCCTAATTATTCGTAAGCGCGGTACTCGAGGCATCCGGGCAGCAGCCGCAGAGGCAGAGGTTAGTCCAGCCACGTTGTCACGGGTAGAAAACGGAAATCTGCCCGATCTCGCGACCTTCGCAAAAATCTGCCGATGGTTAGAAGTCGACCCGGCGCGCTTCCTTGGTGTTGAGCGCGAAGTTGCCGGCCCCACGGCTGATCGAGCCGTTGCTCACTTTCGGAAGAAAGCAACGGTTTCAAAAGAGACTGCTACCTCGCTCGGAGCATTAATACTAGCGGCGCAGCGGGCACGTCGCGCTCGCGCGGAGTTGGTGCGCGGCGAATAAAATGAGACGAGGGTTTAAGGCTGAGGCCGAGCGTAGAGCAATCGCTGCTAGAGAGAGGTTGGGCCTTGCTCCTACTGCCCCAATTTGCCCGTGGGTTTTCGCAGAAGCGCTTGGTGTCATCGTTTTTCCCGCAGACGAGCTTGACCTTGAGCCAGAGCACGCCGCTCAATTGCTACATCGTGATCCAGACAGTTGGTCAGGTATGACGCTTTTTGATGAGGGCGAACACGTCGTGGTGTTGAACTCGACGCATAAGCGGACTCGGCAATCGGCTACTCTCATGCACGAGATTGCTCACATAACGCTTCATCACGTCCCCGCTGATGTGACCGTTTCGCCTAGCGGCATAGTTCTTCTGTCAGATTACTCCGCCGAACAGGAGGATGAAGCGGATTGGCTCGGCGCCGCACTTCTTCTGCCTGAGCCAATGCTCCTGCAAGAACGAGGTCGGGGCCTGTCGATCTCTGCTATCGCAAATGCTTTCGGGGTTAGTGAAGCCTTGTGTCAGTGGCGATGCAGAATGACGGGAATTGAAAAGCGTTTGGCCTTACGTGCTCGTGCATAGAACCGTAGTTTTACAATCTTCGTGATCTCCGAGTCTCGCAGGCGGTGACAACGATAGCGACACGGACATCGCGCCCGCGTCGCTACTATTGTCACGTCAGTAATTTAATTCCCCGTCGCCCGGATCGGCACAGCCGCTCCGCCCTGGCGCGGCCATAGCACCAGGATCAGGACGAACACCGTGCCGGTGATCATCGTCGACAGCGGCAGGCCGATGTTGACGATCGGGCTTTCGGCGAACCAGTCGCCCGCCGCCGTGCCGAACGACCGTGCGATCGCGAGCGCGCCCCAATAGAGCCAGAAGCGGTTGCCGCTGTCGGTCTTCCACACGAACAGCGCGCCGAGCAGTGCCGCGCCCAGCGTGAGCGAGGCCGGGCCCTGTCCGATCAGCTTCGACGCGACGTCGCCGTAGAAGGTGCCGAGGACGCCCGCGGTCAGCATCGCGGCCCAATAGGCGACACCGGTCGACGGCATGCCGCGCGCTTCCGATGCGCGTTCCTGTCGCGCGTCGCCGCGTGCCGACAGCCAGGCGAATCCGGCCATCAGCACGGCCAGGATGATGCCGAACGCGAGCCAGGGGATCTGGTGCTTCACGAAATCGGCGATGTTGGTTGCACCCGTGCGGATGATGATGATCGCCAGCCAGTAATAGAGTTCGCGGGGCGACTTGTCCTGCCGCTCCACCATGAACACGACCGCGGCGATCGCGGCCAGGATCGACGTGCCGAGCCAGATGCCGAGTTTCGCATCGTCCGCGTAAAGGTCACCCATGTTGGTGCCGAAGATGCTGGCCATGGTAATGGCGGTCCAATACCGCGCATTCACCTTTGGAATGTGATTGATCTGCATGATTACTCCTGAACGATCAAAGTAATGTGAGCGAATATCATCGGTCGGCGACCAGTATCGATCGTCGAGAGAATTGCGTTGCATCGATTGTTGACGTTTCCGGCGTAAGTATGCGGATTGCGGGTGTAAAGTTGATCTTTCTATACAATTTTGTAATTATCAGCGGGCTGTCAGTTTCACGCTGCGTCCGCAATAAAGTTGCGGCCGACCCCCCGCCAGGCCCGCTGCCGTCACCCGCAAAATTATCGCTGTCCTACAGCGGCGCTTGCGGCCCATAGCGGTTGCTTACCGCTCTTTGATCTCGTCCGACCGCCCGAAACCGCGCCCGCGAAACATCGTGCGCGCGATGGTTGGACATGCGTCACAATGGTGATGATCCAGCCGCGCGTGGCATGCGCGCAGGGCTAACCTTTACTAACCTTTCGCGGGTTTCCGCCCGTTACGGACGGCTCGCCTTGCGCACCGCATAGAATTCCGAATCCGGGTTCCACATCGGCCAGCGGTCCGAATCCGCGATGTCGCGCCCGATGGTCAGTGCCAGCGCCACATCGTCGGCCGCGCTCTTGAAGTCCATCGTCGGGCTCCACCGGTCGCAGGGCTGATGATAACAGGCCATGTAGGATTTCAGCCATGCCTCGCCCGCGGTGCGCCCGCCGTTGACCAGGTCCGGCGCGCCGCTGATCGCCATGAACAGCAGCGTCGGCACGCCGCGTCGCGCGAGCGGGAAATGGTCGGCGCGATAGAACAGGCCGCGTTCGGGCAGCGCCTCTGGCGTCACGGTGCGCCCCTGTGCCGCGGCGGCCTTGACCAGGTCGCCCTGCAGGTCGTTCTGCCCGTCGCCGACCAGCATTACGTCGCGCGACGCGCCGCCCGTCTGCAAGATGTCGAGCGTGATGTTCGCGACCGTCTTGTTGGCTGGATAAACCGGGTTCACGGCATAGGCTTCGGAGCCGAGCAGCCCGCGCTCCTCCGCCGTCCAGAAGGCGAAGACGCTGGTGCGTGCCGTCGGTTTCGCCTTCAGCGCGCGGGCGATCTCGAACAGCCCGGCCATGCCCAGCGCGTCGTCGTTGGCGCCTGCCCGCACCGTCGCTCCGGTCGCATCGGGCACGCCGAAGGCATCCCAGTGCGACCCGAACATGACGACCTCGTCCGGCCGTTTGGTGCCCGGCAGCTTGGCCAGCACATTCGCGCTGTCGGCGCGGCTCTGCGTGACGCCCAGGTCCGCCGAAAAGCCGACACCGGTCAGCGGTACCGGGGTGAAGTCCGCCCGCCGCGCCTTGATGCGCAGCGCCGCCAGGTCGAGGCCCGCCTGTTTGAACAGGCCCGTCGCCGCCTCTCCCTCGAGCCAGCCCTGCAGCAGCACGCGCTCGTCGCCGGGCTTGCGCACGATGTCGTAATTCTCGCCGCCGGGCGCGATGACCGTGTTCCAGCCGTAACCGGCCCCCGGCGTGTCGTGGACGACCAGTGCGGCAAGCGCACCGCGCCGGGCCGCTTCCTCGAACTTGTAGGTCCAGCGCCCGTAAAAGGTCATGCGCCGCTTGCCGAACACGCCCGCGACCGGCTCACTGTCCGCCGCCTCGAAATCGGGATCGTTGACCAGGAAGACCGCGACCTTTCCTTTCAGGTCGACGCCCTTGAAATCGTCCCATTTCCGCTCCGGCGCGGTCACGCCGTACCCGACGAAGACCATCGGCGCTTTGTCGATCTTCACCCGGTCGACGGGGCGGACGGTGCTGACGAAGATCTCGCGCTTCTGGGTCAGCGGCGTCGTGCCGGCCTGCATCGTGCCGCCCGTGATCTGCGTGTGGACCAGCGGCACCGGCTGCGTCCAGCTGCCGTTCGCGGCGCCGGGTTGCAGGCCCAGCGATTTCAGCTTCGCGATCAGCCAGTCGAGCGTCTTCTTCTCCCCCGCCGTGCCGGGCCCGCGCCCTTCGAACGCGTCGGACGCCAGCACTTTCACATCGGCGGACAGGCGCTCGGGCGAGATCGGCGGCGCGGCGTTGGCCGCTGTCGCGCAGAGGGCCGTCGCCAGGATGAGTCCACGCATTGTCATCGATATGCCTCGCTGCTGCAGGTCCGCGTCACGCCGGGACGTCCGGCGAAACCGCTATGATGACAAGCATTTGGGCGCGTCAATGGACTTGCCGCCCGTTGGGGGGCCAAGTCGCGTCGGGCTTGTGAAAACACTGGTGCCGCTTAGGTGACTCGAACACCTGACCCCATCATTACGAATGATGTGCTCTACCGGCTGAGCTAAAGCGGCGAACCAGTGTGGGGCGCGCGCTTAACAGTGTCGCCGTGCGGCGGCAAGGGTGTTGGTCAATCATCCCGATACACGCCCGTCACTTAACCAGTTGGTAACCACAAGTGATGCACGGTCGGCACTGGAGCATCGTGTTCCGTGCACGGCATTGGGGATTTGGCGTCGATGGACAGGCTGCAGGATTTCGCGGACGAGACCAGCCGCGACATTGCAGAGACCGGGGTTGGTGCGGGCGCGCAGGACGCGGCCGTCGAAACGCCCGTCGTCATCGGCACCGACGAGCGGCGCATGCATGTGCGCGCCTATAACTATTGGGTCTCGTTGCTGAACGGCCGGTCCTACCCGTCGGTCGACGATCTCGAGCTCGGCGTCATCAACAATGATTTCAGCGCGTCGAGCGTGCTGCTCGACTTCACGCGTTCGGGCGAAGAGCCGGCGATCGCCTGGCTGGGCGAACGGCTGCGCGAGGAATGCGGACTTCCGGTGACGGTGGACAGTGTCGCCCAGGTGCCGGCACGGTCGTTGCTGTCGCGCCTGACCGACCATCACCTCCAGATCATCGCCAACCGCGCGCCGATCGGTTTCGAGGCGGAATTCGTCAACGCGCGCGGCAATTACGCCATGTATCGCGGCATCCTGTTGCCGTTCTCGTCGGACAACGAGACGATCGATTTCATCTATGGCGTGATCAACTGGAAAGAGGTTGCGAACGACGCCGTGGTGGACGCCGTCGCGGCCGAACTCGCACAGGCGATCGCCCCGCAACCTGCGCCGGCACCCCAGCTTCCCGCGCCCAAGCGGCAGATGGTATCGACCTTTGCGGATGGTCCAAACGCGACGATCCTGTCCGGCGTGGGCGATGACGATGCGCCCGAACTCGACGACAGCGACGCACTGGCCGACTGGCTGGCAGCGGCGCGCGAATCCGCCGATGCGGCGCTGACCGCCGACACCCGTGGACGGGCGGCGCTCTATCGTGCGCTGGGCGGCGCCTATGACTTCGCGGTCATCGCGGAAGCGCGCCCGGACGAATATGTCGACCTGCTGTCCGATGCGAAGATCCGCAAACAGGACCGCGCGCCGATGACGCCGGTCGTGAAGCTGATCTTCGGCAGCAATTACGACAAGACGCGCATCACCGAATTTGCAGCTGCGCTCAGCTTTGCACGCCGCCGTGAACTGCCGACGGGCGGAATGCGCCTGTTCCTCGAAAGCTTCCCCGGCGGCCTGAAAGCCGTCGTTGCGGCAGAGCGCCGTGAACGCCGCCCTGCCGACAAACCCGCGCCCGTCGATACCCATCGCGAAGCTGCGCGTGAGCTGCCCGTGCAGGCTTATCTGACGCTGCCCGGCAACGACGAGTTCGTCGTCCTGGTCGCGCGCCGCGTCGATCCGGACCGGGTTGCGATCATCGGTGTGACGCCGGAAGACAAGTCGCTGCTCGACCGCGCGCTGAAACATATCACCAGATAAAGAAATCGCCTTTTCGGGCGCGTAATTAAGTTTCAACGCCTTGAGGTCATCGTCAAGCGGGCGCATAGCTGCGCCAACGCAACGACAACGATACGGATGCCCGACACATGGCTGCCGACCGCGCGATTCCTGCCGCAGATACTTCCGATTCCCCCCAGCTCAAGGCTTTGGCCAAGGCGCTCGTTGCTGGAGCCCTTCCCGGCGAGATCGCCAATTTCGACGCTGCCGACCGTAAGGCTGCCGCTGAACTCGTGCTCGAAGCGCTTGCTGCCCGTCGCGGACGGGATCCTGCGATTCGGATCGAGAGCGGTACCGGTTCGGACGGACGGCGGCTGATGCGGGTGGCGGTCGTCAACGACGACATGCCGTTCCTCGTCGACTCGATCGCGAACGCGATCACCGCACGTGGCCTGCCGATCGACCGCATCCTGCACCCCGTCGTCGGCGTCGCGCGCGGCGCGGACGAATGTTTCGAAAAGCTCGATGCCAAGGGCATCCGCACGTCGCTGGTCTATATGGAGACCGAACGCGGCGACGCGCTGGTTCGCAAGGACTTGGAAACGGCAATCGCGACGGCGCTTCGCCACGTGCGCGCCGCGGTCGCCGACTGGGGCAAGATGAAGGCGGCGATGGCCGACGAAGCCGTGCGCCTCGGCGATTGCGAAGGGGCCGCGCTGCTGCACTGGTTCCTCGAGGGCAATTTCACACTGCTGAGCTCGGCGCATTATCCGGCCAAGGGCGGGATCAAGTCCGCGTTCGGTATTGCCAGTGCGATCGGCGATGCCGTGCTGGCGCCCGAACAGCGCCACAAGGCGCGCGACTGGCTGTCGGCACACCAGGCACCGATGCTGGCCAAATCCAATGCGATTTCGACTGTGCATCGGCACGCGCCGCTCGACCTCATCATCACGCCTGCGGCCGATGGTGTGACAATCCAAGCGGGTCTGTGGACCAGCAACGCGCTGGCGGCGGCGCCAGAGACTATTCCCGTCCTGCGCAACCGGCTCGGCGCGCTGATGGCGAAGTACGATTTTGCGCCCGATGGCCATGCGGGCAAATCGCTCGCGCACGCGCTGACCGACTTGCCGCACGACCTGTTGCTGGCGCTCGACAGTGCAACCCTCGAACGCCTGACCCTGACCGCGATGTCGCTGTCGGACCGTCCGCGGGCAGAGCTGGTGCTGACTCATGATGCGCTCGACCGGCACATGTTCGCGTTCGTGTGGTTGCCGCGCGACGAACTGACTACCGCGCGCCGTGTCTCAATCTCCGACATGATCTGCGAGGCGTCGGACGGGACCTTGCTCAGCTGGTCGGTCGACATGGGCGACGATGCGGTTGCGCTGATCCGCTACACGATCGACCGGCGACAGTCGGTGCGCGATCCCGACGAGGCGCGGCTTCGCGCCGCGCTGGTCGCAATGGTGCGCGGCTGGTCCGAAGCGGTGGAAGCAAGCCTTGCTGCCGCAGGTGAAACTTCGGGCGCGACCCGCCTGGCGCTGCGGTTCGCCGAGGCTTTCCCTTCGGCGTACCGGACCGGCGCCGGACCGGACGAAGCGGCGCGCGACATCCGGCGTCTTGCGGCCCTCGCCGAACTTTCCGACCGGCAGGTCCGCCTGTATCGCAACGAGGATGACGCGCCGGGCCGTTTGCGGCTCAAGCTGTACAGCCTGACGGCAGTCACTCTGTCCGACGTCGTTCCGGCGCTCGAGAATTTCGGCTTCAAGGTGGTCGAGGAGGTCTCGACACTGCTCACCGAGAACTTGGGCCATATGCACCGCTTCGTCCTCGACCTGGGCGATGGCGATGCGGCCGCGCTGCTGGCACGAGCGGAAATCGTCGAAGGCGCGATCGCCGGCGTGCTGGAAGGCGGCGCCGAGAACGACCGGTTCAACGAACTGATCGTTGCCGCATCCTTTGCGCCCGATGCGGTCGTCCTGTTGCGCGCATTGTTCCGCTATCTGCGCCAGACGGGTCTGTCCTATGGCCTGACGACGGTCGTCGACGCGCTGCGCCGTCATCCGCACATCGCGCGCGCCATCATCGACCTGTTCGCAGCCTTGCACGATCCTGCAATGCGCAATCGCGACGACGCGCAGGCTGACGCCGAGCGTGCGATCGAACGCGGCCTCGCACAAGTTGCAGCGATCGACGAGGACCGCGTCCTGCGCCTGCTTCGCGCCGTCGTTCGCGCGGCACTGCGCACCAATTTCTACGCACCCGCGGGGCAGGTCGCGATCGCGTTCAAGTTCGACAGCGGTAAGGTGCCGGGCCTTCCAGCGCCCGTGCCGTGGCGCGAGATCTGGGTCTATTCGCCGCGCGTCGAGGGCATCCATCTGCGCGCTGGTCCCGTCGCGCGCGGCGGGTTGCGCTGGTCCGACCGGCGCGACGACTTCCGCACGGAAATCCTCGGCCTGATGAAGGCGCAGCGCGTGAAGAACGCGGTCATCGTGCCGACGGGTGCGAAGGGCGGCTTTTTCCCGAAGCTATTGCCTAACCCCGCGGCTGATCGCGACGCATGGCTGGCGGAGGGAACGGAGAGCTATCGCATCTTCATCCGCACGCTCCTGTCGGTCACCGACAATATCGTCGGCGGCAAAGTCGTGCATCCGCGCGACGTCGTCATCCGTGATGGCGACGATCCCTATTTCGTCGTTGCCGCGGACAAGGGTACGGCGACGTTCAGCGATGTCGCCAACGCGATCGCCATCGACCATAATTTCTGGCTAGGCGACGCTTTCGCCAGCGGTGGATCGGTCGGGTACGATCACAAAGCGATGGGCATCACGGCCAAGGGTGCCTGGGTTTCGGTCCAGCGCCACTTCGCTGAGCGCGGTGTCGATGTGCAGACCCAGCCGATCCGCGTCGTCGGGTGCGGGGACATGTCGGGTGACGTTTTCGGCAACGGCATGCTGCTGTCATCCGAACTCAAGATCGTGGCTGCGTTCGATCATCGCCACATCTTCATCGACCCCAATCCCGACCCCGCGTCGAGCTGGCACGAGCGCAAGCTGATGTTCGAAAAGCCGCGCTCGTCATGGGCCGATTATGATGCGTCGCTGATCTCGAAGGGCGGCGGCGTCTATCCGCGCAGTGCCAAGTCGATCAAATTGACGAAGGAAGCGCGGATCGCGCTCGACATCGATGCGACCGATATCGAACCGGCCGCGCTGATTTCGGCCATCCTGAAAGCGCCGGTCGACCTCATCTGGTTCGGCGGCATCGGCACTTATGTGAAGGCCACGAGCGAGACCCATGGACAGGTCGGCGATCCCGCGAACGACGGCCTGCGCGTCAACGCGGAAGACGTCCGTGCGACCGCGATCGGTGAGGGTGCGAACCTTGGCGTGACACAGGCGGCGCGCATCGCCTTCTCGCTGCGTGGCGGCCGGATCAACACCGACTTCATCGACAATTCGGCGGGCGTCGATTGTTCGGACAATGAAGTGAACATTAAGATCGCGCTGAATTCCGAAGTTGCGAAGGGCGCGCTGGCAATGCCGAAGCGCAATACGCTGCTGGCGAAGATGACCGATCAGGTCGCCGAACTGGTGCTGGAGGACAATCGCCTCCAGACCCTGGCGCTCTCGATCGCCGAGCGTGGCGGTGCGGCGACGGTGCCGTCGCTGGTGCGGATCGTCGAGACATTCGAGACGACCGGCTGGCTCGACCGCGCGGTCGAGGGATTGCCTTCGAACGACCTGCTGTCGCGCCGCGCCCAGGATGGGCAGGGCCTGACGCGTCCCGAACTCGCGGTGCTGCTCTCGACGGCGAAGCTGGTGCTGCAGGATGCGATCGAAGAAGCCCATCTCGGCGAAGAACCGGCGATGGACGACGAGTTGCTTGCGGCCTTCCCGGCGAAAATGCGCAAGGAACATTGCGATGCGATCAAGGGGCATCAGCTCCGCAACGAAATCGTCGCGACCAAGATCGCCAACCGCATCGTCAACCGGATGGGCCTGGTCCATCCTTACGAGCTGGCCGAAGAGGAAGGGGCAAGCGTCAGCGATGTCGCGGCCGCCTTCATCATCGCCGAGCGGCTGTTCGATGTCGTGTCGCTGTGGGAACAGATCGACACGGCCGACATCGGTGAAGGTGCACGCCTGCTGTTGTTCGAACAGGTCGCAGTCGAACTGCGCGCTATGATGGCCGACCTGCTGCGCGGTTCGGTTGCGGGCCGTTCGATCGGCGACACCATCGCAGCCCTGACGCCCGGTGTCGAAAAGATCGGCTCGAACATCGACTCGCTGCTCCGCGAGGAGACGCAGACGCAGGCAAAGGCGTTCGCGGCGAAGCTCGCCGAAGCGGGCGCACCACGACGACTGGTCGACCGTGTCGTCCGCCTGGCGGAGCTCGACGGATCGATCGGCGTGGCCGCGCTTGCGCAGAAGTCGAAGACCGATCCGATCGTGCTGGTTCACGCCTTCACCTCGCTGGGTGCAGCGCTCGGCCTCGACTGGGCACAGGGTGCGGCGATGCGGGCCAATCCCGTCGATCCGTGGGAACGGTTGCTGGTCGCTGGGCTCGCCCGCGATTTCCAGCAGATGCGCCTCGAATGGCTGGCGCGCGATGCGGCCAAGCCCGAAGCACGGGTCGAGACCTGGCTGATGGACAACGCGCCGCGCGTTCGCGATTTCCGGAAACTGGTCGACCGCGCGCGGATCTCGCCATTGCCGTCGCCCGCGATGCTGGCACAGATCGGCGGTCAGGCGCGCGTGTTGCTCGGCCGGAGCTAACCCATCGACGGGACGGTGGCGGCCGCGGCCCAGACCAGGCTGCCACCGACCAGCGCACCCGCCAGCAGGCGCGTTCCGTGCATCCGGGTCCACAGCAGAAACCCGGTCAGCGACATGGTGATCAACGCGCCTGCGATGGTGTCGAGCAGCAGTACCCAAGCGATCGACAGGCCCGATCCCTTGTGCATATTCTTGATCGTGCCGAGGAGGCCCGCCGCTTCGCGCTTTGCCGAAACGAAATTGGCGCCCGGCACATAACTGACGGTGACGCGGGCGTTCGGCATCGCGAATGTCTGCGTCCAGGTCTCGGCCGTCTTCACATCGCGGCCGTTGAAGCGCACGTCACCGGCCTTGGCTGGCGACGAATTGTTCGGCGCCTTGGGCTTTACCGGCAGACCGAGCGCGTTTTTCGCCCAGCGGCCGAGGCTATCCGTATCGGTGATGACGCCGGCGGTGACGGGGATCTGAACAGTGGAAGCCTCGACCGGCTCACCAGTGTCGATCTTCATGATGGAGCGATGGTTGAGCAGGAACCCGCTGATACCGAGTACGAAAAACAGCGTCGCACCCCAAAAGCCGGTCCACGCGTGAACGCGTTTCAGCCACCGCAGGAAAGAGATGCTCTGCCATCTTTTGGGTACGAAGAACAAACCTGACTGATTGAACACAGTATTTTCCTGCTCGCGGCCGCTTGCCCAAGGCTATTGCGACCGTTTCGCAACGTCAAGTCTAATGCGATGCATTCGCAAAAAGCCATTGCCTGACCGCACTGGCGAGATTGGGGGGCGACGGCAGGGCGATCCGCTCGGCGTCGATCCGGGCGACCAATGCGTTGAGGGGCAGGTTCGCGGCGGCAGCGGCGCGGGCCAGCGCGTCCCAGAATATCGGCTCGAGGGTCAGCGCGGTCTCATGGCCAGCAATGGTGATCGATCGCTTGACGGGCGAGGCATAGGGCATGGTGTGGGTGTAACGCGATGCCGCCGAAAGCGGAAACGCCGTCCCTTCAACCGACGCGCGTCCAGTCCATGTACCAGCCATATTTCCACGTCTTGCCGGCATCGCGCGACATGATCTGGTACCAGCGGCAAGACGCGGGGGTGATCTTGTCCCATACCGCCTTGATCTTCACCGGCTTGCCGTCGTCGGTGTCGTCCATCCGGAAAATTCCCGCGCCGTCGATGAACTGTCCGAGCTGCGGCGAATTGACCACGCCGTCCTGCGCCGCGGTCCAGTGGTCGGCCCACATCTTTTGTTCGGGATGCCAGACGCGTACGCCCATTCCCCACATCGATCCATCGCCGTTGCGTAGTTCCTCGATGCTGCCCATGCCGTTCAGCACGCGGCGGACGGTGGCGCTGGCGTCGCGTTCCTTCTTGCCGTCGGGACCTGACGTGTCGAACTTCCGGAGCTTGATCCGCCATTCGCCCGTCAGGAAATCGAAATCGCCCGGTCCCTTGCCGGTGATCTTCCCTGGTCCTTCGGGCGTGACATCTGCAGCCAGACCCTTTGTTGCAATGAGAGATGTCATGGCGGCGCCAGCACTGGCGGCGACGAACAGACGGCGGTCAAACAGCGACATGGCGATACCCCGATCGATTACCAACCGGATATGCACCCGCTATCCTGACATTCCGCGTCAGCTATTCCAGCGGCGAGTTCGATATTTCGAAAGCAGGGGCAAATTAGCCCCCGCGATCAATACATATGCTGGCCGCCGTTGATGCTGAGCGTCGATCCGGTGACGAAGCCGCCATCTTCCGAAACGAGGAACGCGACGCCGCGCGCGATCTCATGGGCTTGGCCAAGGCGCCCGACGGGGATCTTCGCGACGATCTTGCCCAGCACTTCCGCGGGCACCGCAGCGACCATGTCGGTGTCGATATAGCCGGGCGCGATTGCGTTCACCGTTACACCCTTTTTCGCACCTTCCTGCGCCAGCGCCTTGGTGAACCCGTGGATGCCGGATTTGGCGGCGGCATAGTTCACCTGGCCGTATTGGCCCGCCTGGCCGTTGATCGAGCCGATGTTGACGATGCGGCCCCAGCCGCGCTGGACCATGCCCGGGAAGCAGGCCTTGGCCATGTTGAAGCAGCCGCCCAAATTGACGCGCATCACGTCGTTCCAGTCGTCGAAGCTCATGCGCGCCAGCGTGCCGTCGCGGGTGATGCCGGCATTGTTCACGACGATGTCGACCGGCCCAAGTTCGGCCTCGACCGCGGCACAGCCGTCGAGGCATGCCTGGTGATCGCCCACGTCCCATTTGAACACGCGAATGCCGGTCGCGGCCTCGAACGCCTTCGCCTTTTCGTCGTTGCCGGCGTAGTTCGCCGCGACGGTTACGCCCATGTCCTTCAACGCGACGCTGATCGCTTCGCCAATACCGCGTGACCCGCCGGTAACGATCGCTACCCGTGACATGTTCGCCTCTCCTTATGATCTGCGGATAAGCCTAGTCGCGGGGCAGCCAGCCTTCAAGTTGGCGACGGACCAATTGACGCAATAAAATCATGCCTTCGTCGGATGTATTGAGACATTCGAGTGCGGCGAAGTGCCTGCCGCCCGCTTCGGCGAAGGTCTCCCGCCCGCGGATTGCGATTTCTTCGAGCGTTTCGAGGTTGTCGGCGACAAATCCGGGTGTGACGACCGCGACGCTTTTGGCCTCCTGGCCGAGTCGCTTCAGCGTTTCTTCGGTGGAGGGTTCCAGCCATTTCGCGCGGCCGAGTTTCGACTGGAAGCTGACGACTAGCTCGCGATCCAAGGCTTCGCCCAGCAACCGCGCCGTCTTCTGGCATTGGCAATGATAGGGGTCGCCCTTTGTCAGCGTCGCGAGCGGCATCGAGTGGAAGCTGGCGACGATGACGTCCGGCACGAACGTGAGCGCGGCAACCTGTCGCTCGATCGATGTTTTGAGCGCGGCGATGTAATCACGGTCGTCGTACCATGGCTGCAGCGTTCGCAGGGCAGGCTGCCAGCGGCGAGCGCCCAGCACCTCGGCGACCTTGTCGAAGACCGTCGCCGTCGTTGCCGCGGAATATTGCGGATACATGGGTGCGATCAGCACGCGGTCGCAGCCGGCATCGATCATGGCCGTCAGCCGGTCGGGAATGGAGGGATTGCCATAGCGCATCGCCCAGTCGACCAGTACGTCATCGCCCAGGTCGAGTGCCGCTGCCTGCGCCGCGGTGATGACGGTCAGCGGCGACCCTGTTTCGGTCCAGATTTGCCGATAGGCATGTGCGGACTTCGCGGGCCGCGTGTTCAGCACCACTCCGCGCAGGATTGCCTGCCAGACGAGCTTTGGGATCTCCACGACGCGCGGGTCGGACAGGAACTCGCGCAGATACGCTTTAACCGCGTGCCTGGTGGGCGCGTCGGGCGAACCGAGATTGACCAGCAGCACACCGACCTTGCGCGGTGCCACGGCCGGATGATCTGCAGGACGCGTCATCACGCAGGTATCAGCGGCAATTGCCGATAACGCACGCCCGCCGCCGCAAAGAGTGCACCCGCGATCGCTGGCGCCACCGCGGGCACGGACAATTCCCCGACACCGCCCGGTTCCTCGCGGCTGACGATCAGTTCGACCTCGATCTTCGGGCTATCGGCCATGCGAGGCAGGCGCAATTCGCCGAACCGCGCCGGTCCTGCCAGGCCACGCTCGACCGTCACCGGTGCCCCGGTCGCAGCCGACATGCCGAAAACCAGCCCGCCGATGATCTGTGCTCGCACGATGCCCGGATTGATGATGCGGCCTACATCGGCAACGGCGAAAATGCGGTCGACCTTTATCTGTGAACCTTCGCGGCGGGCCTCCACCATCACTGCGATATGGCTGCCCGCCATGGTGTGACAGGCAAGGCCCTGGTTGGTGCCGTTCACGCCCCCCTGCCATCCGCCCGTAGCTGCGACCTTGGTCAGGCATTGGGCGAGGCGCGGATTTCCGTTGAGCATGCCCATGCGGATACCGAACGGCTCGCTGCCCACGGTATGCGCGATCTCGTCGATGAAGCATTCGCGGAAGAAAGCGTTGGCGACATGTGCCCGTCCGCGCCAGTCGCCGGTCGGGATGTCGATCGACACCGGATGATGGTCGATCGCGTGAACCGGGATGTCATAGGGCGGCACCATGCCTGCGATGGCCGCAGCCTCGGCTTTTTCACTGGCTGCGGCCAATGCCTCGTGCGGCGATTTTCCGTCACCCAGCCGCGCCTGCATCTCGCGCAGCGTTGCGGGCGCCGCGACCTGTGCGAACCAAGCGGCAATGCGACCGTCGGGTTCCACCCGCGCCGCCATGCGGGCGGCGGCAGCTGCGCGGAACATGTCGCGTCGCATCTCTTCGGAACGGGACCGCATTACCTGCACCGGCCGTCCCAGCTTCTTGGACAGGAAGGCCGCCGGCCCGACGACACCGTGTTCATAGCGTGCGCCGAAACTGCCGCCGACCATCATCGGGTGGATGACGATGGACGAAACGGGCATGTCGACTGCCCGTGCCGCGGCCTCCGCTGCAAGTCCGGGGACCTGCGTGGGGGCCCAGATCTGCAACGTCCCGTTCTTCAGCAGCGCCGTCGCACTCGCGGTTTCGACGCCGGCGTGTGCGCCGAGGCCAGCGGAGTAGCTTTGCGTCAGCACCTGCGCACCGCGGAATGCCGCAACCACGTCTCCTGACGCCGAAAGACGCGTACCGGGATCGTCGAGCGCCGCTTCCAGCCGCTTTGCGATATGGCGGTCACCGGCCAGCGCGCCGGCCACATCGAAACGCGGCGCGGCGGCGGCGAGGCCCCGGTCGGCCGCCCACCAGTTGGTCGCGACGACAGCGACCCAGCGATCCGTCTTCACGACGTCCAGAACGCCCGTCACGCGCTTGGCCGCGGCCTCGTTGACGCGCTTGACCGTCGCATCGCCGATCGGCCCTTCGGCGATCGAGGCATAGACCATGTCGGGCAGTCGGATGTCCGCGGCGAAGTTGACACTGCCATCGACTTTCGACGGCAAGTCGATCCGTGGCAGTTCCTGCGCGACCAGCCGGCTTTCGCCACCGCTGCGCCATGCGATACCCGCAGGGACGGAGAGCTTTGCGGCATCCGCTGCGACTTCCCCGAACCGCATGCGCTCGTCGCCATGCCAGACGAAGCCGTCATGCGTCTCGCATGCCTGCCAATCGGCATCCCAGCGTTTTGCCGCTGCCGAGCAGAGCAGCGCCCGCGCCGCCGCCCCCGCATCGCGCAAATGGCTTTCGAACGCGCGGACGCTGGTCGATCCGCCGGTTGCGGAAAAACTGCCGGCGTCAGGCCAAGTGCCGAGAGTCCAGCCCGAATTGCCAAGCCCGTCGGCCCATTCATGTGCCAATATGGCGTTGGTACCCGACTTGCCGGGCTGAGCCGCCTCGACCGCGACTGTGCGCCAGTCGGCACCGAGTTCGTCGGCCACGATCTGCGCGAGGCCCGTGAAGACGCCATGACCCAATTCGACCTGCGGCACGACGATCGTGACATGGCCGTCGGCACCCACTTTGACGAATCCAGATAATATGTATTCGCCGGCTGCAGTGTTGAGACCGGGTGCGTAAACGCGCGGCCACAACGTATAACCGACGATCAGGCCAACCCCCACGCCCCCGCCGATAAGCAGGGAACGGCGGGAAATCTGCGGGGTGGGCATGGCGGCGGTGATAGGAGGGGAGAAGCGCGGGGGGAAGAGCGTTTACCATCCTGCTGGATGACGCCATACACGATGGCCAATGGGGACGACCGACGAAGCAATGACCGCGCGCGCCGCGACACTGACGGAACGGCAGCGTGCGTGCCTCCGGCTGGTGCTCAAGGGTTATGAGACAAAGGAGATCGCCCGGCTGATCGCGATATCGCCGGAGCGGGCAAGCAAGGACATCAAGGCCGCCATGGCGAAACTCGGCGTGTCGCGGCGCATCGATGCGGCCCGTATCCTCGAACAGATGGAGGGGGCCCATGATGGGCCGGGCCTCGCGCAGGCTCTTCTCGCCACCGTCCAAACCGCGCCACCAATGTCCCTGCCGATAGCGGACTGGCAACGGGATTACGGATCGGGGGGCGCCGCGGCCAACGCCGCAGATCAACCTCCCATCGAATTCTCGATGCCGTTTCGCAAGCGGGGAAGCGGACACAACGACCTTGGACCCTGGCAGCGCGTCATCTGGATTGCGTTGATCACGGCGTTCATCCTGTCAGCCTTCGGGGTTCTGGCAGGCGGGTTGGCGTGGCTCTCGACCTCGGTCGGTTCGACGAAGCAATAAAGGTCGCCTGTCCGGGCGACCGGACGAGGTGGGACCATGATCGACAAGAAAATTGAAGCCGGCAAACGGGTCGCAAAAGAACTGTTCCCCACGGAACATTCGATCGATGCGGCAATCGTCGGAGCAGCACGATTCATCATCGCGGCCGTCGAGGGCCGCAAGGACGCGCGCCTGACGCAGGGAGAAATCCATCCCGCGCTCGTCGCCGCTTCCGAAAGCGTATCGACGCTGGTGCAGGCGATGGGGGCGATCGCGTCCGCGCATGACGAAGTCGTTGAAATCCGTGACCGGCACAACCTGCCGACCAAGGGCTACGGTTGTGAATACAGCTGCATGCCCAGCGTCGCTGCGCAACAGCGCCCGGACCTTTCGATCGTATCGTAACAAGGACAGCTTGACCGGGCCGTCGCCAGATGGTCCGGTCAGGCGATGGACATCGTGCTTTTCAATGTTCTTCTTGCCGTGACATGCGGCTACGCATTCTTGCGCGGCGGCCCGCCAGAGCAGGCCGGTGCGATCATGTTGTTTTGTGCCGCGATGGCGACGCTGGCGCTCAATCTTGTGGCACCGCTCGTATTCAAGGACCTGGAACTTGGGGTCCTGGTAATCGACGTCGTCCTTTTGGCCGGCCTGATCGTATTGTCGCTCTATGCCGACCGATTCTGGACATTATGGATTGCGGCGTTCCATGCATTTGCCGTGGCAGTGCATTTCGCACGAATGGCAAACCCGCATCTGATCCCTGTTGTCTACCTGGTCGCCGCGGGCCTCATGAGCATTCCCATGCAACTCGGGCTAGCCTGGGCAGCGTGGCGCCATCAGAAAAGAAAAACCGCAAACGGCAGCGACAATGCCTGGTCCGAATTCGCGCCCCGGTGGATTTACGATCGGCACGCCGATGGGCGATATGGTTGAGCAGCCAAAACTGAATAGTGCGAGACTAACCTAGCCCGAAGCGATGAGCTGCTCCTTAGTTCGCATAGGGATCGATTACTCCAACCACTGCACCTACTGCGGCCTGCGTGCCATCATTGGCGACAAAGGTTATAACGACTTCGTTCGCTGCCGGCCCCACGAACATCAGGCGGAATTGCCCAAGAACACCGCTTCGCGCACCCAGGCTGCCATTGGTAATAGTGCCCGAGAGCGAATTGCCCGTGAAACTGCCGGAGATCGGCAGGCTTCCGATGCCGCCGACCTCGCTTTTGTAGAAATTTTCGCCGGAAAGGCCAACCGACCCTGAAACAGTCCCTGCGCCGAAATCCACCGTTATGTAATTGCCCGTGCCGCTTGTCAGAAACCACAGGTCGGTGTCTGTTGCGTAATTACCGGAACCCAAGATGGCAAACCGGACGACCCCCGACCGCGGCATCGCATTGAGTGGGGTGGCCGATCCGTATGCGAAGTAATCTAATCGGGTTCGGCGTGACGTCCCATTTACGACGGTGTGCTGCCAGCCACCCTTTCCGCCGTATTTTGCTGTCGTGTAGCCACTGCCTCGAACCGAAGACGAATAAGTCGTCTCTTGATAGATCGCGAGATAGTCTTCGACGATGCCCGCGACATTCGTGAACAGGACGATCCCGTTTCCAAGCGGCCTGGTAGTGTCGTACGCCAGCTGCGCCGTTCCAAAAGTCATCATATTGACCGCATCGGACAGACGATAGCCGCTCGACGTGGCATAGCTGCCACCGAATCCCGGCGTGTCAAAGATCGTGCTCCGCGCACTCGTCATGCCGCCTGTAATGACGCCGTTGGTCTGGCTGACGCCGCCGGTCGTCGTCAGCTCCATCGTAGCAGCGATGAATGTGGCGTCAGGGGCGGGCTTTACCTCTCCGGTGTTCAGCGTGGGAGGAGAAGGCGGGGTTGGGGACGACGGCGACGCAGGTGTTGTGCCGACCGGCGTGACAGATCCCCCGCTGCTACCGTCGCCACCACAGCTTGCGAGCACTGCACACGACGCGAGAAGCAAAAACCCTTTGCGCATACCAACTCCCTGTAGAACCGTAATTGAAGAATTTCAGACCCAAGAGCAAGTAGGGTATTGGAAGTATTGAAGAATTAACGGTAGTGCAGCAAGATCGACAGGATCTCGCAGAATTAATGTTACTGCCTTCGCAGGGCGCAGCGTTGATTGACGTTAAGGAACCCGCTTTGTCTTTCCGTCGATCAGCACCGCCTGTTGCCACGGACTGGGCGCTTTGTCGGTGCGATGGATGCAGCCCACCCAGCAACAGGGGCGCTTCTTGCCCTCGGTCAATTCTTCGAGCGTCCGCTTGATGCGGCGCTGGCGGGTGGCGGACTGCTTCGCATCATCGACCCAACAGATGAATTCGTTGCGGCCGAGTGGTGTCAGGCTTTCCCACAACGCCAGCAGTGCTGGCGCCGATGTGAGCGCCAACTGAAGATCTTCACCCGCCTGGTGGACGGTGCCATGTGAAAATGTATCGGTCACAAAAATTCCAGCTGTTCTCGAGGCGCGGGAAATACCGACCAAATTGAAAGTATCTGCACCTATGCGTTCACCATTATAGGCAATAAGTAATCCACCAAACCCTTGTAACTCAAGGAAGACTATGGCGGACGGCCTGATCGAACCGGTGGTGCAGGGAAATACCGATAAAATCTCGGCAACTGTCGCGCGATGGGCGGCGGCGACGATGGCGATCGAACAGCTTTCGCAGGCGCGTTCGCTCGACGATCTTGTCGCCGTTTTGCGCATCTGGGCCCGCCGTGTCGTAGGCGCAGATGGCATCGCCGTCGTTCTGCGCGAAGGCGATCGCTGTCACTATGTCGCAGAGGATTCCTTCGAGCCCTTGTGGACGGGACAGCGTTTTCCGGCCGAAACCTGCGTGTCCGGCTGGGCGATGACGAACGGGCAGACGGCGGCGATCCCCGATATCTTCCGCGATCCCCGCGTGCCGGTCGATGCCTATCGCGAAACCTTTGTCCGCAGCATGTTAATGGTCCCGATCGGGCGGCCCGAGCCCGTAGCGGCGGTTGGCGCCTACTGGTCCATGACGGATCAGCCCAGCGAGAACGAAGTTGCCCTGCTCGAGGCATTGGCGCGCGCCGCGTCAGCGGGCCTCGAAAACGGCCGCCTCCTGACATCGCTCGAACGCCTGAATACCGAACTCGAGGACCGGGTCGCCGCGCGCACGATCGCGCTCGAACGGGCGCATGTCCACCTTCGCGAAAAGCAGAAGATGGAGGTGATCGGCCAGCTGACGGGCAATGTTGCGCACGACTTCAACAATCTGCTCGCGCCCATCATGTCGAGCCTCGACCTCGTTCTTGCCGGGCGCGCCAAACCGGAAGCCATCACGCGCACCGCCGAGATTGCGATGGAGGCAGCGGAAGCGGCGAAGACGCTGGTCCAGCGTCTGCTCGCTTTCGCGCGCCGGCAGCCACTGCTGACCGTCGCGATCGATCCCGTTCAACTGATCGGAGATTTGCGCGGACTGTTGGCAAGCAGCATCGGATCGCAGGTCACACTCGAAACACGCGCCGCGCCCGACTTGCCCGCCATTCGCGCCGACAAGCATCAGCTTGAAATGGCGATCCTGAACCTCGTCGTGAACGCGCGCGATGCGACGCCTGATGGCGGAACGATTATCGTGTCGGCGGAAAAAGCCGGGGCCGATCGGCCCGAAGTTCTCGGGGATGGGGCCTATGTCCAACTGATTGTCAGCGACACCGGCAGCGGCATGGATGAGAAAACGAAGGGCGCGGCTACCGAACCGTTCTTCACGACGAAAGAGCCGGGGCGAGGCACGGGACTTGGCCTGTCGATGGTCGATGGTCTTATCCGCCAGCTGGGAGGTGTCTTGGCGATCGACAGCGCGCCCGGAAAGGGCACGGCGATCCGGTTATTCCTGCCCGCCATTGCAGAGGAAAGGGCCGATGTGCAGCCATCTGCCGCTGACGAACTGCCGCTTGGCGGCAGGGGGCGTGTGTTGCTGGTCGAGGACGACGCGCTTGTCCGCATGAGCACGAACAACATGTTGGAAGACCTGGGGTTCGAGGTTGTGGAGCGGGAAGATGCGCGGTCGGCGCTTGCGGCTATCGACGAGGGGCTGGAACCCGATGTCGTCGTCACCGATCACTTGATGCCTGGGATGACCGGCGCGGAATTCGCACTCCGGCTCCGTACGGACTACCCCAATATCGCGGTCGTGATCGTCTCGGGCTATCAGGGGATCGACCTGATAGCGCCCGATATCGTGCGTGTTTCCAAGCCTTTTCGGCAAGCGCATCTCGACGCCAGCATTGGCGCGGCGCTCGGGCAACTGCACCCCTTGAGGGTTTGAGTCCCGCAGGGTTCGGCCCGAGCAATCAGCGGCGAACGCGCAACAGCATCCAGGTTGCCAGCGAAGACATGACCGCGATTATGGCGGCGCCGACAGTCCCTCCTGTATCCTGGGCAAAGGGAAGGCCGCCCGTATTCATCCCGAAGAATCCGGTGACCAGCGTTGCCGGCAGCAACAATGCGCTCATCAGCGAGAGGAAGTACAAATTGCTGTTGGTCTTTTGCGTGGCGAGCAGGTCGAACTCTTCACGCAGGGCGCGGATCTGTGCCTGGACGCCGGCAATGTCACTGTTGATGCCATCGATCCGCTGGGCGAAGCGGTCCAAGACCTGCCGGATGTCCTCCGAAAGATCGGGAAACTCCTCCATCCTGTGAAGCGCCGAACCCAAGCCCGCCGCCACCCGGTTGATGCGCGCGGCCCGGCGGCGGAGATCGCGGACGTCGTTTGCCGCCGTGTCGGTACGGCCGCTGTGGAAACGGTCGTCGGCCAATTGCATATCGACATTCAACTGGCGGGCCATCGTCGAAAATGTGCCCGAAGCACTGTCGAGCAATATGGTCAGTGCGCCTGCCTCGTCGAGTATCGCCGAGGCACGATCCAGCTTGCGGCGGACGACGTCGGCGGTCTGCACCGGGTGATAGCGGCCCGTGACCATGATGCGCGGATTGAGCGCGAGATGCAGCGAGCCCAGTTCGGCCGTCTCGCGATCAAAATCGCGTTCGAAATCCTGGAAGACGAGGCCAATCGCATCATCCTCTGCGACTGCCTGCGGATGATGTTCGCGCGACACGAGCAATGCGGCCACTTCGTCCGGAAACATGCCCTGGCGGGCCAGCCAGCCGTGCGTGCGTTCATCGGCGAGGTTGAGATGCAGCCAGCAAAAGCCGCTGCGATCTCGCGGCAGGTTATGTGCGACCGTCATCCCGCCATCGCCGGGACAGCATGACCAGATCAGTCCCGGCTCCGACAGCAACGCCTTGAAGCCGGTGAAGTCCGTGTCGGACTCCGGGGGACCGTGCTCCGCGCTCAGAAGATCGCCGTCAGGATCACGTAGAGAAAGCCCGACAGCAGGATGGAGACCGGCAAGGTCAGCACCCACGCCATCAAGAGGTTCCGGATCGTGGCCATCTGCAGCCCGGACCTGTTGGCAGCCATTGTGCCCGCGACACCCGATGACAGCACGTGCGTCGTCGAAACGGGCAGCCCCAGGGCGTCTGCGCCGAAAATCGTACCCATTGCGACCAGTTCGGCGGAGGCGCCCTGCGCATAGGTAAGGTGCGTTTTGCCGATCTTTTCGCCTACCGTCACAACGATCCGCTTCCAGCCGACCATCGTTCCGAGCCCGAGCGCGAATGCCACTGCGATCTTGACCCACAGCGGGATGAATCGCGTGCCGGAATCGAGCGACCCGCGGTACGTGCCCATGGCCTTTGCCTCATCCGCCGTCAGGTGAAGGCTTTCTTCTTTCGCCAGCCGCTTCACGCCTTCGGACGCGAGATACATGTCGTTGCGCATGTTTTCGCTGGCGGCTGCCGGTACCTTTGCGAGCGAGCCATATTCGCGAACCTGGCGGTCGATGACCGACACCATCCCGCCGATCGCGGGCACGGTTTCCGGCTTGATCGTCTTGTCGGCGATGTAGCGCTCGACTTCTTTTCGCGCCACCGCCGGGGCTATCGGTGTGCCACCGCCATGCGATGCCAGAACCGTGTTCATGGCAGTCGTGTTGGCCGCGAACTGCGTTTCATATTGCGCCGGGACCGCACGGTTGAGCGCATAGGCCGTCGGCACGGTTCCGATCAGGATGAGCATGATCAGGCCCATGCCCTTTTGTCCGTCATTCGACCCGTGCGCAAAGCTGACACCCGTGCAGGTGAAGATCAGCAACGCGCGGATCCACAACGGGGGCGGTGTGTCGCCCTTCGGCGCCTCGTACAGCGCCCGGTTGCGGATAAGCACCTTCATGGCGATGAACAGCAGCGCGGCCACGCCGAACCCGATCAGGGGCGACACGACGAGTGCCTGACCGATTTCGGCCGCCTTGGTCCAGTCGACCCCTGCAGTCCCGCTCTTGCCGTGGAGCATGGCATTGGCGACGCCCACGCCGATGATCGATCCGATCAGGGTATGCGAACTCGACGACGGGATGCCGAAATACCAGGTCGCGACATTCCATATGATCGCCGCGGTCAACAGCGCGAACACCATGGCAAAACCTGCCGACGACCCGACTTGCAGGATCAATTCGACCGGCAGCAGGGAGATGATGCCGAACGCAACTGCACCTGTAGAAAGCAGCACGCCCAGGAAATTGAAGAAACCGGACCACACGACCGCGTAATTCGCGGGCATCGAATTGGTGTAAATGACGGTCGCGACCGCATTGGCCGTGTCGTGAAAGCCATTCACGAACTCGAAGCCGAGCGCGATGACCAGCGCCAGGAACAGCAGCAGGAAAGGAAGAAGCGCCAGGGGCTGAACGCTCGCGGCGGTGGCGTCCGTATAGACGCTGTACACCACATACCCCAGGGCAGCGACGATGGCGGCTCCCAGACCGAAGGTTCCGGCGCTGCCCAAGCCCTTCATATCGGGCCGGGAGGTCAGGTCGGCGGTCGCTTCCATGCAGAGGGTTTCCCAACGTGTGACTGGTTCGATTCGGAGCCTCTAAGGCAGTTTTGTGACAACTTGAGTTTGCGGCGACGCAGGGCGTGGATGACGCCTTGTTTGTTCTTATCCGCCCGTTCTGCTAAGCAGGCTGTGCTGAACGTCGCTTTGCGGCGGATGATCGACCTGCCGCGTGCTCCTTATGGCATGCGCGGTGCGCCACTTGTCCCTCTCTTCGCTTCACGACGCCGGGATGGCCGCACCCTTGCGTCCATGCCCGTCAACTCGGACAAGGATTGCCGATATGATCACCGGAACAGTAAAATTCTTCAATGCCGACAAGGGCTATGGCTTCATCGCGCCTGAGGGCGGCGGTGGCGATGCGTTCGTCCACATTTCGGCCGTCGAGCGCGCCGGCATGCGCACGCTCGATAAGGACCAGCGCGTTACGTACGAACTGGAAACCGACAAGCGCGGCAAGACCTCTGCGGTAAACCTGCAGTCGGCCTAAGCCGTTCGGGCTGAATGACCGGGGCGGCGGCGCGGAAAGATCCGTGCCGCCGCCTGTTCTCTCTCGTTTTTTCCAGAAAGGGGCGCGCGATGTCCCCACTTGAATTCTATCGCACACAAGCGGCGAAGGCCGCTGCCGAAGCCGCGGCTGCGACCCTCGACAATGTCCGCGAACGCTGCCTGCGCGCGGCCGCCGCATGGGGCGGTATGGCGGCACGGCTGGAACACGTAGAGGAAATGCGGACCACCCGATCGCCGAAAGCCGACACGGCGGCCTGACGTCGGTCGAGAGACGGTTATGCCGCCGCTTTGACTTCCGCCGCGTACACATCGCGGTACCTGGCGCGCAGACCGACCTTGTCGATTTTTTCCGTCCCGAGTTTGGGTAGCGGCGCGTCCTCGAACCAGAGACGTGCGGGCACCTTGAACGCCGCCAGATGTTCGCCGAGGAAGAAGCGGAGCGCTTCCTCGCTCAGATGCTCTCCCTCGCGGATATAGACGACGGCGCCGGGAATCTCGCCCAGTCGCTCGTCCGGCAGGCCGAAGACGCATGCCTCGGCGACCGCGGGGTGGGCGTAGAGCGCGGCCTCGACTTCCTGGCAGCTGATATTCTCGCCGCCGCGGATGATGATGTCCTTCTTGCGGTCGACGATGAACAGATATCCGTCCTCGTCGAGATAGCCGATGTCGCCAGAGCGGAAAAATCCATCGGCAGTAAGCGCGGCGGCAGTGGCCTCCGGCCGGTTCCAATAGCCCGAGAAATTGGCGACGCTGCGGATACACACCTCGCCACGCTCGCCCTGTGGAAGTGCCTTGCCGTCGTCATCGAGGATTGCGATCTCGACCAGCGGCTTGGACGCACGACCGGTGGAATTGGGCTTGTCGAGATAATTGCTGCTGAACGACCCGGCGCCGACTGCATTGGTTTCGGTCAGGCCGTATCCGAGTGCGGGGGGCGACGGCAGCTCCTCATTCAACCGCCGGACGTGCTCGGCCGGGCGTGGCGCACCACCGGCGGCGAAGGACTGGACGGTCGAAAGGTCGTATTTGTCGCGTTCCGGATGATTCAGGATTTCCCAGCTCATCAGCGGAACGCCGGTAAAGTTCGTGACCTGCTCCTCCTGGATCAGCCGCATCGCCTCCAGCGTCTTCCATTTGGGTATGAGCACCATCTTGCGGCCGATCGCGAAGCTGACGAGCAGCATCGGCACTTCGCCGGTGACGTGAAACAGCGGCACGGTCATCAGCACGCAGTGTTGCGGCTTCGGTTCCTTTATCGTGCCGTCGTCGGTGCCGATTTTCAGCATCATCAGCGCCATGGCGATATAGTTGAACGTGCCCTGCACCACCGCACGATGGGTGGAATAGGCCCCCTTCGACTGGCCGGTCGAACCCGAGGTGAAGAGGATGGTCGCGAGGTCGTCCGGCCCGATCTCCGGCAACGTTGCTCCCTCACCGCCGCGCATCAGGACAGGCGCCATCGCATCCTCGATAGGAAGCGCGACATCGACCTGTACGATCTCGCAACCGGTCTTGCGTCCGCATTCGGCGATACGTGCCACGCGGGGCGGATCGGCGAAAACCAGCTTTGCATCGACGTCGGCAATACCGTCGCACAACTCGCCGCCCTGCCACCATCCGTTGAGCAGCGTCGCAACGCCGCCCGCCATCATGATGGCCATATAAAGGACGATCCACGATGGCGCATTTCGCATCGCAAGGCCGATGCGATCCCCTTTTTGCACGCCGAAGTCCGCGACAAGTGCGTGAGCGATTCGCGTCGCCATGGCGTGAGCCTGCGCAAAACTCAGCCGTTCCGACCCGTCCACGATGAAATCCGCGTCGCCATGCTGGCCGCAGAAATGGGCGAAATAACCGATCAGGGTTGGCGGCGCAGCGGCAATTGACGGTACGGAAACGCCGCTCGGCAGCACATGATCCGTGAGGGGCAGCGGGCCGCCGGGAACCGACAGGTTCGCGATCGCTTCGTCGATCCGGGTGTCGAGCACCGATGGCATGTCTCTCTCCTCACCGCTTGGTCTTCGCCAATCGCGCGAGTATGGCGGCGCAAATCGCAAGGGAAAAGCCCGAGTGCATGAAATCGTTGTAATGGCCGCCAATGCTGCGGGGGCCATCCAGTTTACCGACCTTGGCCTGTCGCCGATCGCGCTGGACCTGGGGTTCTTC
This sequence comes from Pseudomonadota bacterium, assembly GCA_040388515.1. Classification (GTDB taxonomy): domain Bacteria; phylum Pseudomonadota; class Alphaproteobacteria; order Sphingomonadales; family Sphingomonadaceae; genus Sphingomonas_O. Next base: position 185,907 of record JAZKBQ010000003.1, on the reverse strand, counting down.
CAGCTGCGCTGGTACAGCCTCGGTTATATCGCCGGGATCATCCTCGGCTGGTGGTATCTGTCCAAGCTGCTGAAGCAGCCCGGCGCACCGATGGCACAGCGCCATGCCGACGACTTCGTCTTCTATGCGACACTCGGCATCATCCTGGGCGGACGGATCGGCTATGTATTGTTCTACAAGCCGGAGATGCTGCAGACGCCGCTCGAGGTATTGAAAGTGTGGGAAGGCGGCATGTCGTTCCACGGCGGGCTGATCGGCATTTCGCTCGCCGTCATCCTCTTCGCCTGGCGCAACAAGCTCGACCTGATGCGGGTGCTCGATTACGTCGGCTGCGCGACGCCGTTCGGTGAGTTCCTCGTGCGCCTCGCCAATTTCGTGAACGGCGAACTGTGGGGGCGGCCGACCAACCTGCCCTGGGGCATTGTCTTTCCGGGCGGCGGCGATGTGCCGCGTCATCCGAGCCAGCTTTATGAGGCGGGTCTCGAGGGGATCGGGCTCTTTCTGCTGCTCGGCTTCCTCTTCTGGAAAACCGACGCGCGCTACTACCCCGGTCGTTTGGCGGGCGCGGGACTGACCTATTACGCCGCAGTCCGTTTTGCGCTCGAAGGGGTGCGGGCGCCCGACGCTGGGCTGGAAAACCTGTGGTGGGGCCTGACCATGGGCCAGACGCTGTCGGTGCCGGTGCTGCTCGTCGGACTCTGGTTGCTACTGGGTTCGGGCAAGCGCCGCGCGCGGGTTGAGCCTGTTGCGGGACCCGCGAGCGTCGCGTGACGGAAACAGCCGACGGTACGCTGACTGACCGCCTGGCCCGCGCGATCACGATGGCGGGGCCGATTCCGGTGTCGCAGTTCATGGGTGCCGCGAACGCCGAATATTATGCGCGGAACAGCGTGATCGGTGCCGCGGGCGACTTCATCACCGCGCCTGAAATCAGCCAGATGTTCGGCGAACTGATCGGCGCCTGGTGCGCAGATATGTGGGATCGCGCGGGGCGGCCTGAAGTCGCGTTCGTCGAACTTGGGCCGGGACACGGAACGCTTGCCGCCGATGCCCTGCGTGTGATGGCAAAGGCGGGCCTCAGTCCTGCGGTCCATTTCGTCGAAACATCGCCACGGCTGCGCGCGCAACAGGCGGAACGGGTGCCGGATGCCGTATGGCACGGCGATCTGACGACGTTGCCGGACAATGTGCCTTTGCTGGTCGTCGCCAACGAATTCTTCGACGCACTGCCGATCGAACAGCTGATGCGACGCGGTGAAGGCTGGGTGCGGCGGCTGGTCGCGTGCCAGGATACGCTGTTCCTGCCGATCGCGGGCAGTCCGGTGCCGGACGACGTCGTGCCGGAACACCTGCGCGATGCAGCCCCGGGCAGTATCATCGAATCGTCGCCCGCCAGTGTTGCCGCCATGCGCACGATTGCCGGACATCTTGCGACACAGGGTGGCGCGGCGCTGATCGTCGATTACGGTTATGATGGCCCCATGGTGGGCGACACGTTGCAGGCGGTGCGCAGTCACGGTTTCGCCAATCCCTTCGACCGGCCCGGCGAGGTCGATCTTTCGGCTCATGTCGATTTCGGAGTGCTGGGCGTAGCGGCGATGACCGCGGGTGCGACTGTGCATGGGCCGACGCCGCAGCGCGATTTCCTGGGGCAGCTCGGCATTGCCGCACGGGCCGCAACACTGGCACGCGGAGCGCCACACCGGGTCGAAGACATCACCGACGCGCACCAACGGCTGACCAGCCCGGACGAGATGGGCACGCTGTTTCGCGCGATGGCACTGACCGGCGGCGGCTGGCCGGTGCCGGGGGGATTTGCGTGACAGTGGAAGTTGTCAGGTCTGCAGCGCTTTCCGTTGTCCGGCACGGATTCCTCGGGCGTGCAGGCGGCGTTTCGGCAGGGCAGGTTGCCGGGCTGAATGTCGGCCTCGGATCGGCGGACGACCCAGACGCCATTGTCGAAAATCGGCGGCGTGCGGTTGCGGCGATCGCGCCCAATTCGACGCTGACCACGGTTTATCAGGTTCATTCCCCCGACGTCGTGGTGGCGACAGAGGGTTGGCCGGACGACGCACGTCCGCACGCTGATGCCATCGTGACGGATCGGCCGGGGCTTTTGCTCGGCATCCTGACCGCCGATTGTGCGCCGGTCCTGTTCGCCGATGCCGATGCAGGAGTGATCGGCGCCGCGCATGCCGGGTGGAAAGGTGCGATCGGCGGCGTCACCGATGCGACGATAGCCGCAATGGAGACGCTGGGTGCGCGGCGCGAGCGCATTGCCGCCGCGATCGGCCCGTGCATCGCGCAGAAGAGCTATGAAGTCGACTTGGCGTTCCAGGCGCGCTTCGTCGCGGGCGGCGCCGGCAACGAACGCTTCTTCACTCCGGGACGGGCAGGACACGTCCAGTTCGACCTCGAAGCCTATGTGGCACATCGGCTCGAAGCAGCGGGCATCGCGACCGTCGATGCCCTCGGCGAGGACACTTTGTCGCAACCGGATCGCTTTTTCAGCTTTCGGCGCGCGACATTGGCGGGCGAGGCGGACTATGGTCGGCAAATATCGCTGATCGCGCTGCCGGGCTGACCGGTTCCTGGCGCGACAGCCAGGAGACACGACTTGGAAGACGAATCGCAACTGACCGGCACGCCACAGCGCCGCCGTCCGAAACCCGACATCCTCGCCATCGATAACCGCAGGTTGTCGCCCGAAACACTGATGATGGGGCACGGCTTCGACCCCGCATTGTCAGAAGGATCGCTGAAGCCGCCGATCTTCCTGACTTCGACCTTCGTGTTCGAAAACGCAGCGGCAGGGAAACGCTTTTTCGAGGGCGTAACCGGCAAACGCCCGGGAGGTGCCGAGGGCCTCGTCTATTCCCGTTTCAACGGGCCGAACCAGGAAATCCTCGAGGACCGACTGGGCATCTGGGAAGATGCGGAGGATGCGCTGGTGTTTTCGTCCGGCATGTCCGCCATCGCGACGGTCATGCTCGCTCTGGTGAAGCCGGGCGATGTGATCGTGCATTCGGCACCGCTCTATGCCGCGACCGAGACGCTGGTCGGGCGTATCCTGGGCCGTTTCGGCGTCCACTGGCTGGATTTTCCGGCCGGCGCGACGCGCGAGGAAATCGACGCGGTCATGACCAAGGCGAAGGCATTGGGTAATGTCGCGCTGGTCTATCTGGAAAGCCCCGCGAACCCGACCAATGCGCTGGTCGATGTCGAGGCTGTGCGCGATTCACGCGATGCGGCATTCACGGGTGAGAAGCCGCCCATCGTCATCGACAACACCTTCCTTGGGCCGCTGTGGGCGAAGCCGCTCAAACAGGGTGCGGACCTCGTGCTCTATTCACTGACCAAATATGCTGGCGGCCATAGCGATCTCGTCGCGGGCGGCGCGGTGGGTGGAAAGGGCATCATCAACACGGTCCGGATGATGCGGAACACCATCGGTACGATCACCGATCCTCATTCGGCGTGGATGCTGCTCCGTAGCCTTGAAACGCTGGAACTCCGCATGAGCCGCGCGGGCGAGAATGCCGCGAAGGTCTGCGAATTCCTGCGCGAACAGCCTCAGGTCGAGACCGTCGGTTATCTCGGTTTCCTCGAAAAGGGATCGCGGCAGGCGGACATCTATGCGCGGCATTGTACCGGCGCGGGTTCGACCTTCTCGCTCTACCTGAAGGGCGGCGAGCGGGAATCCTTCGCGTTCCTCGACGCGCTCAAGATCGCGAAGCTGGCGGTCAGTCTCGGCGGCACCGAGACACTGGCCAGTTGCCCCGCTGCGATGACGCATCTGTCTGTGCCGCAGGAGCGCAAGGACGCGCTCGGCATCAGCGACAACCTCGTCCGCATTTCGGTGGGCGTCGAAAATGCCGACGACCTGATCGCCGACATGCGGCAGGCGCTGCGGGCGATCTAGCGCCAGTCGAGAACCGTCCACCCCCGCTCGTGCGCCATAGCCGCGAGCGGGGCGTGGGGATTGATGGCGAAAGCTTCGTCGGCGGCTTCGAATGCCGGTTCGTCGGAGACATGGTCCGAATAAAAACGGATCGTGCTATTTTCACGCGTCAGGCCGTTTGCGATCATCCAGGCCTGAACCATGCGCAATTTGCCGGGGCCATAGCAATTCTCGCCGTCGATCTTGGCAAGGATCGCGCCTGAGATGTCGGCGTGAGTCTTGGTGCCGATCACGTCGTCGAACCGCAGAGCCTCGCCGATAGCGCCCACGTAGAATGCATAGGATGCGGTCGCGAGGACAAGGCGGTAACCCTCAGCCCGGTCCCGTTCGATCTGTTCCAACGCATCCGCCATGACATTGGTACGCATCGTATGCGCGGCGAAACTGGTCGCCAGCGCCTGGGCGCGCACCACGGTTAGCGCGCGGCCGAGCAACAGGCGATGATTGATCGTTTTCAACTGTGCACGGTCGACCAGCCGTAACAGGTAAAGTCCGGTCGCCAGGCCGACGAACGGCAGAAGGATCAAACGCCATGGCTGGTGCGTTCGAACGGCGTGAACGAGAAACCGCATAAGCGTCGGACGGCGCGTGATCGTCTTGTCCATGTCATAGATGGCGATGCGGTTCATCGCTGCCACATAACGGCCCAACGTCTTGCCGCACCAGCATTAATGCCCCATCAAGCGCAGGCATGACGTCGGCCGCCACTTATACGCTTGGGACGAACGACGGCGCCAATGCGCTGGCGCTGGCTGGCGATTGGACGCTCGCGCAACTTGGCGATGCGGCGACGCGGCTCGAAAACGATGCGCCGAAGCCTGCCGAAATCGACCTGTCGGGCGTCGAGCGCATCGATACGATCGGGGCCTGGATCGTCCACCGGCTCGCGCGTGACAGCGATGCCAAAATCGTGGGCGCGAATGAGGATACGCAGCACCTGATCGAGCAGGTCGCGCGCGGTGATGCGGCGATGAAGGTGCGGCCGGACCGCATCTCGCCCTTTACGCGCGTGCTCGGCGAAATCGGCGATGCGACGGCGATTGCGGGAAAAACCCTGCTCGGCCTGCTCGGGTTTTTCGGTTCGGTCTGCATCACGACCTGGCACCTGATGCGCAACCCGCGCAGCTTCCGCATCAATGCGGTTATCCAGCGGTTCGAGATCGTGGGCGTCAAGGCGCTGGGCATCATCGGGCTGATGAGCTTCCTGATCGGCCTGGTCATCGCGCAACAGGGGTCGGTGCAACTCGCGCAGTTCGGGTTCGAGGCGTTCACGATCAACTTGGTCGGCCGCATCACGTTCCGCGAGCTCGGCCTGCTGATGACCGCGATCATGGTCGCGGGTCGGTCCGGCTCCGCCTTTGCCGCGCAACTCGGCACGATGAAGCTGACCGAGGAAATCGACGCGATGCGTACCATCGGCATTTCGCCGAACGAGGCGCTGGTGCTGCCGCGCATCATCGCCTCGGTCGCGATGATGCCGCTGCTGGGTGTCTATGCCTCGATCATCGCTGTGATCGGCGGCGGCCTGTTCTGCTGGATCTCGCTCGAAATCCCGCCGCTGACCTATATCCAGCGCATTCGCGAAGTCGTGCCGATGACCGATGTCTATATCGGCCTGATCAAGGCGCCGGTCTTCGGCCTGATCATCGCGCTTTGCGGCTGTTTCCAGGGGTTGCAGGTCGAGGGCGACGCCGAACAGGTCGGTCTGCGGACCACGTCCGCCGTCGTCCAGGCGATCTTCCTCGTCATCGTGCTCGACGCGGTCTTCGCGGTGTTCTTCACGGGGATCGGCTGGAAATGAGCGATCCGATCATCCCAGAACCCATCATCAGTGTGCGGGGGCTCGAAAACCGCTTCGGCGATGCGATCGTCCACGAAAACCTCGACCTCGATGTCAACAAGGGCGAGATCCTGGGCGTCGTCGGGGGGTCGGGCACGGGCAAGTCCGTGCTGATGCGATCGATCATCGGGTTGCAAACACCGGTGGCCGGTGAGGTGAAGGTGTTCGGCGAGCCTATGCTGGACCGTGACGAGAGCGAGACCACGCATATTCGCCGCCGCTGGGGCGTGTTGTTCCAGGGTGGCGCGCTGTTTTCGACGCTGACGGTCGCCGAAAATATCGAGCTCCCGCTACGTGAATTCTATCCGAATCTTCCGGATACGCTGCTCGACGAAATCGCGTCGTACAAGGTCGCGATGTCGGGCCTGCCTGCAGACGCGGGTCCGAAATATCCCGCCGAACTGTCGGGCGGCATGCGCAAGCGTGCGGGCTTGGCGCGTGCGCTCGCGCTCGATCCGGAATTGCTGTTCCTCGACGAACCGACCGCCGGTCTCGACCCGATCGGCGCGGCGGCGTTCGACGAGCTTACCCGCGACCTTCAGCGCACGCTGGGCCTGACCGTCTTCCTGATCACGCACGACCTCGACACGCTCTATGCGATCTGTGACCGCATCGCGGTGCTCGCCGACAAAAAGGTGATTGCGGTCGGCACGATCGACGAGTTGCTGGCGCTCGATCATCCCTGGATCCAGGAGTATTTCAACGGACCGCGCGGGCGGCAGGCGCTTGACGCCAAGGCCCGCAATGCGGCGCCAAAGCCAGCTGCAAAGACAGCCCCAAAGACAGTGAGTGCCGCCTGATGGAAACACGCTCGAACCATGTCCTTGTCGGAGGGGTCGTCTTGGCGATCCTCGTCGCCATTGCCGTTTTCCTCGTCTGGTTGTCGGGCATGTCCGGGGGACGGACCAAGGAATATGATATCCTGTTCAAGCAGTCGGTCGACGGACTGAACATCGGATCGGTCGTCAGCTTTTCGGGTGTGCCGTCGGGGCAGATCAGAAAGATCGCGCTGATGAAGGACAATCCCGAATTCGTCCGCGTGCGGATCGAGGTAAAGGACGAAACGCCGATCCTGCAGGGAACGACCGCGACGATTGCCGGGGTCGGGTTCACCGGCACATCGCAAATCAACCTGGATGGTGCGGTCAAGGGCGCGCCGCCCATCACCGATATCGGTCCGGAAGGTGTGCCGATCATCCCGACCAAGCAGGGCGGTCTCGGTGCATTGCTCAATTCGGCGCCTCAGTTGCTGGAACGCATCTCGACGCTGACCGAGCGGCTGACCGAGTTGCTAAGCGACAAGAACCAGAAGTCGCTTCAGGGCATCCTTGCCAACGTCGACCGATTGACCGGCGACCTCGCCAATCGCGGTCCCGAGATCGCGGCAACAATCGCCGAAACGCGTGTCGCCGTGAAACAGGCTGGGCATGCTGCCGAACAGATCGGTAATCTTGCACAGACCGTCGATGGCCAGGCCGGACCGTTGATCACCGATTTGCGCAGCGCCATCGCGTCGGCGAACCGCAGCATGGATTCGCTCGACACCACGCTGAAGGAAGCCAAACCGGGCGTGCAGGCGTTCACGAAACAGACGTTGCCTGAGATCGGCCAGTTGGTCCGCGACCTGCGCGTCATGGCGGAAAGCCTGACCGCCGTTGCCGGCCGCATCGATTCGGGTGGTGCCGGCGGGCTGATCTCGTCGCCGCGCCTGCCCGACTATAAACCGCGAGGAAACCGTTGATGAAAAAGGCTCTTCTCCTGATCCCGGCGGTCGCACTCCTCTCGGGCTGCATCAGCTTCGGTCCGAAGGCGCCCAAATCGCTGCTGACGTTGACGACGACCAGCGCGGTTCAGGCTGGTGCGGTGCGAACTGCGACGCCCACGAATACGATCCTGATCCTCAGCCCCACGTCGACCGCGGCCATCACGACGACGCGGATCCCGGTGTACGACGGCGCGAGCGACCTGTCCTACGTCGCCGATGCAGCGTGGAACGAAGCGCCGGCTCGCGGGCTTCAGCGGCTCCTGTCGGAAACGGTCACCGCACGGACGAACAAGATCGTGCTCGACCCGCGCCAGTTCTCGACCGGCGCGAATATGAAATTGTCGGGGCAGTTGCAGCGATTCGGCGTAGACCCGAGCGCGATGCAGGTCGTTGTTGTTTTCGATGCACAGCTGTCGCGCTCGGCCGACACGGTCGAAACGCGCCGGTTCGAGGCGCGCGCGCCATTGTCAGCGATCGACGGGCGTAGTGCAGGTGCGGCATTGAATGCCGCCGCGAACGATCTCGCGACGCAGATCGCGGCTTGGATCGGCTAACCTTCGAGCGACTTCGACGCCTGTTCCAGCACGTCCTTCGACAGGTCCGGTTTCGCAACGATCCGTTCGAGCGCTGCACGCATCATTGCTTGACGCTTTTCGTCGAAGCGACGCCAGCGGCCGAGCGGCGGAACCATCTTCGCAGCGGTCTGCGGATTGATGGGGTCGAGCGCGGCGATCTGGTCGGCAAGCAGCGCATAGCCACGTCCATCGGCCGTGTGGAACGCGCGCTGGTTGACCGAAAACGCGCCGACGAGCGCGCGGAAACGGTTCGGATTGGTCAGCGTGAAATCCGGGTGACCGAGTAGCGCGACGACCGCGTCGAATGTATCCGTCCGCGTCGACAACGCCTGGGTCGAAAACCACTTGTCGATCACCAGCGAGTTGTCGCGATACCGGTCGTAGAACGCGGCAAGCGCCTGCGTACGCTCGTTCGATGTGCCGTTGGCGAGCGTCATCAGCGCGGCCATCCGGTCGGTCATATTGTCGCAAGTCTCGAACTGCGCGAGCGCGATCCGCGCGCCGTCCGCAGGCTCGGCCGCGGCGAGGTAACCGAGCGCGACATTGCGGATCCGGCGCGCACCCTTGGCAGCAGGCGAATATTCGAACGGGCGGGCGCCGTGTTCGGCGTAGAGCCGCTGCCATGTTTTATAATGTGTCTGTGCGACTTCGACACGCAGCGCCTCACGAGCGACGGCGATGGCTTCCGGATCGACCACAGCCATCTGGTCGCCGATGAAGGCTTCGCTGGGCAACAGCACTGCTTCGCCGATGAACGCCGGGTCGAGATCGCCATCGGCAAGCGTCGCGCCGATCGCGTCGATGACCGGCGCGCTATCGGCCGTTCCGCCACCGATCCGCGCGATCAGCGTGTCGAGCATCAACTGCTGCATCGCCTCGTAACGCGCGAACGGATCGTCGTCGTGCGCCGACAGGAAAGCGAGATCGGCGGGCGTGCGGTCGGTCTCGACGACGATGGGCGCGGAGAACGCACGATTGATCGACAGGACGGGCGCTTCATCCCAGCCGTCGAAGCGCAGCGTTTCGGCCGCGGCGTCCATGACGTGCAGCGTCTCTCCGCGATGCTCGCCGGTCGACTTGTCGAACAATGCCAGCTTCAGCGGGAAGGGCATGACAGGCTTGGCGGGTTGGCCGGGGGTGGGTGCCATCGTCTGTTCAAGTTCGACGATTGCCGTCTTCCCTTCGAGCCGTGTTTTTGCATGCAGGCGCGGCGTGCCTGCCTGTTCGTACCAGCGGCGGAAGTGCGACAGATCGATGCCGCCGCCGCGTTCCATTGCCTGCACGAAATCCTCGCACGTTGCGGCCTGGCCGTCGTGTTCCGAAAAATACAGGTCGGTTCCTGCGCGGAACCGCTCGGCGCCCAGCAGCGTGTGCATCATGCGGATGACTTCCGCGCCCTTCGAATAGACGGTCGCGGTGTAGAAATTGCCGATTTCCATATAGGATTCGGGGCGGATCGGGTGCGCCAATGGCCCCGCATCCTCCGGAAACTGGCTGGCGCGCAGGCCGCGCACATCCTCGATCCGCTTCACCGCTGCCGATCCCTGATCCGCCGAAAACGACTGGTCGCGGAAAACGGTGAAACCTTCCTTGAGCGATAGCTGGAACCAGTCGCGGCAGGTGACCCGGTTGCCCGACCAGTTGTGGAAATACTCGTGCGCCACGACACCCGCGATGCCGTCATAGTCCATGTCGGTCGCGGTATCGGGGTCGGCCAGGATGTAGCGGCTGTTGAAGATGTTCAGCCCCTTGTTCTCCATCGCGCCGAAGTTGAAATCGTCGACCGCGACGATGTTGAACACGTCGAGGTCGTATTCGCGGCCGTAGACATCCTCATCCCACTTCATCGAGGTCTTGAGCGCATCCATCGCATGATGCGTGCGATCGACATCGCCCGCGCGGACCCAGATGCCGAGGTCGACCGTGCGGCCGCTCATTGTCGTGAAGCTGTCCTTGTTCGCGACGAGATCGCCCGCGACCAGCGCGAAGAGATAGCAGGGCTTGGGGAACGGGTCGGTCCACTCCGCCCAATGCCGTCCGCCGTCCGCAGCGCCGTTCGCGACATTGTCGCCGTTGGCGAGCAGGATCGGGTAGGCAGCCTTGTCGGCCTCCATCCTCACCGCATAGCGGCTGAGCACATCGGGCCGGTCGGGGAAGAAAGTGATGCGGCGGAAACCCTCCGCCTCGCACTGCGTACAGAGCAGCCCGCCCGACGCATAAAGGCCCATCAGCTGCGTGTTACGCTCCGGCGCGATCTCGACCTCGGTCTCGACCGTTGCGCTGTCGCCGGTCAGCGGAATGACGAGCTTGCCGTCTGCAATCGTCCAGTCGTTGATCGCATTTCCATCGACGCGTACCGCAAGCGGGACGAGCCCGTCGCCATCGAGCGCCAGCGGCCGGTCGTGCGCGCCGTTGCGCGTGACGGTCAGCGTCGCGTGCACACGGGTCGCGGCAGGATCGAGCGAGAAGTCGAGCGCGATGTCGGGCACCAGCCAGTCGGGCGGCGTGTAATCCTCGCGGCGAATGATGTGCGGGGCGGCGGGTGCAGTCTGAACGTCGAGCATCGACCCTCGCTAGGGAACACGGACTGGCGACACAACCGATTGCATGCCAACGACGTTCCCATGGGCCGCGCATTCATCTTCGGGCTGGGTTACACCGGCAGTCGCATCGCGGACGGCCTTCGCGCGCGGGGATGGGATGTGAGCGGTACTGGTGGCGGCAGCCCGGTCGCGTTCGACGATGCGGCGGCGGTCGAACCGCTGGTGGCATCCGCCACCCATATTATCAGCACCATCCCGCCGGGGTCGGGCCTGCTCGACCGTTATGGTGCGCTGCTACACGACAAGTGGCTCGGCTATATCTCGTCGACCGGCGTCTATGGCGACGCGGGCGGGGCATGGGTCGATGAAAGTGCACCGCTCAACGGACGCCGCGCCGACCGGATTGCCGAGGACCGTGCCTGGCTGGCGCTGGGCGCACGGGTGTTCCGGCTTCCCGGTATCTACGGTCCCGGCCGATCGGCGCTCGACCGTGTGGCGAGCCGGACCGCGCACCGCGTCGCTGTTCCGGGGCAGATGTTCAGCCGTGTCCATGTCGACGACATCGTATCGGGCGTGATCGCCGGGTTCGACGCGCCGGCGGGTGCGTACAACCTGGCCGACGATTGTCCTTGCGGTCAAAATGCGGTGATGGAGAGGGCCGCTGGCCTCCTCGGCGTTGCACCGCCACCATTCGTGTCGCTCGAGAGCCTGTCGGTGCAGGCGAGAGCATTTTACGCGGAGAACCGCAGGGTCGCTAACGGCAAGGCCAAGCGAATGTTGGGTTGGAAACCCGCTTATCCCGATTTCGCGACCGGCCTGCGCGCGCTGAGTGCGATCAGCAGCCCGGCGAACGCCACCACGCCGCCTGCCGCTGCCAGCGCCGTCCAGCGGTAGTTCTCGAAGAACGTCGACAGGATCATGGCGAGTACCGGCGTGATCACACCCGAATAGGCGGCGACCGCAGGCCCCACGGCGCGGATGACGGCGAAATAGCAGGTGAAGGCGATCGCGCTGGCGAACACGCCGAGATACAGGACGCCAAGGATATAGGCCGGTCGCAATTCGACAGTCGGCGGGCCGACTGTCGTCCACCCAATGAGCGCATTGACCAGCGCACCGAACAACATGCCCCATGCCAGCATCGCCGCCATCGGCATCGCGCGGCCGCGGTGGCTGCCCTGCATGATGTTGGCAGCGGACGCCGACAGGACACCGGTGATCGTCATGATCAGGCCTGCCCAGGTCTCAGCCGCGCTGGACGTGTCGCTGCGCATTTCCTGCACGATCAACAGGCCGACACCGACCAGCGCGATCGCCGATCCGAACAGGAAGCGCGGCGTGAGCGGCGTCTTCAGCAGCAACCGCCCCAAAATCGCATTGGGCACCAGCAGCAACGAGAACAGCACCGCGACAAGGCCGGACGTGATGTGGGCCTCTGCGCGATAGACGAAATTGAAATTGAGCACGAACTGGAAGAGGGCGAAGACCAGCGCAAAGGCATGGCCCGCAGGCGCCATGATCAGCGGTTCGCGCCGGATCGCGGCCCAGACGAACATGGCCGCGCTGCCGCTGGCAAAGCGATAGGCGACGCTCCACGTCGGCGCGACGACGCCCAACTGGTCGCGGATGACGAGCCAGGTCGATCCCCAGATCAGCGTGGCGACGGTAAACGGGATCAGGACTTTCGGGGTGAGAAGCGCGCGGCTCACAGCGCGGCGATGGCCGCGGCGAGGGCGTCGATTTCGCCGCGCGGCTGGTCCCACGAGACGACGAAGCGGACTTCGTTCGCCGCCCAGTCGTAGAAGTCGAAACCGTGCGCCCGTAGGACCGCAGCCTCATCCGGCGACATGCGCACAAAGACCTCGTTCGCCTCGACGGGATGGATCAGGCGTTCCCCGCCGGATGCGGCTGCCAAGGCGGTCGCCCCCGCATTGGCGGCGCGGGCATTGTCGAGCCAGCGATCCTGATCGAGCAGCGCCAGCACCTGCGCCGCAAGGTACCGGCCCTTCGACGCCAGATGCCCGGCGCGCTTGCGGCGGATGCGGATTTCTTCGGCGATGTCGGTGTCGAAACATATCAGGACCTCGGCCGACATGCCGCCGTTCTTGATGAAGCCGAAGCTGAGCGCTTCGACGCCCGCGCGCCATGTGAGATCTGCGGGAGACGCGCCGGTGTGGATCACGGCGTTGGCGAAGCGTGCGCCATCCATGTGAAGGCGCAGGCCACGTGCCTTGGCAAGTTCGCCGATCGCGCCCACTTCGGACGGTGTGTAGCTGCAACCATATTCGGTCGCGTTGGTGATGGAGATGGCAGCGGGCTGGGTCCGATGCACGTCGATCGCGATCTCATCGATCCGCGCCGCGATCGCATCCGGCGTCAGTTTCGCGCCCGGGCCGTCGGCCAGCAGCAGTTTCGCCCCACCCGAAAAGAACTCGGGTGCTCCGGCCTCGTCGTTCTGTATGTGCGAATCGCGGTGGCAGATCGTGCCGCGATACGGCGGACACAGTGCCGCCAGCGCAAGCGAATTAGCGGCCGTCCCGCTCGACACCCAGATCGCCGCCACGGGCGTTTCGAACAGGTCCGAAAAGACGCCATCGAGCGACTTGCTCAGAGCGTCGCCGTCATAGGCGGTGTCTACATGGTTGGCGCGCGCGAGCGCCTCCAGCACGGCGGGATGAACTGACGCGGCGTTGTCGGAGAAGAAGCGCATGATTACGCCCATGCGAGCGGCGCCGGGGCGCGTCAATCGGGTGGTCGCGCGATGCCCCAAACAGTCAATGGGGGCCGGTATCGCTACCGACCCCCACTGCGCCGGATCTTGTCCGGTGCGTGTCCTGCGCAAGGTTGCCCAGCGCCGACGCCGCACCAAAAAGGTCCTGGCGTGCTGCGATACCCTTGCTTTGCTTCCAGCTTTCGCCTTCTGCTCGGCCGCGGCATCGCCCGGTTGATGCGACCTTCAAGCTTTGCGTGACGGTTGCTTGCGCATCCATTCCGCTGCGGCTTGCGTCCTGCCTCAACCCTCGGGTCCGATCGTACCGTCAAACGTCCGGCTTGCGCCTGGGTCTGACCTGCGTTACCGGCCCCTGCGTCCGGTTCTTCTTGCGGGTTTTGAGGCCCGCCGTCCGATCCGGCTGTGAGAGAAAGGTCTCATGGCTTCGCGAGTCGGTCCATACCCCCAACAGCCCATTCTGCCTGTGGATAACGAGGATATCGGGGAGACTTGTTCGCCCAGCCCCCGTCTTCCCTGAACATGAGCCGTCATTACCGTTGCGACGAGTTCATGCGCACCGTCTTATGGACGAATCACGGGGGAACGACAGAATCCGATTCGAAAGGACAGGACATGAAGAAACTGGTTTTTGCACTGAGTGCAGCGGCACTGATCGCGCCGACAATCGTCGCGACGACGCCTGCCGAGGCGAAGCGCGTCTACAAGGAATGGCGCGGCAAGGACGGACGCATGTATTGCCGCCGGACCGATGGCACGACCGGCCTGCTGGTCGGTGCCGTGGGTGGCGCACTCGTCGGCCGCACGATCGACACGCATGGCGACCGTACGCTGGGCACGCTGGGCGGTGCTGCTGCAGGTGCCCTGCTGGGTCGCGAGATCGATCGTGAAGGATCGAAGAGCCGCTGCGTTCCCAGCCGCCGCTAACGGCGATTATTCGCCTGCGATGAGTTTCAGCATCGGTTCGGCGTCGCGGGTCAGGCGCTTCACACGCCCCTCGACCTGTGCGCCGGATGCGACGCTGACCGAATCGTAGCTGAGATCGCCATTGATGCGTGCCGTCGCCTCGATGACCAGGGTCTTCGCGGCGACGGTGCCATCGACCGTCCCCGAAATTTGCGCGGTGTCGGCAGAGATATTGCCCTTCACGACCGCGCCACTGCCCAGGATCACGCTGAACGCCGTGACATCGCCATCGATCTTGCCATCGATGTGCAGGTTGCCGGTCCCGCCGACATTGCCCTGGATCGTCACTTCGCTGCCGATGAAGCTCAGGTTGCCGCCCGATCGGCTCTGAGAATTGCTGTCGCTCTTGCCGAACATTCGCGCCCCCGGTCGATAATGTCGCGCTATGCGCCCTTGGCAGACTGCCTTGCCAGTTCGTCGTGTGCAAGAGCGATACCGCCGGCAATCCCTGCGCGGTCGCCGAGCGCAGGCGGCACGACGAAATCGTTCCCGCTGACGGCATCGGTCTGATAGCCGGCCATCCAGTGCCGCATCCGTGCCGCGGCATCGCGGTGAAGATCTGGCGCCTTCGCCACACCGCCGCCGATAACGATGCGGTTGGGTGAAAGTATCGCCACGAAACTGGCGAGCGCCTGTCCCAGGTCGTCGATCACTTGGTCGCGTCCGGGATCGTCCTCCGCCACCTCGCTGAGCGTGTGTCCCAGCCGCGCCTTGACGGCGGGGCCGGCGACCAATCCTTCCAGGCAATCGCCGTGGAAGGAACAGGTGCCGGCGAAGCTGTCGCCGTCATGCCGTTTCAGGCGGATGTGCCCCATTTCCGGATGGGTCAGGCCGTGGAGCGGCTTGCCATGCACGACCAGCCCGCCGCCGACGCCCGTACCCACCGTAAGGTACAGGCCGACCTCTACACCCTGCAACGCGCCCCAGCGGTATTCGCCGAGCGCCGCGCCATTGACGTCGGTGTCGAATGCGACGGGCACGTCGAATGCCCGTGCCATGCGCGGGCCGACATCGGCGCCGGACCAGCCGGGCTTGACCGTCGTCGTGACATGACCCCAGTCGGGGCGCGCGGGATCAAGCCCGACCGGTCCGAACGACGCGATGCCGATCGCCGAAAAACTGCCGCGATGCAGGTCGAGGAAAGCCTCCACCGATTTCAGCGTCTCATCCGGTGTCGTCGTCGGAATGACCGCTTCGGCGACCAGCCGGTCTGGATGCGCGCCGATGGCGACGTTGATCTTCGTTCCGCCCAGTTCGATCGCGGCTACGACCGGGGCGATATCGCGTGCTGCGGCAGCGCCGGGGACGATCGTTCGTGGCTTGCCCACCAGTGTTTCGTAATAGGCGAACAGGTCGGTGAAATGCTCGTCGACCGTGCGGACGTGCTGCGCGTGGAACAGGGCGCGTTCGCGAACCGGTTCCTTGGGCGTCGCGGCGAAATCGAGGATCGTTTCGGCAAGGGACGCCTTGTCCGCCGATTTGTAGATCCAGCCCTCGGACAGGCGCGCATGGTCCGCGCCGCCGCCAAGGTCGGGCATGATGAGCGGCAGGCCCGATGCCCGCGCCTCTGCCCCGACCGTGCAGAACACTTCTGCCTCGCATCCGTGGACCAGCGCATCGCAGCTAGCCATCAGCCGCGCGAACTCATGCCGGTCGGTAACGGGCGAGAGCAACTGGATGTGCGGATTGCGGGCGGCTGCCCGTTCCACCCGCGCGCGGTCGCGGCCGTCGCCCGCCAGCACGAAACCGACCGGGGCTTTCGCACCGGCCGCCGTCACCGCCTCGATCACCATCGGCCAGCGTTTTTCGGGGCCATGCCGCCCGGCACCCAGCAGCAGGGTGGCGTCGGGCGGCAGGTCGCAGCGTTCGAGCAGCCGCGCGCGAAACGCCTCGTCGCGCAGGGTGGGCGAGAAAATGCCTGGCTCTACGCCCATCGGGACAGGTTTCAGGTGGTGCAGGCCAGCGTCGCGCAACGAGTTCAGCTGGTGGTCGCCCGCAATCGTGACCGTCGCTTCGAACAGGCTGTTGATGTGCTGCAGGTGCTGCCAGTAAATGCTGCCCATGCGATCGATCGTCTCGCGGGACGCGATGCCGCCGAACCAGCGATAGCCATATGCCGAAGCGGGGTCGGCGTGCATGATCAGCGTGCGCGGTGCGGCGCCCGGCCATTCGCCGATGAGGCGTGCGCTACGCCAGGGCGAAGATACCTCAACGATGTCGGGCTGTATCTCGTCCAGTGTCGCGTAAAGCGCCTCGACATCGCGGAAATAATGATATTTCCGGTCGAGCGGGAACGCCGGATCCTTCAGATAGACGATCCGGGCGTTGGGGCCGCGTTCCTCGACCTTGTTGGCGGGGCCGGGCGCGATGCAGATGATTTCATGGCCGGCAAGCGGCCCCGCGATCATCTTGCGGTCGATGTACGTCTTAACCCCGCCGCCATAGGGTGTGTAAAATGCCGCGACGTCGACGATCCGCATGTGCAGGGCGTTACTGCCTCAACGGTCCGAAAGAAAGCAGCCCCTTGCGGTACATCATGCGCACGGTGATCGGCGTCGGACCATTGCCGGCAACCGCCTTTGCAAAGGACACCCGCGGTTTCGACGGGCCGAGGCTCGCCGGATTGCCGGGGAAGCCCACGCCGTCGATCGACAGGCCGAACTTGCGGTTGCCATCGCGGTCATGGAGCATCGACAATGCCCAGGGGCCGGGGCCGGGCGCGCGGACGCAGATCTGCACGGGACCGGTCTTCGGCACGTCGATGACGGCGCGGCGGAACGGCTTGCCCTCGTTGATCAGGATATTGTCGTCCTGCAGGAAATCGGTGTCGTTCGCCGGATAAAGCTCGACCTTCAGCGTGCCGCCACGATCCTTGAGACCGACGGCAGTGATCACGAACGACGGGTCGTTGCCGCGGCAGCGCCCCTCGGCAATGCCAAGGTTCGGTGTCGACGGTATCTGTGCGCCGGCCATCGCGGGAGCGAGGGCGGTCAGCAGTACGAACTTCTTCAAACGTCTTCCTCCTTCGAATCCCGGTTTGGCGTCACGAGATCGCCGAGCGCCAGAATGACGCCGACGGTGATGTTGGCGAGCAGCATCAGCGTTGCCATCAACGCCATCAGCAGCTTCACCTCGTCGTCGCGCCCGACCAGGAACACGACCAGTCCGGCAAAGATCACATCCTTGTTGCTGATCAGCGGCAAACGGCCGAGCAGCATGTTGATCGTCACCAGCACCAGCCACCAAGTCAGCGCCACGTCCGGCAAAGCGAGGGACCAGGCGAGCGCCAGCAGCAGGTTCGTGGCGACCAAACGCGTCAGATGGACGCCCGATACCCACCAGAGTTGTGCACGGGTCAGGCTGAACAGGCGCTTACCGAAGGCAACGACCACGATCGAGATGACCGCGACTATGCCGATCGACGCCGCAATGGTCAGGGGCGCGACGCCGAAGTTGAATTCGTGCGCGTAGGGGTAAGCGAGCGCCATCATCACGATAGTGACGCCGTTCGATACCAGCGCAGAAAGAATCGCGACGTCCTTCACCGCGCCGAAGGGCGAGGTGACCATGTTCATCTTCTTGCGCGCCCAGCTGTAGAAATAGGCTTCGCCGAGGTAGTCGACGAGCAGCGCGTTGCTGACGCTCTTCCTGAGCAGCGCGATGAACCCTTCGAACGGGATTCCCCAGAGCCGCCGGAAGATGATGAAATCGGCAACCGGCCCCGCGAAGAAATAGCAGAGGAAGACGACCCAGAAGAGCGGGTTGGTCGGAATGGCCGCGCGGATTTCCTGGAGGTTGATGTTCCGGAATTGCCAGATGACGACAGCAAGGATCGCGACCGACAGCCCCGGCGTCGCCCATGCAAGCAGCCGGTTGGGACGGGGGTTCAGCGGTTCAGGATCGCCCGCAACGGGCAAACCGGGATCGGCATTGCCTTGCATGATCAGACCAGATCCACAGGTCGGGAGTGATGCATCGCGAGCGCGATAGCAGCGTGAGGGGATTGGTCAACGGCGCGTTCGGTCGCCAGGTCCGCGAAAAGCTTTCCCCAGGTTGCGGTCGTGGCCTCGCTAGTGAACTGTGCGGCGCGGGCGCGCATTGCGTCCACATCGACCCGAACCTCGCAGATCCTGTCCATGGCCGCCGCGAGTGCCGCCGCGTCGCCGAGTGGCACGAGTTGTCCGAAACCGTCGATCAGCGACGGCATGGCCGTGCAGCAATCGGTGGCGACGATCGGCATTCCCGCGGCCAGTGCTTCGACGATCACGGCCGGTACGCCTTCGAAATCGGAGGACATGATGAACGCATCGGCGTCGGCGAACCAGTTTTCGGGTCCGATCAGGTGGCCGGGCAGGTGGACGCGGTCGAGCACGCCCAATTCCCGCGCGCGCTTGGTGATCGACGCGCGGCGGGTCCCCTCACCGACAATCGTCAGCCGGTCATCGGGCCGCGCGATCTTCGCAAATGCCTCGACCAGCAGTTCGAAATTCTTTTGCGGGGCAAGGCGCCCGACACCCAGATAATGCCGCCCCTTGTGATCGCGCCGGGCCGCGTCGCGCGCATCCGCAAAGCGCTTCACATCCGCCATCGTCATCGACGCATTGTTGATGACCACCACCTTTTCGGGTGCGACGTTCATCTGCTCCATGATTTCGGCACGAACCGGCGGAGCCATCGCCACGACAATGTCATGGGCATTCGAATGAATGCGCAAACCCAAGCGATGCATCATCAGGTCGATGCCCGACAAATCGCGGCGGACCAAGTCGTTGCTGACGCGGAAAACGATCGGCGGACATTTCCTGCCGAGCCGCAACCGCATGCCCAGTGCGACCGCAGCCAGCGTGTTGCTGGCAAGGAAAAGGACGTCGGGCTGAAACTCGCGGATGACCCGTGGCAGCTTCCAGATCATCCAGAGCGTCTCGAAGTTCGCCGTCGAGACACTGCCCGTCTGCATCTGGCGATAAGGAACGTCCGGCGCTTCTTCCTGCAGCCGCCCCTCGCGCCGACCGAGTGCGATCTGGGCATCCATGCCGGCCGCGCGCCACGCGGGTACGAAACGCAGGATATCGCGTTCGACCCCGCCGGGCTCAAAGCTGTGCAGTGCGACCAGCACCCGCACCGGTCGGACGCCCTCCGTCACGCAGCAGCGAGTTCGGAATAGCGGGCGGGCGTATGCGTCTGCATGAAACGCCGATACGTCGCATCGATGCTGTCGAGCAAGGCAGGGACGGTCGTATCGCCCGGATGCACGGCGATCCGCGCCTTGGGGAGCGCCCATGGGGCAGCACGTGCAGCCGATGCGACGGCAAGCGAACTCAATATGCGGCCGGGTGTCCGGCTGGCCCAGGTGATGACAGGGCGCGTCGCAAGCACGCGACCGGTCGCGGGCTCCCAAACCCGCATATGATCCTCGGCCAGCGGGTAATTGGCTTCCGCCAGTGCTTCCTTCGATGCGTCCGAATAGAGCCATGCGGGGGCGATGAATCCAACGACCGGGCGGCCGATGGCATCCTCGACAACCTTGCGCCCGTCGGAAAGGCGCCGCGCCGCCTCATCCTTGGTCAACTGGGCAAATTCGCCTGCGCCCGCAGTCATGTGCTTCTGCATGAAGCCCTTCGTCGTCGCGTCGTCGCGGTGACACCAGCCGTGGAGAAACATCTCGACCCCCGCGTCCGCCCATGCGCGCAGCTTTGCGGCATAGGCAGGATTCTTCGAAAGCGGTGCGCGATCTTCGAAATCGGGAACGACGAGCATTGCCATGCGCGGACCGCCGAGCAGGTTCGACAGGCGGTCGTAGAGGGCATCGACTTCCGCTTCGAATGCGGGCGATACGTCGTGGATGGATGCGAACAGCCGTTTCATCGCGCTCCGATATAGTGGGAATTGCGGCGCTGTCATGGGGGGCGCATAAGGCGCGCCGATGGAACTCGATCGGCGTACGATATTGGCAGGAGCGGGCGGCGCTGCGGCGCTCGCACTGCCGGTTGTGGCACAGCGCATGGCGGACCTGCATTTGCCGGGCGGACCGAGCGCTCGCCCGATGGCGCCCCGCTTTCCGCAAAAGGGCGAAATGATCGTCCAGCGCATCCGCCCGCCATTGCTTGAAACGCCGTTCGACGTGTTCGGCCAAGGCACGATCACCCCGAATGACCGGCATTTCGTGCGCTGGCACTGGAACGATTTTCCGACGATCGTCGATGTCGCCGGATACCGGCTGAAACTGCGCGGCGCGGTCAAGACGCCGGTCGCACTTACGCTCAACGATGTGTTGCGCGCGGGCCAGCATGTCGAATTCGTCGCGGTCAACCAATGCGCGGGCAATAGCCGCGGCTTTTCGCAGCCGCGTGTGCCGGGCGCGCAATGGGGGCATGGCGCGATGTCGAACGCACGCTGGCGCGGCGTTCGGCTGCGCGATGTCCTCGACAAGGCGGGCACTGGTGCGGATGCCAGGCACGTCCGTTTCGCCGGGCTAGATACGCCGGGCATCGAAGGTGCGCCGCAATTCAAGAAGTCGATCCCCATCGACGTCGCGCGTCGTGACGATGTCATCGTCGCCTTCGCGATGAATGGCGAAGCGCTGCCTTTGCTCAATGGCTTCCCGTTGCGCGTGATCGTGCCGGGGTGGTTCTCGACCTATTGGGTCAAGATGCTGGCGGATATCGAAGTGCTGACGGGTGAAGACGACAGCTTCTTCATGGCCAAAAGCTATCGCTGGCCGACTGTGCCCGTGAAGCCGGGCGACAAGGATTTCCCGACGGTGCCGGTGACTGCCATGCCACCGCGCAGTTTCGTGACGAGCCATGCGGAGGGGGCGAAAATTCCGTTCGGCAAGCCCTTCGACATTCACGGCATCGCCATGGGCGGCGATTGCGGTGTCGCGAAGGTAGAGGTGTCTGTCGACGGGAAGATGGCGACAATCGCGCAGCTGGAGCCTGAAGTCGGCAAGTACGGTTTCCGCCGCTGGCGCGCGACGGTCCGGTCAGACCGACACGATCCCGTCATCGCGCCGCGCTGCACCAACACCAACGGCGTTGCGCAACCGGACAAGGCATTCTGGAATCCCAGCGGATACGCGATCAACCGGGTCGAGCGCCTGACACTGAGGACGTCATGAGAGCGTTCGTTCGCGGCGGTGCCCTTGTCATGATCCTGCTGCTTGGCGGATGCCAGGCACGCAAGGAATTCGCCTTCTCAGACGTCAGCGTGACTCTGCCTGACGATACGACCACTCTTCCCCAGGGGCCGGGCGCCGACCTCGTCACGACAAGCTGTACCGCCTGTCACTCGCCCGCGATGATCCTGACGCAACCGCGCCTCACCCCAGCGCAGTGGAAGGCGACGGTCGAAAAGATGCAAAAGGTGTTCAAGGCACCTGTCGCCGACAAGGACGTGCCGGCGATCGTAGACTATCTCGTCGTAACGAACGAGGCTGCCACGAAATAGCGTCAGGGCGTGTCGAAAAACCGCGCCGTCACGTCTTTCGGTACGCGCAATATCCGCTGGGTCGCCTTGTCGATGATTGCCCAGGTGGTCTTGGCCTCGACCAATGTCTTGCCGTCTTTCACGAACGCGACGCGGCGGTCGAACCGGGCGCCCGTCGGCGGATCGGGGATCCAGGTCCGCGCCTCTACGCTCTCGCCGACCTTCAGATTGCCGCGGTAGTCGATCTCGTGGCGCACGACGACCCAGATGTACGCGTCGACATGTTCGGGCAGCGCTTGCGCGTACCAATGGGCGAGCGCGATGTCCTGAATCCAGCGGACCCAGACCGCATTGTTGACATGGCCCAACTCGTCGATGTCCTCGGGTGCGGCCGTGAACGTCTTTGTAGTGGTCATCAGACGCGTTCCACCCAGAACCCGTGTGCATGGGCGTGGCCGTAAAGCACGGATGCTTCATATCCCGGCCATGACCGGAGCGTGATGTCGTGCTGGTTGATCGTCCTGTCGGCCTCCACGCGAACCCAGCCGAGCGGACGCTCGGCAGTCGCGCGTGCGCCCGCCGCTTCCATTGCCGCGGTGATGCGCTGCTGTCCCTTCGGATCGATGTACTGCCAGACGATCGAATGCATCAGTACGCGGGTAACACCGGCTTCCTGCGGTTCGGCGAGCCGTGCCTCGACCCAGTCGGCGGCGTGACCGGCATCGAGACGGGGCGGATCGGCACGCATCATGGCGAGCGCTTTCGCCATGCGGTCGAACCGGACATGATGGTCGGCCCAGATATAGGCGAGCAGGCGGCCCGCACCTTCGTCCGTGGTCGCATCCACCGGTGCGATATCGACGCCACGCGCGCTGACGATTTCGATTGGCCCGGGCGCAGGCGGCGGGCCGCGCCATTCGGGCGCGAGGACGACCGGCGAATCGGCGGGTCCTGTGGAGACGCCGGGCAGGTCGATCCGGTAGCGTCCGATCAACAGGTTCAGCCCCGCCGACGAGCCGATCTCGAGCAGCTCGATTTTCGGCCCATGCCGGCGCGCGATTTCGAGAAGGCCCGTCATCAACTGCGCCGAACGGCCGGGCTCGTTGGTCTGCGGGGGGCCGTCGAGCCACGGCATCAGTGCATCGTCATGTTTCGCGAGCACCGCCCGCATCAGGACTGCATCGCCCGCGCCCTGTTCGAACACCGGCGCCAGTTCGGATGCAGCACCACTTTGCCACAGCGCATGGATGCCGCCCGCCAGCCGTAGCGGCACCGCATCGGCAATCGGGTTGCCTGTCCAGCCGAGCACGCGCGCGCCGGTCTTGGTCGAAGTATCGAGCGCCTCGATCAACAGCCTGCACAACTGCGCCGTGATGGGGGAGGTGTTGCGCGTGCAATAGGCAACCTGCCCCTCGAACGCCTCGATCGGTGTCAGCATCGCCAGATTGCTTTTTTCCATGCTAGCACCTCCTCATGGCTTCATCGCACTTTCGCAAGACCCTGTTCCGCAACCGCGAGGGCGAACATGGCGACCGGGTCACGAACATCGAACTCTTTTTCGACCTCGTGTTCGTCTTTGCTGTCACCCAGCTGTCGCACAGACTGCTTGCGCACTTGACGCCGCACGGCGCGCTGGAAACGCTGGTGCTGTTCCTCGCAGTGTGGTGGCTGTGGATGTACACCAGCTGGGCGACCAACTGGCTGGATCCCGAACGCCCGCCGGTGCGGGTGTTGCTGATGGCGATGATGCTCGGCGGCCTGGCGCTGTCATCGGCGCTTCCTGCAGCGTTCGGCGATGGCGGCATGGTGTTCGCGACAGCCTATGTGGCGATGCAGGTCGGACGGACATTATGGATCGCGTGGATATCGCGCGGACACAATCCGGCCCGCGTCCGCAATTTCCTGCGCATCGCTTTTTATTTCCTGCTTGGCGCACCGTTCTGGATCGCGGGTGCATTCTCCGAGCCCGAAACCCGATTATGGCTGTGGATAGCGGCTCTGGTCATCGAATATTCCGGGCCGTGGCTGTTCTTCGCAACGCCGGTTCTCGGCCGCTCGAACCTCGACGACTGGGATATTTCCGGTCACCACATGGCCGAGCGCTGTTCGCTGTTCATCATCATCGCGCTCGGCGAAGCGATCATCGTGACGGGGGCGACGTTTGCGACGCTTGTACCGGACGCGCCGACCATCGCGACATTTGCGACCAGTTTTATTGGCAGCGCGGTGATGTGGTGGATCTATTTCGACACGGGTGCCGAGCAAGGGTCGGTCGCGCTGGAAGAGGGCGAAACCGGCAAGATCGCGCGCAACGCCTATACTTATCTGCACATGCCGATCGTGGCGGGCATCGTCGTGACGGCGGTGGCCGACGAAAAGATGCTGGCGCACCCGGCGGGCCATGCCGATCTTTCATTCGTGCTGGTTGCCTGTGGCGGGCCGGCGCTGTTCCTGCTCGGAAACCTGCTGTTCAAATGGATGACGGCGGGCCGCACGACACCGCCGTTTTCGCATTGCATCGGCCTGCTCCTTCTCGCTGCAACGGGAGCGGTAGGGCTGATTACGCACTGGCAGCCATTGACCATCGGAGTCGCGGCGACCGGTACCCTGATCGTCACGGCTGCGTGGGAATGGTTCTCGCTCCATGGCGGTTGGCGGCGGTGGACACCGGGGGTGGCGACCAAGCCCGACATTGCCTTGGAGGGCGACGGGCGATAGGCGCGCGGGCGTTATGTCCGCCATGTTGACCATCGCCGTGCCCAAGGGGCGTATCCTGACCGAAGTGCTGCCGGTCATGGCACGCGCCGGGCTGGTGCCGGAACCCGGTTTCGGCGACGAGGACGACCGGCGCTTGCGCTTTGCGACCAATCGTCCCGACGTCGACCTCATCCGTGTGCGTGCGTTCGACGTGGCCACGTTCGTCGCGCACGGCGCGGCGCAGGTCGGCGTGGTTGGGTCGGACGTGATCGACGAGTTTGACTATGCAGAACTCTATGCACCGGTCGATCTCGGCATCGGCCGCTGCCGGATTTCGGTTGCCGAACCCGCAGGGATGGCGGCGACCGACGACCCACGCCGCTGGAGCCATGTGCGCGTTGCGACTAAATATCCGAACCTGACGCGAAAGCATTTCGCGCGGCGCGGCGTTCAGGCGGAAATCGTGAAACTCAACGGCGCGATGGAACTGGCCCCGACACTCGGCCTGTCCAGCCGGATCGTCGATCTCGTGTCATCCGGACGGACGCTTAAGGACAACGGCCTGGTCGAAGTCGAAGTGATCGCGGAGGTTTCGGCACGCGTGATTGTCAACCGCGCGGCGATGAAGACGCGTGACGATGTAATGCCGCTGGTCGAGGGATTCCGGCGGGCGGTTGCATGATCCGTCTGGACGCCCGTGAGCCCGGTTTCCCGACAGCCTTTGCCACGCTCGTCGATGCGCGGCGCGAGACCGATGCCGACGTGGCGGCGGATGTCAGCGCGATCCTGGCACGCGTGCGCGTGGAAGGGGATGCGGCGCTCATCGATTTGACACGCAAGTTCGATGGTTTCGATCTCGAGAGCGAAGGCTGGTCGATTTCCGCAGAAGAATGCGCCGTCGCCTATGCAGGACTCGCCCCGGAATTGCGTGATGCGCTCGACCTCGCGGCGGAGCGCATTCGTACTTATCACGCGAAGCAGCGCCCGGCCGACAGCGACTGGACCGACGATGTGGGCGTACGCATGGGCGCGCGGTGGACGGCAGTCGAGGCGGCAGGGCTCTACGTTCCCGGCGGCCGCGCCGCTTACCCGTCGTCGGTGCTCATGAACGCACTGCCGGCCAAGGTTGCGGGTGTCGATCGGCTGACGATGGTGACGCCGACACCGCGCGGTGCGCTCAACCAGACCGTGCTCGCTGCTGCGCACATCGCGGGCGTCGATCAGATATGGCGCGTCGGTGGTGCACAGGCGGTCGCCGCGCTTGCCTATGGCACGGCGCGCATTGCTCCGGTCGATGTCATCGTGGGCCCCGGCAACGCCTGGGTCGCGGAGGCAAAGCGCCAGCTTTACGGGCGTGTCGGTATCGACATGGTCGCCGGACCATCTGAAATTCTGGTTATTGCAGATGCCGATAACGAACCGAATTGGATCGCAGCCGACTTGCTCAGTCAAGCCGAACACGATCCGACCAGCCAGTCGATCCTGATCACCGATAATGCCGACTTCGCCGATGCGGTGACGGCGGCTGTCGAACGCACCCTCAGCGAACTGACGACGACTGAGAAAACGGCGCGAGAGAGCTGGGAAGCTAACGGAGCCATCATTCTCCTCGCCGATCTGAACGATGCGCCGCCGCTCGTCGACAAGCTCGCGCCCGAGCACCTCGAACTCGCGGTTGCCGATCCTAATGCGTTGTTCGCGCGCGTGCGGCACGCAGGGTCGGTGTTCCTGGGACGACATACGCCAGAGGCGATTGGCGATTATCTCGGCGGACCGAATCACGTTCTTCCGACCGGCCGCCGCGCGCGGTTTGCGAGTGGATTATCGGTGACCGATTTCATGAAGCGCACCAGTTTCCTCGCGGCATCGCCCGAAGCAATGCGTGCAATCGGCCCAGCGGCCGCAATACTCGCCGATGCAGAGGGGTTGCCCGCGCACGCCGCATCGGTCAGGGCACGACTATCATGAGCCGTTCGAAATCCCGTTCCGCCGCCCGGCTCGCCGCCGTGCAGGCCTCCTACCAGCGTTCGATGGAATCGACGCCGCTCGCGCAGTTGCTGCACGAATTCCATCACCACCGCCTGGGGGCCGTGATCGAGGATGAGGAATATAACGAGGCCGAGGTCGCTTTCTTCGACGACCTGGTTTCGGGAAGCGTTGCGCGCGAAGCTGAACTCGATGCGGCGATCGCTGCACGCCTGTCGGTGGGTTGGTCGCTCGATCGGCTCGACAAGCCGATGCGGGCGTTGCTCCGAGTGGCGACCTACGAACTATTGGCACGCAACGACGTGCCCGTAAAAACAGTCATCAACGAGTATGTCGACGTCGCCGACGCGTTTTACGACAAGCGCGAAAAAGGCTTCGTCAACGGCCTGCTCGACGCCGTCGCAAAGGACGTGCGGGGCTAGCCCACACGTCCGCGCGTGACGATTAGTTACCTGTGCGAACGGTCGTCGTTGTCGTTTTGCGCGAAACAACCGCCTTTACGGGGACACGATGCGCGGTCGTCTTGCGAACGACGCGCGTGGCCGTCGCCTTCTTGACCGGTGCCGCAGCAGTAGCCGTTTCTGTCGTCGTGACCGTGGTTTCGGTGGGCGCCGGAGCAGGTGCAGGCGCCGCGATCACGACCGGCGGCGCGGCGCGTGCGGCGGCGGCGTCAGCCGCAGCAGCTGCGGCGGATTGCTGCGCAGCATCCGCGCGCGCGTTGGCGGCGGCGGCATCCTGCTGCGCGGCGGCGGCTGTGGCTTCCGCGTTCGACTGCGCGGCGCGAACGGCAACCGTCTTGGCGTGGTTCGCCTCGGTGATCGCGTTATCGGCGAGCAGCGACGCGCGGTTGGCGTCGTCGAACGCTTGTTCCTTGTTGCCGCTGGCAAGGTTCTGCTGCGCCTGGCGTGAAAGTGCAGCGGCCTCGGCCTGCATGCGTGCGGCTTCACCGGCAGTAGCAACCTTCGCTGCAGCGTCGACCTTGCCATTGGCCTCGGCGATCGCCGCGCGTGCACGGTCGGCCTTGCCTGCGGCGAGAGCTGGTGAGGTCATCAACAGGGCTGCCGACAGTGCGGCGGTCGAAATCTTCAAAAGGGTACGCGACATTTTACTCACTCCGAAATGCATTCGAAGCCCGCACAACGGCCCTTAACGTGAGTCGGTTCCCGAAACGATCTGCCTAGAGCGTGGCTAGGAACGCCTTTACCGGCGGACCGATGTCGCTGCGATCCAGCGCAAGTGCTATATTTGCGGTGATAAATCCGGCCTTGTCGCCGCAATCGAAACGACGTCCGCCAAAATTATAGGCATGGAACGGCTGGGTGCCGATCATCTGCGCCATCGCGTCGGTCAGCTGGATCTCGTTGCCCGCACCGCGCGCCTGCCCTTCCAGGATACGCATCACCTCGGGTTGCAGGATATAACGACCCGGAATCATGAGGTTGGACGGTGCAGTGCCGAGTTTCGGCTTCTCGACCAATCCCACGACCTCGACCAGCGGTCCATCGACCTTGCCGGGGGTGATGATGCCGTATTTATCGGTCTGGTCGGCGGGCACCTCATAGCCGCAGACGATGTTGCCGCCGACGCGCTCATAGGCATCGACCATCTGCTTCATACATCCGGGCGAATCGACCATCAGTTCGTCGGGCAGGAAGATCGCGAAGGGCTCGTCGCCGACGATATGGCGCGCGCACCAGATCGCGTGGCCGAGGCCGATCGGTTCCTGCTGGCGGCAGTACATGATGTCGCCGGGCGCGAAACGCGTCGCGTCGAGAACGCTCAGATCCTTGCCGCGGTCGGCCATCGTCGTTTCGAGTTCGTAGGAAATGTCGAAATGGTCCTCGAGCGCTGATTTTCCGCGCCCGGTGACGAAGATCATCTGTTCGATGCCCGCCTCGCGCGCCTCGTCCACCGCGTACTGGATCAGCGGACGGTCGACGACGGGCAGCATTTCCTTCGGCATCGCCTTTGTGGCGGGCAGGAAACGCGTGCCGAGCCCGCCGACGGGGAACACGGCCTTGCGGATGCGCTTTGCGGTCATTTCTTACCTTTGCGGCTGCGGTTTGCGTAAAGCAGCGCTGCCAATAGCGCCGCCGAACCGATGCCCGTTGCCGCCGCCGTTACCAGCCGTGTGTTGACACGGCGGTTACGCAGCTTGGGCTTATCCGCAAGTTTCGTGTCGTCACCGGGCTCGGTCGCACTCGGGACAGGCAAATCTGTCGGTTCGGTCATGTCGGTCCTCTTTACATCCCACCCGTCAATTTTCCGTTGCCCCAGCGCGTCCGCCATCGCAAGCCATTGGCGATGAACCCGATCTATACAGCGATGCCGCCCACGATCTTTGCCGTCATGTCGGCGCGTGCGCGCGAACTTGGGGCGATCAACCTTGGGCAGGGGTTTCCGGACGGTGGCGCGCCGGAGGACGTGATCGCGAAGGCCGCGTCCGCGTTGACCGAGGGGTCGAACCAGTATCCGCCGATGTGGGGCATTCCCGAGCTGCGGAGCGCGATTTCGGACCATTATTCGCATCATCAAGGTCTGGATCTGACCTCTGGCGAAGTAATCGTGACATCGGGCGCGACCGAGGCGCTGGCCGCGGCAATCCTTGGCGTGGTTTCGCCCGGCGACGAAGTCGTCATGTTCCAACCGCTCTATGATGCATACAAACCGCTGGTCGAGCGCGCCGGTGGCGTTGCGCGGGTCGTGCGGTTGGAGCCGCCGCACTGGAGGATCACCGCGGAAGCGCTGGAAGCTGCGGGCAGCGCGCGCACCCGGGCGGTGATCATCAATTCGCCGCATAATCCGACCGGAGCGATGCTGTCGGCCGAAGAACGGAAGTTGCTCGCCGACTTCTGCATCGCGCGCGATGCCATCGCGATCTGCGACGAGGTGTGGGAGCACCTGGTGTTCGATGGTGCCAGGCATGTGCCGCTGATGGCGGAGCCCGGCATGCGCGAACGCACGATCAAGATCGGCTCTGCGGGCAAAATTTTTGCGCTCACCGGCTGGAAGGTCGGCTGGATCTGCGCCGCGCCGCCGATTGCCGATGTGCTGGCGAAGGCGCACCAGTTCCTGACCTTCACGACGCCGCCAAATCTTCAGGCGGCGGTCGCTTATGGTTTGGGCAAGGACGACGCCTATTTCGCGGAAATGCGGGCGCGCAATCAGCGATCGCGTGACCGGCTGACGGCGGGGCTGCTTGCCGCCGGCTATTCCGTGCTGCCGTGTCCATCGACGTGGTTCGTCAACGTCGACCTCACCGCGTCGGGCATTTCGATGACCGATGTCGAATGGTGCAACTGGGCAATCGAAAATATCGGCGTCGCAGCAATCCCGGTGTCGGCGTTCTGCGACACCGATCCGGTCACCAATGTCGTGCGGCTGTGCCACGCGAAGGAAGATGCGACGCTGGACGCAGCGCTCGAACGGCTGGTGCGGAGACCCTAGAGCTTCGTCAGCACCCCGCGTTCGGTGACATAAGCGGTCACCAATCGCGCGGGGGTCACGTCGAACGCCGGATTCGCGGCCGGAGAGCCGGTCACGCGAATTCGCCCGCCTTCGCCCTCTACCCAGGCGACTTCGTCGCCGTGCCGCTCCTCGATGGGGATCAGGTCGCCTGACGGCGTCGCTGCGTCGAACGTCGTGTAGGGCAGCGCCACATAGAATGGCACGCCATTATCGTGCGCTGCCAGCGCCTTAAGATAGGTACCGATCTTGTTGCAGACATCGCCGTTGGCGGTCACGCGGTCGGTGCCGACGATCACCGCATCGACCTGCCCGCGCTGCATCAGGTGCCCCCCGGCGTTGTCCGCGATGACAGTGTGCGGAATGCCGTGCTCGCTCAGTTCGAACGCGGTCAACAGCGCCCCTTGGTTGCGTGGGCGCGTTTCGTCGACCCAGATATGCAGCGGAATACCGGCATCGTGCGCCAGGTACATGGGCGCGGTCGCCGTGCCGTAATCGACGGTCGCGAGCCATCCGGCGTTGCAATGAGTGAGGATGTTCAGCGGACGGTCGGGATTTTTAGCGTGCAACTCGTGGAACAATGCCAGTCCATGTTCGCCGATCGCGCGTGACAGACCGGCATCTTCTTCTACGATCGCATCGGCGCGTGCGAAAGCTGCATCTGCGCGCTCGGCGGGAGACAGGGGGCGGACGGCCTTGTCGATCTCGTCGAGGGCCCAGCGCAGGTTGACCGCCGTCGGCCGCGTCGCGTTGAGCATCGCGTGCGCTGCATCGAGGCCCGCATTGGATGGATCCTCGGTAAGCGCTATTGCCAGGCCATAGGCTCCGGTCATCGCAAGGAGCGGCGCGCCGCGGGTCCACATCTCGCGGATTGCGCGAGCTGCGGTCTCAGCATCGCGCAACTCGACCCACACGACTTCCCACGGCAGCTTCCGCTGGTCGAGGATGCGCGCGCCACGGCCGTCAGCGGTACGCATGATCGATCGGGTGGGGGTACCGTTTAGTTTCACAGCCCGATCTCCGCAAAACTCGCGACGTCGCCCTGACCTTTTTCGCGATCGATCAGCAGTGCCTGCATTCCTGCCGCTTTGGCTGCATCGGTTTCGCCGGAAATATCGGACAGAAACAGGACATCGGCGGGAGAAACGCCGAGCGCATCGGCGATCAACACATAGGACCGTGCCTCGCGCTTTGGTCCGGTGGTCGTGTCGAACCAGCCGGAAAACAGCGGTGACAGATCGCCCTGGTCGCTGTGTCCGAAGATGAGTTTCTGCGCCGCGACCGAGCCGGACGAGAACACCGCGAGCGTCAGCCCTTCGCCATGCCAGCGGCGTAGCGCTTCCGCGGCGTCCGGGTAGACATGCCCCTTGAGTTCGCCTGCCGCATAGCCCTCGGCCCAGATTTTGCCCTGGATCTCCTTCAGTTCGGTGACTTTCGCGTCGGCATCCATCCATGCATTCAATTGCGCGAGGTCGCCGCCGTGCTTGGCCACCCACGCCGGCAAACGCGCGCGGGCATAGGGGAACAGCACGTCGTGCACGAACGCGATGCTCGAGGTCGTCCCCTCGATGTCGGTCAGGATTGCCTTGGTCACGTCAGGCCGGTTCGTACCGTGGAAACCGCTCGGCGATGTCGCTGCCGGTAAATGCCGCGACCCATCCGTCAGGGTTCACGAACATGCGGATCGCGGTGAAGTTCGGCGCCGCACCCATGTCGAACCAGTGCGTCATTCCCGCGGGAACCGACATCAGATCGCCTTCGCAGCACAGCACGTTCCACACGCGGTTCGCGGCATGAAGCGTAAACAGCCCTTCGCCGCGCACGAAGAATCGCACCTCGTCTTCGGCATGCGTGTGTTCGGACAGGAATTTGGTGCGCATCACCGCGCGGTCGGGGTGATCGGGTACGACCGAGACTACATCGATGCTCTGGTAACCGCCCATCCCCTTCAGCCGTTCGACCTCTGGCGCGTAAGCTGCGAGAATCGTTTCGCCATCCGCATCCGCTGGCAGGTCGCGCGTCGGCCAGCGTTCGAACGTCACACCGATCTCGTCCAACTGTGCGGCTATCGTGGTCCCGTCACCCGTTTCGGACAGCAATGCGCCATCCTCGGCAAACACTTCCAGCCTGCTCACCTCCGGAAAATCCGCTCGGCCCGTTCGGTTTCGATCATCCATTCGATCGCTTCGATCACGCGTTCCGCCTCCGCCATTGACGTGCCCCAGCCGTACAGGCCGTGGCCGCGGATAAGATAGGCGGGGATGGCGGCGGGCGCCAGCAGTGCGGGTTCAACGCCCGCGCAGATGACAGTCATGTCCTGGCTGTTCTCGACGATGGGCAGGGCGACTTCGGTGTCATGTGTGTCGATGCCAGGCAGGGTTTTCAGCATCTCGTGCCCTTCGAACTCAATGCTGTGCGCGAAACCAAAGGCTCGGCTCATGCCGACGGCGCCGGGCGAATGGCTGTGCAGCACTGCTTCGCACTCCGGGAACAATCCATAGAGATGCAGGTGGAGCGCGGTCTCGGCCGACGGTTTCTTGCCGTCGAGTGATTGCCCCGACCGGTCGACACGCATCACGTCGTCATAGGTCAGGCGCCCCTTATGCTTGCCCGACACGGTGACAGCGAAAGATCCGTCGTCGAGCCGCATCGAATAATTGCCTGCGGTCGCGGGTGCCCATCCCTTGCCGTCGAGCCAGCGCCCGACCGCGACGATCGCTTCCCGCGCCTCGGCGAAACTTGCTGCAGTCATCCATCCCCCCGGAAATCAGCTGCTGTTACCTGCGCCGAACATCCGGCGGAACACACCGCGTACCTTGAAAATCACATAGATGCACGCCCCGCCAAGGGCCAATGCGACACCGATCGCAAGGAAGGGGCTGGCCAGCACGATCGCGAGCAAACCGCCGGTCGCCACGTCCTCGCCGGTAGAAACGACGACATTGCTGACGGGTTCGGGGCTGGTGTTGACCAAAGCGCGCGCGCTTGCCTTCGCACCGTGCGCTGCCAGCGCCGCACTGCCGCCCAGCAACAGCGCCACCGCCTGCCATTTCGGATCGGCTGGATCGACGATGGCGAGCGCGAGCAAGGCTCCGCCGACCGGACGGATCGCCGTGTGCACGGCATCCCAGAACGAATCGAACCAGGCGATCTTGTCTGCCAGGAATTCCGCGACCAGCCCGACACCGGCGGCCGTCAGCACCCAGGGATTGGCGAGTACGTCGAGACCGGAGACCTTGTCGGGCAGGTCGAGCCATCCAAGCCGCATCGCCCAGCCGACTGCGAAGACGCACAAATAGATGCGCCATCCGGCCAACAGGCTGATGCTCGACGCCACACCCAGAAGTTCGACCAACCCCATGGCACGTCCTCTCGGGCGCAATGCTGGCACGCGCCCTTGCGCCGCGCAACCGCGTCGCTAGTCGGGGCATGTGACCGAAGCCATTCCCGCCGCCACGCTCGTCCTGTTCCGCGAAAGCGCGGACGGGGCCGAGCATCTGTTCGTGGAGCGTGCGGCGACGATGGTGTTCGCAGGCGGGGCGGTAGTTTTTCCGGGCGGCCGGGTCGATCCGGGCGACTATGAGGCGGCAAAGCGCTTTCCAGCGCTCGATCCAGACGATGCGGCCGCACGCATCGCCGCAATCCGGGAAACGGTCGAAGAGGCTGGGATCGCCGTGGCGTTCGACGGCCCGGTCGATGTGGAAAGCATTCGGACGGCGCTGCATGGCGGTGCGACGATGGGCGATCTCCTCGACACCCATGGCCTGAAGCTTGATCTCGATAAGCTCGTTCCGTTCGCGCGCTGGCGGCCGAATTTCAAGGAAACGCGAACCTTCGACACGCGCTTTTACCTTGCGCGTGTCGAGGCGGGGCACGCGGAAGCGCGCGTCGACCGGACGGAGAACGTGCACCTGTTCTGGGAAACCGCGGCCAAGGTTCTGGCGCTCGCGGATGATCGAAAGGTGAAGATCATTTTTCCGACCCGCCGCAATCTCGAACGGCTGGCGACGCTCGAAGGCTTCGATACGGCCAAGGCGCATGCGTTGGCGCACCCCGTCGAAACGATCACGCCACAGGTCGAAGAACGGAACGGTATCCGGCATCTGTGCATTCCTGACGGCCTTGGCTATCCGGTGATTTCGGAAGAACTCTCGACGGCAATGCGCGGATAGATGGCAGACAAGACTCCACTCGAAGCCCTGCGGTCCGTGCTCACCGGCACGGCGCGCGCGATAGCGCATGAGCCGGAGGTCGAGCTTGCCTATACGGCCGACGCGCCGACCCAGGCAGGCAAGAACCTGCGCGTGCCTATGCCGGGGCGAAACCTGCCGCCGGAGCAGGTTGCCGAAGCGCGCGGCTTCGCGGATGGCTTTGCGCTGCGTTTGCGCCATCACGACTCGGTCGCGCACAGCCGTGGCGCGCCGGAGCAGCCGGTCGCCCGGGCGGTCTTCGATGCGGTAGAGACGGTACGGGTCGAGGCGCTGGGATCGCGCGGCATGGCCGGAGTGCGCGCCAATCTCGATTACGCGCTCGACATGCGGATGCGTTCCGATCCGATAACGCGCGCCAAGGCGAAGGACGAAGTGCCGCTGTCGACGGCGGTCGCGCTGATGCTGCGCGAGCGGCTGACGGGATCGCCGCCGCCCGATGAAACGGAGAGCGGCCTGTCGCTGGTTCGTGACTGGATCGAGGACGCGGCGGGCGCGGACATGGATGCGCTGGGTCTCGTGCTCGACGACCAGGCGGCGTTCGCGACGCTTGCGACCAAGTTGCTCGAGGATCTGGCGCTCATCGAGGGCGAACCCACGGCCGACATCGAACCCGACGATGGCGAGGATGAGGGCGACGACGATGTCGAAGGCGATTCGGACACCGACGAGTCCGACGAAGGCGACGCCGGCATCGACCAGCGCGGCGAGCAGCAGGCGAGCGACGAGAGCGAAGCCGAGGGCGAGGAAGAGGGTGAAGACGCCGAGGGCGAGAATGATGGCGAGCCGGGCGAAGGCGAGCAGGAGGGGATGCTTCCCGTCCGCCCCAACCGTCCGCCCGCAGATCTGACTCCGGGTTTCGACTACAAGGCGTGGACGGCGCAGTTCGACGAAATCGTGACGGCGGAAGAGCTCTGCGATGCAGACGAACTGGTTCGGCTACGCGCCTATCTTGACCAGCAGCTTATCCATCTACAGGGTGCGGTGACCAAGCTCGCTAACCGTTTGCAGCGCCGGCTGATGGCACAGCAGAGCCGCAGCTGGGACTTCGACCAGGAAGAAGGGATGCTCGACGCCGCGCGGCTTGCCCGCGTCGTCGTCTCGCCGGGCCATTCGCTGAGTTACAAGATCGAGCGTGAGACCGAGTTCAAGGACACGGTCGTCAGCCTGCTGATCGATAATTCGGGTTCGATGCGCGGGCGCCCGATCAGTATCGCCGCGATCTCCGCCGACATCCTTGCCCGCACGCTCGAACGCTGCGGCGTGAAGACCGAGATCCTTGGCTTCACGACACGGGCCTGGAAGGGCGGGCAGGCGCGTGAGAACTGGTTGGCTGCAGGACGCCCGCCGATGCCGGGCCGCCTCAACGACCTGCGCCATATCATCTACAAGGCGGCAGACGCCCCTTGGCGCCGTGCACGCACCTCACTCGGCCTGATGATGCGCGAGGGCCTGCTCAAGGAAAACATCGACGGAGAGGCGCTGCTGTGGGCGCACGCCCGCCTGATCGCGCGGCCGGAGGACCGCAAGATCCTGATGGTCATTTCCGACGGCGCACCGGTCGACGATTCGACGCTCAGCGTGAATTCGGGAAGCTATCTCGAAAAGCACCTGCGGCAGGTCATCGGCTGGATCGAGAACAGGTCGCCGGTCCAGCTCGTCGCGATCGGTATCGGCCACGATGTGACGCGGTACTATGCGCGTGCAGTGACGATCATGGATGCCGACCAGCTCGGCGGTACGATGGTCGAGCAGCTTGCCGGATTGTTCGACGGGGACAAATAAGTTTCTGCATTGGCCGGTTCGTTTAAACAGAAACGGCGTATTTTGACCCTTACTGGAATATAATTGACTCAATATCTTCGCCATCCGACCAACGTGTACAGGTGCCAGCTCCGATGACGCGAACGGACTTTCCTGCAAGCCATGCTGACATCAACATTGCGTATTGTGATTTACCAGCAGTCGAGTTTTCATCCTTGATCATCATATAATTGTGAGTTGCGCAACTTGGCGACGTGCCGCTGTAAGTGCCATTCAAAGTCACAAGGTGAAGGTTGTCGGATGCGCGAGCATTCAACGTCGAGACTGTGCCGATCACCTCTCCAGCAAAGGCGGAAGAATTAAGTAGATCAGCTGAAATGATTGCAGCTATATAGTAAAAAACTCTTTTCATAGAGGTCATCTCCCATACTTACATTGTAAGTAATGGAGTCTTATTTTGAGTCAAATGATCTTCCGGCCGAAATAATAAAAAAAGAGCGGCAACCGCGAGGTTACCGCTCCCTTCTTCGCGTTATCCCGAAGGTTATACTGCGTAGCTGACCCGCGGGCGGCGGCGCATGCTGTAGCCGACCACACCGAAGCCCATGACCATCATGGCCCAGGTTGCGGGTTCGGGCACTGCACCCGACAGGCTCAGCTGGAGCACCGACGGCGAACCGTTTTCGCGGCCATAGACGACGCGATACGAGGTGACGTTGGAACCTAGCACGACCGATTCCGTGATCGCGCTCGTCGGACCTGCGGTGAAGCCGGCGAGTGCCGTCGACGAACCGTTCACATAGACGCTGACGCCGTCGTCATGCGTGATGGTCAGTGTCTGGCCGCCATAATTCCCGGCGTCCGAATCGAACGTGTAGAGCGAACCCCAGGCGTAGTTCGCGCCGCTGCCGCTGCTCGCCAGGAAGTTGTTCAAGTTGTTGAACGCCTGGTTGACGTTCGAATAACCGACGTTGCCATTCGGTCCGTATACCTTGGCGTAAGCGGAGATATTCGCCGGCGTCGTGAAGAACGAGCTGTTGAGGTCTCCCGCAGGCGTCGTGTTCTGCGCACCGGTGCTGCTGAAATTGAGCAGGCCGTTGTAGGTGAACGTCGCCTTCGATGCGCTGTTCGTGCCGTTTGCGAACAGGGCCAGCGTGCCGGCGGTCTGGTCGGCATTGAACTGCACACCCGTCATCGCGGTGTAGACGGTAACTTGATAGGCGGCGAATGCCGGGCTCGCGAGAGCCGAGGCGGCAAGTGCCAGAGCGATTGCGGTCTTCCGCATGATAATTCCCCTTAGAAAAAACTGGGTGCCGGCATTGAACCGTCACGAGCGAGCGACCGCTTGGATGGCATCGAGTTCGTGCCAGTTCCGTTATGATTATCACCCGGAAGATATATGTCCTAGGTGATACATTGTACCCAAAGTCCCTTTTTGACACGTCTGCCGGACGCCAAAGAAAAGGGCCGGACAGTTTCCTGCCCGGCCCTTCCCGCCCTCAGATGCACAACTGGAGGGACTTAGCGGTAACGGTTGTTGCAGCTCGAGCTCTTGTCGATCTCGCGGCCGGCAAGTGCACCCAGGCCGCCACCGACGATCAGGCCGGTGGTCGACGGACGGTTGCCGTAACCGCCGCGGCCGATCTCGCGGCCCAGCAGGCCCCCGGCGATCGCACCCAGGATGGTCCCGGTCGTACCCGAACTGCGGCGGCAGCGTTCGTAGCTGCGGTTGTAGTTGCGGTCGTCATAGCCGCGACGGTCATAGTAACTGCTCCGGTCGTCGTTGTAGCCGCGACGATCGTCATAGCCGTGACGGACCTGCTCATAACCATAGCGGTCCTGCGGGTAATAGCTCTGCGCCATCGCAGGGGTTGCAGCGAGGCCGACAGTTGCGACGCTCGCCAGGACGGCGGTGTGAATCAGTTTCTTCATCGTCGGTCTCCTTGCTCGATGATGGAACCGTTCTAGGTGATTCGATGTGGAACGATGCTGAATGCGGTCGTTAGCGTTGGTTAATGTTGGTTTGTCCGCGCGGGCCGCTATGGACGCGCACGAATGCGCTGGCTCGGCTTCCTCCTCGCGGTCCTTTTACCGATCATCATCGGCGGTCCGCGCAGCAAGCAGCACACGCCCAATTATGCCGAGCGTATCGTCGTCCGTTCGGTCCCAGTCACGCTCGATACGTCGGATGCGACACGTACGCGCGTTGGCGCGTTCACCCTGCTCGGCGGCTGGCGCTTGTCGGGCGTGTCACCCCAGTTCGGCGGCTGGTCTGCGCTCCATATCGATGGCGACCGGGTCACTTCTATCGGCGATGCGGGGACGGTCCTGCGCTTTCGACTGACCCGGTTCGGCCGCGCGGTCGATGCCCGGATAGATTCCTTGCCGCTGTCATGCGGGCAGGATGACGACAATCGCACGCGGGATTCCGAATCGCTGACCGGTGACGGCCGCGACTGGTGGGTCGGTTACGAGTCGGAAACGCGTATCTGCCGCATCAGTGCAGATTTCCGGCGCGGCGAGGCCGTCTACCAGCCGCGCCTGATGGCCAACTGGCGCAGGACACGCGGTCCGGAAGCGATGGTGCGCCTGCGCGACGGCCGCTTCCTGGTCTTTGCCGAGATGGCACCGGTCGGGATGGACGAGCGTCCGCTGCTTGTCTTCTCCGGCGATCCCACTGACCCCCGCACGCCTGTAACCGCGCTCAGCTACCGGCCGCCGGAGGGATTCAGCCCGACCGACGCCGCCGAACTTCCAGACGGGCGCATCATGGTGCTCAATCGCCGCTTCACGATCTGGAATTTATTCACCAGCGCCGTGTCGATCATTGATCCCGCGCAATTCGCGGCTGGAAAGGTTGCGACGGGCCCGGTTGTCGCCCGATTCGAACGTCCCCTGATCAGCGACAATTTCGAAGGGCTCGCGATCACGCAGGAAGGCGGCCGGACCATCGCCTGGATCATTTCCGACGACAATCAGATGACGTGGCAGGCAACATACCTGCTCAAATTCGCGCTGGATAAGAACGCGGGGATTACCCCCGCGTCAAAGCTTTAGGCTGCGGCCGGAACCGTCTTCGCCTTGGCGATCTTGCGCTTCAGGCGCTGCACCTTCAGGCTCAGCTTGTCGTCGCTGGTCTTGGCGAGCCAGTTGTCGAGACCGCCGTTGTGCTCGACCGAACGCAGGCCGTGCGTCGAAACGCGCAGCTTCACGCCTTCGCCCAGCGTATCGCTGATCAGCGTGACGTTCTGCAGGTTGGGCAGGAACGTCCGCTTGGTCTTGTTGTTGGCGTGGCTCACATTGTGTCCCACCTGGCGACCCTTGCCGGTCAGTTCGCAAACGCGTGCCATCGCTCGTAAATCCTGAAATTCGTTGTTGCTCGGAAAGGCGGCGCGCATATCGGCAAAGCCTTGCCGCGTCAACCGAGTCGCGCTTAATCGCGACACATGGCCTTCCCGCTTCCCGACCCGATGCGCCGCGCGCTTGCCCTCGCGGAGCAGGCTGCCCGCGACGGTGAAGTGCCAGTCGGCGCTGTCGTTACATTAAACGGCGCAGTCGTGGGAGAGGGCGTAAACCGAACCCGCCGCGACAACGATCCGACCGCCCACGCCGAAATCGTCGCGATTCGCGCAGCCTGCGCGGCAATCGGCACGGACCGCCTGCCGGGCGCCGAACTCTGGGTGACACTCGAACCCTGTGCGATGTGCGCAGGCGCCATCGCCCACGCCCGCATCGCACGCCTTGTTTATGCAGCGCCCGATCCAAAGGGCGGCGGCGTCGCGCATGGGCCGCGCGTATTTGCGCAGCCGACCTGCCATCATCGGCCCGAAGTGGTCGATGGTGTGGGGGAAGGGGCTGCGGCCGTGCTTTTGCGGGAGTTCTTTGCGGAGCGACGTTGAGACACGCATTGCCCCCCGCTCGCAAAACCGGCATTGCTTGATCGCAACAGGCCATGCCCACCCCGACACTGTCTCCCTTTCCCTGGATCGACGTCGCGATCATCGTCGCGCTGATTGCCCTGAACGGCGTGTTCGCCATGTCCGAACTCGCGATCGTTTCCGCGCGCCGGCCGCGCCTGGAGGCGCTGGCGCGCAAGGGTAACAGTGGGGCTCGCGTCGCCATCGACCTTGCGGCCGACCCGGGCAAACTGCTTTCCACGGTACAGATAGGCATCACGCTGATCGGCGTGCTCACGGGCGCTTACTCCGGCGCGAGCCTCGGCGGTCCGATGGGCGAACGGCTGGAGATGCTGGGCGTCCCGGCGAGTTCGGCCGACGATGTCGGTTTCGGGATCGTCATCGCGATTACGACCTTCGTCTCGCTGGTGATCGGCGAGCTGGTGCCCAAACAATTCGCACTTCGGTCGCCGGAGCCGATCGCGGCACTTGTCGCGCGGCCCATGTCGTGGATGGCGAAGGCGACCGCTCCGCTCGTCTGGATTCTCGACAATACCAGCGGTGCCGTGTTCCGCCTGCTTGGCCTGAAACGCGAGTCCGAGGCGCATGTGACGGCGGAGGAGCTTCACCTGATCGTCGCAGAGGCGTCGAAATCAGGCGTGATCGAGGAATCGGAGCGCGCGTTCATTTCCGGCGTCGTGCGCCTTGCGGACCGGCCGGTGCGTGAGGTCATGACGCCGCGGACCGAAATCGACTGGATCGACGCGGACGCGGACCGCGACGCCATCCGCATCATGCTCGCCGAATTGCCGCATAGCCGCGTGCCGGTCGCGACCGGATCGGTCGATAATATCCTCGGCATCGTCCAGGCACGCGATATCGTCCGCACGCTGATCGCGGGCGAGGAAGTGAACCTGCGCAATCTGATGCGCACCGCGCCAGTAGTTCCCGACCAGGTGGATGCGATGGACGTGCTGGAGGCGCTGCGCCGCGCGGATGTGCCGATGGCGCTGGTTCATGACGAATACGGCCATCTGGAAGGGATCGTCACGCCCGCCGACCTGTTGTCGTCGATCGCGGGCGAGTTCGTGTCGGACCAGGACGAGGGCGACGATCCCCCGGTGTTCGAGCGCGAGGACGGCAGCCTGCTCGTTTCCGGCTGGTGGGCGGCGGACCTGCTCGCCGAAAAGATCGGCCTGACCCTGCCCGAGGACCGCGACTATGCGACCGTCGCCGGGCTGGCGCTTGCGGAACTCAAGCGCATCCCGGCCGTGGGCGATCATTTCGATTTCGGCGGATATCGCTTCGAAATCGTCGATATCGACGGCCGCAAGATCGACAAGCTGTTGGTCGCGAGCCTCTAGCCATGCAGCAGTACCAGGATCTCCTCCGCCGCATCCTCGACACCGGCGTACCGCAGGCTGACCGTACGGGTGTGGGAACGCTCAGCGTGTTCGGGCACCAGATGCGTTTCGACCTGCAGGCCGGTTTCCCGTTGGTCACGACCAAGAAGTTGCACGTTCGCTCGATCTTCATCGAACTGCTGTGGTTCCTGCGCGGCGAGACGAACAACAACTGGCTGACGGACCGCAAGGTCGGCATCTGGGACGAATGGGCGGGCGAGGACGGCGAACTCGGCCCCATTTACGGCAAGCAATGGCGCGACTGGGTGGCGGCCGACGGTCGCCACATCGACCAGATCAAGCTGCTGGTCGACCAGATCAAGAATAACCCGGCCAGCCGCCGTCAGATCGTTACCGCGTGGAACCCCGGCGAGATCGCCCAGATGGCGCTGGCGCCGTGCCATTGCCTGTTCCAGACGCATGTCGCGAACGGGAAGCTGTCGCTGCAGCTTTACCAGCGGTCTGCCGATGTGTTCCTCGGTGTGCCGTTTAACATTGCGAGTTACGCGCTGCTGACGCACTTGCTGGCGGACCAATGCGGGCTGGAGGTCGGCGAGTTCGTGTGGACGGGCGGCGACACGCACCTGTACACCAACCACCTCGACCAGGCGCGGCTGCAACTGACCCGCGAGCCGAAACCGCTGCCGAAACTGGTACTGAATCGCCGCCCGGCCAGCATCGACGAATACGAATACGAGGATTTCGCGGTCGAGGGCTACGATGCGCATCCGCACATCAAGGGTGAGGTGGCGGTTTGATCACCGCCATCGTCGCGCGTGCCGATAACGGTGTGATCGGACGTAACGGAAAGCTGCCCTGGCACCTCCCGGCCGATTTGAAGCATTTCAAGGCGCTGACGTGGGGCAAGCCCATGATCATGGGCCGGAAGACGTTCGAAAGCCTGCCGGGATTGTTGCCCGCACGTCGTCACATCGTGTTGACCCGCGATGGCGGTTGGTCGGCTGAAGGGGCGGAGGTCGCAACCGATGTCATTACCGCGCTGGCGCTGGCCGGCCCCGATGCGACAGTGATTGGCGGTGCGGAAGTCTTTATCCTGCTGAACCAGCATATCGATCGTTGGGAACTAACCGAGGTTCATGATGCCGTAGAGGGCGATACCGCCATGCCAGCACCCGATAGCGCGGTGTGGAAAGAAATCGCCCGCGAGGATCACGACGGCTATAGCTTTGTGACGTTGGAGAGAGCGCGGCCATGAGAAAGATCTTTGCCTGGGCCGCGCTGCTGCTCGGCATCGCGTCGATCGTGTTCTTCGGCGTGCTGCCGCCGATCGTCGAGGGGCGGATGAACGTCGTTGCCGGACCGCAACCGCCCGCCGCGACGGCGCGTGCGGCAGCACTGCACAAGACGCTGCAGGTCGCCGACATGCATGCCGACACACTGATGTGGAAGCGTGACTTCATGGAGCGCGGAACGCGGGGGCAGGTCGACTTTCCGCGCCTCACGGAGGGTAATGTCGCGCTACAGATCCTGTCGTCGGTCACCAAGACGCCGAAGAACCAGAATTACGATTCGAACAGTGGCGACACCGACAACATTACCTTGCTGACTATCGCCCAGGGCCAGCCGCCGCGGACGTGGACGTCATTGGTCGAGCGGTCGTTGTGGCATTCCGAAAAGCTGCATCGCTTCGCCGCAGGATCGGATGGGCATCTGCGCATTGTCCAGACCAAGGCGGACCTCGCGGCGCTGCTGAAGGACCGTGCCGCTGGCAAGGCCGTGACGGGCACCATGCTCTCGGTCGAGGGCCTTCAGGATATCGAGGGCAAGCGCGCCAATCTCGATCGCATCTTCAATGCCGGGTTCCGCATGGCCGGTCTTGCGCATTTCTTCGACAATGAAGTCGCGGGCTCGATGCACGGCGTTCGCAAGGGCGGGCTGACGCCGTTCGGTGTGGAGATCGTTCGCGCGATGGAGGCCAAGGGCATGGTCGTTGACATCGCCCATTGCAGCCACACCTGCGTTGCGCAGGTGCTGGCTATGGCAAAGCGCCCGGTCGTATCGTCGCACGGCGGCGTGCAGGCGACATGCAAGGTCAACCGAAACCTGACCGACGACGAAATCCGTGGTGTCGCGAAGATCGGCGGCGTGGTGGGCATCGGATATTGGGACGCGGCGGTGTGCGACACGTCACCTGCTGGCATTGTTCGCGCCATCGCACATGTCCGCGACCTGGTCGGCATCGATTACGTCGGCCTTGGCAGCGATTTCGACGGCGCGGTCACGACGCGGTTCGACACGACGCGGCTCGACGCCATCACACAGGGGCTGATCGACGCGGGGTTCAGCGACGCCGATATCGCCAAGGTGATGGGCGGCAACGTGTTCCGCGTGCTGGCGCAGGTCTTGCCGAATTGATCCGATGAGCAGCGACCGCCCGATCTTCTACGACGCCAGCGGCCAGCGGAACCGCTGGTCGAAGCGCGTGGTGGCGATGCTGCTTGCGCTCATCGTCATCGCGGCGCTGGGTTTTGCATGGACCATCGCCGCCGTCCCCGCAGGCTCTGCGCTCCACCCCATCGGCGAACGCAAGCAGACGCGTCCTCTCGTCGAACAGGTTTCGCGGTTGCGCAAGCAGGCGGGGCAGTGGCTGCCCCCCTCGAAACCGGGCGCCCGGGCCGGCAAGCAGGTCTCGGCGGC
The DNA here is from genome assembly GCA_040388515.1 of Pseudomonadota bacterium. Lineage (GTDB taxonomy): Bacteria > Pseudomonadota > Alphaproteobacteria > Sphingomonadales > Sphingomonadaceae > Sphingomonas_O. The sequence continues at coordinate 142,027 of JAZKBQ010000003.1, read as the reverse complement.
ATTCTACGTACCCTGGGATCCGGACAGTGCGGCCTCGCTCGCGCGGCATATCGACGAGATCGACTGGGTCGTCCCGACGCTCGCGTTCGTAACGGATGGCGGGCGCACTAGAAGTTACAACCGCGACGTGAATTTCCAGCGGATCGTGCGCCGCGCGACCAGCTCTACCCGTGTCATGCCGATGATCCAGAATGCGGCGAACGACAAATGGGACGGCGCCGGCATGGCCGCGATCCTGCGCGATCCGGCACGGCGCAAGGCGCTGCTCGACTGGGCGGAGCAGATCGTCACCGACCAGCGCGGCAGCGGTGTCGTCTTCGACCTAGAGGAACTGCCCGATGCGGCGCTCCCTCACTATATCCAGTTCCTGAAAGAAGCGCGGGCACGCTTTTCCGCAAAGCACTGGTCGGTTGCGCTGGCAGTGCCGATCGACAATCCGGCGTGGAACCTGCGCGCCTTTGCCGATGCCGCCGATTTCCTGTTCCTGATGAACTACGACGAGCACGCCCCCGGCCAACCGCCGGGGCCGATCGCTTCGCAGTCGTGGTTTGTCGCCAACCTGAAGCGCGCGCTGGCGCAGGTTCCGCCGTCGAAGGCGATCGTGGCCATCGGCAATTATGCCTATGACTGGCACGGCGACACCGCCGACAACATGACGGATGAAGAAGCGTGGCTCGCGGCCGACGACAGCGAAGCAACGCCGACCTTCGATCCTGCCAGCGGTAATTCCTATTTCGCGTACGAAGAGGATGGCGTCACCCACACCATCTGGATGCTCGACGCCGCGAGCGCCTGGAACCAGTTGCGCGCCAACCAGGCGCTGGGGACGGCCGGCTTCGCGCTGTGGCGGCTGGGCAGCGAAGACGTCGGTTACTGGTCGGCCGCAAAGGCGCTGACGAGTAACCGCACGCCCGACCTCGCGCGGTTCACGCCCGTCGGCAACGTCAGCGTCGAGGGGGCGGGCGAACTGCTGCGTATCGAGGCGACGCCGAGAGACGGCATCCGCACCGTGACGTTCGACAAGTCAGGGCTGATCCGCAACCAGCAGTTCACCCAATTGCCGACACCGTTTCAGGTGCGTCGCGGCGGCAACCGCCCCGGAATGGTCGCCCTGACGTTCGACGACGGGCCGGACCCCACCTGGACGCCGAAGATTCTCGACGTGCTGGAGGCAAAAAATGCTCCGGCGACATTCTTCGTCATCGGCGAGAATGCGATTTCGAATCCCGGATTGCTCAACCGGATCATTCGCGGCGGCAGCGAGCTGGGCAACCACAGCTACACCCACCCGAACATGGCGCAGGTGTCCGACACCGGGATCCGTGTGGAGCTGAACACCACGCGCAGGCTGGTGGAGGCCTATACGGGCCGCTCGCTGCGCCTGTTTCGTGCGCCGTATTTCGGGGACGCCGAGCCGACGACCACCGACGAACTCGAACCGGCATGGGTGGCGCAACAACGTGGTTATCTGAATGTCGGCCTGCATGTCGATCCGGATGACTGGCAACGGCCCGGCGTCGCGCAGATTGTCGCGAATACGCTGGCCAAGGTCGACCGCGGCACCGACGAAAACCCCACGCGCGTCGTGCTGCTTCACGATGGCGGCGGCGACCGTTCGCAGACCGTCGCCGCCCTGCCGCAGATCATCGATGGCCTGCGTGCCAAGGGCTACACGCTGGTAACGATCTCGACCCTTGCGGGCGTGTCGCGCGATACCGTGATGCCGGAGGTCAAGGGATGGGACCTTGTCGCGGTGCGTGCCGATGTCGCCATCTTCCTGATCATCGCGGGCTTCCTATGGACGATCAAATGGCTGTTCTTCGTTGCGATTGCGCTGGGCATCGCGCGGGCATTGCTCATGGCCGGGTTGGCCCTGCGTGACCGGTACCGCCGCGATCGCCCGGTACCGCCGCCGATCGATCCGACACGGTTCGTGTCGGTGCTCATTCCGGCGTTCAACGAGGAGCGCGTGATTGTCGATTCGATCCGCCGCGTCCTTGCAAGTGAAGACGTGCAGCTGGAGATCCTGGTAATCGACGACGGGTCGAAGGACGCCACCAGCGCCGTCGTCACCGAGGCCTATCGCGACGAGCCGCGCGTCCGCCTGCTCACGCTCGAAAACGGCGGCAAGGCGCGGGCGCTGAACGAAGGGCTGAAACTGGCCAAGGGTGACGTCATCATCGCACTCGACGCCGACACCCGTTTCCAGCCGCAGACCGTTGCCAGCCTCGCACGCTGGTTCGCCGATGCGGAAATCGGTGCGGTCGCCGGCAATGCGAAGGTCGGCAACCGGTTCAATCTCGTCACCCGCTGGCAATCGGTCGAATATGTGACCGCGCAGAACCTGGAACGCCGCGCGCTGACGCAGTTCGATGCGATCACGGTGGTGCCGGGGGCCGTCGGCGCGTGGCGGCGTGCGGCGCTCGATTCTGTCGGCGGCTATCCCACCGACACGCTCGCCGAGGACCAGGATCTGACCATCGCGATCCAGCGACAGGGCTGGCGGGTCGGTTACGATATCGACGCGATCGCCTGGACCGAGGCGCCGGAGACGTTCCGGTCGCTCGCCAAGCAACGGTTCCGCTGGTCCTACGGCACGCTGCAATGCCTGTGGAAGCACGGCAGCATCATGCGCACCCGCAAGCCCGCCGGGCTCGCACTCGTCGGCCTGCCGCAGGCGTGGCTGTTCCAGATCGCATTCGCCGTCATTTCGCCGATCATCGATTTCGCGCTGGTCGTCAGCCTGGTCGAAACCTTCATCCGCGTCGAACAGCACGGCTGGGCACAGACCCAGTCCGACGTGCTGACGATGGGCATCTACTGGATCGCGTTCACGACGATCGACATTTTCTGCGGTGCGGTCGCCTATTGGCTCGATCCCAAGGAGAAACGCTACCCCGTCCACCTGCTCGTGGCGCAGCGTTTCATCTATCGCCAGTTGATGTACTGGGTCGTCATCCGCGCCGTCGGTGCCGCCCTTCGTGGACCGAGCGTGGGCTGGGGCAAGCTGGAACGTTCCGGACGTGTGACAAATACAGCGCAATGAAGGGTTGCCATCGGCAACACCGCACCCCCATCATGGGGGCTGAATGCTTCGACAGTACGAACTCGTAGAGCGGGTCAAATCCTATGACCCGGACGCCGACGAGGCGCTGATCAACCGCGCCTATGTGTTTTCGATGGCGGCGCACGGGTCTCAGAAGCGCGCGTCGGGCGATCCCTACTATTCGCACCCCATCGAGGTTGCGGGTATCCTGACCGACCTAAAGCTCGACGACGAGACAATTGCGACCGCGATCCTGCACGATACGATCGAGGATACGGTCGCAACGCAGGAAGAGATCGCCGCGAAATTCGGCCCAGCGGTCGCGCGCATGGTCGACGGCGTGACGAAGCTGTCGAAGATCGAGGCGCAGTCGGCGACCGAGCGCGCGGCGGAGAATTTGCGCAAATTCCTGCTCGCGATGTCCGACGACATCCGCGTGCTGCTGGTGAAGCTTGCCGACCGGCTGCACAACATGCGCACGCTGCACTTCATTCCCGATCCGGAAAAGCGCCGCCGGATCGCGAAGGAGACGATGGATATCTATGCCCCGCTCGCCGAGCGGATCGGCATGTACGAATTCATGAACGAGATGCAGACGCTGGCCTTCCGCGAGTTGGAGCCGGACGCCTATGCCTCGATCACGAAGCGGCTGGAGCAACTCCATTCGGGCGGCGGCGACCAGATCGCGCGGATCGGGTCGGGACTGAAGCTGCTGCTCAGCCGCGCGGGTGTGGAGGCCGATGTTTCTGGCCGCGAAAAGCATCCGTTCTCGATCTGGAAAAAAATGGCGGAGCGGCACATCAGTTTCGAACAGCTGTCGGACGTGATGGCCTTTCGCGCGATCGTGCCGGACGAGGCGGCCTGTTACGAGGCGCTGGGCATTATCCATCGCCGCTGGCCGATGGTGCCGGGACGGTTCAAGGATTATATTTCGACGCCCAAGCGCAACGGCTACCGCTCGTTGCACACCGCGGTCATCCATTCGGAAAAGATGCGGATCGAGATTCAGATCCGGTCGAGCGAAATGCACGCGCAGGCCGAATACGGCTATGCTGCGCACTGGACGTACAAACAGGGGCAGAAGCGCCCCGACATGTCGAAACGCTGGGTCAGCGACCTCGTCGAAATCCTCGACCATGCCGAAACGCCCGAGGACATCCTCGAACACACACGCATGGCGATGTACCAGGACCGCATCTTCGCGTTCACGCCGAAGGGGGAGCTGTTCCAGTTGCCCAAGGGCGCGACGCCGGTCGATTTCGCCTATGCGGTGCACACAAGCCTTGGCAACGAGGCGGTAGGTGCCAAGATCAACGGCCGTGTCGTTCCGTTGCGCACGCCGATCGAGAATGGCGACCAGGTCGCGATCTTGAAGTCGAAGGCTCAGGAACCGCAGCCTGCCTGGCTGAACTTCGTGGTCACGGGCAAGGCGCGCGCCGCCATCCGCCGCTATGTCCGCAACAAGGAGCGTGGCGAGAGCTTCGCGCTCGGCCGCAAGATTTACGACGAGATCGTCGCGCGCCTGCCTGCACAGCTCGGCAAGGAGGCGCTGGCCTCTGCGCTGAAGCGCCTCAAACTGCCGGACGAAGGTGCGCTGATGGAAGCCATCGCACGGCGCACGCTGAGCGATGCACAGGTGATGGAAGCGCTGATGCCGGGGTCGGCGGGTGGCGATGTCGCCACCAACGCCGCGCCGGCGCAGCGCGAACCGATCTCGATCAAGGGGCTGACGCCCGGCGTGGCCTTCGACCTGGCGCAATGTTGCCATCCAGTGCCCGGCGACCGCATCGTGGGGCTACGCCGCGAGGATGAGCCGATCATGGTCCATGCGATCGACTGCCCGGTACTGGCGAGCGGTGTCGATGCCGACTGGGTCGACCTCGCCTGGGGCGACGGCAGCGAGGGCGCGGTCGCGCAGCTTCAGGTCATCCTGCGCAACGAACCCGGTGCGCTAGGGGTCATGGCGGGCATCTTCGGCACGCACAAGGCGAACATCATCAACCTGAAACTCGAGAACCGCGACGAGAGCTTTCACACTTTCCGAGTGGCGCTGGAGGTGCAGGACCTGCACCACCTGACGCGCATCATCGCCGCGCTAAGGGCGGCGGATGCAGTCAGTTCGGCGGAACGTGTCTAGCTGAACACATCGGCCAATTCCGACTGGCTTCCGCCTTCCTTCGCCTTGATGACCTCAAGATAGAGCGCCGCAAGAAAGCTGGAGACAAACAGGGTCGACAGGAAGCTGGATACGGCCGCGATGACGAACGCTACGGTAATGTTGGGATTGAATACTGCCATCGATCCGCCGCCAAGCCCCTGGATCGCAAATACGATGACGTAAAGGATGATAACGAAGACCAGCAGCGCGCCGAACACGGGCCAACGGATCCCCTTCGTGAGTGCACGGCTACGGCCAAAGGCTGCAATCACGCCGGTTTGCTCCGCCAAAAGGACTGGTGCGGAAACGCTCCACATCGTGAGCAGGATGATGCCGGGCACGAGCAGCAGCATGGACGCGAGCGTCACTCCCAGCGTCCAAAGTAGCGTGAGGCCAAGCATCGGCAGGAAGAACCGGAGCCCTGCGGCGAACGCATCCTGCAATTGGGCTCCCTCTCGCCTGAGAAGAACCGACAATAGCGCGCTCATCGCAAAGCCGTTGAGCGCAATGCCGGCGAGGAGCGCGCCCCAATAACCGGAAGACGTGAAGATTGCGGCCGGATTCCCTTGCAACGTCGCGACGTCGAACAGGCTGCGCATCATGATCACGTTCAAAATTGCGCCGATGACCGCAACACTGACCGATATGATGGTCAGCACCTGCCAGTTTCGTTTCAATCCAGAAAAGGTTTCGCCAATAACACGGCCAATTTCGAACTTTATTGTTCCACCCGGTACACTTGCCATCCCTGCCCCCTATATCGCCTGCTCATGAGGAAGGTTGCAAGTAACACGCTGTAAGTCCAGTATTCACGCGCACGACTATCCCAAGTTTGTCCAATCGATCGGCTGATGCCGGTCGAGGAACGCATCGGCTGCGGGCATCGGGTATTTCAGACCCGTCGCACAGTTGAACAGCACACAGTGATCGGTATCCTCGATCAGGCCGGTATCGACCGCGACTTCCCACGCCGCCGCTGTCGCCGCACCTTCGGGGCAGAGCAGCAGGCCGTCCTCACGCGCGATGCGGTCGCGGGCCTCGATTATGGCGGGGTCGCCGACCGCAATGGCGAACCCGTTCGATTCCCGGACGGCATCGAGGATCAGGAAATCGCCGATCGCGCCGGGCACGCGGATGCCCGCAGCGACGGTCGACGCGTCTTCCCATTTCTCGGCATGGCGTTCGCCGTTTTCCCAGGCGCGGACGATGGGGGCGCAACCCGATGCCTGCACGGCCACCATGCGCGGACGCTCCGGGCCGATCAGGCCGATGGCTTCGAGTTCGGCAAATGCCTTCCACATCCCGATCAGGCCGGTGCCGCCGCCGGTCGGGTAGAAGATGACATCCGGCACCTGCCAGTCGAGTTGCTCGATGAGTTCCAGCCCCATCGTTTTCTTGCCTTCGATCCGGTACGGCTCTTTCAAGGTCGACAGGTCGAACCAGCCCATCGGCTCCTTCCCCGCGCCGACGATAGCGCCGCAGTCCCCGATCAGGCCGTTGACCCGCCAAACATGCGCGCCCTGCAGCGCGATTTCGCGCACGTTCACCTCGGGCGTGTCGTCGGGACAGAAGACATAGGCCTCGATGCCCGCATGCGCGCAATAGGCCGCCATTGCGGCGCCCGCGTTGCCGTTGGTCGGCATGGCAATGCGCTTGATGCCCAGCGCTTTCGCCATCGATACGGCCATCACAAGGCCGCGTGCCTTGAACGATCCGGTCGGCAACCGACCCTCGTCTTTCACGATCGGCGCACGGGCGCCGTGTCGCTTGCCGAGGCGCGGGAGTTCGACCAGCGGCGTTTCGCATTCGCCCAGGCTGACGATATCGGACGTCTTGCGGACCGGCAGGAGCTCGCGCCAGCGCCACATATCGCGCGGGCGTTCGGCAAGAACGTCCTTGCTCAGTGCGCTACGAACTTCGTCGAGGTCGTAGCGGACGAGCAGCGGCTTTCCGGCGCGAGACAGGCCGTGGACGACGTCTGCTTCGTAACGTTCGCCCGTTTCGGAACATTCGAGATGGGTGACGAAGGTCGGACGGTCGGTGGTCAGGTTTTCATCGGTGCGCATGGCGGTTGCCTTAGCCTTCGCGGTGGTAGGGATGTCCAGCGATGATTGTGGTCGCGCGATAGAGTTGCTCCGACAGCATCGCGCGGACCATCAGGTGCGGCCAGGTCGCGGTACCGAAGCTGATGATCTTGTCGGCGCTGCCACGTTCTTCCGTAGTCAGCCCGTCTGCTGCCCCGATCAGGAAGCGCGCTTCGCGGATACCGCTGTCGCGCCAGCCCTCGAGCAGTTTCGCGAACGCGACCGACGTCAGCGCCTCGCCGCCTTCATCCAGTGCGATAATCTTTGACGGCGTCGGCAGGTCGGCCACGCGCCCGCCGGTCTCGGGAAGTTCGGTGACCAAAAACGGCCAGGTGATCCGCTTTTCATAACGCGCGACGAGATCTGCTTCGGGCCCGCGTCCGATCCGCCCGCGCGCAACGATATGAAGTTTCAAAGACCTAGTGCGTCATCGGCGGCGGCGGTGCGTCGCCAAAGGCCCACATGCGTTCGAGGTTGTAGAAGCTGCGCACTTCCGGCCGGAACAGGTGGATGATGATGTCGCCAGCGTCGATCAGCACCCAGTCGGCGGTCTGCAGCCCCTCGATCTTGGGACTCTTGCCGGTTTCAGCCTTGATCTTCTCGGCCAGCTTGTTCGCCATCGATGCCACCTGGCGCGTGGAACGGCCGCTCGCGATCACCATGTGATCCGCGATCGACGATTTGCCTGCGAGGGGAATCGAGATGGTTTCCACGGCCTGGTCGTCGTCGAGCGACTTCAGGATCATCGCATGGAGGGCGTCGACATGGTCGTTGCCGGGAATGACGTGACCCGAATTGACGGGGTCGGGGGCGAGGTTGCGAGACGCGGTCGCGGGCAAAGAAGGTCCTTTATGGAAAGCGCGGACGGGGCCGAGCAGGGTTTACGGGGAAGCGGCGGTGCCATTCGGGTGACGCACGGCGCAGGGCCGTCGCGGAACTCGGATCGGGAGCCATGTGCAACAGCACGATCGCTGGCGGTATCCACCTCGTCCAGTCTTCGCATTGGCCCAGGGGCCGGACGAAACGCCTGAGCCACACCGCCGCAGGACTTGCGTCGGTAAGCCCCTTATACCCCGGACGGACCACAACCGCAATCGGAACCAGTGCAGCCAGCCTCCGCCAGTCGCGCCAGCGGTGGAATTCGCCGATTATGTCGGCGCCCATGATCCAGATGAAACGGCGGCGCGGATAGCGGCGAATCAGCGCACGGACGGTGTCGATAGTGTAGCGCGTACCCAGCCGTACCTCGATATCGGTCGGCCGGATGCGTGAGCGGCGAGCAACCGACTGCGCTGCGCGGAGGCGGACCGAAAGAGGCGCAAGTGTCTTCGCGTCCTTTAGCGGATTGCCCGGCGATACCAGCCACCAGAGTTCGTCGAGGCCCAGTTCGTCGATCGCGGCGAGCCCGACGCGGCGATGGCCGACGTGGGCCGGATTGAACGATCCACCGAGAAGACCGGTCAGCGTCAAGGTCGCGTCTGGCCCGTTCCCCGCACCTGCCATTTGTAAGTCGTCAGCCCTTCGAGAGCGACAGGCCCGCGGGCGTGAAGGCGGCCGGTGGCGATTCCGATTTCCGCGCCCAGGCCGAACTCGCCGCCATCGGCGAACTGCGTCGAGGCATTCCACATGACGATGGCGGAATCGACGGTTGCGAGGAAATGTTCGGCGGTCGCCTCGTCCTCGGTGATGATGGCGTCGGTGTGGTCGGAACCATGCCGCGCGATATGTTCGATTGCGCCCTCGACGCCATCGACGAACGTCGCGGAGACGATCGCATCGAGATATTCGGTATCCCAGTCCTCGGCACCGGCCGCACGAACCCGGGCGTCGAGCGCCACGACCTCGGGCGTGCCACGAACCTCGCAACCGGCGTCGAGCAACGCGCTGACCAGGCTTCCCGCATCCTTGAAGGCGCGGTCGATCAGGACGGTCTCGGTCGATCCGCACACGCCCGTCCGGCGCATCTTGGCGTTGACCACGATGTCGCGCGCCTTGGCCGGGTCGGCGGCGGCATCGACATAGCTGTGGTTGAGTCCTTCGAGATGCGCGAGCACCGGCACGCGTGCTTCGGCCTGCACGCGCGCGACCAGGGTCTTTCCGCCGCGCGGGATGATGATATCGATCAGCCCGCTGGCGGCCAGCATCGCACCGACAGCGGAACGGTCGACGGTCGGCACCAGCTGGATAGCGTCGGCAGGAAGCCCTTCCGATACGATGCCCTCGATCATTGCGGCATGAATCGCGCGGCTGGTACGGATCGCCTCGGATCCGCCGCGCAGGATCGCGGCGTTGCCCGATTTAAGGCAAAGGGCGCCAGCGTCCGCCGTTACATTGGGGCGGCTTTCGTAGACGATTCCAACCACGCCCAGCGGCACACGGACGCGCGTTAGCTTGAGACCATTGGGTCGCGTACTCTCGTCGATCATCATGCCGACGGGGTCACGCAACTCTGCAACAGCGGCGACACCCTGCACGATATTGTCGAGCCGCGCGCGGTCGAGCGTCAGCCGGTCGAGCATCGCCGCGGACATGTCATTTGCGCGCGCCGCGGTGACGTCCTCTGCGTTGGCGGCAAGGATGAGGTCGGCATGCGTCGCGATGGACTTCGAAGCAGCGTGAAGTGCGCGCGATTTCTGGGCGCATGGCGTGGTCGCGAGCGTGCGCGCGGCAGTGCGAGCACGCGTCCCCATCGCCGCGATCATTGCCGTACTGTCGTCGTCCCGCGCCATGGCGCGCGCCTAGCATAGCGGTTGCGCAACGACAAAACGTCCGGCCTGCCCTTTTCAGGGCGTGCCGCTGTGGTAGCAACGGCATATGAGCGGGGGCCTGGCAGTAACGGACGACACCATCGGCAGCGATGGACACACGCATGAAAGCGCGTGCCTGAATTGCCGGACGCCGCTGGAAGGACCCTTTTGCATTACCTGCGGCCAGCCGTCACACCTGCACCGGTCGCTCATGGCACTGTGGCACGACATCGCGCACGGTGTTTTCCATTTCGAAGGAAAGGTCTGGCATACGCTGCCACTGCTCGCGTGGCGGCCGGGCGAGTTGACGCGGCGTTACATCCACGGAGAGCGGGTGAAGTTCGTCTCGCCGCTCGCGCTGTTCCTGTTTTCCGTCTTCCTGATGTTCGCAGTGTTTTCGTCGGTCGGTGGGCCGATCCGGTCGCAGAGCCATGGGAACGGAACGTCCAAGGGGCTGGTCGTCAACGGACCCGACTTCAAGGCGGAGATGGCGAAGAACAAGGCCCAGCTGGCGACGCTCGAAGCGCAACGCGCAGACGCGGTCGCCAAGGGACAGCCGACCGGCACGATCGACAAGAAGCTCGAGAGTATCCGCAGCGACATTACCGGCCTTGGCACGGCTGCCGCGATGGTCGAGGGAATTTCGCCCAGCGAGATGGCGTTGCGCGACAATCTCAACATCGAAACCGGCTCGAAAAGCTTCGATGAGCGGATCAAGCATGCGTTCAAGAACCCGAAACTGGCGCTCTACAAGCTGCAGTCGTCGGCGTATAAGTATTCCTGGGCGCTGATCCCGATCTCGCTGCCGTTCATGTGGCTGATGTTTGCCTTGAAACGGCAGTACAAGCTGTACGACCACGCGGTTTTCATCACCTACTCACAGTCGGCAATCATGCTGCTGCTGGTCATGATGGCGCTGGTTGCCGCTATCGGCATTCCGACCGAATGGGCGCTTTTCCTGGTGCCGGTCCATTTCTACCGGCAGCTTAAACAGGCCTATGACCTGCGCGCGGGCAGTGCGATCTGGCGGACGGCGTTCCTGCTGATTTTCTCGGCCGTCGCGCTGCTGGTGTTCGCCGCGGGGCTCGTTGCGCTCGGCGTGCTCGGTTAGCGGCAGGGGAAACGGCGCTTCATCATCGCGTAGAAGACCGATTTCACGCTGGTGTTTGCACGCTGTGCGGGCGGCACTGCGGAGAATTCGGCAATGAACTCATCGCTCTTCAACTTGGCTTGGCCTTTGGGTGGCGGACAGCCGAGTTCGCCGCGCGGCGCCTTCGCCAAATCCGAGCGATAGTCGGTCGAGACCGACTTCATCTCGTTCATGACGATCTTCAGGTCGGGCGAAAACATCGCGCCCATGCCCTTGGCTTTCAGCTTTTCGATCTTCGCCAAGAAATCGGCGACCGACATCGCGTTCGCGGCCGCCGGAACCGTTAGCAGAAGCAAGACGCCGGAAATGCGGCGCGACAGTCCGATGCGCAGGATTATGCGCCTTGGACTGCGGGGCCGCCGATGCCGCCGGGACGCTTGGTGCTGGGCACCGATGATCCGCCAGCGGTCGCTTTCGGCTTGTTGCTCTGCCCACGGTCGCGCTCGATCGGCTCGCCCGCGATCGCGCGCTTGGCCTCGTCGCCCGACAGCGTTTCATATTCGAGCAACGCTTCGGCCAGCTTGTGCAGTTCGTCGAGCTTGTCGGTCAAAACCTGGCGTGCGGTCGATTCGCCCTCTTCGACGAAGCGGCGCACTTCCTGGTCGATCAGGCGGGCGGTATCTTCCGATACGCTCTGCGAACGCGCGACGCTGTGACCCAGGAACACTTCTTCCTGGTTGTCGCGGTAGCGCAGCCAGCCGAGCTTATCGCTCATGCCGTATTCCATGACCATCGCACGCGCCATGTCGGTGGCCTGCTGGATGTCGTTCGACGCGCCGGTGTTCAGCTCGTCCTTGCCGTAGATCAGCTGCTCGGCGATGCGGCCGCCGAAGGCGAGCGCGAGACGCGCCTTCATCTGCTTCATGTTCATGCTGAAACGGTCGCGTTCGGGCAGGTTCCACGTCACGCCCAGCGCACGGCCGCGCGGGATGATCGTCACCTTGTGCAGCGGATCGCAATGCGGAACGTGCAGCGAGACGAGCGCATGGCCTGCCTCGTGATAGGCGGTCGCTTTCTTCTCGTCGTCGGTCATGACCATCGAGCGCCGCTCGGCACCCATCATGACCTTGTCCTTGGCTTCCTCGAACTCGAGCATGGCGACCAGGCGCTTGCCCTTGCGTGCGGCGAGCAGTGCCGCTTCGTTCGCAAGGTTGGCGAGATCGGCACCCGAGAAGCCCGGTGTCCCGCGTGCGAGCGTGCGGATGTCAACGTCGGGCGCGAGCGGCAGCTTCTTGGTGTGAACCTCGAGAATCTTTTCGCGGCCCTCGATATCGGGACGGGGCACGACAACCTGGCGGTCGAAGCGGCCTGGACGCAGCAGCGCGGGGTCGAGCACGTCGGGGCGGTTGGTCGCCGCGACGATGATGATGCCCTCATTCGCTTCGAAGCCGTCCATTTCGACGAGCAGCTGGTTCAGCGTCTGCTCGCGCTCATCGTTGCCGTTGCCGAGGCCCGCACCGCGATGGCGGCCGACGGCGTCGATTTCGTCGATGAAGACGATGCACGGCGCGGATTTCTTTGCTTCGGCGAACATGTCGCGCACGCGACTGGCGCCGACGCCGACGAACATTTCGACGAAGTCCGAACCCGAAATGGTGAAGAACGGCACGCCTGCCTCGCCCGCAATTGCGCGGGCGAGCAGCGTCTTGCCGGTACCGGGAGAGCCGACGAGCAACGCACCCTTCGGGATCTTACCGCCGAGGCGAGCAAACTTTGTCGGATCCTTCAGGAAGTCGACGATTTCCTGCAGCTCTTCGCGCGCTTCGTCGATGCCGGCGACGTCGTCGAACGTCACACGACCTTCGCGTGCGGTCAGCATCTTGGCGCGGCTCTTGCCGAATCCCATGGCGCCGCCGCCCGAATTCTTCTGCATCTGGCGCATGACGAACACCGCCAGGCCGATCATCAGAACGAAGGGCAGCGCTTGATAAAGCAGCAACACCCAGATCGACGCCGTTTCCTCCGGCTGGCCCGAGAAGGTCACGTTCGCCTTGGTCAGGCGCGGGATGAGCGTCGGGTCCGTCACGGCATAGGTGCGGTATTGCTCGCCGTTCGACAGCGCGCCCGAAATGATGTCGCCAGAAATCTTGGCGGTCTTGACCGAGCCCTCGTCGACCTTCGCGATGAAGTCCGAATAGGCGATGCCGTTGGCACCCGCCGTCTTGCTGGTGCGGCCGTCCACGACCATCACGAACGCCGCGAGCACGACGAGGATGCCGACCCATATGGCCATGCTCTTCATCCACGGATTGCCGTTCGGCTGCTTGTCGTCGTTCATGCGTGTCGGAACCTTTCGCGCACAAGATAGGCGCTCACAGGTTAATGGCAATGGAACGGCGCGGCACTTATCGCAAATCAGGATTCGACAAGATGGTCCGTGCGCCGGTCGGGTGCAGCCTCGAAACGCCAGCGCTTGTCCGGAATGCACAGGACATCGCCGAGCATCGTCTTCGCGCCGCGCCGTAATTCGGCGAGCGCGCGGCCCAGCGCTTCACCGCGTGGGTCGAGACCGGGATCGACGCCATGGATGGCGCGAAGCAGCACGCGCCGCGCGAGTTCATCGGGCAGGTCGGCCATGATTTCGGCATCCGGTTCGATGGTCCTGGCCACCCAATCGAGCGCCGAATCGGCGTCGGCGAGCTGGTCGGCACTTCTCGCTGCGGCCGTAGGGTCGAGCCAGTCGGCACTCCCCAACAGCTTGCGGAGGCGCGCGCGATCATAGCGGTCGTCGCGATTGGTCGGGTCGTCGACGGGCGTCAGGCCCGCACCGGCAACGATCGCCTCCAGCTCCGAACGGCGCCAGCCGAGCAGCGGGCGAACGATCGTGCCGTTTCGTCGCCGGATACCTGCGAGCCCGCCCACGCCCGAGCTGCGATTGAGCCGCATGACGAGCGTTTCGAGCTGGTCGTCAGCATGGTGACCGGTCGCGATCCAGTCCGCACCGACGCTCTGCCGCCACGTTTCAAGCGCGGTGTAGCGCGCGGTCCGGGCGCGCGCCGAAATATTCCCGCCGGGTGCAAGGTCGAGCTTAAGGATGCGGTGCGGCACGGCGATGCTGTTCGCGATTTCCTGGACCAGTGCCGCTTCCGCTGCCGCTTCTGGACGAAGCCCATGATCGATAGTCGCTGCAAGGGCGGCACCGGGAAAAGCCGCGGCGGCAAGCAACATGAGCGCAAGGCTGTCCGCGCCACCGGACACTGCGACGCCGATCTGCCCGGCGTCGCCGCCGTTGAGCTTCAGCCAGTCGTCACGAAACCGCGCGACCGCCGCATCAGGTAGTGCATTTGGCGTCGGAACGTCCCTTGGCAGCGCGCGTCTTCTGGTCGGCAGTCAGGCTGCGCCCATAGTCTTCTTCGAGAACCTTGAAGACCGTGCATGCCTTGGCGTTCTGCTTCAGGCGCACGAGCGACTGGCCGAGCCAGGTCAGGCTATCCGCCGCACGTTCGCCCTTGGGCGCCTTTTCGTAGTTCTCGTTGAATGCGACGCTTGCGTTCGCGGGCTTGCCCTCGTCGTAATAGGCGCGGCCGAGCAGGTTCTGTGCATAGCTCCAGCGCTTGTTCGTCACCGGGTATTTGGCGGTGAATTCCTTCAGCTTGGCCTGGGCTTCCGGATAGAATTTCGCGGTGTAGAGACGGAACGCATAGGTGTAATCGTCCTCTGCCGCATCTCCGGTCGAGGGCATTTCGATGGCGGCGACGGCAGACCGTCGCGCCGGGTCAGGCTTCGTCGAGGGTTCCGCAGCCACGACAGGTGGGCGGGTGGCGGGCTTGGGCGTCGCGACCGGCGGGGCTGGTGTTGCCGGGCCGGGCCCGCCGACCGAAGGATCGGTCGCGACCGTGGCGGGGGCACCGCCTTCCAGCGTGGTCAGCCGCGTCTGGATACGCGTCAGCGCGTCTTCCAGCTGCTTGATCTTGAAGCCGTTCTGCTCGCTCGCACCGGTCAGCGTGGCCAACTGGCGTTCGAGCGAATCCACGCGTGCGGTCAGGTCGGTGATCGGCGCGCTGGCGGGGTTTCCGGCAGCGACCGGGGGTGTCATCGGCGTGGTGAGGTCAGGCTGCACCGGCACGCCTTGCGGAAACACGGTGCGCTGAACCGCGCGCATTTCCTTTTCGAGCTTTCCGACACGCTGGTCGATCGGTGCCGTCTGCGCGATAGCCGACGTTGCCGTGGCCAGCGTGATTACGGCCGCCGCGATACGATAATTCGTCATTCGTCCCTCGATCACTGTGCGGGTCCGGCCCCATTGTCGGCCGGAGCGGTTACCGGCGCCGCTGCGGTGGGCGCTTGTGCCGGCGCCTGCAAGGGGGGCGCCGATGGAATTGCTGCAGTCGGCGCCGGGCGTGCGGCGAGTGCAGCCGCGGTCAGCACGACATTGCGAACGGTCTTTTCTGGTGGTCCCAGCGGTGGAACCTCGCGTCCGTCGATGGTCACTTTCAGCGCGTCGGCGCGGCCGGTCCGCACCATCGGCGTATCGGCATCGGCCGGGACCGTGAACGTCTCGCCGACGGCCATTTCTTTCTGCAACAGCACCTTGTCGGCCTTGTCGTAGACGCGCAGCCACACCGGCGCCGTTGCGGTCAGCATGACCGTTCCGGTCGTGGGAACTGCGGCGGGCGCGGGTGTTGCCGCAACAGGAGTCGTCGGCTGTGTCGTCGTCGCCGTCGGCGCTTCGACCGGCGGCGGGGCGCTCTGCCCGAAGATTTCGGTGCGCAGGATCAGATAGCCGCCGACCAGCAGTATCGCGATGATCGCGGTCGACCATGCGAGCAGGCGCGAGGGCAGGCGGGCAGGGTCGACCGGTTCATAGGGCGTGAAATCCGCATCATCGGCAGGCGCGCGACCCAGTTCCGCCCGTAAATCCCGCGCGATCGCGGCTTCGTCTGCATCGACCGCACGCGCGAATGAACGCGCAAAACCAATGGCGTAGGTAGCGGACGGCAGGCTGGCGTAATCGCTGCGCTCGATCGCTTCCAGGTGGCGGATGGGGATCCGGGTCTTGGTCGCGACATCGTTGAGGTCGAGCTGCGCCGCGGTCCGGGCCGCACGCAAACGCTCGCCGACGCTCTGCGGGAACAGACCGCCGCCCTCGTCCTCGGTCGTAGCGTCGCCTTCGACCATCTTAGCGCTTCTCCCGGTCGTAGCCCGCGTCCTAGGCTTACGACCGGTCGTTTGTGTCACCATCTGTGCCGCCCCTGTCAACCGGCTCACGCCAAAGCGAAATTATTTGCAACCCACGTTCACGCCAGCTCCACACCCGCCTCGCGTGCCCATTCGTCCAGCGCCACCCGCATGTCGGCAGGCGGTGTCGCCAGCAAGGCAGGCAGAGCGGCGCGCAGCTTCCCGACATCGAGCGACCGGATCATCGCCTTGACCGGCCCGATCGCGGCAGGCGTGATCGACAGCCGGTCGATGCCGAGCCCGATCAGCGTCATCGCCTCGAGCGGCCGTCCGCCCATTTCGCCGCATACGCCCACGGGAACGCCGGCTGCTGCGCATTCGCGGGCGACACGCGCCAGGAAGCGCAGGATCGCCGGGCTCAGCCAGTCGTACCGTTCGGCAAGCTTGGGATTGGCGCGGTCCGCCGCGAACAGGAACTGGGTCAGGTCGTTCGTCCCGACCGACAGGAAGTCGAGGCGCGGCAGCAACAGGTCGAGAACCTCTGCGAGCGCCGGGACTTCGAGCATCGCGCCGTATTTGATTGTCGCCGGCAGCCGCTTTCCGCGCTCGGCAAGCCAGTTGTGCTGTGCCTCGAAAATCGCGCGCGCCTGATCATATTCCCAGGGTTCGCTGACCATCGGGAACATTACCTGCAGGTTGCGACCCGCGGCAGCTTCCAGCAACGCGCGCGCCTGCGCCTTCATCAGTGTGTCGCGGTCCAGCGCCAGGCGCAGTGCGCGCCATCCAAGTGCCGGATTTTCCTCATCCTCTTGCCCCGCGTCGGCGCGCAGATAGGGCAGGGCCTTGTCGCCGCCGATGTCGACGGTGCGAAAGATGACGGGACGTTCGCCTGCGGCATCCAGCACGTCGCGATACAGCCGCTGCTGGCGCTCACGCTGCGGCATGGTGGCGGAAACGAGGAACTGGAATTCGGTGCGGAACAGGCCGATGCCCTCGGCGCCGGTCAGGTCGAGCGCCGCCACATCGTCACGCAGGCCCGCGTTCATCATCAGCGGAACGGCAAGGCCGTCCTTCGACACCGAAGGCATATCGCGAAGTGCGGCAAAGGCGGCGCGGCGTTTCTGGCCCGTGACCAGCCGGGTTTCGAATGCTTCCTCGATCGCCGCCGCGGGTCGCACGGTGACACTCGCCTGTCCGACATCGAGCAGCAACAGGTCGCCGTCGGCAATCGACTGGCGCACGTCGCGGACACGGCCCAGCATCGGCACGCCCATGGCGCGGGCAACGATTGTCACGTGCGCAGTGAGCGACCCTTCCTCGAGGACGACGCCTTTCAACCGGCGCCGGTCGTACTCGAGCAACTCGGCGGGACCCAGGTTGCGCGCGATCAGGATCGTGTCCTGCCGCAACCCCGCCTGCGCCGCCGTCCCGAGTTGCCCCGAGACGATCCGCAACAGGCGGTTCGCAAGATCCTCGAGGTCGTGCATCCGGTCCTGCAACAGGGGATCGTCGATCTGCCGCATGCGCGTTCGCGTGCGCTGCTGGACGCGTTCTATGGCTGCTTCTGCCGTCAGGCCGCTGTCGATCGCCTCGTTGATGCGACGGGACCAGCCCTCGTCGTAAGCGAACATCTTGTAGGTATCGAGCACTTCGCGGTGTTCGCCGTCGCCGCCGAATTCGGCGAGGTTGGTCATGTTGTCGATCTGCTCGCGCATCTTGGCGAAAGCGGAATAGACGCGCGCGCGCTCGGCCTCGGTATCCTCGGCAACCGTGTGTTCGATCAGGATGCGCGGCTGGTGATACACCGCATGACCCCGCGCCATGCCATCGACCAGGCGAAGGCCCGACAGCCGCTGCGATGCGATCTGCGCGGCCCGGGCCCCGGCAGTCTTTGCTTCGTCCACCAGCCCGGCGTTCGAAATCAGCTCGCTCAGCACCATTGCGACGGTCTGCAGCGCCTCGATCTCGACATCGTCGTAACGGCGGGGTTCGGCATGCTGGACGCAGAGGACGCCAACAGCGGCCTGGCGGCGGACGATCGGCACGCCGGCGAAACTGTGGAACAGTTCTTCGCCGGTCTCCGGCTTATAGGCGAAGTCCGGGTGGCTGGTGGCCTCATCGAGGTTCAGCGGTTCGACATCTTCGGCAATGGTGCCGACGAGGCCCTCGCCCATGGCGAGGCGCGTGACGTGAACGGCTTCCTGTTTCAGGCCGCGGGTCGCGTAAAGTTCGAGCAACCCGTCGCGCAGCAGGTAGATCGAGCAGACCTCGCTCTCCAGCGCTTCGCCGATGATGCCGACGACCTGGTTGAGCTTTGCCTGGGCGCCCGTTCGCGCAGCCATGACCTCGTGAAGGCGGGTCAGGATCAGGCGGGCGGACTGGGCAGCAAGCATGTCAGCGAACGCTAACAGATGCGTGGGCTACGTCCAACACAAGTGCAGGCAACAAAAGCAATCGGCCGCCGCGAAGCTGGTTCGCGACGGCCGACTATTATGTGTGCGTTACAGGACCGGACCGTAGTCCGCTGCAATAATCAGGCTGCGGTGAAGGTCACTGCGGCGCGGCGGCGGCGACGCATCGACATGCCGACCAGGCCGAACCCGCCGATCATCATCGCCCAGGTCGCAGGCTCGGGGATCGACGCCGTGACGTTGACCGTTCCGACCTTGAAGGAGTCGGTGTACTTGTCCCAGTAGCCGGCCGCACCGTTACGTGCTGCGCCGATTACCCAGACGTTGCCCGAGCTGACGCCCGTCATGAGGTTGGTCAGCGTACCGCTGGCAGCGCCTTCGACATTCTTGCCGTTCGAGTTGAGCGTGCTGAAAACCGAGTTGGACAGCGAAATCGTCGACAGATCCATCCCATAGGCGCCGTTCAGCGTCGCATAGCTGACAAATGCGTCCGTATCGCCACCTGAATAGGTGTTGAGGACCGCGCCCGAAACATTCACCGCACGATCGAAGACCAGCATGATGAAGTCGTTGCCCGACGAGTTGTCGACCCGATGCGTCTCGTTTGCGCCGCTCTCGTTGTTGTTCGTCACGCCGAGGCCGGCGCTGCCGTAATCGCCAAGGAAGGCACGGCTAAGCGACGAGTTATAGCTGAATGCCGTCGCCTTGACGTTGATACCGCTCGCGGCGAACGCACGGACAATCCCGTCCGTACCATCGGTCGAGGTGTTCCAGGTGTCGAACACAACCGTTGCAGCCGATGCGGGCGCAGCAACGATGGTCGCTGCGATAAGGCCGCATGCAATGGTCGAGAACGTCTTCATCTGGTTTAGCCCCGTATTCGATTCGCTACCGGAATATGGCGAATCGAATGTGCGTACAACGGAAGTTATGCTGCGCTGCGTCCAGAAACGATACAGTTGTTTCAACGCGATGACAAAGCACTTTCGGCCTCGCGGCACAGTGCCGCGATGATTTCCGCAACCGGTTCCTCGCGGGTCACCATGCCGACCGACTGACCCGCCATCAGCGACCCGTTCTCGACGTCGCCGTCGATGACCGCGCGGCGAAGCGCGCCGGCCCAGTAATGCTCGATCTGCAGCTGCGCTTCGCCCATTGCGACAGTGCCCTCGTCGAGCAGGTTCGCGACTTCGCGCTGCTTGACGGTGAACAGCTCGGTACCCGCGTTCTTGAGCGCGCGGACCGGGATGACCGGCAGGCGCGGGTCGATCTGGACGCTGGCAATAGCGTCGCGGGCAGAGGCACGGAAAAACGCCTTTTTGAAGTTCTCGTGCGCGATGCTTTCGGTCGCGCAGGCGAAACGCGTGCCCAGCTGGACCCCGCTCGCGCCCATTTCGAGATAGGCGGCGATTGCCTCGCCGCGCCCGATCCCGCCTGCGACGAAGACCGGCACCTGTTCGGCGACCTCGGGCAGGATTTCCTGCGCAAGCACGGATGTGGACACCGGGCCGATGTGGCCGCCTGCCTCCATCCCCTCGATCACCAGTGCATCGACGCCCGAACGGATCAGCTTCTTCGCGAGGCTGAGTGCGGGTGCAAAGCAGATGACCTTCGCACCCGACGCCTTGATCGCGTCGAGACTTCCCGCCGGAGGCAGTCCACCCGCGAGCACGATATGCGTCACCTGATGCTTCGCGCAGATGCCGATCAGGTCCATCAGCTGCGGGTGCATCGTGATGAGGTTGACGCCGAACGGCTTCGACGTCCGCTTCTTGGTCTCAGCGATTTCGGTGTCGAGTAGCTCGGGCGTCATGGCGCCGCACGCGATCAGCCCGAACCCGCCCGCATTCGAAATTGCGGAAACGAGGTGCCTTTCGGACACCCATGACATCGCGCCGCACAGGATGGCCGTTTCGCTGCCCAGGAATTCCGCGCCGCGCGCCATCAACTGGTGGAGGCGCGGGGCAGCCGTCGAAGAGATTTGGTTCATCGCCAGCGCCTAGCGCCGCGCGGGCCCCCGGGGCAAGCCCGGGGTCGCATCGAATTCAGGCAGCCGCTTCCTCGGCATCCAGCCCGTAGGCAGTATGCAGCACGCGGACGGCGAGTTCGGTTTCGTCCTCGTCGATCAGAACGCTGACCTTGATCTCGCTGGTCGTGATCGCCTGGATGTTGATGCCGCGCTGGGCGAGCGCCTTGAACATCGTCGAGGCAACACCCGCATGGCTGCGCATGCCGACCCCGACGACCGAGATCTTGGCGACCTTGGTATCGTGGACGATCTCGGCATAGCCGATGTTCTCCTTCTCGCGCCCCAGCACGTCGAGCGAGCGCGCGAGTTCCGCACCCGGCACGGTGAAGGTCACGTCGGTCGAACCGGTGCCGTGGCTGATGTTCTGGATGATCATGTCGACGTTGATCGACGCTTCGGCGAGGGGGCCAAAGATGTTCGCCACGCCGCCCGGCTTGTCGGGCACGCTGGTCAACGTGATCTTCGCCTCGTTCTTGTCATGCGCGATGCCGGTGATCAGCTGGCGTTCCATGTCATCTCCAATCTCGTCGTCGCCGACAATCATCGTGCCGGGAAGTGTATCTGCCGCGGGGGCATTTTCTGGGTCGTCGAAGCTGGAGAGCACCTGAACACGCACTCCCTCCTTCATCGCCAGGCCGACCGAACGGGTCTGAAGAACCTTCGCGCCTACGCTCGCCAGTTCGAGCATTTCCTCATAGGTCACCCGCTTCAGCTTGCGCGCACGCGGCACGATGCGGGGGTCGGTGGTGTAGACGCCGTCAACATCGGTGTAGATGTCGCAGCGGTCGGCCTTAACCGCTGCGGCGACGGCCACTGCGGACGTATCGGAGCCGCCGCGGCCCAGGGTCGAGATGCGGTCGCCCTCCGCCATGCCCTGGAATCCGGGGATGACCGCGACTTCCCCGCCCGCCATCGCGGCGTCGAGGGCTTCGGTGTCGATCTCCTCGATCCGTGCCGATGCGTGGGCGGCACTCGTGCGGATCGGCAATTGCCAGCCCAGCCAGCTGCGCGCGCGAACGCCCTGCGCCTGCAATGCGATTGCCAGCAGGCCGGACGTCACCTGTTCGCCGGCCGCCACCACCACGTCATATTCGCGCGGGTCATGCAGGGGGGACGCCTCGCGGCAGAAATTGACGAGCCGGTCCGTCTCGCCCGCCATTGCGCTTACGACCACGGCGACCTGGTTTCCGGCCAGCACTTCGCGCTTCACGCGTGCGGCGACGCTGCGGATGCGCTCCGTCCCCGCCATCGACGTGCCGCCGAACTTCATGACTATACGCGCCAAGGAACTGGCCCCCACTTTCAACTTTATGTTGATTCTCGGGCGCCTCTTTCCGTTGCGACGCCGGAAGTGCAAGGGCAGATTGGCTTTGGGCGAATAAGGACCAGCTTGGAATGACCACGATCGTCGCGGATGAAGCCGCCCATTTCGGCAAGCTGGCGGCCGAATGGTGGGATCCGAAGGGTTCGTCGGCGATGCTTCATCGCTTGAACCCGGTCCGCATGAGTTACGTCCGCGCGCAGGTCGACGCGCATTTCGGCGCTGACGACCGCGACCGCCGCCCACTGGCGGGCAAGCGCGCACTCGACATGGGCTGTGGCGCAGGGCTGCTCGCCGAACCGCTCGCGCGTCTCGGTGCGTCCGTCACCGCCGTCGATGCCGCGCCCGAAAATGTCGAGGCCGCACGTCACCACGCCGTCGGCGTCGGCCTGAGCATCGATTATCGCTGCGGCGATCCCGGGACGGTCGCGGGCGAGAAATTCGATCTCGTCACTTCACTGGAAGTCATCGAACACGTCGCCGACCCGCGCGCGTTCATCGCGGGACTGTGCGGCACGCTCGCCGAGGGCGGCCTGCTGATCCTCTCGACCCCCAACCGCACCCATTTCTCGCGCCTCGCGATGATCGAGATCGGCGAAGGGCTGGGCAGCATCCCGCGCGGCACGCACGACTGGGACAAGTTCATCACTCCCGACGAACTGACCGCGATGCTCGCTGAGGCCGGAATGCGCGTGACCGACGTGCAGGGGTTCGGCTGGGATCCGTTACGCGGCGCGCGCCTGACGGACGATTTGAAACTGGATTATTTCGTGAGCGCGGTGCGCGCCTGAAAGGTCAGGCGGGGGCAGCAGGATTGGCTTGCCCCGCCGTCACGATCGCCGCCACCTCTTCGATCGTCCCGTCGACGAGCAACGAGTCGCCGCCGATCAGCCCGATCTTGGTCTGGCGGTTCTCGTCTGCGCGCAGATAGGCGATGTTTTCAACGACTACGAGATAACCGCCGCCACGCGACTTGATAGGAACGAATTTCACGAGGGCATCTCCATGGACGAGAGATGCAGCCTTTAGCGATGAGACCTCTTCGCCGCGTTAACGCGTTCGCCCTGCAAGCTGCCGTTATTTCCAGTCCGGCGCCGCGAGGATGAGGATCAGGAAAAACAGACCGACCAATGTCGCCGGTATGGCGAGCAGCGAAAGCAGCACCGATGCCACCGCGCGCTGTCCATTTGCCGCGAGCCGATGGCCCGCGAACATCACGGCCGCGGGAATGGCGAGGATCGCCAGCCACAATGCGATATTGTCCGCAGAGATGGTTCCGTCGCCGATGCCCCACAGGAAGAAGAACAGGAAAACCGCAGTCGTGAGGGCGACGATCGCCAGCAAGATGCGGTAGAGCACCATCGCCCCGGGTTTATAAGCTTGCGTCCGCCGCGCAATAGCCGGGGGCGAGCTACATGTGTTCGCCGAGCGACTCCACCCAGACCTTGGTGGCCTGGCATGTATCCATTGCCCGCCGGTACCCGTCGCGCGCCCTGACGCGCAGGAGATACGCGCTCTCTGGCTCGTCGAGTAAGATGCCAGCGTTCCGCTTGGCGAATTCCAGCGCGTAGGTCACCGAGATGTCGGCGGCGGTGAATGTGTCCCCCGCCATATAGGGCGCCTGCGCGAGTTGACGCGCGACGATCCCGCGCCGGCTTTCGAACAATTCCCGCGCATAGCTACCGAGCCAGCTTTCGCGACGGTCCTCCGGAGCAATGACGGTGTCGGCGAACACCATGAACGCGAACCCGGCCAGCCCTGCTTCGCCCAGGTGCAGGAACTGCTGGTAGCGGGCATACGCCGGATTGTCCGGCGCAGGAGCGAGCAGCGTAGGGCCATAGCGCGTGGTCAGATAGTCGAGGATCGCAATCGATTCGACGATGACGGTGTCGCCGTCTTGCAGTGCCGGGATGAGCCCCGCCGGATTGATGGCGAGGAATTCGGGATCGTTCTCGGCGCCCGCCAGCAGGTCGACCGGGCGCAGGCGATAGGGCAGGCCCATTTCCTCGAGCAACCACACGACGCGGAAACCACGCCCCTCGCCCCAGACGGTGATCATCTCGCGTTTGCTCCCATGGCCTGCCGCGCGAACTGCACCGCTGCGGTCAGGCATGCACCGAAGAGGAATCCTTCGACCGCACCTGTTATTACCCGGCTGACCGGCCCGAAACCCGCTTCGCCGAACACCGCGCCGATCGATCCCAGCGGGAAGCGTGCGTTCGGAAATCCGTGTAGCAATGAGTCCAGGCTGCCGCCCAACAGGATTCCGCCAAGGCTAACGATCAGCAGGCCGGCCGATCCGCAGATCACCCCGCCCCACATTGCGCTTCGTGGCAGAGTGCTGCTGTTGCGATAGGTCAGCCATGTCGCGAGGCCCGCCGCTGCGCCCAGCGCCGCTCCTTCGGCGGCACCCGTCATCTGTACGGGTGACTGCCCGAGCAACAGGCGAAAAGCGTCCAGGCCCACGAGTTTTGCAACAGCGCCGGTGAGAAGTCCCCCCGCAGCGCTGCCGAGAATGCTTGATGCCAGCCGGTTGGCATGCATCAGGTCGGCGATCGCCAGTCCCGTGCCGACGCCGGCGCCCCCGAGAAGTCCGACCAACATGTTGATCGCCAGCAACACGAATAAGACCGACGTTGCGCCCATTGCCGGTGGTGCCGCGCCGGCATTCACGCCGAAACCGTAAAAGAGTCCGCCGGCGACCCCCGCCAGCCCGCCACCGATCGCTGCAGCAGCGGCGATCGCAAGTGCGCGACGCAATGCGGCGGTCGATGGCATATCCTTTTGGGGCGCTACCAGCGCCACCTCGTCGACCGGGCCCACGAACCGGTAGCCGTGCTTGGGCACCGTTTCGATGAAGCGGGGCCTTGCGGCATCGTCATCGAGCAGCCGCCGCAGTGTGCGAATACACTGCGTGAGCGCCTCGTCGGTCACGGGCACGCCGCGCCAGACCTCTGTCATGAACCGGTCTTTCGGCACCAGCTGTCCCTGCTCGCGGAGCAACAGCGCGAGCGCATCGAAATACCGGTTGTTCAGGTCGACCGGTTCGCCGTCCCGCAACAACCGTCGGTCGGGCAAGTCGAGCCTGAACCGGTCGAAGGAGAACTGGTCCCGAGCCATTTTTCAGCGAAATCTCAGACCTTGCTCATGCCGCTCACCGGCGGACAGGGCAGGGTTAAGCCTTAATTCGCATATGGAGGCAAGCAGATGGAAAACGGGAATCGTTGGCGGATCGCGCGCTGGGGCGGGGCGGGACTGTTGCTCATGACGCCGCTCGCCATGATGCAGGTCAGCGACGAATGGCATTGGGGGCCGGCGTCGTTCCTGTTCCTCGGGACGCTGATGGCGGGGACGCTCGTTCTTTACGAACGGGCCGCATCCATGTCGCCGGGCCTGGCGCATCGCGGCGGTGTCATCGTCGCACTGGCCACGTCGTTCCTGCTGGTTTGGGCCAATGTTGCCGTGGGCATCATCGGCGGGGAGGACAATCCGGTCAATCTCAGCTTCTTCTGCCTGGTCCTGACGGCTGGGGTGGGCAGTTTCGCCACACAGTTCCGCCCCGCGGGCATGGCGCGCGTCATGTTGGGTGTCGCCGCGGTACAGGTGTTTCTCGGCGGGATGATAGCAACCGCACCATCGACGGCGCATCAGCCGGGCGGTCCGGTGAGCGTCATCCTCGTGAGCGCCTTCTTTACCGGACTATGGCTTGTGTCGGCCGCCCTGTTTCATCGGGCGGCGCGTCAATTGTCGCCGAAATCGACTTTGTCGTAATCCACGGGTGGCGAGACGCCCGCCATCCGCTCAGCCAATAAAGGGCGGAAGGATGGCCTCGATTTCATCGCCATGTACCAGCCGCGCGTCTGGTCGTGCGCGCGCCAGTCGATGCCGCCGAGATAGTCGGCGACCGAGATATGCGCGGCGGCTGCAAGGTCGGCTAGGCTGAGTGCCGATCCGCCGAGCCAGGCGCGGTGGTCGATCAGGAAGTCGACATAATCGAGCATTGCGTTTGCCGCCTTCATCGCTTCTCGCAGCGACGCGGTATCGGGCGACATGCGGTGGACGACGCGCTTCAGCATGCGTTCCTGCAGCAGCGGACCGGTGACCGCCTGGTAGAATGTCTCGTCGAACCATGCGGTCAGGCGGCGGATCTCGGCACGGTCGATCGCGGTGCCCGAAATCATCCGCGCCTTGTCGACCGTCTCTTCGAAATATTCGCAGATCGCGTTCGAATTGCTGAGCTTGATGTCGCGGTCGGTCTCCACCAGCACCGGCGTCGTGCCCGCCGGATTCAGGTCGATGAACTCATCGCGCCGCTCCCACGGCTTTTCGAGCGCGAGTTCATAGCCCACGCCCTTCTCGCCGAGCAGAAGGCGCACCTTGCGTGAAAACGGGCAGAGCGGGAATTGGTGGAGAAGCCACATTCCCGCTGCCTTAACGCGATGCGCGGCGCTTAGTCCATCGACTCAACGCTGCGAAATTGCGTTATTCTGCAGCGACCAGTTGTTCCTCGTCGCTCAGCGGCCAGGGCAGCCGGGTCAGCATTTCGCGTGGCACCACCTGCCAGAACTTTTCGCGCCAGCGGTCCCAGTCGTCGAGGATTGCGTTCGACCATTTGCTGTCGGTCGCGAGCGCATGTTCGGCGATGAGTGCCCGGCACTTGGTTTCCCAGTGCAGCGACGACAGGCGGTTCCACGTGATCGTTTCGGGGTTCGCGCGGCGTTCGAAATTGCCGGTGTCGTCGAGGACGAACGCCATGCCGCCGCTCATCCCCGCACCGAAATTGTCGCCGACATCGCCCAGGATGATCGCGGTGCCGCCGGTCATGTATTCGCAGCCATTGGCGCCGCAGCCTTCGACGACGACATCCGCGCCCGAGTTGCGCACGGCGAAGCGCTCACCCGCCTGACCCGCCGCGAACAGCTTGCCGCTGGTCGCGCCGTAGAGGACGGTGTTGCCGATGATCGTGTTCTCGCGTGTTTCGAGCGGCGACGACACCATCGGGCGCAAGGTGATGATACCCCCGGAGAGCCCTTTGCCGACATAGTCGTTCGAATCGCCGAACACCTCGAGCGTGATGCCCTTGCACAGGAACGCGCCGAGCGACTGTCCCGCCGATCCGCGCAGGCGGACCTGCACATGGTGATCGTTGAGCGCGCTCATGCCGAAGCGTTCGGTGATTTCGGCGGACAGGCGGGTGCCGACCGCGCGGTGGGTGTTCCGCACGGTATAGGTCAGCTGCATCTTCTCACGCCGGTCGAACACTGGCTTCGCATCGTGCAGGATCTGCGCGTCGAGGCTGTCGGGCACGGGGTTGCGGCCGCCGGGTACGTTGAAGCGGCGCATGTCGTCGTCCGCATCGACCTTCGCCAAAATGGGGTTCAGGTCGAGGTCGTCGAGATGTTCGGCACCCCGGCTGACCTGGCGGAGCAGCTCGGTGCGGCCGATGACCTCGTCGAGCGACTTGAAGCCCAGGCGCGAAAGGATTTCGCGGACTTCCTCCGCGATGAAGGTCATCAGGTTGATGACCTTTTCGGGCGTGCCGGTGAATTTCTTGCGGAGCTTTTCGTCCTGCACGCAGACGCCGACGGGGCAGGTGTTCGAATGGCACTGGCGCACCATGATGCAGCCCATCGCGACGAGCGACAGCGTGCCGATGCCGAATTCCTCGGCGCCCAGGATCGCGGCGATCACGATGTCGCGGCCGGTCTTGAGGCCCCCATCGGTGCGAAGCTTCACGCGGTGTCGCAGTCCGTTGAGCGTCAGCACCTGGTTGACCTCGGTCAGGCCCATTTCCCACGGCGTGCCGGCATATTTGATGCTGGTCTGCGGCGATGCACCGGTGCCGCCGACGTGCCCCGCGATCAGGATACAGTCGGCATGCGCCTTCGCCACACCCGCCGCGACCGTGCCGATACCCGCCGACGAGACGAGCTTCACACAGACGCGGGCGCGGGTGTTGATCTGCTTCAGGTCGTAGATCAGCTGCGCCAGATCCTCGATCGAATAGATGTCGTGATGCGGTGGCGGGGAGATGAGCGTGACGCCCGGCGTCGAATGCCGCAGCTTCGCGATCAGTTCGGTCACCTTGAAGCCGGGCAACTGCCCGCCCTCGCCGGGCTTGGCGCCCTGCGCGACCTTGATCTCGATCTCTTCGGCGGAGCCGAGGTATTCCGCGGTGACGCCGAACCGCCCGCTCGCGATCTGCTTGATCGACGAATTGGCGTTGTCGCCATTGGGGTAGGGCTTGAAGCGCGCCGAATCCTCACCGCCTTCGCCCGATACCGCCTTGGCACCGATGCGGTTCATCGCGATCGCCAGCGTCTCATGCGCTTCGGGGCTCAGCGCGCCCAGCGACATGCCGGGCGTCACGAAGCGTTTGCGAATCTCGGTGATCGCCTCGACATGGTCGATCGGCACCGGTTCCTTGGCGTAGTTGAATTCCAGCAGGTCGCGCAGATAGACCGGCGGCAGGTCGCGCACGCCGCGCGAGAATTGCAGGTAGGTCGAATAGCTGTCGGTTCCGACCGCCGTCTGCAACAGGTGCATCAGCTGCGCCGAATAGGCATGCTGCTCACCACCCGCGCGCTGGCGATAGAAGCCGCCGATGGGCAAGGTCGCGACGCCCGTGTCGTACGCCGCATCGTGCCGTTCCTGCGCGTTGACGTAGAGCGAGGCATAGCCTTCGCCCGAAATCTTTGCGGGCATGCCGGGGAACAGGTCGTCGACCAGTGCGCGGCTCAGTCCAACCGCCTCGAAATTATAACCGCCGCGATAGCTGGAGATCACGGCGATCCCCATCTTCGACATGATCTTCAGCAGCCCTTCGCCGACCGCATGGACATAACGCTCGACGCATTGGCTGAGCGACTGGTCGCCGAACAGGCCGCGCGCATGTCGGTCGGCAATCGACAGTTCGGCCAGATGCGCGTTCACCGTCGTCGCGCCGACACCGATCAGCACCGCGAAATAATGAGTGTCGAGGCATTCGGCCGACCGAACGTTGACCGACGCGTAGGACCGCAGCCCCTTGCGCACGAGGTGCGTGTGCACGGCGGCGGCGGCGAGCACCATCTGGATGCCGACGCGGCTTTCGGACACGGCCTCGTCGGTCAAGAACAGCTCGCTGCGCCCTTCGCGAATTGCCTGCTCGGCCTCTTGCCGCACGCGTGTGATCGCGGCACGCAGGCCGTCGGCGCCCGAATTCGCATCGAAGGTGCAGTCGATTTCGGCTGCCACCGGCCCGAAATGCGTCTTCAACCGCGTCCAGTCATTGTTCGACAGTGCAGGCGTATCGAGCACCAGCACCCGGTCGCGCCCAGAATCCTGGTCGAGGATGTTGGCGAGATTTCCGAACCGGGTCTTCAGCGACATCACCTGACGTTCGCGCAGGGAGTCGATGGGCGGATTGGTGACCTGCGAGAAGTTCTGGCGGAAGAACTGGTGGATGAGGCGCGGCTTGTCGGAAATCACGGCGAGCGGCGTGTCGTCGCCCATCGATCCGATGGCTTCCTTCGCGTCCTCGACCATGGGCGACAGGATCAACTCCATGTCCTCCATCGTCATGCCCGCCGCGACCTGGCGGCGGATCAACTCGGCGCGCGACAGCAACTCCGGCTGGTCCTCGACATCGCCGAGGTCGTTCAGCGACAGGAATTCGCCGACCATCTCGCCATAGGGCGCGTCGGCGGCGAGCCGGTCCTTCAACTCGCGATCCTGGAACAGGCGACCCTCTTCGAGGTCGACCGCGATCATCTGGCCGGGGCCCAGCCGCCCCTTTGCGATAACCGTCGCCTCGGGCACCACGACCATTCCGGTCTCGCTGCCCACGATCAGCAGGTCGTCGTTGGTCAGCGTATAGCGCAGCGGGCGCAGCGCGTTGCGGTCCATACCCGCGACCGCCCAGCGGCCGTCGGTCATCGCGAGCGCGGCGGGGCCGTCCCACGGCTCCATGACCGATGCGAGATAGGCGTACATGTCGGTGTGCGCGGCCGGCATGTCGGCCTTGTCCTGCCATGCCTCGGGCACCAGCATCGTCTTCGCGGTCGGCGCGTCGCGGCCGGAACGGCAGATGACCTCGAACACCGCGTCGAGGGCTGCGGTGTCGCTGGCGCCCGCCGGGATCACCGGCTTGATGTCGTCCGACGCGTCACCGAAGGCGAGGGACGCCATGCGGATCTCGTGGGACTTCATCCAGTTGCGGTTGCCGCGGATGGTGTTGATCTCGCCATTGTGCGCAAGGCTGCGGAACGGCTGCGCCAGCCACCATTGCGGGAAGGTGTTGGTCGAATATCGCTGGTGGAAGATCGCCACGCGCGACGTGAAGCGTTCGTCTGTCAGGTCGGGGTAGAAGACCGAAAGACTCTCGGCGAGGAATAGCCCCTTGTACACGATCGACTGGCACGACAGCGAACAGACATAGAAATCGCGCACCTGCGCCGCGACGATGCGCCGCTCGATCCGGCGCCGGACGAGGTACAGGGTCTTTTCGAACTCCTCTGCCGTCACGCGTTCGGGGCGGGGCCCCGCGATCATGATCTGCTCGATCTCGGGGCGCGTTTCCTGCGCTTTCTTGCCGATGACCGACACGTCGACGGGCACCTGGCGCCAGCCATAGATGCTGAACCCGGCCTCGATGATCTCGCTCTCGACGATCGTGCGGCAGCTTTCCTGCGCGCCAAGGTCGGTGCGCGGCAGGAAGATCATGCCGACGGCCAGCCGCCGGTCGAGCGGCTTGTGCCCGCTGGCGACGATCGCATCGTCGAAGAACGCGGTCGGCAGGTCGACATGGATGCCGGCACCATCGCCCGTCTTGCCATCGGCATCGACGGCACCGCGGTGCCACACCGCCTTCAGCGCCTCGATCCCGGAGGCGACGACACGGCGCGAAGCGCGCCCGTCGGTCGCAGCGATCAGGCCGACGCCACACGCGTCCGACTCCATGTCGGGGCGGTACATGCCATGTTCGGCGAAATGGGTGCGGAGGTCGGTCATTGGTCGCTCTTCGGCTTGGGCGGGGGTGGCAGGTGCTTGGTCGCGGCCTCCACCTTGGTCATGATGGCGGGCATCGCCTTCATCATTTCGGGCACGAACGCCTGCATGCCCTTGAGCATTTCGGGGTCCATGTAAGCGGCCATCCACTCGCGGGCATAAAGCGCGCCTGTCGGTGTCTGGAAAAACCGGTCGAGGTCGCCGAGTTGTGCCGCGGTGAACTTGCGCGCGTAGATTTTCGTCATCGCCTCGCGGATCGACGGCTCGACGCGGTCGAACATCGGCATCATTTCCTTGAACATCACATCGGTCGTGATGCGCATCCGCTCACGGAAGTCGGGGTCGCGAGACTGGGCCACTTCGCCCATGGTCTTGTCTTCGGTTCCCGCCTTTGCGGGTGCGATGTCGGACGCGCGCATCTGGAACATCTGGTCCATCACGCCGTCGATCATCTTGCTCATCGTACCGTCCATCAGGCGGCGATAGGTGCCCAGCGGCCACAGGCGATCGATAACCGGCTTTGCAGCGGCGAGGCGCACCGGTTCGATCTGCGCTGCGGCATCGGCGGGTGCCGGTGACGGCTGCACCGGAACCTGCGCAAGCACGGGCGCTGCGACGGCCAGACCGATGAGGGCGACAGCAAACTTCATGCGGCGATCTTTTCTTCCCGGGAAACCGTCGCCTTCGCCCTCAGATACTTGTGCATGTGTTCGGCCAGATCGCGCCCGTCGCGGACCGCCCAGACGACCAGGCTCGCGCCACGCACGATGTCGCCGCCGGCGAACACGCCATCGAGGCTGGTCATCATCGTCTTGTGGTCGACGCGCAGCGTGCCCCAGCGGGTGACGCCTAAATCGGGCGAGCCGAACAGTTTAGGCAGGTCTTCGGCATCGAAGCCCAGTGCCTTGATCGCGAGGTCGGCCTCGACGCGGAACTCGCTGCCGGGGTCGGGTTCGGGCGCGCGGCGGCCGCTGGCATCGGGGCGGCCGAGGCGCATCTTGGCGGCCCGGACGGCAGTGACGCCGTCGGTGCCGTCGAACGCTTCGGGCGCGGACAGCCAGACGAACTCGACGCCCTCTTCCTCGGCGTTCGCGACTTCGCGCTGCGAGCCGGGCATGTTCGCACGGTCGCGGCGGTAGAGGCACTTCACCGATTTCGCGCCCTGGCGGATGGCGGTGCGGACGCAGTCCATCGCGGTGTCACCGCCGCCGATGACGACGACGTTCTTGCCGTCGGCGTTTAGCGATCCGTCGTCGAACGCGGGCACGACATCGCCGAAGCCCTTGCGGTTCGATGCGGTGAGGTAGTCGAGCGCCTCGACGACGCCCTTGGTACCAACGCCCGGCGCCTTGATATCGCGGGTCTTGTAGACGCCGGTTGCGACCAGCAGTGCGTCGTGCTTCGCGCGGAGTTCCTCGAGCGTCGCATCGCGGCCAACTTCGAAGCTCTGGTGGAAGACGATGCCGCCTTCGATCAGCCGGTCGACGCGGCGCATGACCACGGGCTTCTCCAGCTTGAAGCCGGGGATGCCATAAGTGAGCAGGCCGCCCGCGCGGTCGTGCCGGTCATAGACGTGGACGTCATAGCCGCGCACGCGCAGCAGTTCCGCGGCCGTCAGTCCTGCCGGACCCGCACCGATGATACCGACCGACTGGCCCCGGGCCGGGCCGGGGACGATGGGCTCGACCCAGCCCTCTTCCCAGGCGGTGTCGGTGATGAACTTCTCGACCGAACCGATGGTGACCGCGCCATGGCCGGAAAATTCGATGACGCAATTGCCCTCGCACAGCCGGTCCTGCGGACAGATGCGGCCGCAGATTTCGGGCATCGTAGATGTGGCGTTGGACAACTCATAGGCTTCGCGCAGGCGCCCCTCGGCGGTCAGGCGCAGCCAGTCGGGGATGTGATTGTGCAGCGGGCAGTGGACCGAGCAATAGGGGACGCCACACTGCGAACAGCGCGCCGACTGTTCCTCGGCGCTTTCGAGCGCATATTTGTCGGCGATCTCGCGAAAGTCCTCCGCACGCGCCAGCGCCGGGCGCTTTGCGGGATACGACTGATCGCGGTCGACGAACTTCAACATCGGGTTTTCGGCCATAACGCCCTCCGATGGTGGCGTCTGACTAGTCGTTACATGGGCGTCAACGTATTAGGTCAGATAAGTTGACCCAATATCGGTGCATTCGAGCCGGAAACACTGCGAGCGGATCGCAAGAAGCGCAATTATTAGGTCCGTATCGGACCTTACCGCATACCAAGCCAGATCAGCGCCGCCGCTCCGGCGACGATTCGGTACCAGGCGAACGGCGCAAAACCATAGCGTGTGACCACGGCCATGAACGCCTTCACCACGATGGTCGCAACGACGAACGACACCAGCGCGCCGACGCCGATGAGTCCCGCGTCGTGCGACGTCAGCGCATCCTTGTGCTTGTAGAGTTGCAACGCCGTCGCGCCCGTCAGTGTCGGCACCGCGAGGAAGAAGCTGAACTCCGCCGCGGTACGCCGGTCGACGCCGAATGCCATCGCGCCCATGATCGTCGCGCCCGAACGACTGACGCCCGGGATCATCGCGATGCACTGGACCAGCCCGACGATGATCGACTGCTTGACGCTGACATTGGCGATGCCGCCGGTTTCCTTCGGTCGGGCGAACTTCTCCACCAGCAGGATCGCGACGCCGCCGATGATCAGCGACCAGGCAACGACGACGGCATTTTCCAACAATGCGTCGATCTGTTTCGAGAACAACAGGCCAAGGACGACCGCCGGGAAGAACGCGAGCAGGATGTTGCGCACGAACGCGACCGAGGTCGGCTCAAGCTTGATGACGCCGGTCATGACGCGCAGGAACGTGCGCCAGTACAGAACGACGATCGCGAGGATCGCTCCCGGCTGGATCGCGATGTTGAACACCGCCCAGCGCTCGGCGTTGTAGCCGAGCAACTCGGTCGCGAGGATCAGGTGGCCGGTCGACGAGACGGGCAGGAATTCGGTGATCCCCTCGACGATGCCGAGCAGGATTGCAGTGATATAATCCATCGGATGTTATGCTTTCGCTTCGGCGAACCGCCCGTTGCGGCGGTAACGGACCAGCCAGTCGTGCGCGACCGCCTCGATCGGAGTCGGCGCGACACCCAGAGCTTTCAGGCCGTTCTCGCCGGTCACGACGTTATCGGACTTCAGCATCCTGACCTGGTCGGACGTGATCGGTGCGCCGGGCACCCAGCCGGTCACCGCTGCAAGCAGCGCGGCAAAAGCGTCGGAAACCGGCAGGAACGACGGATCGCGGCCGATCGCCCGCGCGATCCATTGGTTGAGCGTCAGCATCGACGGCACCTGCGGCCCGCCGATTTCGTACGTCTTGCCCGCCTGCGCTTCGTCGAGCGCCGCAACGATCGCATTGGCGACATCGCCGACGAACACCGGCTGCAGCTTCACCGAACTGCCGATGACCGGCACGACGGGCAGCATCGAAATCATCGACGCAAACTTGTTCACGAAATTGTCCTCGCGCCCGAACACGATCGAGGGGCGCAGGATCGTGGCGGCGGGGAAGGCGGCACGGACCGCGGCCTCGCCTTCGGCTTTCGACCGGCCATAGGCAGAGGCGCTGTTCGCATCGGCGCCGATTGCCGAGATGTGGACCAGCGCGGTGCAGCCCTGCAGTGCCGCGGCCTCCGCCACATGACGCGCGCCATCGACATGGAATGCCTGGAAATCGCCCTTCAGGATGCCGACGAGGTTCACGACTGCATCGGCACCGGCCAGCGCACGTGCGACGCTGCCGGGGTTGCGGATGTCTGCGGTAACGAATTGCGTCTGCCCCAGCCCGCCCTGCGTCTTCAGGAACCAGCCTTCGCTTGGTTCGCGTTCCGCGATCCGGACCCGCGCCCCGCGTGCGAGCAGCGCCCGCACCACATAGCGGCCGATGAAGCCGCTCCCGCCGAAAACAGTTACGACCTTACCCTGCACGCGCGCACTCCATTGGATGTGCGCAACGCTCTAACGCCGTTGACGCGGCGCGGGAAGCGCCTCTCACGTTACAATTCCGCAATGCTGGAAACGCGAGATCAGGGCTTAAGAAGGACGCCGCGGCAAAGCCGCGTCGTCGGTCGGGCCTTTGGCCCGCCGGCCGTGCTTCGCGGTGCGCGAATTAGCGCCGCTAATTCGTCTCGCCGCGCGCGCTTTGGTCGGGGAAAGAGGATTCGAACCTCCGGCCCCTGCCTCCCGAAGACAGTGCTCTACCAGGCTGAGCTATTCCCCGACCAGGGCGCGCCTGTGCGGAAGGTCACTTCCGCCAAGCGAGCGCGCCCCTTAGCGCTGTGTTTTCAGACTCGCAAGCGCCCCTTCCGAAACTCTGTTTCGGAAAAAACGTCGAGCGCCTCAGGCCGTTTGTGCCGCCTCGAACAGGAACCACGCGCGCTGCTCGGCGTCGTCGGTCCAGTTGTCGATCACTGCCGAAGTCGCATTGTCCTTGGCCTCGTCGGCGAGATCCTTCGCGTGACGGAGCGACGCGATCAGCTTCAAATTGTCGTCGCGAAGTTCGGCCAGCATGTTCGGCGCGGACACGAAATCGGCGTTGTTGTCGACGAGCGTCTGGTGGCGCGAGACATCGCCGATCGAGCGCAGCGTGACGTTGCCCGTCTTGCGGATGCGTTCGGCAATCAGGTCGGTCGTCGCGAAGATCTGCGCCGCCTGGTCGTCGAACAGCAGGTGATAATCGCGGAAATGCGGGCCGGTGACGTGCCAGTGGAAATTCTTGGTCTTGAAATACAGCGCGAAGCTGTCGGCCAGGATGCCGTTCAAGGCATCGGCGACGGTCGCGGCTTCGTTCGTCTTCAGGTCGGTCGGGGTCTTCAGCTTGTTCTTCGGCGTCTTCGCCATGATCGGGTCCTTCTTGGGCGGTCGTTGCGCAACCATAACCGTTTATGCGTCAAAAAGTCGCACGGTCCGAACAGAATTTTGGATAACTCAGGTGAGGCGTAAAGCGCCGACGGCAACGACGACTGCGGCGACCGCCAATATCGCTGCTGCTGCCCAGCGGATCGGCGCGATCGGGACTCCGGACGAACGGGAAATGCCCGTCAGCGCTGCTGCCGCCAGCAACCCGCCGAGTACACCAGCGGCTACGGAGAGCGCCCCGAACCGCGTTGCAAAACCAAAGGCGAGAAGCGGCACCCCGCCGCGCCAGAAGGCGATCACCCTCGGAACTGTCCCATCGATCGCGTCGATGCGCTGCGCCTGTCCGAACGCTGCGAATGCCAACGCGACGGCGATCAGAAAAGCGTCGGCCCATTCGGTCAGCCCCGGTGCGATCAACGCGCCTGCTATGGCTGCAGCAATGACCCCTGCGGCAATGACCCACAATAACGGGTTCGAAATCCGAGCATCCGTATAGAGCGCCGTACGAGGACCGAATTCCGCGAGCAGGACCGCGATCATGACGGGCACGAGGCCGTTCATCGCGGAAGGATGTCAGCCGTGAAGGCGCAGAGAGACCGAGGCCAGAAGCGCAGCCTGGCGGGCGGGTGCAAGGTCGTCGCAATCGAGCGCGTCTCCCATCGCTTCGAGATAGGGCAGGGCGGCGGCAACGCCGACCGCGCCGGCCATTTCCCGTTCCAGCCTGCTGGCCAGGACCGCGATCGTATCCATGCGATAACCGCAGGCTTCGCGGCGGATGTCGTCGACGGCATAGGCAATGCGGACAGGGGAGAGGCGCGGCAGTTCGCGTGCAAGCATGTCGACCTTGTCGGCAAGTGCCGCCCGAGCCACAGCGCGCGATTCAGCATTCCTGTCCATCGACATACCCCCGGATGCGAAGCGTGCGCCCGCCGTGGTAAAGAAGGGGTTAATGCGGCGCCCGCGCGTGCAATCCGGGCGAATCGCTTGACTTTGGCGGCACTGTTCGTCATTGGCGCGCGCTTTCCGAACCACCTGCATTTATAAGAAAGCGCTCGGGCCATGGCCAAGCCGACTACCGTCAAGATCAAGCTCGTCAGCACGGCCGACACCGGCTTCTTCTATGTCACCAAGAAGAATCCGCGGACCAAGACCGAGAAGTTCTCGTTCCGCAAGTACGATCCCGTCGCGCGCAAGCACGTCGAGTTCAAGGAAGCGAAGATCAAGTAACGGTTTGAGGCGCGGCTACGTCCGCGCCGGTGCGCCGATGGCGCACAAACCGGTACGACCGGCGGGCTCGGCCCGTCCGACGACGCGGCTTTGCCGCGTCGTTGCCGTTTATAGGCTAGCGCTTTCCGCTTCCGGAACCGGCTCGGGGCCCGGCTTCAACAATTCCTCGACTACCTCGACGAAGCGCATCAGCGAAATCGGTTTCGAGACATAGGCATCGGCACCCGCCGTGCGCGCGCGCTCCTCGTCGGCTTTCCCCGCATAGGCGGTCACTGCCATCACCGGGATCGGTCTCAGGTCCTCGTCGGCGCGGATTTCCTCGATCAGCTCGATGCCGGTCACATGCGGCATCTGGATGTCCATCACGATCAGATCGGGCTCGAAGCTGCGCGCGGTGTCCAGCGCCTCGCGCCCGTCACGAACGCCCTCTACCGCACAGTCATGGGCGCGCAGCAGGTCGCAAAACAACCGCAGATTGAGTTCGTTGTCCTCGACAACGAGCACTTTCCTTGCCACGCGCACCCGGTCCTTACGTGAAAGCGACGAACCAACAACTATGGCAATACGCGAAACAAATGCCGCTGACGACCCCGCGGAGACTTTGGCGCTTCAGGCGCTTGCCTGGATTCTGACGGACGCCGGCCGCGCGGAACGCTTCGTCGCGCTGACCGGCATTTCGCCTGGCGACTTGCGGGCACGCGCGGGGGATCCCGCGGTGCTCGACGCAGTGCTGGGTTTCCTCGAAGGGCATGAGCCCGACCTGTTCGCCTGCGCCAAATATCTGGACTGTGCGCCGATCCAGCTGGTCGCGGCACGGGCGAGGCTCGGCGCATGAGCAAGCCGTTGCTGATCACCGACTGCGATGAAGTGCTGCTGCACATGGTCAGCCATTTCCGCGACTGGCTGGCCGACGAACATGACGTCGATTTCGCACCGTTCACCGGCGACTTTTCGGGCGCGCTGCGGCGGCGGCCATCGGGCGAGCCGCTTGAGCGGATCGAGGTCTGGCCGCTTCTCGAAGGGTTTTTCGAAACCGAAATGCACCGGCAGACGCTGGTGCCCGGTGCAGATACCGCGCTCGCGCGGCTGGCGAAGCAGGCGGACATCGTCGTGCTGACCAACCTCGGCGACCGCTTCAACGAGGCACGTGCGACGCAACTGCTGGGCCATGGCATCGCGCATCGCGTCGTCACCAACCAGGGCGGGAAGGGCGATCCGGTCGCGCAACTCGTTGCCGAATTTTCGCCGACCGTGTCGGTGTTCGTCGACGACCTGGCGCATCATCATGCCTCGGTCGCGAGCCACGCACCGGAAGTGTTCCGCCTTCACATGATCGCCGAACCCTTTGTCGCGGAAAAAACGCCGCCGGCGCCGGCCGCTCATGCGCGGATCGACGAATGGGACGTCGCCGTGCCGTGGATCGAGGCGCGGTTCGCCGGAATCCCTCTCAACGCTTGACCTTCTGCCCCTGCCGCCTCCAATGCGGAAACCATGACCGATACCGTCGAATCCCGGCTCGCCGAGCTGAAGCTCAAGCTTCCCAAACCCGCAGCACCCGTCGCCGATTACGTGCCGACGGTCGAAGCGAACGGCATGATCTACCTGTCGGGGCAACTGCCCTTCAAGGACGGCGAAGTGATGCGCGGGCGCCTGGGTGAGGATACCGACATCGCGACCGGCCGCGCCGCCGCGGAAGCATGCGGCGTGATGATCGTCGCGCAGCTGAAGGCCGCACTCGGCGACTTGTCGCGTGTCGAACGGATCGTCCGCCTGGGCGTGTTCGTCGCCAGCGACCCGCGCTTCACCGAACAGCCCAAGGTTGCCGATGGCGCCTCGTCGCTGATGGTCGCTCTGTTCGGCGACAAGGGCCGTCACGCGCGCAGCGCAGTCGGCGTTCCAGTATTGCCGCTGGGCGCAATGGTCGAAATCGATGCGGTCGTGGCTGTTCGGCCCGCCTGAAGCCTGGGCGATAACCCCGGCTGACCCGGCACGGGTCGCGTTCCTGCTGGTGCAACCCTTTGCCCATCGCGGGCTGCACGACCGGCTGCGTATCGAAAACAGCCGCACGGCATTTCGCGCGGCTATCGCGGCAGGACACGGGATCGAACTCGACATCCAGCCGGCTTCGGGCAGCGAGCCCTTCGTTTTCCACGACGACGATCTCGAACGGCTGACGCAGGAACGTGGCCGGGTCGATGAGCATCGCGCCGACGACGTTGCGCGGATCGTTCTTGCCGGCACCGATGAGACGATCCCGCGCCTCGACGAAATCCTGGCACTGATCGGTGAGCGGGTACCGTTGCTGATCGAGATCAAGATGCCGCGCCACCGTCGCGTGGCGCTATGCATGGCGGTGCGGCGCGCGCTGGAGGGGTATCGCGGCGACGTTGCGATCATGTCGTTCGACCCGCGCATTCCGGCGTGGTTCGCGGAACATGCGCCGCGCATCGTACGCGGGCTGGTCGTCACCGACGGCGACCGGCGCCGCGGAAAAATACGCCGTAAAATCGAGCGGGTACTGGCATTGCAGCTTGCGAAGCCCGATTTCGTTGCCTGTGACGTCCGCGACCTTCCCTCTGCCACCAGCATTGCCGCGCGCAAGCGGGGACTGCCGGTCCTCACCTGGACCGTGCGCGATGCCGAAAGCCGCGCGGTTGCGGCCGAGCACGCCGACCAGCCGATCTACGAGCGCGAACCGTGAGTGAAGGCGATCCCGACGCCGGTGTCGTATTGCGGATCGGTGACGGGGTCGGGGGCTTCGATCCCGCCGCATGGGACGCGTGCGGCGGCGAGGACAACCCGTTCGTCAGCCATGCCTTCCTGTCGGCACTCGAGGTTTCGGGTAGCGTCGGGCCGATGACCGGCTGGCAGCCGGTACCGATCGCGCTCGACGGACCGGACGGTGCGCTGGCCGCTGTCGCTCCTGCCTATGTGAAGAGCCACAGCCAGGGCGAATACGTCTTCGATCACAGCTGGGCAGAAGCGTGGGAACATGCGGGCGGGCGCTACTACCCGAAGCTATTGGTCGCCGCGCCGTTCTCGCCGGTTCCCGGACCGCGCCTGCTTGCGCATACCGATGCCGATGCGCGCGCGCTGATCGCGGGCGCGGAGGCCGTGGTCGACCGTCACGGCATGTCGAGCGCGCACGCCAATTTCGTCATCGAAGACCAGCTCGACCTGTTCCGTGATGCCGGCTGGCTGATCCGCGAGGGGACGCAATTCCACTGGGCAAACCGCGGCTATGCGGACTTCGAAGCCTTCCTCGACGACCTCGCCTCACGAAAGCGCAAGGCGATCCGCAAGGAACGCGCGCGCGCGGTCGAGGGGCTGGAGATCGTCCACCTGACGGGTGATGCGATCACCGAGGAGCATTGGGACGCCTTCTGGGCCTTCTACCAGGACACCGGTTCGCGGAAATGGGGACGGCCCTATCTGACCCGCAAGTTCTTCACGCTGCTCTCCGCACGCATGGCGGACAAAGTGCTGTTGATGTTCGCGATGCGCGACGGACAGCCGATCGCGGGCGCGCTCAACCTGATCGGTGCCGACACGCTCTATGGTCGCTATTGGGGCTGTACGGAGGACGTGCCGTTCCTCCATTTCGAGCTTTGCTATTACCAGGCGATCGAAGCCGCCATCGCGCGCGGCCTGTCGCGGGTAGAGGCGGGCGCGCAAGGCGAGCATAAGCTGGCGCGGGGATATGTACCGGTTCCGACATGGTCGGCGCATTATATTCCGAACGCGGGTTTTCGGTCGGCCATTGCCGACTTCCTCGTCCGCGAACGTCGCGCGGTCGAAGAGAATATGGCGTTTCTCGAGGAAATGGGGCCGTTCAGGCGAGGGTGAGAGTGATCAGAGCGCCGCCCAGACGATCAATCCCACAATAGCGAAAATCGGAAGGCAAAGGATCATGCATCCGGCTGCTCCGATCGCGCGATAGATGGCCCCGCAGACGAACTCCGCGATTGCCTGGAAGAGCAGTTCGAACAGAAATCCCACGGGCCAAGTCTGCCCGGCGCAGTCTTAGCCGGTCAATGCCACAGAGTGATTACGCGGCCCGCCGCATCGAAGCACCCAGCCACGCGCGCGCCTGGCGCTGGGCTTCGGCGATCTCGCGCGCCGTCATGTCCCAGGCGATCTCGGCACGGCTGTCATGACCGCGCGGGTTGCCGTTGAGCGCCGCCAGGTTGAACCATTTGTGCGCCTGCACCAGGTCGACCTCGGTGCCCCCGCTGCCGGTCGAATATGCGATGCCCAGATCGTAACAGGCGTCGCCATTACCATTTGCCGCGTCCGCCATGCGGCTTTCCATAAGGAACGCCGCGCTCTTCAAGCTGCTTGCCATGAGATACCAAACCCCCGGTTGCCCACTACCCCTTGCAGGAGTGTCAAGTGCGACCTTCGCCGGAATGGTGAAAACAAATGGTTAACGCGCGTTTGTCTTTTTATTTTGGCGGGAGCGCGAGGTTGTCGATCAGACGTGTCGTGCCGATTTTGGCGGCCGCGAGCAGTCGTCCGCCCTCGAGCGATTCGGTTGCGGGCTGCAGGTCGGGGCCGACCAGTTCGACATAATCGACCACGAATCCCGCTTTCTCCAGCGTGACGCGTGCCCGGGCGAGTGCTTCACCCGAATCGCCGCCGTCGCCGATCGCGCTGGCCGCCTCGCCCAGGGCACGCGGCAGCATGCGGGCGTTCAGGCGTTCTTCCTCGGACAAATAGATATTACGCGATGACAGGGCGAGGCCGTCGGCGTCGCGCTGGGTCGGCAAGCCGACGATCTCGACGCCCAGGTCGAGGTCCAGCGTCATGCGACGCACGATCGCCAGTTGCTGCCAGTCCTTTTCGCCGAACACTGCGATATCGGGGCGCACCTGGTTGAACAGCTTGGCGACGACGGTCGCGACGCCGTCGAAATGGCCCGGCCGCGCGGCTCCGTCGAGGCTATCGCCCAGCTTCGCCACGTTGACGGTCGTGGCAAACCCGTCCGGATATACCGTCGCGACATCGGGCGCCCACAGTACCGCAACACCGGCGTCCTTCAGCAATGCGGCATCGGCCGCTTCGCGCCGGGGATAGCGCGACAGGTCTTCGTTCGGGCCGAACTGCATCGGGTTCACGAAGATCGACGCGACGACATGGTCGGCCTTTGCGCGCGCCTCCGCGACCAGCGCCATGTGCCCGTCGTGAAGCGCGCCCATCGTCGGCACCAGCGCGACTGTCCCATTCACGGACGCGCGCCATGTGCGCAGTTCGGAAAGGTCTCGGATCGTTTGCACGGGCAGTCTCGCTTCACTATGGCCCGATGGGTCGGTGCGGGCGGGGCCTTTGGCAGATGCATGCGCGGCGAATCAAGTGGGCTGGGGGGCCGAACACAGGACCGTGATGAATTCCGCACGCGCACATCGCATTGTTTTTGCCAATGAAAAGGGCGGAACGGGGAAATCGACGACAGCGGTCCATGTCGCGATCGCACTGGCGGCCGCGGGGCACAAGGTCGCGGGTCTCGATCTCGACGTGCGGCAGCGCACCTTTGCGCGCTATCTCGAAAACCGTGAGGCGACGATGCGGCGGCGCGACCTGCCGCTGCCGATGGCCAATTTTGCGACACTATCGCTGCTGACGCCCGCGGGCCTCGAACAGGAAGTTGCTCGTCTGGGACACGGCGCCGATTTCGTGATCGTCGATACGCCCGGCCGCGACGACCCGCTGGCGCGGGCGGCAGTGACGCTGGCCGACACGCTGGTCACGCCGATGAACGACAGTTTCATCGACCTCGACCTGATCGGACAAGTCGATGCCGAAACGTTCAAGGTGAAGAAGCCGAGCTTTTATTCCGAACTCATCTGGGACCTGCGCAAGATCCGCGCGAAGGCAGATGGCGGCACGGTCGACTGGGTGGTCCTGCGCAATCGCCTCCAGCACCTCGACGCGCACAACATGCGGCGCGTGGGCGCGGCGCTCAACGACCTGTCGAAGCGTGTCGGCTTCCGCGTCATTCCGGGCCTCGGCGAGCGCGTGATCTATCGCGAGCTGTTTCCCAAGGGGCTCACCCTCCTCGACCTGGAGGCGATGAAGGAAGGCGGCGGTTTGGGCCTCAGCCAGATCGCCGCGCGGCAGGAGTTGCGCGAAATGGTCTCCGGCCTGTCCTTGCCGGACTCGACGGTTCAGGCCAAGCTAGCGCTATGATCAAGTTCCTGATTTTCGCCGCACTGATCGGCACCGCCATCTGGATGGTGATGAACAAGAAGCCCGCCAGCCGGATGCCGAAGTCCGAAGCGGCGAAGCTGCTGGGCGTTGCAGCCGATGCCTCGACCGATTCCGTACTCGACGCGCATCGCCGCCTGATCGCCAAGGTTCACCCCGATGCCGGTGGCAGTGCGGAACTTGCCGCGCGCATCAATCAGGCGCGTGACACGCTTTTGAAACCTTGACGCGG
The DNA here is from genome assembly GCA_040388515.1 of Pseudomonadota bacterium. GTDB lineage: Bacteria > Pseudomonadota > Alphaproteobacteria > Sphingomonadales > Sphingomonadaceae > Sphingomonas_O. The sequence continues at coordinate 98,407 of JAZKBQ010000003.1, read as the reverse complement.
CTTAGGGATTAGGACGCCGCAGTTACCGCCTTCGAAAGGACAATCATGACCCATCGTTTCGACCCGACCGCCCTTCGCGAATACGACATCCGCGGCGTCGTCGGAAAAACGCTGGGCGAAGCGGACGCCTATGCCATCGGCCGCGGCTTCGGCACGCGCGTGCGCCGCAACGGCGGAACGCGGGTCGCGGTCGGCTATGACGGGCGCGTCTCGTCGCCGTCGCTGGAAGCCGCGCTGGTCAAGGGCTTCACCGAGACCGGCGTCGATGTCGTCCGCGTCGGCCTCGGCCCCACGCCGATGCTCTATTACGCGGAGGCGACCTTGGAAGTGGACGGCGCGGTCCAGGTGACCGGCAGCCACAACCCGGCCGACTATAACGGCTTCAAGATGGTCCTCGCCCACGCGCCGTTCTTCGGGGAAGACATCCTCGATCTCGGCAAACTGGCCGAGGAAGGCGACTGGGAAGAAGGCTCGGGGACCGTCAGCGAATATTCGGTGTTCGACGATTATGTCGCGCGGCTGGTCGACGGCTATGACGGCGGCGCATTCCGTATCGGTTGGGACGCAGGCAACGGCGCGGCGGGCGCGGTGATCGACAAGCTGGTCACCCTGTTGCCCGGCGAGCACAAGACGATCTTCACCGAGATCGACGGTACCTTCCCCAACCACCATCCCGATCCGACCGAGGAAAAGAACCTCGCCGACCTGAAAAAGCTGGTTGCGGACAACAACCTCGACTTCGGCCTCGCCTTCGACGGCGACGGCGATCGCATCGGCGCGATCGACGGGCAGGGCCGTGTCGTGTGGGGCGACCAGATCCTGTCGATCCTCGCCGCACCCGTCCTGGAAGCATTGCCGGGCGCGACGATCATCGCCGACGTGAAAGCCAGCCAGGCGCTTTACGACCGCGTCGCCGAACTGGGCGGCACGCCCGTTATGTGGAAGACCGGCCACAGCCTGATCAAGACCAAGATGAAGGAAACCGGCGCGCCGCTCGCGGGCGAGATGTCGGGGCACATCTTTTTCGCGAAGGACTATTACGACTTCTACGGCTTCGACGATGCGCAGTTCGCCGCCGTCCAGCTGATCCGTGCCATCGCAGCGCAGGGCGGCTCGCTGACCGCGCTGAAGGACGCGATGCCCGCACTCGTCAACACGCCCGAAATGCGTTTCCAGGTCGATGAGAGCCGCAAGTTCGCGGTCGTCGACGAAGTGCTCGACCGGCTGGAAGCCGACGGTGCCGAGGTCAACCGTACCGACGGCGCCCGCGTCAACACGCCCGACGGCTGGTGGCTGCTCCGCGCCTCGAACACGCAGGACGTGCTGGTCGCGCGAGCCGAGGCGAACGACCAGGCCGGGCTCGATCGCCTGCTCGCGCAGATCGACGACCAGCTCGCCAAGTCGGGCCTCCAGCGCGGACCGCAGGCCGGGCATTGATCGTCACGCGGCCGCCCGACTCTCGGGCGGATCGAGCGGGCCGGGCTTGTCCCAGTCGCCTTCGGGACGGATGATGACATAGGGCGACCGGTCGCGGCCGACCTGCGGCCCCGTGCCGGGGATCGCCCCCTCCATCTCGACGTAATCCACGCCCGAAAAGGAAAAGCGCGGGCGGTCGGCAATGGGGCGAAAACCGAACCGCGCCCAGAAATCGACAAGGTCGTGCCGCGCGTGCCCGTACATCGTCCGGAATCCCTTGGCGCGGGCATAGTCGATGGCGGTGCGGACCAGCCGGAAGGCGAGGCTCGACTTGCGATATTCGCGCCGCACCGCCAGCCGTTCGAACTTCACGAAATCGGCGAAGAAGCGGATGCGGATGCACCCGACCGGCTCACCATCGATTTCGCCCAGGATGTGCGCGGCACAGAAATCGTTGCCGTCGAATTCCTCTTCATACGGACACGCCTGATCCGCGATGTAGGTCGCCGCGCGGATCGAAAAGACCTTCAGCGTATCCTCGACCGTCCGTGCGACGCGTGTAACTGTTACCGGCGCGTGCTTTGGCGGCGGGGTGGCGGCTGCCTCTTCGGACTGTTGCGGAAAAATGGCGAGCACGTCGCTTTCCGCCTCGGGAAAATGGTCGCTGGCGGGCGTGAATCCCAGCGACTTGAACAGCCGGGCCGCCGGTGCGGTGGCGGCACTCGTGAACATCGGCACGCCATCAGGCGCGATTTCTTCGAAATGCGCGGCGATAGCGGCAATCGCGGGCACAAAATTGCCGGGCGCGTAGACGCACCACATGTACAGCGCGACGGGCGCCTCGCCCGGCCGGCACAGATGCGCAAGATCGGGCGACCGCCGCGACAATTCGCCCCACTGAAGCGCGGTATACCCCGCCGCATTCAGCGGCAGGTATGCGACGAACCCCGGTTCGCCGTCCCCCGGCCGGTCAGCAAGACGAATGATCTCGGGGTTATGGCGCAGGACGCGCAGCAATGTCGCATCATCCGCGGTTTCACCCACCGCATCGCGTAATTTCGACGCCAGATCGCGCGCCTCGTCTTCCGAAACGGGCCGCGATGCAGACATCGACCGAAATCCGCGCGCATCGATCAAGCGGGAAAACCGGTCTGTAAATGCAACCGTCTTGTAACTTGACCTCTTAACAGGCAGGACTTTTTCATTGATCATGGAGTCGCCTCGTCGAATTACTGCCGGGGGATTCTAGTACTTGTCCCGGAGGAAGTTTGTCGGATCTGATCCAAAGCCTTCTTACGCACGGTCGCGGGCGTGATGTCGTCGAGTTCGCTCCGAATCGGAGGAAACCGACGCTCGACCGGCTCGCATGGGACAGTTTGCGCCTGCTGCTGGCACTCGCGGAGTCGGGCAGCTTCCGGTCGGCGGCAGCACTTGCGGGCGTCGCGCTCAACACGATCCGCAGCAAGATCGACCGGCTCGAGGTCCAGTTCGGCACGCCGCTGATCGTACGAAGCGTCGAAGGCGTGCGCCTGACCCAGGAAGGGCATGAGCTGGTCGCGATCGCCCGGCAGATGCAGCTGATCGGCCACACCGCGCGCCGGGTCCAGACACCAGCTGTCGAACGCGTGCCCAGCCGCGTGCGCGTCGCCGTGACCGAAGGGCTGGGGACCTTCTGGCTGGTACCCCGCTTCATCGAATTCCATGACGACAACCCGGACGTGGGCGTCGACCTTCACTGCGACATGACGCCGCCCGACGTCCTGTTCCGCGACACCGATATCGCGATCCAGCTCAGCCGCCCGCGCAGTCCCGGCCTGATCGCCGAGCGTCTGGGCTCATTGCATGTCATGCCCTTCGCATCGGCCGATTATCTCGCGCGCCGTGGCATGCCGGCGTCGCTCGAGGACGCGATCCACCACGATCTCGTCTGGCAGGAATCCGACCAGATCGCGACCGAGGCGCTTAACGGATACATCGCCGCGACCAACGCGCAGCCCAAGATCGTACTCAGCACCAACACCTCGTCCTCGCATTACTGGGCCGTGACCCGGGGCGCCGGGATCGGGTTCCTGCCGACTTACGCCCGCGCGATCGGGACGGCGGCGAGGCCGATCAGCATCGGCGTCAATTTCCGGCGGGATATCTTCGTCGTCTATCATCCCGGCGCAAAGAACTCGCCCCAGGTCGGCAGCGTGCTGGCCGGGTTGCGCGCGGCATTCGACGGAAATCGTTTCCCGTGGTTCGCCGAGGACTTCATCCATCCCGACGAATTCGAGGGACTGTTGAGCCCCGAAGATCGTTCGCGCCTGGACGGGTTCGGCGGCTAAGGAACAGGCCATGACAGGCCTTCTGATTTCGGCAGTGGCGATGACGGTTATCGTCGGTGTGCGCTATCTGTTCGCGTCGTGCGCGTTCGCATGGGCAACGCGCTGGCGGCATCCCGGCCTGTACGCGCAACTGGGCGGGCAGATATCGTCCGAGATCCGCTGGTCGTTGTTGAGCGCGGCCATTTACGGCGTGCCGGCGGGCATTGTCGCCTGGGGGTGGCAGAACCGGGGCTGGACGCTCATCTACACCGACGGCCTCGATTATTCGGCCTTGTACCTGCCGGTTTCGGTCCTGCTTTACCTCGCCGTGCACGATACCTGGTTCTACTGGACGCACCGGTGGATGCACACGCCGCGGCTGTTCCGCATGGCGCATGCCGTCCATCACGCCAGTCGTCCGCCGACGGCGTGGGCGGCGATGAGCTTCCATCCTTGGGAAGCGATCACCGGCGCGATTGTCATTCCGGCACTTGTCTTTATAATTCCGATACATGTCGCGGCGCTGGGAATGGTGCTGGCGATCATGACGGTGATGGGCGTGACCAATCACATGGGGTGGGAGATTTTCCCCCGCAGGATGGTTAACGGGCCGTTAGGGGAATGGCTGATAACGGCGACGCATCATCAGCGGCATCATGCCGAATATCGGGGAAACTATGGCCTTTATTTCCGTTTCTGGGACCGGATTTGCGGGACCGACAAAGGCCTTGGCAGCTTTGACCCTGTTCGCGAGCCTCGCGGGGGCGGCAGCACCGGGTAGCGTCGACGCCGATATTACCGGACTGCGTTCGTCCAAGGGGCAAATTCTGGCGTGCCTCACGACACGTGCCGACCGTTTTCCCGATTGCCAGAAAGACCCTAATGCGCGGCGTATAACAATTGCCACGGCTGCGGGGCGCACGCTGCGTTTCGATGGCCTGCCTTCGGGCGATTATGCACTCGCGCTGATCCATGACGAAAACGGCAATGGCCGCCTGGACACCGTGATGGGGATTCCGCGCGAAGGGTTCGGCTTTTCCCGCAATCCCGCAATCCGCTTCGGGCCGCCGCGGTTTTCGGAGGCGAGCATTCCGATCACCAGCGGCACGGTGGACGAGAATGTGAAGGTTAAATACCTCCTCTGATTTCCTTGCTGAAACTTTCAGCGTAGTCGTAGGTTACGCAACCGTAAGAATGGCGGGAAATTCAATGATCAGAACAACGTCGGTGCTCGCACTCGCAATGGCACTGTCCACTCCGGCGCTGGCCCAGAGCACTGACGAACAGGTATCCACGAGCGACACTACGGTCGCTGCCAGTGAATCGCCCGATCATCACGACACCATAACGCTGGGGATCGGTGCGGCCGTCATCCCGCGCTATGACGGTTCGCGGTTTTATTACGTTGCGCCGATCGCAGGCGCGCGCGGCAGCATATCGGGGATAAAATTCTCGATTATCGCTGTGAACTTCAGCGCCGACGTCATTCCGACGCGCGAACCGACCGGCGGCAAGCTGATATTCGGTCCCATGGCGCATATCACGCTCAACCGCTCCAGCCTGCGCGCCAGTCGCATCGCGCTTCTGGGCGACATCAAGCCTGCTCTCGAAGCCGGGCTCCACATCGGTTACCAGCAGACGGGTGTGATCACATCGCAATACGATGTGCTGACATTCGACCTCGCGGTCAGTCACGATGTCAGCGATATTCACAACAGCATCATCGTGACGCCTTCTGTCACTTATGCGACGCCGCTCAGCCGGCGGATGCTGGTCGCACTCAATGTCGCAGCCGATTATGTCGGTGGAGAATATGCGCAGACCTATTACGGCGTGACGCCCGCCCAAGCGGCGGTCAGCGGCTTTCCGACGTACAATATCGGCGCGGGGTTCAACAACGTGTCGGCGGGCATCCTTGCGGGATATTCGCTCAGCGGCGACCTGCGCCGCGGCTTCTCGCTTTTCGCGGCGGGCAATTATTCGCGGTTCATGCCCGAAACGCGGCGCTCGCCGCTCGTTCACGCCGACGAGCAACTAATCGGCGCGCTGGGCATTGCATACACGTTCTGAAATAATCTGGGAGAACGCCTGTGCTGTGGACAATCGTTGTCATTCTGCTGGTGCTGTGGCTGCTGGGCTTTTCGCTGCACATCGGGGCCGGCCTCATCCACCTGTTGCTGGTCGTCGCGCTCGTCGTGGGCCTGATCCAGCTCTTCACCGGTCGCAAGGTCGTCTAGCAGCATAGCCGACGTACGGGGCGGATCGGCGACGACGCGCAAGATTCGGCTTGCGCGCCGCGCTGAAACTGCGTTTTCGTCGTCACATGAACGTCATCGAGCGCGAGTCGACTCCGAACGAACTGATCCTGGCGCCGCGTGACGTCATGACGGCGGAGAATGCGCCGCTGCTGCTGACGCGGTCTGCGCAGCGAACGTCGGTCGTCGTACGCTATAGCCGGATCGAACGCTGGGACGTGATCGAGGCCCCGCGCCGTCGTGTGACGATAGGTGCGCGGCCCAAGCAGCTCGGTTTTGCAGCATTGGGTGGTATCGGCCTTGGCGCCGTTATCGTGATGGCGCTTTCGGGCGCACCGGGCGGCCCTGCGCAAATGGCGGACGCGAGTGTTGCTGTGTCGCTGCCCGCGCAAGGGTCCCCCATGCCACAACTTGCGCCCCAGCCTGTAGCGGCTCGTGTCGCGCCATTGCGCGAAGTGCAGAAGGTCTCGGCAGCGGCGATTGTGCCCGTCGTATCGACTGTCGCAGCGACACCGGCAGCCGCGGTCACGCCGACGGGCCCTGAGACCGAAGGAGCCGCGCTCGCGCAGGCGTTCAGCAGCAACGAGGCGGTATCCTGGCGCGGTAGTGCGAACTACGGCACGGTCGTGGTCGGCGCAGCGACGATCGAGAACGGGAAATACTGCCGCGACGTCGCCGTCCTGACGCGCAGCGACACGGCGGCCGATCGCACGTCGAACAGCCGCAAGTGCCTGGAACCCGGTGGCCGCATTACCGACCAGGCGCTCGCAACCCCGCAATAGGGCTTTCGCGCGGGCCAATCCGCGCCTAGACAGTCATCTTCCCCGGGGGGCCGCGCATGGGCGGCTGAGATTGGGCCGATGCCCTGACCCGTCGAACCTGATCCCGTTAGCGCGGGCGGAGGAAGGGAGCGCATCGACTTTCGCGCCCGCACTCCGTTCGATGAAGGAGAGTGCAGTGGCCCACACGATCACCGTCCTGACGCTGCAACTCGCGCAGGCGATCGGGCTTTACCTGTTCGCGGTCGGCCTCGGCATCGCGCTCTACCCCGCGCGCTGGGCGGGGTTCGTCGAGGAACTGGAACGCTCGCCATTGCTGACGCTGGTCGGCGGCGCGGCGGCGTTCTGGGTCGGGGCGGCGATCCTGATCGTCCACCACCACATGCTCGATACGCTGGCGCTGGTCGTTACCCTGTTCGGCCTGGTCGCGGTGGTGAAGGGCCTGCTGATCCTGGCGTTCCCGGTCCCGCTGTTCGCATTCTACCGCCCGTTCCAGCGCCACATGCGCATCATCGGCATCGTCGCGCTGGTTGGCGGTGCTGTCCTGTTCCTGTGCGGCTTCACCGGCCGCGCCGATGCCTTTCCCCAAGGAGTTGTCTGATGGCCGATTACACCGCCCCCGCCCAGAATCCCTCGACGCCGAAAGTGACCACCGGTCCCATTCGCGGTTCGCGGAAGATCCATGTCGGCCCCCTTGGCGTCGCGATGCGCGCGATCGACCTTGAGCCGTCGTGCGGGGAACCGCCGCTGAACGTCTATGACACCAGCGGCCCGTACAGCGACCCCGCGGTGCAGATCGACATCAACAAGGGCCTCGCCGAACTCCGCGCCAGCTGGATCCGCGGCCGCGGCGACGTGGAAGAGGTCGCCCAGCGCGAGGTCCGCCCCGAGGACAACGGCCAGCTCGGTCCCGACCGCAGCGGCGGCGTCGAACCCTTCCCCAGCGTCCGCAAGACCGTACTGCGCGCAAAGCCCGGCGCGAACGTCAGCCAGATGCACTATGCGCGGCGCGGCATCATCACGCCCGAAATGGAATATGTCGCAACACGCGAGAACCTGGGCCGCGAGATGCTCCGCGAATACGTTCGCGACGGCGAAAGCTTCGGCGCCGCCATCCCCGATTTCGTCACCCCCGAATTCGTCCGTGACGAGGTCGCCCGCGGCCGCGCGATCATCCCGTCGAACATCAACCACCCCGAATCCGAACCGATGGCGATCGGGCGCAACTTCCTGGTCAAGATCAACGCCAATATCGGTAATTCCGCGGTCGCGAGCGATGTCGCGCAGGAAGTCGATAAGATGGTCTGGTCGATCCGCTGGGGCGCGGACACCGTCATGGACCTGTCCACGGGGCGCAACATCCACGACACGCGCGAATGGATCGTCCGCAATTCGCCGGTCCCCATCGGCACCGTGCCGATCTACCAGGCGCTGGAAAAAGTCGGCGGCATTGCCGAGGACCTGACGTGGGAGATCTTCCGCGACACGTTGATCGAACAGGCGGAGCAGGGCGTCGATTACTTCACCATCCACGCCGGCGTCCGCCTGCCGTACATCCCGCTGACCGCCAAGCGTATGACCGGCATCGTGTCGCGCGGCGGTAGCATCATGGCGAAATGGTGCCTGGCGCACCACAAGGAGAGCTTCCTCTACGAACGCTTCGACGAGATCACCGAGATCATGAAGGCGTACGACATCGCCTATTCGCTGGGCGACGGCCTGCGCCCCGGCAGCATCGCGGATGCGAACGACGAGGCGCAGTTCGCCGAACTCTACACGCTGGGCGAACTCACCCACCGCGCGTGGAAGGAGGACGTGCAGGTCATGATCGAAGGGCCCGGCCATGTGCCGATGCACAAGATCAAGGAGAACATGGACAAGCAGCTGGAGGTGTGCGGCGAAGCGCCGTTCTACACCCTCGGGCCGCTCACCACCGACATCGCGCCCGGGTACGACCACATCACCAGCGGCATCGGCGCGGCGATGATCGGCTGGTACGGCACGGCGATGCTCTGTTACGTCACGCCCAAGGAGCATCTGGGCCTGCCCGACCGCGACGACGTGAAGGTGGGCGTCGTGACCTACAAGCTCGCCGCCCACGCCGCCGACCTCGCCAAGGGGCATCCGGCCGCCAAGATGCGCGACGACGCCCTGTCCCGGGCGCGGTTCGAATTCCGCTGGCGCGACCAGTTCAACCTTTCGCTCGACCCCGACACGGCGGAACAATACCACGACCAGACCCTGCCCGCGGAAGGGGCCAAGACCGCGCATTTCTGTTCGATGTGCGGCCCGAAGTTCTGCAGCATGAAGATCACGCAGGAAGTCCGCGAATTCGCGCGTCTCCAGAATCAGCCCGCCGACGCCTTCGTCGCGGCGGCAGAAGCAGAGGCGGGCATGGCCGCGATGAGCAAGGTCTACGACGAGACCGGCCGCGAACTGTACATGGGCGCGGGCGACCGCGAGCACGACTGAGGCGCTTTGCGTTTCGAAGGCGGAATGATAGCTTTTCCTCTCCCCTTGAGGGAGAGGATAGCGCAGCTTGGCCGCATCGCGGCCTAGCGGAGCTAGGAGAGGGTATGCTGAGCGCCATCAGCGTACACCCTCTCCGCGCCGCGCTTCGCGCGTGTCGTCCTCTCCCTCAAGGGGAGAGGATAGAAGGGGCCCACACATGAAGAAATCCACTCGCGCACTGGTCGGCATGGTGGTGATCGACCTGATCATCCTCGCGGGCACCGCCTGGTTCGTCGGCACGATAAAGGGCGGCGCCCACCTCACCGTCCCGCCGGCAGAAGCAATCCAGACCGTGACCCAGATCGGCGGCGGCGCGATCGGCATCGTGACGGGGATCCTGCTGGTGGCGTTCTTCGTGCATCGAAAGAACGGGAATTGAGACAGTCTGTCTTATCGAACCGCCGAGCAACGAAGCGAGTCACCTCGACGTATTATACTGAATACCGGTGAAGCCAACGACTCGCGAGTGAGTGAAACATCGCTATCAAAGAACAATCAAACGTCTGCTGAAATATCCTCAGCGGAGTGGAACTATCACCCGTGGATTATGACATTGTGTCATTAAACAAACCTGTTCGAAACTCATATTCGTTTGATTCGAAATTATCAATATCTAAGGGACTAATATTCTCATAATCTGGAAATTTAGCATAGACTGCGTGAAGAGAAGATCTATGAATTTCATCATCGAATGGAATTTCATACGATGCTGCCGCTATAAAAATAGGTAGACAAGTTGGAAGCTTTCCAGTTCTTCTATTTTTATCAGTATAGTTTAATGGTAAGTACAAATTAAAATTACTAACCTTAGACGAATTTGGAAAAACTACACCCTCTACTTGAGGTTCTTGTGTATCTAGAATGCGATTAACTTCATTTAAAAATTCATGTTGATTATTAATTTCGTTAAAATTCACAACATGTGTAACTAGTTTTAAATTGTAAATCGGAGTAAGTCCGACGTTCTTGCATCTTACTTTCATGCAGAGATACAAATCCCCTTCACGTCGCTCTATCACCCGTGCTTTATGCGATAGTTTTATCCAGCCTCTTTGATGGTGGACGTTTCGAGTGGCATTTTCTGCTGCGATGTCGTTAGATTTTTGACTCTCTTGCAATGCTTTGACTGTCGTTTTCAATGTTTGAACGACAAAAAATATGCCAGCTGCGCCAATCAACGCCTGTATTAATCCGATGATGATCTGGGATATTTCAAAGGCTGTCATAATTTTTCCATTGTCGCCACATAACGGAGTCAATCATAGTTCGTTGTTTAGTATAAAGCGATGTTTCGGTGAAGAGAGTTTGGATTTTGCTGTAGCGCAAGAAATTTTTCGAGTTGCGGTACGCTGACTGCTTTTGATGCGTTTCCTTTGCCGCCCAGACATATCAGCTTGCTTCGATCCGAGCCTTCGGCACTAAATGCGGCCGCTGAGTCGGTGCCAGTTAAGTATGATGCTCGTTACGTAACTTAAGTATTCACTCCCATTTTATTATGACATCATACTACGTTCCGATAACGTCCCGCCATGCGCCCCCGCCGCCCTCTCTACATCATGGCGAAACCGCCACCCGCCGCGCAGGCCCTCATCACCGCGCTCCCACGCAATGACCCCAAGCGCGGCCCCGAACTCCTCCACGTCACGCTGATGCTGCTGTTCGACCTGCACAACGCGCCGCCCGCATGGCTGCCTGCCGTCGTCGCCGCGCTCGACAGTTTCGACGCGGCACCATTCCCGCTGTCCTTCGACCGGATCGAGAACCGCAAGGCCGTGGCCCTGCGCACGCGTGACCCGCTCCCCGAAGCCCGCGCGTTCCAGCAGGCGCTCGTCCACCACCTGCTCGAACACAAGGCGCCGATGATGCTCGGCACCACGCCCGAACCGCACGTCACCATCAACTATGCGGGCGATCGGCTGAACGCGCAGAAGATCGCGCCCATCGGTTGGACGGTCGACGAAATCCTGCTGGTCGAAAGCGTCGTGGGAAAGACGACGCATATCGTGCACGGCCGCTGGCCATTGCGCACCGGACCCGGCACGTAAAAAATTCTGTCCTACATGTTCCTTTTATGTTCCATGCTTTCGGATGGAACAGAACGAACCGAACCCCGCCGCCCTTCCTGTCAACCTCGATGCGTCCGTCGACACGCTGCCGACCGGGTGGGACGGGCAATCCCGCAATCCCGACGACTATCAATGGGTGCCCGTCCTGCGCCGCAAGCGCGCCGATGGCTGGACGACCGAAAAGCAGCGGCTTTTCATCGAAACGCTCGCCGATACCGGATCGGTGGCACAGGCGGCACGGTCTGTCGGCATGTCCGAACAGAGCTGTTACCGCCTGCGCCGCCAGCCGGGTGCTGAGGGCTTTGCCGCGGCATGGGATGCGGCCATCGATGCCGCGTCCAAAAAGCTGATCGACGCCGCCTTCGAACGCGCGATCCACGGCAGCGACGAACCCGTGTGGAACAAGGACGGACAGGTCATCGGGCGGCGTTACCGGCAGAGCGACCGGCTGATGATGTTCCAGCTGCGCGCCTATGGTCCCGAACGGTTTCGCCATGCCATTCGCGACAACCGGGCGGCGGACGAGCCGCTGCCCGCACCGCCGGTGCCGGTCGCAAAGGCAATCGAACAGATCTTTCCGCCCGTGCCCGATGCGCCGCACCGCCTGATGCCGCCGGGCGAACTGGAAATGGCGCTCGACTGCGCGGACCTGAGCGACGGAAAGCCGGCGAAGCGGTATCGCGACCACGAGCTGGAACTGGTCGGGAAAAAGCCCGATCGCATGCCGCTGGGCGAGGAATTCGAGCGTGGGCTGGAGGACATGAAGCGCGAAAACGCGGGGCTCGGCCCGATGAGCGACGACGAATGGGACGATCATCGCAGGATGCTGTTGGGCTAACCTTTGGTGATTACGTATTTGACAAACCCAGACTGAAACGGTAATTCAGACGGCAAGGAGCAATGCCGTTATGTCCGTTCTGTCGCAACCCCGCTTTCACGACGAAGCCAAGGCTTTCGAGTATCTGGAAAGCATGATCTGGGCGGACGGCAAAGTGTGCCCGCACTGTGGCGTTGTGAACGGTCGCATGTACGATCTGGCGGGCGTCCGCGGTAAGCCCAGCAAGAAGAACCCCGAAGGCGCTATCCGCCACGGCCTCAAGAAGTGTGGCGAGTGCCGCAAGCAGTTCACGGCCAAGGTCGGCACGGTGTTCGAGGACGCCAAGCTGCCCCTTCACCTGATGCTGCAGGCTGTCCACCTGATGGTATCGAGCAAGAAGGGCATCAGCTCGCACCAGTTGAGCCGCGTCCTTGAGATTCAGTACAACTCGGCTTGGTTCCTCTCGCACCGTATCCGCGAAGCCATGCGCTCCGGCGAACTTGCCCCGTTCGGTTCGGGTGGCGGCATTGTCGAGATCGACGAGACTTTCATCGGCAACCTCAAGGGCAAGCCGACCAAGCGCTCGTTCCATCACAAGATGAAGGTTCTGGCGCTGGTGGACCGTGACAGCGGCAAGGCCCGCACCATGGTAATCGACAAGGTTTCGACCAAGGAAGTCATGCCGATTGTCATGGCGAACGTGGCCCGCGAAGCCGCGATCATGACCGACGAGAGCAACATCTATCCGACCATCGGCAAGGAGTTCGCTGCTCACGGTAAGACCATCCACAGCGTCGGCCAGTATGTCGATTACGCCAACCCGACGATCCACACGAACACCGTCGAAGGCTATTTCAGCATCTTCAAGCGCGGCATGAAGGGCGTCTATCAGCACTGCGGCGAACAGCATTTGCACCGCTATCTGGCCGAGTTCGAGTTCCGGTATAACAACCGCACTGCGCACGGCATTGATGACCGCGCCCGCGCCGACAATGCGCTCAAGGGCATCACTGGCAAGCGGCTTACGTATGCGAGGCCTTACGAGAACGCCTAAAAGGGAAGTTCGCCGAACATTAAAGGGGAATCAGCGATGGCGGACGAAACCCCATCGTAACCCTCACCGATCTAGGGATGACAAAAGAAGGGCGGCGGTGCTATGCACACCGCCGCCAGTTTGGTTCGACACTAATTTGGCCCACCTCGAAGCCGCCGACCCTGGCAGGGGTTTGGCGGCTTCTCTATTTAGCCCGTACCGCGTCCGTGAGCGTGACGTCGGTTAGAGCAACCCTCCTGTTCATCATGTCGCGCCTCCTTGCGGGCGTGCCCGCGACTCGCTCCTTAGGCCCGCGTCCCAATCTTGGTCAAGTCATCTAAGCCATCGGTTGCAAGAAACCGCATCGCAGGCTATGTCCCGGGCGCTGTACTCGGAGACTTTAAATGAGCAACGACCCGAATTCGTCCGTTCGTAGCCCTTCGTACCCCGTTATGTCACTGTCTGATGCCATTACTTCTGTGCGGAAGATTGATGCGCAGTACCGCAGTGCCAAGGTTGACCGCGTAGCGGCGGCTAAGCTGGTGGGGTATTCGGGTTTGAGCGGCCCCGCGAATAAGGCACTGGCGGCGTTGGCGCAGTACGGTTTGGTAGAGCGCGCTGGTAAAGGTGAAATGCGTGTAACAGCGCGCGCTCGCGCTATACTCCATCCTGATAACGAGGCGGAGAAACGTACGGAGTTGCAGGCGGCTGCATTTGAACCAACGCTATTTCAGGAGTTGCAGGAGCGATATCCAAACATGCGTCCGCCGGAAGATGGCGTGGTAATGTACTTGAACCGCAAGGGGTTTAATCAGTCCGCGATACGACCCGCCGCGAAGGCGTATCTCCAGACGTTACTCTATCTGGAGGAATCAGGGGCCACCGAAAGTCATGGTGATACTGAATCGTCTCCGCCAGTTACAGGTTCCGCTGACATCGAACTGGAGCCTATAACCTTGAACGCTACCGCAACCGTCGCGCCCGCAAGTGCGCCTCTTAGTCCACCGCCGCCGTCGAACGCGCTGCTCAATCAAATCAGCATGAACATTGTTGGCGACAAGGTCCATTTAAATGGCTTGCTCGATTTGAAGGGTGTGCTGGACCTCGAAAAGAAGCTTGCGGCGCTCAAGGTGCTGCTTCAAGTTTATGAGGTCGCTAATGATACGGGCGACCCTGACGAAAGCGGCGGATGACCGAAGCCCCCAAATCCCAACTCGACAAGTTCAAGGAAGCCGCGCGCGAGCTTGAAACCGACGACGACGAGGCGCGCTTTGACGAGCGCATGAGGAAGCTGGTGAAGCAGAAGCCGGTGCCGGAGAAGGGCGAATGAGCGACACCGCCATCACCTTCACGATTCTGCCTTTGTCGGCGCTTGTGGCGCTGCTTGCGACTGCAGCAATCGCCTATTTTCTGGGAAGACGTCTCAAAGATCGAGTTCCCGCTATTCTAATCGCTGGGTTGGCGCTGCCTGTCACTATCATGATCGCCGCATATTACGGTGTAACGACGGACGATCCGGAAGGCCCGCCTCCCGGCATGGTTCTTATGGGCGCGCTATCAGTCGCGGCAATTGCGGCGCCGATCACCCTAATCGTCAGCGGGTTGGCTGTCCGCTATGCCCGCCGTTAGTGAACGGGTTTGTCAAATACGTAATCGCCTAACCTTTACTAACCTTTCGCGCTATCCGGGGCCTGAAATGACCTATGCCAGGGACGCCACGCCGCCGTTCTATCACGGTACCCGCGCCGACTTGTCGCCGGGCGACCTGCTGGTCCCGGGCCATGCGTCGAACTATGCCGACCGCACGCCGCTGTCGTGGATATACTTCAGCGGCGCGCTCGAATCCGCGGTCTGGGGGTGCGAGCTGGCGCAGGGCGAGGGGCGCGAGCGTATCTATATCGTCGAGCCGGTGGGCGAATTCGTCGACGACCCCAACCTGACCGACAAGAAATTCCCCGGTAACGTGACTAGGTCCTATCGATCGCGCGATCCCCTGCGCATCGTCGGAGAGGTCGAGAGCTGGGAACCGCACCCGCCCGAACAGTTGCAGGGAATGAAGGACGCGCTCGCCCGCATGAAGGCGGACGGCACGGGGGTGATCATCGATTAGGGGGCGGGGCGCTCAGCCCTTGATCGTGACGATCCCGACTGCGGGCGCCTTGGTCGACGGGTTGGATGCGTTCTGCTTGGGCGCTTTTTCCGCCTTGGGCTTGCGGACTTCGCGGTTCGACTTCTTCTGGCTCTTGGCCATGGTCATTTCCAATCGGGCGGGACGCCCGGCCGCCACCCTAGGCGCGGGCGTGCGGATCGCGGCATCAATTCGTGCAACCGGGGGGAGGAATGGGCGTTTTGCAGGGCGCGGTCCGCGAACGTGCTTCCCGGACCGATGCGAAATTTTCGATTTAGTATGACTATTCGACCGCCTGCCGTGCCCCTATAGCGCCCGGGCATTCGACTCAGGAGGAACTCCCCCGGTGACCCAACCCATCATCACGTTGAACGACGGCAGCACGATTCCGCAGATCGGCCTCGGCACCTACCAGGCGTCGCCCGACGGGACGGCCGCGATGGTGGAGGCGGCGCTGGGCACCGGGTACCGGCACATCGACACCGCGATGATCTATCGCAATGAAGCGGGCGTGGGAGAGGGGCTGCGCGCGAGCGGGCTGGCGCGCGAGGACGTCTATGTCACGACAAAGGTCTGGAATACCGACCAGGGGTTCGACGCTGCGCTGGCCGCGTGCAGCGCCAGTCTCGACCGGCTGGGCCTCGACTATGTCGACCTCTACCTCGTCCACTGGCCCGCGCCGATGAACGACTTGTACGTCGATACCTGGCGCGCGCTGATCCGGCTGCGTGAGGAGGGGCGGGTGCGCGCGATCGGCGTGTCGAACTTCAACGCCGACCACCTGGACCGCATTATCGCCGAAACCGGCGTCGTGCCGGTGGTCAACCAGATCGAATGCCACCCCGCGTTCCAGCAGGTGGAACTGCGGGCGGCCAATGTGGCGCGCGGCGTCGCCATCCAGTCGTGGAGCCCGCTGGGCCAGGGCGAACTGCTGGGCGACCCGGTGCTTCAGGGGATCGCGCAGAAACATGGCCGCACCGTCGCGCAGGTCGTGCTGCGCTGGCACATCCAGAACGGGCTGATCGTCATCCCGAAGACGATGCATCCCGCGCGCATGCGCGAGAACCTGGGCGTGTTCGACTTCGCGCTCGATGGCGATGAACTTGCGAAGATCGCGACGCTCGACCGGGCGGACGGGCGCATGGGGCCGGATCCGCTGACCTTCAGCTGATCCCGTCCCACACCAGCTTAGCGCCCAGCAGGACCATCAGCCAGTAGATGACGGTGTAGAAGCGCGCGGCGTCCATCCGCCGGATGATACGGACCGAGACGAGCGTGCTGACGATGGCGAGCGGGACGAGAAGCGCGGCGGCGGTCAGCGTCTCATGGTTGAGCGTGCCGAGCGCGAGGTAGCTCGGCACCTTCAGCCAGTTGACCACCGCGAACAATATCGCGCTGGTCCCGACATAGGTCTGGTGGGGCAGGCGGCGGGGTGTCAGCCACATCTGCAGCGGCGGGCCGCCGGCATGGGCGATCTGGCTGGTCAGGCCCATCGCCGCGCCGAACAGGCTGCCCACCCAACCGGGCGATGTGCTGGCCGCGACGATCCGCCCGCCGCGCTCGACCCACAGGCGGTAGAGGCCGAAGAGCAGGGTGATGAGGCCGAGCGCCAGCAGCAGCTGGTCCTCATGGACGTGCGCTGAAAACAGCGACCCCGCGACGACGCCGACCGCTGCGCCCGGCAGCATCCAGGCGACGACCCAGCGGTCCCATGTCTTGCGGAATGCCCAGACGCTGATGACGTCCTGCACGATCAGGATCGGCAGCAGCAGTGCGGCGGCCGTCGCCGGGGGCAGGGCGAGGGCCAGCAGCGGCGTACCCAGCGTGCCCACGCCCGCGAACCCGCCCTTCGCCATGCCGACGATCACGACCGCAAGGCAGGCGAGCACCAGGGCATAGGGGTCGGCGAGCAGGGTCATGCCCTGCAGCGCAAGCCGATTGCTATGCGATGTGCAAGGGGGCGCGGGCTTCTAGCGCAGCAGCCGTTGTACCCGTGCCGCCAGTTCGTCGATCGCGAACGGCTTGGTCAGCACTTCCATGCCCGGCGCGATATGGCCGTGGTTGAGGACCGCATTCTCGGCATAGCCGGTGATGAACAGGATCTTGAGGTCGGGGCGCAGCGCCCGCGCGGCATCCGCCACCTGCCGCCCGTTCAGCCCGCCGGGCAGGCCGACGTCGGTGATCAGCAGGTCGACGGGCGTATCGCCCTGCAGCAGGCGCAGGCCCGCGGGGCCATCACCGGCCTCCAGGCATGCATAGCCCAAGTCGCCCAGCGCGTCGGTGACCAGCATCCGCACGGTGGGCTCGTCATCGACGATCAGGACGGTGGCGTCGGCCCCGGTCGCCTCTACGGCGTTCGGCTGCGGTGCGTCCTCCACCGGCTCGTCGCCCGTGTGGCGTGGCAGGTAGAGGCAGACCATCGTGCCCTGCCCGACCTCCGAATAGATGCGGACATGGCCGTGGCTCTGGCGCGCGAAGCCGTAGACCATCGACAGGCCAAGACCGGTGCCTTGGCCGACAGGTTTTGTCGTGAAGAACGGTTCGAACACGCGGTCGAGCGTATCCTTGTCGATGCCGGTGCCGGTGTCGCTGACGCAGACGGTGACATACTGCCCCGCCTCCAGCCCGCGTTCCCGGCCGCTGCGCGCATCAAGCCATTTATTGCCCGTCTCGATCGTGATCTTGCCGCCGTCAGGCATTGCGTCGCGCGCATTGATGCTGAGGTTCAGGATCGCGTTTTCGAGCTGGTTGGCATCGACCAGCGTCGGCCACAGCCCGCCCGCCGCGACCGTCTCGACCTGGATCGAGGGGCCGACGGTGCGGCGGATCAGTTCCGACAGGTCGCCCAGCAGGCTGTTGATGACCACCGGCCGCGGCGACAATGTCTGGCGGCGTGCGAAGGCGAGCAGGCGGTGAGTCAGCGCCGCCGCACGCCGCGTGGCGCCCTGTCCCGCGGCGATGTATTTGTCGATCTCGGCAGTACGGCCCTGCTTCGTCCGGACGCCGATCATCTCGAACGCGCCGGATATACCGGCGAGCAGGTTGTTGAAATCGTGCGCGAGGCCGCCGGTCAACTGCCCGACCGCCTCCATCTTCTGCGCCTGGCGCAACGCTTCCTCTGCGGTTTCGCGTTCCTCGAGCGCCTTGGCGACACGCTCTTCCAGCGTTGCGTTCAGTTCGCCGAGCGCCTGTTCGGCGCGTTTGCGTTCGGTGATGTCGCGGAACACGACCGCGACCTGGTTCAGGCTCGCCGGCTCCAGCCGGAACGCCGACAGGTCGAGGTGGCGGCCGGTCGCGACGAGTTCCTGCTCGAAGCGGATCGGCTCGCCCGTGCGCAGCACTGCGCCATAGCGCGCGACCCAGCTGTCCGCCTCGCCGGGCACCATCTCTCGGACCTTTTGCCCGACGACGTTGGGTATACCGGCGTTGCGCTCATAAGCGGCATTCGCCTCCACATGGATATAGTCCGACAGCGGACCATGCTCGCTGTCGATGAATTCGATGACGCAGAAACCGGCATCGAGCGTGTCGAACAGCGCGCGATAGCGATCCTCTGTCCGGCGCGCACGTTCGGGCGGCGAATCGTCTGCTGGCATGGTCATCTGGCTAGCAGAACTGCGAAACGGGCAACAATTTCCCTGACGCCCGCAAAAACTTTGGAGCGGTGGAGTTCGCGGGTGTCTGGCCGTCAGGGCGAATGTGATATACCGTATGCGTAACAATCGGGGGAATGCAGATGATGCTCGGCCTGTCGCTCGCCGCGTTTACCGACCTTCATACGATCATTAGCCTTATCGCCATTGCAGTGGGACTGGTCTGGCTTGCGGCGTATTTGCGCGGGCGCTGGCTGGCGCGCGCGAACCTGATCTTCCTTGTCCTGACCATCCTGACGGTGCTGACGGGTTTCCTTTTCCCGTTCAAGGGCGTGACGCCCGCGGTTGCGGTCGGCATCCTGTGCACCGGCCTGCTTGCTATTGCCGTGCTGGCATTGGCGCGGGGGCGAACGGGGATCTGGCGACCCGTCTATACGGTGACGGCGATCCTTTCGCTCTACTTCAACTGCTTCGTACTGGTCGTGCAGAGCTTCCAGAAAGTCCCGTTTCTTCACACTTTCGCGCCCACCGGATCGGAACCCCCGTTCGCGGTGGCGCAGGGCATCGTGCTGATCGCTTTCGCCTGGGCGGGCTGGCGGGCGTTTCGCCACCCGGTTTGAGGACTGTCGGCGGGCGCGGTAGCGCCTATAAGGCCCCGTGCCCATCAAACCGCATCCCCTGATTTTCATGGTCAAGCCGCCGCTGGACGTTGCGCAGGCCATCGACGATTTGCGCAAAGAACTGGGAGCGCCCACCCGTTACTCGGTCGACCGGCTGCACATCACCCTGTTGCTTGTGGGCAATACCGCAAACCGGAATGTGGACGACATCGCAGGCATGATAAAGCTCGCTTCGGCGGTTGCTTCGAAGGCATTCAGGGTATCATTCGACATGGTCGGCGGGCAGGTTCTGAAAGGGAGCGACGTCATGCGTGGCGCGGTTGGTTTCCAAAAACGCCTCGCGGAAGCGCTGTCCCCATATGCGATTGCGTCACGATCGGCATTCCGTCCGCACATCTCGCTTCACTATGACGACGAACCCCAGTTCAACCGTGTCATCGACGCGATCAGTTGGCGGGTCGATGAGTTCCTGCTGGTCGAAAGCGTGCAGGAAGAGCGGCGTCATGGAACGCTCGCGCGCTTTCCGCTGATTGCCTAACCCGCAACGGCGTCCGGCAGCTTCCAATCGACCGGCGGCTGGCCCTGGTTCTCGAGAAACGCATTCGCTTTTGAAAAATGGCGGCAGCCCAGGAAGCCGTTGTGCGCCGACAGGGGCGACGGATGCGCGGCCTTCAGCACAAGATGCCGCCCGCCACGCGATACGTCGTCGACGAACGCCGCCTTCTTTTGCGCGTAGCTGCCCCATAGCAGGAACACGACCGGCTGTGGCCGCGCGGCGATCACGCGGATGACGGCGTCGGTGAAACGTTCCCACCCGCGGCCCTGGTGCGAGGCGGCTTCGCCCATGCGCACGGTCAGCACGCTGTTGAGCAACAGCACGCCCTGCTGCGCCCAATGTTCGAGATAGCCGTGCCGCGCCGGCGGGATGCCGAGGTCGGCGTCGAGTTCCTTGTAGATGTTGATCAGGCTCGGCGGCGTCCGGACCCCCGGCTTGACCGAGAAGCACAGGCCATGCGCCTGTCCCGGCCCGTGATATGGATCCTGTCCCAATATCACCGCACGCACGGCATCCGGCGGCGTCAGGTCGAGCGCTCGGAACCACTCGTCGCCGCGCGGGAATATGTGCTTTCCGGCCGCTTTTTCGGCAGTCAGGAACGCCTTCAAGTCTTTCATGTAATCGCTGTCGAACTCGGGCTGCAGGTGCGCGAGCCAGGCGGGATGAAGCTTTATGCCGTCGGCCATGACGCGGCTTTCGGCGACCGCATTGCAGCCGTCAATGGGTCAGCGCACCGGCAGTGGCGGCAGTGCTTCGGGTACGAGTTCCATGACTTCCAGTGTCGATCCGGCGGCCGGCCACGGCGTCACCAGGCGCCAGCGGAAATCGCCTACCCGTTCGAATACGCCGGCGCGATCGCGTTGAGCGTTGCTGCCATAGGCTGGCGCACCGGCGCCGGGTTTGTCCGCCATCGCGCCCAGGAAGATCAGCCGCTTGTCGCCATCGTCCCAAAGGCGTCCCCCGGGAAGCGACGACCCGGTGGCTTTCATAAGGACAAGCAGCTTTTCCTCGGCCTGCACGAAACAGGTCTGCGGCTTGAACGCCTGGAACACGGGCCCGCGATGATCGGTGCCCTTGCCGAGCGCCACCACGCGGCAGCGATACTGACCGGGGGACGGCGCTGCGCGCGTCAGGGCCCCAGCAGGATCGAGCAGCGCACCTTCCTGCGCGATCGCGGCTCTATTGCGCAGGCGTGCTTCAGCGAGGGCCGCGGTCCATGCCGCATCGATGCGCTTCAAACGGTCTGCGTCACCGGGTGTCACCAAGGCGGGCCAGTTGTTCGGATCTGCAGGCGGCAATACCTCTGCCACGACTTTCGGTACGACGACCGGTCGGTGCACACAGCCGCTGGAAAACAGCACAGCGGAGCCGGCGAGCAGGGCAGGACAGGCATCGCGAAGCACGTGGCGCAAAACAGGAAACTCCGGCGGGGAAGCGCTGTTTCGCGCCGCCAATCCTTAACCAAAAGTAAATTCCAATGGTTAACGAATAGTGAAGCACGGCCCTTCGGCCTGTCGTGTTCAGTGCCCGCTGTGGCGCGAAACGATGGTTGCAAAGACTGCGGGGTGAAGCGGCCGCAGGAACTTGCAACCGTATTCGTGACCCAGCCGCCAGGCGACGATCGCTTCTAGTGGCGCAAAAGTCGGGATGGTCAGGAAGACCCGCTGGCCGATCGCGATCGGAAAGGCGCAATCGGCGCGGAAGCCGGTTTCCGACAGGTCGCACATGGACGCGTCGACGCGCACACCTCCGGCTTCGCGCAAAAGCGCGGTAAAGGCGACCCGTGCCCGCGGGCTCCGGCGGTTCTCCACGGCTAGTTGCAGACCCATAGTTCGTTAACGGCACGATAAGTAACGTATTTAGGAGGCAAACGTCTATCTGGCGCGGGACATAGATTCTGTTACTTATACGAATGTAAGTAAGGAATCGTCATGGCTCGCGCAGACCGTTTCACTGCCAATCCCCATTGGCTGCCGCTGAACCCGCCGAGAGTGCTCGACCATATCCCGGGCGAAAACGGCTGGCCCATCATCGGCACGACCCTCAAACTGCTCGCCGATCCTCCTGGCTATGTCCGCCGGATGCACGCGAAATACGGGCCTGTGTTCCGCCATCGCAGCTTTGGCGGGCCCAATGTGACGCTCCTCGGGCCGGATGCCAACGAACTGGTCCTGTTCGATCGCGACAAGATTTTTTCTTCGGAACAGGGCTGGGGCCCGATGCTCAACCTGGTGTTTCCGCGCGGGTTGATGCTGATGGATTTCGAAAAGCACCGCGTCCATCGGCGGACCCTGTCGGTCGCATTCAAGCCGGAACCGATGAAGCTTTATGCCGATGCGCTGAATGCCGGCATTCGGGAACGCGTCGCCCAATGGTCCGGGCAGTCCTTCGAATTTTATCCGGCAGTAAAGGCGCTGACGCTCGACCTTGCCGCGTCATCCTTTCTCGGCCTGCCGCTCGGACCCGAAGCCGCCAAGATCAACCAGGCCTTTACCGACATGGTGCAGGCGACGATCGCCGTCGTACGTGCGCCCATTCCCGGCACCGCGATGGGGCGGGGCGTCGCGGGTCGCAAATACTTGGTCGAGTATTTCTCGCGTGAAGTGCCGAAGCGGCGCGCGGGCGATGCCGAGGATATGTTCTCGCAGATCTGCCGCGCGACGCACGAGGACGGCAGCCAGCTGGGCATCGACGAGATCGTCGATCATATGAATTTCCTGATGATGGCGGCGCACGACACGATCACGTCATCCGCGACCACGCTCGTCATGCTGCTCGGCCGTCATCCGGAATGGCAGGAGCGACTGCGGGCGGAAATGGCGGGGCTCGGCGTCAATGGCGACGACCTGCCTTACGAACGGCTGGGCGATCTCGTCCTCACCGAATATGCCTTCAAGGAATCGATGCGGCTGATGCCGCCGGTTCCCTCGATCCCCCGCCGCGCGGTCAAGCCGTTCAGTTTCCGCGGGCATGAATTCCCCGCGGGAACCTTCGTCGGCATCAATACGCATTTCGTACATCACATGGCCGAACACTGGCCCGATCCCGACAGGTTCGATCCGATGCGGTTCGCGCCCGACGAATCGCGCGGGCGCCACAAATATGCCTGGGCGCCCTTCGGTGGCGGCGCGCATATGTGCCTCGGCCTCCACTTCGCGTACATGCAAGTGAAGATCCTGATGTGGCACCTGCTGCAGGGCCATCGCATTGAATTGCCGAAGACATCGGGCGTCGAATGGCAGGCCTGGCCTATCCCCAAACCGCGCGACGGCCTGCCGGTACGTGTGGTTCCGGTCTAGCCGTTTCGAAATTCTTCACGACTCGGGCGTAATCGAAGAGATGATTGCCGGAGGACTTGGAATTGGCCGCGAGTAATTTGAAGCAGGAAATCACGGACGACCGGCGTTCACGCCGGGCGGATGTCCGCGTGAATGCCCTGATCGAAGCGGGTCCCGGCCGCACCTATGAAACGTCGGCGCGTAATGTGTCGGCGCACGGCGTGATGGTCGAGCTGGAGATGGAACTCGCACCGGGACGCCCCGTCCATATCGCGCTTGCCGGGCTTGGCCGCGTGGCAGGCCGCATCGCCTGGGCGCGCGACGGGCACACCGGCATCGCGTTCGTCGACCCGCTGACGCTCGCCCAGATCAACGACATTCTCTAGCGCTGCTGGCGGTTCGACCGCCGAGCCGCTACGGCGGCGTCATGAATAACTTACTCGCGGTCATGATCGGCGGGGCGTTCGGGTCGGCCGGACGCTATCTGGTCGGCACGGCATTCCTTCGCACCTATGGACCGGGCTTCCCTTGGGGAACCTTGGCAGTCAACCTGATCGGCGGCCTGCTGATGGGTATTCTCGTCGGTGTCCTCGCCCGATTGAGCGCTGGCGGTGAGCAGGCGCGGGTGCTGCTGGGCGTCGGCGTATTGGGCGGATTCACCACTTTTTCGGCGTTCGGGCTGGAAACCTTCCTGATGATCGACAAGGGCAATTTCGGATTGGCCCTGACCTATATCGCGGCGTCGGTTATCGGTGCGGTTGCGCTAACCGGCGTGGGCGTTTTCGCGGTGCGCGCGTTATGAGCGAGGTCCGCCAGTTTACCATCGGCGTCGATGACGACGGTATTCGTCTCGATCGCTGGTTCCAGCGCAATTTGCCGGAGGCGAACTTCAACATCGTTTCGCGCTGGGCGCGGACCGGACAGTTGCGGCTCGACGGGGCGCGGGCACAGCCGGGCGACCGTGTGGCGACCGGGCAGGTGTTGCGCGTACCCCCGGCGGACTCCGCGCCGAAGACCTCTTCGCCGCGCCCTGTGCGTCCGAAATCCAACCTGAGCGCCGACCAGATCGAATTCGCACAGAGCCTGGTCATCCATCGCGATTCCGCAGCGCTGGTCATCAACAAGCCGCCGGGCCTTGCGACGCAGGGCGGAACGGGAACGACCGAGCATGTCGACGGCCTGCTCGACGCGCTGACCTTCGAAGCGGAGGGACGGCCTAAGCTGGTCCACCGGCTCGACAAGGACACCAGCGGCGCCCTTCTCGTCGCGCGCAGCTCACGGGCAGCAGCGCATTTCGCAAAGGCGTTTTCCAGCCGGACCGCGCGCAAGGTTTACTGGGCCGTGGTCGTCGGCGTGCCGGACATCCATGACGGCATGATCGAACTGCCGATCGGCAAGCAGCCGGGCAGCGGCGGCGAAAAGATGCATGTCGACGAGAAGGAGGGGAGCCCGGCACGGACCCGCTACCGCGTCATCGACCGCGTCGGAAACCGTGCCGCCTGGGTCGAACTGCAGCCCTACACCGGCCGGACTCACCAACTGCGCGTACATCTTGCCGCCATCGGTCACCCCATCGTCGGCGACGGCAAATACGGCGGACGCGAAGCGTTCCTGACCGGCACGATCAGCCGCAAGATGCACCTTCATGCGCGCCGCATCCGCGTGGATCTTCCCGACGGAGGGCAAGTCGATGTGAAGGCCGACCTGCCGCCCCATTTCGCCGACACGCTGATCGACCTGGGTTTCGACATTGCGGACGGCGACAAGCTGGTGCTCGATGAGGTGAAATTCTCCGAAACGCCCGAGGGCAAGCGCCGCCTTATCGCGAACAAGGCCAAGGCGGCCCGCAAGGAGCGCAAGGGCGAACGGCGCGCGCGCGGAACGAAATGATGGTCCGCCTTGCGGTGTTCGATTGCGACGGGACGCTGGTCGATAGCCAGGCGAATATCTGCACCGCGATGGCGTCTGCCTTCCGAAAATCCGGCATATCGCCGCCGCGCGACACGGCAATTCGCCGCATCGTGGGGCTAAGCCTGGTCGAGGCGGTGACCGTGTTGCTTCCCGATGCCGAGCCCGGCCTGCACCGCCGCATCGCCGCCGATTACAAACGCGCGTTTCAGGCGATGCGCGCCGAGGGAATGGTCAGCGAACCTTTGTTCGACGGCATTGCGCCGCTGATCGGCGAGCTGATCGCCGATGGCTGGCTGCTGGGCGTCGCGACGGGCAAGTCCGACCGCGGGCTGGCGCTGGTCCTCGCAGAACATGGTCTGGAACAGCATTTCGTGACCCTGCAGACCGCCGACCGCCATCCGTCCAAACCGCATCCGGCGATGGTCGAAGCGGCGATGGCGGAGGCGGGCGCAGAAGCGGCGGATACGGTCGTCATCGGCGACACCAGCTTCGACATGATGATGGCGCGTAATGCCGGAACACGTGCGATCGGCGTGACCTGGGGCTATCATCCTGCCGACGAGCTGGTGGCGGCGGGCGCGCATGCGATTGTCCGGCATCCCGCCGAAATCATGGATGCAATGAGGGTGTCATGACCGAAGACCAGGCAAAGAAACGTTTTTTCACGCTCGTTGTCCTGCGGTTTTCCGGGGTCGCGCTGGCGTTTCTGGGCATCGCGATCGTCATGAAGCGGTTGATCGAACCCGCGGATGTGATCGGGACGATCCTGATCGTCATCGGCATGTTCGACGTCCTCGTGTTTCCGACCCTGCTCACGCGTCGCTGGAAATCGGAACGCTGAGGTGAAGCGATTCTGGAAGGATGTCAGCGTCGTGGACGGCGTGGTGCTGCTCGACGGGCGGCCGGTCAAGACGCCAGCACGTGCGCCGTTGCTCGCACCCTCGCCCGCGCTTGCCGAAGCGATTGCCGATGAGTGGCGTGCGGTCGGCGCCACCATCGACCCGCGGACGATGCCGCTGACCGGTTTCACCAATGCTGCGATCGACCGGGTCGGCGCCGATCCCGCGAGCTTCGCGGCGACGCTATCGAGTTACGCCGAGACCGATGTGCTCTGCTATCGGGCCGAAAATCCGCCCGAGCTCGCGGTGCGGCAGGCAGAGGTCTGGGACCCGATGCTCGACTGGGCGCGGCACCGCTACGATGTTGCATTCACCGTGACGGCAGGTATCGTCCATGTCGCGCAGCCGCCGGAAACGGTCGCGCGGCTGTCGGCGGCTGTCGCAGCGCGAACGCCGTTCGAGCTGGCGGCACTATCGCCGCTCGTCACCATAAGCGGGTCGCTGGTCGCGGGCCTGATGATCGCCGAGCGTGCGATCGACGCCGACGCCGCATTCGATGCGACGCATCTCGACGAGATCTGGCAGGCCGAACTGTGGGGCGAGGATTATCTCGCGACCGAAACCCGCACTGCCCGCCGCGCCGACTTCTGCGCGGCCGCTCGCTATCTCGGGCTGCTCGCATAACCCGTTTCACCGAATGTTAGCCGACCACGCCTAAACCCGACGGAGGGAAGGGCTGTTTGCATGAATTTCGGCATCATCTTTCGACTGGCCTCGGGTTTCGGTTTCCTCGCGGTTTCGCGGTCCATGGAATCGCGCGGTGACATTCATGCCCTTATGGGCGACCGCCAGAGCGCGCTGAACATGCACCTCGCCGCGCTGTTCATGCTGGTGCTGGCAGCGCTCTGTTTCATCACCGCCGGCCTGAAAATCATGCGCGGATCGAAGAAGACACCGCCGTCGCGCAACACCGGTCCCGCCTATTCATCGCTGGCAAAATCAGACGATGACACCGGGTTCGACGCCGATGCGGCGCTGGCGCGCTATCTTGAAAACAGGAATGTCGAGGGGCCAGAACGGAACGATCCGCAACCGCCCCGTCCGCCGGTCCCACCCCGAGCCGGTTTCGGCCGCAAACCTGGCTAGACCAAGGCGTCAGACTGCGCGGGTCAGGCTGCGTACGAATCCGATCAGGCTGGTCTGGCGGCTGCGCTTCAGGCGTTCGGTGGTCAGGATCGATTTCACCTCGCCGAAACAGCGTTCGACGTGGTCGTTGACCAGCACATAGTCGTAACCGTCCCAGTGGCTGATCTCGTTCGCGGCGCGGGCCATGCGCGCGTCGATCACCTCGTCGCTGTCGGTCGCCCGCGCGCGCAGGCGGCGTTCGAGTTCGTCCATCGATGGCGGGAAGATGAAGGCACGCACGACATCGCCGCCAGCCTGCTGAAACAACTGCTGCGCGCCCTGCCAGTCGATGTCGAACAGGACGTCGCATCCCTTCGACAGCATCTCGTACACCGGTGCTTTCGGCGTCCCGTAGCGATGGCCGAAGACGTGCGCCCATTCGAGGAAGTCGCCGGCGGCGACCATTTCGCGGAACCGGTCGACGCTCACGAAGTGATAATCGACCCCGTCGACTTCGCCCGACCGGATGGGCCGCGTCGTGGCCGATACCGACATCGCAAGATTGTCGTCAGAGGCGAGAAGCTTGCGCGCGATGGTCGATTTGCCGGCGCCTGACGGGGACGAGAGGACGAAAAGCAGTCCCCGGCGGGTGAACGGAAGGCTGGCGGGCATGGCCGCTCATGCCCGCGCCCAACCCGAATCGTCAACCGCTCAGGCGTCGGCCTTCGTTCCGAACGCCGCATCCTTGGCCTTGCCGATCCCGTGGAGGACCAGCCAACCGACCGCATAAGTCAGCACAACCGGGGCGATTGCCCGGACGGCCATTGCCGTCACGGCACCGCCGAGTGCGCCGTCGAGCGTGCTGTCGTCGCCGTCCGAACCGTCGATCGCGCTGCCGATCACCGCACCCAAAATTGTACTGAAGGCCATTCGTCTTGCTCCCGTTTTCGAGCGCGATAGCGCGCAAGCGGAGCGAAGGTTCCCGCTACGGCCGGCCGATCATGGTGTCGGCACGAACGACACGGTCGAACGTCGCGGCATCGACGAGGCCCGAGGCGAGCGCGGCTTCGCGCAGGGTCGTGCCGTCGTGGTGTGCCTGTTTCGCGATCTTTGCGGCGTTATCGTAGCCGATCTCCGGCGCAAGCGCGGTGACCAGCATCAGCGAGCGATCCACCAGCTCCTTGATACGCGTACGGTTAGGTTCGATCCCATCGACGCAACGCTCGGCAAAACTCGTCATGCCGGTCGCGAGCAGGTCGATGGAACGCAGGACGTTCGCGCCGATCAGCGGTTTGAACACGTTGAGTTCGAAATGCCCCTGCATGCCGCCGACGGTGGTTGCGACGTGGTTGCCCATCACCTGGGCGGCGACCATCGTCAGCATTTCGCATTGGGTCGGATTGACCTTGCCGGGCATGATCGAGCTGCCGGGCTCGTTTTCGGGAAGCGACAATTCGCCCAGGCCGGAGCGCGGGCCGCTGCCGAGCAAACGGATGTCGTTCGCGGTCTTGGTCAATGCGACGGCGAGCGTGTTCAGGCTGCCGGATAATTGCACCAGCGCATCGTTGCCCGCGAGCGCAGCGAACTTGTTGGGCGCGGTGCGGAAAGCGAGACGGGTGAGGTCGGCGATCTCCCTGGCGACGGCCGTATCGAATCCCGCAGGCGCGTTTAGGCCTGTCCCGACTGCCGTACCGCCCTGCGCCAGTTCCAGGCAATCGCCGAGCGCCGCGTCGATCCGCGTCCGGCACGCCTGCAACTGTGCGACATAGCCGGAAAACTCCTGCCCCAGCGTCAGGGGCGTCGCGTCCTGCAGGTGCGTGCGGCCGATCTTGACGATGTCGTCCCAGGCATTCGCCTTGTCGGCCAATGCATCGCGCAACACGTCGAGCGCGGGCAACAGCCGTTCCGTCACTGCCCGTACCGCCGCGATATGCAGCGCGGTCGGAAAGCTGTCGTTCGACGACTGGCTCATGTTGACGTGATCGTTCGGGTGAACCGGCGTCTTGCCGCCGCGCGTGCCAGCCAGCGCTTCGTTGGCGATCCCCGCGATCACCTCGTTGACGTTCATGTTCGACTGCGTGCCGCTGCCCGTTTGCCAGATGACCAGCGGGAACTGGTCGTCATGCTTGCCCGCGACGATCGCCGCCGCTGCTGCATCGATCGCATCCGCAAGTTTCGCGTCCAGCCCGTGCGTGCGGTTAACCCGCGCGGCTGCCTGTTTCACGATGGCCAGCGCGTGGACGATCTCGACGGGCATGGCTTCGCGCGCACCGAACGGGAAATTCTCGATGCTGCGCTGGGTCTGCGCGCCCCAATAGGCGTCGGCGGGAACATCGATGGGGCCGAAGCTGTCGGTCTCGCTGCGCGTCTTGGTCATGCGCCGACCCCTAGCGGATTATTTGCGCCGCTTGAAATCCACCGCGACGACGTTCGATCCGTCCTCGATCGGCTCGGCAATGGGGCCGTCGTTGTGCGCATCGCTGTGCTCGGCCGGACCTTCGCCGTCCGCCGCGACCTGGAACTGCAGGACGAAATTGACTGCGGGATCGACGAACGCGGTGATCGACGAGAACGGGATGAAGAGCTGTGCCGGCACGCCGTTGAACGTCAGGCTCACCTCGAACGAATCGTCATGAACCTTCAGGTCCCAGAACTTGTTCTGCAGGACCACCGTCATTTCGTCCGGGAACCGCGCGATCAGGTGCGCCGGGATGTCGACCCCCGCCGCCTGTGTCTTGAACGTGATGTAGAAATGATGGTCGCCGGGCAGCATGTCCGAATGGCCGATCTGCCCCAGCACGCGGCCGACCACGGCACGCAGTGCCTCCTGGACGATTTCGTCATAGGGAATCAGGCTGTCGGGTGTGGTCTCGGTCATCGGTCCCTTTGGTGGACGTGGTTGCGAGGCGGGTCAAGACGCGTTGCGTCGTTACGGCATCGGGCTATAGGCGGCCCGTCATGCGCACAGGCACGGTTCATCGCTCGACTGCAGAGACGAGCATCGACGTCACCGTCAATCTCGACGGCACGGGGGCTTATTCCGTTTCGACGGGTATCGGCTTTTTCGACCACATGCTCGAACAGCTGTCGCGTCATTCGCTGATCGACATGGATGTGAAGACGGTCGGCGACCTGCACATCGACCAGCACCACACGGTCGAGGACACCGGGCTCGCGATCGGTGAGGCGGTCCTGAAGGCGCTGGGCGAGAAGCGCGGCATCCGCCGTTACGCCGATGCACTCTCGCCGATGGACGAAACGCTGACGCGCGTCGCGCTCGATATTTCGGGCCGGCCGTTCCTCGTGTGGAAAACCGAATTCTCGCAGAAGCGGCTGGGCGAGATGGATACGGAAATGTTCGAGCATTTCTTCCACTCGTTCGCGCAGTCGGCTGGACTGACCCTGCACATCGAGACGCTCTACGGGTCGAACAATCATCATATCGCCGAAGCGGCGTTCAAGGGGCTGGCGCGGGCACTGCGCGAAGCGGTCGAGATCGACCCGCGCAAGGCCGGAGCGATCCCCTCGACCAAAGGCATATTGTGAGTGCGATCGCGCTGATCGATTACGGCGCGGGCAATCTCCAATCCGTCCATAACGCGCTGAAAGCGGCAGGGGCCGAGGGTATCGCGGTCACTGCAAATCCGGTCGATGTACTGGCCGCGGATCGCATCGTGCTCCCCGGTGTCGGGGCATTCGCACACTGCATGGGCGCGCTGTCGGCAATCCCCGGCATGGTCGAGGCGCTGAACGAAGCGGTCATCGCAAAGGGAAGGCCGTTCCTCGGCATCTGTGTCGGCATGCAGCTGATGGCGGACGAGGGGCATGAGCATGGCGTGACGCCGGGACTGGGCTGGATCCGCGGCAAGGTCGCGCCGGTCGCGGCTGCGCCGGGGCTCAAGATTCCGCACATGGGCTGGAACGACGTTGTACCGTCGCAGGCCCATCCGCTGATCGAGGCGGGGGAGGCCTATTTCCTCCACGGCTATGCATTCGAGGGCGATGACGTGCTCGCGACAACCGACCATGGTGGTCCGGTCGTGGCGGCGATCGGCCGTGACAACATGGTCGGCGTCCAGTTCCACCCCGAAAAAAGCCAGCGTTACGGCATCGCGACGCTCGAAAGGTTCCTGACATGGCGTCCCTGATCGTCTTTCCCGCCATCGACCTGAAGGGCGGGCAGGTCGTGCGCCTGGCAGAGGGCGATATGGACCGGGCGACGGTCTATGGCGACGATCCCGCCGCGCAGGCGACGCTGTTTGCGGAAGCCGGATCGCAATATCTCCACGTCGTCGACCTCGACGGCGCGTTCGCGGGGCGCGCGGTGAACGGTGACGCGGTCGCCTCTATCGTGTCGACCTTCCCCGGCCATGTGCAGGTCGGCGGGGGCATCCGGACCATGGCGGCGGTCGAGGGATGGTTCGGCCTTGGCGTCGCACGCGTCATCATCGGGACGGCGGCGCTGACCGATCCGCAGCTGGTGCGCGATGCGGCGGCAGCGTTTCCCGGCGGCATCGTCGTTGGCGTGGACGCGCGCGACGGCTTCATCGCGACACAGGGCTGGGCGGACGTGTCCGAAGTCTCGACCTTCGACATGGCGCGCCGGTTCGAGGATGCGGGCGTCGCGGCGCTGCTGTTCACCGATGTCGGGCGCGATGGATTGCTGAAAGGATGCAATGTCCAGGCGACCGTCGACCTCGCGCGTGCGACCGACATCCCGGTCATCGCCTCGGGCGGTGTCGCGGGCATTGGCGATATCCGCATGCTCGCGCATTTCGTGAAGGACGGTGTCGAGGGCGTGATCACCGGCCGGGCGCTGTATGACGGCCGCCTCGATCTCGCGACGGCGCTGGCTGTGGCGGCGGACGCATGAGGGGCGTGCAGAATCTTCCCTCCCCCTTGTGGGGAGGGCTAGGGTGGGGGCCAGCCGCGTCTGCGGCTGAAATATGCTCAGATTCAAAGCCGTGCTCCGATTTCTTTTGCGTCGCCGACGCGACGCGCCCCCACCCCCGACCCCTCCCCACAAGGGGGAGGGGAGGTAAGTCATGACCGTCCGCGTTCGCGTCATACCCTGTCTCGACGTGCAGAACGGGCGCGTGGTGAAGGGTGTCAACTTCGTCGAACTGCGCGATGCGGGCGATCCGGTCGAGGCGGCGCGCGCCTATGACGCAGCGGGCGCGGACGAACTCTGCTTCCTCGATATCGGCGCGAGCCACGAGGGGCGCGACACCATCATCGACGTCGTGCGCCGCACGGCAGAGGTCTGTTTCATGCCACTGACCGTCGGGGGCGGGGTACGCAGTGCCGACGATGCGCGTGCATTGTTGCTGGCAGGCGCCGACAAGGTCGCGGTCAATTCTGCGGCCGTCGCCCGGCCCGAAGTCGTGGCGGACATCGCCGAACGTTTCGGCAGCCAATGCGTCGTCGCGTCCGTCGACGCGCGCAAGGTCGGCGACCATTGGGAAGTCTTCACCCATGGCGGCCGCCGCGAAACCGGGATCGACGCCGTGGCGCACGCGATCCGGCTGGTCGAACTGGGCGCAGGCGAACTGCTCGTCACCTCGATGGACCGCGACGGGACCAAAATCGGTTACGACCTCAGCCTGACCCACTCCATTGCCGATGCGGTCGCGGTGCCGGTGATCGCGTCCGGCGGCGTGGGCAACCTTGACCATTTGG
This sequence comes from Pseudomonadota bacterium, assembly GCA_040388515.1. GTDB lineage: Bacteria > Pseudomonadota > Alphaproteobacteria > Sphingomonadales > Sphingomonadaceae > Sphingomonas_O. Next base: position 65,495 of record JAZKBQ010000003.1, on the reverse strand, counting down.
TCGAAGGGGTCCGCGACGGCCATGCCGATGCGGTCCTCGCCGCATCGATCTTTCACTTCGGCGAGGCGACCATCGGCCAGGCGCATGCGGCGCTGGCGAAGGCCGGCCTGCCGGTCCGCGTCCACTGATATTTTTCCACGATTTTTCATTGCAGTGCAGCAATGAGTCTTCCTTCTGTCGCATCGCTGTGACACAGGCGTCGAAGCTTGGGGGCAGCAACACCGTGTTTCGCGCAATCATCACATTTCTCGCACTCGGCCTGTCCTCGGCGGCGCAGGCCCAGTCGATGCGCGACACGGTCATGCAGCCCAACGATGTCCTGCTGCTCTCCATCGCGGTCGCAGGGGTGATCATCGGACGGCAGGCGTCGAAGCGCCCGCCCAGCGCAAAATAAGTCTTAGGGTTGACCCGGCGCCCGGCCCGCTCTTTTAACGGGGGCGTGACCGACGCACTTTCCGATCTCGCCGCGACTATCGCATCCCGCCGCGGCGCCGACCCTGCGTCGTCCTATGCGGCCAAGCTGTTGCTGGGTGGCGCACCGCTCGCCGCACGCAAGCTGGGCGAAGAGGCGGTGGAGACTGTGGTCGCCGCACTCTCCGGATCGGATGCCGAACTGACCGGTGAGGCGGCGGACCTGATCTTCCACCTGCTCGTCCTGCTCGAAAGCCGCGACGTGCCGCTGTCGGCCGTGATCAACGAGCTGCGTCGGCGCGAGGGCGTTTCGGGTGTCGCGGAAAAAGCAGCCAGGGAAAGCTGACATGCCGATCGACGCCACTGCACCCTATGACGACCAGAATATCTTCGCGAAAATCCTGCGCGGAGAGATTCCGAACCGGACGGTTTACGAAGATGACTTCGCGCTCGCCTTTCACGACATCAATCCGCAGGCGCCCGTCCACATTCTCGTGATCCCCAAGGGGCCGTATGTCTCGTGGGACGATTTCACAGCCAAGGCTTCCGATACCGAGGTCGCCGGGTTCATGCGCGCCGTCGGCCATGTCGCGCGCGAGGCGGGGCTGGTCGAGCCCGGCTATCGCCTGCTCGCCAATATCGGCGGCCACGGGCACCAGGAAGTGCCGCACCTGCACGTCCACATCTTCGGCGGGCAACAGATGGGCGCGATGCTGCCGCGTTGATCCTAAGTGCTTGCGCCGCCGTGAAACGCGGTTAGGTTCCCCGCCAAAGACATACCCAAGGGGGATTTCATGATTTTTGGCCGCGTCAAATCGCTCGACGCCATTCTCGCGACTGCCGAGAAAAAGTCGCTGCACCGTTCGCTCGGTGCGTTTCAACTCACCATGCTGGGGATCGGCGCCGTCATCGGCACCGGTATCTTCGTCCTGACGGCGGAGGCCGCGCAAAAGGCGGGGCCGGGCATGATGCTCAGCTTCATCATCGCCGGTTTCGTCTGTGCGGTGGCGGCACTTTGCTATGCCGAAATGGCCGCGATGGTCCCCGTTTCGGGGTCCGCATACACATATAGCTACGCCGTTATGGGCGAAATCCTCGCCTGGATGGTCGGCTGGGCGCTGATCCTCGAATATGCGGTCGCCGCAGGGGCGGTATCCGTCGGCTGGTCCGGCTATGTGGTGGGGCTCCTCAACAATGCGCTGGGGATAAAGATACCGGCGACACTGGTACTCGGGCCGTTCGACGGCGGCATCATCAACCTTCCCGCCATGGCGATTGCCGGTCTCGTGACCTGGCTGCTCGTCATCGGTACGAAGGAGAGCGCGACGGTCAATGCGATCCTCGTTTCGATCAAGGTCGCCGCACTCACGCTGTTCATCATCCTCGCCGTTCCCGTCATGAACATGACGAATTTCGAACCCTTCTCACCCCTCGGCTTCGGCGGCATTTCGGCGGCGGCGGCATCGATCTTCTTCGCCTATGTCGGCTTCGATGCCGTCTCGACGGCGGCGGAAGAGACAAAGAATCCGCAACGCAATATGCCGATCGGCCTGATCGGCAGCCTCGGCATCTGCACCATCTTCTACCTGCTGGTCGCAGCAGGCGTCATCGGTTCGGTCGGCGCGCAGCCGATGGTGAATGCGGCCGGTGCCGCGCTCGAACCCGGCAGCACCGAACTCGCCCGCACCTGTGCGGAACATCTTGCCGCGACCGGCAAGGATGCCGTTGTCTGTTCGAAGGAAGCGCTGGCCTGGACGCTGCGTGAAATCGGCTGGCCGCAGGTCGGCAACCTCATCGGCCTCGCCGCCGGTCTCGCCCTGCCTTCGGTCATCCTGATGATGATGTTCGGCCAGACGCGCATCTTCTTCGTGATGAGCCGTGACGGCCTGCTTCCGAGCACGTTCTCGAAAATCCATCCGAAGTACAACACGCCGCACGTCATCACGATCCTGACGGGCCTGTTCGTCGCGCTGTTCGCGGCGTTCTTCCCGGTCGGACAGCTGGCGAACATCTCCAACTCGGGCACGCTGTTCGCGTTCGCCGCAGTGTCGATCGCGGTGATGGTGCTGCGTAAGACCGATGCGGGTCGTAACCGTCCGTTCCGGACGCCTGCGATCTATCTGACCGCGCCCATCGCGATCATCGGTTGCGTCTATCTGTTCATCAGCCTCGACGTGAAGAGCCAGATCATGTTCGCGATCTGGGCCGTGATCGGACTGGTCGTCTACTTCGCCTACAGCCGTAGCCGCAGTCATGTCGGTCGTGGCCTCGACGAAGTGCACGAACTCGATGCCGACGCGCCGCCGACGGCAGTGCCGCCGGTCGCGTAACGGGCAAACCAATAAAAAAGGGCCGGAGCAGCGATGCTCCTGCCCTTTTTGTTTGTGCTTTTTCGCCCTTATCCCAGCCGCGCGTCGACCAGCGCCCTGAGATTCGCTTCGGGGCGGGGGCCGTAATGGCCGATGCACTCGGCAGCGCAGATTGCGCCCATGGTCAGGCTGTCCTTCAGGCTGCGGCCTTCGAGCTGCCCGGCAAGGAAGCCGCTCGTGAAGGTGTCGCCGGCGCCTGTGGTATCGACGACGCGCTCGATCTTTTCGGCGGAGATCTCTGCACGCTCGCCACCCTTTACCGCTAACGCGCCCTTGGCACCGCGCGTCACGACCAGCGTCGGCACCTGCGCCGATAGCCTGGCGATCGCCGTTTCGAGGTCGTCGGTCTGCATCAGCGCCTCGACTTCCTCGTCGTTGCAGAACAGCGTGTCGATGGTGCCATCGGCGATGAGGCCCAGGAAATCGTCGCGATAGATGCCCATCAGGTAGAGCGCCGACAATGCGAAGAAGACCTTGCAGCCGCCGCGCTTCGCCGCCGCCATCGCGCGCTTGATCGCGGCCTGCGGCTCGGGTGCGTCCCAGAGATAGCCCTCGATCAGCAGGTATTTCGCGTTCGCGATCATGTCCTCGTCAATCGCACTGGCGGGCAGGTAATGCGCGGCGGCAAGCGCCGTGTTCATCGTGCGCTCTCCGTCGGGTGCGATCAGGATCAGGCAGCGCGCGGTCGGCGGCGGGGCGGGGACCGGCGGCACGTCGAACGCGATGCCGGTCGCGCGCATGTCGTGCGTGAAGACCTCACCCAGCTGGTCGTCGGCGACTTGGCCGATGAATGCACATTTGTGGCCGAGGCCCGCGAGGCCCGCGAGCGTGTTGGCGGCCGACCCGCCGGAAATCTCGCGCGCCGGACCCATGCGGTCGTAAAGCGCGACGGCGGTATCGCCATCGATCAGGCGCATGGAGCCGCTTTCCAGGCCCTCTTCGGCCAGGAATTCGAAGGTCGTGCTGGCGAGCACGTCGACAATGGCGTTGCCGATGGCGACGACGTCGTAAGTGGCGGTCATGAAATCTCCCGGGTCGAACTGCGCGATTTGCCCGTCAGGGCGGATGGCACGGCCCTTTACTTGCTTCGTCCCAAAGGGGAAGAGCGCTGCCATGCGTATCGCCGCCATCCTGCCGCTCGTCGTCGTATCCGCCTGCGCCACGGTGCCGCCTTCGGCACCGCCACCGCTGGCCGTCACGCGCAGCCCCCCGATGCTTCCGACGGGCCTGGACCGCGTGCTGGGTCAGACCGCCCGTGGGCTGACATCGCTGTTCGGCGAGGCGAACCAGGATGTGCGAGAGAGCCAGGGGGCAAGGCGCCTGCAATTCTCGGGGCCGATCTGCATCCTCGACGCCTATCTCTACCCGCCCAAGGGCAACGAGAATGCCGAGGGCGTGGTGACCTATGTCGATGCGCGCCAGCCCGACGGCCGCGACATCGACCGGGCAAGCTGCGTGGCGGCGCTCACCCGGCGAAAAGAAGCACGCTGAAATCGCTGTCCTACATGATTGCCGCCCGATAGGGTTCGATCCGGGCTCTTTCCTATTGTCATCCCTGGCTTTTCGACGCTGGCGTCCGGCGTGTTCCGCGGACGCGTGGCGACGCGCGCAAGGCTAACCTTTACTAACCTTTCAGCTCTTCGAGTGCCCAGCGGGCGGCCTCGGCGACGGCTTCGTCGGCATCGCTGCTCAACCGGTCCAGCGCAGGGCGTAGCGATACGTCCCCGCTGTTGCCCGCGGCGACGCAGACGTTGCGAACCATACGGTCGCGCCCGATGCGCTTGATGGGGGAACCCGAAAACACGGCGCGAAACCCGGCGTCATCGAGCGCCAGCAGATCCGCCAGCTCGGGCGCCACCAGCTCGGCGCGCGGCGCGAAAGCCTTGTTGGCGCGGGCTGCATCGGCGAACTTGTTCCACGGGCAGACCGCTAGGCAATCGTCGCAGCCGTAGATGCGGTTCCCCATCGCGCGGCGGAACTCGTGCGGAATCGGCCCCTTATGCTCGATCGTCAGGTAAGAAATGCACCGCCGCGCATCGAGACGGTAAGGGGCGGGAAAAGCGTCCGTCGGGCACGCGCGCTGGCAGGCATCGCAATTGCCGCAACGGTCGTCGTGGGGTGCGTCCGTCTCCAGGTCGAGCGTCGTCATGATGCAACCGAGGAACAGCCAGCTACCCTCTTGGCGGCTGACGAGGTTGGTGTGCTTGCCCTGCCAGCCGAGGCCCGCCGCCGCGCCCAGCGGCTTCTCCATGACGGGGGCGGTATCGACGAACACCTTCAACTCGCATGGCACGCGCTCGACCATCCAGCGCGCCAGTGCCTTCAGGTTGCGCTTGACGGTGTCGTGATAGTCGCCGCCCTGCGCATAGACCGAGATGCGGCCGATATGTCCTTCATCTGCAAGTACCAATGGGTCGGCGGCGGGGGCGTAGCTCATGCCGAGCGCGATCACGCTTCGCGCCTCGGGCCACAGCGACTGGGGGGCGGCACGCTGCACCGCACGCTCCTCCATCCACGCCATGCTGCCGTGATTGCCGTCGCCCAGCCATTCGGAGAGCGCCGCTTGTCCGTCATGCGCATCGGCGCGCGCAATGCCGCACTGGGCAAACCCCAGTCGCAGGGCTTCGGCCTTTATCTCTTCGGAAAGGGTGGCACGTTTAGGCACGCCGCCAGTTATCCGTTCGTCAGCGCGATGTCGAAGGGGACAAGCGCGGGATCGCCGGACTATGGGAGCATAAATGTCGCCGGAATACGCCATCGAAGCCCATGGACTCGTCAAGCTGTTCGGAGAGACGCGCGCGGTCGACGGCATCGATCTCGCGGTCCCGGCGGGAAGTATCTTCGGCGTGCTGGGGCCCAATGGCGCGGGCAAGACGACGACGCTGCGCATGCTGCTGGGCATTATCGACCCTGACGCGGGGCACCGTCACGTGCTTGGTTATGAGCGTCCGCTCGAGGCCGCACCACTAGTGGGATACCTGCCCGAGGAGCGCGGCCTCTATCCCTCGATGACCGCGCGTGAGGCCATCGCGTTCATGGGCGCTCTGCGCGGGCTGCCGCTGGCCGAAGGGCGCAAGCGCGCCGACGCATTGCTCGAGGAGCACAAGCTTTCGCATGCGAGCAAGCGCGTTATCCGCACCCTGTCGAAGGGCATGGCGCAGACGGTGCAGTTGCTCGGCACGCTGGTACACCGGCCGAGACTGATCGTGCTCGACGAACCCTTTTCCGGCCTGGATGCGCTCAATCAGGCACGGCTCGAAACGCTGATCCGTGCGCAGGCAGAGGCGGGCGCTACGGTGCTGTTCTCGACCCACGTTATCGCCCACGCTGAGCGGCTGTGCGAACGCATCGCGATTATCGCGGGCGGTAAGGTGCGGTTCGAAGGTGCGGTCGATGATGCGCGAGACCGGTTGCGCCCTGTCGTACGCTTGCGGACGCGGGCGCTGGAGGGATCCTGGCGTTCTGCTCTCCCTGCGGGAGCCCTGCAGGCCGGCAACGACTGGCGCTTCGAACTGCCGCGAAGCGGGATAGAGCCGATACTCAAGGCACTGGTCGACGGCCACGCCGGCATCGAGAATTTGTCGATCGAACGGCCCGGCCTGCACGACGCCTTCGTTGCAATCGCTGGCGCTGAAGCCGCCGCCGCTCTCGATGAGCCGACACTCAAGGAGGCGATGCTGTGAGGGGCAAGAGCCGCCTGTTCTCCGCCGCGATCGTCATCGCGCGGCGCGATTATGTCGCGACCGTCTGGTCGCGGTCGTTCCTGCTATTCCTGCTGACGCCGTTGATCCTCGTCGGCTTCGTCGCCGGGTTCGGCGCGATCGGTGGGCAGCAGGACGGGGTCGCCCTGCGGCCGATCGTCGCTGTCATCACCGATCCGAAAGATGCGGCGGCGCTGCGCAGCGCGAACGATGCGCTGTCGGAACGCGGCAGCCGCCTGCCCGAGTTCCGCATCGCCCCGCCCCAGGGGCATGTCGAAAGACAGGCGCTGACCCTGCTCACGGCCTCGTCCAAGACGGCCTCGGTCGTACTGGTCGGATGGCCCGGCAAGCCGCGCCTTGTCGGCCCCCAGCGCAAGATCGACGACCTGATGCCCGATGTGCGCTCGCTCCTGGAGGAAGTCGCGCTCGCCGATTCGATCCGCAAGGCGCGCATCGAGCGGCCCGAGGTTTCGATCGATTCGATGGTGATCGACCCCGCGGGGGGCAACACGTCCGCTGGCCGTTACATGGTCGCACGGGGCGCCCAGACGACATTGTTCATGCTGACGATCCTGCTCGCGGGCATGTTGCTGTCGAACCTGGTCGAGGAAAAATCGAACAAGGTGATCGAGGTTCTGGCCGCCGCGGTCCCGGTCGATTCGATCTTCCTTGGCAAGCTCATCGCGATGCTCGGCGTGTCGATGACCGGCATCACGATCTGGGGCAGCCTGATCGCGGGAACCACCATCGCGATGATGGCGCCCGGCCAGCCGATCCCGTTGCCCGCGACGGGCTGGCCGCTCTTCGTCGTCTTCGGCGTGGTCTATTATGTGATGAACTACATGATCCTCGGTGGCCTGTTCCTCGGCATCGGCAGCCAAGCATCGACCGTGCGCGAGGTCCAGACGCTGTCGATGCCGGTCACCATGGCGCAGCTTGCGATCTTTGCGCTGGGGTCGTCGGTGGTGAGCGACCTCGACGGACCGCTCGGGCTGTTCGCCGCGATCTTCCCGCTGTCCTCGCCCCTGACCATGCTTGCACGCGCGGCGCAGGAGGAAAGCCTCTGGCCGCACCTGCTCGCACTCGTGTGGCAGGCGCTGTGGGTCACCCTCATCATCCGCTTCGCCGCCCGGCGCTTCCGCACTGGCGTGCTCAAATCGGGCTCGCCGAAGCGCAGCGGGTGGTTTGCCCGCCGCGAAGCCTAAGGCGCGATCAGGAGCCCTGCGAGCGCTGCCGACATCAGGTTGGCGAGGCTCCCGGCCACCAGCGCTTTCAGGCCCAGTTTCGCGATCATCGGGCGCTGGTTGGGGGCGAGGCTGCCCGTCACCGCCATCTGGATCGCGATCGACGAGAAGTTCGCGAAACCGCACAGCGCGAAGGTGACAACGGCGACTGTATGCGGCGTCAGGCCATTGGCTTGCCCGAGCGCGATATAGGCGACGAACTCGTTGAGCACAACCTTGGTGCCGAACAGGCCGCCCGCGATCCCCGCCTGGTCCCAAGGCACGTTTAGCAGGTACATGATCGGGGCGAAGACGTAACCGAGCAGTTGCTGGAAGCTGAGGTCGGGAAATCCGAACCAGCTGCCGATGCCGCCGAGAAGGCCGTTGGCGAGCGCAACGAGCGCAACGAACGCCAGCACCATCGCACCGACCGCGACCGCGAGTTTCACGCCGGTCTGCGCGCCCTGTGCCGCTGCCATGATGATGTTGGCGGGCTTTTCCTCGTCATGGCTCGCAGGTGGCATCGGTTCGCCCGGGGTGCCTTCGGGAAGGAGGGCGGCAGGGCCAGCACCGCTGATCCGCGCTTCGGGCAGGTGAATGTCCTGCGGATCGCCGAGCGGTAGTTCGGGTTGAGCGACAGGTTCATCGGGCATCATGATCTTGGCCATCAGCAGGCCGGCCGGTGCCGCCATGAAGCTTGCGGCGAGAAGGTATTCGATCTTGATCCCCATCGACGCATAGGCCGCGAGAATTGTGCCTGCGACACCGGCCATGCCGCTGGTCATCACCGCGAACAGCTGGGCCGGGGTCAGCCCTGCAAGATAGGGGCGGATGACGAGCGGACTTTCGCTTTGCCCCACAAAGATATTGGCTGCGGCACACAGGCTCTCAACCTTCGACACGCCCGTCACCGTCTCGATCGCCCCGCCGACCCAGCGCACGATCAACTGCATGATGCCGAGGTAGTAGAGGATCGAAACGAGCGACGCGAAGAAGATGATCACCGGCAGGGCCTGGATCGCGAAGTTCTGACCAAGCGGGTCAGCGGCGAACTTGCCGAACAGGAACTTTGTTCCCTCGTTTGCATAGTGGAGCAGCGCCGCAACACCGGTCGACATGCGCTCGATAGCGCTGCGGCCGAGGGGAACGTAGAGCACCAGCACTGCGATGCCGACCTGCAGCGCGAAGGCCGCGCCCACGACGCGCAGGCGAATCGCGCGCCGATTCGACGAAAACAGCACCGCAATGCCAAGGATGAGCGCGATGCCCGCGATGCCGATAAGAATCCTGTTCACGATTGCCCCTTAATCTCTTGCGCACAGGATGCTGTTGCGTTGCGGGCAAAAGCAAGTAGCAACCGCGCGCATGGACGGTAACTCCCCAACGAAACTCAGCGGCATTCCCCGTTCGCTGTTCGTGTTCGCCATTTTCTATGGCGGCATGGTGCCCCTCGGCGGCTTCCTCGGCGCGAAACAGGTGGCGCTCGGGCCGCTCGCGGTCGAGGCGGGGATTTTTCCCTTCCTGACCCTGATCGCAGTGTCGAGCGGCGTAGCGCAGCTCCATGGGCGAGAGGTTGCGAACAAGCTGGTTGCCTACGGCTTCGTACCGCTGCTCGTCGCGATCGGCCTGGCCTATTTCGTCCTGCAACTGCCGACAGATCCGGGGATGTACCCCCCTGCCAAGGAAGCGTTCCCCGTCATCGTCGGGCAAAGCGGGCGCATGATGGCCGCGGGCGTCATCGCTTATGGCGTTTCGGTCTCGCTCAACGTCTGGATCTTCGCGCGGCTGGCGGACGCTTCCGGGCGCTTCGCCGAGGTGCGTGGCATCGTCGCGGCCATGTTGTCGCAGATCGTCGATACGCTGATCTTCATCACCATCTCGTTCTACGGCGTGCGTCCGATCTGGGACCTGATGCTTGGACAGATGCTGGCGAAGATCGTGCTTTCGGCCGTGGTCGTCCCGCTGGTGATTGCGCTTGTCGTGCGCATCGGGAAAAGGCTCGACGCCAAGGAAGTCCAAGCATGAGCCGCCACGATCCCGACAAGAGCCTGCTCGACAAGGCGGAGACGCTGGTCGAGGCATTGCCGTACCTGCAGCGTTATGCCGGACAGACCTTCGTCGTGAAATATGGCGGACACGCGATGGGTGACCCCGCAGCCGCCGAGGATTTCGCCGAGGACATCGTCCTTCTGAAGGCGGTCGGCATCAACCCGGTCGTCGTCCATGGCGGCGGGCCGCAGATCGGCGCCATGCTGAAAAAGCTGGGCGTCCAGTCCGAATTCGTCGGCGGCCTGCGCGTCACCGACAAGGAAACGGCCGACGTCGCCGAAATGGTGCTCGGCGCCATCAACAAACAGATCGTCGGATGGATCGCGGCCGAGGACGGCCGCGCTGTCGGCCTGTCGGGCAAGGACGCGGGCCTCGTCGTCGCGGAAAAGGTCGCGCATCGCGAGGCCGACCCGAACAGGGGCATCGAACGCAACGTCGACCTGGGCTTTGTCGGCGAACCGGTGAAGGTCGATCGCACGATCATCGACACGCTGTCGGCGTCGGGCGTCATTCCCGTGATCGCGCCGATCGCGCCCGATGCGACGGGCCAGACCTATAACATCAATGCCGACACCATGGCGGGCGCCATTGCCAGCGCACTGGGCGCGGCGCGGTTGTTCCTGCTCACCGATGTGGCGGGTGTACTGGACAAGGACGGCGACCTGCTGACCGACCTGTCGCCGCGCGATATCGATGCGCTGCGCGAAGACGGCACAGTCACCGGCGGGATGATCCCGAAGCTCGAAACCTGCATTACTGCGGTTCAGGGCGGCGTCGATGCGGCGGTCATTCTCGACGGACGCGTGCCGCACGTGATGCTGGTCGAAGTGTTTACGCAGCGCGGTGCGGGGACGCTGGTTCACAAATAGCCTGCGCGTCGCTATCTGGCGCGGACCATTCAAGGGTTCGCCATGAACACGATCATTCAGATTCTTCTCTACCTGCTCACCATCCTGTGGTGGATCATCATTATCCAGGCCGTCCTGTCGTGGCTGATCGCGTTCAACGTCATCAACACGCACAATGATTTCGTGCGGAACGTCTGGACGACGCTGGAGCGCATTACGGACCCGATCTATCGTCCGATCCGGCGGATATTGCCCGATTTCGGTGCGCTCGACCTGTCGCCGATCGTCGTGCTGATCATCATCCAGGTGCTCGACATCGCGCTACGCAACCAGATCGTCTACACGACGACGATATGACCGCGACGCTGATCGACGGAAAGGCGCGCGCGGCAGCGCTGCGGGCTGAAGTCGCGACGGGCGTCGCACAGTTGGGCCGTGCGCCGGGCCTTGCGGTCGTGCTGGTCGGCGAAGATCCGGCGAGCGCGGTCTATGTCCGTTCGAAGGGTAAGGCGTGTCGCGAGGCGGGCATGGTCAGCGTCGAACACCGCCTGGCGGTGGAGACTTCGCAAGCCGACCTGCTTGCCCTCGTGCGCCAGCTCAACGCCGATCCCGCGATCGACGGCATCCTCGTACAGTTGCCACTGCCCGATCACATCGACGCCAATGCGGTGATTGCGACGATCGATCCCGACAAGGATGTGGACGGTTTCCATCCGGAAAACGTCGGGCGGCTGGCAAGCGGCCTCCACGGTTTCGTGCCTTGCACGCCGCTGGGATCGATCCTGCTGCTGAAGGAAACGATCGGCAGCCTGTCGGGGCTCGACGCTGTCGTGATCGGCCGGTCGAACATCGTCGGCAAGCCGATGGCGCAACTTCTTCTGCGCGAAAGTGCGACCGTCACCGTTGCCCACTCGCGCACACGCGATCTGCCCGATGTCGTGCGTCGCGCCGACATCGTCGTGGCGGCGGTCGGACAGCCCGAAATGGTGCGTGGCGACTGGATCAAGCCCGGAGCGACCGTGATCGACGTCGGCATCAACCGGGTCGACGGCAAGCTTGTCGGCGATGTGGCGTTCGACGAGGCGGTGCGGATTGCAGGCGCGATAACGCCAGTGCCTGGTGGCGTCGGGCCGATGACGATCGCATGTTTGCTGTCCAATACCCTGGTGTCGGCGCAGCGGCGGCAGGCGAAGGAAGGCCGATGATCGCCCTGGTTCTGGCGGCTGCTGCCGCGACGGCGTCGCCCGTCGCGACCGACATCGCCAATGCTGAACGCGCGTTTGCGCGGCGTGCGCAGAGCGAGGGGCAATGGGCGGCGTTCCGCGCGACCGCCGCGCCCGAAGCGATCATGTTCGTGCCCGACGTGAAACCGCTTGCGACCGCCCTGACCGGTGCCGTCGAACCCGCGGTATCGGTCATGTGGTGGCCGGCGACGATCGCGCACTCGTGCGACGGCACACTCGGTTTTTCGACCGGCCCCTGGGTGCGCGCGGCGTCGGCCGGGACAGGCACGTTTTCGACGATCTGGAAGCGTTCGGGCATTGGCTACCGCTGGGTACTCGACCACGGTCGTTCGACGCCGAAGCTCATTCCGGCAGGTAACACACCTACCGTCCTCGCGCCTGCCTGCGAAGGTGCGACCCAATTGGGCGCCGCATCGCGTGAGACCGAATACGGCAAGATCGCGAGCGCAGTGGCAGCGCGCGCCGGCATCGACGGAGCCGCTGCCTTTGCGCACTATGCCACGAGCGACGTCCTCGTTCAGAACGAAAACGCGCTCCCGGCGCGTGGCACCTCCGCACTCCCGCCGACCAAGTTCGGCCCGGCGCTGGCCTCGGGCCGGTCGGACGACTGGACGCTGGCCTGGGCATCGCGCGCACTGATCGGCGGACAACCGGGCGCGCATGATCTGCGCGTCTGGCAATGGCGCGGGCGCGAGGGGTGGAAACTCGTCGTCTACGAGACCGTTGGCCTGAAATGATCGAACTTTTCATTTCGGCGCTGGTGACATTCTTCGTCATCATCGACCCGCCCGGTTGCGCACCGATCTTTGCCAGCCTGACCGCGGGCACGCCGAATGCGCACCGCCGTGCGATGGCGATCCGCTCGACTCTCGTCGCGGGCGGGATCCTGTTCGCCTTCGCGCTCGTCGGGAAAGCGTTTCTCTCTGCACTGCACGTCAGCCTCGACGCATTTCGCATCGCGGGCGGCATCATGCTGTTCATGATCGCGCTCGACATGGTGTTCGAAAAGCGCACCGAACGCCGCGAAAATCGCGCGCAGGATGTCATCGCGAAGGAGCACGACGACATCTCGATCTTCCCCATGGGCATCCCGATGATCGCGGGGCCGGGGTCGATCGCATCGGCCATGCTGCTGACGTCGCGTGCCGACGGCTGGGGTGAGCGCAGCGTCGTCCTTGCAGCACTATTCGTGACGCTCGTTGTTACGATGGTCTCGCTGCTGCTCGCGGGACCGCTGATGAAGCTGGTTGGTTACCGTGTCGAAGCGATGATCACGCGGGTCCTGGGCGTCATCCTGGCCGCGCTCGCCGCGCAGTTCGTGATCGACGGCATCAAGGCGAGCTTTACTTAACCCGCCACAGCAGCAGCGGCGAACTCCTGGGAAGCGGCACCGGCTCCAGCCAGTCGAACCGCTTGCCCGTCGCCAGCTGCGAGTAGAACCCCTTTGGTGAGCGCGTGCGATATACGGTCGATTCACTCATGTTGGGGCACGTCATCAGCAGCGTCGCACGGTGCCGTTTGATCGTCGCATAGGCGTTCTCCGGCGTGCCGTCGAAAGCGCGATGTACGTCGAGGATAGCGTCGCCGTTGCGGTGATACGGACCGGCGATCGCCTTGTGATGCGTAACCGTTATGAGGCGGGGCCCCATGTCTACGAAAGTGAAGATCGTCGTCGCGGGCAGCTTCGCGATCGGCGCCAGCGCGGGCAGGGTCGGGCAGCGCCCGTTCGCCCGGTCGATCGCCTTGCTGCGCGCGGTGGGCTTGGTTCCGGGAATCTGGCCAAGCACCAGCTGGACGCCAAGTCCCGAAAACAGCAGGAATGCGACGACCACCCCGATCGTGCGCGTCAGGACAGATGTGCTGCGCCGAAGTGCCGGAACGGCGAGCCACGTCAACGCGGTTGCACCGGGCACCGCGGTCAGTTGCGCCGCCGCGCCCATGCGGGTCTGCCAGAGCAGGAGGAGCATCGAGGTTAGGCTGATTAGCGCGATCGGTGCCCAGACCGCGAACAGGGCCGTGCCGCGCGCGCGCCAGGTTGCCACGAACGCGCCGATGACCCCGGCCAGCGGCAGCGCGATCGTGGCGACCGCCACCTGCCAATCCTTGGTGTAGAGCGGCTTGAACTCGCTGATGTTTTTCAGCCAGCTATCGTAAAGCGCAGGCGACACCTGTTCCGGGCGTCCCAGGCATTGCGGGGCGAGGAGGGCGAAACCGGCCACCAGCACGCCGCCCGCAACCGCCGCCAGCCCGAGGCGGATACGCCAGTCGGTGCTTTTCGATTGCGGCAGCAGCCAGGCGATCCATCCGGCAGCGACCATCGCGCCGAGCCAGACCGGCGACAGTACGTCGCACCGGGGCACGGCGTTGTCGTAGGAGGCGAAGCCCAGATACCCGGCCGCACATCCGACCGCCAGCGACAGGCCATAGGCGGAGACGCGCGGCGCATCGTCCGGTTGCCAGACCCAGCGCAACACCGTTGCCGCACCCATGATCATCAGGAAGGGCAGCAGCTCGAGGCCGATCACCAGCGACGCCGCACTCGCAAGTCCCAGCACGATCCCGCCGCGCCGCGCGCCCGGATCGGCAACGCCCGCGATGCCCAGCACCAGGAATGCCAGCTGCCAATTGTGATGGTCGATACGCATCGGCATGAACATCGACAGCGACGCCTGGCAGCAGATGACCGCGAACAGTGCCGCGAGGATGCCCGCCGTGGGCGCGATCAGGCGGCGTGCCGTCAATGCCAGCGCGAACAGCGCGATCCAAAGCGGCAACATCGGTGCGACCGCGGCGGCAAAGCGTTCCGCCGCCTGTCCGCTGACGAACATACGCGCCAGCATGTCGAGCCCTGCGATCGGCAGGTCGACCAGCCGGCTCCAGTGCATGTTGAACCCGTCTGGCGGGTTCATCTTGTACTGGCGCAGGTCGTACCAGCCCTGTCCGTTCAGCAGGGCGCGCACCTGCGACATGCGCATGTTGTCGTCGGTGTCGGGCAGGCTGAACCACTTGATCATGCCCCAGCGGTGCCAGACCATGACACCGCAAGTGATCAGCCAGACCAGGCTTACGAGCCGAAGCCAGCGGTTTTCCAGCATATCGAGAACCGGCATGCGTCCGCGTCGAACGTCGTTCATTCCAACCCCTTAGTTCTCGACGCGGCTTCGCATAATCTTTACGGCACGCGCTGCATAGCGGGCCCAGAGATATGACCGAACACGTCTACAATACCGATTTCTACGATTACATCGACGACGGCAGCCGCGCATCGGCGCGCACCGTTGCGCCGCTGCTGCTGGCCGAGATGAAGATCGACAGCCTGCTGGATGTCGGCGCGGGGCATGGCGCCTGGGCATCCGAATGGATGGCAGCAGGCGTCGCCGACGTGCTCGCGGTCGATGGCGACTATGTGAAGCCGGACCAGCTGGTGATCCCCGCCGCGAATTTCCGCGCGCACGATCTTTCGACGTCGCTCGATCTCAATCGCAAGTTCGATCTCGTCCAGAGCCTGGAGGTTGCCGAACACCTGCCGCATGCAAAGGCACCGCTGTTCGTCGAAACGCTGACGCGGCACGGCGACGTCGTACTGTTCTCGGCCGCAGTCCCGCACCAGGGCGGCGAGCATCACGTGAACGAGCAGCCACCCGAATATTGGCGCCAGATTTTCGGAAAAGCAGGCTACGCCGCGTTCGACTGGTTGCGTCCGCGCCTTGCCGACCAGAAGCAGGTGAAGGGCTGGTACCGCTACAACAGCTTCCTCTATGCGAACGAGGCGGGTCAGAAACGCCTGTCGGATTCGGTCCTTTCGGCGCGCGTGCCCGATGCCCGTGCACTCGAAATCGGCGGCGATCTTGCCTGGGCAGCGCGCCGGGCGATGGTGCGCCTGGTTCCGACGAGCCTGGTGAAGCCGATCGCGATGGCGAAAGCCAGCGTCGAGGCGAAGCTGCGGGGCCGCGCGGGCAACTGATGCTGCTCGACCGCTGGCTGCCGCGCGACGCGCAGGCACGCGCTGCGTTCTGGCAGCTGATCCGTTACGCAATCATCGGCGGGCTGATCACGGCCGGCGGACAGGCGATCTATTATTTCGGCGTCGAATGGGGCGGGCTCGATCCGAACATTTCGATCGGTGTCGCTTTCGTCATCGGCATCATCGTCGGCTATTTCGCGCACGGCTGGATCAGCTTCGCAGGCCATGGCGAGCGCGAAAACCACGCGCAGATGGGCACGCGCTTCGTCGCGGTGAACCTGTTCGGCTTTGCAATGAACTCGTTCTTCGTCTGGCTGCTGGTGAAGTATTTGCACGGGCCGACCTGGTGGCCGATCGTGCCGAACGTCGCGCTAACTCCGCTTGCGACCTTTTGGCTCCACCGTCGCTGGACGTACGGGGGCTGAATCGACCGCGGGCGCGGCGTTGATGCCCAAAGTCGCGCGCGACACGCTGCCGCCAGCCACATTCTGCACGATGTAGAGTGGGCGGTTCTTGGCCTGCGAGTAGAGGCGGCCGAGATATTCGCCGATCATGCCCAGCACGAACATCTGGATCGCACCGAGCACGACCACGACCAGCATCAGCGACGTCCAGCCCTGGATGGTATGTCCGGTCAACCACGACATCGCGATGTAGATGATCAACAGCACGGACCCGAGCGCCAGCCACAGCCCGGCATGGCTCGCAAGGCGCAAGGGGGCCGTCGAGAAACCGGTCAGCGCGTCGAATGCGAAACGGACCATCTTGGTCAGCGGATATTTGGTCTCCCCTGCCAGCCGCGCGGCACGCTGATAAGCGAACGGCACTTGCCGGAACCCGCCCCAGGCCACCATGCCGCGCACGAAGCGCGCCTGTTCGGGCATGGCGAGGAATACGTCGAGCGCGCGCCGGGTCATCAACCGGAAATCGCCAGCATCGAGCGGGATGTCCACGTCGGTCGCGCTCTTCAGCAGGCGGTAGAAGGCAGCGGCCGTCGCCTTTTTGAACGCGGTTTCCCCTGCGCGCTCGGTGCGCACGCCATAGACCACGTCGGCGCCTTCGCGCGTCATCGTTTCCATCATCGCGCCCAGCAGTTCGGGCGGATCCTGAAGATCGGCATCGACGATGAAGATGAACTGGCCGCGGCACAGGTCCAGACCTGCGGTCAGGGCAAGCTGGTGTCCATGATTGCGCGACAGGTCGATCGCGACGAGGTGAGCGTCGACGCTCGCCAATTGCGCCATCATCGACCAGCTGTTGTCGCGCGACCCGTCGTTGATCAGGACGATCTCGTAATCCTCACCGACGACAGCCAGCGCTGCCTCCGTCAGCCGCGCGTGTAGCGCCGACAGGCAGGCCGCCTCGTTATAACAGGGGACGACGATGGAGAGCTTGGGCGCGGTCATTTGTCGATGCGGTATAGGATGGTCAGGTCGTCTGCAAATAGCGGCGTGAGGCCGGGATAGCGCGGCAGGGTTTCGGGTCGGAAACCGATCACCCAGACACGGTCGAACTTGTCGCGCGGAAACTGGGCAAGCTTTTGCGCCAGGATGGGCCGCAGCTCGACCGGGCAGTCGCGCCGACGCACGAGCTGCGAAGGGTCGGAATTGTACCGCGTGCCCACTGCGCCGAGCGGTGTCAGCAACTGACCGCCGGGCACATCCCATTGGGCGTTGGTGAACACGTCGCGCCGGACGATCGCGATGCCGTCGAGATGGTCGAGCCGCGGCCGCCGCCATTCGACCTCGCAAGGGAAGTAGACGAATACGGCGACCCGGCTGCCGTGCGGAATATTGTCGAGGGCCTTAAGGTGACGGGCATAGGCCTGATCGTAGCCGATGAACCCCATTGTGGTGGCGGCGAGCCGGATGGCGAACAATGCCGCCGCCGCACCCGCGATCCAGCGCGATGTTGCGACGGACGCATTCTCGGCTGGACGGATCGAGAGCAGCGCAATGATGAAGACGACCGGCCAGAGGCGACCATCGGCGAAGGCAGACCCCAGCGCCTGGAACGGGATGATCGCGACCGCTGCAAGTAGTGCGAGCGCACCCCATCCCAGCCCGCGATCCAAACGAAACGCTTTCGAACGGACGCCGGCGTAGATCAGCATCACGGCGAGGACGAGCGAGGCGATGTCGAGCGGTTCCCACTGGTCGCGCAGTGTGAACATCAGCGCGCCGAATTTGCGCGCCCAGATGAACCAGCCATAGGTTTCCTGCGTGCCGCGTTCGCCATAGCCGAGCAGCACCATGGGTATGAGCGGCGCGGCCAGCGGCCACAGGCGCAGCGTCCGCGCAAACCAGCCCTTCACCGGTCCCACCGTCAGCGTGCGGACGCCCAGCAACAGCGCGAAAATCGTGCAGCCGTAGATGTGCACGACCCACAGCAGTAGCGTGACCGCGCCGAGCAGCAACGCATTCGCCACGCCTGTCGTCGGCCGCCGCCAGAAAAAAGCGAGCGCATGCAGGGCAAGCGCTGTCCCCATCCAGTAATTCACCAACCCGTATTGCCAAGGGTAGGCGAGCGCGAAGGGGAAGGCGGCCCAGGCGGTCGCTGGCAAGACACCGTGCGCCGCGCGCGCCAGCCGCACCATGCCCCAGATCATCAGCGGCGGCAGCAGCGCCGCAGCGATCAGCGCGCCGCGTTCGACCCCGAACAACCGACCCAGCGGTTCCATCAGCAGGTCGACGCCCAGGTTGCCCAGTAACCGCCATTCGAACGCCCAATACGCCCGCAGCGCCGGGCTATCCGCCAGGTGAAGCTGGATATGGTAGCGTCCGATATGGGCAAGCAGGTCGATCAACGGGGGAATCTGCACGAACCACAGCGGAATCGTGGCAGCGATCATCGCCGCAATCAGCGCCCAGCGGTTTTCCCACCACCGCATCACTGCCGGTCGATCCGGTAGAGCCGGTCGGTGTCGTTGGCCCACACCGGCGTCATGCCGTCGGTTACACGAACGTTATACCGCGGTGGATCGATCAGCCAGACATAGTCGAATGCGCCGCGTGGCAGGGCGCGCAACGACTGGTTGAGCGTTCTCCACGGCGCGCCGCCAGCGCAGGGCTCGGGCACCACCAACTGCGACGGATCATAGGCGAACCCGCGCGCATCGGTCTTGATCGTGTCCATCAGGTTCGCGCCCGACACTTCCCACTGGTCGTTCGAAAAGGAATGGCGGCGCACCATGGCGAGTGCGGAGAGATGCTCCATGCGGTTGGTCGACCATTGGATGCCGCAGGTGCGCTGGGTGAAAGCGGCGACCCGGCTTCCCGTCGGCAACGCATCCAGAGCGCCCAATGCCTGCCCGTAACGAGCCGAGGCCATCTCGAAACTAGCGGTGTGCGCGGCGATGCGCGTGCCGAAGAAGGCAAGTCCGGCCATCGCGGCAATGCCGAACCAGTTCGCCGACGCGCCCGGTTTCGGCCGGATCGCAATAAGCGCGATCGCGAATACATAGGGCGTCAGGCGCATGTCGGCGTAGGCGGAACCGAAAATGATGCGCGGCAGCAGAACATAGGCGGCCAGCAACACCAATGCGCTCACTGCCAGGTTGCGTGAAAACGTCAGCGCAGGGGCGCGCAGCGCCAGGAAGATCACGCCGATGATTGCACCCAGCGATGCGATGTCGAACCACTGCCAGCGGTCACGCAGCGTGGCGAGCAGCCAGAACGATTTCAGGTCCCAGTTGAACATGTCGCCGGTCATGTCGGTCGACGCCGCGCGCCATGCCACCATAGGAATCAGCGGCAGTGCCATCGGCAGGCACGCGAGTGCCGAATGGAAACCGGCCGCCAACCAGCCCTTGCCATGATCGTGCTGCCGCACCGCTTCTGCGGAAAAGCACAACAGGCCGAGCAATCCCCAACCGAATGTATGCGCGACCCAGACAATGCACGCGACGGGGGCGAACACGGCCCAGCGCCAGTTCGCTTTCCCGGTTCGTGCCATGCGCAGCCACAGCGCGAACGCCAGCAGCGCAAGTGCCATCGCCAGCGAGAAATTGATGAATCCGAAGATGAAGGGGTGGCCGAAAGCGAGGGGCAGCGCAAAGAAAGCCGTCGGCGGAATGCGCCCATGCACCTCGCGCGCGATCCATAACAGTCCGGCAACGGCGAGCGCCGGGATCATCATCACGATGAGCTTCAGCCCCGGCTCCAACCCGAACAGCCGGGCCATCGGCTCTATAAGCAGGTCGACGCCCAGATTGCCGATCAACTGCCAGCGGAACGCGTACCACGCGTGGAACGGCGCCGGGTCGAGTTGGACGGCGTAACGTCCCATATGCCCCGGCAGGTCGACCAGCGGCGGAATGGGCGTCAGTGCAAGCGGGACGAGCGCGAGCAGAACGCAGGCGGCAACGACATGCCACCGGTTCCACCATTCATGCGCGCCTGTGTCCAATCTCACCCCCGGGTCGCCCCTGCTTTCGCGGGGGCGACGGAATTAGGCAAGAGTCAGCGGTCGCGCCGTCCCAGCAGGCGCAGGCGCAGGGCGTTCAGCTTGATGAAGCCTTCCGCATCGCGCTGGTCGTAGGCGCCGGCATCGTCCTCGAAGGTCACGACCTTTTCACTGTAGAGCGAATTGGGTGACTTGCGGCCGGTGACGATGACGCTGCCCTTGTAGAGTTTCAGGCGGACGGTGCCGGAAACCTTCGCCTGGCTGTGGTCGATCGCGGCCTGCAGCATCTCACGCTCGGGCGAGAACCAGAAGCCGTTGTAGATCAGTTCGGCATAGCGCGGCGCGAGTTCGTCTTTCAGGTGTGCAGCACCCCGGTCGAGCGTCAACTGCTCGATGCCGCGGTGGGCAAGGTGATAGATGGTGCCGCCCGGCGTCTCATACATGCCGCGCGACTTCATGCCGACGAAGCGATTCTCGACCAGGTCGAGGCGGCCGATGCCATGGCGGCGGCCGTATTCGTTGAGCGTTTCGAGAAGCGTCGCGGGCGACATCGCCTCTCCGTTGATCGCAACGCCGTCACCCTTTTCGAAATCGATGGTGATCAACTCGGGCGTGTCGGGCGCGTCCTCCGGATTGACCGTGCGCGAATAGACGTAATCGGGAACCTCGTCCCAAGGATCCTCGAGCACTTTCCCTTCCGACGAGGTGTGGAGCATGTTCGCATCGGTCGAGAACGGGCTTTCGCCGCGCTTGTCCTTGGGCACCGGGATCTGGTGCTGTTCGGCGAAGGCGATCAGCGCGGTGCGGCTGGCCAGATCCCATTCACGCCACGGCGCGATGATCTTGATGTCGGGCGACAGCGCATAATAGCCGAGCTCGAAACGGACCTGGTCGTTGCCCTTTCCGGTCGCGCCATGGCTGACTGCATCCGCTCCGACCATCTTGGCGATCTCGATCTGGCGCTTGGCGATCAGCGGGCGCGCGATCGACGTGCCGAGCAGGTACAGCCCCTCGTACAGCGCGTTCGCGCGCATCATCGGGAAAACGTAGTCGCGGACGAATTCCTCGCGCAGATCGTCGATGAAGATATGCTCTTCCTTAACCCCCATCAGCCGCGCCTTCGCGCGTGCGGGTTCCAACTCTTCGCCTTGGCCCAAGTCCGCGGTGAACGTCACGACTTCACAGTTATAGGTCTGCTGGAGCCATTTCAGGATCACGCTGGTGTCGAGGCCGCCCGAATAGGCGAGGACGACGCGGTTGATCTTGTCGGACATGGGTCATGGCTCCGCAGGGGAAAAGGTCGCGGGCGGGTATCAACCCCGCCGCCATAGAGCAAGCTTGACCGTGCTCGCGACCTTCGCTCTATTTTTGGCCGGAGGGACAGGATGGCCGAGAACAAGACCAAGCCCACACCGGTAACAGCCGCCGACTTCATCGACGCGGTTCCCGATTCAGCGCGGCGCGAAGATGCAAGGGTGCTGTCGGATCTGTTCGCGCGCGTAACGGGTGAACCGCCGGTCATGTGGGGACCGTCGATCGTCGGATTCGGTTTCTACCGATATCGCTATGAAAGCGGGCGCGAGGGCACGTCGTGCCGTGTGGGCTTCAGCCCTCGCAAGGCGGAACAGGTGCTGTATGTTGGTGCCGGCAACCCGGCGCAGGCGACAGACCTTGCGCGGCTTGGAAAGTATCGCAGTGGCAAGGGCTGTCTCTACATAAAGCGCTTGAGCGATATCGATATCGGCGCGCTCGAGTCGATCGTGCGGACGGGCTATGCGCGCGAACCCGAAGGCTATGTGCCCGGCTGAACAAAGCGTTCAACTGCCATAAATGTCCCCTGCGTAACGATCTCTCCGGCAGGGAAGGCGGGAGAGAAATATGTTGAAGCTTTGGCAGATCGGAGTGATTTCGGCGTCGATGGGCGTTGCCCTGCCGGCAGTTGCGCAAATGGCCCAGACGCCGCCGGAAACGCGCAGCGGCGTCGAGGCGCGGGTCAAGGAACGACTCGGCAAGCTCGACGCGAACAAGGACGGCACCGTTTCACCTGAAGAAATGCGTGCCTTTGCCGATGCGCGCATGAAGGAGCACGCCGACGAGCGTTTTGCCGCCATGGACACGAACAAGGACGGCGCGATCAGCCGCGCCGAATTCGACGCCTATCGTGCGAAAGAGCATAACATGGACGAGCGCATCGTACGCATCGAGCGCCACGAAGGCCCCGATGGTGCGATGATGCCGCCTCCGGGCAAACCCGACGGGCACAAGCGTATCGAGCGCATGCGCATCATGATGCACGGTCAGGACGGCATGGTCATGGCCCAAGGCGAAGGTAAGGGCATCGTGATCGCGGACGCGGTCAAGCGCGCCCTCGAACGCTTCGACGCGACCGACACCAACAAGGACGGGACCATTAGTCCGGAAGAACGCAAGGCCGCGCGCGAGGCGTTTCGCGTGAAGATGCGGACGATGATGCCGCTGGCGCCTCCGGCACCGCCCAAGGCAGGCTGACCGGTGTGATGCCGGGATAGTCCGCCCGGGCTATCCCAGCACACCCATGGTGATCAGCACGCTGAAGAACAGTGACAGCACCACGACGCCGAACGTCATCAGCAATATCGTCCTGATCGCGGCGCCGAACCAGCCGATGCGATAGGCGCCGCGCAACTGCAGCCAAGTGTGCAGCGGCGGCACGAAGACGCCAAGGATCGGTACCCAGGGTAGCGGCGTCCATGTGAACGCCCATATCGTCAGCACGATCGTCAGCAGGCTCATGAACGTCAGCGAATAGGTGACGAACACGGCGTGATCGTAGAGATGCAGGTCGCGCCGCCAGAAGAACAACAGCCATACGAACGGGATGGACAGCGGGATCAGCGCCCAGCTGTATTTATAGGCGTTCGACTGCAGCTTGTAGAGCAGCAACTCCGGGTTGCCGTTGGCCTTTTTGATGCCCTCGTCGAAGGCAGCGAGGCCGGTCTTGAACCCGACGACGCCCGGCTTTTTGCTGATCTTCGCATTTTGCGCCTCGTTCAGGCTGTCGATCCGCGTTTCGATAAGGTCGAGCGCCTGATCCAGCTTTTCCGTCGGCTGTTGCGCCTTTTCAGCTTGCTTGATGTTCGCACGCAGCGCCTTTGCCCGGCCGTCCGCGGCGTTCAGTTCGCGCGCGATCTGCAGCGGGGTTTTGGCGAGATCGGCGGGTGTCGCTTCCGGCAAGGTGAACTCGCCCGCCAGCGCATGGATGACGGCGAACATCAGGAACATCGTGAACAGGAACAGCGCCAGTGGCGACACGAACCGCGCGCGTTCGCCGTGGACGTATCGCCGCGTCAGCGTGCCGGGCCGGAAAAGCAGCATCGGCAGAGTGCGCCAGATCTTGCCCTCGAAATGGAAAACGCCGTGCAGGATGTCATGGCCGATCGACCCGAGCGTCCGGTGCAGCTTCGTCGCCTGTCCGCATTGCGCGCAATAGGCACCGTGAACGGCATTGGCACAGTTGAGGCAGGTGCCATCGCGTGCGGGCGACGGGCCGCGCGCGGGCTCGACGGCGGACGCAAGGATGCCGCCCGTCAATGTGTCTCCCGCAGCTTCGAGCCCCCCGCTCATCGCGCTACCTTCTCCGCAATTCGTCCTCGATCTTGTGCATGTAATCGCGCGTCACGGGAAGGGCACGGCGGTTTTTCGCATATTGCAGCTGGTAGACGCACAAAACGCCATGTTCGAACGCACTGGTGCAGCCCGCGAAATAGAACTGCCACATGCGGAAGAAGCGCGCGTCATAGACCTGTTCGATCTCCGCGCGGTTGGCCATGATCCGCGCGTACCAGTGGCGCAGGGTCCAGGCGTAATGCAGCCGCCACGTCTCGCAGTCGGTCTGGATTAAGTAGCGCTCGCTGGCCGCGGTCATTTCGCTGAGCGACGGTGCATAACCGCCCGGGAAAATATATTTCGACGCCCATTCGTCGGTCGTGCCGGGTGTCGACATGCGGCCGATCGTATGAAGCAGCATCGCGCCGTCGGCGGTCAGCAACTCGCGGCACTTGCGATAAAAGGCGTTGTAGTGCGGCGGCCCGACATGTTCGAACATGCCGACCGACACGATCCGGTCGAACGTGCCGGTGACATTGCGATAATCGACCAGTTCGAACTTCACCCGGTCGGCGACACCCGCTTTCTCGGCGCTCGCGCGCGACCACTTCAGCTGTTCTTCCGACAGGGTGATGCCCAGCACGTCGACGTCGAAATGCTTGTTCAGGTAAAGCGACATCCCGCCCCAGCCCGACCCGATGTCGAGCACGCGCATGCCCGGATGCAAGTCGAGTTTCGCCGCGATATGCGCCATCTTGTCGCGCTGCGCGGTATCGAGGTCGTTGCCCGGCTCGCGGAAATAGCCGCACGAATATTGGCGGTTTTCGTCGAGGAAGAGGTCGTAGAGCCGGTCGTCGAGATCATAGTGATGCGCGACGTTCCGTTTCGACTTCGTGTCCCAGTTCCAGCGATCAAGCTTGCCTTGCAACCGGCCCCAGAGACGGCTGACGAGATGCGCATCGTCGACGCCCTTGCCGTCTTCCCACGGACTGTTGAGCCGGATCAGGGTCAACAGGCCCATGATGTCGTCGTTCTCGACGATCAGGCGGTGGTCCATATAGGCTTCGCCCGCACCGAGTTCGGGCTTCAGCGCGATGTCGCGCGCGACCCGCGAATCCGCCATGCGGACGGCGATATCGGGATAACCTTCGGCCGGGGTTCCGTACTTGCGGACCTGGCCGTCGTGGAGGGTTACGGTAAGCACCCCATTCTTGATCATGTTTGAAAGGAAACGGTCGAAAAGGGACATTCGCTACTCGTCCTGGTTACGCCCCCGCGTACCATTCGTATCCGGCAACATCCTCCCAAAATCCACCCTTTCCGCCGTAGATTTTTTTCAGATCGGCGACCGCTTCGATGCGCTGGACGTACTTGGCGTGCTTGTAACCCAGCTGCCGTTCGACCCGCAGGCGCAGAGGCGCACCGTTGGGCACCGGCAGTGGCTGGTCGTTGAGATTCCAGGCGAGAATCGTCTGCGGGTGAAACGCATCGACCAGGTCGAAGGATTCGTAATAGGGCGTGCCGTCGTTGGCGTCGGCGCAGTGGAACACGATGAACCGCGCCTCCGGCCGCAGTCCCGCGTTATCGAGCAGCAGTTTCACCGGCACACCGGTCCACCTGGCGATGGCGCTCCATCCCTCGACACAGTCATGGCGCGTGATCTGCGTCCGTGCGGGCATAGACCGGATTTGACCGATCGGCAGCACCATCGGGCCGTTGACCAAACCGTCCACGACAACCGTCCAGTCGCGAAAGCCGGTGGCGACATGACGGGCATAAACGTCGCCGACCGGCATGCGCGTGCCGTTCGCGCGGAAGATCGGCGAGCGCTGGTTGGGCGCGAATTCCTTTGCCAGCGCCATCCGGTCGACCAGCGCACGGTGCGCTGCGTAGTTGGCGCTTTCACCCAGCCTGAGGGCCTGCCGGAAACGCTCGTTGCGACCCAGAGCATCGCAGCCGGACAGCATCAGCCCGCCGCCCGCGACCACACCGCCGACCAGCGCCCGCCGGGTAACGATGCCGCTCATGCCGGCTCTCCATCGGGCAGGGGCTCTGGCTTCGGCGCGGGGTCGGGCGGGATGCGGAAATGGCCGGTGATCATCGAGCGTATTTCGTTGATCGGCCCCGCCAATATCACCAGCAGCAGGTGGACTGCGATGAACAGCGCGACGAACCCTGCGCAGATAAAGTGCACCGACCGGGCCGTCGCGCGCCCGCTCAACAGGTCGATCGCCCAGCCGGTCAGCGGCGATAGACCAGGCTGCAGGAACAATCCGGTCAGGATCAGCGTCGGAAATATCACGAACAGGACCAGGATGTAGGTGATCTTCTGCAGCGTATTATAATTCAGCGCCGCAACGCCCGTCGGAAACTTCAGCTGCGCATGATGCACGACTTCGGCCAGCAGGTGCCGGGGCGCGAGTTCGCCCTTCTTCAGCGACAGGTCGCGGCGGATGTGCCGGTTGACGAGCCCGACGATCAGGAACGCAAGGAATCCGAACGCGAAGACCCAGGCGAAGGCGAGATGCCACAGCCGCCCGTCGGCTAGGCTATAGGTTGAGGGTATCGTCGCCCAGCCGGGAAAGCGCCCGCCAGGAAGATAATGGTTCAGGTCGAGCCACGGCCGGTCGAAATTCGCGCCATATTCACCCCAATAGAGCCGTGGGTGCGCGTTGGAGATCATCAGGCCCGACATCAGCATGACGAATACGGCGACCGCATTCACCCAGTGCCAGACACGAGTGAACAGCCGGTGCCGTTTGACCAGATCGCCGCCGCGGACTTCCTGCCCTTCGCCCATGACCTGTCTCCCTGCACGAACGTCGCGCAACGCAGGTACGCGCGCAAGGGCGAAAAAGTTACGCGTACGCCCGCATGAAAAATACGATCGTCGTCGCGCCGGTCACGATCAGCGTCCACAGGCGTATGGCCGCGGGTGGCAGCCGGTTGCCGACCTTGGCGCCCAACCATCCGCCGATGATCGCGCCGACGAGCATGGGCAGGCATAGCCACCACCGCACCATCCCGAACCCGATGAACACGAACGCGGCGGCCGTATTCGCGATCGCGAGCATCAGCGTGCGTGCGGCCATCATCCGATGCGGCGGCACGCCCGCAAGCAGGCCATAGGTTGCCGTCGTCATGATCCCCACGCCGCCGCCGAAATAGCCGCCGTAAAGGCCCAGCAACCCCTGTGCGACCAGGAACGTTCGCGTGCCGATGGTGACCCGTTCGTGCAGCCAAACGGCCGCGCGCTTACCGAAGGTGATCGCGAGAAACGCGACCAGCAACAGCCACGGTATGATGACGTCGAACGTGCGCGTCGGTGTGATCACCAGCAACACGCTGCCAGCCAGTCCCGTGACGAAGGTTATCGCCGACATCGTCCGGATCGATATGCCGCCCAGCGGTTCAAGCCCTTTGCGAAACCCCCAGGCCGCCGACATCGCCCCGGGCTGCAGCGCGACATTGCTGGTGGCGTTGGCGACCGGAGACGTCAGCTGCAGCGCGATGAGCGCGGGCATCGTCACGAACGTGCCGCCACCTGCCAGCGCGTTCATCGCACCGCCGATCAGGCCTGCGGCTGCGGCGAGCGCAAGGGATGAAGCGAGGTCCATTGGTCGCCCATCGGGGATTAGAGGCCCGGTGTCGACGGGTTCACTCAAAAGCCCTCCCGCTTGATGGGGGAGGGCTTAAGAGATCACCCCAAAGCCGCCTGCTTCTCTTCCGCCAGCCGGTCCAGTTCGGCACGCGTCTTCTTTTCGCTCGCGGTCTTCAACTGTCCGCACGCCGCATCGATGTCTCGCCCGCGCGGCGTCCGGACCGGCGCCGAAATGCCCGCATTGAACACGATTTCGCTGAACGACTTCACCCGCTCGGGCGTCGAGGTGTCGTACGCCGCGCCGGGCCAGGGATTGAACGGGATCAGGTTTACCTTGGCGGGCAGCTTGTACTTGCGGATCAGGCGGACGAGTTCGTGCGCGTCCTCGTCGCGGTCGTTCTTGTCCTTCAGCATCACATATTCGAACGTGATGCGCCGCGCATTGTTGACGCCGGGATAATCGGCGCAGGCCTGTAGCAGTTCCTCAATGCCGTATTTGCGGTTGAGCGGCACGATCTCGTCACGGATTTCCTTGGTCACCGCGTGCAGCGAGACCGCGAGATTGACGCCGATTTCTTCACCGGCGCGTGCCATCATGGGCACGACCCCCGAAGTTGACAGGGTTATGCGCCGCTTTCCGAGGGCGAGGCCGTCGCCGTCCATCACGATCTTCAGCGCGTCACGGACCGCATCGAAATTATACAGCGGCTCGCCCATGCCCATCATGACGATGTTCGTCAGCAGGCGCCCGTCCTGCGCCGAGGGCCATTCGCCCAGCGCATCGCGCGCCAACATGACCTGTCCCACGATCTCGCCCGCGGTCAGGTTGCGGACCAGGCGCATCGTGCCGGTGTGGCAGAAGCGGCAGTTGAGCGTGCAGCCGACCTGGCTCGATACGCACAGGGTTCCCCGGTCGGCATCGGGGATGAAGACCATCTCGAAGTCCTGAGCGTCCGGCGTGCGGAGCAGCCACTTGCGCGTGCCGTCCACGGAAACCTGTGCCTCGACAATCTCGGGCCGCGCGATGACGAAGCGTTCGGCGAGCCAGGGCTGCTGGCTGCGTGCAATATCGGTCATCAGGGAAAAGTCGGTGATGCCGCGGTTGTAGATCCAGTGCCAGATCTGCTTGGCGCGCAGTTTTGCGGCTTTCGCGTCGAGGCCCGCGTCGGTCAGGGCAGTGCGCAACTGGTCCTTGCTCAAACCGACGAGGTCGATCTTGCCATCGGGCCGTGGTTCGACCGGCCGCGCGACGGGCACGGGGTCGACGTGCCCGGCAATGGGCATCAGGGGCGTTGCGACTGAATGCATGGCCGCCACATAGGGCAGGTCGCGCGATTTTGCCAGAGTACAGCGGCTTCTAGCGCCGCGCGCAGCCCAGCGCTGCCGCATCGATAGCGGTGGCCGCACCCTTGAGTAGATAGGTTTCGACGAACCCGCCGCCCGTCGCCGCGACACTGGCGACGCTCATGGACTTGGCCGAACGCAGTGCCGCGACGATGGCCGCGTCGCCGCGTGCGTCGGGCGCCCAGGCATCGGCGCCGCCCGCAACGAGCGGGAATTTCCTGTCATCGACGATCAACGTGACCGGTGCGCCGGTGCGCAGGGCGCGGCCGAGGCGCACTTGGAACTGGCCGCGCACCCGCGCCTGCGGCCAGGTCGAGACGGTTGCGAACGGGCGCCATTTGCCACCACTGCCGCGCACCGGTTCGGCAATGGCGAAACAGCGCAAGGGGGCGTCGTCGCGGAACGCCGCCCAACTTTCGAAACTGCCGAGCGATGTGCGCGCGCCGGCCGGGCTTGCGGCAAGGGCGGCGATCACCAGGCAGGGCAGCGCGACACGCATCGCCGCTTTCTGCGCTGCCGGCGGCCCCGATGGCAATCGGTTCGTCGCAATTTTCATGGGCCGTCACGGAACCGCAACCACGATGTGGTGTTTAGCGAACCGTCCCTCCCCCCGGACGAGTCAGTTGCTTTGCGTACCCCAACATTCCGCGGGCGAGTATGCCCGCGGAATGTTTTTAGTGTGACTCGGTCTGGACGGGCTTGCCCCATTCGACGCGTTCCGGCTCGGCCGGACCCATCACCGATGTTGCGCGCGCTTCATCCAGTTCACGTTGTGTCCGGGCGTATTCGCGTTGCGCATTCATACCCGCATCCCGGATGTTCTGCGGTACAAGGCCGCCACCGTAAAATGCGTCCATGAATTTCTTGTCGTTGAAGGGCCGCTCTTCAAGATGTGCGGCAATGCGTTCGCGGATCAGGTTTTTGGTCAGGCCTACAAGCGGCGCGGGCATGGCAGCCAGATTTTGCTCGGGGATGATGACGTCGACCACAACCTTGGTCTGCGTCGCATTTACCGGGGTCAGGTGCGCAACGACGTCGGAGCCGCGCTTGCCGCCCATGTGCCAGCTGACCGACTTGTTCTCCTCGGTCGCGGTCGGCAGCGATTTATCGTGGTACATGAATGTCGCCGAACCGATGTCGGCGCCCATGTCGAGGCTGCTGAGCTTTTCGTAGACCTTTTCGACGGGCGCCTCATAGGTCGTCCCTTCCGTATCGGCGCAGGCGCCGGTGACGAGCAGCGCCAGCGCGCTGAAGAGTGCGATAACCGTCTGACGCATGATGTCCCCCGTGGATTTCGGGGCGTAAATAAACCGTCGAGGTAAGCGTTTCGCTAACGGCGGTCAGCCGAACGGTACGACCGTGTTGTCGGCATCATGTCCGATGTCGGCGCGGCCGAGCCAGGGGATGCCCGACACCGCGCACCAGTGTTTCGCCACCGCCACTTCGTCCGTCCCGAAGTCGGGGATGTTCGGCGGGATCGGCGCGCAGCGGCCGAGCATGATCCCTGCGCATTTGCGGACATCGGGGTTCGATGTGACGTGGAACAGGCTGCGGTCGATCCGGTACATCGGCTCGTCGACTTCCTCGAGCATCAGGATGCGGCCCGTCAGGTCAGGCTGAAGCGGCGTCCCGATCAGTTCGGAAAAGACGATCAGGTTGAACGCCACCGCCTTTTGCTCTGGCACCTTGCGATCTCCCATCAGCCAGTCCAGCGATCGCGCTACCGCTGCCTGGCCGCCCGTGCGCATGATATCGCTGGGCATTGGCGCATGGACCGGCTGGCCGATCCCGTTCGCCAGCAATCCGGCAAGCAGGAAGCCGCCGTCACTGTATCCGAGGAATGGCTTTGCCCGCGCCGCTTTATTCATGCGAGCAATCGCGCGCCCGGCAATGCGGTTCGCGCCATAGCCGCCACGGCCGAACCACACCGCATCGAACGCGGGGTCGTTCGCGGCCTCGACCAACGCTTCTTCGCGCAGGGTGTCCGGTCCGGCGAAATGCCCTGCCGATTCGAAGCATTGCGGGTGGAAAACGATTTCCGGCGCGGCGTTGCCATAACGCTCTCTCGTGAGCGCCAGCACACGTTCGGGGACTTCCGGCAACACGGTGTTCGACGGTGCAACGACGGCAATGCGCATTCTGTCTCTCTTGGCCTTGCCCAATTATGCGGCGTCCACGATAGCGCGGGCGTGGGCAAATCCTATTTCTTTGTGGGCATCGGCGGCTCGGGCATGCTGCCGCTGGCCGAAATCGTCGCGGCGCAGGGGCATCATGTCGCCGGGTCGGACCGGTCCTTGGATCAAGGGCGGCTGGGCGCGAAATTCCAGGCGCTGGCGGATCGCGGCATCGCGCTGTTTGCGCAGGACGGCAGCGGGCTGACCTCGGCGGATCAGGTCGTCGTTGCCTCCGCGGCCATCGAATCGACAGTGCCCGATATCGTTCGCGCAACCGAACTCGGCTGCCCACGGTTGACGCGGGCGGAACTGCTTGCGGAACTGTTCAACGCGGCGCCCGTCAGCATCGCGGTCGGCGGGACCAGCGGTAAGTCGACGGTGACCGGCATGATCGGCTGGATCCTCGACCAGGCGGGCCGCGATCCGACGATCATGAACGGCGCGGTGATGAAGAATTACGGCGCCGGCGCGCGCGTGGGCAGCGGCGACGTTTTCGTGAGCGAGGTGGACGAGAGCGACGGATCGATCGCGCTCTACCGTCCGCTGGTATCGGTGCTGAACAATGTCGCGGTCGATCACAAGTCCATGGAAGAACTGCGCGTCCTGTTCGGCGAGTTCCTGGGCCGGGCCGAACACGCCGTGGTCAACGCCGACAATGACGAGGCGCTCGCGCTGGCGACCGAAAGCGCCAAGAGCTTCGCTGTCGCCAATGCCGCCGATTTCCGCGCCACCAACATCACCGAATACGCCGACGGCGTCGAATTCGTGCTGGTGGGCGAGGATCTAGACATCGGTCCGGTCGTGACGCTCGCAGTGCCCGGCCGCCACAATGTCTCGAACGCGCTGGCCGCTTTGGCCGCCGTGTCGGCCGTCGGCGTGCCGGTGACGGATGCGGTCGCGGCGCTCGGGACGTTCGCGGGCCTCAAGCGCCGGATGGAAACGGTCGGCGAGGCGGGCGGGGTGACCGTCATCGACGATTTCGGCCACAACCCCGACAAGATCGCGGCGACGCTGTCGGCACTTCACGCCTTCGAAGGGCGGTTGCTGATCTTCTTCCAGCCCCATGGCTATGGCCCGCTGAAGCAGATGGGCCGCGAACTTGCCTATGCCTTTCGCGCGAACCTGACCGAGGGCGACAAGCTGATCGTCAGCGATCCCGCCTATTTCGGCGGCACCGTCGATCGTTCGACGGGCAGCGAAGCTCTGGTCGAGGCGATCGGCGAAGGGGCGGAACATATCGCGGCGCGTGAAGCATGCGGCGACCGCCTCGTCGCGCTCGCGAAGCCCGGCGACCGCATCGTGGTGATGGGCGCGCGCGACGATACCTTGTCCGAATTCGCGGCCGGGTTGCTGGTGCGGCTCGGTTCAGCCTAAGCTTGGCAAAAGGGGACCGGGTTTGGCCAAGAAACTAACGCTCTGGATCATGATCGGCCTCGTCGCCGGCATCATAATCGGCGCGATCATGCACGATACGATGTCGCCCGAGGCGCTGGCCGAGACCAGCAAGTGGTTCAAGATGATCACCGACATTTTCCTGCGGCTGATCAAGATGATCGTGGCGCCGCTGGTATTTGCGACGCTGGTTGCAGGCATAGTTCACATGGGCGACACGGCATCGCTGGGGCGGGTCGGTGCGAAGACGATGACCTGGTTCATCGGTGCGACCCTTGTGTCGCTGGTGCTGGGTATGGTGCTGGTCAACACGCTGCAGCCGGGCGTCAATTCGGGCCTCGACCTGTCGCGCGCGGTTGGCTCCTCGGGCATCGACGCCAAGCACGTCGACATGTTCACGACCATTACCGAAATGGTCCCGAAATCGATCTTCGAAGCGATGGCGAACACGACCATGCTTCAGATTGTGATCTTCTCGGTGTTTTTCGGCGTCGCCGTATCGGCGGTCGGAGAGAAGGCAGCGCCCATCGTGAAAGGCATCGACGCGCTGGTCGAAGTGATGCTGGTCGTCACCAACTTCGTCATGCGCGTGTCGCCGCTCGCAGTGTTCGCGGCCATGACCAAGGCGGTGTCGGTCAACGGGCTGGAGGTCCTGCTGACGTTCGGCAAGTTCATCGGCAGCTTCTACCTGGGGCTCGGCGTGCTGTGGGTGGTCCTGCTGTTCGCGGGCTTCCTGGTCATCGGGCCGCGGATCATCGAACTCATCCGTTATATTCGCGATCCGGTTATCCTCGCTTTCTCGACCGCGTCGTCGGAGGCCGCCTATCCGCGCACGCTGGAGGCGCTCGACAAGTTCGGCGTGCCGAACCGCATTTCCAGCTTCGTGCTGCCGCTCGGCTATTCGTTCAACCTCGACGGCTCGATGATGTACATGACGTTCGCGTCGATCTTCATCGCGCAGCTCTATGGCATCGACCTGACGCTCGGTCAGGAAATCACGATGCTGCTGACGCTGATGCTGACGTCGAAGGGCATGGCGGCGGTTCCGCGTGCATCGCTCGTGGTGATCGCCGGTACGATGGCGCAATTCGGCCTGCCCGAGGGCGGCCTCGTGCTCATCCTTGCCGTCGACCAGTTCCTCGACATGGGGCGCACCGGTACCAATGTCGTCGGCAATGCTGTCGCAACCGCCGTCGTCGCGAAGTGGGAAGGCGGCCTCGACAAGCCCGAACCGCTCGCTTTCGACACGGTCCATGCCCCCACTGCAACGCTCGGCACCGCACATCCCGCACCGCGTGAGGGCGATCCCGAACGTGCCAGCTGATCAAACCCAAGGAGTTTCGACGTGATCGACCGCCTCTTCCTGTCGCACCCCCGCACCGTCGGTGAGAGCTATTGGGAACATTTCCGCGTCGCGGGCAGCTTCGGCACGGCAATGGTCGTCGGCGGCATGAAGGCGCTGGTCCACGCAGTCTTCCCGAACGCCTATGAAACCGCGGGCAGCGACACCATCCGCCGCTTGCACACGATCATGGTCGAAAAACGCGGTGCCAAGCGCGACGCGACGATGGAAATGCTCAGCGTCGAATGGGTGATCTGAACGGCGTCGCAGTCCGCCGTCGCGCCGGGACGGGGCCGACCATTGTATTCCTGCCCGGCTATGCGTCGGACATGGCGGGGACTAAGGCGGTAGCGCTCGATGCCTGGGCGGAGCGTACGGGCCGTGCCTTCGCTCGTTTCGATTATCGCGGTTGCGGTGAAAGCACGGGCGCGTTCGAGGATTTCACGCTGGAGGACTGGCGCGACGATGCGCTGGCGGTGATCGACAGCGTCGACGGACCGGTGGTGCTGGTCGGGTCGTCGATGGGCGGTTGGATCATGCTGCTCGCCGCGCTCGCGCGGCCCGAAAGGA
This sequence comes from Pseudomonadota bacterium, assembly GCA_040388515.1. GTDB lineage: Bacteria > Pseudomonadota > Alphaproteobacteria > Sphingomonadales > Sphingomonadaceae > Sphingomonas_O. The sequence continues at coordinate 31,274 of JAZKBQ010000003.1, read as the reverse complement.
TCGCCGCGCTCGTGGGCCTCGCCGCGGCGCCGGATTTCACGGAATGGGGGTTCGACGCCGCGCAAAAGCACGCGTTCGTAACCGAGGGACGCGTTTACGAACCGTCGATCTACGGGCCGCCGTTGCTCACCACACGCGGGTTTTGGGAAGCCGGACAACGTAACCTGTTGATGGGCGGAGAAATCGCCATCGATGCGCCGGTTCGATTGATCCAGGGGCAGGGCGACCCCGATGTGCCGTGGCAAAACGCGCTTGCGCTGGCGGAGCGGCTGCGTTCGGCGGACGTTCATGTCGCTCTGGTCAAGGACGGCGACCACCGCCTGTCGCGTGACGTCGATATCGCGTTGCTGGTCCGCACCATCGAAAGCCTGCCATGATCGCCCTTTTGCTGTTTGCCGCCGAACCCGCCCTCGCCAGCGGCGACCAGGCCAAGTTCGAAGCATGCGCGGCGCTTGCCGACAGCGATCCGGCACGCGCGCTGGAACAGGCCGGAGCCTGGCGTGTTGCGGGCGGCGGCGTACTCGCGCGCCAGTGCGAAGGCCTGGCTTTCTCCGCGCAGAAACGCTGGCTGCCCGCCGCGACTGCGTTCGAAGCGGCGGCGCGTGATGCCGACACGCTCAACGATGGCCGGTCGGCGAACATGTGGATGCAGGCGGGCAATGCGGCTCTCGTCGCGGGCGACGCCGCGCGGGCGCGCACAGCTTTCGATGCGGCATTGGCGCGGGGGCAGACGACAGGGCTCGCACTCGGCGAAATCCACCTCGACCGCGCCCGCGCCCGTTTCGCACTTGGCGACAAGGCAGGTGCTCGGATGGACCTCGACGCGGCCATCAAACTGGCGCCCGCCGATCCGCTCGCCTGGCTTCTGTCGGCAACGCTGGCGCGCAAATCGGGCGATCTGGAACGCGCGCAGGCCGATATCGGCGAGGCGGCCAGCCGCTCGCCCGACGATGCGCAGGTCGCGCTCGAGGCGGGCAATATCGCGATCATGACAGGCCACGATGATGCGGCACGCACGGCGTGGCAGGCGGCGGTCAAGAACGCGCCCGCAAGTAACGCGGGCAAGGCTGCGGCAGATGCCTTGGCGCGACTCGATGCAAAGCCCTAGGTTGGGCGGGATGAAATACCTTCACACCATGATCCGCGTGTCGGACCCCGACGCCACGATCCGCTTTTTCGAACTACTGGGCCTCAGGGAGATCCGCCGGTTCGACAATGACGCGGGACGTTTCACCCTCATCTTTCTGGCGGCGCCAGGCGATGAGGATGCGCAGGTCGAACTCACGCACAATTGGGACGAGAGCGGCTATACCGGCGGTCGCAATTTTGGTCACCTCGCCTACCGCGTCGACGATATCTACGCGACCTGCCAACGGCTGATGGACGCGGGCATCACGATCAATCGTCCTCCGCGTGACGGCCACATGGCGTTCGTCCGTTCGCCCGACAATATCTCGGTCGAACTGCTGCAGGACGGACATCTGCCGCCGCAGGAGCCATGGGCGTCGATGCCGAACACGGGCGCCTGGTGATGAAGGGCAAGGTGCCAGTCGTAAAGACAGGTGCGGTTGCTACGGGAGCGAGCGCTTCCGGAGCATCGGCAATCGCAGTGGCAGCATTCGGTGCACTGGCGATCGGTGCCGTCGCCTTTGGTGCGATTGCCATCGGCCGTCTTGCCATCGGGCGCCTGTCGCTGCGCCGTGCCGATATCGGCGACTTGCGCGTCGGACGGCTGCGCGTCGGCGAACTGATCATCGATCGAACCAGCGATCGCGGCGCCGATGCTTGAAGTCGTCCGCATCCCGGCGCTGAGCGATAATTACATCTGGCTGGTCCACGAGCCGGTGAGTAGCGCCACGATGGTGGTCGACCCCGCCGTCGCCGAACCCGTGCTTGCCGAGGCCGGTGCGCGGGGCTGGACGATCACCGACATCTGGAACACGCACTGGCACCCGGATCACACGGGCGGCAATGCAGAGATCAAGGCGGCGACGGGCTGCACGATCACGGGACCCGCAGCCGAAGCGGCCAGGATCCCGACGCTCGATGTCCAGGTACGCGGTGGCGACGCGGTGAAACTCGGCAATGTCGAGGCAACGGTCATCGACGTCCCCGCCCATACCGCGGGGCACATCGCCTATCATTTTGCCGGAGAAGAGATTGTTTTCGTCGGCGACACGCTGTTCGCCATGGGTTGCGGGCGTCTGTTCGAGGGGACGGCGGCCCAGATGTTCGACAATATGGCGAAACTCGCGGCGCTGCCCGAAGAAACGACCGTCTATTGCGCGCACGAATACACGCAGAGCAACGGCCGCTATGCGCTGGTCGCCGAACCGGAAAACCAGGCCATTCACGCACGGATGGCGCATGTCGATGCGGCCCGCGACCGGGGCGAGGCGACGGTGCCGACGACGATCGGTCAAGAGCGGGCGACCAACCCGTTCATGCGGGCTGCAACAATCGAAGAGCTCGCGGAACGCCGTGCCGCCAAGGATAGTTTCCGCGGGTAGACGCGTTTGGGAAAAGGGACGACCAATGGCCGAACGACTTCCTCTCATCCGGATTTCCACTGCCGCAATTGCGCTGTTGCTGACGGCGTCTTGTGCCACCGTGCCACAGGAGACAGGCCCCGATCCCAAGCTCGCCGAAGCCCTGAAAGGCATGCACCCCGGAAAACCGAGATCGTGCATTCCCCTCGATGAGGCGCGCAGTGCAAAGGTCTATCGCGGCGCGATCCTCTACACGCCCGGCAGGCGCATGAGCTATGTGAACACGTCCCCCGGCTGTTACACGAATGACTACGATCCGCTGTTCGTCGTGGAAGCGTTCGGCACGCAGCTGTGCAAGGGCGATACGGTGAAATTCGTCGACCGGCTGAGCGGAATGCAGGGCGGTTTCTGCGTTCTTGGCGAGTTCACACCCTACCACGCGAAACGCTAACCTCCGGAAATCTGCCCTCCGGAAACGGTCAACCACGTCGCATCCGTTCCGATGGCGTCGAACGGGCCGGTTTCAGTGCCGGTCAGCCAAACCTGGCCGCCGCCTGCTGCAAGTCGATCGAACAGCGACGCACGCCGTAACGGGTCGAGGTGCGCAGCAACCTCGTCGAGCAACAATATCGGGCGTCGTGCCTTCCGTTCCGCAACCAGATCCGCGTGGGCAAGGACGATACCGATCAGCAGCGCCTTTTGCTCGCCGGTCGAACTTTGCGCCGCTGGTTGGTCCTTCTCGACATAGCTCACGTGCAGGTCGGACGTATGGGGGCCGATCAACGTGCGCCCTGCCGTTGCATGCGACGACCGGCTCGCGCGAAGCCGTGTCGCCAACTCGTCCGGAACATCGTCGAGTAGCAGCCTGAACTGCGGAAAGGATGACGGCGTCATTTCCTGTGCGCGAACGATGTCTTGAACAGTTTCCAGGCGCGCCGACTGGATTGCATGGCCATGCTCCTCCATCGCGGCCTCCAGCGCGCTCAGCCATGATTCGTCGATCTGCCCTTCTGCCAACAGGCGGTTCCGCTGCCGCATGGCGGCTTCGTAACGGGCACTGTGCCGGGCGTGCTCCGGATGGAGAGCAAGGACCAGCCGATCGAGGAACCGCCGCCGTGCGCCGGCGCTGTCGCTGAACAGCCGGTCCTGCGCCGGGGTCAACCAGACCGGCGAAAGCCAATCGGTGAGCGCGTTCGCAGTGGCAGTTGCGCCATGGATCCGCACGACGCGCCGTTCGGGCGAGTCGGCGCGCGCACCCGTTCCCAATTCGATTTCGCCCAGCCGCGCGCTGATGCCGAAGCCCCCCGGTCCGTCGCGCCGCGCGACTTCGCTCATCGAGGCGCCGCGCAAGCCGCGCCCCGGTGCCAGCAGCGAAATCGCCTCGAGGATATTGGTTTTTCCCGCGCCATTTTCGCCGGTCAGCACGACGAACGACGGTCCCGGCGCAATGACGGCGTCGGCGTAGGACCTGAAGTCGGTCAACGAGAGGCGGTCGATGGGCACGCCATCCTGCTAGCGCCGCCGATGGACATGGCATAGCCATGGAAACATCACGCCCGCGCAACGTTACCCCGTGCAACAACAGGGATAAAACCATGCACATCAGATTTGCCGCGCTGACCGTTCTCGCCGTGCCGGCGGCACTCATTGCTCAACCGCAAAAAGCGCCCGAACCTGCCGGCGCGCCGCCCAAGGAAACGGTGGGCAGCACGATGACCGATATCGCGACGCAGCCCGCGCAGGACATCAACGTGAAGAAAAAGGTGATTCCCGCCGTACTCGTACAGGCGAAGGAAGATCCCTATTCGACCGCGGGTGCGCGCAATTGCGCGCAAATCAGCAGTGCGATCGGCAGCCTTACTGCGGTTCTCGGCCGTGACTTCGATTCGAAAGAGGAAAAGGCGCGGCCCAATCGCGGCAAGCAGGCCGCGAGCGTCGGCAAGGCCGTGGTGCAGAGCCTGATCCCGTTCCGCGGCGTCGTCCGCGAAATCAGCGGCGCGGCGGGCGCCCAGCGCGAATATGACGCGGCCGTCGATGCCGGGATTGCCCGGCGCGGATTCCTGCGCGGCACAGCCCGCGCAAAGGGATGCAAGCTGCCGACCTAAGTGTCAGACGCGCATCGGCATCAGCACGTAAAGCGCCTCCGCCTTGTCGTTCTCGCGAATGAGGGTGGGGGCTGCGGCGTCGGCGAGATGGACCTCGACCGTATCGCCCTCGACCTGACCTAGGATGTCGAGCAGGTAGCGGGCATTGAAGCCGATTTCGAACCCGCTGGCGCTGTAATCGCCGGGGACTTCCTCCGCCGCGGTGCCGTTTTCCGGGCTGGTCACCGACAGGATGATCTTGTCGCGTTCCAGCGCCATCTTCACCGCGCGGGTCTTTTCGCTGGCGATGGTCGCCACACGATCCACACCGGCGGCCAGGCTCTTGGGGTCGATCGTCAGCAACTTGTCGTTCCCGGTCGGAATGACACGGTTGTAGTCGGGGAAGGTGCCGTCGATCAGCTTCGAGGTGAGGACGGTATAGCCAAGGTCGAAACGGATTTTCGAGTTCGACAGCGAAATCTCCACATCGCCCTCGACCTCGTCGAGCAGCTTGCGGATTTCGGCGATGCACTTCCGCGGCACGATGACGTCGGGCATGCCCTCCGCACCCTCGGGCCGCGCGATGGTAACGCGCGCGAGGCGGTGGCCGTCGGTCGCAGCGGCCTTCAGCACATCGTCGGCGACGTGCATGAAAATGCCGTTCAGGTAATAGCGTGTTTCCTCGGTCGAGATCGCGAAGCGCGTCTTGTCGATGATCGTGCGCAACGTCTTTGCCTTGAGGCTGAACTTCGTCGGCAGGTCGCCTTCGGCAATCACCGGGAAGTCGTCGCGCGGCAGCGTCGGCAGGTTCGACTTGTACCGGCTGGCCGCGATGTGCAGCCGTCCGTCGGCCGCCGACAGCGAGACCTGGCTGCCTTCGGGTAGTTTGCGGACGATTTCGAACAGCGTGTGTGCGCTGACCGTGGTCGTACCCGGCTGGTCGATACCGCTCGCCTGCGCCTCGTCGACGATCTGCAGGTCGAGGTCGGTCGCCATGAAGCGCAGCGTGTTCTCGCTCGTCGCCTCGATCAGCACGTTCGACAGGATGGGAATGGTGTTCCGCCGCTCAACGACCGACTGAACATGTCCCAGACTCTTCAGCAGTGCAGCACGTTCAATCGTCGCCTTCATTGTGTCGTCCCACCCCTCACATCCGGCCTGTTCCGGACGTGGCGCATAGGGGTTTCTCATGACGGCGTTTCCGCCCCGCCGCAAGGGGCGGCTTAGCGCAATGCGGCGGTTTGCGCGCGGTCGGCGAGCCGTTCGACGGCGGCCGCGTGAATTGCCGGCGCCGTGGCCAGCACGCCGAACATTTCGCCCTTGGTCGAATTGAACCGCAAGGTGCGCCCGAACGCGTCGGTGACGGTGGCGCCCGCCTCTTCGGCAATGAGCGCCGCCGCGGCAATGTCCCACTCATGCCCCCAGCGCGTCGCCGCGAGCAGGTCCGCCTCATCGGCGGCAACCATCGCCATGCGAAGCGCGATCGAGTTGGGTTTTTCGACGGCGACAAGATCGGCGTCCACCCTGGGCAGGGTGTCTGCGGGAACGCGAGCGCCCGCAAGCAAGGTGCGCGTGCTGGCCTTTAGCGGAATACCGTTCCGCGCCGCACCCATACCCGCTGCGGCAGCCCAATGCTCGCCGCGCGCGGGAGCATCGAGCACGCCCGCGATGGCGCGTCCGCCCTCGACCAGCGCGATCGACACCGCCCAGCCGGGCCGCCCGCGCACGAAATCGCGCGTGCCGTCGATCGGATCGACCACCCACACGCGGGGTACCAGTAGACGTTCGGCGGAATCTGCGGTTTCCTCTGACAGCCAGCCCGCTTCCGGATCGATCGCGGCAAGGCGGGGGCGCAGCAGCGCGTTCACCTCCAGGTCGATCTCGCAGACGATCTCGCCCGGGCTCTTGTCCCAGCTTTTGAATTCGCCGCGCCAGCGCGCCATGGCGACCGTCCCAGCCTCACGCGCGGCGATGCTGATTGCGGCGAGGGGCGTGTCGGGGCGCGATGGCATGGTCAGGGCTGTATCATCGCGCGTCAGGCACCGGCTATCGTCATTCCGTCGATACGCACCGTCGGCGCATTGGTCGCATGACGGAATTCGAGGTCGTCGGCGGGGATCAGCGCCGCAAACATGTCTTTCAGATTGCCCGCGATGGTGACTTCGGCGACCGCGCCCGCGATCTCGCCGTTGACGATGCGAAAGCCCGCGGCGCCCCGGCTGTAGTCGCCGGTCAGGCCGTTGATGCCCATGCCGATGAGTTCGGTCACATAGAATCCGTCGGCGATGTCGGCCATCAGCGCCTGCGGACTGACGGTTCCCGCTTCCATGTGCAGGTTGCTGGTGCCCGCGCCCGGCGGTCCCGACACGCCGCGTCCGGCATGGCCCGTCGGCGTGATGCCGAGCTGCTTTGCAGACGCGGATTCGGCGATCCACTGTGTCAGCACGCCATCGTCGATCAGCGGCACCGGATGTGTCGGCAGCCCTTCGCTGTCGAACGCCCGGCTGCGGTGCCCGCGCGGGCGATGCGGATCGTCGATTATGCGAATGCCCTTGGCGAAGACGGACTTGCCGAGGCTGTCGAGCAGGAAGCTCGTCTTGCGCGCGATCGCGCCGCCGGTGATCGCGCCGATCAGATGGCCGATCAGCGAACTCGACACGCGCCGGTCGAAGATGACGGGCATCGGTCCCGACGGCAGCTTGACCGGGTCCAGCCGCGCCACGGCACGCCGTCCGGCTTCCGTGCCGACGATTGCGGCATCTTCCAGATCCGACAGGTGCCGCGCTCCATGCGACTGGTAATCGCGCTGCATCCGCGACCCTTCACCTGCCAGGACGCTGGCGTAGATGCTGTGGCTGCTGCCTGCCTGTGCGCCCGCGAAGCCCGTCGAGGTTGCGATGCCGCTGACGCCGGTCGAATGGCTGGCGCCGCCGCCCTCGCTGTTGGTGACGCCCGCGACCGCGCGTGCCGCTTCCTCCGCCGCCATCGCACGGTCGCGCAGTGCTTCGGGTTCGACCTCCGCGCCGTCATCCAGGTCGAAATCGGCAAAGGGGCCCTTCGCCAGCAGTTCGGCGGGGGCGAGCCCCGCATAGGGATCTTCAGGCGCGAGCCGTGCCATGGCGATGGTACGTTCGACCAGCGCCCCGATCGCGGCAGCGCTCAGGTCTGACGTCGACGCACTCGCCGACCGCGTGCCGACGAACACGCGCAGGCCCAGCTCGTTGCTTTCGGAGCGGCCCAGCCCCTCGATCTTGCCGAGGCGCACCGACACATCGGTCGATCCGCTCGCGACGACAACGGCGTCGGCGGCATCCGCTCCGGCTTTGGTGGCGCGCGCGACAACGTCGGTGGCGTGCTCGATGGCTTGGTTCTTCGTGAACATTCCTAAGCCGTTAGAGCCCGACGACGAGGCATGCCAGTGCCATCAGGACGCCGACGTCGCGATTGGTACGAAATCGGATCAGCGCGCCACTGCCGTCTGCAGGCTTCAGGGTCAGCGCCTGCCACGCCAGATGCACTGCGGTCGGCAACAGCGCGGCCAGCGCCACGACATCGGGCCGCACCAGCCAGAACGCCCATGCCCAAAGCGCCAGCGCTAGCGCATAAAAGCCGAGCACGCCCGCCCGCACATTCGCACCCAGCGCCCGCGCGCTCGACCGCACGCCGATCAGCGCGTCGTCCTCGATATCCTGCAGCGCATAGATGGTGTCGTACCCAATCACCCAGGCGATGCACCCGGCATAAAGCGCGAACATCGGCAGGCCGACGCTGCCGACCGTCGCCCATGCGACGAGCGCACCCCAGGAAAAAACGATCCCCAGCCACGCTTGCGGCCACCAGGTGATGCGCTTCATGAACGGGTAGGCCGCAACCGGCGCGATGCTCGCCAGCGCGATTATCTGCGCGGCCGGCGGCAGTTGCAGCAGCACGATCAGGCCGATCAGGCACAGCGCGACCAGCCACGCCCATGCGGCCTTCAGGCTTACCGCACCGCTCGGCAGCGGCCGTGTTCGCGTCCGTGCGACCTGTGCGTCGAGATCGCGGTCGACGATGTCATTGTATACACAGCCCGCACCCCGCATCGCGATGCTGCCGATCAGGAACCAGCCGAGCAGCGGCCAGTCGTGCCGGATATCTCCCGCGAGCAGGACGGCCCATGCACACGGCCAATAGAGCAGCCACCAGCCGATCGGCCGGTCGAACCGGGCGAGCAGGGCATAGGGGCGGGTCGCGGCAGGTATGGCCGCCATGAAGCCGCGATATTCGGTATCGGGAACGAGCATCGAACCCCCGCTAGCCCAGCCTCTTCCGGAAGGGGAGGGGGATGGATAAGGAACGTCATGCCCGCAACCCCCGCATGGCCCCCCGACTCCGGCGTTCGCCTGTTCGTCGAGACCCCGCTGTCCGACGGCCTCGCTCTCGCGCTCGACGGTCCGCAGGCACATTACCTGACGCACGTCATGCGCCTGAAACCCGGCGCACGCGTCCGCCTGTTCGACGACATTTCCGGCGAATGGCAGGCAGAAATCACTGCGGTCGGCAAGCGCGACGCGACGTTGCAGATCGTCGCGCATCTCGGTCCACGCGAGGCCGTGCCGGACCTGTGGCTCGGCGCCGCGCCAATCCGTCGCGCACGCTATGAATTCGCAGTCGAAAAGGTGTGCGAACTGGGCGTTGCGCGCTTCACGCCGGTCCTGACCCGCCGCGCCGTCGTCGACCGGGTGAAGGCCGACCGGTTGCGCGCGCATATGGTCGAAGCGGCGGAGCAATGCGGACGCACTGCGCTGCCGATGCTCGATGCCGAGATGAAACTCGCCGACTGGCTGAAAGCGCTGGACGGCCGCACGCTGTTCTTCGCCGACGAGGCGGGCGGTGCCCCGGCACGCGAAGCCTTCATCGCGAACCCAGGTTCGGCGGCGATCCTGATCGGCCCCGAGGGCGGCTTCGACGACAGCGAGCGTGCATTGGTCGCCGCCACATCCGGTGCCGTGCCGATCTCGCTCGGGCCGCGTATCCTGCGTGCCGAAACCGCCGCCATCGCTGCCGTCTCGGCGTGGATGGCGGTCGCGGGCGACTGGTGAGCACCCCCTTGTTTTGCTGCTGGCGAGCAACCACTTGGCTCGCTAGGGGGCCGAAATGAGCACGCGTACAGAGACCAGCGCCAACGATCCTGCGATCGAATCGAAGGCGGATCTCATCCATGTCTTCGCCAAGGGCGAAAAGCCGCGCGATGCGTGGCGCATCGGCACCGAACACGAAAAATTCGTCTATTTCACGAGCGACAAGCGCGCCCCCAGCTATGAGGAAAAGGGCGGTATCCACGCGCTCCTCATCGGCCTGACGCGCTATGGCTGGGAACCGGTGTACGAGGGCGGCAACATCATCGCGCTGTCGGGCGGCGATGGCAGTGTCAGCCTCGAACCCGCCGGCCAGTTCGAACTGTCGGGCGCACCGCTCGAAAACCTTCACCAGACCTGCGCCGAGACCGGCCGTCACCTGCAACAGGTGAAGGAAGTAGGTGGCATGCTGGGCGTGGGGTTCCTCGGGCTCGGCCTCTGGCCCGACAAGACCCGTGCCGAACTGCCGATCATGCCGAAGGGGCGGTACAAGATCATGCTCGACCATATGCCGCGCGTCGGCACCATGGGCCTCGACATGATGATGCGCACCTGCACCATCCAGACCAACCTCGACTATTCGAGCGAGGCGGACATGGTGAAGAAGTTCCGCGTGTCGCTGGCGCTGCAACCGCTCGCGACCGCGCTGTTCGCCAATTCGCCGTTTCTCGAAGGGAAGCCGAACGGCTATCTTTCATACCGCAGCCATATCTGGACCGACACTGATCCCCACCGGACCGGCATGCTGCCTTTCGTTTTCGACGAGGGCTTCGGCTACGAACGCTACGCCGACTATATGCTCGACGTGCCGATGTATTTCGTCTTCCGCGACGGCGGTTACGTCGATGCGGCGGGCCTCAGCTTCCGCGACTTTATGGCGGGCAAGCTGCCGGTGCGGCCGGGCGAAATCCCGACGCGCAGCGACTGGGTCGATCACCTGTCGACCGCCTTTCCCGAAGTGCGTTTGAAGAGCTTCCTCGAAATGCGCGGTGCCGACGGCGGGCCGTGGAGCACGATCTGTGCGCTGCCCGCGTTCTGGGTCGGCCTACTCTACGACCAGACCGCGCTCGACGCCGCATATGATTTGATCAAGGACTGGAGCATCGAGGCGCAGCAGCACCTGCGTGACGATGTGCCACGCCTCGCACTCGACGCCCGCGCACCGGGCGGCGGCACGCTGCATGAGGTCGCACGCGAAGTGCTGAAGATCGCCGACGCAGGCCTCAAGTCACGCGCGCGGCTGAACGGTGCGGGCGACAGCGAACAAAGCTTCCTCAACCCGCTCCATGACATCGTCGCGAGCGGCAAGGTTCCGGCACAGCGCTTGCTCGATCTGTACCATGGTGAATGGGGCGGCGACGTGTCGCGGGTTTATGAGACAATGAGTTTCTAACGCACGGTCCGATTGGGGGACGTGAGTTTGAAATAAAGTGCTGTCCTACACGCAGACAGCGAGCGATAAGAATCGTTCCGCAAGCCGGAGCGCTCTTTCAATTGTTCGCATGGGGTTGGCGCCACGCATTACGCTTCCAAGGCTAACTTTTACTAACCTTTCGATTTTTCAGGCGGCTTTTACGACGCGCTTTAGCCGTGCGAACCACCCGTTCCGATCGATCCACGCGGCATAGGCGCGATAGTCCTCGTCAGACCGCAGATGCCGTTCCTCGGTCATTGCGCGCCAGTAATAGACGCCGCTGACCGCCGCCATGATCACCGTATTGCGGATCGCGTCGGTCAGGCTGTTGGTGTTCACCAGGAACGGCACTGTCGACAGCCACCAGAAGATGTTCTTCGACACATAGGCCGGGTGCCGCATCCAACTGTACGGGCCGTGCGTCAGGATGCCGCGGTGCGTCAGGTTCGAAAAGCGGATGCCGAACGCGATCGTCGCCCAGGCGTAGATGCCGGTCAGGATCACGAGCAGTGAACCATTGATCCACAGCAACACGGGATAATTACGGAGCCAGTAGCTCCATTCCATCGTGCCCGGGTGGTAGTCGAGCGGCCCGCCGTTGCCCATCAGCACGAAGGGCGGGTAGCAGATCAGCGCCGCGGTCCAGCCGCTGGCATAGGGCATGGCGCTGCGGATATGCGCGTCCAATGGCTTCATCGTCAGGATGTAGCCGACGGTCGCTAGCGTCATGTCGATCAGGAACATGACCGAGATCAGGAAGTTGGCGAGGCCGACGGGATCGGTCAGCGCGGGCCATTGCCGTTGCACCGTGTCGAAGAAATTGCCGGGAAAGCCGGACAGCATGAACGCCGTGAAAAACCCCTTCACGGCCCAACTGCGCAGGTGATCGGCAATGGCGCTGCGGTCGGCCAGCTTGTCGCCCATCAGCAGGCAACCGAATGCCCAGCATCCGTCCCTGGGATTCTTCATCCGCCGGTCGAGCCAGATGATGTAAGGGATCGACGCGATAAACAGGAAGGGCGCTGCGATCGTGAACGCCTTCATCGCGAAGGTATAATTGCCGATCCAGTAAAAGCGCGCGGTCCAGTAAATGACGGCGAGGATCGCCCAGGTCGCCCAGAGGCCCGCGAGTTTCGCCAGGCTGACGTCGATGGTTTCGGACAATGGCTTGGCCGGCGCCGACCAGTCGATGCCCGTCGTGCGATTGCGGTGGACCTTGTCGACGAAGACCGACCAGGCGACCATGGGGACGCCTGCCGCAACCGCCGCAGTGATCGCAGAGAACGGCCCGTACATTTCGAAATGACGGGCGATCAGCATCCAGATGGCCAAGCCGACAAGCCCCGCAATGCCGACGCCATGCGAAACGGCGGAGCGGGGGCACGGATCGGTGGTCATGTCGGGGCCTTATGTCAGCTTTGCGCGGCTGTGAACCGCGTCACTTGCCCTGCGAACGCCACCGTTTGATCACGCGATTGACGATTTCTTCCTCGCCGCCGGACTCGCGCCACAGTTCGGAGAACAGCGGGTCGGCCGATGCCGGGCGCTTGTGTTCTTCGAGCGGGTCGAAGCTGATGCGGACCGGGATCGAGACGCCTTCGCCGCAGACGATGCATTCGCGGTTGCGCAGCGCCGGGATGGTGTCGAGGAACCCGCGTGCACCTTCGGGCATGGCGGCGCGGACGAATGCCTGGTCGCGGTCGTTGTTCAGGCGCATCGCGATGATGGTGCCGCACTGCGACAGCACGCCTTCGGCAAGGTCCGAAGGGCGCTGTGTGATCAGGCCCAGCGAGACGCCGTATTTACGGCCTTCCTTGGCGATGCGGCCCAGGATCTTGCCGACGCTCGATTTATGGGCGTCGCGTTCGGCGGGAACGTAGCGATGCGCTTCTTCGCAGACGAGCAGGATCGGGCGTTGTGGCTCGTTGCGGGACCAGATCGCATAGTCGAACACCATGCGGCTAAGCACTGCGACCACAACCGACGTGATGTCCGACGGCACACCCGATACGTCGATGATGGAGATGGGCTTGCCGTCGCCAGGCAGCCGGAAGATGCGCGACAGGAAGGATGCCATCGTGTCCGCGACCAGCATGCCGGAAAACATGAAGCTGTAGCGCGGGTCGGTCTTGAGTTCGTCCAGCTTGGTCTTCAGGCGCATGAACGGCGCGCTGTCGGCCTGCGCCTTGTCGAGTTTGCCCATTTCGGCGGAAATCTGGTTGGTGAGGTCGCTGAGCAGATAGGGGATCGGCGAGTCGACGGTCAGCTTCGCGATCCCCTCGGCCGCGCGGCTCTTCGCCTTGGCGGCGAGCAGGCATTTCGCGAGGATGTCCGCGTCCATCTGACGTTCCGACCCGCTGGTCGTCAGGATGACTTCGCAATGTTCCTCGAAGTTCATCAACCAGTACGGCATCGCCAGGTTCGACACGTCGAACAGCGCGCCGTTGTGGCGGAAGGCGGCCGAATATTCGCCGTGCGGGTCGATCATCACGATATGACCCTGGGGTGCCAATTCGCAGATGCGGTGGAGGATCAGCGCGGCGCTGGTCGACTTGCCGGTACCCGTCGATCCCAGCAGCGCGAAATGCTTGCCGAGCATCGCATCGACGTAGAGCGCGCCGCGGATGTCGGCGGTCGGATAGACCGTGCCGATCTCGATGTGCGCGCGGTCGTCGGCGGCGTACATCTGGCGCATGTCGGTGCCGCTGACCGGAAAGGCCTTGGCGCCCGGCGTCGGATAGCGCGTGATACCGCGGCGGAAATTGTAGATCTTGCCTGTCAGGCGTTCCTCGTCACCCTCGCCGAGGAAGTCGATCACCCCGATGATCGAGTTGGGATGCACGGGGTCGAGCTTCAACGAACGGACGTTGGCGATCAGCCAGCTGGAACCGAGGCGGACCTTGATCTGGCTGCCGACCTGACCTGCGGTCGCAAGGCTGGGATCGTCGGCTTGCGTCTGGCGCTCGAGGGCATCGGTGTAGAACCGGACCTGCGACGAGGACCCTGAAATCTCGATGACTTCGCCGATTTCGCCCACGAACGATCCGACCGTGCGGCGTGCGCCAGCTGCGCCCGCCATGCTACCGGCGTCGTGTTCGAATTCGCCAAAGCGCTGCATATCCATCCCGAGTCCGTCCGTTCTTCCTAGGAGTGGACAGGGGATACGCGCCTATTCGTAAAGAACCGGTGACGTAACGGCAGTGAAATGATGCGCGCGTCAGAAACGCCGGAAGATCACGCCCGCAGCCCAACCGAAGCCGATCGACAACAATACGGCGAACAGACCGTAGGCGATCGGCTGGTTCTGCGCGAACCCGGCCACGATGCGCTCGAACCCTTGCTTGCGCACGGCAATCGTTCGGGTGGCGGCCGCAATCACCTTGCCATCGCGAATCAGGAAGGTTTCGGCGGTATAGCGACCGTCGGGAACGCGCGGCGGGATCGACAGGCGCGCGCGGTAGAGAACGCCTTTGCTGATTTCGATCGCGCCGGGCTGCGTCACGAACAACCCGCCACGCGAGCGCAGGTCGACGAAGCCGGTTTCGAATCGATAGGCGACGGCGGGATCCGATCCGCCGGCGGGCGACAAATGAATGCTGCCGAGGCCGAGTTCGTAGATGGCCGCCGTGCGCTCGTCGATCAGCGACGCCAGCGGCCGGCTCGAAGCTATGGCGTAGAAGGCTGGCGCCGAACGAAAACGCGCCGACCCTGCGTTCGCCCAGAAAACGCCGCCCAGCTTTTCCTTCTCGCGGACGAGAATCGACTGGGGCGGCCCCTTGAGAACCACGGCAACGTCGGTCCGCCCGTCGGGCACGCGGCCACCCGGATACAGGATTGCGCCGAACAGCAGCAGCTCTGCACCGGTGAAGCTGTAATGGATATCGACTTCGCGCTGCGAAACGTCCGGAACGAGAACCGGCGCCTCTTCGCGCGCACTGACCAGCGCGACCATGCTCAGCACCGCCAGCAGGACCCGCTTCATATCAGCTGCACCGTATAGATCTCGTCGGGCCGCCATGTCAGCCCCAGCGCCATGCGCAATGCGACGGCCAGGACCACGGCTGCCAGCAGCAGGCGGAGATAATCGGGCTTGAACCGCGCTGCGATCCGCGTGCCCAATTGCGCGCCGAGGACGCTGCCCAGCAACAGAAAGAAGGCGAGGACGATATCGACCGCCTTGGTCGTCACTGCGTGGACCATCGTCGTTGCGGCGGTCACGAACAGGATCTGGAACAGCGACGTGCCCACGACGACGCGGGTCGCCATGCCCAGGATGTAGAGCATCGCCGGTACCATGATGAACCCGCCGCCGACGCCCAGCAACACGGTCAATATGCCGGTCGCAAAGCCCAGCAGCAGCGGCGCGAGCGGCGAAATGTACAGACCGGATGCATAGAAACGCCACCGGAAGGGAAGCGACGCGACGATGGGGTGATGTCGCCGTTTCTTAGCGGGAATAGCATTGCCCTGAAACGATGCCGCGACGCTCGCGACCGCCTCTCGTGCCATCGGGATGCCGACGCCGAGCAGCAGGCCGACGTAAAGGATGTTGATGACCGTATCGATTTGGCCGACGCTCTGGAGCAGGCGGAAGATTGCCGACCCTGCGATCGCGCCCAATATGCCGCCCAACACCAGCACCAGTCCCATCGGCACGTCGACGCCCCCGCGCCGGTAGTGCGCCATGGCGCCCGAAACGCTGGCGCCGGTGACCTGCGTCGTCGCCGAAGCCGCAGCGACCGTGGGCGGGATGCCGTAGAAGATCAGCAGTGGCGTCGTCAGGAATCCGCCGCCGACGCCGAACATGCCCGACAGCAAACCGACACCGCCGCCCAACAGGACGATGACGAGCGCGTTGACCGAAAGGTTCGCGACGGGGAGATAGATATCCATCGGCGTAACAATCCGTAGCGTGCCCGACCGCATCCCGCCATGGGCAGGGCGCTAGAAATCCACGCCGATCGTAAGCGACGGTCCAGAACGCGGAGCGGCGTTGCCGGCCACCCGCTCGCGCCACTCCGCGGAGATGCGGACATTGCTTCCATTTACAGGCATTTGCGCGACGATCTGTGGACCTACGTCGATACGTTTCGCACCCGGCTGTATGCCGCCCCAGGCTCCGCCACCTGCGGAAATCCGCGCCGCCCCGATTGTCGCGAGCGTCCGCTCGACACGCACTGCTCCGTCGGCAAAGGCGTCGCCGCCGACCATGCCGGCCTGCGCATATCCGTCGAGACGCATGCCATGCCCCAACGCCACTTCGCTGACGCCGCCGTAAGCCGCGATGGAGAAATCGTTGCGGCCGCCGCTGTCGAGTGCGACCCGGCGTTCGATCAGAAGGCCGACATTGCGATGGCGGAGCGCGACACCGATGGAAGCTTCGCCACCTTGCGCGCGAGCCAGGGGGCGGCTGATACGTGCTGTTGCTGCAATCGGGTTCGCGACCGTGTAAAACAGACGTGCACCGACCTGCGATCCTCCTAGTTCGCCGCCGGTATTCAGCGATGCCGGTCCGTCTTCGCGTACAAGCAGCCAGGCCGATGCCGACCAGCGTTTGTTTTCATTCGATACGTCCCGCTTGCCGGGGACGGAGGCCGATGACGGCATCGTGCCGATCGATGCGAACGACAGGCCATAGCCGGTGCCATTCTGGGGGTAGATATAATTCGCCTGTCTGAAAGATCCGAACGCGGCTGCAGTTCGGAACGGCGATCCGGAGTATTCTGAGCCGACCGCAGCATGTGATGCCACGCGATGCGGCGGCACGACGGAAGTGTTAGCTTCGCGGATCCCATCTTGCGGTTTCAGATCAACGGTCATGGGCTTTTTGACCGCAATCGCGACCGTCGCTGTTTCCACGGCGTGTTCGAAAGTACCGCTCGAGAAAATAGTCACCGCGCGGACAAGGACCCATCCAACAAGGAGGAGGCCGAGCGAGCGGAACGGGCGGCTTGCGGTTCGCGCCGTCATTGGGCGGCCATGTCGGGAAAGTGATGGTCCGTCTTGTCCCAGCGGACAATGCCCGACCGGCGCATTTCGACGTAGAGGCGAAGCGCCCGTACCGCGGCCAGCATCATGACGAGATTGCCGACGAGCGCACGAGGGATGGAGCGAAGTCCTTCGACGAAGCCATAGGCCCGCGAGACGAAGATACAGCGGATGACGAGGCGCCACATCATCAGGGCGCCGCCGACCGTTATGAGCATCTGCAAGACCGGCGAAATCTCGACGCCACGAACCGGCAGCAGCATCCGGGCCATGCCCACCAATGCGTAGAGCACGCCCGAGCCATAGGCCGCGACAAGGATTAGTGCCGCCAGCGGAGCGCGACGGTCGTGCGCGCGCATCCAGCGTTCGGCGATATTGCCGCTCCATCCGAGCCTGTCCCAGCCCGCGAGCGCGATGCCGGTCATCCAGCGCGATTTCTGCCTGACGGCCGCGCGCAATGTCGCAGGAAAATGTGCACGAATGGCGACGACTGGTCCGTTGCGCCGGGTCGGCAGTCTTACGAATGCGGCACGGCCACCCAGCTCGCCGATCCGCAGGCCCAGTTCGTAATCTTCGGTCAGGCTGTCGTGATCGAACGGCGTTCCTCCGCGCGCTGTGGCGATCTTGCCCAGCATGTCGCGTTCGAAGGCGCAGCCGACGCCGGCGGCCGGAACCGCGGCCCCGATGGCCTCGCGGACGACAATGGTCTTGCTGTGATGCTCGGCGAATTCGTCGTTGTAGTGACCACCGATCCAGCGTGACCGGCGATCGATGAGCGGCAGGACGGGAAGCTGTACCAGATCGAAATGTTCGATCATCCGGTCGAACAGGCGGATTTCGAACGGATGGACGACGTCTTCCGCATCATGAAGAATGACCGCCTTGAAGCGACGTCCTTCGACCCGTTCGTCCTCTTCCAGCCTGGCCCATAATGTGTTGAGGCAGTCGGCCTTGGTCGTTGGACCCGGCAAATCGCCGATCACGATGCGAATTCTCGGCGAACCTACGCCATCGATCGCGGCGACGGTGCCTGGGTCGTTCGGATAGGCGCCAACATAGATGCGCCAATTGTTATCGCCCCATGCGGACACTGCATGCCGCAGCATGTGTCCGATCACGGCGCTTTCGTCCCAGGCGGGTATGAAGATCGCAACCGGGCCGCTGGCGGCGGCGGGTGCCAGGTTTTCGGAATTGGCAGCGGGGAACTGGCGGTAGATGAAAAGGTGTCGCCATAGAGTGCGTGCGATCCAGATCAGGTCCACTGCGAAATCGTTGGTTCCCCCGATGACGATCCCGACTGCGGCGAGCAGCATCAATTCTTGGCATGCCCCCGAAGCGACGGCAATGCCCACTGTTAACATTTCCATTCGAAGTGATTCTTACCAATAGATTCGTATCGATGCAGTAATTAATGGAAATTGTTATTACAAATTATTACACACCGCTTTCTTTTTCGTCGGTGCTGGACTTCGAGCCTGTCATCGGGGAGCATCGCCCGCGCAGAATCGGGGGAGTGGCGATGCGAGTCTGGAGACGGGTTGCGCTGGCGATAGCCGTGCTGGCACCGATCGCGGCGCTGGGGGACGCGGCACCACAGGTGGTGCTTGCGACGCCGGGCTCCGCAGGCTCCAACGGCGGCGCGATCGAACGTTTCACGATGCGCTTTTCGGAAGCGATGGTGCCGCTGGGCGATCCGCGTGCAACGCCTCCCGCGAAACTGACCTGCCCGGTCGGCGCAAACGGACGCTGGGTCGATACGCAGACTTTCGTCTATGATTTCGAAAAGGCGCTTCCCGGCGGCCTGACCTGCAAGGTCGACCTGAACGACGAACTGGCTTCCGCACGCGGCGCCAAGGTTACGGGATCCAAAAGCTTCACCATCGACACCGGTGGTCCCTCCGCGCGCGGCGTGTTGAGCGGCAGCGATTCGAACATCGAGGAAGAGCAGGTCTTTCTCGTTGCAACCAATGTCGCACCGACGGGGGCATCGGTCAGTGCCAATGCCTATTGCTCGGTCGATGGCATCGGCGAGAAGATCGCGGTCGACGTGCTGAAGCCGGAGGTCGCGGCGACGATCATCGAGGGCCTCGGCAAGGACGACTGGCAGCTCCGCAATTTCCTCGAGCAAGCGGGGCAGCCGCAGACCCTCCCGATCAATGCTGCCGACAAAGCGAAGGCATTATCGACGATCGTACCGGTCAAGTGCCGCCGCCCGCTCCCCGCCGGTCGCGATGTTGCGCTGGTCTGGGACGCAGGGATCGCGAGCGCGGACGGGCGCACGGCGGGCCGGCTGCAGCGGTTCGACTTCACCGTGCGCAAGGCTTTCGAGGCGCGCTGGGAATGCACGCGCGTCAATCCGCAGGCTGGGTGTAATCCGGTCAGCGACGCGCATGTCCGCTTTGCCGCGCCCATCCCGATGGCTCAGGCCAAGGCGATTCGCCTGACATTTGCCGATGGCACGGTGCGCGAACCCAAGATCGCCGATGACAACCGTAGCGATCCCGAGATTTCCGATCTCGATTTCAAAGGGCCGTTTCCCGAGGCGCAGACTGCGACGCTGACCCTCCCCGCCGGCATCAAGGACCAGAGCGGCCGGACGCTTGCGAATGCCGAACGGTTCCCCTTGCAGGTCAAGTTCGACCCCGCGCCGCCGCTGGTGAAGTTCGCCGCGAATTTCGGCATCGTCGAAGCGAAGGAGGGCGGTGTGCTGCCCGTCACCGTTCGTGCGGTCGAACCGCAACTGGCGCAGCGCGTGACCGCGATCGGTGGCAATTCGTTGCGCGTCGAGGGTTCGGACGGACAGGTCGCCGACTGGCTGCGCAAGATCTCCAAGGCGAGCGAAGACGACTTCCGCGACGAAGGGCCCGAGGATGCGGACGGCAACAAGAAGGCTGTGAACTATACCGGCGCGACATCACTGCTGAACGGTGCGGGGACCTCGCTGAAGCTGGGCCTGCCGGGTGCGGGCAAGCAGTTCGAAGTGGTGGGGGTACCGCTCGCCAAGCCCGGCTTTTACGTTGTCGAGCTTGCCTCACCCATTCTGGGCAAGGCGCTGCTCGGGCGCGATGCGACGCGTTATGTTGCGGCGGGTGCGCTCGTCACCAACATGGCGGTGCATTTCAAATGGGGCCGCGAAGCCTCGCTTGCCTGGGTGACCGCGCTCGACAGCGGCAAGGCTGTGGCGGGTGCGGACGTCCGCGTGACCGATAGCTGCACCGGCGAAGTGCTGGCGCGCGGCAAGAGCGATGGCGAAGGGCGACTGCTCGTCACTTCTGGCCTGCCGCAACCCGAAACCTATGGCAGTTGCGACGAAAACTCATCGTCGCACGCCCTGATGGTGTCGGCGCGCGCGGGCGACGATTTCAGTTTCACGATGACGGAATGGGGTCAGGGCATTCGCCCCTACGACTTCGACCTGCCCTATGGCTATTCGGAGCGGGACAGCATCCTGCACACCGTGTTCGACCGGACGCTGATGAAGCAGGGCGAAACGGTCAACATGAAACACATCCTGCGCAAACCCGTGGGAGCGGGTTTCGCTCTGGCACAGGGGATCACGGGCACGCTGCGGTTGTCGCATCGCGGGTCCGACACGCAGTTCGACATGCCGATCACGATCGGTGCGGATGGTGTCGGCGAGAGCAGTTGGACCGCGCCCGCCGCCGCGCCGATGGGCGATTACGACCTGCGTATCATCGTGCCCGGAGAGGGCGGCAACGAGAAGACGATCTACACCAATCAGTCGATCCGGGTCGATGAGTACAAACTGCCGACGATGCGCGCGACAGTGACGGGGCCGAAGGAAGCGCTGGTCAGGCCGAAGATCGTGCCGCTCGACCTGTTCGTCGGGTACCTCTCCGGCGGTGGCGCGTCGAACCTGCCGGTCGCGATCCGTACGGCGTTTTCGACCGGCTATGTCGATCCGTCCGGCTGGGACGGCTGGACCTTCGGCGGGGAGGCGCTGAAGGAAGGGACGACTTCGCTCGACGGCGAAGGCCATGCGCCCGACACGCCACTGCCCCTGTCGCAGACGCTGCCGGTCACCCTCGGTCAGGATGGCACCGCTAAGACACAGATCGAGATCGCGCAGACCGTCGACGCGACCACCGCGATGACGGTCGAGATGGATTATCAGGACGCGAATGGCGAGACACTGACGGCGTCGCGCACGCTGCTGCTCAATCCCGCCGCGGTGAAGATCGGGATGAAGACCGACGGCTGGCTGATGCGCGACAGCGATCTGCGGCTCCAGTTCGTAGCACTCGATGCGGAGAACAAGGTCAAGAAGGGCCAGAAGATCTCGGTCGAACTCTACACGCGCGAGACGATCACCGCGCGGCGCCGACTGATCGGCGGCTTCTACGCCTATGACAATCAGTCCAAAGTGACGAAGATTTCGTCGACCTGCTCTGCCACAACGGACGACAAGGGCTTGGCGAATTGCAAGCTCGATCCCGGCGTTTCGGGCGAAGTCGTCGCGGTCGCGACCACGACAGATGCCGACGGCAATGTCGCGCGTGCGGTGCGCACGGTATGGCTGGCGGGCGAGGATGACTGGTGGTTCGGCGGCGACAATGGCGACCGCATGGACCTGATCGCCGAGCAGAAGGAATACAAGGCGGGCGAGACCGCCAAGTTCCAGGTCCGCATGCCCTTCCGCGAAGCGACGGCGCTCGTGACGGTCGAGCGCGAAGGCGTGCTGTCGAGCTTTGTCACCAATTTGTCGGGCAAGGATCCCGTGGTCGAAGTGCCTATGCCCGGGGCCTATGCGCCAGACGTCTATGTGTCGGTCATGGCGGTGCGCGGGCGCATCGGCGGCTGGAGCCTATGGTGGGCGGATCTCGCGCGACGATGGAACCTGCCATTCTTCAGCCGCGAAGGTGCATCGCCGACCGCGCTCGTCGATCTCGCCAAGCCTAGCTACCGCATCGGTATCGCCAAGGTGAAGGTCGGTTGGGAGGGCCATACGCTCGGCGTCAAGGTCACTGCCGACAAGCCGAAATACGCTGTGCGCGACACTGCGCAGGTCGACGTCGCTGTGACCGAGCCCGACGGCAAGCCCGCGAAATCGGCCGAGATCGCCTTCGCCGCCGTCGATGAGGCGCTGCTCCAGCTGCAGGCCAACGACAGCTGGCAGATACTCGATGCGATGATGGGTGACCGCACACTTGATGTCCTCACGTCCACCAATCAGACGCAGGTCGTCGGCAAGCGGCATTACGGCAAGAAGGCCGTCGAGGCGGGCGGCGGCGGCGGTGACGCCAGCGCCGTGACGCGCGACGATTTCAAACCGGTCCTGCTGTGGAAAGGCCGCGTCACCCTCGACGCCAACGGCCATGCCCGCATTCCGGTGCAACTGTCCGACGCTTTGTCATCGTTCAAGATGGTCGCCATTGCCACGTCGGGAACGAACCTGTTCGGCACCGGCATGGCAAGCGTACGGACGAGCCAGGATCTGCAACTGTTCTCGGCGCTCCCGCCACTGGTCCGTACCGGCGACTTCTTCGGCGCGAGCTTCACGCTTCGGAATTCCAGCGACAAGCCGATGCGCGTGACGGCGACGGTCAAGGTCAACCCGGGCATCGCGTCGGGCAAGCCGCTGACGGTCGACCTCGCGCCCGGCAGTGCACAGGCGGTCACATGGAACCTGACCGCGCCCGAGGGGCTGTCGAAACTCGACTGGACAGTCGAGGCCAAGTCGGCTGACGGGAAAGCGATCGACCGGATTGCGGCGTCGCAGGAAATCGTGCCCGCCGTGCCGTTCGAGGTTTGGGCAGCAACGCTCGCGCGCGTTGGGACCGGCACCAGCATCCCCATCAGCCCGCCGGGCGGTGCACTGCCCAGCAGCTATGTCGACGTGAAACTGTCGGACACGCTCGCACCGCCTCTCGCTGGCGTGCGCGCCTATATGGCGGCCTATCCGTACAATTGCTTCGAGCAGCAACTGAGCCGTGCGGTCGTGCTGGGCGATACGGCGCGCTGGAATACGCTCGCGGGTGCCTTGCCGACTTATCAGGATGGTGACGGCCTGATCCGATACTTCCCGGGCGAATGGCCGGGGTCGGAGGCGCTGACCGCCTATGCCCTGTCGATGACTGCAGAAGCTGGCTTCGCGATGCCGGAGGCTGGAAAGGCCAAGGCCATCGAAGCGCTCAAGGCCGTGATCGAGGGTCGCTTGAAGCAGGACAAATACGGTCCTGTGGACAACCGGCTGCTCAAGGTCGCGTCGCTCGCCGCGCTTGCCCGCAACGGTGCGTCCACGCCCGCGTTGCTCGGCGCGATCGACATCGCGCCCGCCGACATGCCGACCGGCGCGCTTGCCGACTGGATGGTCGCGATCGATCGTACGCCGGGCCTGAAGAACGCGCCTGCGCTACGCGCCACGGCAGAGGCCACGCTGCGTAAGCGCCTGGTCTACGAGGGCACGCGGATCGACCTGACCGACGCGAAGAATGCACCGTGGTGGATGATGACCAGCGACGACGAAATGGTGCTGAAGGCACTGGGCGCGATCCTCGGCCGTCCGGGTTGGGACAGTGAAGGCCCGAAGATGATGGTCGGTGTGGCGCTGCGCCAGTACAAGGGCAGCTGGGATACGACCCCTGCCAACGCCTGGGGCACGGTCGCCGCGCGGCGGTTTGCGGCGCTCTATCCGGCGAGTGCGGTCACTGGCGTCACGACGGTTGCGCTCGGCGGTGTAAGCCGGACGCAGGCCTGGCCCATGGCGGCGAGTGCTGCGCCGTTGCGCCTGCCGGCCATCGCCGCGCCCTTGACCCTCAGCCAGTCGGGCGGGGCAGGGCCATGGGCCATGGTCTCGGTCAGCGCGGCCGTTCCGCTCGTGCAGCCGCTCTACGCCGGTTACCGCATGGAAAAGACGACCGAGATGGTCAGCCAGAAGGTCAAGGGACGGCTGACCCGCGGCGACGTTATGAAGGTCACGATCACGGTCGATGCGACCGCCGACCGTAACTGGGTGGTGATCAGCGACCCCGTGCCGCCGGGCGCGACGATCGTGGGCGGCCTTGGCGGCCAGTCGTCGATCCTCGGCAATCTCGCGGGCGGCGACGGCACCCAGCCGAGTTATGTCGAGCGTGGACGTGATGCCTGGCGCGGATACTTCCAGTGGATGCCGCGCGGACGGGCGACGGTCAGTTATGTCGTGCGGTTGAACGGCGTCGGCCGGTTCAGCCTGCCGCCTTCACGGATCGAGGCGATGTATTCGCCGGAAATCCGTGCGGCGCTCCCGAACAAGGGGCTTGAGGTCGGGTTGTGATTTTTTCCCGTCATTCCCGCGAAAGCGGGGATCCAGCTTTCTCCTTACGATGGCGCAGTAAGAGCTGGATTCCCGCTTTCGCGGGAATGACGGGATTGGGATTACTGGTCCTCTTCGTCCTAACCCTCCCGCCGCTGCTTCCCACGGCCGCGAACGTCGTCGCCGCATGGAAACCGTCCGAAGCTTGGCTCTACGACCGCAACGGCACCCTGCTCGACAGCGAGCGCGTCGCGTTCAAGGCGCGCCGCCTCGCATGGGTACCGCTCAGGGACATGTCGCCCGCGCTGGTCGAAACCGTGATCGCGAGCGAGGATCGCCGCTTCCGCGACCATGGCGGCGTCGACATGCTGGCGATGGGCAGTGCAATGCGCGCCCGCCTGTCAGGCGAGCGTTCTCGGGGCGCGTCCACCATTTCGATGCAGGTTGCGGGCTTTCTCGCATCCGATCTCGCTCGCCCCGGCACACGTGGTTGGCGGGACAAGCTGCGCCAGAT
The DNA here is from genome assembly GCA_040388515.1 of Pseudomonadota bacterium. GTDB lineage: Bacteria > Pseudomonadota > Alphaproteobacteria > Sphingomonadales > Sphingomonadaceae > Sphingomonas_O. The sequence goes on along the minus strand of JAZKBQ010000003.1, from coordinate 6,416 downwards.
GCGGGCGGCTTGGGCGCTGGAGCACCATTGGTCGAAAGACGAGATTCTCGAAGCCTATCTCAACCTCGCCGGGTTTCGCGGCGAGGCGCAAGGGATTGGGGCGGCGGCACAGGCGCTGTTCGGGAAGCCGCCCTCTGCGCTGACCAAGGCCGATGCGCTGATCGTGGCGGCACTGCTTCCCGATCCGCGCGCCGGTGTCGCGCAGGTTGCGGCACGCGCCTGCAGGATCGGCGCGAAGGCCGATTGCGCGCCGGTCATGGCCGCAACGGCGACCGCTCTCTCCAACGACCGTGCCCGCGCCCTCGACCCCGGCCTTGCCCCGCACCTTGCCGCGCGGCTGCTCGACAAGCCGGGGTTGCGCATCAAGACGACGCTCGATGCCGGTATTCAGCGCGTCGCGACGATCGCGCTCAGCCGCCAGCTGCAGGGGCTGGGGCCGGGCCGGGCGCGCGATGGGGCAGTAGTTGTGGTGGACAATGTGACTGGCGATGTTCTTGCCTATGTCGGCGGCGTCGGGCTCGGGTCAACTGCGGCGCAGGTGGACGGCGCCAATGCCTATCGACAGGCCGGATCGACCTTGAAGCCGTTCCTTTATGGTCAGGTGATCGAACGCGGCTGGCTGACCCCCGCGTCGATCCTCGACGATTCACCTGTCCAGCTCGACACTGCGTCCGGCCTCTACGTGCCGCAGAATTACGACCGCAGCTTCAAGGGACCGGTCAGCGTCCGCACCGCGCTTGCGGGTTCGCTCAATGTGCCAGCTGTGCGCACGTTGCTGGTCGACGGGGTGGAGGCGTTCCGCAACCGGCTGTGGGACACCGGGTACAAGGGGCTGGTCGAGGACGGGCAATATTACGGCTTTTCGCTAGCGCTTGGTTCGGCGGAAGTGACCCTGCTCGAACAGGCCAACGCCTATCGCAGCATCGCCAATGGCGGGCAGTTTGCCCCGCTGCGCTTGCGCACCGACGATTCTGCCGGACGTGGGCGGCAGGTGCTCTCGCCGCAAGCCGCGTGGATCGTATCGGATATTTTGTCCGACGCATCGGCACGTTCGACCACCTTCGGCGTCGACAGCGCGCTGCGCCTGCCGTTCTGGGCAGCGGTGAAGACGGGCACGTCGAAGGCGATGCGCGACAATTGGTGCGTCGGCTTCACGCAACGCTTCACCGTCGCGGTCTGGGTGGGCAATCTCGAAGGGGATTCGATGAAGGCGGTGTCGGGTACCAGCGGCGCGGCGCCGGTGTGGCGTGACGTGATGATGGCGCTCAACCGTGGTCGCGCCAGCGAACCGCCGCCGCGTCCCGACGGTATCGAGGGGCGACGCGTTACTTTCGCCAATGCGATCGAGCCCCCCCGCAATGACTGGTTCTTGCGCGGAACGGGTCAGGCGCAACTAGCTGCTGCCCCCGCCGCGTCACGCCGCCCGCGGATCACCAATCCTGTCTCGGGCAGCGTCTTCGCGCTCGACCCCGATATTCCCATCGATCGGCAGCGCATGGGCGTGGCGGTCACGGGTGCGGTTGCGGGCCACCGCTTGGTTCTCGACAAGCGCGACCTCGGCGATGCCGATGCACGGCCACAGGTATTGACCGGGCCGGGCGTCCATCAACTGGCGCTGCTCGACCCGGCGGGACGCGTGATCGACCAGGTGCGATTTATCGTGCGATGACCACGCAGCAGGACCGTTCGGCTTCGGCTATGCGTGAATTCCTGGCTTCCGAATCCGCAGGCGGAATCCTGCTGATCGTGGCGGCGGTGCTTGCGATGATCGCTGCCAATTCGTCTTTTGCTGCTTCCTATTTCCATTTGCTTCACGCCGTCACGGGTCCCGTGTTCACGCCGAAGCTCGGACCGATGACTGTGCACCTGTGGATCAACGATGCCCTGATGGCGGTGTTCTTCCTGCTCGTTGGCCTTGAGATCAAACGGGAGTTTGCCGACGGGCATCTGTCGAGCTGGGCGGACCGGCGATTACCGTTTATCGCCGCGGGGGCCGGGATGGTGCTGCCCGCGATCGTCTATCTGGCCGTCACCGGTGGTGCACCCGGCCTGACGCGAGGCTGGGCAATTCCGGCGGCAACCGACATCGCCTTCGCGCTCGGCCTGCTCGCCTTGCTCGGCAAACGCGCACCCACTTCGCTCAAGCTGTTCCTGACCACGGTTGCGATCGTCGACGATGTCGGCGCGGTCGTCATCATCGCGCTGTTCTATACCGCAGCATTGGATTGGGTCGCGCTGGGCGCGTCGATGCTTGTGCTGGCGGGAATGTTCGGGATGAACCGCGCGAGCTTAAGGCACCCGCTCTGGTATTTCGCAGGCTTCGCCCTGCTGTGGTATTTCATGCTGCTATCGGGCGTCCACGCAACCGTCGCAGGAGTGCTGGCAGCGCTGACGATCCCTCTGGTCAAGACGCCTGGCGCGCCGGACGACGCGCATTCGACGCTCCACCGGATGGAACACGGGCTGCATCCCTGGGTCGCATTCGTCATCGTTCCGCTGTTCGGTTTTGCGAATGCAGGGGTATCGCTGGGCGGATCGGTGTCGCCGTTCACGGCGTTGCCGCTTGCTATCGCGCTCGGCCTGTTCCTCGGCAAGCAAATGGGTGTGTTCGGCGCCGTCTGGCTTGCGGTCAGACTGAAGATCGCGACGCGGCCCGCGCACGCCAATTGGGCGCAGGTTTATGGTATCGCGCTGCTCTGCGGGATCGGCTTCACGATGAGCCTGTTCATTGGCGGCTTGGCCTTTCCCGACCAACCCCAGGCCGACGCCGTCAAGATCGGCGTGCTGATGGGGTCGGTGCTGTCGGCGATTGCGGGGACGGCGGTTCTGGCGGTTGCGGGACGCCGCTGACGGCATCTAATCGACAGGCCGTGCGTGGAGTCCGCCGAAACCGTGCGGACATTTACCAGCCGTTCACCGTCCATCGGCGATTTTAGGGTCTGTTGTAACAGGGGGCTGACCATGCGGACGCGCAAGGCCAATTGGATTGCTGCAATCGCGCTCGCCGCACTGGTCGCCGGATGTGGCGGCGGCGATAGTTCGGGCGGCCAGACGCCGACCGGATCGACTCCCGCTCCATCGCCGGCGACGCCGGCACCGGCTACGCCTGCTCCCGCGACGCCGGCACCAGCCACACCGACTCCGTCTCCTGCGCCGACGACCTCGATCCCCACCGACTGGAACGGCGGCCGCGCGGCGACCTATACCCAGCTTCCCGATATCGCCGCGTGCAATGCCGGCGTGATGTCGAATACCGGTCTGCAGGATGCTTTGCAGGTCATGAACGGCATCCGCGCGCTGCACGGCCTTCCGGCTGTCACGCTGTCGAGCGCGGATCAGCAATCGGCGATGGAAGCATCGCTGATGATGTCGGCCAATTCGCAACTCAGCCATACGCCGCCGACGACGTGGAAATGCTACACGGCGCTTGGCGCGGCGGGTGCGGGGAGCAGCGACCTCTATGCCTCATTCCCCAGCGCGAACCTGTCGCTGATGAGCAACGACAATATTTTTGCAGGCTGGATGACCGAGGTGAACAACCTCGTCGCGAACAGTGTCGGTCACCGCCGGTGGATCCTCGATCCGTTCCTGGGCACCGTCGCCTACGGCCGTGTCGCGGGGATTTATTCCTCGACACAGCGCATCGATTCATCGGCTCTCAAGGTCTTCAACAACACCGGGGGCGGGGTGGCTTCGGCGGCTGCCATCCCCGATTACGTCGCCTATCCGCAGGGGAATTACCCGGCGCGTTATTTCGACGCGACGGCGCTGTTTTCGTTCACGGCCATCGTCGACAAGACAACGACATGGGGCGGCAATTCCTCGGTCGATTTCTCGGCCGCGACGATCACGGTCAAACCGACCGGGGGCAGTACGAACCTGGCCGTGTCCGCCATCACCTTCGACAATGACGGGTATGGCGTGCCCAACAACATCCAGTGGAAGGTCGCGGGCGTTGCGACCGGTACGAGTTACGATGTCACGATCTCGAACGTGAAGGTTCGCGGCGTGGCGCGGGTCTACAGCTACAGTTTCAAGATCGTCTGACCGGCACTATTGCGCCGGTTGGGGCAGGGCGTCCTCGACCTTGTCGATGATGTTGCGGCGGATGCAGGCGATCGACAGCAGGATCGCGGGGATGCCCAGCACCGCCGTCACCACGAAGAACAGGGCATAGGCCTCCATCAGCGTGTAGCTCTTGGCGAGCCACTCGACCGTTGCGCCCGAAAAGCCGCGCATGAACTTGCCCAGGAAGGACTGCACGCTGCCCAGGAGGGCGAACTGCGTGGCGGCGAAGCCGATGCCGACGAGGCCCGAGATATAGGCGACACTCGCGGCACCCGCGAAGCCGGTCGCCAGGTTCTCGATCAAAACGACGGCGCCGACGACCGAGAAGCCGGGACCGCCCGGCCAAAGGCAAAGCGCGACATAGGCAAGGTTGGTGATCGGTGCGACAATCGATCCGGCAATCAGCGTCCGCTCGAGGCCCCAGCGTACCGCGATCAGACCGCCCAGCGCGACGCCGCCGATCGTGCCGACCATGCCGAAGGTGCCGCGGATCGCGCCGATCTGCGCGGAATTGAGGCCGAGATCCACATAGAACGGCGCCATCATCGGGATCATCAGCATGTCGGTCAGCCGGTAGACGCCGACCATCGCAAGGATCACTGCCGCCGATTTTCCGTGGATCTTGAAAAAGGTCAGGAAGGGCGTGACGAACGCATTGGCGATGCGCTTGGCATGGTTGCGCTCGGTCGATGCCGCGGGCGGCGGAAGCGCGCTCACCGGTTCGCGGGCGAACAAGGCGCCCAGCAACCCGATCGCCATCGTGAATCCCAGCGCGACATAGGAGAGCGACCATCCGATGAAGGCGGCCGCGATCAGGATCAGCGCGTCGGCGATGACGAACGCGATCCGGTGGCCGATCTGGAAGACCGCCGCCAAGAGCGCCATGTCGGACCGGTTCTCGGCGATTTCGATACGCCAGGCGGATACGGCGATGTCCTGCGTCGTGGAGGCGAAGGCCGTCAGCACGGCAAACAGGGCGAACAGCCGCATATCGGCGGTCGGTCCGACGATTCCCATCGCGATGAGTCCCGCACCCACGATGATTTGCGAGAGTACGATCCAGCCGCGTCGCCGGCCCAGCAGACGGCCCAGAATGGGCACATCCATCTGGTCGACCATCGGCGCCCACAGGATCTTGAACGAATAGACCATGCCGACCCACGAGATGAATCCGATGGTGGCAAGCTCGATCCCCTGCTGCCGCAGCCAGTAGCCGAGTGTGACGCTTGTCAGCAGGTAGGGCAGGCCCGAGCCGAAGCCGAGCAGGGCGACGATCAGCATGCGGGGATGGCGCAGCGCGATCCAGATTTCGGGCCAGGATGGCTTGGCGCTCTTCGACCCGCTTTCCGCATTCGCCGATTGGGTAGGATTCCGCGCGATATCAGCCGTGCTCATGGCCACTCCCTCTCCCGGGCTTCCGGCGAACGCATTGACACTGCGCGCGTCATCGAAAGACCTGTCGCGCAGGCTACAGGCCCACGTGACGTGAAGGAATGCTTATCCGCGACGGGAAAGATGCCTAAGGCCGCCCGTTATCGGCGGACGGCCCGGCAAACATCAGAGCTTTTCGGTGAGTTCCGGCACGATCTTGAAGAGGTCGCCGACCAGGCCGATGTCCGCGACCTGGAAGATCGGGGCGTCCTCGTCCTTGTTGATCGCGATGATCGTCTTGGAGTCCTTCATGCCGGCCAAGTGCTGGATCGCGCCGGAGATGCCGACCGCGATATAGACCTCGGGCGCCACGATCTTGCCGGTTTGCCCGACCTGGTAATCGTTGGGCACATAACCCGCGTCGACGGCGGCACGGCTCGCCCCGACACCTGCGCCGAGCTTGTCGGCGAGCGGTTCGATGATCGAGTGGAAATTCTCGCTGTTCTGGAGAGCCCGGCCGCCCGACACGATGATCTTGGCGCTGGCGAGTTCGGGACGATCCGACTTCGACAGTTCAGCGCCGACGAAGCTCGAGAGCCCCTTGTCACCGGTCGAGGCGACGGATTCCACGGTGCCGCTGCCGCCGTCGCGTGCCGCCTTGGCGAACGCGGTGGCACGGACCGTGATGACCTTCTTCGCATCGCTCGACTGGACGGTGGCGATGGCGTTGCCCGCATAGGTCGGGCGCGTGAAGGTGTCGGCGCTTTCGACCGACAGGATCTCGCTCACCTGCATCACGTCGAGCAGAGCTGCCACGCGCGGCGCGATGTTCTTCCCGTTGGCGGTCGCGGGCGCCACGAACGCGTCGTGATGGGCCATCAGCTCGACGACCAGCGGTGCGACGTTTTCGGCGAGCGCATGATCGAACGCGGCGTCGTCAGCCACATGGACCTTGCCCACGCCCGCGATCTTGGCGG
>JAZKBQ010000002.1:0-272817 GCA_040388515.1 Pseudomonadota bacterium | reverse complement strand
CATTGTAATCGATGACCCGCTTCACGGGGACGAGGATTTTCACGTTGGACTCTCCCAGAATCGCTTTACGTTAACGTCAACTTTGAGGCATGTGCCGTCACCGCGTCGAAATATCAACCCGGTGACGTTGTAAACGCGCAGCTTACGCTGCGTTACGCACTTCCGCGACGATCTTCTTTGCCGCATCGCCCAGATCGTTTGCCGCCACGATCGGCAGGCCCGAATTGGCGAGGATGTCCTTGCCCTGCTGTACGTTTGTGCCTTCCAGGCGGACGACCAGCGGCACCGACAGGTTCACATCCTTCGCCGCGGCGACGATGCCGTCGGCGATGATGTCGCACTTCATGATGCCGCCGAAGATGTTGACCAGGATGCCCTTCACGTTCGGGTCGGCAAGGATGATCTTGAACGCCGCCGTAACCTTTTCCTTCGAAGCGCCGCCGCCGACGTCGAGGAAGTTGGCCGGGAATTCGCCGTTCAGCTTGATGATATCCATCGTCGCCATCGCCAGGCCCGCGCCGTTGACCATGCAGCCGATGTTGCCGTCGAGCTTGATGTAGGCGAGGTCGTACTTGGACGCCTCGATCTCCGACGCGTCTTCCTCGGTCAGGTCGCGCAGCTCGACGAGGTCGGGGTGGCGGAACAGGCTGTTCGAATCGAAGCCGACCTTGGCGTCCAGCACCATCAGCTTGCCGTCCTTGGTAACGGCCAGCGGGTTGATCTCGATCTGCTCGGCGTCGGTGCCAAGGAACGCGTCGTACAGCTTCGACGCGGTGTTCGCCGCCTGCTTGGCGAGGTCGCCGGTCAGGCCGAGTGCGGCTGCAACGGCGCGGCCGTGATGCGGCATGAAACCGGTCGCGGGGTCGATGTCGAGCGTCTGGATCTTTTCGGGCGTGTCATGCGCCACCGTTTCGATGTCCATGCCGCCTTCGGTCGAAACAACCATGCCGACACGACCCGATGCCCGGTTGACGAGCAGGGCGAGGTAGAATTCCTTTTCGATGTCGACGCCGTCAGTGACGTACAGGCGGTTGACCTGCTTGCCCGCGTCGCCAGTCTGGATCGTCACAAGCGTGTTGCCCAGCATGTCGGTCGCTGCCGCCCGGACTTCGTCGGCGGTCTTGGCGAGGCGTACGCCGCCCTTCGCATCGGGCCCGAGTTCGACGAACTTGCCCTTGCCGCGGCCACCCGCGTGGATCTGTGCCTTCACGACGTAAAGCGGTCCGGGGAGCTTGCCAGCCGCGGCAACTGCCTCGTCGACGCTCAGCGCAGCAAAGCCGGCGGGGACGGGAACGCCGAACTTGGCGAGCAATTCTTTGGCCTGGTATTCGTGGATGTTCACGGGTCAGCGCTCCGGCTTGGGAAGGATGCCGGGCCTAAAGCATGAGTCGCGCGCCCTTGCCAACCCTTAGCTTGCTATCGCGCACCCAAGCCCGGCTGTTGTGACGACCGTCAGGATCTGCGGATCGCCCAGCGCGTCCACCTTTCGGATGAACTCGCGGACGGTCATCTGGCCGATCGTGTGTTCGTTCAGCCCGGACAGGTGCGACAGCCGCTGGAGCTGCCCGAGCGACAGCCGGTCGACCATCCGTTGCGCCATGCAGGTCGCGATAGGGCGCGGCAGACCGGCGTCGATCAGCGCCGTCCGCACGCGGGTCTCGGGCGTCGCGCAGGCGGAGAGGGCGATCAGGGGAAGGGCGATGGCAAAGGCTTTGATCATGGCGGCGATCTCTATCTCATCGTCATTCCCGCGAAAGCGGGAATCCAGCTGCCTTCACTGCATTTGCGACGTGAACAGGTGATGAAAGAAAAGAAGCTGGATCCCCGCTCTCGCGGGGATGACGGGATAAGAGTGAGGGACTAGATAAGCGCCATGCCCATCTGGCTCGGCCTCTTGATCTTCCTCAGCACCATCCTCGTGATGGAGGGCGTCGCCTATGTCGCGCATCGTTGGGTGATGCACGGCTTCGGCTGGTTCCTGCACGAAAGCCACCATCGCCCGCGTACCGGCAATTGGGAGTTGAACGATCTTTATGCGGTGATCTTCGCGGTGCCGTCGTTCGTCCTCCTGCTCGGTGGCGTTCAGCTTGGCTGGGCGCCGTGGACCACATGGGTCGGTGCCGGCATTGCCGGCTATGGCGCGATCTATTTCGGGTTCCACGACGTGATCGTGCATCGAAGAGTCTCGACCGGTTACGTCCCGCGCTCGACTTACATGAAGCGCATCGTCCAGGCGCACCGGCTGCACCATGTCGTCGAGACGAAAGCAGGTACGGTCAGTTTTGGGTTCCTCTGGGCGCCCAAGCCGGAAGTGCTGAAGGCCCAGTTGAAGGATCGCGGGCACGCGGGGGTACGGACACCCGTCGGGGCTGCTACCGAGTAAGCCTAGCTCAGGCCGTCGTGCCGCAGTTTCAGCACCGCATTGAGCAACGGCGTTTGCACGCGCTCGAACTGTCCCGGCGTCAGGCCGATGAAGTGGCGAAATTCACGGTTCAGGTGCGACTGGTCGGAAAAGCGCAGCGCCGCGCGTTCCTCTGCGTCCGGATCGCTGATCCCGCGGACCGCGGCTGCCATGTCGAGAAAGCGGCTGCGGCGCAGGATTGCTTTCGGCGACATGCCGAATGTCGCGGCACATCGCCGTTCGAGCGCGCGACCGGACAGGCCGAGCTGGATTGCGACATCGGCCACGCGCATGGTGCTGTCGTCGCGCGCGATCTTTTCGAACTGCGCCATCGCTGGATCGACGCTGTAGTTGTTCAGTGTCGCCAGCCGCTCGCGCACGCAATTCTCGATTGCCGCGATGACGGTCACATCATCGGGCGAGCCCGCCATCAGGTCGGCACACAACGATCGTATGCAATCGCCCCAGATGTCCTCCAGCGCGAACATCTCGTCGGTGAAGCTGTCGGCTTTCCCCTCGAACAGTCCGGCCCATCCGCTGGCGCGCAAGGCAACGCCGACAACGACGAACGGTCCGTGGGACCGCACCGAAAATCCGCGCGAGTTCGGCCCGAAAAGAATGGCGGGGCCTTTCTTCCGCCATTCGCCCTCGCCGTAACGCGCAAACCAGTCGCCCTTCAGAATCAGGCGGATCATCGCGCTTTCGGAAACGAGCTGGTCGAGGACCATGTAATCCGCAGGCAGGTTCGCGCGGAAGACGAACGAATTGCGCACGTATGGAGCAAGGTCGGCCGGCGGTGCGTAGTTGCGCGATTCCAGCATTGGCCCGCGCGATCCCCCTATGCAGTTGCTTCTGCGCCCCGATTCGCGATCATGCGCGCACGTGTAACAATTGCAACCCGACACACCACCGATAGCGCATTATGCTTGGGTTTCGGGCCACGCGACCCTATAGACTCGTCATGGCAACGAACGACGACCAAACACCCGAAAACCTTCCCAACGCGAACGAATATGGCGCGGACTCCATCAAGGTCCTGAAAGGGCTCGACGCGGTCCGCAAGCGCCCCGGCATGTACATCGGCGACACCGATGACGGCTCGGGCCTGCACCACATGGTATTCGAAGTCAGCGACAACGCGATCGACGAGGCGCTGGCGGGGCATTGCGACCGCATCCTGATCCAGCTGAACGCCGACGGATCGGTTTCGGTCGAGGACAACGGTCGCGGCATTCCGACCGGTATCCATGCCGAGGAAGGCGTGTCGGCCGCCGAAGTCATCATGACCCAACTGCACGCGGGCGGTAAGTTCGAGAACACGTCGGATGACAACGCCTACAAGGTGTCCGGCGGCCTGCACGGCGTCGGCGTGTCCGTGGTGAATGCGCTCAGCGAATTCCTGGATCTCAACATCTGGCGTGACGGGCAGGAGCATTACATGCGCTTCGCCTATGGCGATGCCGTTGCCCCGCTGAAGATCGTCGGACCCGCGCCCGAGGGCAAGAAGGGCACGAAGGTCACCTTCCTGCCATCGCCCGCGACGTTCAAGATCACCGAGTTCGACTTCGAAAAGCTCGAGCACCGCTACCGCGAACTCGCGTTCCTCAATTCGGGCGTTCGTATCTTCCTGGCCGATGCGCGTCACGCCGAGCGTGTGGAGCATGAACTCTACTACGAGGGCGGCATCGCGGCGTTCGTAAAGTACCTCGACCGCGCGAAGACCGCGCTGTTCCCCGATCCGATCTCGGTCACCGGCCAGCGCGACGATATCGGCATCGATGTCGCGCTCGAATGGAACGACAGCTATTACGAGAACGTCCTCGCCTTCACCAACAACATCCCGCAGCGCGACGGCGGCACGCATATGGCGGCCTTCCGCGCGGCGCTGACGCGCACGCTCAACAACTATGCCGAGAAATCGGGGTTGATGAAGAAGGAGAAGGTGACTCTCACCGGAGAGGACATGCGCGAAGGGCTGACCGCGATCGTCTCGGTCAAGCTGCCCGATCCGAAATTCTCGTCGCAGACCAAGGACAAGCTGGTCTCTTCCGAAGTGCGCCAGCCGCTCGAAAGCCTGATGTCGGACAAGATGGCCGAATGGCTGGAAGAGAACCCGGCGAACGCGCGCTCGATCATCCAGAAGGTTATCGACGCCGCGGCCGCCCGCGAAGCCGCGAAAAAGGCGCGCGAGGCCAGCCGCAAATCGGTGATGGGTGTCGCCTCGCTCCCCGGCAAGCTCGCCGACTGCCAGGAACGCGATCCCGCCAAGTCGGAACTCTTCCTGGTCGAAGGTGACTCGGCAGGCGGTTCGGCGAAACAGGGCCGCGACCGCCACTTTCAGGCCATTCTTCCCCTGCGCGGCAAGATCCTGAACGTCGAGCGTGCACGCTTCGACCGGATGATCTCGTCGAAGGAAATTGGCACGCTCATCCAGGCGATGGGCACCGGTATTCTCGACGATTTCAACCTCGAAAAGCTGCGCTATCACAAGATCATCATCATGACCGACGCAGACGTCGACGGATCGCACATCCGCACCTTGCTGCTCACGTTCTTCTATCGCCACATGCGCCCGATCATCGACGCGGGCCACCTCTTCATCGCCCAGCCGCCGCTTTACAAGGCCGCGCGCGGGCGCAGCGAAGTGTATCTGAAAGACGATGCCGCGATGGACGAGTTCCTGGTCGAGGCCGGCGTTTCGGGGTCGCGGCTCGAGGGGCCACAGGGCGCGCGCACCGGCGCCGACCTGCGTACCCTCGTCGACCATGCGCGCCGCATGCGCAGCCTGATGCGTTATGTGCCGCGCCGCTATGATCCGGCTATTGTCGAAGGTCTGGCACTGATGGGCGCGCTCGACCCGGCATTGCGCGACGACCAGCGCGCGGCGGCGCTGGACCTCGCAGCGGAATGGCTGGGGCGTGCCGACCTCGAGGCGCAGTGGAGTGCCAGTATCGGTGCCGATGGCGACTATATCCTGCGCCGCTTGTGGCGCGGGGTGACCGACCACAATATCATCGATGCAGCGTTCCTGCTCAGCCAGGAGGCGCGCCGCCTGCACACGCTGGTCGCCGAACAGGCAGAGAGTTACGCGCAGGTTGCTCGGCTTGTCGCTGCTCCCAAGGCGGGGGCGGCAGAAGTGGCTGAGGAGACGACCGAGGATGGCGATGAGCCGGTGGCAGTCGACCCCAAGGGAGCACTCGTTTCGCGTCCCTCGGACCTGCTCGATGCCATCCTGACGCTCGGCCGCAAGGGCCTGAAGTTCCAGCGTTACAAGGGCCTCGGCGAAATGAACGCCGACCAGCTCTGGGAAACGACGCTCGACCCCGAAGCGCGTTCGATGCTCCGCGTCGAAGCGCTTCAGGCTGACACGGCGGACGAGATCTTCACGCGCCTGATGGGCGACGTGGTGGAGCCGCGCCGCGAGTTCATCCAGGAGAACGCGCTGAGTGTGGCGAACCTTGACGTCTGATCGCTGCCGATGACCGACGTCCGCCGCGCCACCTGTGCCTGCGGGCAACTCGCGATCGAGTGCGCGGGCGATCCGGTGCGGATTTCGGTTTGCCATTGCCTTAACTGCCAAAAGCGGTCGGGCAGTTCGTTCGCGGCGCAGGCACGATTTCCGGAGGATAGGGTGACCATCTCCGGCGCGGCGAAGCAATGGTCGAAGGCCGGCGATGAAGGCGGTGTGGCTGTCTTCAATTTCTGTCCTGAGTGCGGATCGACGGTGTTCTATCGCGCGGTTGCACAGCCCGAACTGGTCGCGGTGGCGGTCGGGGCGTTTGCCGAACCTGCGTTTTCGCAGCCCGATTACTCGGTGTACGAGAGCCGAAAGCACGCATGGGTCGAAATCGTCGGCGACGGGATAGACCGGTTCTGACGGCTGGGGGATTTGTCCTGCGCCGGTTGCGCGCTACAGCGTGACCGTGGCCACGAACCCCCTCACCACTGCATCCCGCCAGCCGGAGGACATCGACGCCGCGCTGCGTCCCAAGTCACTCGATGAGTTCGTCGGACAGAAGGCGGCGCGCGATAACCTGCGCGTCTTCATCCAGGCGGCGAAGACGCGGGGCGATGCGCTCGACCATGTGCTGTTCTTCGGGCCGCCGGGGCTCGGCAAGACGACGCTGGCGCAGATCATCGCGCGTGAAATGGGTGTGGGGTTCCGTGCGACCTCCGGCCCGGTCATCGCCAAGTCGGGCGATCTCGCGGCGCTGCTGACCAACCTCGAGGACGGCGACGTCCTGTTCATCGACGAGATCCACCGCCTTGCGCCCGCGGTCGAGGAAATCCTCTATCCCGCGATGGAGGATCGTGCGCTCGACATCATGATCGGCGAGGGGCCATCGGCGCGGTCGGTGAGGATCGACCTGCCGCGCTTCACACTGGTGGGCGCGACGACGCGGCAGGGCCTGCTGACCACACCATTGCGCGACCGGTTCGGCATTCCGGTGCGGCTGAATTTCTACACCGTCGATGAACTCGAACGCGTCGTGACGCGGGCGGCGGGACTGCTCGACCTGCACATCGCGCCCGATGGTGCCGCAGAGGTGGCGAAACGCAGCCGGGGAACCCCGCGGATCGCCGGACGCCTGCTGCGCCGCGTGCGCGACTTCGCCAATGTCGCCGAGGAGGCCAGCGTGACGCGCTCGGTCGCCGACGCGGCGCTCACCCGGCTGGAGGTCGACGCTCTCGGCCTCGACGCAATGGACCGGCGCTACCTCCACATGATCGCGGACATCTACAGGGGCGGCCCCGTCGGTGTCGAAACGCTCGCCGCGGGCCTCAGCGAGCCGCGCGACACGATCGAGGAAGTGATCGAGCCTTATCTGATCCAGCTCGGCCTCGTCGCCCGTACTTCACGCGGGCGCTGCCTGAATGCGGGCGGGTGGAAGCATCTGGGCCTCAATCCGCCAGCGGGATCGCAGGACGGATTGTTCGAATAAGGCGACGCGAGGGATTCCCTCCCCGACTCCCCCTCGCTAGAGCCTTTCCCATGGTTAACGATGCCCCAGCGACCGGCCGCTTCGACGGCGTCGAACATCGTTTCCCGGTGCGCGTCTATTTCGAGGACACCGACCTGTCGGGCGTCGTGTATCACGCGAACTACCTGCGGTTCATGGAACGCGCGCGGTCGGACATGCTGGCGTGCGTCGGCATCGACCAGCGCGGCAGTTTCGACGGGGGCGAGGGCGTCTATGCGGTCGCCGACCTCAGCATCAAATATCGCCGCCCCGCCGGTCTCGATGACGCGATCGTCGTCGTCAGCCGCGTGACCGCCGTGGGTGCCGCGACCGCGACCATTCATCAACGAGTCATGCGCGGGGATGAAGTGCTGACCGACGCCATGGTGACGGCCGCCTTCCTGACACGCGAAGGCCGGCCGCGCAGGCAACCAAAAGCGTGGGTCGAGGCTTTTTCGAAACTCATAGGGAGCGAATAGACCAGATGTTCGAAGTTTCGACCGATCCGACGACGATGTCGCCCGTCGCGCTTTTCCTCCAGGCCGACCTGGTCGTGAAGAGCGTCATGATCCTGTTGCTGGCCGCCAGCGTCTGGACCTGGACGATCATCGTTTCCGCCTCGATGCGCATCAGCGCTGCGGCAAAGGAATCCGACGAGTTCGAGCGCAGCTTCCTGCAGGCAGAGGACGTCGAAACCTTTTCGCGCCAGCACCGTGACAGCGATGTGCCGAGCGCCCGGGTGTTCATGGCGGGCCTTGCCGAGTGGCGTCAGTCCACCAAGGGCAAGATCGACCGCGAGGGGACGCGCGCCCGCCTGTCTTCGGCACTGGCCGCGGGTGTGGCGGCAGAGATCGACCGGCTGGCCGACCGGCTGAACGTACTGGCAACGGTGGGGTCAGTCGCGCCGTTCGTCGGACTGTTCGGTACCGTCTGGGGCATCATGCGCAGCTTTTCCGGCATCGCGGCGGCGCAGAACACGTCGCTCGCAGTCGTGGCCCCGGGCATCGCGGAAGCGTTGTTTGCGACCGCGCTCGGCCTGTTCGCGGCCATCCCGGCAGTCATTGCCTATAACCGTCTCTCGCACCGCTTGAACCGGCTAGAGGCCCGGCTGGGCCGGTTTGCCGATGGTTTTCATGCGACACTCAGCCGCGAACTCGACGCGCTATGAGCATGATGACCTCTCCCTCGTCGCGCAGCCGCACCAAGCGCGCCCCGATGGCGGAGATCAACGTCACGCCGATGGTCGACGTGATGCTGGTGCTGCTCATCATCTTCATGGTGACCGCGCCGCTGCTGGTCGCGGGCGTGCCGGTGAACCTGCCCGACGCGCGGTCGAAGCCCCTCGACCAGGACGCGAAGCCGATCCAGATCTCGCTCGACGCGCAGGGCAAGATCTTCGTGAACGACGCAGAGGTTACGAACGACGCCCTGCCCGATGCGTTGACGCGGCTTGCGGCGCGTGGCGGGGACAAGGGGCCTCAGGTGTTCCTGCGCGCCGACCGGGGACTCGATTACGGACGCGTGATGCGCGTGATGGGCGAACTCAGCCGTGCCGGGATCACGCGTGTCGCGCTCGTCACGATCGAGGGTGACAGATGATCGCGCGAGCGGATCGCGCAGACAGGACGGGTCTTGGCGTTGCCGTTCTGGGGCATGCGCTGCTTCTCGGCGCGCTGTCGCTGGGCATCGCGTTCGCGCCGAAGAAAACGCCGCCGCTGACCCAGCCGGTCGATATCCAGATCGTCGACAAGGTCGGCATGACGGACACGGCGCCCAACCCGTCACAGGTCGAACCTGCCGCCAGCGTCGCGCCCGAAGTCGGCCCGCCGGTCGAGGCACCCGCGCCTGTCACCGCACCGGTGCCCGCTCCCCTGCCGCGCCAGGCGCCCGCACCGACGCCGGCACCATCGCCCGCCAAACCAGCGCCGCAGAAGCCCGCACCTGCGCAGGCGAAACCCGCTCCCGCCAAACCGACCCCTGCAAAGCCGGTCGAAACACCGCGCGGGTCACGGCTGGGCAGCGATTTCCTTAAAGGGATCACCGATCGCCAGACGGCGAGCACCGCGCAGACGCCGCGTGCCGCGATCGGCGGTGCTGAAATGGCGAGCCTCGTCAGCGCGATCCGCCGCCAGGTCCAGCCATGTGCCGACCGCATCAACAGTCCTGGACCGGATTCGAACAGGATCACGACCAAGCTCAATATCCGGCTCAATCCGAACGGGGCGCTCGTCGCTCCGCCGGCAGTTGTCAGCCAGACCGGGGTCGATGACGACAATTCGCGCTATGCGAAGCGCGTGGGCGAGCTGGCGGCGTCCGCTTTCGTCCAGTGCGCGCCGTTCGAACTTCCGCCCGAAATGTACGAGGGGTGGAAGAATATCAATTTGAACTATAAGCTCCCCGACTGAGGGGCAAGAAAGAGGATCGCCTGTGCCCCTGTCGAAATCATTCCTCGTAGCTGCAATTCCGCTGCTCGCCGTGTCGGCGGCGGCACCGCTTCACGCGCAGATAGAGGTTGATGTGACCGGCGGCATGACGTCTGCACTTGTCATCGCCGTTCCCGTCATGCCGACACCCAGTGTTGCGTCGACCGCCGCGGGATCGACCGACACGCTCGGCCGCCAGGTGGCGGAAGTCGTCGCGTCCGACTTGCGCGGATCGGGCCTGTTCAAGCCGCAGGGGCCATCGGGTGTGCCCGGCATCGCCTTTCCCGAAGTGACAGCGCCGCAGTTCGACCGCTGGTCGGGTGCGGGTGCCGCAGCACTGGTGCAAGGGTTCGTGAAGGCGAACCCGGATGGTGGCATTACCGTGGGCTGCTATCTCTACGACGTCGGCCTGCGCACCGAACTGACGCGGGCGGGCTATGTCGTCCAGCCGGCCGACTGGCGTCGCGCCGCGCATAAATGTGCCGATGCCATCTATTCGCGCCTGTCCGGGGAATCGCCGTTCTTCGACAGCCGCGTCGCCTATATCGCGGAGACGGGGCCGAAGGAAAACCGGGTCAAGCGGCTCGCCATCATGGATTCGGACGGGGCAAACCACCGCTTCCTGACCAACGGCCAGAACATCGTCCTGACCCCGCGTTTCTCGCCCGATTACAAGTCGATCGTGTACCTGAGCTATGCAGGGAAGCGCCCGCGGATCTATGTCTATGACATCGGCACGGGCAAGCAGCGGCTGGTGACCGAGGGCGGCTCAGCAGCTTTCGCACCGCGCTGGTCGCCCGACGGCCGCACCATCCTCTTTTCGATGAGCAATGCGGGGAACACCGACATCTATTCCGTCTCGTCGGATGGCGCCGGCACGCCCCGCCGCTTGACGACGGCACCCGGCATCAACGTCGGCGGCAGCTTCTCGCCCGACGGCCGCAAGATCGTATTCGAAAGCGACCGTTCGGGATCGCAGCAGCTCTATGTGATGAATTCGGACGGTTCGGGCCAGCAGCGGATCACCTTCGGCGGCGGGCGCTATGCGACGCCCGAATGGTCGCCGCGCGGCGACCTGATCGCCTTCACCAAGATGCAGGGCAATTTCCGCGTCGGCGTAATGACGCCGGGCGGGCAAAGCGAACGGCTGCTGACCAACAGCTGGCAGGACGAAGCACCGACCTGGTCGCCCAACGGCCGCGTCATCCAGTTCTTCCGCACGACGCAGGGACGCGGCGGCAAGTCGTCGCTGTGGCAAGTCGACCTGACCGGCACGAACGAACGCCGACTGCCGACACCCGTCGACGGATCGGACCCGACCTGGGGCCCATTGTTGCCCTAGGGCGGACCTTTACCGCCCCCGGACACATTGGCTGTCCGTAACGATTTCAACGAAGAGCCAGGAGAAAAAAGCTCATGACCTTTCGCCCCGCAACGCTGCTGATTGCAGTTTCGCTCATCGCCATCGCCGGTTGCGCAAAGAAGCCGCCGGCCCAGCTGCCGCCCGCGCCTGTCGACAACACCGGCCCGGTCACGCCGCCGCCTGCGAACAATGGTCCGCTTCCGGGCAGCCAGGAAGACTTCGTCGCTTCCGTCGCCAGCGACCGCATCTTCTTCGCGCTCGACCAGTCGGACGTCGATGCACCCAGCCAGGGAACGCTGCGGTCGCAGGCAGCGTGGCTTGCCCGCTATCCGCAAAAGCGCGTGACCATCGAGGGGCATTGCGACGAGCGCGGAACGCGCGAGTACAACCTCGCGCTCGGCGAGCGCCGCGCCAACGCGACCAAGAACGCGCTGGCTGCACTTGGCGTCGATGCCTCGCGCATCACCACCATCAGCTATGGCAAGGAACGCCCCGATGCGACCGGGTCGGATGAGGAATCCTATGCCAAGAACCGTCGCGCGGTGACGGTGACGATCCAGTAAAGACCCCTCTTGCCCTCTCGTTAAAGTCGATATAATTGTGATATCACTTTAACGGGAGGGTTTCCATGACCGATTCGCACAATCAGCCTGCGCTCAACGCGAGCCGGGAAGTCCGTGCGTCCACCAGCAGCGGCTATCTGATGCTGCTGATCGCACTCGTCTTGCTGGCGATCGGCGTCACGCTCATCGGCCGCCTCGCCAACGACATCGGTGTGTTCGAACAGGTTTACGGTGCCGGCGCCGCGATGGCTGCGGTCGTGCTGATCCTGAGCGGCTTTTACCTCATCAATCCGAACGAAGCGGCGGCGATCCAGCTGTTCGGCACCTACAAGGGCACAGACCGCAATACCGGCTTGCGCTGGGTACTGCCGTGGTATTCGAAGAAAAAGATATCCGCGCGCGCCAACAACCTGATTTCGGACAGGATCAAGGTCAACGACTTGCGGGGTAACCCGATCGAGATGGCGGCACAGGTCGTGTGGCGCGTGACCGACACGGCGCAGGCGTTGTTCGACGTCGACGATTACAAGGCCTTCGTCGTCGTGCAGATCGAAGCGGCTATCCGGACCATCGGCGCACGCTATCCCTATGACGATTTCACGCATCAGGAAGTGACGTTGCGCGGCAGCCATGAACAGGTCGGCGCCGAATTGCGGACCGAACTGATCGCGCGGCTGTCGGTCGCCGGTATCACAGTCGACGAATGCGGCTTCACACACCTTGCCTATGCGCAGGAGATTGCCGGCGCGATGTTGCGCCGCCAGCAGGCAGAGGCAGTCGTCGCTGCACGCAAGACACTGGTCGAGGGCGCGGTTGGCATGGTCGAACTGGCACTCGACCAGTTGAGCCAGAAGAACGTCGTCGAACTCGATGACGAGCGGCGTGCGGCAATGGTGTCGAACCTGATGGTCGTGCTGTGTGGCGAGCGCGACACCCAGCCGGTGGTCAATACGGGTTCGCTGTATCAATAATGGCTGACGGTTCGCGCAAGGCGTTTCCCCTGCGCCTCGACCCCGCGCTCCACGCGGCGGTCGAACGGGCGGCCGCGGGCGACCTGCGCAGCATCAATGGCGAAATCGAATGCCTGCTGCGCGAGGCACTGGCCAAACGCGGCATAAGGGTCGAGCGAACCGAAACGCCGCGGCGTGGGCGTCCGCCGAAGGAGAGTTGAGATGTCGAACCTGTTTCTCGACGACAAACCATGGTTCGCGCCGAAGCGGTTCGGAATCGGCACCGGAGCCCCGATTGCATGGCAAGGGTGGGTCATGATCGCCGCGCATCTCACATTCGTTTTCGGAATCGCGCTGTTCCTGGCGCGGTTCAGGCCCGGCATCTTTCACGAGCATCGCGCAGTGATGCTGCTGATCGAGGCGACGATCATCGCTTTGCCGATGCCGTTATATGCGGCCCGGACGCGCGGCGGGTGGCACTGGCGCTGGGGCGAAAGGGATTAGCCCAGCGCTTCGTCCAGCAACCGGGCAAGACGCATGCCGCCGCGTTCGACCTGCAGGCGGAGCGCGGGGATTACGCTCTTGATCTTCGCCTCGTCCATTTGTGCCCGCTCCGGCTTCGGGCCGCACGGGTCGCCGCCGAGCGCGGTCGCGTAGACGACGTCGTGCGCCACCTGCCAGCTTTCCCGGCTCCAGTCCTCGACGGTGCCTGCCGCCATGTCCGGTGTGGTCTGGCTTTCGAGGCCCTTTGCGCCCGCAGGCGGTGAAGAAATCGCGCGCTCAGCGAGGAATCCGTCCCAGATCGCGTGGATATTGAATTTTTCCGGCGCGTAGCTGCCATAGGCTGCCTTCAGGTCATTGCCGCCGCGATCACTGCGGTCGCCAGCGTGCATCGGCTGGTGCAGGTCGCCCATGAAATGGACGAGGAACGCCAGCGCCATCAGCCGTTCGCGCGGGTTCAGCGTCTTGTCGGCCAGCAGTTTCGTGTTGCGCGTCACCTGTGCCGACACGCAATTGCCGTCGGCGCAGGCGGGCTTCAGGTTGAACGGCTTGCAGATATCGACGTTCTGGTAGTGCCACGAATAGGCATAGCTGAAGCGTTCCTTCAGCGTCTTGACGCAGTCGGGCCAGTAGCTCAGCCCTCCCATCGTATCGACACGGCACGTCGGCGTATCCAGCAACTTGCCCTGCTTCATCATCGCCAGCACCTTGGCGCGTGTGGCCGGTTTCACCTTGTCGAGGGCAATCTGGCCGACCGTCTCATGCCCGTATTCCCACCAGGCGAGCGCGGGTGACGGCAGCAACAGGGCCAAAGCGATTAATAGCCGATACATGGGAAATGCCTTATAGCGCGGGTATCGCAGGAGTATTCCTACCCCCGCGACGCTGCCCGCGGCAACACGGGTGTTTGGAGATTGATACGGTGAAAAGTCTTCGGGTTCTGGCTCTTGGCCTTGCTGTGATGAGCGGCATCGGTGCTGCGCAGGCAGCCGACCGGCGCGTGACGATCGTCAACGCGACGGCCAACACGATGACGCGCCTCTATGCCTCGCCCAGCGAAGGCCAGCCAGTCGATGAGGACATGCTTGGCGACACCATTCTGAAGCCGAACCAATCCGCGACGCTTGTCATCGGCGGTAGCGCCGACGTGTGCAATTACGACCTGAAGGCGGGCTTCGACAACAACAAGACCAGCGTTCGCAAGGTCAACGTCTGCGACGTGCGGACGTACCGGTTCACGCCGAACTAAAAGTCCTCGAAGATTGCGACTTCGGCGGCATCCGCCGAAGACACGCGGCCGCGCAGCATGCCGGGCGTCGTGAAGCGCCAGCCGCCGTTGCCATGCGGCGACACGAAGATCACGCCGCCGCTGCCGCCCAGCGCTGTCACATCGGCCATGACGGCGGCGGCGGCAGTGACGATGTCTTCCCCGCCCAGCCGCACCCGCGCGCAGATTTCGTGCGCGGCCCCTGCACGAATGAAGAACTCTCCTGCACCGGTGGCAGAGATCGCCCCCGCGCGGTCGTCGGCATAGGTGCCTGCGCCGATCATCGGCGAATCGCCGATCCGGCCCCAGCGCTTGCCGGTCACCCCGCCGGTCGAGGTCGCGGCGGCGACATGGCCGTGCGTGTCAAGCGCGACAGCGCCTACCGTCCCGTATTTCATGTCGACGTCATAGGCGTCGGCATTGTCGGCTTTCAGTTCGGCCAGGTTCCGGCGACGCTCGGGCGTGATGAACCACTCGTTATCGACCTGCTCCACGCCGGTGTCGCGCGAGAAGGCATCGGCGCCGATCCCTGCCAGGAACACATGGCGGCTATTCTCCATGACCGCGCGCGCAAGGCCCACGGGACTGCGCGTCGTCGTGACCCGTGCAACGGCTCCTGCATCGCGGTTCCGCCCGTCCATGATCGCGGCGTCCAGTTCGGCCGACCCTTCGAAACTCAGCGCCGCACCGCGCCCGGCGTTGAAATGCGGATCGTCCTCCAGCACGCGCACGGCCGCTTCGACGGCGTCGAGCGACGTGCCGCCGCCGGACAGGATCGTGGAGCCGGCCTCCAGCGCACGGTGCAGCGCAGCCTTTATCGCGTCCTGCTGGCCGGGTTGCATTTTCTCGCGCGTGAACTTGCCAGCGCCGCCATGGACGACGAGATTCCAATATGCCGAAGGGGATGTCATCCGGCGCCCGCTAACAGCAAATTCCTGTTCCGTCATGTCCGCGAAAACGGTGAACCGGCCTCTCGCCCTTTGGTATGGTTTGCCGGATTTACGCTTTCGCGAGGGCGACGGAATTACTAAGCGCAGCGGCGTGACGCGCATCCCGCCCCGTTTTCGCACGATCGGCCTGTGGCTGGTGGCGTGCGCGCTGGCGGTGCGGCTGATCGTCGCCCCCGGCTTCATGCCGGTCGCGAGCGCCGACGGAATCACGATCAGCATGTGTACCGGCCAGGGCGCGGTGGATGTTCGCCTGACCGGTGACGCCGCACGGCATCTGGCGGGCAAGCCCGATCCGGTAATGCAGGGTTCGCAGGGCTGTGCCTTCGCATCGCTCGCCGCGGCGACCGCGCCGGACCTTCCCGCCGTTCTTGCGGCACCCGCTCTCCTGTCGCCGGTCGCCGCGGCAATCATCCCGCTGGCCGCCACGCCGCACATCGGCGTTCCCGCGCCGCCGCCGCCGCCGATCGGACCGCCCAGCCTCACCTGAACTCCGCTCCGGCGCACCCGTTCGTGCGCCGCATCGCCGTTCCGGTCGAGGATCGTATTTTCCATGTCACGTTTTTGCGCGCATGCCTTGTGCGCCGTCTTGTTCGCCACGCCCGCACTTGCCGAACCCGATGCCGACATCGTCGTCGTCGGCCAGCGGGATCGCCCCATCGAAATCGCGCCGCGCGGTCTGTCCGTTTCGCTCGGCGAGAAACAGTTCGAAGGGGTCAACGCCTTCAACACCGAAGACCTGATGAAATACGCGCCGAATTTCTTCGTGCGCAAACGCTACATCGGCGACAGCAACGGCGTGCCCGGATTTCGCGGCACGCATTCGGCGCAGAGTGCGCGGACGCTCGTCATGGTCGACGGTTTCACCGTGTCGAACTTCCTGGGCAACTCGTTCGGATTCGCGCCCAAATGGGGCGTCGTCGGACCCGGCGAAGTGCGCCAGTTCGACATCGTCTACGGACCGTATTCGTCGCGCTATATCGGCAATTCGATGGGGGGGATCGTGAACATCACGACGCGCGACCCCGAGCGGACCGAGGCGTTCGCGACGGTGCAGGGCTTCATCGAACCCTATCGCCAGTTCGGTACGGACGCGGCCTATCCCGGTTATTCGGCGGAGGGCGGGTTCGGTCTGAAACAACAGAACGGGCCATGGTCGGTCCGCGTTTCGGCGCGGTTGCTGCAGAACGAAGGGCAGCCGATGAGCTGGTACGGCCTGACGCCCGTCACCGGCAACGCACCGGGTACATCGGTAACGGGTGCGATCGTCGATCCGGGGCAGGCGATTGCCGGATCGCCCGGAACCGCCGCCAGTCCGATCTTCGCCGCGCAATCGCCCGCGCGGATCACACAGGCGCAGGGCAAGGTCCGGGTCGGCTACGACGACGGCGTGGTCACGATGACGGGCCTGTTCGCCTATTGGCACAACACCGACAGCCAGTATGCGCCTGACTGTTACCTGCGCGATGCGGGCGGGAATGCGGTTTGTGAGGGGCGGGTGACGACGCTGGGCCAGACATGGGCCGCGGCGGGCGCGACCCTGTCACGCACCGTGCGCGACGAATATCTGGCGGGTGTGAAGTTCGGGGTGCCCTTAGGGCCGTTCGCGGCGCGCCTGGCGCTATCGACCTACCAGATCGCGTCATCGAGGACGTTCACGTCGAACAGCTATGCGACGGGCATCGCGAACGGTGCAGGGACACTGGCCGATCAGGGGCCGACCGGTTGGTACACCGCAGACCTGACGCTCGAGCACAAGGGCGGCGCCAACGAACTCGCGTTCGGCGCGACAGCCAATCTCTACAGGACCGACCTGGTCCGGACGAACCTGCCGAACTGGCAGAGCGAGGCGGGCGGCACTTTCGCCAGCCGGACCTATGGCAAGACGCGGCAGGTGTCGGCCTGGGTCGAGGACAAGGTGAAACTATCGCCGGCGCTGTCGGTCACGGCGGGCGTTCGCTACGACAATTGGCGGGCGTTCGGCGGCGGTATGGGCCGTGTCGGGACCAGCGGTGCGGCGGTCTATAATGTCTATGCCGACCGGAGTGACGATGCCGTCAGCCCGACACTTTCGGCCCAGCTCGATCTCGGGAACCGGACTACGGCGCAACTGAGCCTTGCCATGGCGACCCGCTTTCCGACGGTCGGCGAACTGTTTCAGGGCAGCCTGAATGGCGACGGCAGTTTCAACGTCAACAGCTTCGATCCGAACTTGAAACCGGAAAAGAGCGAGGATGCGAACCTGCTGGTCGCGCATGATTTCGGCCAGGTGAAACTGACCGCCTCCGCTTTTTACCAGCGGGTGCACGATACGATCTTTTCGGTGACCGGATTCAACCAGTTCGGCGTCGTTACATCGTCGTTCAAGAATATCGATGTGACCCGTCAATACGGCTTCGAACTGATCGGTGAGGCGCATCTTGGCGCGCTGGATGTCGAGGCGAACGCGGCGTGGAACGACAGCCGCACCATCCGCAACGCCGCGCTGCCCGCATCGGAGGGTGTCTTCTTTCCCCGCATCCCGCGCTGGCGGCTGAACGGAACGCTGCGATATGCCGTGACGCCCAAGCTGCAGGGCACGCTGGGCGCGCGTTACGCCAGTCGTCCGAACACCGACCTGCTCGGCACGCAGCAAGGCGACACTTTTGGCTATACGTCGGAACTGTTTGCCCTCGACACCCGGGTAAACTGGTCGGCCACCGATCACCTGCGGGTCTCGGCGGGCGTCGATAACATCACCAACGACCGGGCATGGGTCTTCCACCCCTATCCGCAGCGAACCTTCCTCATCGAAGCGGGATGGAGGCTGTAATGGCGGTCCGCACTGCTCAGGCCAATGCGCTCTATCGCACGATCTGGCGCTGGCATTTCTATGCCGGGCTGTTCGTCATTCCGTTCGTCATCATCCTGTCGGTCACGGGCGGAATCTTCCTGTTCAAGCCGCAACTCGACCGCTGGCAGGAACGCGCGTTCCAGAACCAGCCGCAGGCAGGTGCGGTCGCGCCGTCGCAACAGGTGGACGCGGCGCTCGCGGCATTCGCGGACGGGCATTTCGATTCGTACCGCCTGCCTGCACAACCAGGCGATGCGCCGGTCGTGCATCTCGGCCTCGACGACGGGACGATGCGCGACGTCTATGTCTCGCCACAGGGACGGGTGCTGGGCAGCATCGATCCCGAAACCCTCATCAGCGCGACGGTCAGTCGCATTCATGGCCAGTTGCTGGGCGGAAAGGTCGGCGCCTGGGTCGTTGAAACGGCGGGAAGCTGGGCGATCGTCATGGTCATGAGCGGCCTGTATCTCTGGTGGCCCCGCGGCCGGGGCATCGCGGGCGTGCTGTGGCCGCGGTTCAGCAGGCGCGCGTTCTGGCGCGACCTGCATGCTGTGACCGGTTTCTGGGTCGCGGGGCTGGCGATGGTGCTGCTGGTCACCGCGCTCCCCTGGGCCGGTGTCTGGGGCGATGCGTTCAAGACGGCGCGCGCACAAATGGGCTGGGTCAAGGGCAAGTCAGACTGGAAGATCGGCGCCGAACATGCGGAACACGACCATGCCGCCATGTTGCGCCGTATGGCCGAACCCGATGCACCGGGCCTCGACCTGATCGTTGCAAGGGCGCGCGCCGAGCATCTGGCGTCACCGGTGCTCGTCCGGCCGCCGGGCGCGCCCGACCGTATGGGCACGTCGATGGCATGGACGGTCAAGTCAGACGCGCAGAACCGGCCGCTGCGGGTGGTCATCAGCTACGACGCGGACACCGGTCGCGAGATCGGCCGCAGCGGGCAGGGGGACAAGCACCCGATCGACCAGGCGGTCGCCTATGGCATCGCGTGGCATGAAGGGGCGCTGTTCGGCTGGGTAAACCAGCTGGTCGGGCTGCTGACGGCGCTGATGCTCATCTGCATGGCGGTCTCGGGTACCATATTGTGGTGGCGCCGCCGCCCCGAGGGGCGCTTCGGCGCCCCGCACGTCCCTGCTGTACCAGCGAGAATCGGCGGCGTCGTTGCGATCATCGTCGTGCTCGCTGCCATGTTGCCCATGCTTGCCTTTACGCTGGGCGGCGTGCTGCTGGCCGAATGGCTCGTTCTGCGGCGTATTGCTGCGGTGCGGGACTGGCTTGGATTGCGGCCCGCGAACGGGTAAAGGCGCGGGCATGTCCTCCATCCGTCCATGGCGCGATATCACGCGCCGTAAGTCCCGCCAGATCATGGTCGGCAACGTCCCCGTCGGCGGCGATGCCCCGGTGACGGTGCAGACGATGACGAACACGCCGACCAGCGATGCGGGCGCGACGATCGGCCAGATCCGCCGTTGCGAGGAGGCGGGCGCCGACCTGATCCGCGTTTCATGCCCCGATACCGACAGTACCGCGGCGCTGGGCAAGATCGTCCGCGCGGCGCGTGTGCCGATTATCGCCGACATCCATTTCCATTATAAGCGCGCGCTGGAAGCGGCGGACGCGGGCGCAGCGTGCCTGCGCATCAACCCCGGTAACATCGGTTCGTCGGAACGTGTGGCCGAGGTCGTGCGTGCGGCCAAGGCCAACGGTTGTTCGATCCGCATCGGCGTGAACGCCGGGAGCCTCGAAAAGGACCTGCTCGAAAAATACGGCGAGCCATGCCCCGATGCACTGGTCGAAAGCGCGCTCGACCATATCAAGCTGCTGCAGGACCATGATTTCCACAAATACAAGGTCGCGGTGAAGGCATCCGACTTCTTCCTCGCGGTCGCCGCCTACCAGCAGCTTGCCGAAGCGGTCGATTGCCCGCTGCACCTGGGTATCACCGAGGCGGGCGGGTTCGTCGGCGGGACGGTCAAGTCGTCGATCGGGATCGGCAGCCTGCTCTGGTACGGCATCGGTGACACCATCCGTGTCTCGCTCAGCGCCGAACCCGAAGAGGAAGTGCGTGTCGGGTTCGAGATTCTGAAGTCGCTCGGCATCCGCAATCGCGGCGTCCGCGTCGTCAGCTGCCCCAGCTGCGCGCGGCAGGGCTTCGACGTGATCCGCACCGTCCAGGCGCTCGAGGAACGGCTGCAGCACATCCGCACGCCGATGTCGCTGTCGGTGCTCGGCTGCGTCGTCAACGGGCCCGGCGAGGCACGCGAAACCGACATCGGACTGACCGGCGGCGGCAATGGCAAGCACATGGTCTATCTCTCGGGCGTCACTGACCACACCATCCAGGACGCCGACATGATCGAGCATATCGTGAAACTGGTCGAGGCGAAGGCCGCGGAAATCGAGGCGGGGACCAGCGTCGCGCGCGCGGCATAAATCAGTTTCACTTGTAAACTGGCGCGGCTGATCGCGGGGCGCTACGCGCCTGTCGATGTCCCAGCGTAACGTTTCCACAGCGGTCCCTTTTGCCGCCGCGTGCCTCGGCATTGCGCTGTTTTCCGTGATGGACGCCGCGATGAAGGGGCTGTCGATCGCGATGGGATCGTACAACGCGATGCTGTGGCGAGTGCTTATCGGCGTTGTGATTTGCATCGGTCCCTATCTTCTGATGAAGCGTGGCTGGCCGAGCCGGGCGGGGCTGCGCGTCCACTTCCTGCGTGGTGCGGTCACCGGAGTTATGGCTGTCAGCTTTTTCTACGGCATCTCGATCGTCCCACTGGCCGAGGGTATTGCGCTGTCGTTCATCGCGCCGCTGATCGCGCTCTATCTCGCAGCGGTGCTGCTCGGCGAAACCGTCGGCAGGCAATCGGTCATCGGGTCGCTGCTGGGCATCGCGGGCGTCGGCGTCATCCTGATCAGCCGTGCGACGGGCAGCTTCCCGCCGGGCAGCGGCTGGGGCGTGGCCGCGATCCTCGTGTCGGCGGTCTTCTATGCCTACAACCTCATCCTCATGCGACAG
Organism: Pseudomonadota bacterium; assembly: GCA_040388515.1. GTDB lineage: Bacteria > Pseudomonadota > Alphaproteobacteria > Sphingomonadales > Sphingomonadaceae > Sphingomonas_O. The sequence continues at coordinate 251,586 of JAZKBQ010000002.1, read as the reverse complement.
CAGGCCCTGCTCGCGCTGCCCATCGAGGTCGCATTTTTCCAGAATCTCACCACGTCGCTGTGGCTGTTGCTCTTCGCGCCGTTTTTCGCGGTACTGCCCGCGCTTGGCCATGTGCCAATGCTGACCTTCGCGACCGTGCTGGCCATCTGTTCGCTGCTGCTGCTCAGCTGGGCCTATGCACGGGCCGAGGCGCAGGTGCTGGTGCCGGTCGAATACACCGCCTTTATCTGGGCCGCGATCATGGGCGCGATTTTCTATAACGAACACCTGACGCTGGCGACCATCGGCGGAACCGTGCTGATCGTCGCGGGCTGCATCGTTGCGGCGCGCGCCAAGCGGTCGAACGTCTCGCCTGCCGAGGCCGCCGTATGAACCGCGCGACTCTCACGCCCGTCCACCTGTTGCTCGCGGTCGCGGTGATGATCGTGTGGGGCAGCAATTTCGTGGTGATCAAGCAGGCGCTGGCGCACTTGCCGCCGCTCGCCTTCGCGACATTGCGCTTCACTGCCGTGGTCGTGCCGCTGGTTTTCGTGCTGAAGCGCCCCGCGGCATCGTGGAAGAACCTGGCGGCCTATGGTGTGCTGATCGGCGCGGGGCAGTTCGGAGCGCTGTTCGTGGCGATGCGGGCGGACATCACGCCGGGCATCGCTTCGCTGCTGGTGCAGAGCCAGGTGTTCTTCACCATCGGCCTGTCGATGGCGATGACCGGCGAGCGCGTGCGCGGTTACCAGATTGCGGCGCTGCTGCTGGCGGTTGCGGGTATCGCCGTCATCCTGACGCACACCGACGGCAGCATCACCTATCGCGGGCTGTTCCTCGTCCTGCTCGCTGCGCTGTCCTGGGCAGGCGGCAACATGGTGTCGCGGGCGGCGGGGCAGGTCGCCATGCTCAACTATGTCGTCTGGGCGAGCCTGTTCTCCATCCCGCCCCTGTTCGGACTGTCGCTGTTGCTCGAGGGATGGCCGGCGATCGCTGCCGGCGTCCGCGCCGCCGATGCCGCGACCTGGGCGGCGATCCTTTGGCAGGCGGTCGGCAATACCATCTTCGGCTATGGCGTCTGGGGATGGCTGCTCGCCCGTTATCCCGCCGCGACGGTGACGCCGCTCGCGCTGCTCGTGCCGGTGTTCGGCATGGGTGCTTCGGCGCTGTTGCTGGGCGAACCGCTGCAGAGCTGGAAGCTGCTGGCCGCCGCGCTCGTGATGTCGGGCCTGGCGCTCGGCATCCTCTGGCCGCGGCTGTCGGCGCGCTTTATGGGCGAGCCTGTATGACCGTCTCCATCCGCTCCGCCGCTGCCGGCGACCTCGACCTGATCATCGGCTTCATCCGCGCACTCGCAGAGTACGAGCGCCTGGCCGACGACGTGCGCCTCGACCGCGCAACGCTCGGCGATCACCTGTTCGGCCCGCGCCCGATGGCCGAGGTTCTCATCGCCGATCACGACGGTGCGCCGGTCGGCTTCGCGCTGTTCTTCCACAATTTTTCGACCTTCGAGGGGCGGCCCGGCATCTATCTCGAGGACCTGTTCGTCGTGCCCGAAGCGCGCGGCGTGGGCGCGGGCAAGGCATTGCTCCAGCGCCTTGCGCAACTCGCGCTGGAACGTGGTTGCGCGCGGCTCGAATGGTCGGTGCTCGACTGGAACGAACCGTCGATCGCATTCTACAAGGCGCTCGGTGCGAAGCCGATGGACGAATGGACCGTCTATCGTGTCGACGGCGGTGCGCTGAAGAATCTCGCGTCATGATGAATCCGCCGATGCAGCCGACCCTGTCGGACGACCGCGTACTGATCCGCCCGCTGGCGGCTGATGATTTCGAGGCCCTGTTCGCGGTCGCGTCCGATCCGCTGATCTGGGAAGTCCACCCGGCGCACGACCGCTGGCAGGAACCGGTGTTCCGCAAATATTTCGACGAGGGGCTAGCATCGAACGGCGCGGTCGTGTTCGTCGACCGGTCGACTGGCAAAATCATCGGCGGATCGCGCTACGAAAGCGAACGCGACCCTATCCAGTCTGGTGAGGTCGAGATCGGCTGGACGTTCATGTCGCGCGATTACTGGGGCGGCGAATGGAATCGCGCGGTCAAGCGCCTGATGCTCCGGCATGCATTCGATACGGGCTACAAAGCCGCACTATTCCTGGTGGGCGAACACAATGTCCGCTCGCGCCGGGCGATGGAAAAGATCGGCGGAAAGCTGTCGGATCGGACCACCGTGACCGAACTCGCGGGCAAGTCGATCATCCACGTCGTTTACGAGATACGGCCCGACGACTTCGCCGCCGGACCGCTCAACACTTCAGCTTAGGCAGCCTTCGCCAGCTTCGCGCGCTCGATCGCTTCCAGCGTGACGCGGCGCGCGTCATCGGCGCCGCCCCAGATGCCGACGCGCACCCACTTCTGCTTTTCCAGATCCTTGTAGTGCGTGAAGAAGTGCTCGATCTGCTCCATCACGATCTGGGGCAAATCGTCCTTCTCGCCGACGTCCGCATAATAGGGGAACGTCTTGTTATCCGGAACGCAGATGAGCTTTTCGTCGCCGCCGGCTTCGTCTTCCAGGTTCAGCACCGCGATCGGGCGCGCACGCACGACCGAGCCCGGCACGAACGGCGAGCGGGCGATGACCAGTGCATCGAGCGGATCGCCATCGGGCGACAGTGTGTGCGGCACGAAGCCATAGTTCGCCGGATAGCGCATCGGCGTGTGCAGGATGCGGTCGACGAACAATGCCCCCGACGCCTTGTCGAACTCGTACTTCACCGGCTCACCGCCGACGGGCACTTCGATGATGACGTTCAGCGAATTGGGGGGGTCGTCGCCCACCGGGATCAGGTCGATTCTCATGGATGCGCCACTAGCGTGCGAGTGTTACCAACCCAAGAAAATTCCGCACTGCACAATGATTAGACTGTCACCGCGGCGCGAGCAGCCGGTCGAGCGGACCGTCTGGCGCACCGGCCGCCTTTTCGAACCGCGGGAAGCGCAGGCCGCCGTTCCAGTCGACATTGACGTCGCGCACCAGCGTTTCGGTCTTCACCGTCAGGCGGACCGGAGCGGTGCCACCCTTTGCGGCCGTGATCGCGGTCTTCAACGCTTCCTCCGTATAGGGCACGCCGTTCACCGCAATGATCTCCTGTCCCACGGTCAGCCCGGCCTTGAACGCGGGGCCGTCCCACTGGACCAGCGTGATCTTCGACTTGGCGATGGTGAGGCCGACCGAAAAGCTGAGGTCCAGGTTCTTGGCCGACTTCATCGCGCGCGAAAATGCGTTGGTCGGCGTGTCGGTGTAGGTCAGCTTGTACCCGCTGCGCTCGAACCCGCCGAGCGGCGCACCTTTGGCCTTTTCGGTCGTCCGGTCGGTCAGGAACTTGTTCCAGTCATAGGGATAGACACCGTTCAGCGTCGCGACGACGTCGTCGAAAGTATAGGTGACCTGTCCCCAGTCGCCGTCGTTGATGCCGAAGAAGGCGCGGGCGAAATCGTCCATGCCCTTCGCGCCGTTCGTCCCCTGCCGGATGATCGCGTCCGCCTCGGTCCAGATCAGCATGCCTTCGTTGTAATAATCCTCGCTGCGCTGGTTGCTGAGCCATCCCTTGGGCCGGCGTTGCGAGATGATCGGGTCGTTCGTCGTATCGTCCAGGCTGCGCCAGCTTCGCGCCGGGCGAGTGTCGAGTGTCGCGGCGATGCCCGCCAGCTTGTCGAGCACGTCCTGCTTCGACGACAGGCCGGACCGCGCCTCCAGCACATAGCCCCAGAATTGCGTCTGCCCCTCATACACCCACAGCAGCGATCCGCGCATCGGCATGCGGTAATCGGGGGTCCACAGGTCGGCCGGGCGGCGGAACTTGCCGTTCCAGCTGTGCACGAATTCATGCGCGACGGTGTTGTGGCTGGGCAGGCTTGCCGCCCAGTCGGTGTGAAAGCCCAACCCGCTGCGGATCTCAGTCGAGCGGTGATGTTCGAGGCCAATGCCGCCCAACTGGTCGCTGACGGCGTACAGGAAGTCGTAATGGTCGAAATGCCGCGCGCCGAACAGCTTCAGCGACTGGTCGACCAGGTTACGGTGATAGCCGAGCACGGGGTCGGTGATCTTGATCTCGGCGGGCGTGTCGCCGAAAGTGTTCAGCGTGACCCCGTGACCCAGATCGTCCTTGCGCGAATATTTGCCGGCGAAGATGGGTGAATCGACCAGTACTTCGTAATTGGTCGTCTCGTAAGTGACCGTGTCACCGTTCGTCGATTTGGGACGCAGCGCCGTCGCCGCCTGCCAGCCCTTCGGGTAGGTGACGGTCGCCGACACGGGGATGCGGCGCGTGAAATAACCCGCCGGATAAAGCGACATCGAATTGAACTGGACGTTCATCATCTCGCGCGTGACCACGATGCGGCCCTGGTCGGCGGCGGTCGCCGACAGGAACTGGAAGGTCAGGTCGAGCGCCTTGGCGCCCGCGGGAACATCGATGTGATAGGCGAAGACATCGACCGGATCGCGCTTCCACACCAAAGTCTTGCCACCGGCCTTGATGACCAGGTTCGCCAGCTTGTCGAGCTGGCCCGACGCCGAATGGTTGCCCGGCAGCCATTTCGGGAACAGCAGGACCATGTGGCCGGCGCTCGCCACGGGAATCGTCTGCTGGACGGTAAAGATGTTCCGGTCGAGATCGGTCGCGTCGACCTTCAGCGTCATCGTTCCGGGGTAGGCGACATCGCGCGCGGGCGGGATGGTGTCGACGATCGGCACCGGCTGCGGGGCGCTGTTGGCGGCTAGGGCGGGAACGGCGGCGGAGAAGAGAAGGGCGGCGGAAACGGTGCGAAGGAACATGGGGAGGGGACTCGACCTGAAGGTTTATTGTTACGCGAAACAGTAACAACCTTGCGCGTCTCGTCTAGCTGCTGCCGCTGCCCAGCACGTTGATGGAAAACGCCAGCACGCCGATGTTGAACACGAATGCGGCCAGGCTGTGCACCGTCACGATCCGGCGCAGCTGCCGCGTCTCGACCGCGGTGTCCGATGTCTGGAACGTCATGCCCAGCGTGAAGGCGAAATAGATGAAGTCCGAATATTCGGGCGTCTTGTCCTTGCCCGAAAAGCCGAGACCTCCCTCCGAACCCTTCAAGTAATAGAGATGCGCGTAGTGCAGCGCGTAGATCGTGTTGCCGAACAGCCAGGCGAGGGCCAGCGTCGCTACGACGAGCGCGACATTGGGGCCGCCCTTCGCGCCGAGTTCGATCGCGACCGCGACGAGGATCGCGAGCGAAATCACGGTCGCAACGCCAAGCAGCACGACCCGGTTCGCATCGTTTTCCAGGGCATGGCGGCGCATTTCGGCGGCACTGCTCGCCCGCAGCAGCGGCACGAGCGACAGCAGGAAGATCGCAGACGCGATGTCGAACCCCGTGATGAACGCGCGGGCGGGGTCAAGCGGCCGCCATGCCGCGCCGACGGCGATGATCAGGACAAGGACGAACATAATGAAACGGGGCGGGGCCAGCTTCTGTCCAAGCGTCTTCGGTTTCATCGCCATGTGCGGACGTTAGCCACTTGTTCCTCGCCCTGAAAGGGCGGGAGGATTGCGCGGTGTGCACCTTCCGCACTATGGCGCGCCACCCAAATGGCACGCATCGAAACCCCACGCCCGATCCGCGGCACGCAGAGCATGTTCGGCGAAGAGGCCGACCGGTTCCACCACGTCGTGCAGACGTTCGACCGCGTGCGCAGACTCTATGGCTTCGGCCGGGTCGAGGTGCCGGTGTTCGAGGCGACGGCGGTATTCGCGCGGTCGTTGGGCGAAACGACCGATGTCGTGTCGAAGGAGATGTACACCTTCGAGGATCGCGGCGGGGACTCGCTGACACTGCGTCCCGAATTCACCGCGGGCATCGCGCGGGCGTACCTGACCGAGGGGTGGCAGCAATATGCGCCGATGAAGGTCGCGACGCACGGGCCGCTGTTCCGCTACGAACGCCCGCAAAAGGGCCGCTTCCGCCAGTTTCACCAGCTTGATGCCGAAGTGATCGGCGCGGCCGAACCGGCGGCGGATGTCGAACTGCTGTGCTTCGCCGACCAGTTGCTGAAGGAGCTGGGCATCGCTGAGGGCGTGACGCTGAAACTCAACACGCTGGGCGATGCGGAGAGCAGGGACGCATGGCGTGCCGCGCTGATCGCGCATTTCGAGGCGCATCGCGGCGACCTGTCCGAGGACAGCCTGACGCGGCTCGAAAAGAACCCGATGCGCATCCTCGACAGCAAGGACTCGCGCGATCGTCTGGCCGCCGACACCGCACCGAAAATGGTGCTGAGCGGGGAGGCCGAGGACTTCTTCGGCAAGGTGCGCGAAGGGCTCGACGCGGCGGGCGTGGCGTATGAGATCGCGCCGCACCTGGTGCGCGGCCTCGACTATTACCGGCACACGGCGTTCGAATTCGTTACCGACCGGCTGGGCGCGCAGGGCACGGTTCTGGGCGGCGGGCGCTATGACGGGCTGATCGAAACGCTCGGCGGGCCGCATACACCAGCAGTTGGTTGGGCTGCCGGGATCGAGCGGCTGGGGATGTTGATTGAACCAACTGGCGAGCGATTGAATGTCATCGTTGTCGCGGAAGATGCAAAGCTTGAGGTTGTCGCCGCCACGGCGGTAGCGATATTGCGGCGCTCTGGCTTTGCTGCCGAAGTGATAAACACTGGCAGTCCGAAGAAGCGGTACGATCGGGCGGTGAAAATCAACCCTGAGCAGATTGTTTCGCTGAACTATCGTGATGGATTGCTGGCTGTTGGACAGCGCGGTTTCGGTGCTCAGAAGGAAGCCATCGATCAAGTGCGCTTAGCAATAGAACCGGCCTTGGCTAGCGCCGAATGACCCCAACCATCTCCGACGATCGCATCGCCGCCATCGAGGCGCGGCGGGATGAGCTGCAGGCGGCACTGTCGTCGGGTGAACTCGCGACCGACCGGCTGGTCGCGCTGTCGAAAGAATATGCCGAGATTGAACCGGTCGCGGACGCCGCGCGCGAGCTGCGACGGCTGCGCGCGGAGCGCCTCGTGCTCGACGGGATGAGCGCGGAAAGCGACCTCGAACTGCGCGAGATGGCGGCCGAGGAACTGCAGGACATTCTCGAAAAGCTGCCGCTTGCCGAACGCGACCTGGCGCTGAAGCTGCTGCCCAAGGACGCGGCGGACGAGCGCGCGGCGATGCTCGAAATCCGCGCTGGGACTGGCGGCGACGAAGCGGCGCTGTTCGCGGGTGACCTGTTCCGCATGTACCAGCGCTATGCCGAGGAACGCGGCTGGCGCGTCGAGGTGATCTCCGCGAGCGCCGCCGACGTCGGCGGCTACAAGGAAGTGGTCGCGAGCGTGACGGGGCAGGGCGTGTTCGCGCGGCTGAAGTTCGAAAGCGGCGTCCACCGCGTTCAGCGCGTGCCCGCGACCGAAAGCGGCGGTCGCATCCACACCAGCGCCGCGACCGTCGCCGTGCTGCCTGAGGCCGAGGACGTCGACGTCCAGATCAACGACAACGACCTGCGCATCGACGTCTATCGCTCGTCGGGGCCGGGCGGGCAGTCGGTCAACACGACCGACAGCGCGGTGCGCATCACCCATCTGCCCAGCGGCCTCGTCGTCATCCAGCAGGACGAAAAGTCGCAGCACAAGAACAAGGCCAAGGCGCTGAAGGTGCTGCGGACGCGTTTGTACGAGCTGGAACGCAGCCGCCTTGCCGACGAACGATCCGGCGCGCGCAAGGCGATGGTGGGGTCGGGCGACCGGTCAGAACGCATCCGCACCTATAACTTCCCGCAGGGGCGGGTGACCGATCATCGGATCAACCTGACGCTGCATCGCCTGCCCGAAATCCTCGAAGGCGCGATGGACGAACTGATCGGGGCTCTGATCAGCGAGGACGAGGCGGCCCGGTTGGGGGCGTTGGGTGAGTAAAGAAATGCCCCTCCCCTTCAGGGGAGGGGTTGGGGTGGGGAACGCTCTCACCCACGAGAGCAGTATTGGCCGAGATGGACTGCCCCATCCCAACCCCTCCCCTGAAGGGGAGGGGCTAAGAAGCGCCACCACGGCACTCGCCGCTGTCTCCGACACCCCCCGCCTCGACGCCGAACTCCTCCTCGCCCACGCGCTTGGCATCACGCGCGAACAGCTCCTCCTCGGCGACCATCCAGTCCCCGCAGCCTTCGACGCCCTCATCGCCCGCCGCCGTGCCCATGAACCCATTGCCTACATCACGGGCGAGCGCGACTTCTGGACGATCACCCTCCACGTCGCCCGGGGCGTCCTCATCCCGCGTCCAGACAGCGAAACGTTGATCGACGCCGCCGTCGCACACTTCGGCAAAGCAGGTCCCAAACGTGTGCTCGATCTCGGCACCGGCTCCGGCGCGCTGCTGCTGGCGGCGCTCGACCAATGGCCCGAAGCAACCGGCATCGGCATCGACGCATCCGACGACGCCCTCGCCATCGCGCGCGAAAACGCTGCGGCCATAGCGCCGGGCCGCGCCGAAATCGTGAAAGGCGGGTGGAACGGGACGGGCGAAACTTTCGATCTCATCCTCTGCAACCCGCCCTATATCGCGGCCGACGAAACGCTGCCCTCCGATGTCATCGACTGGGAACCCGCCTCTGCCCTGTTCGCCGGACCCGACGGCCTCGACGACTACCGAGCGCTAGCAACCGCGCTCCCGGCGCAACTCGCCCTCGGCGGAATCGCCTGTATCGAGATCGGCCATACCCAGCGCGCCACAGTCACGGATTTGTTCGAAAACGCCGGTTTTACGGTCGATTGTCGCAAGGATCTTGCGGGCCGCGACCGCTGTCTTTTGCTTACCGCGAATTAATGCTTGGTCCTGTAGGATTTCGTCGCTAGATAGAGAGCAAGGGGCGAACGCAAATTCCAGCTTTTGCTGATGCGCCGCTGCCTTACCCCCAACAGTAACCGGCTTGTCGCCATAATGCGGCAGGATCGGTGAAGCGGCTGATCGTCCGGCGGTTCGGATACGACAGCGCGCACGGGGCCAAAAGGGATTGGTTTTACCCTACCAAGGACGAGCATCACTTGATCAACAATCGTCAGCAGTCCGGTCGCCGTCGCGGCCGGGGCGGCCAGCGCCAGAATGGCGGCGGTGGTCGCGGACCCGAAATGGGCAATCGCATCGACAACCGTGCGCGTGGCAACGCGCCGCAGCTTCTTGAGAAATACAAGACGCTCGCGCGCGACGCGCAACAGGCCGGCGACCGCGTTCTTGCCGAATATTACCTGCAGTTCGCCGACCATTATTTCCGCGTGATCGCCGAAAACCGCGCCCGTTTCGAAGAAGCAAACCCGCGCGCGCGCCAGGAACGCCTCGAGGCCGAAGAGGGCTATGACGGCGAAGACGGCGACGAGGGTGAAGGCGACGAGTTCGACGTTCCCCGCGAAGCCCGCCCGCAGCAACAGCCGCAGCGTCAGTATCGCGAAGAACGGAACGACCGTGGCGGCAATGACCGCAACGAGCGCCAGGATCGCGGCAATCGCGACGACCGCCCGAATGGAAACCGCAACGAACGCTATTCGCGCGACGACCGTGACGAACCGCGCGCGCAATATGAAGATCGCCCGCGTCGTGACGACCGTCCTGTGCGCGAATCGCGCCCGGAACGTGACGAGCGTCCGCGTGAAGATCGTGCACCCCGTGAAGAACGCGCTCCTCGCGAACGCGCTCCGCTGCGTGCCCGTGCCAACGGCAACGGTGCCCACCATGCGGACGAGGGCGATTCGACCCTGCCTTTCGACGCTCTACCGCCGTCGATTTCCATCCCGTCATCGATGGAACCCGTCGCCGGTGTCGAGGGTGAACCGATCGCCGCGCCCAAGAAGCGCGGTCGTCCAAAGAAGATCGTCGCCGAGGCTGCGACTGAGGAATAATGGCTAGGGGCGGCATTAGCCGCCCTTATTCACTCCCGCTTCAGGCCACATGATGCCAATGTCATCCGGCGTAACGACCGGAGAGACCTGAATGCGCCGTTTTGCCCTGTTGCCCCTGATTGCGCTTGCTGGCCCCGCCTTCGCCCAATCGGCCCAGCTGCCCGACCCCAACCGCAGTGCGCAGGGGACGGTCGCGGTCACCATCTACAACAACAACCAGGCACTGGTGCAGGACGTACGCCAGACCGCGCTGCCCAATGGCCGCACCACCGTAGAATTCCCGGATGTCTCGGCGCAGATTCGCGCAGAAACGGTGACGATCGGCGGTGCAGACTTCGGCATCGTCGAACAGAATTTCGACTATGACCTGCTGAGCCCGTCGGCGCTGATGGAAAAGGCCGTAGGGCAGGTCATCACCATCGTCCGAATCAATCCGGCGACAGGCGCGGAGACGCGTGAGCAGGCAAAGGTGCTGGCCGCGAACGGCGGCGTCGTGCTGCAGATCGGCAGCCGGATCGAGGTGCTGCGCGACGACGGCCTGCCGGTGCGCGTGATCTTCGACAAGGTGCCGCCGAACCTGCGCGCGCGCCCGACATTGTCGGTCACGGTCGATTCGAGCCGCGCAGGCACGCGGCCGGTTTCGCTCAGCTATTTGACGCCGGGTCTCGGCTGGAAGGCCGACTATGTCGCGCTTTTCGACGAGGGTGCTGGCAAGATCGACGTGCAGGGCTGGGTCACGCTGACCAACAATTCGGGTACGACCTATACCAATGCCGAAACCCTGCTGGTCGCGGGACAGGTGGGCGATAGCAACAACGGGCAGCAACCCTACTACCGCCCGCAACCGCAGCGCGGCACGCTGGTGAAGCCGGGCACGCAGACCGCCAATCGTCCGCAGCTCGGTGATTTCTATCTCTACCCGATCAAGGAACGCACCACGATCGCGCAGGCGCAGCAGAAGCAGGTGAGCTTCCTCGACGTGTCGGGCGCGGGTGCCGCCAAGGGCTATGAATACCGCAACGCCTGGCTCGGCACGCAGAGCGAGGCGCAGTCGGCGGACACCGTGCTGCGCTTCTCGACCAGCCGCGACGGCGGCCTGGGCGATGCGCTGCCCGCGGGAGCGGTGCGCGTCTATATGAAGGACGCGAAGGGCCAGCCGCAGTTCATCGGTGAGAACCAGATCGGCCATACGCCGATGGGGTCTGCACTTGGCCTGAAGACCGGCGAAGCGTTCGATGTGAAGGTAAAGCCGGTGGTGGAGGCGCGCGAGAAGGCCGGTTCGTCGCGCTGGAAAACCTCGATGCGCTACACGCTGACCAACGCGCGCAACGCGCCGGTGACGATCGACCTGACGCAGGCGGGGCTCGACAATTATTATGACGACACGCGGATCGTGTCGGAGAGCCAGAAGAGCGAACGGCGATCCTCGGACGAGGCGGTGTGGAAAGTGACCGTGCCTGCGAATGGCGAGGCGGTGGTCACTGCCGTGTTCGACACGCGGTATTGATCGTGCGGTTCGCTGCGCTGCTGCTGATCGCGGCGGCACCGGCATTTGCTCAGACGACCACAACTTCCGCCGCACCGGAGGCAGTGTCGGTCAGCATTTACCGCGCGCCGAACCGTTCGGCCGACGAGCCGATGAACCTGCGCTACCTCCGCGGGTTCGCACTGGTCACTGAAACCCGGCGCGTGACGATTCCCGCAGGCGATGGCGTCATCCGGTTTGAGGGGGTCGCGGGCGGCATCCTGCCCGAAAGCGCGATCGTGACGGGCCTGCCGGACGGCATCGTCGAAAAGAACCAGGACGCGAACCTGCTCTCGCCCGCCAGCCTGCTCGGCGCCTCGACCGGGCGGCACGTCACCATCCGCCGCACCGTGCGCAAGACCGGCAAGACGACCGAGGAAGACGCGGTCATCCGCTCGGGGCCGGGCGGGCAGGTCGTGCTGCAGACTGCTGCTGGTTACGAGGCGCTACGCTGCACCGGCATTCCCGAAACCATCGTCTATGATTCGGTGCCAGAGGGGCTGTCGGCGAAACCCACGCTGTCGGTCCGCACGCGAAGCTCCCGCGAAGCAACCGCGACAGTGACCCTCAGTTACCTTGCCGACAATTTCGACTGGCAGTCGAACTATGTCGCGACCCTTGGTGCGGACGGAAAGACGGTCGACCTGTTCGGCTGGGTCACGCTCGCCAGTGCCGACGAGACCAGCTTCCCGAAAGCGCAGGCGATGGTGATCGCCGGGCGATTGAACCGCAGCAACGAACGCCGTGAAAAGCCCTATCAGGAACAGTCGATCAACCTGACCTGCTGGCCGCAGGGGACGACGACGAGCAATCTGGGCAACGGCGTGCCGGCGCCGCCGCCGCCTCCTCCACCCGCGCCCCAAATGATGATGGCGGCGGAGGCGATGGACATCGTCGTCACCGGCGCGCGGCGTGAAAAGGCCGCGATGGTGGTGCAGCAGGAAGAACTCGGCGACCTGAAACTCTATCGCGTGCCCGAACCCGTCACGGTTGCGGCCAATGCCCAGAAGCAGGTTGCGCTCCTCGACAAGGAACGCGTGCCGGTGACGCTCGTCTATCGTGCGGATGTCTATGGCGACGGGGATGCGGACGTGAAGCTGACGCTGCGGGCGAGGAACCGTACCGCGGATGGACTGGGCCTGCCGTTCCCGGCAGGGAAAGTGGCGCTTTACCAGCAGGGCGGCGCTCGCCCATTATTGCTCGGCGAAGGGTCCGTCGGCGACAAGGCGATCGGCGAGGAGGTCGAGGTCGATGTCGCAACCGCGACCGGCATCGTCGCGCGAGACGTGCTCGCAGACGGCGGACGTCACACGCTGACCGTCACCAACGCCAACCCGTTCCCGGTCGCGTTCGAGGCGAAGCTGGGCGACCGAACGCTGTCTGGCTTCAGCAGCAAGGCGCGCAAGAAGGATGGCGCCTGGCTCTGGGCCGTGACAGTGCCCGCGAACGGAGCCGCCACGCTATCGTTCCGCGAAAAGGAAGCGAGCTAGGCGGTCTCGGGCGGCAGCGGACGCGGTCGGGCGTTCTCGTCGAGCGCGACGAAGGTGAAGACACCGCTCGTGACCTTCACTTCTTCCTTGCCGCCTTTCCGGCTCGCAACGACGTCGAGCCGGATCGCGACCGACGTGCGGCCGCGCCGTTCGACCTTGGCGTAGACGGAGATCAGGTCGCGCAGCAGGATGGGCGCGTGAAACGCCATGCCTTCGATCGCGACCGTGGCGCATGGACCCTGCGATATGCGTCCGGCAACGATACCGCCGGCGATGTCCATCTGGCTCAGCACCCAGCCGCCGAAGATATGGCCGTTGGCGTTGATGTCGGCCGGGCCCGGCACGACGCGCAGGATGGGGTCTTCGCGGTTCATTTCTGGCTCCATCGTTCGTCGCGGGATGTGTCTTCGATGCGTTCGTCATGGCCGCTGCCCGACGACAGAAACACCAGGCCCATGAGGGCCGCCGCCAGCAAGACCGAAAAGAAAATGCCGCCGGCTGCGAATATGGTGCCGAGCAGCGGCATCGGCCCCCAATAGATACGCAGTGCCCCAAGACCGGCCACGACCGAGACCGCCGACGCCAGCGTCATCCAGATCATCAGGCGCCGATACCGCTTCCAGGCGAAGGCGGCATAGCCCGGGTCGTCGAGGTCATTGTCGGCCATGGGTTCCCTTTCGGACGCACGCGTGGAAAGATGCGTCGGCGACCTTGTAAGAGTCGCCTTTAGGAGGCTGGACGATGACTGTCAGGGCCATAATTTCCGGACGCGATGCCGACGTCGTTTCGATCTCGCCGGATGCGACCGTCAGCGACGCGGTGAAGCTGCTCGCAACGAAACGGATCGGTGCGGTGCCCGTCACCGACGGTAATACGATCGTGGGCATCTTTTCCGAACGCGACGTGATCTACGGATTGGAGCGCGAGGGCGCGGCCGCGCTGGACAAGCGCGTGGGCGACGTGATGACGAGTCCCGCGCTCACGGTGGAGCCGGAGACGGCGATCATGTCGGCGCTGTCGCTGATGACCAAGCGCCGAATCCGTCACCTGCCGGTGGTCGATGGCGTGGCGATGGTCGGGATCGTGTCGATCGGCGACCTGGTGAAGCACCGGATCGACAAGATCGAAAGCGAAGCCGCGGCGCTGCGCGACTATATCGCGAGCTAGCTGCGCACCACTCCGACCTGAGAAAAGGGCAGGGGTTCGTCCGGCGTCTTTCCCGGTTCCGCCAGTTCGCGCTGCCACATGCCGACGTCGATCCACTGGCCGTTCTTGTAGCTTACCTCACGATAGAAACCGGCCCGCTTGAATCCCAGGGCCTCGTGCAGCTGGATCGCCTTGTCCTGCGGCATGGTCAGCGTCGAGATCGCCTGGGTATAGTTCTGCGCCGTTAGCGTCGCGAGCAGTGCGCCATAGAGCGTGCGGCGATGCCCCTGGCCTTCCTCGCCCGCAATGTAACAGGCGGTTTCGACCGCAAAGCGGTAGGCGGGGCCGGGCCGCAAGGGCTTGGCGAAAGCATAGCCGAGCACCACGCCGGTCTCACTGTCGAAGCCGACGATCCACGGGTGGGTATCCCCGGCGGCCTCGAGCCGCGCCTTCATGTCGTCGAGCGTCGGGGGTGCCGATTCGAACGACACGGCATTGGTCACGACATAGGGGCCGTAAATGCCCAGCAGCGTCTGTGCGTCGTCAATGGTGGCGGCGCGTAGGTCCATCATGAAATCCAGGCCTTTATCATTTCGAACAGGGTTGTTTTCGGTGCGGCGGTCGCAGGCACGGGACAGTTGAGGCAGCGCGCCTGGATCGCCGATGCCGTCGTCATCAGTCGCGCATCCTCTGCCGCGCTCGCCAGTTCCGCGATGCGCTGGCGCGACAGCGTGGTCAGCAGGTCGACGGGGACGGCGGCACTCTCGTCGCTGCTGGTGAACATCGACGCCAGCACTTCGCGCCACGTCGGTTCGGTATCGAGCCAGACGGCGTGCGGCTTGCCGGGATCGAGCTTCGCGCGGCGTGCCGCCTCTGCAATCGCATCGTCGATATCGCCGAACGCATCGACCAGGCCCAGCTGGTGCGCGGTGCCGCCATCCCAGACATGGCCTTGCGCAATCTCGTTCACACGTTCCGGCGCCAGTTTCCGCGCGCCGCTGACCAGCGTGATGAAGCGGCGGTAACCGGATTCGATCGCGGTCTGGACAACCGTGTCGAACGCCGCGTTGGTTCCGCGAATGATGTCGGGCTGACCGGACAGCGGGGTTGTCGCCACGCCGTCACCGCTCACGCCGATCTTGGCCAAGCCCTTTTCGAACGTCGGGATCAGCCCGAAAATGCCGATCGAGCCGGTGATCGTATCGGGTTCGGCGAACACGCGGTCCCCCGCCATCGATACCCAGTAACCGCCTGACGCCGCGACATTGCTCATCGAGACGACGACCGGCATGCCCTTCTTGCGCGCGCTTTCGAGCGACTGGCGGATCTGTTCGGACGCGAGCGCCGACCCGCCGGGGGAATCGACGCGGACGACCAGCGCCTTGTATTTGTCCGATGCGACGGCGCGGTCGATGATCTGCGAAATCGTCGTCCCGCCGGCGGTTCCGGCCGATGCCTCGCCGTCCTGGATCGTGCCAGCCACGGTGACGACACCGATCGTCCGGTCGCCCGAGGGGCGCTGGCTGGCGGCGATATAGGGCTTCAGGTCGATCCGTGCATATTGGCTGGGCTTGCGGGCGGTGCGATTTCCCACGCCGGCGATTTGTGCGACCCGTGCTTCGAATTCGACGCGCGGTGCCAGCCGGTCGACGATACCGGCCTTCAGCGCGGCCTGGCCGAGGTCGCCGTTTTCCTTCACCTCGGTTGCAGGGTCCGCGACGAAGGTCGCGATATGCGCCTTTGGCCGCGCCTGTATGACATCGGCTTGCCAGGCTTGCCACATGGCGGCGGCCAGCGCTCGGCTGTTCGCCTTCGCGTCGGGCGATGCCTTGTCGAGGATATAGGGTTCGACCGCCGACTTGTACTTGCCGACGCGATAGACGTGGACGGTGGCGCCGACCTTGTCGAGCAGCCCCTTGTAATAGAGCCGCGTCCCGCCCGCGCCCTGGAACAGCGCCAGCCCTTGCGGGTCGAGCCAGATTTCGCTGGCGTGCGCGGCAAGCTGGTAGGCGTCGTCGCCATAACCCGTCGCGAAGGCCAGCACCGGCTTCTTCGCGCGAACCCGGTCCAGCGCCTTGCCGACATCGCCCAGTGCGACCTGTCCGCCACCCATGAATCCGTCGAGGTCGAGCACGACGGCCTTGACCCGGTCGTCGACCGACGCCGCGTTCAGCGCCGCGACGATATCGCGCAGGCGGAACTGCTTCGCCTGCTCGCCGCCCGTAAATGCCTGGGTCGCGTTGATGGGCGTCGGTTGCTCGACGATGCTGCCGCGCAGGTCGAGAACCAGCGCTCCGGGCGCGATCGGCCGGGTGCCGGGCCGCGCCGAAAGCACGGCAGCGAGCGTGCCGAAGAACAGCAACAACAGCAGAAGGACCAGCGCATCCTTGACGCCGACCAGCAATTTCCACGCACCGCGTACCAGTCGCATCGTTCAATCCCGCTTGACCTGTCGCTGGCGCTACAGCCTCGGCCTTGGGGTGTAAATGCGACTGCGCGGGTTAGAGCGAACCCTGCGTGCCCGGCTCCACGATGAAGATGTCGCCGTCATAGTCGACGATGTAGAGCGCGTTCCCCTCGTCCGTGCCGAAGCTGGCGATGTTGTTGATGGTTCCCGCATCGGGGATAAATGAGGCGCGGCGCGGCGTGAAAGCGCTGCTGGCGAGCGTCTGTCCCTGGATCAGGCGGCTCACCGGCACCGACCATATGTTGCCGCTGACGAAGTCGGCGAAGAAATACTGGCCGCGCAGTGCTTCGACCGGTCCCCGATAGACATAGCCGCCCGTGATCGAGTTGCCCTGCAGTGCGCCGCTGCCGTGCGAATATTCGGCGACCGGCGGCGTGAAGAGCGCGCTGTTCGCGCCGCCGTTGTACGGCTGGGATCCCTCGCGCAGCCGCCAGCCGAAGTTCAGGCCATTAGCGCCCGCGGGTACGAGGTCGATCTCCTCGATCGCGTCCTGCCCGACATCGCCGATGTAAAGGTTGCCCGTCGTGTCGAAGCTTGCGCGGAAGGGGTTGCGCAGGCCGCTCAGCCAGATTTCGGGCGAACCGCCGCTGGTCGCATACGGGTTGGTCGCCGGAATGGCGTAATCCCGCAACGGATCTGTGGGGAAGGCGTCGCTGCGCGGGTCGATACGCAGCATCTTGCCCAGCAGGCTGCTGGCATTTTGCGCATTGTTGCCTGGGTCGCCTGAACCGCCGCCATCACCGGTGCCGATATACAGGTTGCCATCCGGGCCGATGTCGATCCAGCCGCCATTGTGATTGTCGGCGCCGGGGTGCGGGATGGTCAGGATGACGTCCGACGACGTCGGGTCGGCGACATCGTCGTTACCCAGCATCGTGCGGTACTTGCGGACCTCGATATTGCCCGTCGTGTTGATCATGTAGATGTAGAAAATGTGGGTCGTGGTGAAGTTCGGATCGAAGGCGAGCCCCAGCAGGCCGCGTTCTCCGCTGGTCGAAACCTGCGACGAGACATCCAGGAACGGCGTCGGCAGCACGCCGCCCGACGTCGTGTTCATCAGCTTGATGCGGCCGCCCTTTTCGACGACGAACACCCGCCCGAAGCCGTTGGGAATGCCCTTTACGAAGACCGGCTGGGTAAATCCGGTGCCGACGCGGCGGACATGAAATAGGTCGGATCCCTGGTTGGTGACGGTGAACGCCAGGTTGAGCGTCGTCGTCGCCGTTCCGTCCGACGCACTCAGCTGGACGAGGTAGATGTTGTTGGCGTCGGCATCGTCGGGATTTTCGAAGTCTGGCGGATTGACGAATGCCAGCGCGCCCGCCGCGATGCGGAACCGCGCGGCGTCGGCGCCGCCTGAAATGCTGAAAGTGACGGCATTGCCGTCGGCGTCGGTCGCGGTTGCGGTGTAGACAGTGCCCGTCGTGTTTTCCGGAACGCTGGCAGTCGCCGCCGACGTGAACACAGGTGCGCGATTGGTCGGGGGTGTGACGGGCGGTGCCGCGCTATCGCTTCCGCCGCACGAAGCCAGCGCGATCGCCAGAGACGAGGTGAGCCAGATATTCAGACGCACGGCATACCCTCCTGTTGCGCCCCCGGTAACACGATTGCCGCAATTGGATAGCGGTGCAAGCCTCGGGCGGCTTCGACCGGCGGCGCTGGACGAACGTGCCGCCGAATTTTTAATGCGCCGTACCTTGAACAGTCATAAACGGGGGCCATATGGCCCATGCTGGCACTCGCGACAGGTGAGTGCTAACGATGAACTTCCGACGTTGTTCCAACGTCCCAAGCAAAGGGTAAGTCACAATGGCATTTCGACCCCTGCACGACCGCGTGCTGGTTCGCCGCGTAGAAGCCGAGGAAAAGACGGCTGGCGGCATCATCATTCCCGACTCGGCCAAGGAAAAGCCGCAGGAAGGCGAAATCGTCGCCGTCGGTTCGGGCACCAAGGCCGAAGACGGCACCGTGACCCCGCTGGACGTCAAGGCCGGCGACAAGATCCTGTTCGGCAAATGGTCGGGCACCGAGGTCAAGCTGGACGGCGAAGACCTGATCATCATGAAGGAATCGGACATTCTCGGCATCGTTGGCTGAGTTCCCGAATTCCGATTTTCAAACCTAATTTCATTCTGAAAGGTCAGCCAACATGGCAGCCAAGGACGTAAAATTCAGCCGCGACGCGCGTGAGCGCATCCTGCGCGGTGTCGATATCCTCGCCGACGCGGTGAAGGTCACGCTGGGCCCGAAGGGCCGCAACGTCGTGATCGACAAGTCGTTCGGTGCCCCGCGCATCACCAAGGACGGCGTCACCGTCGCCAAGGAAATCGAACTGAAGGACAAGTTCGAGAACATGGGCGCGCAGATGGTGCGCGAAGTCGCGTCGAAGACCAACGACGTCGCCGGTGACGGCACGACGACCGCGACCGTTCTCGCCCAGGCGATCGTGCGCGAAGGTATGAAGTCGGTTGCGGCCGGCATGAACCCGATGGACCTGAAGCGCGGCATCGACCTCGCCGTCGGCAAGGTCGTCGAGGACATCAAGGCGCGTTCGAAGCCGGTTTCGGGCACGGCGGAAATCGCCCAGGTCGGCATCATTTCTGCCAACGGCGACACCATCGTCGGCGAAAAGATCGCCGAAGCGATGGAAAAGGTCGGCAAGGAAGGCGTGATCACCGTCGAGGAAGCCAAGGGCCTCGATTTCGAGCTCGACGTCGTCGAAGGCATGCAGTTCGACCGTGGCTACCTGTCGCCCTACTTCATCACCAACCCGGAAAAGATGACGGTCGAACTCAACGACCCGTTCATCCTGATCCACGAAAAGAAGCTGTCGAACCTGCAGGCGATGCTCCCGATCCTGGAAGCCGTCGTTCAGTCGGGCCGTCCGCTTCTGATCATCGCGGAAGACATCGAAGGCGAAGCGCTGGCGACCCTGGTCGTCAACAAGTTGCGCGGTGGCCTGAAGGTCGCAGCCGTCAAGGCACCGGGCTTCGGCGATCGCCGCAAGGCGATGCTCGAGGACATCGCGATCCTGACCAAGGGCGAGATGATCTCGGAAGACCTGGGCATCAAGCTCGAGAGCGTCACGATCGACATGCTCGGTTCGGCCAAGCGCGTCACGATCGACAAGGACAACACCACCATCATCGACGGTGTGGGTGAAGCCGATGCGATCAAGGGCCGCGTCGAGGCGATCCGCCAGCAGATCGAAAACACCACCAGCGATTACGACCGTGAGAAGCTCCAGGAGCGTCTCGCCAAGCTCGCCGGCGGCGTTGCCGTGATCAAGGTCGGCGGTGCTTCGGAAGTCGAAGTGAAGGAGCGCAAGGACCGCGTCGACGATGCGCTGCACGCAACCCGCGCAGCTGTCGAAGAAGGCATCGTCCCCGGTGGCGGTACGGCCCTGCTGTACGCGACGAAGGCACTCGAAGGCCTGACCGGTGCGAACGAAGACCAGACCCGCGGCGTGGACATCGTCCGCAAGTCGCTGACCGCGCTGGTTCGCCAGATCGCCAGCAACGCGGGCCATGACGGCGCCGTCGTGTCGGGCAAGCTGCTCGACCAGTCGGACACGTCGTATGGCTTCAACGCGTCGACCGACGTGTACGAAAACCTCGTCACCGCCGGCGTGATCGACCCGACCAAGGTCGTGCGCACCGCGCTGCAGAACGCGGCATCGGTGGCTGGCCTGCTGATCACGACCGAAGCGGCCGTGAGCGAAATGCCCGAAGACAAGCCGGCAATGCCCATGGGCGGCGGCGGCATGGGCGGAATGGGCGGAATGGATTTCTGATTTCGGGCACGGCCTAGCGGAGCTAGGCCGACCACGAAATCAGAACGGACGGCGGGTGGCGACACCCGTCGCCATCCTGACCGACGAAGCTTGGGCTTTGCCCAAGCCCGTTGCCCAAAGAAAAAGGGCCGGAGCAGCGATGCTCCGGCCCTTTCTCGTCTCTTCGGCGAAGCGGCTTAGTGCTTCAGCGAGTTACCTGCGTCGGTCATGGCGTTGCCGGTTGCAGCCTTCATCTTTTCGGCAGCCGACTGGACCTTGTTCGTCGCCGCGTCGGCAGCGTTCGAGACGCTGGCCATCGCGTTGTCGGTGGCGGCATCGACCGAATTGACCGCTTCTGCGGCGGTTGCGTTGATGTCCGTTGCGACGGCGTTTGCGGCTTCGGTCGTTTCATTCTTGGCGTGCTGCGAGCAGGCGGCAAGCGATGCGGCTGCTGCGATGGCAGCAACGAGAACGATCTTTTTCATGAAGGACTCCCCTCGAAGAATCTGGCCGACTGCGAAATGCGGCGGCGCGACCTGCTGAATACTGCGTTCGCCGAATAACGGCAAGAAAAAGGCACGTGATTGCGCGATTGACCACATATAAAGAATTCTTTATATGTTACCCCTATGACCGCGCCCGTGGACATTTTCCGTGCTCTTGCCGATCCGACGCGGCTGCGGATCGTGTCGCTTTTGCGGCGAATGGAACTGGCTGTCGGCGAACTGGCGCAAGTGCTGGGGCAAAGCCAGCCGCGCGTATCGCGCCATGTGAAAATCCTGGTCGATGCCGGGCTCGCCGCGCGCCGCCGCGAAGGCAGCTGGGTGTTCCTGACACCGGCACCCAGCAGCATCGCGATCCCCCTGTTCGCGCTGATCGATAGCTGCGGTGAGGATCATTGGGCCGCCGCCGACGCCGCCAAGCTCAACGCCGTGCGCGCCGACCGTGCCACGTCTGCCGAGCGTTACTTCGCCCAGCATGCCGACCAGTGGGACGCGATCCGCTCGCTCCACGTCGCCGAAAGTGCTGTCGAGACGCGGATGCGCACCTTGCTGGGCGAAAACATCGGCCGACTGGTCGATATCGGTACCGGCACCGGGCGGATGATCGAACTGTTCGGCGCACAGGCCCGCCATGCGACCGGCGTCGACCGCAGCCCCGAAATGCTCCGCCTCGCCCGTGCCAAGCTGCCCGACGCGGCGGTCGACTGGCGGCAGGGCGACGTGACCGCGCTCCCGCTCGCCGACGCCAGTGCCGATACGGTCGTCATGCACCAGGTGCTGCACTATATTCCCGCGCCCGAAGCTGCGATTGCCGAGGCCGCGCGCATCGTCGCGCCCAGCGGACGCCTGCTGATCGCCGATTTCGACAGCCATGACCGCGAGGAGCTTCGCCTGCAGGACGCCCATGCGCGTCTTGGTTTCTCCGATGCCCAGATCGCGAGCTGGTTTGCCGCGAACGGCCTGACGCTCGCCGAAACCGAAACACTCGATGGCGGCGAACTTACCGTGAAACTCTGGCTGGGCCGCCGCCCGGCCGAACTGAAGGCCGTTGCCGCATGACGCTGACTCTCGTCCAACTCGAAGAAGCACGCCGCGCGCTCGCGACGCCGCTGTTCGCCGATGTCGCGGGCGATGCACGCGTGTCGTTCGAATTCTTCCCGCCCAAGACCGAGAAGATGAACGAGACGCTGTGGGACGCGATCGCAACGCTCAGCCCGCTCAATCCGCGGTTCGTCTCGGTCACCTATGGCGCGGGCGGATCGACCCGCGAGCGCACGCATGCAACCGTCGCGCGGATCGCCAGCGAGACGGCAATCCCCGCTGCCGCGCACCTGACCTGTGTCGAAGCGACGCGGGGCGAGATCGACGAGATCGTCGATGCCTATTGGGAGGCGGGCGTTCGTCATATCGTGGCACTGCGCGGCGATCCGCCGGTTGCTGGAAAGGCGTTCGAGGCTCATCCGCAAGGCTATGCCGGGGCCGCCGAACTGGTCGAAGGCCTGCGCAAGCGGCACCCGTTCGAAATCTCGGTCAGTGCTTATCCCGAAACCCACCCCGAGGCCGCGACCGCGCAATCCGATCTCGACAATTTCAAGCGCAAGCTCGACGCGGGCGCATCGCGCGGCATCACGCAGTTCTTCTTCGAACCTGAAACCTTCTTCCGCTTCCGCGATGCGGCGGCGGCAGCGGGCATCGACAGCGAGATCGTGCCGGGAATCATGCCGGTCAGCAATTTCGCCGCGATCAAACGCATGTCGGCGATGACCGGCACCGTGGTTCCTGCATGGATGGGGCGCCTGTTCGAGGGGCTCGATGACCACCCGCAGGCGCGTCAGCTGGTTGCGGCGACGGTTGCGGCCGAGCTTTGCCGCCGCCTCTACGCGGGCGGCGTGCGCGACTTCCATTTCTACACGCTCAACCGGTCGGAACTGAGTTACGCGATCTGCCACCTGCTGGGCCTGCGCCCGCGGAGTGACGCCGCACAGGAGCAGGCAGCATGAGCGCACGCGAAGCCCTGTTTAATGCGGCATCGACCCGCATCCTGATCACCGACGGCGCGTTCGGGACGGAGATCCAGAACTGGAAGCTCTCCGAAGCGGACTATATGGGCGACCTGAACCTCGCCCGCGATGCCAAGGGCAACAACGACATCCTGGCGCTCACCCTGCCCAACGCGCCCGACACGATCACGCGGGCGTATCTGGAGGCGGGATCGGACATCGTTTCGACCAATACGTTCAGCGCGAACCGCATCAGCCAGGCGGATTACGCGGCCGAGCATCTGGTGCGGGAGATCAATGTCGCTTCCGCCCGGATCGCGCGTACTGCGGCCGACGAGTATGAAGCGAAGGACGGCCGCAAGCGCTTCGTCGCGGGCGCGATCGGGCCGACGAACAAGACGCTGTCGCTGTCGCCCGACGTCAACGACCCGGGCTTCCGCGAGATCGATTTCGATTACCTGAAGGACGTCTACCGCGAACAGGTGGACGCGCTGGTCGAGGGTGGCGTCGATTTCATCCTGATCGAAACCGTGTTCGACACGCTGAATGCCAAGGCGGGCATCATGGCGGTGCTGGATGCGGAGGCGGCGCTGGGCCGCGAGATTCCCATCATGGTGTCTATGACGCTGACCGATTTGTCGGGCCGTAACCTGTCGGGCCACACGGTCGAGGCATTCTGGCACGCGGTGCGGCACGCGAAGCCGGTCACCATCGGCCTCAACTGCTCGTTCGGCGCGCAGCAGCTGCGCCCGCATGTGAAGGTGCTGAGCGGCCTCGCCGATACGCTGATCATGGTCTACCCGAACGCGGGGCTGCCCAACGAACTCGGCCAGTATGATGAGCTGCCGGAAACGACCGCGTCGCTGGTGCGCGAATGGGCGGATGCGGGGCAGGTGAATATTCTCGGCGGCTGTTGCGGGTCGACGCCTGCGCACATCGCGGCGATGACGAAAACCGTCGCCGGCCTCGAGCCGCGCCGCTTGCCGGGCGTCGAAACCGCGACGCGTCTTGCGGGGCTCGAACCCTTCACGATGGCGGCCTGAGCCGTGGTGGCACAGGACTGGACCATCAGGCCCGCAGGGCCGGACGACGTGGCTGCGCTGTCGCTGGTCGGCGGCGCGACGTTTCTCGAAAGCTTTGCCGGGATGATCCAGGGCAAGGCGATCGTCGAACATTGCGCGCGCCAGCACAGCGTGCAGTCCTATCAGGCCTATTTCGACAAAGGCGCGCGGATCTGGATTGCGGAAACGCAGACCGGCGCGCCGATCGGTTATGCGATGCTGACCGCACCGGACCTTCCCGGTGCCGGTGCCGGGGACATCGAATTGAAGCGCATCTACCTGTTGTCGCGCTTTCACGGCGGCGGTTTGGGCGCGGCACTGATGCAGACCGCAATCGCAGGGTCTGCCGGCTTCGAACGGCTTGTCCTGGGGGCCGCCCACGACAATGCGCGCGCCAAGGCCTTTTATCGCAAGCACGGCTTTACCCAGATCAATGAACGGCAGTTCGACGTCGGCGGAACGTTGTACGATGACGTGGTTCTCGCCAGGCCGCTCAATGATGACGAGATCAAATGACCAACGCTGACTCCTCCTCCCGCTTCGTCAACATCGGCGAACGTACCAACGTCACGGGCTCCGCCGCGTTCAAGAAATTGATCATGGCCGGCGATTATCCGGCGGCGGTCGAGGTCGCGCGGCAGCAGGTGGAAAACGGCGCGCAGGTCATCGACATCAACATGGACGAAGGGCTGCTCGACGCCGAATTCGCCATGACGACGTTCCTGAAACTGATCGCGGCCGAACCCGACATCGCGCGTGTGCCGTTCATGATCGACAGCTCGAAATGGTCGGTGATCGAGGCGGGGCTGAAATGCGTGTCCGGCAAGCCGATCGTCAATTCGATCAGCATGAAAGAAGGCGAGGCCCAGTTCCTGGAGCATGCCCGCAAGTGCATGGCCTATGGCGCGGCTGTCGTTGTCATGGCGTTCGACGAGGCGGGGCAGGCCGACACGAAAGAGCGCAAGATCGAGATCTGCGAGCGGGCTTATAAATTGCTGATGACCATCGGCTTCCCGCCCGAGGACATCATCTTCGACCCCAACGTGTTTGCGGTCGCCACGGGTATCGAGGAACACAATAATTACGCGGTCGACTTCATCGAGGCGGTGAAGGTGATCAAGGCGCGCTGCCCGCACGTCCATTTCTCGGGCGGACTGTCGAACCTGAGCTTCAGTTTCCGCGGCAACGAACCCGTGCGCCGCGCGATGCATTCGGTGTTTCTCTATTACGCGATCCCTGCCGGGCTCGACATGTCGATCGTCAATGCCGGGCAACTCGACATCTATGACGCGATCGACCCCGTGCTGCGCGAGGCGTGCGAGGACGTCATCCTCAATCGCCCGGCGCGCACTCCCGATGAGACGCCGACCGAGCGGCTCGTCACTATCGCCGAATCTTTCCGGGGCGGCGGCGCGCAGCAGGAAAAGGCGGCCGAGGAATGGCGCAGTTGGCCGGTGACGAAGCGGCTGGAACATGCGCTGGTCAAGGGCATCGACATGTACGTCGTCGATGACACCGAGGAATGCCGCCAGCAGTTCGCGCGGCCGATCGAGGTGATCGAAGGGCCGTTGATGGATGGCATGAACGTGGTCGGCGACTTGTTCGGCAGCGGCAAGATGTTCCTACCGCAGGTCGTGAAGTCGGCGCGCGTCATGAAGAAGGCGGTCGCACACCTCATCCCGTTCATCGAAGCCGCGAAGGAGCCCGGCGCGCGCGCCAAGGGCAAGATCATCATGGCGACGGTGAAGGGCGATGTTCACGACATCGGCAAGAACATCGTCGGCGTGGTGCTCCAGTGCAACGGCTACGAAGTCATCGATCTGGGCGTCATGGTGCCGTGGACTAGGATCCTCGAGGCCGCGAACGAGAATGATGCCGACATTATCGGGCTGTCAGGCCTGATCACGCCGTCGCTCGACGAGATGGTGACGGTCGCGGAGGAAATGCAGCGCGCAAAGATGTCGATGCCACTGCTCATCGGTGGTGCGACCACGTCGAAGGTGCACACGGCGCTCCGCATCGACGAGGCCTATGACGGGCCGGTCATCCATGTCCTCGACGCGAGCCGCGCGGTAGGCGTGGCGACGGCGCTGGTCAGCGATACGGGCCGCGATGCCTATGTGAAGACGTTCGCCGACGATTACGCGCACGTCCGCGAAGTGCGCG
This sequence comes from Pseudomonadota bacterium, assembly GCA_040388515.1. Lineage (GTDB taxonomy): Bacteria > Pseudomonadota > Alphaproteobacteria > Sphingomonadales > Sphingomonadaceae > Sphingomonas_O. The sequence goes on along the minus strand of JAZKBQ010000002.1, from coordinate 225,559 downwards.
CGGGTAAGGGGCAGAACGCGCTGGTCCCGATCGCCGACGCGCGCGCAAACGCGTTCCCGTTCGACCATCACCTGAAACCGATGCCGCCCGAACAGCCCGGCGTGCACGCATTTCCCGACTGGGACCTGCGCGACTTGGCCGAGGTGATCGACTGGACGCCGTTCTTTCGTGCGTGGGAGTTGCACGGCAATTATCCTGCCATCCTGAACGACGCGGTCGTCGGCGAAAGTGCGCGCAGCCTGTGGGATGACGCGCAGGCGATGCTTGCGAAGATTCTCGACGAGAAATGGCTGACGGCGAAGGGTGTTGCAGGGCTCTGGCCGTGCCGCCGCGAGGGCGACGATGTGATCGTCCACCTCGACAATGAAGAGCATCTCCGCCTGCCATTCCTGCGCCAGCAGATCGCCAAGCGCGAGGGCCGGCCGAACATGTGCCTCGCCGATTTCATCGACCATGACGGCGACTGGATCGGTGGCTTCGCGGTCGGCATCCATGGCATCGAACCGCACCTCGCGCGTTTCCAGGCGGACAAGGACGATTATTCGGACATCCTGCTGAAGGCGCTGGCCGATCGTTTCGCCGAAGCCTTCGCCGAACGCCTGCACCAGCATGTCCGCATGATGCTCTGGGGCTATGCGCCGGGCGAGCAGCTGACCAACGAAGCGCTGATCAAGGAAGAATATCGCGGCATCCGCCCGGCGCCCGGCTATCCGGCATGTCCGGACCACAGCCTGAAACCGATGCTGTTCGACCTGCTGGGCGCGGGCGATGCGGCGGGGCTGGTGCTGACCGAAAGCTTCGCGATGCTGCCGACGGCGGCGGTCTCCGGCTTCTACTTCGGCCATCCGCAGGCCGAATATTTCGGCGTCGCGCGCGTGGGCGAGGACCAGCTGGCCGACTACACCCTGCGCCGCGGGGTGGATGCCGAAACGGTACGCCGCTGGCTCAGGCCGAATCTGGACTGACGGCGGGAAATCGGGGCTGTCCTACAGCGCGCCCGGACGGCAAGATGGCGGCGACACTGTTCAAACCGGGTTGCCCTGACCATGCCGCGATGTTCGACATACATGATGATAGTGATGTTAGCCGCCACACCCGCGTTCGCGCAGGGCGGCGGCGGTTTCCGTGTCGAGGAAACCGGGCGGAGTTTTTACCGCCTCGACGACGCCGTGAAGTCGATCGGCGGCGGCAGCGGAACGATCATCGTCGCACCGGGTCGCTATGGCGATTGCGCCGTGTTCGCAGGCGGCACGCTGGCGCTGCGCGCCGCGACACCATCGACCGCGATCTTCGAGGGCGGCGCCTGTGAGGGCAAGGCGACCCTCGTCCTGCGCGGTGCCAGCGCGACTGTCGACGGAATCGTCTTTCGCGGCATCCGCGTGCCCGACCGCAACGGTTCGGGCATCCGGCTGGAAAAGGGCGATCTGACCGTCACCCGTTCGACCTTCCTCGATTCGGAACAGGGCATCCTGACTGCCGAGGATCCGAATGCGTCGGTCACCATCGAGCGCTCGACCTTCGCCGGGCTTGGCGGATGCCCCGACGGCATGTGTTCGCACTCGATCTACATCGGCCAGTCGTCATCGCTAACGGTCAGCCGGGTGCGGTTCGAGCGCGGGACGGGGGGGCATTATGTCAAAAGCCGCGCCGCGCGCGTCAGCATCACCGATTCGAGCTTCGACGATTCGAACGGGCGCGAGACGAACTATGCGATCGACCTGCCCAATGGCGCGACCGGCCTGATCGCGCGCAACGTCATCGTCGTCGGCAAGAACAAGGAGAACCATTCGGCGATCATCGCCGTCGCCGCCGAAGCGCGCGCCAATCCATCCGCCGGACTGACGATCGAGGGCAATGACGCCTCGATCGCACCGGGTGCCGGGTTCCCGACGACCTTCGTCGCCGACTGGAGCCACGAACCTTTAAAAATCGGCACCAACAAGCTCGGCGCCGGCATCAAAGTTCGCGACAGTCGTTAGGAGTTGGCGCTAGTTCGCCGGGCAGCTGCTCGCGTCGCCAGCAATCAGGTCGAGGCAGCGCCCGTCGACATCCCCCTTGGGAATCGGCAGGCCGATCAGCGCGGCGAGCGTCGGCGCGATGTCGACCGTCTCGACACTGTTCGGCTGTTCGAACGGAGCAAGCCCCTTGCGCCAGAACAGCATCGGCACGCGGCGGTCATAGTCCCACGGACTGCCATGCGTCGCGACATAGCCGCCGACGGCCGACCGCTCGGAGATCGGAACCGTACGCGGACGGAGCAGGACGACCAGGTCGCCCGAACGACCCTTGTAATAGGACGTGCGCGCACGCTCCGCGAGCGTCCAGGTTTCCGGCGGCCCCTTCGGAGCGGCCGTCGCTTCCAGCTCGGCTCCGGTGAAAACAGCCGCCACATCGGGTTGTGCCTTCAACAGTTCGATCGCCCGTGCTTCCGCACGCGCGCGCTGCTCGGCGGTCAGGGAGCGCGAGAACCAGACGTCACCCAGTTCGGAACCGAGCAATACCGGGCCGGGCAAGCCGACCGCTTGCTCGACCTGCTTGCTCAGCGTCTCGAACGTGAAGTCTTCCGTGACCCGGTGATCTTCGGGAATCGCGTTGCGGCGGTTCCGCTCCGGTGCGTCGTGGCCGCCATGGTCAGCGGTCAGCGTCACGGCATAATCGATCTTCGCCTTGTCCAGCCGCGCGAACAGCGTGCCGAGAGCGTTATCGAGCGCCATCAGTTGCAGGCACATTTCGCTGCCTTCGGTGCCATAAGCGTGTCCGACGACGTCGGTCGCCGACATGCCGATAGCGATGATGTCGGTCGCGGGGCCTTTGCCCAGCTTCATTTCGTCGATGAGGTCGCCGGCGAGCGTTGCGGTGACCGCGTCCGATTCCGGCGAAGCGCGGAACAGTTTCTTGTCGCCGGCCGGTCGCGCGAAACGTCCGTCGCCGACACTCTTGGTGGTACCGATCGGCACCGCACGACTGCGTGTCGTGCACAATGGACTGAGCGGCATCGGGCCCATGGGCCTGGCAAGCGCCGCGACGATCGACGCGTTGGCGCGAACGACCGACGCCGGGGGCGTGCCGGTGTGATCGTAAAGCGTCTCGAACACGGCGAAGTCGGTGGGGCGCAGGAACCAGATCTGGTCGGTCTTGTGGCCGCCCATCATGATCGCGGCACGGTCCTTCCCCGAAACCGCGACGACGCGCGACGCGGGATTTGCTGCCTTCATCCGGTCGCCCAGCGTCGGCACCAGCAGGTGCAGGGGTGAGGGCACGTAGTCCTTGGAACTGCTCGACTTCCCCCGCGTCTCGTCTTCGGCGCAATAGACGCCGTTGTCCTTGCGGCTGGTCAAGCCGGGATCCACCCAGTTGTTGGCGATGATGCCTGTCCGCGCAGGATGATCGCCCGTCAGGATGGTCGAATGGCCGGGGCACGTCTCGGTCGCGGCATGGCTCTGATAACCGCTCGGGAAGACGACCCCGTCCGCAAGGCGTTTCAGACCGCCGGTGAAATGCGCGCGGTATTCGGCGAACAGGTCGGCCGAGAACTGGTCGACCGAGATGACGACGAGCAATTTGGGCGGGGTTGCAACCGGCTGGGCCTGCGCCAGTGCGGGCATGAGAACGGCAGCGAGAGCGAGCAACGGACGGATCATCGGCAAGTCCTGTACGGGGGCATTGCGCATGCCTATGGAGCAGACGCAAAGGAGACAAGCGTCCATGGCAGTCGTGCGTTGCATCATTGCGACATTCCTGGCGCTTGTGTTTGCGGTCGCGCCGCTCCCGGCATTTGCGGCGAACCATATCGCGGCCGAACTGGTGCCGGAGGCGGTGCCGCTGAAGGCTGGTGGTACGGTCACCCTGGCGATCGTCATGCGGCCGGAAGCAGGCTGGCACGGTTACTGGAAGAACCCCGGCGACGCGGGCGTCGAGACGCAGGCGGCGTGGACCCTGCCCGAAGGCGTCGCCGCTGGACCGCTGCAATATCCGGTGCCGCAGACGCTGCTCGTCGGCGGACTGATGAACTACGTTTATGAGGGCGAGCACGTGCTGCTCGTCGATTTCAAGCTGCCTGCAAGCTATTCGGTCGGCACGTCCCTGCCGGTCAGTGTGAAGCTCGACTGGCTGGCGTGCACCAAGGAGATTTGCGTTCCCGAAAGCGGCACGTTCGACGTGCAGCTCGGCGCGGGAGACATCAATGCGAACTTCGCCCGCTGGCGGGCTGCCATGCCGCGGCCGATCGCCGATACGGCGCATTTCGCGATAGAGGGAGGCAAGGTGCGTATCGGCGTGCCGCTTCCTTCGACGGCGAGCATCGACGGCGCTTATTTCTTTCCGCTGGTGCACGGCGTGCTCGACTATGCCGCGCCCCAAACGGTCGGGCGTGACGGGGACCGGCTGGTCGTCGAAACCAAGCTTGCCGACGGTGCAAAGCCTGCGAAACTCGACGGGGTTTTGCGGTTCGGCGCGGGGCAGGGGCTGATGGTCAGCGCAACGCCGGGCACCGTACCGCCGGTTTCCACCGCCAGCGAAAGCATCGAGACGATCGCATGGGCGATCGGAGCGGCGGTGCTGGGCGGCCTCCTGCTCAACATCATGCCTTGCGTGTTCCCGATCCTGAGCCTGAAGGCGCTCAGCCTTGCACGCAGCGGAGCCAACTGGCGCAGCGCGCAACGGGAAGCATTGGCCTATACTGCAGGCGCGATCCTGACGTGCGCGCTGCTCGGCGGAGCGCTGCTCGGATTGCGGGCGAGCGGTGCGGCGGTCGGCTGGGCATTCCAGTTGCAGAACCCCTGGGTCATCGCCGTGCTGCTGATCCTTGTCAGTGCCATCGCGCTCAACCTGGCGGGCCTGTTCGAACTCCCCGGCGTAAGCGCAGGCGAAGCGCTGACGCGGCAGGAGGGTACGGCCGGTGCGTTCTGGACCGGCGCATTGGCCGCGTTCGTGGCAACGCCTTGCACGGGACCGTTCATGGGAGCGGCGCTCGGCGCGGCGCTCGTCCTGCCGCCGGTCGCGGCGATGGGGGTGTTCATCGGCCTCGGCTTCGGCCTCGCGCTGCCGTTCCTGCTGATCGGCCTCATCCCGCCGCTGCGCTGGGTGCTGCCTAAGCCGGGACCGTGGATGAATACCTTTCGCCATATCATGGCGATCCCGATGTTCCTGACCGCGCTCGCGCTCGCATGGGTGCTAGGCAAGCTGGGCGGTGTCGACGTGATGGCGTGGGGCCTGATCGTGACGTTGCTGTTCAGCCTGGCACTGTGGTGGACCGGGCGGCGGCAACTCGCCGGCAAGTCCGGTGTCTGGATGCCGCTCGTGGGCGCAACGGCGATCCTTTTGGCGGGCGTCGCGATCATCTCGCGTCCGGCACCGCCGGGCATCGTGTCCGAACCGTTCAGCGAGGCACGGCTCGCGGCGCTCACCGCCAGCGGCCGACCCGTGTTCGTCTACTTCACCGCCGACTGGTGCGTGACGTGCAAGGTGAATGAGAAGACTGCGATCGACCGGCGCGAAGTCGTGGATGCCTTCAAGAAGACCAATACCGCCGTCCTTGTCGGTGACTGGACCCGCGGCGACGCGGACATCAGCAAGTTCCTCGCCGCGCATGGCCGGTCGGGGGTGCCGCTCTATCTCTATTACGAACCCGGTACGCCGGACCCGAAGGTCTTGCCGCAGGTCCTGACTGTCGGCACACTCACCGCACTTGGGGGGTGACACGAAGGAGACGGAAGAATGCGTCATCTGATCATCATGTGTGCGGTGGTGGCAATCGCTGCGCCTTCGCTTGCAGCGCCTCAAGTCGGCGCTCCGGCGCCTGCCTTCACGGCCCGCGACAGCAATGGCAAAGCCGTGTCGCTGGCCCAGTTCCGTGGTAAGACGGTGGTTCTCGAGTGGCACAATCCGGGCTGCCCGTTCGTCAAGAAACACTATGACAGCGCCAACATGCAAAAGACGCAGCGGGCCGCACTTGCGCAGGGCGCGGTGTGGCTGACGGTCAATTCCGGTGCGCCGGGCAAGCAGGGTCATATGGACGGTGCCGCCGCCAATGCGCTGGTCAAGACCGCCAGCGCTGCGCCGACCGCCTATATCCTCGACCAGACCGGTGCGGTGGGCAAGGCCTATGCGGCATCCACCACGCCGCACATGTACATCGTCGATGGGCGCGGGATCCTGACCTACAAGGGCGGGATCGACGACAAGCCTACGGCCAACCGCGCCGACATCGCTGGTGCCCGCAACCATGTGCTGGCGGCGCTTGCCGACATGAAGGCGGGCCGCAAAGTCGCGATGGCCGACACGCGATCCTACGGCTGTTCGGTCAAATACGCGGGCTAGCTATTTCGCGCGGTAGACGCGCTGCCCGTCGACGAAAGTTTCCAACACCTTGGTGTTCCGCAGTTCGGCGGGTGTCGACATCAATGGGTCGACGTCGACCAGGATGAAGTCGGCGTGGAGGCCGGGTGCCAAGCGCCCGATCTTGTCCTCGGCCTGAGCGGCATAGGCGGCACCTGTCGAGAAAGCCGCAAGGGCCGCTTCACGCGAGACGCGTTCTTGTGGCTGCCAACCGCCGAATGGCTGACCATCGGCGCCCTCGCGCGTGATCGCAGCAGCGATGCCGGGGAAGGGGTTGGCGCTTTCGACCGGTACGTCGGACCCGAAGGCCAGATGCGATCCGTTCTTCAACATCGAGGCCCAGGCATAGGCGCCCGCCAGCCGTGCAGGGCCCAGCCGCGCCTCGGCCATCACCCTGTCGCTGGTCTGGTGAACAGGTTGCATCGACGCAATGATGCCGTTCTGGCCGAACCGCGGCAGGTCGGCGGGATCGACGATCTGCGCATGTTCGATCCGCCAGCGCCGGTCGCCTTTGTAGGTCTGCGACAGTTCCTCGATCGAACTCAGCACTTGCGCATTGGCCGCGTCGCCGATCGCATGCGTTGCGACCTGCAGGTTGTTCATCGCGGCACGGCTCATGATGTTGCGCATCTTTGCATCGTCGAGGAAGCAGAGCCCGGACTGTGTCGGCGCATCGGCATAGGGCTTTTTCAGGCACGCCCCGCGCGACCCCAGCGCGCCATCGGCATACATCTTGATCCCCACCATTCGCAGCTTGTCGCCATAGAGCCAACGCGTCGGCCCCGCGCCCGCGACCGAAATCGCCATGTCGATCGAACTGGCATAGGAAATCATCCGCATCCGCAATGCACCCGTGTCGCCCAGGCGGCGCATCGCGTTCCAGTCGTCGGGCGCGGTGCCCATGTCGGCGACGGCGGTGATCCCCAGCGACAGCAGGATTTCCTGCGCCTTGGCCAGCGCCAGGTCGCGTTCGGCGGGCTGCGGCTGTGGGACGGCCTTGTCCATCAGCGAGGTGGCGGCATCGACCAGCACGCCCGCTGGCGCACCGTTCGGCAGCTTTTCGATCCGGCCACCTGTTGGCGACACGCTTTTCGCCGTGATGCCCGCCGCCGCAAGTGCTGCCGTGTTCGCCCAGGTCGCATGCCCGTCGACCCGTTCGAGCAGCACCGGCTTGTCGGCAACGACCGCGTCGATGTCGGCCGCGGTCGGGAACCGGCCCAGCCCCCAGATTTCCTGGTTCCACCCGCGTCCTATGATCCAGCGGCGTTCGGGATGGGCCTTCGCATATTCCGCGATCTTCGCCTGCGCCTCGGCCAGCGTTTTCGTCTCGGTCAGATCGAGCGTCAGTGCCGAAAGCCCCAGCCCCATGATGTGGCCATGCGCGTCGAACAGCCCGGGCAGCAGCACGCGCCCCTTGCCGTCCAGCCGCCAGTCGGCACGCCAGTTCTTGTCGGCCGACGGCTTTTCGCCCTGTTTGATCAGCTTGCCGACCTTGCCGTCCGGCGTGACGGTCAGGCCGATGAAGCGGACGACCTGTCCCTTGTCGTCCAGGGTGATGCCGTTGACGTTATCGACCAGCCCGTCGGCAAGCGCTGGGCTGGTTTGAACGAGCAAAAGGATTGCGAAAAAAATCGCGGAAAACTGCCGAAGGTCACACCGAATTCGTCGAGAACCGGGACCGGTCATTCCGACCGGGCGTGACGAGCGGAGAAGCGAGGCTTTGGGACGAAACTGCATGACCGGAACATGTGCCAGATCGGCCGCCTGTAGGACAGGCTCTAATGCAGCGACGTGCCCGACGTTTCCTTCAGGTCGCGGAGCGCTTCCTGGAAGACCCGCTTGTGACGGCTCCAGCCAAGAACGCTGTCGCCATAGGCTATGGCCGCATAGGCCGCAGCCGCGCCGAGCCACGACATCCAAACCGCAAAGCCCATCCATTCGAGTGCGACGAAGATGCCGGTCACCAGCAAGCCGAACCCGAATGCGGCTATCGCGGCAGCAGCCGGTTTATCGGCGGGTTCGGGCGCGATTTCGTCGGCGCGCGCCTTGGCCTGGGCAAAGATATCCATATGCGCTGGCTAGCGCACCCATGTCTCAATGCCAGAGGTTTTTGAGCGGCACCGGATCCTAGATCAGGGTCATGACGCCGGACAGTTCGGCGTCCTCCAGGGCTTGCCCTGCACCCTTTGCAACACAGATGAGCGCATTTTCCGCCACGACCACGGGCAGGCCGGTCGCTTCGGAAATGACGGCATCGATCTCGCTCAACAAGGCGCCGCCGCCGGTCAGCACAATGCCCTGGTCCACGATGTCGGCCGACAGCTCGGGGGCCGTATGTTCCAGCGCGGATCGCACGGCCTTCACGATCTGGTTGACCGGCTCCGCGATCGCCTCGGCGATTTCCGCCTGATTGATGGTGATTTCGGTCGGACGTCCCGTCACAAGATCACGGCCGCGTACCGACATCGATCGGCCGATGCCGACAGGACGGCGCGCGATGCCGATCTCGTGCTTGACGCGTTCGGCCGTTGCTTCGCCGATCATCAAATTGTGCTTGCGGCGCACATACGACGAGATCGCATCGTCCAGCTTGTCGCCGCCGACCCGCACAGAATTGCTATAGGCCAGGCCGCGCAGCGACAGCACGGCGACCTCTGTCGTGCCGCCGCCGATATCGACGACCATCGCGCCGATCGGTTCGGTGACCGGCATGCCCGCGCCGATCGCGGCCGCCATCGGTTCCTCGATCAGGAAGATGCGCGACCCGCCGGCGTTCGATGCCGCATCGCGAATGGCGCGGCGCTCGACCGAGGTCGAGCCCGAAGGGACGCAGACCGCGATGTCATGATGCCGCGGGAACCGGCTGGGCCCGCCCAGCGCCTTGTCGATGAAATGCTTGATCATCTGTTCGGCGACGTTGATGTCCGCGATCACGCCATCGCGCAGGGGACGGATCGCCTCGATATTGGCGGGCGTCTTGCCCATCATCAGCTTGGCGTCGTTGCCGACGACCTTTACGCGCCGGACGCCGTTATGCGTTTCGAGCGCCACGACCGACGGCTCGTTGAGCACCACGCCGACGCCCTTGACGTAAACCACCGTATTCACGGTGCCCAGATCGATGGCCAAATCGTGCGACGAGAATCTTAAGAAGGACGGTAACCGCATTGACACCGGCGTGCGGCGACTCCGTGCACCGGTCAATCGATCGAAGCGATGAAGCGCCGCAGTTCCGGGGCGAAGCCACGCGATGCCGGTAATTCAACGACTTCGGCGTGTTCAGCCGCCATGTTGGCTGAACAGCCGCAACGCGGGCGGCGGTGCCGCGATCACCGCGCCACGACTGACGTTCAAGGCGTATTCGACGGCGGTGCGCACGGCTTCGGGATTGGCGGGTTTGGTCACTACGCCGATGGCACCGGCAATGCCTTCGCCCAACTCACGCGGGTTTGCTGTCACGAACAAGACCGCGCATTTCCGGCGGCTGCATAACCGCCGGCCGATTTCGGGGCCGGTCTGGCCATCGCGAAGGTTCATGTCGACCAGAGCGAGATCGATGGAATGTTCGTCGGCGATGGACATGGCTGTCTCGAGGTCCGGTGCGATGCCGACGACGACATGGCCAAGATCCTCAAGCGTCGCTTCCATATCGAAAGCGATCATCATTTCATCTTCGACGATAAGGATATTGGCGGACATGGGCTTTCAGCACTGACAGACTTGTCGGCACTTAACGTCGATCAATCGTGCAAGTTCCACGTTCGATCGCCCTGCGAAACGATCGTCAGGTGCGCGGCAGCCGCCGAATGAGTGCGCTGGTGTCCTGCCGCCCGCCGCCCATGGTCTGAACCTCGGCATAGAATTGGTCGATCAGCGCCGCGACCGGCAGGGCTGCGCCATTCGCACGCGCCTCTTCGAAGGCGAGGCCCAGGTCCTTGCGCATCCAGTCGATCGCGAACCCGAAATCGAACTCGTCCTTGACCATTGTCGACCATCGGTTCGACATCTGCCAGCTGCCCGCGGCGCCGCCCGAGATGCTTTCGAACACCCTGTCGAGGTCGAGTTCCGCCGCCTGCGCGAACCTCAAGGCTTCGCTCAGCGACTGGATGATGCCGGCAAATGCGATCTGGTTGGCCATCTTCGTCGTCTGGCCCGCGCCCGGCTGTCCGACATGGACGATGCGGCTGGAATAGGCTTCCATGAAAGGCGTGGCAGTGGCGATGCCCTTGTCGGTCGCGCCGCACATCAGGGTCAGCGTGCCATTCACGGCGCCGACCTGTCCGCCGGTCACGGGCGCATCGACGCTCATGATGCCAAGGCCCTTTGCCTCGACAGCCAGTTGGCGAGCGATCTTCGCCGACACCGTCGTATGGTCAATGAACACGCTGCCCTTCGCCATCGCGCGAAAGGCACCGTCGCGACCGAGCGTGACCGACGCGAGGTCGTCGTCGTTGCCGACGCAGGCGATCACGGCCTCGACATCGCGCGCGGCTTCGGCGGGACTGTCGGCAGCAGTGGCGCGGCCTTGCCCGTATTCGGCGACCCAGGCGTCGGCCTTTGCGCGGGTGCGGTTGTAGACGACCATGTCGTGTCCGGCGTTGGCGAGATGCTTCGCCATCTGTCCGCCCATGACCCCGAGCCCGATGAATGCCAGTTTTGCCATGGCCATGCCGCATAGCGGGCGTTTGCGGGCCGCGCCAGATGACGTTAGGGCGCGCGGCATGAATGCTCCCGTCTCGCTCGCGCCACCGCCCGTGACCCTCGATGATATCCGTGCCGCTGCCGCGCGTATCAAGGGAAGCGTGGTGCGCACGCCGACGTTGAAGAGCATTACCTTGTCGAACATGACCGGCGCAGAGGTCTGGCTAAAGTTCGAAAACCTGCAGTTCACCGCCGCCTATAAGGAACGCGGCGCACTCAACAAGCTGCTGCTGATGCCCGAAGCTGCTCGCGCAAAGGGCGTAATCGCGGCATCGGCCGGCAACCACGCGCAAGGCCTGGCCTATCATGGCAAGCGCCTGGGCGTCCCGGTAACGATCGTCATGCCGCGCCCGACGCCGACGGTTAAGGTCATGCAGACGCAAGGACATGGCGCGACGGTCGTGCTGTACGGCGAGACGTTCGATGCGGCCTATGCCCATGCGCGCGAGCTCGAGGCCGAGCGCGACCTGACCTTTGTCCATCCGTTCGACGATGCGGAGATCATCGCGGGGCAGGGGACGATCGCGCTCGAAATGCTGGAGGATGCGCCCGACCTCGACACGCTCGCGATCCCGATCGGCGGCGGCGGGCTGCTGTCGGGCGTGGGAACCGCGGCAAAGGCGTTGAAGCCCGACATGGATATCGTCGGCGTCCAGGCAGAGCTTTACCCGTCGATGTACGCGCTGCTCGGCGGCCACGACCTTCCGAGCGAAGGCGATACGCTGGCCGAGGGTATCGCGGTTAAATATCCCGGCATGCTGACGCGCGAGATCGTGCGCGCGATCGCCAGTGAGATCGTGCTGGTCGCCGAACGCCATCTCGAAAAATCGGTCGCGCTGCTGCTGCAGATCGAAAAGACCGTGGTCGAGGGCGCGGGGGCCGCGGGCTTCGCGGCGCTGCTGGCGCATCCGGAACGGTTCGTCGGGCGCAAGGTCGGCATCGTGCTGTGCGGCGGCAATATCGACACGCGCCTGCTGGCAAACGTGCTGCTACGCGACCTTGCACGGTCGGGCCGATTGGCGCGGTTGCGGATCATCCTGCAGGACCGTCCGGGCACGCTTTACCATGTCGCGCGGGTCTTCGACGAGCAGGCGGTCAACATTCTTGAACTGTCGCACCAGCGGATCTTCACCAACCTGCCGGCCAAGGGACTGAGCCTCGACGTCGAGTGCGAAACGCGCGATCGCGAGCATCTGGACCGGCTGGTTCGGGCACTCACGGACAATGGTTATGAGGTATCGCTCGTCGAATTGGGGTGATTAACCCTCTTTCATGGTAAATCCGCTTTTAATCCCCGGCGGCGCGAAGCATAACCATGGATGTGAGCGCGCCCTTCAGATTCCCGCGATTTTTCGTGACGGCGCCCAGCCCGTGCCCGTACCTGCCCGGGAAGATCGAGCGGAAGGTTTTTACCGAACTCGCCGGCCCTGATGCCGTCGAACTGAACGAGGCGCTGAGCCGTATCGGCTTTCGCCGCAGCCAAGGCGTCGCGTATCGCCCGTCGTGCGTCGATTGCGGTGCGTGCATCTCGGTCCGGGTATTGGCGCAGGAATTCGTGCCAAGTGCGACCCACCGACGCCTGATGAAGCGGCATGCCGATCTCGAAGTGTCAACGTGCCAGCCCTGGTCGACCCAGGAGCAGTTCGACCTGATGCGGCGCTACCTCGATAGCCGTCACCCTTCGGGTGGCATGGCCGGGATGGACGACATCGATTTCGCCGACATGGTTGAACATTCGGCGGTCGACACGCTGGTGATCGAATATCGCGAGCCGTCGGTCGACGGGCGTCCGGGCAAACTGGTCGGTGCGTGCATCACCGACCGCCAGGGCGATGGCCTGTCGATGATCTACAGTTTCTTCGCGCCGGACGAAGAGGGACGCGCCGGTCTCGGCACGTTCATCATCCTCGACCACATCGAACGCGCGGCCCGGGCGGGGCAGAGCCACGTCTACCTCGGCTATTGGGTGCAGGGGTCGAAGCGCATGGAATACAAGGCGCGGTTCCAGCCCATGGAGCGGCTTGGTCCGACCGGCTGGCGGCGAATGACCGAAACCGACATCGCCGATGCGCTGAAGGGCGAGGGCGTTCCGGGATCGCCCGGCGGCAAGAAGTTCTAGTCTTTCTTCCGCTTCGGCGAAGGGGTCAGGAACGGCGGATCGGCAATCGCGATGCGCGCCTCGTTCAGCCGCTCTCCCCATTCATGCGATAGCGCACCGAAATAGGCGTCGTCCTCTTGCAGCCGCAGCTGGATCGGCGCCTTGGCGGGATCGCTGGGGATGACGACCAGGTCGAGCGGCAGGCCGACCGACAGGTTCGACCGGATCGTCGAATCGAAAGAGATCAGCGCGACCTTCACCGCCTCGTCGAGCGTCGTGTCGAAGGTCAGGGCACGGTCGAGGATCGGTTTGCCGTATTTGACTTCGCCGATCTGCAGGAACGGCGCGTCCGGCTGGCATTCGATGAAATTGCCCTCGGCATAAACCTGGAACAGCGACAGCGGCTGGCCGGCGACACGCCCGCCGACAAGGACGGATGCGCCCGCGTTGATCCGTGTGCCTTCCAGCGCGACACCGATGGCCTTGCGCGACATGGACAGCGCTTCGCCGACCAATTGGGCGACGCGGAACATCGTCGGCTGACCGGAAACCAGCCGCGGCACGCCGCTGTCCTCGATAGCGGGAAGTCCCTCGGTCAGGTGCGAGCGCATAGATTGCGTGATCGACAGGCTGCCCGCGGTCGCCGCAAAGACGATGCGGTCGTCCTCCTCCGCCAGCGGGTGCAGCTTCTTGTAGACGGAGATATTGTCGATGCCTGCGTTGGTGCGGGTATCGGCGACCATCACCAGCCCTTCGCGCACGAGGACGCCGACGCAATAGGTCATTGTTGCTGCGCTCCGACGGGTTCGACATGGACAGCGACGTCGAGCTCTTCGAGGCCGCCACCGGTCCGTGTGCCCGACACCGGCGTCGCGTCATAAGCGTCGAGGCCGACGGCGACACGAACATAACTTTCGTCGGGGCTGAACCCGGAACTCGGGTCCAGTGCGACCCAGCCGAGCCGGTCGACGTGCACTTCCGCCCAATAATGCGTCGACCGGCGGTGGCCACGGTCGGGTCCGTTCAGGCTGTGCCCCGACACGATGCGTGCGGGCATCTGAAGGCCGCGTGCAGCAGCGATGAGCAGGTGCGCGGCATCGCGCGTGGAACCGCGCTTGCTGGACAGCACTTCGTCAGCCGACCGGCCGACGGTGCCGCGCCCCGCCTCGATCGTCATCGCGCTGCCGACCATGGTGTTGAGCATATGGATGCGCTCCAGCGGGTCGCTGCCGCTGATGCGCCGCGCAAAGGTGCAGATCGCGTCCGAAATGCTCGTCGTCGGCGTTTCGCGCCGGAAATAGAGCGGCGGCAAGGGCTCATGAGCACCGCGCACGACACCGGCCTGGTCCTCGGTCAGGACTTCGCCCCTGACCGTCAGGTCGAGCTTTTCGATCGGCCCTTCGATGTAGAGCATCGTCGTCGGATTGCCGTAACCGTCCTCGCCGCTTCGCAGGCGCGCGTCGCAATCGACGTCGATTCGCCAGTCGATGACGGTTTGGCCCGCGAAATCGCTGGGCGTGACGCGCAGCAACTGCACGACGCGCGCCTGCGGCACGCTGAAGCGGTAGGTCGTGTGGTGATCGATGCTGAGGCGCATTGGCTTACAGGAACTTGAACTGCTTCGAGATGGCCTGATCGAGCCTAGCATTTTCTTCGATGAAGGCCTCCACATATTCGTGCAGGCCACCCTTGATCACATTGTCGATGCGCGTTTCGCCCAGCCGGGCGTGCCGCAGACGCGCCATGCGGTCGGCCTCGCCCTGAAAGCCGGTCTGCTTGCCGAGGGCGTTCAGGTGCAGCACCACTTCCTCGGCACTCGCCGCCAGGCTGCGCGGCAGTTCACGGCGCAGGATGAGCAATTCGGCGACAGACTTGGCTTCAAGCCCCTCGCGATACAGCCAGCGATAGGCGTTCACCGCCGCCAGCGTCTGCAGGATGGTCGTCCACTGGTCGCGGTCGACCGCGCCGCCGACGCGTTCTCCCTCGGGCAGCAGGATATGGTATTTGACGTCGATCAGGCGCGCGGTGTTGTCCGCGCGCTCGATAGTTGCGCCGAGCCGGATGAACCACGACGCCGGATTGCGCAGCATGCGGCCGATGGCCCCTTCGAACCCGCGCGTTTCGTCCTGCGCTTGCTCCATCAAGGCGAGCGTCGCTTGCGTATCGCCCGGGCTCGACCGGCCGTGGAACAGCAGCCATGCCCGGTTGATCGTCGCCCATGCCTCGCGGCTGAGTGCGGTGCGCACGGCCTTCGCATTGCCGCGAGCCATGTCGAGACACGAGACGACCGATCCGGGATGGACGGTCGACAGCGACAGGAAACGCGCGACGTTGCGCGGGGTCAGGTTCTCGCCGGTCGCCGCGAATGCTTCCTCGGCGTCGATGACCGCCAATGCGCTCTGCCAGGCGGCCTCGCCCGCGGGGCGCGACGACAGTGCGTCGAGGCGAACGGTCGCCTCGATCAGCCGGGCGGTGAATTCGGCGCGCTCGACATAACGGCCGATCCAGTAGAGCGAGGCTGCGACACGGCTCAGCATCTACGCCGCATCCCCGTCGTCCATCAGGACGAAGCTGTCCTTCGTACCGCCGCCTTGGCTGGAATTCACCACCAGCGATCCCTCACGCAGCGCGACGCGGGTCAGGCCGCCCGGGATAACTTTCACCCCGCCAGCGCCCGACAGTACGAACGGCCGGAAATCGACATGGCGCGGCGCAACGCCGCTTTCGACCATCGTCGGAACGGTGGAGAGCGCGAGGGTCGGCTGTGCGATGTAGCGATGCGGCTCTGCGACCAGCGCGGCGCGGAAATCCTCGATTTCCTTTTTCGATGCGGTCGGCCCGACCAGCATGCCATATCCGCCCGAGCCGTCGACCAGCTTCACGACGAGTTCGGACAGGTTGTCGAGCACATACTTCAACGACTGCGGTTCGCGGCAGCGCCAGGTCTGCACGATCGGAAGCGTCGGCTCGCCACCCGCGTAAAACTTCACGATTTCCGGCATGTAGCTGTAGATCGCCTTGTCGTCGGCGATGCCGGTGCCCGGCGCGTTGACTATGGCGACCTTGCCCGCGCGATAGGCCGCGATCAGCCCCGGTACGCCCAGCTTGGAATCCGGCCGGAAGACGAGAGGGTCGATATAGTCATCATCGATACGGCGATAGATCACGTCGACACGGACACGCCCGGTGATCGTGCGCATCCAGACGATGTCGTCATCGACTTCCAGGTCCGCCGCCTCGACCAGCTCGATGCCCAGGCTGTCGGCCAGGAAACTATGTTCGTAATAAGCCGAATTGAACCGCCCGGGCGTCAGGATGACGCAAACCGGATCGCTGCCCGCGCTCGCCGGTGCCACCGACCGCAGTGTTTCGAGCAACGCGTCGCCGTAGCTGTCGACATGTTGGACGCGGTACTGGCGGAACAGTTCGGGGCAGAGGCGGATCATCGCCTCGCGATTTTCGAGCATGTAGCTGACACCCGAGGGGGTCCGCGCATTGTCCTCGAGCACCCAGAAGTCGCCGGGGCCGGTGCGGACCAGGTCGATGCCGCAGATGTGCGACCAGATGCCGTGCGGCGGGCGGCTGCCGACGATCTCGCCGCGGAATTGCGGGTTTGCGAGGATCAGGTCTTCCGGGACGATATTCTCGGCCAGGATACGGCGTTCGCCGTAAACGTCGTCGAGAAAGGCGTTGATCGCCTCCACGCGCTGCACGATGCCCGCGCTCAGCTTGTCCCATTCGCCCTTGGTGAAGATGCGTGGGACGATATCGAACGGGATGATGCGTTCTGCCGCGTCCTCGTCACCGTAGACTGCGAAGGTGATGCCGAGCTGGCGGAACGTGGCCTCGGCCGACTTTTGACGCCGGAGCAGTTCGGGCTGCGGCGTTTCCTCAAGCCAGCGCGCCAATCCTTCGAACTCCGGCCGCGCGGCCTTTCCGCCGCTGGTACCCCAAAGCTCGTCGAATGTTTTGCCCATTGGCGACAGACTGCAGGGCTTTGATGCAGTGCACAAGAGGGATAGCGATGTTCCAAAGCGGGATTGGCGCGCGCGCATAGCGGCTGCCCATCGATACACCCGTTCGATAGGCTCGTTTTACGGGACCAGTCATCCGTATCCGGAGCTATGTCGTTGCGATTTCGTAACAAAACGAGCGTGCCTGCCTGCACGGCGACGAGCGAGCGCATTTACGCGATAGGCGACGTGCACGGCCGCTACGACCTGTTGCGCAACCTGCTCGACATGATCGAAATGCATAGCGCGCGGCAGCCTGGACTGGGAAAACCCAAGATCGTCCTGCTGGGCGATGTCATCGATCGTGGTCCCGAGTCGGCCCGGATCATGCGGTTCCTGATCGCCGCGCAGCAATATACGAAACGCCTCGTCGTCCTGCGCGGCAACCATGAAGAGATGTTGCTGCGGATCATCGACGGCGATGACGAGGTCGAACAGTCCTGGCTCGACTATGGCGGCATCGCGACGCTTGCCAGCTTCGGCATTGCGTTACCGGAAACGGATGATCCGCCGGGATTGCTCGGCCGGCGTCTGCGCGCGGCGATTCCGGCCGACATCGTCCAGTGGCTGCGCGAACTGCCGATGTCAGCGCGCTCGGGCGATTATTTCTTCTGCCACGCAGGCGTGCGGCCGGGCATCAGGCTGGATCGCCAGAACCGTGACGACCTGATGTGGATCCGCGACGATTTTCTTCATTCGGACAGGGATCATGGCGCCGTCGTCGTCCACGGCCATAGCGAGAGCATCGGCGTCGAGATCAGGGCGAACCGCATCGGCATGGACACGGGTGCGCACCGGACGAACACGCTCTCGTGCCTCTACCTCGAAGGCGCGAAGCGCGACGTATTTTCCGCAACCAATGCCGCATCTTGGCTCGATCGGCGTCGGGCCGATGTTGCCTCGATGCGATCGGGTCTTGCGTCAGTGGCGGACGCGACTGTCGACTGAACTTCGCTGAAAAAAGGAAAGGCCGGCCGCATTGCTGCAGCCGGCCTCTTACGCCCCCGGGTAATCTTTATGGGTGTCAGGCGACCGCAGCGATCGCCACGTCGTCGACTTCGCGCAGCACATAGCCGCGGCCCCAGACGGTTTCGATGTAGTTGTCGCCGCCGCAGGCAAGAGCGAGCTTCTTGCGCAGTTTGCAGATGAAGACGTCGATGATCTTGAGTTCGGGTTCGTCCATGCCACCATAGAGGTGGTTCAGGAACATTTCCTTGGTCAGCGTCGTGCCCTTACGCAGCGAAAGCAGCTCGAGCATCGCATATTCCTTGCCGGTCAGGTGGACGCGGCTGCCGTCTACTTCGACGGTCTTGGCATCGAGGTTGACCGCCAGCTTGCCGGTGCGGATGACCGACTGCGAGTGACCCTTCGAACGGCGGACCACGGCGTGGATACGGGCGACGAGTTCGTCGCGATGAAAGGGCTTGGTGACGTAATCGTCGGCGCCGAAGCCGAACGAGCGCACCTTGGAATCCATTTCGTTGATGCCAGACAGGATCAGGACCGGCGTCTGCACCTTGGCGACGCGCAGGCGCTTCAGCACGTCATAGCCGTGCATGTCGGGCAGGTTCAGGTCGAGGCAGATGATGTCGTAGTCATAGAGCTTGCCGAGGTCCAAGCCCTCTTCGCCCAGGTCGGTGGTGTAGACGTTGAAGCCTTCCGAAGTGAGCATCAGTTCAATGGCTTTTGCCGTTGTCGGCTCGTCTTCGATCAACAAAACGCGCATGCTATTGGCCCCTTCGCCATGTGCCCCCTGCCCCCGCGGCAAACCATACGGCATACCGCGCACGACAGCGTTATTAACCAAATGCCAGATGAAGGGAAAAGGTTAATTCGGAGTTAATGCGCCAAAATGCGTGGCTTACGATGGTCTGTGGCGATCGCGCCTTAACGATTCGGCCACCAAGAGCATTTGCAATTGGCCTCGACACGCCCCGTCACCCGCCGCACAATGCCCGAAAAGCGGAGGGATGCCGTGCGACATATCGCGATCGTGGGATCTGGCCCTGCGGGCTATTATACAGCCGAAGCGGCGCAAAAAGCATTCGGAGACGATGTGCGGATCGACATCATCGACCGCCTGCCCGTCCCGTACGGGCTGATCCGATCGGGCGTCGCCCCCGACCATCAATCGATCAAGGCCGTGCAGCGGCGGTACGAGGCGGTGAACCTGGCGCCTAACGCGCGGTTCGTCGGTGGCGTGTCCGTAGGGCAGGATGTCACGATCGCAGAATTGACCCACGCGTACGACGCCGTCGTGCTTGCGACCGGTGCCCCGGCCGACCGTCGCCTTGATATTCCAGGCGCGGATTTGCCGGGTGTCTATGGCTCCGCGGCGTTCGTCGGCTGGTATAACGGTCATCCCGATTTCGCCGACCTTGCGCCGCCGCTCGATGGGGCAGGGGCCGTGGTCATCGGCAACGGCAATGTCGCGCTCGACGTGGCGCGGATCCTGTCGAAGACGACAGCGGAGTTCGCGGGATCGGATATCGCCGGACACGCGCTCGACGCGTTGGAGGATTCGAAGCTGTCGTCGGTGACAATCCTTGGACGTCGCGGCCCGCACCAGATTGCGATGACGCCAAAGGAACTGGGCGAACTGGGGCATCTGGAGCGTGCGGCGCCCGTCGTCGAACCGGGCGACCTTCCGCCTGTCGACCTTGATGCGGACCTCGAACCCGGCCAGCGCAAGTCCGTCGCGCACCTGCGGAGTTTCGCGTCGGAACCGCGGGAAGCGCCCCTGACAGTGATCTTCGACTTCTTTGCCGCACCTGTCGCCATCGAAGGGGATGGCAGGGTCGAACGCGTCATCGTCGAGCGGACCGAGGTCGATGCGGCAGGGCGCGTGACGATGACGGGAGAGACCTATGCGGTGCCCGCGTCACTGGTCGTCAGCTGCATCGGCTATCGCACGCCGCATATCGAGGGCGTGCCCTATGACGATGCGAACGGACGCTTCGCGAGTGACGAGGGACGCATATCGGACGGCCTGTGGTGCGTGGGTTGGGCGCGGCGGGGGCCGAGCGGAACCATCGGCACCAATCGTCCGGACGGCTTTGCGATCGTCGACAAGATCGCGGCGGAGATCGGCGAAGGGCGCGGTGTCGACGGCGGAGATGCTCTCGACACGCTGCTGGCGTCGCGCGGTGTCCAGACGGTGTCCTTCAGCGACTGGCAGGCGATCGATGCCGCCGAAACCGCCCGCGCCCGCGAAGGCGCTCCGCGCGAAAAGTTCACGACAGTCGCAGAGATGATGGCCGCCCGTCAGTAGGGCGGGCAGTCGCGTCCCGTCGGGCTCTTCGTAAAGATCTCGCAGCCGGTTTCGGTGATGCCGATCGAATGTTCGAACTGCGCCGACAGCGTCTTGTCGCGCGTCACCGCCGTCCAGCCGTCTTCCAGCACCTTCACGTCCGGGCGGCCGATGTTGATCATCGGTTCGATCGTGAAGAACATGCCGGGCCGCAATTCAGGGCCGGTGCCCGGGCGTCCAGCATGGACAACCTCAGGCGCATCATGGAACAGGCGGCCGATGCCATGGCCGCAGAAGTCGCGGACCACGCCGTAGCGGTGGTTCTCCGCAAAGCTCTGGATCGCGTGCGCCACGTCGCCCAGACGATTGCCGGGCTTCGCCTGTTCGATCCCGCGCATCATCGATTCGTATGTGACCTCGACCAGCCGCTTCGCCTTGATCGGCACGTTGCCGACCAGGTAGGTGCGGTTGGTGTCGCCGTGCCAGCCGTCGATGATGCTCGTCACGTCGACGTTGACGATATCGCCTTCCTGCAGGCGCTTCAGCCCCGGGATGCCGTGGCAGACGACGTGGTTGATCGAGGTGCAGCAGCTGTGCGTATAGCCGCGATAGCCGAGTGTCGCGGGAATGGCGCCTGCCGCCAGCGTCATGCGCTGGACGAGATCGTCGATGTCCTGCGTCGTCACGCCCGGCACGATGAAATCGGCAAGCGCGTCGAGGATTTCGGCGGACAGGCGCCCGGCCTTGCGCATCCCCGCGAACCCTTCGGGTCCATGCAATTTGATCGTGCCGTCGCGCGAAGGGCGCGTATCGGCGGTGGCGTCGACATAGGTGGTCATCGCCCCGATATAGAGTTACGGGCCGCTCATGACCAGTGACCGCATCTGGACCGCCGCGCTCGTCGTCATCGGCGACGAAATCCTGTCAGGCCGCACGCAGGACAAGAATGTCGCGCAGATCGCCCTGTGGCTGAACCTGCAGGGAATCCGTCTCGCCGAAGTGCGCGTCGTTGCGGACGTGCAGGACGCGATCGTCGAAGCCGTGAACGCGCTGCGCACGCGCAACGATTACCTGTTCACGACCGGCGGCATCGGCCCCACGCATGACGACATCACCGTGGACGCGATCGCCAAGGCGCTGGGCGTTCCGGTGGTGATCCACCCGAAAGCGCGTGCCGGGCTGGAGGCCTATTACGAAACGCGCGGCGGCCTGACCGAAGCGCGGCTGCGCATGGCGCGGGTGCCAGAGGGTGCGCTGCTGATCGAGAACCGCGTCTCGGGCGCGCCGGGCATCCGGCACGGCAATGTCTTCATCATGGCGGGCGTGCCGCACATCACCGCGATGATGCTCGACGCGCTGTCGGGCACATTGGAAGGCGGCACGCCGCTGATCAGCGAAACCGTCGGCTGCTGGGTTCCGGAGAGCGAGGTCGCCGACCTGCTGGGCGCGACCGAGAAGGCGCATCCGGGATGCCAGATCGGCAGTTACCCGTTCTTCCGCGAAGGGCGGACCGGTGCCAATTTCGTCGTACGCTCGACCGACAGGGCAGCGCTGGACGCTTGCGTTACTGCGCTTGTGTCGAGCCTCGTCGACAACGGACGCGAGATCGTTCGCGGCGGAATCTAGTGCTGCACGCGCGGCAGGCGCCGTAGCAGGATCAGCGAAAGCAGCGCGGTAATAGCCGCGACCACGAATGCGGCCGCCGGGAAATGGAACGGCGCGGTATTGCCGGTGAAATAGGCCATCGGCGCGAGCAGGACGCCCGGCGCGATGATCGTGCCCAGGCCCAGCACCATCGACGAAATGCCCTGCACTTCCCCTTGCGTTTCGGGCGTCGCCCGGCGGCTGAGCATCGCCATGAGGCTGGGCTGGACCAGGCTCTGCAAGGCGATGAACGCCATTGCGGCAAAGGCCTGCCACGTCTCCTGGGCCAGAGCATAGGCGATGAAGCCGAGGATCGCGGTAATGATCCCGATGGTCGCGGCGTCGCGTTCGCCGAAGCGTTTGACCATGCGCCCGGTCAGCAGGACCTGGCTGGCGGCAATGATCACGCCGACCGCGGCGAGGCTGGCCCCGATCATCGACGACGACCAGCCGAGCTGCGCGATCGCGTAGAAGCTCCAGGTCATCGGATAGACCATGCTCGCGATCTGCCAGAGCAGCAGTACAGCGACAACACCCATCATGCCCGGCGCCGAGCGTGCGGCATGCCATGCACCAAGAGGGTTGGCGCGTTTCCAGCTGAAGCGGCGACGGCGCTCGACAGGAAGTGTTTCGGGGAAGATCAGCAGGCCATAGAGTACGTTCAGGAACGCCATCGCCGATGCGACGTAAAAGGGCGCGCGCGAGCCCCATTCACCGAGCAGGCCGCCGATCGCCGGACCCAGCACGAAGCCGACGCCGAATGCGGCGCTGATATAGCCGAAGGTTTTGGCGCGATCCTCAGGCGTGGAAACGTCGGCAACCGCGGCCATGGCGGGTGCATAACTGCTGCCGAACGCGCCCGACAGGACGCGGCCGATGAAGATCAGCGGCAGCGTATGGGCGATCGCGAGCAGCAGGTAATCGAATGCGAGGAAGACCAGCGCGAGCAGCAGCACCGGCCGCCGCCCGAAATGGTCGGAAAGATTGCCGAGTACCGGTGCGCAGAAAAACCCGGCGACGGCGAGCGCCATCGTCATCCAACCGCCGATGCCGATCGCATGGCTCAGGTCGATATGGCCGACCTCCATCAGCAACCGCGGAAGCACCGGCATGATCAGGCCGAAGCCGACGGAGTCGATGAAAATGGTGACGAGGACGAACAGGGCCGAATGTTTGCGTGCCGTCATGCCGTCGATTGCCTCTCCTGACCGGGATCAGCCGCTCGCATGTTTCCCGGCGGCGCTCAAGGCTGCTGCCCGGCGGATTCCTTCGACGAACAGGCGAAAGGCCTCGTCGCCCTGCAAACGGTCGGCGGCGGACGGTGCGACCAGCAGGCCCATCGCGCGACGCAGGCCGAAACCGGACAGTGCGGCCATCGCGATACCTTCGCCCGCGAAGCATCGCGGCATGACGGTGATGCCCAGCCCGCTACGCACATACGCGCAGGCCCGGTCGTCGTTGACGGTGCGCGCGGCCATGAACGGGCGAATGCCGCGCTGTGTGAAGTGGCGGCTGACGTCGGCAAGCGCTTCGCAATGCCGCCGCACGATCATCGGCTCGCCGCCCAGTTCGTCGGCGCCGATCGTATCCCGTCCGGCAAGCCGATGATCGGCGGGGAGGGCCACGGCATAATCTTCTTCGAAGAGCAGCGTGCCCGACGCGCGGTCTTCACCCAGGTCGCAGAGCAACGCGTCGATCCCGCCGCGTTCGATCTGCTGGCGAAGATCGCGTCCGCGCCCCTCGATGATTTCCAGGCTGTTGGCGGCGGGTGCATCGTCACGCACGGCGCGCAGGGCTGCGCCTATCCATGCCGACGGCAGGGTAGAGACCACGCCCAGGCGGGTGATGCGAACCTGTGCCTCCTCGCGCGCCGACCGTTCGGCAGCGGCGAATTCCGCCTCGATCCGTCGGGCATGATGGGCAAAGCGCGCGCCCGCCGTTGTCAGCTCGACGCGGCGGTTGGTGCGGTTGAACAGCGGCTTGCCGATCATCGCCTCCAGCTTGGCGACGCCGACCGACAGGGTGGGCTGCGACACCCGGCAGTGTGCGGCGGCACGCGTGAAATTGCCGGTATCCATGACAGCAAGGAAATACCGCAGCAAATAGCGATCGATCATAGATGCAGTCTATGATGAACCCGCCGATCTTTCAATTTTTCTCTTGGGTGGCGAGGTGATAGGTTCCGTCGAAACAGTTTGGGAGAGGCACGTGGCCGAGTTCGATTTTGCCCTCGGCGACAACGCCAACATGATCCGTGAGACGACGCAGCGGTTCGCCACCGACCGCATCATGCCGCTGGCGGCGAAGGTCGATGAGGAGGACTGGTTCCCCCGCGACCTATGGCCCGAAATGGGCGCACTGGGCCTGCACGGTATCACGGTGAGCGAAGACGACGGTGGTCTGGGCCTCGGCTATCTCGAACATGTCATCGCGCAGGAAGAGGTTGCGCGGGCGTCGGCCAGCATCGGCCTCAGCTACGGCGCGCATTCGAACCTGTGCGTCAACCAGATTCGCCGCTGGGGCAATCCCGAGCAAAAGGCGAAATACCTGCCCGGACTGATCAGCGGCGACCATGTCGGCAGCCTCGCCATGTCGGAAGCGGGCGCGGGCAGCGATGTCGTCTCGATGAAGCTGAAGGCCGAAAAGGTCGACGGCGGCTATCGCCTGAACGGCACGAAATTCTGGATCACCAACGCGGCCTATGCCGACACGCTGGTCGTCTATGCCAAGACCGGCGAGGGATCGGGCGGCATCACGACCTTCTTGATCGAAAAGGACATGGCGGGTTTCAGCATCGGCCAGAAGATCGACAAGATGGGGATGCGCGGCTCGCCGACGGCGGAACTGGTGTTCGACGACTGTTTCGTGCCTGACGAGAATGTCATGGGCGCGGTTAACGGCGGCGTCGGCATCCTTATGTCCGGCCTCGATTACGAACGCACGGTGTTGGCCGGTATCCAGCTCGGCATCATGCAGGCCTGCCTCGACGTGGTCCTGCCCTTCATTCGCGAGCGCAAGCAGTTCGGGAAGCCCATTGGCAGCTTCCAGCTGATGCAGGCCAAGGTCGCTGACATGTACGTCGCGCTGAATTCCGCCCGTGCCTACGTCTATGCCGTCGCCAAGAGCTGCGACGCGGGCCGCACGACGCGGTTCGACGCGGCGGGCGCGATCCTGCTCGCCAGCGAAAATGCCGTAAAGGTCGCGGGTGAAGCGATCCAGGCGCTGGGCGGGGCGGGCTATACCAAGGACTGGCCGGTCGAGCGCTTCTTCCGCGATGCGAAGCTCCTCGACATCGGCGCGGGTACCAATGAGATTCGGCGGATGTTGATCGGTCGCGAACTGGTCGGCGCCGCTTGATCGGTCGAAAGGTTAGTAAAGGTTAGCCTCACACGCACCGCTCGCCAGACGGTTCGCCGGACAGGAAGTGATTGAGATGACTGGATTTCAAAGAGCTGAATCGGCCGTATCGAGCGGGTGGTGTGTAGGACAGTGTTTTCTTGCCCCTTTTCCTCTCCCCTTGCGGGAGAGGATAGCGAAGCTTGGTGGCTTGCCGCCTAGCGCAGCTTGGAGAGGGGGATGCGAGGCGCAGCCTCGCGCGGTCGCCGTGCGACCGCATGCCCCTCACCCGGCCGCGCTTCGCGCGTGTCCGCCCTCTCCCGCAGGGGGAGAGGGGATTTGTTGACCGCCCTCCAATATTACGGCGCGGCGGCGGGCGTTGTTGCCGCGTTCGTCGTGTCGCTCGACCTGGGACGGCGCCCCACCGGTTGGGCCTTCGTCCTGTTCGTCACCTCGTCACTGGCGCTGATCGGCTGGGGGTTCCTGAAGCCCCAGTCGGAGGGGATCGGGGTGCAGAACATCCTGCTCCTCGCCATCAACATCGTCGGCGTCTATCGTTACCTGATCCGCAAGAAGGAGGCCGCATGAGCGCGCCCGTTCTCTCCACGTCGTTCAACCCCGACAGCGATACGGCGCGCGCTAACACGGCGCACAACCGCGCCCTTCGCGACGAACTCTGGGACAAGGTCGGGACTGCCGCGCTCGGTGGCAACGAGAAATCGCGCGAGCGGCACACAGCGCGCGGCAAGCTGCTGCCCCGCGAGCGCGTGGAACGCGTGCTGGATTCGGGTTCGCCGTTCCTCGAGATCGGCCAACTCGCCGCCAATGGCATGTACGGCGAAGATATCCCCGGCGCGGGCGTGATCGCGGGCATCGGGCGTGTGTCGGGCCGCCAGTGCATGATCGTCGCCAACGACGCCACGGTGAAGGGCGGCACCTATTACCCGATGACGGTCAAGAAGCACCTGCGCGCGCAGGAGATCGCGATCGAGAACCGCCTGCCGTGCCTCTACCTGGTCGATTCGGGCGGCGCGAACCTGCCCAACCAGGCGGAGGTGTTTCCCGACCGCGAACATTTCGGGCGCATCTTCTTCAACCAGGCGAACATGAGTGCGAAGCGCATTCCGCAGATCGCCTGCGTCATGGGCAGTTGCACTGCCGGCGGCGCATATGTCCCCGCCATGTCCGACGAGACGGTGATCGTCCGCAACCAGGGGACTATCTTCCTCGCCGGGCCGCCGCTGGTGAAGGCCGCGACGGGCGAGGAAATCAGTGCCGAGGATCTGGGCGGCGGCAACCTTCATGCGCGCAAGTCGGGCGTCGTCGATCACTTGGCCGAGAACGACGAGCATGCGCTGACCATCGTGCGAGACATCGTGTCGCATCTTGGCGCGAGCGAGGGGTTCAAGGTCGAGGCGCGCGAACCGCGGCCGCCGAAATATGATGCGGAAGAGCTCTACGGCGTCATCCCGCAGGACGTCCGCGCGCCGTACGACGTGCGCGAGGTGATCGCGCGAATCGTCGACGGATCCGAATTCCACGAGTTCAAGGCGCTCTATGGCACCACGCTGGTCTGCGGCTTCGCGCATATCTGGGGCATGCCGGTCGCGATCCTCGCTAACAACGGCGTTCTGTTCAGCGAGAGCGCGCTGAAGGGCGCACACTTCATCGAACTCGCGCAGCAACGGCGCGTGCCCTTGCTGTTCCTGCAGAACATTTCCGGTTTCATGGTCGGCGGGAAGTACGAGGCGGAGGGGATCGCGAAGAACGGCGCGAAGCTGGTGACCGCGGTCGCAACCGCCAGCGTGCCCAAGATCACCGTGCTGATCGGCGGCAGTTTCGGCGCGGGCAATTATGGCATGTGTGGCCGGGCCTATTCGCCGCGTTTCCTGTTCACCTGGCCCAATGCGCGGATCAGCGTGATGGGCGGCGAACAGGCCGCGAGCGTGCTGGCGACCGTCCACCGCGACGCGGACAGTTGGTCGCCGGAAGAAGCGGAGGCGTTCAAGGCACCGATCCGCCAGAAATACGAGGACGAGGGCAATCCATATTACGCGACCGCGCGCCTGTGGGACGACGGGGTGATCGACCCCGCGCAGACGCGCGACGTGCTGGGCCTCGCTTTCGCGGCAACGCTCAACGCGCCGATCGATGAGGAGGCGCGCTTCGGCGTGTTCCGGATGTGAGGAGGCTTCTCGTCCTGCCGCTGCTCTTCGCGCTGACCGCGCAGGCGATGCCGAGCCAGCCGATGCCGAAAGGTACCGGCCTCCCGCCGCCGACGGTCGACGAAGCGGCCGTCCTTGCGCCGATCAACCGTTTGTTCGACGCGATGGCCCGGCGTGATGCCGCTGCGCTGATGGCCGAACTCCGTCCCGAGGGCGGCGCGACGGTCGCGATCGAGGCACCGGAAGGGCGTGCCATCGGACATAAGAGCTGGGCGGAATTCGCCAAGACGCTGGGGCCGGGCACGCAGAAGTTCGAGGAACGCCTGATCGATCCCATGGTCGATATCGACGGGGATATCGCGATGGTCTGGTCGCGCTATGTCTTCCTGATCGATGGCAAACTGTCGCATTGCGGCATGGATCATTTCGATCTCGTCCGTGAAAACGGCAGCTGGAAGATCCTCAACCTCACCTGGTCGAAACGCACGACGGGATGCACAACCGAATGATCAAATCCCTCCTCATCGCGAACCGGGGCGAGATCGCCTGCCGCATTATCCGCACCGCGCGTTTGATGGGTATCCGCACGGTCGCGGTTTATTCGGATGCCGATGCCAAGGCGCTGCATGTGCGATCCGCGGACGAGGCGGTGCACATCGGTCCGTCGGCCGTGCGCGAAAGCTATTTGGTCGGTGAGAAGATCATCGCTGCGGCGAAGGCGACCGGCGCGGAGGCGATCCATCCGGGTTACGGCTTTCTGTCCGAGAACGCGGAATTCGCGCAAGCGGTGATCGACGCCGGACTGGTCTGGGTCGGCCCGCGTCCCGCCAGCATCACCGCCATGGGCCTGAAAGATGCCGCCAAGAAATTGATGGCCGACGCGGGCGTGCCGGTAACGCCGGGCTATATGGGTGATAACCAGGACCCGGCGTTCCTTGCCGAACAGGCGGCGGCGATCGGCTATCCGGTACTGATCAAGGCGGTCGCGGGCGGTGGCGGCAAGGGGATGCGCAAGGTCGATGCGGCGGCAGACTTCCTCGACGCGCTCGCCTCTTGCCAGCGGGAGGCATCGTCCTCGTTCGGCAACGACCACGTGCTGATCGAGAAATACATCATGTCGCCCCGTCACATCGAGGTGCAGGTGTTCGGCGATACGCATGGCAATATCGTCCACCTGTTCGAACGCGACTGCAGCCTGCAGCGCCGCCACCAGAAGGTGATCGAGGAAGCTCCAGCGCCGGGCATGGACGAAGCCACGCGAGAACAGCTCTGCGCAGCCGCCGTCCGCGCGGCGCAGGCAGTCGATTATGTGGGGGCAGGGACGATCGAGTTCATCGCCGACGCGTCCGAAAGCCTTCGCGCCGACCGCATCTGGTTCATGGAAATGAACACGCGGCTGCAGGTCGAACATCCCGTGACGGAGGAAATTACAGGCATCGACCTCGTCGAATGGCAGCTGCGCGTGGCGAGCGGCGAACCGCTGCCGAAACGGCAGGATGAACTGTCGATAAACGGCTGGGCGATGGAAGCGCGGCTTTATGCCGAAAACCCTGCAACCGGCTTCCTGCCCTCGATCGGCCCGCTCGATCACCTGCAATTCCCCGAAGATGCGCGGATTGAGACTGGCGTTGAAGAGGGCGGTGAGGTCTCACCCTTCTACGACCCGATGATTGCTAAGATCGTCGTTCATGACGCCACGCGCGAAGACGCGCGCCGTGCATTGCGCGACGCGATCGACGGTACCGAAGTGTGGCCCGTCAAGACCAATGCGGGGTTCCTGGGCCGGCTGGCCGACGAAGCCGGATTTGTGTCGGGCGACGTCGACACCGGCCTGATTGCGCGGGTCGGCGATGCCCTCACCCAACCTTCCGAACCGGAAGACGATGAGCTGGCGGAGGCTGCGGCACTGCTTGCCGCGTCGTACGGCAATGGCCCCGTCAATGCCGCGCTGGGGTTCCGGCTGAACGCCCCGCCTCGCGCAACCGCGCGGCTCATCGATGACGGCGGCGAAACATACGTCGTCGCGCTCGATGAAGTCGAGAATGCCGAACCGGTTCCTGAGGTCTTGTCCTTCGTAGAGGGATTTGCGCGCAGCTTTCGACTGGATGCGCCGCGCGGTTCCGCGGGCGGTGTCGCGAGCGACGGCGCCATCCTCTCCCCCATGCCGGGCCGCATCATCGCGGTCGACGTGGCAGCGGGCGATGCGGTGGCGAAGGGGCAGAAGCTGCTGACGCTCGAGGCCATGAAGATGGAACACACGCTGACCGCGCCGTTCGATGGCGTGGTGGCTGAGCTGAATGCGACTGCGGGCGCGCAGGTTCAGGTCGAGGCGTTGCTGGTGCGGGTAGAGAAGACCGGCGAATAGGCCGCGCTTTCACCCAGAAAGATTGGCGATTAGTAATGTGACTCGGGCGCAGCGCCGTGCTTTCGCGCGCGCGTCTGGCCACCTCTCGCGAAAGGTTCATCCATGTTCCGCGCCGCCCGTCTTGCCGCCATCGCATCGTTCGCATTCGCAGCTTCACAGGCGTTCGCCGAGACGCATAGTTTTCATTACCTGAATCCCGACGACTTCGTGGCGGCCAAGATCCTGCCGCCGCCGCCGGCTGCCGGAAGTACGGTCGAAAAGGCGGAGATGGCGCAAATCCGTGCGCTGATCGCGTCCGCGACGCCCGAACAAATAGCGCAGGCGCGCGCCGACGATGCGAAGGAGACGCCGACGATGTTCGACGGGGCGGTCGGCCTGTCGCTGAAGGATCTACCCGCAACCTGGGAATTGCTCGAAATCGTCCGCGAGGAAGCCGAGGCGGTCGTCACCCCGGCCAAGGATTACTTCGCGCGGATGCGGCCCTGGGGCGTCGATCCGTCGCTGCCCAACTGCCAGGCGGGGACGGGCCGCAAGCCGGTCGGCTCATACCCCAGCGGCCACACCATCGTCGCTTATTCGATGGGAACGACGCTGGCGGCGCTGGCACCGTCGAAGGCCGAGGCGGTGCTGCTCCGTACGCAGGGGTATGCGCTCAACCGCGAATATTGCGGGGAGCATTTCCCGAGCGATGTCGAGGCGAGCCATGTGCTGGGCAATGAGGTCGCCAAGCGCGCGCTGATGCTGCCGGCGTTGTGGGAGAAGGTCGAGGCGGCGAAGGCGGAGCTGGCGAAGGCGCTTGCGATGAAAGGCTGAGGACGTCGCGGCGAAGCCGCGCCGTCGGTCCTCGCTTTGCGAGGCCGGCCGCGCACGTTTCGTGTGAAAATAGCCCGGCTATTTTTGCCGAAACGCGCTGGAGCGGGTGAAGGGAATCGAACCCTCGTCGTAAGCTTGGAAGGCTTCTGCTCTACCATTGAGCTACACCCGCGCGCCAAAGCGCCTTAGCCGCGCAACCCGTCCTGCCGCAAGCCCGCGCTCACACCATCTGCGCGAGCAGGTCCTTGATGTTCACGAATGCGAAGCCGATCGAGCTGTCGGCGATGCCGAACGGCAGGAAAAGGTCCCCGTCCACCAGCATCGCGCCGCAGGTGTAGACCACGTTCGGCACATAGCCGTCGCGTTCGTCGTCGAGCGGTTCGAGCAGCGGGCGGCTGGTGCGGCCGATCACTTTCGACGGGTCGTCCTTGTCGAGAAGGATAGCGCCGATCGAATAACGCCGCATCGCACCCACGCCATGCGTCAGCAGCAGCCAGCCCTCATCGATCTCGATCGGGGCGCCGCAATTGCCGATCTGGATGAACTCCCAGGCGTATTTGGGCCGGGCGAGCAATGCCCCTTCGCCCCAGTCGGTGAGGTTTTCGGAGGTGAGCAGGAAGATGTTCTCCCCGTCCTGCCGCCCGATCATCATATACTTGCCGCCGACCTTTCGCGGGAACAGCGCCATGCCCTTGTTGCGCGCGGCAGGGCCAGTCATCGGCACCAGGTCGAACTTGCGGAAATCCTTCGTCCGCATCAGCTCGGACCGGATCTGCTTCCCGTCGTACGCGGTGTAGGTGCCGATCCATTCGGTGCGCTGCTCGCCCTTCACCGTGCTGACGAACGGGGTGATGCGCAGGTCTTCGAGGCCGTTCCGCTGCGCATCGGTCATCGGGAAGATGACGGTGCGCGACAGGTCGGAATCGGCGTTGCGGTAGATGGTGATGCTGTCGTCGGGAGCGACCGGCTCTCCGCGCTTGACCGCGGACACATCGGCGGCGGTCGCGATGCGTGGTGTGGGATGGAGGCTGACCTCGCGGCCGGGGCCGACGATCCCCTGGGCAAAGGCGATCGAGCTGATGTGCCCTTCGCCCACCGTCCGTACCGACATGATGAAGCGTACCGCACCATCGCTCACACCCGACTGGTCGGGCGAAGGGACGACGCTGGGGTTCATGATCGCGGCGGCGGCATAGCTGTATTCGTGGCAGAGATAGGCGCCGAGCAGCTGGCGGCGGCGGGGCGTCAGCTTGGCCTGCGCAAGCGCGTCCGCCATCGTTTCGCTGAACTGTTCGTACCGCGCCTCGAAAACCTTATCGACCTGCCAATGGCGCGCGTCGAAGTGGTGATAGACGCGCTCGAGTTCCGTCGTCACATCATCGGTATCGAGATCGCGGACGTGGTTGATCAGGCGCAGCGCCCGGCTAGGCTCGGTTCCGGTGCTTTGCCAGGCAAGATGAAACGGACGAACGACGACCCGCCGGGCATCGGCATGCAAACGCTCCGGCATGATTTCGATCAGGGAAATGGGAACTCTCCGCGGTTCGCGCGGAGTGGCTTCA
This sequence comes from Pseudomonadota bacterium, assembly GCA_040388515.1. Taxonomy (GTDB): domain Bacteria; phylum Pseudomonadota; class Alphaproteobacteria; order Sphingomonadales; family Sphingomonadaceae; genus Sphingomonas_O. The sequence continues at coordinate 193,276 of JAZKBQ010000002.1, read as the reverse complement.
GGCAGCCTCCGCGACGGGTTCGTCCTCGTCCTCTAGATCGCTCACCGTTTCAAACAACCCCCGATAGGCACGATGTCCAGCCTGCCAGGCGATAATCGACTCCGCACCTTGGTTGAGATTGGCGTCGAAACGGGTCAGTCCGTCGTGGCACTCGCCGGTCTCGGCATCGATAATCGGCACCGACAGGGTGTTGGCACCGAGGAACCAGTCATGTGCGGCGGTCGCGCGATCAATCCAGACCGCGTCGTTGGTCGCCGCCCACGCGACGGCGCACGCGTCGATCATCGCCCAGGCCTCGAGCGGCTGCTGGTCGAAAATCGCTGGCGGTGCGAACGGCACGCTGAAACTTTCGGTGCCGACCGGCTGGAACTGGCCGTCATGCGCGGTCGTCTGCTGCGAGACCCAGTCGAGCGTTTCGATGCCGGTCGCGACCAGCGTTTCGTCGCCCAGGATCTGGCCGGCGCGGATCAGTGCCTCGGGCAGGCGCGTGTTGTCGTACGACAACACGATTTCGAACCACGCCCAGTCGGGGCGGCTGTTACGCGCGACCAGCGATGCCAGCATGACGGCACCCTCGCGCAGCACGGTCAACGCAGCTTCGTCATCGGGCCGTATCGTCACGATCTCGGCTGCGCCCAGCATCTGGAAGGCGCGGGCGCGCAGTGACGGCAGCGGCCCCATGGCGGCGGCGGTCAGGTCGTACCATTCGAGCGCCCATTGCCGGATCGCGGTGGACGGACCTCGGGCAGCGGCAGTCGCCAGCGCCCACAGCGTGCGACCGTTGCTGTCTTCCGATCCGACGTCCTCCAGCCAGCGGCGGTCGAACGACATGAAGTTGCGAAAGCGGCGCGTCTCTTCGTTCCAAGCGTGCTGGACGAAGCTCGCGTAAGTCATCGCGAATTCGGTGCGCGTTTCGACGGGCAGATCGTCGGCAAGCGCCATCAGCATCAGTCCGCGGGCATTGTCATCGATGCAATAGCCATGACGGCGGTCGGGCACGCCCAGGATGCTGTGTTGCAGCATTCCGGTGCCGTCGGTCATCCGCTCGATCGGCGTAACCTTCAGCACCGGAGCAATCACGCGAGCACGCTGGACGCGGTGGTCGCGCAGGTCGCGTGCGATGGTTTCCAGTACGTTTTCTGCATTGCGCGGCCAGATCATCGAACGGCCCCGTGCATAGGCGCGGTTTGCCATACCGGTGCGCAACGTCTCATCGGTCAGGAGTCGCGAAACGGCGTCGGCAAGGGATTCGGGCGACTGGATAGGCACCAAAATGCCGTGATCGTCGGCAAGGATTTCGGTCGCGTGGACATAAGGCGTTGAAACCACTGCCTTGCCGAGCCCGATCGCATAGCTGAGCGTGCCAGACGTGATCTGCGCAGGGTTGCGATAAGGCGTAACGTAGATGTCGGCGGCGGCGAGCCAGTCGGTCAGTTCCACGATATCGCAGAAGCGGTCGACGAAGCTGACATTGTTATCGAGGCCGAGTTCCGCGACCCGCGCGATCAGCGATTCCCGATAAGCCTCGCCCTCGTTGCGCTTCAGATGCGGGTGCGTCGCGCCGAGCACGATATAGTGCGCGTCCGGCGTGCTTTGGACGATCGCCGGCATCGCCTCGATCATGTCGGCAATGCCTTTGTCCGGCGACAGCAGCCCGAAGGTCAGGATCGTGGGACGATCGGCGAGTTCGAGCCGCTTGCGTGCCTCCGACGGTTCGACCAGTGCGCGATCCGGAATGCCATGCGGGATGACCGTAACGCGCGCCGGATCGATACCGTGCGCGCGAGCGAGGATGTCACGGCCCTTTTCCGCCATGACGATGATCGTCGATGCGCGGGCCAGCAGTGTCTCCAGGACGGTACGCTGGGTATCGTTCGGATTTTCGAGGATCGTGTGCAGCGTGACTGCGATCGGCGTATGCACGCGGTTGATCAGCGCAAGCAGGTGGCTGCCCGCGTCGCCGCCGAAAATGCCGTATTCGTGCTGGATCCACAGGACCTGCGCGCCACTGGCGTCGATCTTGTCGGCGGCGGCCTGATAGGCGGCGATGTCGTCCTGCGGGATCAGCCGTTTGATTTCCGGGCCGTAACCCTGAACCTGGCCGTCATCCATCGCATAGACATCGACCGTCGGACGCGACGGATGCGCGCTCAGCGATTGCCAGCAATCGAATGTATAGGTGGCAAGACCGCACAGGCGCGGCGGAAAATTGCCGAGAAGGGCCAAATGGGACGGCAAACGCTTGCTGCGCGGGGCACCGGGCCAGGGCAGGGGATCGAACTTCATCGAACCTCCAGTGATCGGGGACAAGCTGCGTTAACCGACAATACGGGACGAAGTTCCACCGACTCCTGTTGCAATGCAACATTTTTGTTGCATTAGCGAACAGATTCGAAAGATCGTTACGCCAGCGGCATTTAGCTTAGCCCGAGTATGTCTCCGGCGGCGTTCAGGCCGATGTGTTCCGCTGCGGGAACGCGCGGCAATCCGGGCATGGTCATGATCTCTCCGCAGACAGCCACGACGAATCCGGCACCGGCGGACAGGCGAACTTCGCGGACTTTGACGACATGGCCGGTCGGCGCCCCCATCGATGCAGGATCCGTTGAAAAACTATACTGCGTCTTTGCCATGCAGACCGGCAGGTTGCCGTAACCCGCGGCCTCCCAGCGTGCGAGTTGCGCGTGGACGCTCGGCTCGGCGACCGCTTCCTCGGCGCGGTAGATGCGGGTCGCGACGGTGTTGATCTTGTCGAAAAGCGACAGGTTGTCGTCGTAAAGCGGCGCGAACTGCGCGCCGTCGCGGTCGGCAAGCGCGGCGACCGCCTCGGCCAGATCGACCGCGCCTGCACCACCCTCTGCCCAATGCTTGCAGAGATGTGCCTCGCAACCATGCGCGACCGCGATTTCGCGGATCTTCGCATGTTCGGCGTCGGTGTCGGTCGCAAAATGGTTGATCGCGACGACGACGGGAACGCCGAACTGGCGGACGTTTTCGATATGGCGGACGAGGTTGACCGCGCCGCGTTCGAGGGCCGCAACGTCTTCCTTGCCAAGCTCGGTCTTGGCGACGCCGCCATGCATCTTTAGCGCGCGGACGGTCGCGACGATGACGGCTACCGAGGGCGACAGCCCGGCCTGGCGGCATTTGATGTCGAAGAATTTCTCCGCACCCAGGTCCGCGCCGAACCCCGCCTCGGTCACGACGAAATCGGCGAGCGTCAGGCCGAGCCGTGTCGCGATCACCGAGTTGCAGCCGTGCGCGATGTTGGCGAACGGCCCGCCGTGGATCAGCGCGGGCGTGCCGTCGATCGACTGGACCAGGTTGGGCTTGATCGCCTCCTTCAGCAGTACCGCCATCGCGCCATCGGCTTTCAGGTCGCTCGCGGTCACCGGCTGGCGGTCGCGGGTGTAGCCGACGACGATCCGGCCGAGACGCGCCTGCAGGTCGTCGAGGTCGCTGGCGAGGCACAGGATCGCCATGACTTCGGATGCGACGGTGATGTCGAAGCCGCTTTCGCGAGGATATCCGTTCGCGACGCCGCCGATCGACTGGACGATATCGCGCAACGCCCGGTCGTTGACGTCGAGCACGCGGCGCCATGTGACGCGCCGCACGTCGATGTCGAGCGCATTGCCCCAATGAATGTGGTTGTCGATCATCGCCGACAGCAGGTTGTGCGCGGCGGTAATCGCGTGGAAATCGCCCGTGAAATGGAGGTTGATGTCCTCCATCGGCACGACCTGCGCATGACCGCCGCCGGTTGCGCCGCCCTTGGTGCCGAAACAGGGGCCGAGCGAGGGTTCGCGCAGCGCGAGCATTGTCCGCCGCCCGATGCAGTTCATCGCTTCGGCGAGGCCGACCGAAGTCGTCGTCTTGCCTTCGCCCGCAGGCGTCGGGCTGATCGCGGTGACGAGGATCAGCTTGCCGGTACGGTTGGATGCGGGGATCGCCGCCGGGTCGATCTTCGCCTTGGCCTTGCCATAGGGTTCTACCGCTTCGGCCGGAATGCCCGCGATGGCAGCGATTTCGGCAATGGGCTTCAGCGTCGCCGCCCGGGCGATCTCAATGTCGGAAAGCATGGTCGCTGGCGTATCGTGCGACCCGCGGCCGCACAAATGAAAAGGGCGGGGTGCATCGCTGCACCCCGCCCGATTCGTAAAAGGCGTGGAGCCGATTAGCGCTTCGAGAACTGGAAGCTACGACGGGCCTTGGCCTTGCCGTACTTCTTGCGCTCGACGGCGCGGCTGTCGCGGGTCAGGAAGCCTGCAGCCTTGACCGGGGCACGAAGCTCCGGCTCGTACTTGGTCAGCGCCTGCGAGATGCCGTGCTTCACGGCGCCCGCCTGGCCCGACAGGCCGCCGCCCTTGACGGTCGCGACGACGTCGTAGCTGCCGACGCGGTCGGCGACTTCGAATGCCTGGCTGATGACGAGACGCAGCGTCGGACGTGCGAAATAGGTTTCCTGATCGCGGCCATTGACCGTGATCTTGCCGGTGCCCGGCTTCAACCAGACGCGTGCGACGGCGTCCTTACGACGGCCGGTCGCGTAACTGCGGCCCTGTGCGTCGATTTCCTTTTCGCGCAGCGGCATCGTCGAGACGAACTGCACGGGCGCTTCGTCGGCGTTGACGACGGTGTCGGTCGTCTCGGCCTTCACAGGCGCAGGCGCGGCGCCGGTCAGCGCGGCGAGGTCGGCCAGCGACTGGCGGCCGTCAGAGGTTTCGGGGGTCTCGGACATTATGCGCCCACCTTGTTCTTGCGGTTCATGCTGGCGACGTCGAGGACCTTGGGATCCTGCGCCGCATGGGGGTGCTCGGTACCGGCATAAATGCGGAGAGCCCGCATCTGGTCACGACCCAGCGGACCCCGCGGGATCATGCGCTCGACGGCCTTTTCAAGCACGCGCTCGGGGAACTTGCCCTCGAGAACCTTGGCCGGCGTGATCGCCTTGATGCCGCCCGGGTGACCGGTGTGCTTGTAATAGACCTTGTCGGTCAGCTTCTTGCCGGTGAAGCGAACCTTCTCGGCATTGATGATGATGACATTGTCGCCGCAATCGACGTGCGGGGTGTAGCTCGGCTTGTGCTTGCCGCGCAGGATGTTCGCGACCATGCTGGCAACGCGGCCAACAACCAGTCCGTCGGCATCGATCAGATGCCAGTCCTTCACCACCTCGTGCGGCTTGGCCGCCTTGGTGGTCTTCATCAGCGCCTTCATGGTGCCTGACCCTTTTTCAAACGAAACGCGCCGCCCCAATGCGGAGCGGCGCTGTGAGCGGGCCAATGCTGCGTCAGGTGCAGAAAGTCAAGCATATCTGCCGTTTCGCTGACGGGTATCTGAATACCGGCCAGCGAAACGGGCAATTAGATCAGCGTGCGGCGATCACCGCGGCCTGGGCGCCGGGCTTGCTTGACACGACGTCGCGGGTCGAAAAGCTTACCCAGCGGCCGTCGATCGACCCGTTTACGCGGGTGCCCGACACGCGGAACCGGAAAGGCTGCTTCGTATCTTCGATGCGGCCGGAAATCAGCGTCACCTTGCCCTGCTTTTCAACAGTGTAGGTGTAGGTCGACCCGTCGCGCGTGAAGGTTTCGGCGAGCGCGGGCTGCGCAACGGCGGCGGCGAGGACGGAAAAAGCGATCAGTGTCTTGGTCATGGCAGTTCCTTTCGGGGAGGAAAGTGTCTGCCGTTCAGGCTTCTTATTGTTGTGCACTGCACCCTATTTGCGGGAGCGCAGGGGTCAAACGCGACCTGTGCAATCGCGTTTGCAAATTGTGCACTGCAATAAATTCAGGGTGCGAGCTCGAATTCGACCGTGCGCCGGTCCACATCCGCCGCGACGAGCTTCACCCTTATCCGCGCGCCGGGATCGAGCGTGCCCTTGAGCCGCGCCACGACGGGCATGTCCTGAAGCTGGATGCGGACGCCGCGTTCGTCGATGTCGGTGACGACGGCGGGAAAGACCTGCCCCTCGCTGCCGTGAAGCATCACGGCCTCCGCCAGGTCGACGACCGCGCGCGATATCTGCCCGCCGAGCGCACCAGATCGGGCCATGACGGCCGGCAGCCGGGCAAAGGCATCGGTCACCACGTCCGGCACCGGCTGCCCGTTCACGACCGCGAGGATCGCGCGGATGACATAACGATCGGCAAGGCGGCGCAGCGGGGCCGTGGCATGTGCATAGGTCGCAGACATTGCCGCGTGCCAGGGCACGATCCCCTCGTGATATGGCGTGTAGGACGCTCCCGTCCCGGCGCGGCGGATCGCCATCATGAAGGCGGCCTGGTGCGCGTCGCACGGATCGAGCCGCTTTTCGAACTGGGCGAGCGTGGCGTTCGCAGGCCAGACCAGCCCGAACGCCTTTGCCGTATGCCGCAGCCGTTTCACGGCCCGCTCGTCGGGCGGCGCCATGACGCGGAACAGGCCCGTCTTGTGCGCGAGCAGGGTGTCGGCGATCGCCAGGTTGGCGGAAAGCGACAGCGCCGCATTGTGGGTTTCGGACAAGAGCATCGGCCGGAACAACAACTGGAAGGCTCCGCTCGCATCCTGCGACACCTCCTGTTCGGGCGGATCGACGCGCGCGGCACCGCGCCGGTCCTCGGCCGCCTCGATCCGCCGCGCCAGTTCGGCAAAGTCCGGCGGCAGGTCCGCGTCGCGCACATTGTCATAGGCGAGCTTCGCCTTGCTGCGGACAATCGCCCGTTCGGCGCCGTCGAGATGCACGCCGCCATCCGGTGCCACGCGGACCGTGAAGATCACCGCGGGCCGGGGGCCGTCCGGCAACAGGCTCGCCGCATGTTCGCCCAGCACCGGCGGATAAAGCCCCGCCTTGCCGTCGGGCAGGTACTGCGTCTCGCCGCGCCGCCATGCCTCCAGGTCGATCGGGTCGCCGTCGTCGACGAACCAGGCGACATCGGCGATCGCGTAGTGGAGCAGCAGGTCCGCCCCGCTGCGCTCGATCGAAAATGCCTGGTCGAGGTCGGTCGACGATGCCGGGTCGAGCGTGACGAACGGCCGGTCCGTGCGGTCGACGTGTTCCGTCGGCGCTTTCTTCGCGGCCACCTCCGCCGCGGCCAGTACATCGTCCGGAAAAGAGGTGGGCACCTGGAACTGGGTGCGGATCGCCTGCAACCCGTGGAGCAGGGCGTCGTTCGGATCGGCGATCGTTCTCATTTCTGCATCGATACACCGGTTGGCCCGCGCGCAAAGCCTGTTATCGTATACGAATAATTCCTCCCCCCGGCCCGCTCGCGGCCACATCCGCCAAGGAGACTTTTATGCGCACTCTGTTCGTGGCCGCATCAGCGGTGGCCCTCGTCGTGTCGGGCGCGGCCGCTGCGCAGCCCGCGCCCCAGGTCGCGGCGCCCGCGGCGTCGGAAGATGCGCGGCTGACCGCCTTCCTCGATGGGGAATTCGCGCAGGAACTGACCTTCAAACCGCAACTCGCGACCAGCCTGGGCATGAAGGACGGGCAAGACCGCCTCGACGACACGACCGATGCGGGGGCACTGAAGCAGCTGCAATGGCGCCGGGCGAGCGTTGCGAAGATGAAGGCGCAGTTCGACCGGGCGAAGCTCTCTCCCGAAGGGCAGGCGAATTACGACATCTGGGCGCTGGAACTCGACCGCGCGGAAATGACCCAGAAATTCCGCGACTATCAGCCGCCCTTCTATTCCTTCCTCTATTCCACGCACACGCAACTGCCCAACTTCCTGATCAACACGCACACGGTGCAGGATGCGTCGGACATGCGGGCCTATAATGCGCGGATAAAGGGGATGCCGGCCGTGCTCGACACCGCCATCGCGCGCAGTCGCCAGGCCGATGCCAAGGGCATCCGCGCGCCGAAGTTCGAGATCGAGCGGGTGATTTCGGGCAGCAAGGTGCTGATCGGCGGCGCCCCCTTCGACGGCGGCGCCGATTCCCCGTTGTGGGCGGATGCCAAGGCAAAGGTCGGAAAGCTGGTGGCCGCGAACAAGGTTACCGCGGCGGAGGGCGATGCGCTGCTGGCCGACACCAAGGCGTCGCTGATGACGATCAAGCCCGCCTATGAGCGCGTCATCGCGTGGGCGCAGGGCGAACTGCCGAACGCGCCCAGCGGCCGCGTCGGCGCGGTTTCGCTGCCCGACGGTCTTGCCTGGTATGCGGCCGCGCTCAAGATCAACACGACGACCGACCTTACGCCGCAACAGGTCCACCAGATCGGCCTGAAGGAAGTGACGCGGATCGAGGCCGAACAGGACGCGCTGGCGCGCAAGGCGGGGTCGAAGGACCGCAACACCTATTATGCGGAGCGCGAAAAACTCTTCCCGCCGCGCCCGTGGACCGACGAACTTCGCGCCGGATATCTCAAGACCGCCAATGACGCGATCGCGCACACGCGCACGCTGCTGCCCGGTTATTTCGGCCTGCTACCCGCATACCGTGCAGAGGTCGTTCGCGAACCCGCGTTCAGCGAGGTTGCGGGCGGCGCGGCCCATGCCTCTGGCCCCAGCCCCGACGGCACTCGCGCAGGCCGCGTCTATGTCCATCTGCTCGGCACGACCGGCGACCCGGCCAGCGCCTACGACCTGATGTGCCATGAAGGCATTCCAGGCCACGTCATGCAGGGCGACATCCAGGTCCGGCAAAGCGGCGGTCCGAAGTTCCGCAAATCCTATCGCTATGTCGCCTTCGGAGAGGGCTGGGCGCTCTATGCGGAAAAGCTGTGCAGCGAGATGGGCGCCTATCCCGATATCGCCGCGGACTTCTTCCGCCTCGACGCCGAACTGTTCCGCGCGGCGCGGCTGGTCGTCGACACGGGCATCCATGCGGACGGTTGGACCGAGGCGCAGGCGGTCGACTATATGATCAAGACCGCGCGCACCTCGCCCGACATGGCCCAGTCTGAAGTCCGCCGGTACATCACGCTGCCGGGCCAGGCGACGGGCTACAAGATCGGCATGCTCAAGATCATGGAACTGCGGCAAAAGGCGCAGGCCGCGCTGGGTCCGAAGTTCGACCTGAAGGCGTACAACGACCTGGTCGTGGGCGCGGGTTCGCTGCCGCTGACGGTTCTGGAACAGCGCGTCGATACGTGGATCGCGGGGCGCCGGTAACCGCCGCAATCCAGCAAGCTGAGTCATGATCTGAGTTCAATTTCGTGATCTGTCCTACACGCGTCGGTCCTGCCATTGTCGCGCAGGACCGATTCGGATCCACGCTCTTTGAATTCATGCGGCACAGGTGCGACGCGCATGAGCATGGATAAAATCCTGCGGCACACGCAGCATGTCGAGCCGACGTCGTTGGTGAGAACTCAGTGTGAACTTTGCGCTAAACAGAGTGCCATAGTCCGCTCGTTTCAGGGTGCGTTGGGCTAACTTTTACTAACCTTTGGCCGAACAGCGGCTTCTAGAATGCGACATTCCGTCCGATGCTGAAGCCGTTCGCCGCTCACCCGGTCCTATGTCCTGCCGCACTGTCCGCGATGTGCTGCGCCGCCAGGTACGCGAAGGTCATGCCCGGTCCCAATGTCCCGCCCGCGCCGGCGTAGCCGCCGGAGACCACGTTCGCGCAGTCGTTGCCTGCGGCATAGAGCCCCCTGATCGGTTGCCCGTCGCGCGTGATGACCTGCGCGTGTTCGTTGGTGCTGATGCCGGCGAACGTGCCGATGTCGCCGGGAAGCAGCTTGATCGCGTAGAACGGCCCCCGCGTAAGGGGCGCCAGGTTCGGGCTGGGCTTGTGGTCGGGATCCCCCTGCGACACGTCGTAGGCATTCTCGCCGCGGCGGAAATCCGGATCCGTGCCCGACGCCGCGAATGAATTGAACCGCTCCACCGTTCGTTCGAGGGCGGGTCCGTCGATGCCCGCACGCTCCGCGAGTTCTGCCAGCGTATCCCCCTTGATCAGATAGCCGGACCGGACATGCTGCCCCCGCGGCACCGGGTCGGGTTTCGCAAACCCCATGCCGTAGCGTTTGATGGCATGAGTGTCGCAGACGAGGAATGCGCATGTCTCGTCCATGTCCTCGCATGCCTCCACCATGGCGGGCACGAAGTCATGATAGGGCTGGGATTCGTTCGTAAACCGCTTTCCGGCCCGCGTGACCGCGATGAAACCCGGCTTCTGCCGGTCGACGATATGCTGCCAGTTCGCGGCCGCGCCCTCGCGGCCCGGAATGAGCGACACCGGCATCCATGCGGCCGGTTGCGTGACATCGGGGTCCACGCGCCCGCCCGCCGCCTCTGCCATGCGCGCGCCATCCCCCGTATTCCCCGGCGGCGCCATGGCGACATGCCGCCGGCCCGCGCGTTTGTGGGCATACATCTGGCTGGTCCTGGCCTCGTCATGGGGAAAGCCGCCCGCAGCCAGGACGACCCCGTGGCGCGCCCGAATGCGGAGCGTGCGGCCGTCGCGCTGAACGACGGCACCGACGACTGCTCCGTCCTCCCGGATCAGTTCGACCGCAGGAGAATTCAGCCAGAGCGGAATGTCGAGATCGGCCGCGGTGCGCGCCAGCCGCGCGATGAGCGCACGGCCGCGCACAACAGGCTCAGGCCGGCCGTACCGAACGACATCGGCGACCACCTTGCCGAACTTGCGCGCGACGAATGCAAAACCCGCGAGCGATCGGCCGGCACCCATCAGGGCGCGCATCTCGACGTTCGAGCCGACTGCGAGGCCGAGGAAATCCTGCTGGGTCAGGCCGCGGCGCATTTTCCTGCGGAGCGGGCCGAGTTTGCTCGCGGGATAATCGAGCGTGCCGACGGACCGCACGTTCGAGACGCCCGGATTGTCCTGGTGATATTCGGGGTACGGCATTCCATAGAAGCGCACCTCTGTTTCGCGTTCGAGGAATTCGAGGAGTTGCGGCGCGGCATCGAGGAAAGCGTCCACGCGCGCGGCGTTGAACCGGTTTCCCGCCTCTGCCTGGATATAAGCCCGCGCCGCTTCGCGCGTATCGGGGCCGATCGCCCAGGAATACCGGTTGCCGGGCAACCACAATACGCCGCCGGAAAAACAGGTGGTGCCGCCGAAGAGCCCGGTTTTCTCGACCATTAGGGCGTTGAGCCCCGCTTTCTTGCAGGCGATGGCAGAGGTGAATGCCGACCCCCCGCTTCCGATCACGAGAACGTCGACGACGTTGTCATATGCAAGCGAATTGCCTTCCATCCGTGATCTCCCGTTCGATTATCTTATTATATTCAGATACTTGTCTGCCAATCGAATTGACGAGCCGATAATATTCGGACTCGTGATAATATTGGGATTATCAGAGTGTGCAGCGCGCCGCTACAAAATTACCGAGTGCAAATTGGGTGGTCGCCAAATGGCTGGTGGCCCCCCCGTGTCACACGCGCACGAAAAAGCCCGCCGGATATATCCGGCGGGCCCTTCTAAACCTTGAGTTTTTTAAATCAGGCGAAGCTGACTGCGACCTTGCGGCGGCGATAGCGCATGGTTGCACCGATGGCACCGAAGCCGCCGATCATCATCGCCCAGGTTGCCGGCTCCGGAACGGCTCCCGACTGCACCGCGCCGATTTGTACATTGCCCCTCAGGCGATTGATCTGGCCAGGAAACGTCGAGCTTACATCCACGTTTTCGCCGGCGCCCGAGAAATCGAAGCATCCCGCGGTTTGCAGGCAGAAGTCGTTCTTGCCCGAACCGATGCTGGGGTTCTGGAAAAGCGCATATTGGTTGCCCGACGCGCCGAAGTCGAAAAACAGGCCTGTCGCAGTAGCGGTGAACGCCGTGCCCGAAATCGCGACCGCAGCATTCGACTGGTTGATCACGATAGAGCCGGTGCCATCGTTGAGCGTGAGATTGAACGCGGTGATGTTCACGTTGCTCAGCACGCCGATGGCATTGGTGGTGATGGTGCCGTTGACGGAACCGGTGCCGATCGTGCGGCTGATAAGATAAGTCGCTGCCGACGCCGAACTGGCCGAGGCAAGCACGGTCAAGGCAGCAGTCGCAGCAAGCAGCTTGGCGCGGTACATGATATTTTCCCTTCGTCGTCGCCCCTTGCGACGACCTCCGGCTTACTTATGGAAAACAAAGAGTAAATAGGGAGATATCCCCTCCGGATCGCCCCTTGTTTCATTCTGGGTCGTGGGCCGACAGTAAGCAATGTCCGGTATTCCCGTCATTCACGCGGCGTGCTCGCCGGCCTCTAAGCGGGGGTTCAACCCGCGATGCTTGTCCAGTCCAGGTCAAAGCGAGCCAGATATTTTCGCAGCCGGTCAGCATCGTTTGCCGAACTCCGTCTCGCTCGCGAGGCGGCGAAAAGCGTCCTTCCCGCTTCGGAGAGCGAACGGCTTTTTCTGCATACGCGAATTGTTTCGGCCAGCTGCACGCGGTCGAATGGATCGATGGCGGCGAGCGTCTCGTGGTCCAGCAATTCGGTAAGGGCGTCTTTCTCGTTGCTTTGACCGGTCCATAGTCGCCGCAACCTGGCGATCTCCGCATCGACGCACTCGACATCGATTCGCCCTTTCGGGCTCAGCGTTGCCATGCGGGTTATGCTGGCAGCCAAATCCCTGAAATTACCCGGCCACAGGGCGTCGGGTCCCGTTGCGAACATCAGGTATCGCTGGCGCGCTTCCTTGTTGAAACTGGCGCGATCACCTTCGCGTTCTGCAAAACGGTCGAGTTCGTAATCAAGGTTGGGTTCGATATCCTCGCGCCGGTCGGCAAGCCCCGGCAGGTGAAATGTCCACAGGTTGAGCCGCGCGTACAAATCGTCACGGAACGCGCCGCTCGCGACGGCTTCACCGAGGTCGCGATTGGTGCCGGCGATCAGCTGGAACTCGCTCGCGGCCTCTGTGTCGGCGCCTACGGGAAGGAAGCGCTTGTCCTCGATCGCGCGCAGGATCATCGCCTGCTCGTCGAGCCCGAGTTCGCCGATCTCGTCGAGGAACAACATGCCCTTGTCGGCGGCGCGCAGCAGGCCCGGCCGATCTGCTACCGCGCCGGTGAACGCGCCCTTGCGGTGCCCGAACAGCGCCGACATCGCGCCGTCCCCCTTCAGCGTGGCGCAATTCACTTCGACAAAAGGTCCGGCGACCTGATGCTTCAGCCGTTTGAGCTCATAGATGCGCCGCGCAAGCAGGCTCTTGCCGGCACCGGTCGGACCCATCAGCAGGATCGGCGCCTTGGAGCGCAGGGCCACCCGCTCGATCTCGTCGATCATGCGGTTGAAGGCGTCGTTGCGCGTGTCGATCCCCGATTTGAGGAACGATGTGCTTTCCGCGCTCGCGGCCGCAAATCGTGTGGCGATGCTGTCGTAGCGCGACAGGTCGAGGTCGATCGTATTCCAGGTGCCAGCCGGATTGACGGGGCCACGGTCGGGTTGGGTCTGCAAGAACTTGCCCGGCAGGTAGCGCGCCTCGGTCAGCAGGAAGAGGCAGATCTGCGCAACGTGCGTGCCGGTCGTTATGTGGACGAGATAGTCCTCGACCTCGGGATCGAAAGGCTCGGCGCGCGCAAAGTCGAGCAGCTTGCCATAGACCTCTTCAAAATCCCACGGGTCGCGAAAGTCGAGAAGGCGCATCTCTACCTTCGTCTCGGGAGAAACGGCCGCGATATCCTCGGCGACATATTCCGCGAGCCGATGATGCAGTGCGCCGTGCAGCAGGATCAGCCGGTCGACCCGCAGATCCTCATGCATCGTAAGCCCCACGGTGGGTCGCCACTTGTTCCAACGCGACGGCCCGAACTTGCTTGCGTCGAGTGTCGATCCCAGGAATCCGATTACAGTCAGTGGTTTCATGTTTATCCCATAGGATAAATCACGATCTCAATCGATAGAGAATATGCAAAGCGCCGCAAAGGCATCGGCGTGCCTCATCAGCAGAAATATCTATATTTTTCAGACAATTGACTGGTTAGCGCTGCCGGCCAGATCTATTTGGCACGTCTCCTGCTCTGTACTCGGCGTCGGTCGAGCGAATTGCCCGTCCGACGCAGCGGAGCCGGGACGGCTGGAATGGGCCAGCCGTCCCAAGAATTCACAGGATGTAGCTCAACCCGCGCAGATCACCGGCTTTGGGAGCCAGAATGCGCCGGGAATACGTCTCGCCATAATTTGTCGCTGGCACCACAAGTTACCAGAAGGAGGTCGTGATGACCGAAGCGATGTTCGATTACCAGCATGTCGAAGGCGGCGTGCCGATCAAGATGTGGACGCGTGGCGTGCCCGTGGAGGACGAGGCTCGTTCGCAGCTGACCCGGGCAGCAAAGATGCCGTTCGTGTTCAAGCATGTTGCGGCCATGCCCGACGTGCATGTCGGCATCGGCGCAACTGTCGGTTCGGTGATCCCGACCAAGGGTGCAGTGATCCCGGCGGCGGTCGGCGTCGACATCGGCTGCGGCATGATGGCGGCGCGGACCTCGCTGATGGCGAGCGACCTGCCCGACAACCTCGAGGGGATTCGCTCGGCGATCGAGCAGGCGGTCCCGCACGGGCGGTCTGTCGGCCGCGGGAAGCGTGACACGGGTTCGTGGGGTGATCCGCCCCCGGCAATCGTCGAAGCGTGGACCACACTTGTGCAGCGCTTCGACCGCATTTGCGAAAAGCATCCGCGGCTGAAGAACACGAACAACCTCGTGCACCTCGGTACGCTGGGGACGGGCAATCACTTCATCGAGTTGTGCCTTGATACGGAACAGCGCGTGTGGGTTATGCTGCATTCGGGCAGCCGCGGCGTCGGCAATGCGATCGGCACGTTCTTCATCGAACTGGCGAAGCAGGACATGCGCAAGTGGCACATCAACCTGCCCGACCAGGACCTGGCGTACTTTCCGGAAGGGACCGACCATTTCGACGAATATGTCGAGGCGGTCGGCTGGGCCCAGGACTATGCGGCGCTCAACCGGCGCATGATGATGACGAATGTGATCCGCGCGCTTCGCACTCGGATCGCAAAGCCTTTCGACGCGGAACTGGAAGCGGTGAATTGCCACCACAATTATGTGACGCGTGAGAACCACTTCGGCGAAAACGTACTCGTAACCCGCAAGGGCGCGGTGCGCGCGGCGAAGGGGACGCTGGGCATCATCCCGGGTTCGATGGGTGCCAAGTCGTTCATCGTGCGCGGGCTGGGCAATCCGGACTCGTTCGACAGTTGCAGCCACGGCGCGGGGCGCGTCATGTCCCGCACCGCGGCCAAGAAGCTGGTGACGCTCGACGAACACATCGCCGACACGGCGGGCGTCGAATGCCGCAAGGACGAGAGCGTGATCGACGAGACGCCGCGTGCGTACAAGCCGATCGAAGCCGTAATGGCCGCACAGGCCGACCTGGTGGAGATCGTCCATACACTGAAGCAGGTGGTGTGCGTGAAGGGCTAGTGCCTTTCACGCACATCACGACGGGCATTTATTTATGACGACGACTGACAACCATCCTGCGATCCCGCTTGCCGTCTGGCAGGACATCCAGAACCGCCTCGACATGATCGAGGCGGAGCAGCGCGTGCGTTTGCTCATGGTTGTTGAATCCGGCTCGCGGGCATGGGGTTTTCCCTCGCCCGACAGCGATTATGACATCCGTTTCGTTTATGTGCGGGAACGCGACTGGTATTTGCAGCTTCAGCCCGGTCGAGACGTCATCGAGGCACCGATCGAAGATGAAATCGATCTCAACGGGTGGGACATCCGCAAGGCGCTTGGCCTGCTGATGAAGTCGAATGCCGTGATCAGCGAATGGATCGAGTCGCCGATCCGTTATCGCTCGCCTCACCCGATTGTCGAGCGACTGGGCGCTCTGGCGGATGCGATTCTCGATGCGCGTGCACTGGCGCATCATTATGCAAGCGTCGGACGCAATGCCGCAGAACGCTGGTTGGATGACGATCAGCCGGTGCCGGTGAAGAAATATTTCTATGCTCTTCGCCCGGCGCTCGCGATCCGCTTTTTGCGGACAAATCCCGGACTGCGGCCACCGATGCATCTCGATGCGCTGGTTGCAGCATCCGGTCTGTCTTCTGCCGTGGCCGACGACATTGCCGCGCTGGTCGAGGTAAAAAGCCGGACCAACGAGGCAGCGAACGGTATGCGCATCCCGGAACTCGACGCCCTGATACGTTCCGAACTGGGGCGCGCCAACGAGTTGCCGACGATGTCGGGCATTCCCGCAGATCGCCTCATAGAGGCAGACCGTATTTTTCTTGAACTGGTAGACTCATGATCATCATCGACGGATCGGAAGGCGAAGGGGGGGGACAGGTCGTACGCAATGCGTGCGCGCTGTCGCTCGTTACCGGCATGCCCGTCCAGATCACCAATGTCCGCGGCAAGCGGTCGAAGCCCGGGTTGATGCGCCAGCACGTGACTGCGCTGCAGTCCGCCTGCGCGATCGGCAATGCCGAGTGCGAGGGGCTGGCGGTGGGGTCGTCCGACGTGACCTTCCGCCCGGGCCGTGTCGTGCCCGGCGAATACCGCTTCGCCGTCGGCACGGCGGGGTCGACCGGGTTGGTGCTGCAGACCGTGCTGATGCCGCTCGTGCTGGCCGATGCGCCTTCGCGCCTGGTGCTGGAGGGTGGCACGCACAATATGCTCGCGCCGCCATTCGAGTTCATCGCCAATTCCTTTCTGCCGATCCTCAACCGGATGGGTCCAAAGGTCGAGGCACGGCTCGTCCGGCACGGTTTCTACCCGCGCGGCGGAGGCCGGATCGAAATCGACATTACGCCCGCGCCGCTCACGCCGATCGATTGTACCCAACGTGGCGCGGCGATCGAACGAAGCGCCTGTGCGCTATTCGCCGGCCTTCCGTTCGAGATCGCCGAGCGCGAGATCAAGGTCGCGCGCGCGGCACTCGACTGGAGCGAGCGGGAATGTTTCGTGCGCGAACTCCCCGCGGATCAGGGGCCGGGCAACATCCTGCTCCTGACGGCGGCGTTCGAGCATGTGACCGAGATCGTCTCCGGCTTCGGCCAGCTCGGCGTGACTGCGGAGCGGGTTGCGAAGACAGCGGTCGGACGAATGCGCGGCTATTTGGCCAGCGATGCCTTTGCGGGTCCGTATCTCGCCGACCAGTTGCTGTTGCCGTTCGCGCTGGCGGGCGGGGGATCGTTCACAACGGTGAAGCCCAGCCAGCACAGCCTGACCGCGGCCGACGTCATAGAACGCTTCCTTGGTCGACGCTGCGGGTTCGAACCCATGGCGGGCGGCGCACACCTGATGACCGTTCGCTGATCGAGATCGTTGCATGTGTAACGATCTTCGGCTATCGGCCGCGCCGCTGCGGCACGACTCCGCAGCACATGGAGACATGCATTGCTGGATCAAATCGCCTATCGGGGTTGCGAACCCCTCGGCATCCGGCCCCAGTCCTAAGCACTTTCCGTAAGTGCTGCGGCCGGGCCTGACGCCCGGATTCGCACCCCCGTTTGAACGACCGAACGAATTGACGCGCCCTGGCGGGTGCTGCGCTGTCGCGCCGTGTCCGCCATGGCCGGGGAATACGGATTACCATGGACGAACTTTCGATCGTCCGGAGCATGCTGCTCCGGATCGGGCGGGGCGCACCCGCCACATCCCTGCTCGCCCGCTCTCTGACCGAGTGGGCGACGACGCATGCCGATTGGCTCGGCGTTTCCGGCGAAATGAGCTGGGACGCTTTGCTGGGAGCACTCGCGGCCGAGCGGCCTGCGGGGCCGGTGCCGCATGTCTTCCAGCGCGCTGCCGTGCTGGCGGAGATGCTGGCGTTCGGGGACTTCGATCGCACACTGTTGACGCTGGTCGTCGCGTGCGAGCGGATGCCGCGTGTCAGTGCAGTTGCGGCAATCGCTGCCGACAATGGGCATGACCTGCCCGCGTTGCTCGGGGGCCTCGCGGGCGCCGATCCGCAGGATGCGGGCAGGTGCGTGCGTCGCAGCGCCGTCGTGCAACTCGACCTCGCGACCTTCCAGTCGCGGTACAGGGGAGCGGTCGAGGTCGAACTCCGCTGGACGCTGCATCGCCTGCTCGACCAGCCGGTCGAGGATTCGGCGGCGATGCTCGCGGTGCTGGTCGGCACGCGTCAGGAGGCGCGGCTCGATCTCGCCGATTTCGCACATGTTCCCGATGCAGACTTCCTCGTACGGCTGCTCAAGGGGGCGATCGCGGCCGAAGCGGCCGGCGTGAACATCCTGATCCACGGCCCGCCCGGGACCGGCAAGACCGAACTGGCGCGTACCCTTGCGGCGGCGGCGGGGGTGCCGCTGCACGCGGTGGCCGAAGTCGATGTGGACGGCGAAGAGCCGACGCGGTGGGACCGTGTCTGCGCGCTTCGCCTTGCCCAGCGCATCCTGGTGAAGCGGCGCGGTGTCGCTTTGCTGTTCGACGAGATGGAGGATCTGATCGGCAATGCCGAGCGTAGCAGCGGCGACCATTTCGCACGGCGTGAAGGCAGCAAGGTGTTCATCAACCGCGTACTCGAAACCAACGTCGCGCCGGTGATCTGGACGACCAATGCGATCGACAATGTCGATCCGGCGATCCTGCGCCGGATGAACTTCGTGCTGCGCCTGCCGATGCCGTCACCGGCCGCGGCGCGCCGGATGATGGCGCGTGTCACTGCAGAGGAAGGCGTTGTTGCGGATGCGGGTTTCGAAAACCTGCTCGACCGCGCGCCGGAGACCGCAACCGTGTTGCGCGTGGCGGCACGTTCGGCCCGTCTCGCCGGGGATGGCGACGGCGGGACGCGTGCGGCGGGCTCGCTGGTGCGCGCGATCCGTGGACGTGCCGTGTCGCCGGGACATCCGGGCGACCTCGACCTCAGCCTGTTCGAAAGCGATCCGCCGATCGGCCTGCTGGTCGAACGGCTGGCGGCGGCCGGGCGAGGCGATGTGTCGATGCTGCTGTCGGGTCCGCCGGGCACCGGCAAGACCGCGTTCGCGCACCACCTTGCGCAGGCGCTCGACCGGCCGCTCGTCACCAAGCGCGCGTCGGACCTGCTGTCGCGCTGGGTGGGCGGGACCGAAGCGAACATCGCCGATGCCTTTGCCGAGGCGCGGGAGCGCGAATGCGTGCTGTTGTTCGATGAGGCGGACTCGATCCTCTTCGACCGGACAACCGCGCAGCACAGCTGGGAAGTCGGCCAGGTCAACGAAATGCTGACCTGGCTCGACCATCACCCGCTGCCGGTGATCGCGGCCACCAACCACGGGCACAAGCTGGACCCCGCGGCGCTGCGGCGTTTCGTGTTCAAGCTCGACCTGTTGCCGCTGGGGCGGGCGCGGGCGGCGCTGGCGTTCGAACGATTCTTCGGGATGTCGGCGCCTGTGGAGCTTGGCGAATTGCGCAACCTAACGCCGGGCGATTTCTCCGTGGTCGCGCGGCAGTTGCGCTTCGGCGCGCCGATGACGGCTACGCAGATCGTCGGACGATTGGCGCAGGAAGTTGCGGTGAAGCCCGGAAGCGCGGGACGAATGGGGTTCTGCTAGGAACGTACAAGTGCCAGCGACAAAGAGGGGGGAAGCCACCCGTTCATGCACGAAACCCTTCCGGATCCGAAAGGCCGCACCATCCCGGCAGGTAGGACGCGTCCCGGTGCGTGGCGTGCTGTCTGTTCGCTCCCGCCCGATCTTCATTCGGAATTGGCAAGCGACGCCCTCTCGGTCACTGCACAGCCACCCTGGTCACGCCAGTTCGGGATTCTCGCTTCCCGGTGCATTCAACCATCCGGAATAGTGGACGATGCGCCCGATCAACGGGAGTGCGATCGGGACGTCGAAACAAAAGCGCCCATTGTCTTCCCATTCCCTGGCGAGAGAACGGGGTGCGAGAAACAATGGCATGCGCAATGGCCCGATCCACCAGCGGCGCATGATCATCGACAATCCCCGATCGTCGGAGGGCAGGTCGAAAGCGAAAGCGAGCGGGCCGAAGCGCTCGACAATCCATTGCCCGCGCTGATGGAGTCGGCTGTGAAATTTCAGCCGGCCGAATGTTCGGGTCCACGTCTCGACGCCCTCTTGCTCCGCGAAGTCGACGCGCAGCCGATAATTTCCGGCCGGTGGAAATCCGACAACGCGAGCGATCATTTCGGCGATCGGATTGTTGGCGCCCGCGACGATGGCCTCTCCCGAGGCGCCTCCCGTTCGGAGCACATCGTGCATCGATTGCAGGACAGGCGGTAATGCCATGAAGCGTTCCCCCAGGACGCGCGCATATAACGAAGGCGGCAGCGCGCATTCGGAGGCTTCATGGCGAATGGCCAGAGCATCGAACGAGAATTGATAATCGCTGAGATCCAGGCTTTGGCCGGCGTCACGCGCCCCGCTCGCTTCCCTGCCGCCCAGGATACGCGCGACGAGCAACGGTATTGTAAGCGCTGGAATTTCCGGACCGTCACCGTTGCTCGCGATCAGCGTCCAGTTGCGTTCGACCCGATTGCCGTTCCGGAAACCGAATACCCTTACGGTCATTCCCGACCGGTCGCTTCCTGCCCAGGCGGTAAGTCGCTGGAGCGGTTTCAGCCAGCGCGCGAGCGCAGAGAGGCTCTGCAACCAGCCCCACCGCACCGGCCAGCTCGCAAGCCACGGCAGAAAATTCTGGAAAGCGAGTTCGGTGCCGGCCCGGAAAGTCACGGCGGGACGGCCCGATACCCGATCCGGAAGCAAGCCCAGATCCGGTACATCGATCAAGCCGACCCATCGATTTCGCAGCGATTTTGACCCCGGAATGGTAAAATCGATGCTGCAGAAGTCCTGCCAGGCAAATCCCTTTCGCCAATGATTGCCATTCCATAGTTTTACGGCACGGCCGACCTGACCCAAGATCGCTGCCGCGACTGCTGGCCCCGCCGTTGCGCGGTTAGATGCGCTGATCGCCATCTCGATGGACCGGACCGTTTCCATCCCTGCAGACAGGTGCCCGACTACGGCACCGGACAGTGCGGGAACGCTCGACGCGCCTGAAATCACAACAACACAGGCTGCTCTGGCCGCCTCGTCGAGCGCCTTTATGCCGCAGACGAAATCGCGGGCGTCGGCGATATCGAGGTAGTGGATACCGGCGGCGATACACGCCTTGGCGACGGCATAGTCCATCGCCTGAAAAGGGCCCGATGCATCGACCAGGATGGCGGGGCGATGCCCCTCTATCGCAGAGGCGACATTCTGACGGTCGACCGCAACCGGGATCAGCAGCGATTCACGGCCGCAAAACGCCCGGGCCTTTTCCATGCTGCGGCCGGCAACCAGGACATGATATCCATCTGCCGCAAGTCTTCGGGCGATACGGCCACCGAAACCGCCATAACCGCCCAGGACCAGTATGCGGGTCACGGGGTGAACGAAACGCGGTCGTCTGCCTGCGTTTCCAGGCCAAGCGGACGAAGCGGATTGCCGATCAACCCACTCACCATCGCGGCCTGGATCCAGGTGGCCGGCCACAATTTCGACAGCGGGCCGACCAGTTGGTCGCGGACGAAAGGCAATATCGTGCTGTCCGACTGATAGACCGGCGTGAACAGTGCCGTCAGTGCCTGATAAATACGAACATGCCGGCGGCGCAGCGCCGCCGTTCGCGCAAGCGCACGAGCCAGATCCCGTTCCTCGGCCAGGCCCTTCGCCAATGCCCAGGCATCGAGCAACGCCATGTTTGCACCTTGGCCAAGCTGGGGGCTGGCCGAATGCCATGCATCGCCGAGATGGATCAGCGCCGGTTCGACGGGCGCGCGCAACGTCCGATGTGCATAGCGCGCGAAAACGAGCTGTTGCGGGTCTGTGATTTGGTCGACGACCGGTGCGCATGCCGGCCATAAGGACAGGACATCGGCCTTCCATTCGGCAAGCCCCCGATTTCGCCAGGTCTCGAGATGGTCTGCGCGCAAAGACCAGAAGAATGCGGCTTGAGGCCGCCCTGCTCCCGGCGGGGTACCGATCGGAAGGACGCCCACCATCGTGCTGGCCTTGCGATAACGTTGTTCGAGCGCGGATGCGTCGAATCCTGCGTCGGCCGGCCAATCCACGCTGGCCCACAGGGCTCCATAAGCCAGATCCCGTCCCGTTGGCGGAGCGAGCGGAGTGCGGGTGCCCAGCGTATCGACGACGAGATCGAACGAACCTGACCAGTCGCCGCCGTCGAATTCAAGTTGACGCCTCTCCCCGTCCAGGCGCGAACCGACGATCGTTCGACCCGTAGCAATCGTGATTCCGGCGTCGGTCACGGCCTCATGCAAAGCGCCGAACAGGCTGGCACGATGAATACCGATGCCGAAACCGGCTTGGGCACCCAGGGCAGCGTATCGGACGTCGAGGACTTTCCGCCCTTTCCGGCCGGCGCTTCCCACCAGCCGATCGATGCGCGCCCCGCGACTTGTAACCGTTTGCGACAAGCCCAGGCGATCGAGAACCGCCAGCCCGGTGGGCTGTATCATCAACCCCGATCCGATCGGCCGAGGGGTGTCGAAGCGTTCGAACAAGGTGATCCGATGGCCGCTGCGATGAAGCAACAAGGCAGTTGCCAGGCCGGCTGGTCCGCATCCCGCGATGGCAATATCGAGCGGCGTCATGGGTTGGCCGCTAACCCAGATATCCTAACCAACCAATGCTTGTTCGGCTGATGTCCTAAGCCGGGCCTCGGCGGCTTGCGAAAGACGGAATGCATGGCGCGTGGCGCAGTCTCGAGCGAGCCAGTCTGACACCCCGAAACAGGGTAAAACAGCGATCTTGTGACGACTTTTTCAAGTCTCCACTCCCTGAATCTCAGAAAAATCGTCTGTTTTCCGCTGAATAGCTGATGGAGGGCGGAGCGCTGACCCTTCAAATAACAGGGAAAAAATCGGACGCTAACAGGGAAAACTGGGCCGCAAGTTCGCCCGCGATCGCATGGCGGAGAGCTCTAAAAGAATAGCGCGACGGTATGATCAAAGTGTAGTTGCCAAGACCGCAAGAGATCTGTAGTATAGATGCGTTTAAACGTAACGCAATCTAGGCTATTTATGATGACATTACCGATTTCAACTTTAGAGTTAGTATATAAGCCAGCGAGATTTTTCAAGCCTTATATCAACAACGCGAGAATTCATTCACGCCAGCAGACGCGCCAGATTGAGAGTTCAATTCAAACATTTGGATTCACCAATCCTATGCTCGCAAATGCCAATGGCGATGTTATCACAGGCCATGGTAGGTTGCTCGCCGCCAAAAACTTAGGCTTAGACAGAATACCGACTATCATCATTGACGGTCTGTCAGACGCCCAAGCCAAAGCGCTCAGGTTAGCCGACAACAAGATTGCTTTAAACAGCGGTTGGAATCCCGACCTCCTTCGCATCGAATTTGCGGAGTTGATGCAGATGGATGAAATCGACATCACTGTGACCGGGTTCACTCACGGTGAAATCGACGTGCATTTAAAAACGTCAATCGATCCTGATGATGACGTGGTTCCGGCAACGAAAACACAGCCACAAACGAATGTGGGAGATATCTGGCAGTTGGGTCCGCACCTTGTTGGCTGTGGTGATGGTCGAGACATCAACTTTCTTCGTCAGGTGGTGGGCGAGGACAGCATCGACTGTGCGTTTCTCGACGGGCCATACAATGTTCGCATCAACGGCCACGCAAATGTGAAGCGCCGGCATCGCGAATTCGCGATGGCTTCAGGCGAAATGAGCGATCCCGAATTTCACGACTTCCTCCATGAAACATTGGAAGCATGTGTTGAGGTTTCGCGGGATGGCGCTGTTCATTTCATCTGCATGGACTGGCGCCACGACTCCGCCCTCTCCAGCGTATGTGGTCTGCTGTACGGCGAGCAGCTCAACCTGTGCGTTTGGAACAAGAGCAACGCAGGTATGGGGTCGCTCTACAGGTCAAAGCACGAGCTGATTTTCGTTTACCGTGTCGGCGCCGCGCAGCATCTCAACATGGTCGAACTCGGGAGACACGGCCGTAATCGGACCAATGTGTGGGACTATCCCTCAGTGAATTCATTCAAGGGTAACCGCCCTTCGGATCTGGATTTGCACCCTACAGTGAAACCCGTCGCAATGGTCGCTGATGCGATCCAAGACGTCACCAGGCGAGGCGATATAGTTCTGGACATCTTTCTTGGCTCTGGAACGACGCTCATTGCTGCGGAACGAACCGGCCGCGTCTTTAGGGGACTCGATATCGATCCGGCTTACGTCGACGTTGCTCTCGAGCGTTGGGTTGAACTGACCGGTGGTACGCCGGTCAAAATCAAAAAGGCGGGCTGGTGAACGGCTGGGACGACGACGTTTCGGACGAGCCGGAGGAGTCGCATAAGCCGGTCAAGCCAAGGCAGTCAAAGCGTGCACCGAAACCGGCGGTGTCGGCGGTCGAAGTGATCAAGAAACGGACTTTCTCAGTTTCAGTTGAAGGTGCCAGGCGGAAGTTGACTGCCGAACTAGCACTAAAACAAAGCGTGCTGCGAAACGCGTTTCAAAAGAGATTGCGCGACATCGACCAAGTGCTGAAGTGGATCGAGCAGCGAGAATTGGCTCTGCCCCGCCGCGCAGACTCTCGCCTTCCAAAGTTCAAATTCCGGAATCAAACTCCGAAGGATGTCGACGAGGCCATCCAGCTTCTCGGCATCGCGGCCGCTGTCAAAGGTCAGCATCATTCTGGCGGACGACCATTTATGCAACTTCAAGCGAAGTTCGTGGACCACGCACTATCGCGCCCTCAGGTTGGGAAACTTACGCCTAAAGACGTCAGGGCGATCAAGCAGCAAACACTGGATGCTGGATCCGTCGCTTGGCCGGAAGGTGAAGAATGAGCGGCCGCGACGATGATGACGACTACGCGGTGGGCAAGGGCAGGCCCCCAAAGTGGACGCGATGGTCGGACAAGTCGGGAAACCCAAACGGGCGCCCCAAAAAGCTTCATAGCGATCTTCCCTACGAGGAGGTGTTGGGAACGAAGGTTCCGGTGACAGAGAATGGCTCATCGAAGATGATGCGTAGCGACGAGGCATTTCTGCTATTTCTGACGGGCGAAGCGGCGTCTAATAATGGCGCGATCGCTCGCCGGCTCCTGCGCTTTCTGGAGCGCATCAAGGCTCTGGATAGTCCCGTGCGGAAAAGTCTCGAGTTTGTGTTCTGCACATATGACGACCTGGGTCAGATCGACACTTCAATGGTTCAACTTGGTATGTTGAAACGCCACGATCAATGCCGTTCCACTGCACGCCTGTTTTTAGAGTCATGGATAGTACAAGCTGCTCTCAACGGTTTAGGGGCGCGCAAGTTTACAGAGGCAGAACAGCACACCGTGTACGCTTCCACCCGAGAGCCACACAAGGTTCACTGGCCAGATTGGTGGACTTCATATCCTGCCTAGAGATGTACTGCTTCATTCGTCGAGAGCCTTCATCACAGCATATCGCAGACCAAGGTTCGACACCTTGATCACCGTTATGCGCGCACCCTTGAACCCGATCTCGTTGCCGTCGCTCAGATCGTAGGTGAGTTCCTGGGAAAAGGCGGGACCTGCGAGATTGTTCTGGAATTCCCGGTATTGCAGCGTCACCACGCCTTTTGCTGATCCCGAGTAAAGTATCTCTCGCCGAAAACGCTTTGGGCTGACCCCCAGGCAACGGACCTGCTCGAATGGTGTGTCCGCGATCGGAAACCGCTGGGATGATAGGCCGAAGGAAACGTGGAGTATCAGCGCCGACGGGTTTTCTGGATCTGACGAGATAAAAATGTCTGGTCGAGAAAACCCGCGTCGCTCCTTGCTCTCTCGTTCGTAGCGAAACGTCGCTTCGGGGGCGGCGAACAAGCCGGTCACCCTGCTGTTCTGAATGTTGAACTCAGTCGGCGGAATGGTCACCACGAAATTAGCGCCCATCATCCGTCCGCTTACACTCGCCGGCTTCTTAAGCGACAGGCCGAGTTCCATGATCGAGCCTTCGGACGTCGATAGCAGAGTGCCACCTACCTCCACCTCTCGCTCCATCCCGATTGGCGCGCTTGATACGTTCGGTGTCGATAGGATCCGGCCGTATTTCCCTCCACAGTCCGGCAGCGCTGTATCTGCGACTCCGGCTTTCGCAGGCGTCGCAAATACAGCTTGAAGCATCAGCGCGCATGCCGACGCCGCGCACGAGGTCAGAATCCTGCGGATGACATAACGAGAAGACATTCGAATTCCTGTCGACGATTAGTGACAGGACAAATGCTCTATGACGCAGGCAAGTCAACTGAAATGTAACTGATCATCTGTTGACTGATTGTATGCAAATACGATGAAGTGATTAGCGCGCACCCTTGGGGAGAATCTTTCTCCGCAAAGTGGGGTAACGTGTGATCTCGCGTGACGGATCACAAAACTGCCAGCGCTCGAGTGAGGGGTCAAAAACGCACATCACGGTGCTGCAGGCTTCTCGATTTTCAGCACGTCGCCCACCTAGGTGGCTTGGTTCTTCATTTGCGGCTTATACGAGCTGGTTGGAGGCGTGCCAGTTTTGCTGCCCCTCCGATTTGACAGAGCCCACAGCAGTCAGCGTCTGCCGCCCAGATCTGACAGAACCGCCTTAAGCTTCACGTACATCTCATCCAAGTGGCATTGCCAGTGCCGAAATCCGCGCATGGCGCTGACTCGCTGCCGACGGATGTCGGCAGCGGCCATCGGGTCGAACCTGTAATCCAGCGTCATCTATTTTGCTCGTCGCCGGCAACCCTATTCAAACTTGCTTGTTTGAGAGTTCTGATCGGAGGCATGGCCCGTCCCCAAGCAAGGACGTGCGGCTCCGCCGTCTACAAAGGGAGCTCATGCGATGGCCAAGAAACCTTCCACACTGAAGAAGGGCGCTATTCCGGCCGAGATTCCTCCCGGTTCGCCGATATCCGGAGAATCTCCGCAAAAGGCCTCTCCGATCCCGGCTGATGCGATGCTCTCCGAAAGCTTCGCCGAGCCGCAGGGTAATGGCGGCGAGACGCATCAGACAGCGGAAGGCGACGTTGCGGTACTCACCACGCAGCAGGGCGTTCCGGTCGCGGATGATCAGAACAGCCTCAAGCAGGGCCCGCGCGGGCCCGTGCTGCTCGAGGATCCCCACTTCCGCGAGAAGATCTTCCACTTCGATCATGAGCGCATCCCCGAGCGCGTGGTCCACGCCCGCGGGTATGGCGCGCACGGCTTTTTCGAGCTCACGGATAGCCTGGCGGATGTCACACGCGCCGATCTATTCCAGCGTGTCGGCGAACGCACTCCCTCTTTCGTGCGGTTCTCGACCGTCGCCGGGTCGAAGGGATCGTTTGATCTTGCCCGTGACGTCCGGGGCTTCGCGGTCAAGCTCTACACGCAGGAGGGCAATTGGGACCTCGTCGGGAACAATATCCCCGTCTTCTTCATCCAGGACGCGATCAAGTTTCCCGATCTCATCCATGCGGCCAAGCCCGAGCCCGACCGGGCCTTCCCGCAGGCGCAGACGGCGCACGACAATTTCTGGGACTTCATAACCCTGACCCCGGAAAGCATGCACATGGTCATGTGGATCATGTCGGACCGCACAATTCCGCGATCCTTCCGCACGATGGAGGGGTTCGGCGTGCACACCTTCCGCCTGGTCGATGCCGAGGGCAAATCGACCTTCGTCAAGTTCCACTGGAAGCCCCAGCAGGGGCTGCAGTCGGTGCTGTGGAACGAGGCGGTCAAGATCAATGGCGCCGATCCGGACTTCCACCGGCGCGATCTCTGGGATGCGATCAATGGCGGCGATTTTCCCGAATGGGAGCTAGGTGTCCAGTTGTTCGACCAGGCCTTTGCGGACGACTTCGCGTTCGACGTCCTCGATGCCACCAAGATCATCCCGGAAGAAATCCTGCCGGTGCGTGTGGTCGGCCGGCTCGTCCTCGACCGCGTCGTCGACAATTTCTTCGCCGAAACGGAACAGGTCGCCTTTTGCACGCAGAATGTCGTGCCCGGCATCGACTTCACCAATGATCCGCTGCTGCAGGGGCGTAATTTTTCTTACCTCGACACTCAGCTCAAGCGGCTGGGTGGGCCGAATTTTACGCACATCCCGATCAACGCGCCCAAATGCCCGGTCGCCCATTTCCAGCAGGACGGGCACATGGCTATGACCAACCCGCGCGGCCGCGTGAACTATGAGCCCAACAGCTGGGGCGCTACGATCGGTGGCCCGCGCGAGGACCCGGTTCGTGGGTTCACGAGCTTCGCTGCCAGCGAAGATGGCCCTAAGCTCCGCATCCGGCCCGAAAGCTTCGCCGACCATTACAGCCAGGCGCGCCAGTTCTTCGTCAGCCAGGATCCGATCGAGCAGAAGCACATCAGCGACGCGCTCGTCTTCGAACTGAGCAAGGTCGAACGGCCCGACATTCGCGCCCGGATGGTCTCCCACCTGCTTAACATCGACGAGGGCCTTGCCACCACGGTGGCGGATGGCCTTGGCCTGCCCCAACTTCCTGCGGCGGCTCAGGCGGCCCGGCCGACCATCACCGACCTGCCGCCCTCCGACGCCCTTTCGATCGTCAAGAATGGTCCGCCCAGCTTCAAGGGGCGCAAGCTTGGCATATTGCTGAGCGACGGCGCAGACGCGGCATTGTTCAACGGCTTGGTGAAGGCGATCGACAAGGTCGGCGCAGTCTATGAGGTGGTCGCACCCAAAATCGGCGGCGTGACCCTGTCGGACGGCACCAAGGTGGCAGCCAAACAGAAGATCGACGGCGGGCCGTCTACCCTCTTCGACGCCGTCGCGGTGGTCGTATCAGACGAAGGTGCTGCATTGCTCGCCACCGACGCTGCCTCGCAGGACTTCGTGCGCGATGCGTTTGGCCACTGCAAATATATCGGCCTGACCAAGGAAGCCCAGCCGATCTTCGCCAAGGGCGGCATTGCTGACGATCTCGACGAAGCCTGCCTCGCGCTCGCGACCGCCAAGGATGCGGCCGCCTTTGTCGAGGCGATCGCCGGTCTGCGTTACTGGCCACGGGAGTTGAAGGTCGATCTCGATGCCAAGTGAGGCGCGAGCAGGCCCGGCAAATGACGATCAGGCGCCTCCGCCGCTGCCCTCTTCGGAACGCCTCCAGGAACTGCTGTTCGACGCGGCAAGACTGGGCCGTGACGATATGATCCCCGCATTACTTCAGGCGGGCGCCGACATCGCGGCGCTCGACCCGAAAGGCTACACGCCCTTGATTCTCGCAAGCTATCACGGGCACGAAGCCACGACTGCATTGCTCCTCCAGCACGGCGCGCCGGTCGATCAGCAGGATCATGCCCGGGGAAACACGGCGCTCATGGGGGTCGCGTTCAAGGGCTATACGCAGATCGCCGACCTACTGCTCGATGCCGGGGCCGACGCCCATTCCAAGAACTTTGCGGGTCAGACGGCTTTGATGATGGCGGCTCTCTTCGGGCATAGTGCGATTGTCGACCTATTGGTCGATCATGGCAGCGATCCTCATGTCCAGGACGCCGCGGGCAATAGCGCGATCTCGGTGGCCGAGACGCAGAATAACGAATTGATGGTGACGCGGCTTAAAGCCAGGCACCGGGCACTCGCCTGACGTGAGGTCGCCCTCGATGCGTAACCAGCACGCTCCGGATGAGCTGACCGTAACGACTTTTGTCAGTCAGCGTTGTGCGCCGTGAAGGCCTCGGCGCCTGTCGCCGCCAGTGCGGCCACGTTGGCGTTGCGCGCCGAACTGGGCAAAGGCATGCGCTCCATTGCCAAGCTGAGCCTCGGCGATCGATCGCTCGATGTCGAAGCTGGCCATGATTCCCTTTGGGCGATCATCCGGCGGGGCGGCGATCCCGACAGGGGTGGCATTGCCCTGCGGCTCGCTCATTGCTGGGGCGGTTGCAGGCGTATTCGTCGGACCCGCAAGCCCAAGGGTGCCCTGCTCGCCTTGACCGTCGAAAGTGTGATCGGATCCCAGCAGGTAGTGCTGCGCTCCGACCGCGATGCGCTGGAAACTATGCGGGTCACGACCGTGCTGACGCCGTCGCAGCCGCTGCTCGTTCCGTTCTTCCCGCGCGATCTTTACCCGCTCGGCGCCGGCGACGATCCGCTTCGTGCCCAGGGCCGCGTAGAAGCGGCGCAGCGCGGCATGAACAGCGGCCTGAGCTTTTTCCATCTCGACGATCCCGCGTTCGGCAGCGTGCTCTATTTCCAGAACCTGACTGCGCTGAACGACTATTTCAAGGCCACCAAGACCAAACCCGACGGCGCGGTGGGCGGCGAATGGCCCGAGATCGGCTATCTTCCGCCAACGCCACCGCAGAGCGGAACGCCGCCAACCGATCCGCTGCCGGCTGGCGTGCCGGTAACGATGTCGGACGCGATCCTCGTCTTCCATGATGACGCGGCTTGCGATGAGCAGGACAGCGCGCGGCGCTTCCTGCAGATGCTGGGAGCGGTCTACCGCCAGCTCGACGCGCCTCCGACCAAATATCGCGACTGGCTGTGGCGCGCCGACCAGACTCTGCATGACCTCGAGACCGCGCCCGTTGCGACGATCCGCCATTACGGACACACCTACATTCATCCCTACACCGCCTCGGAATATCCAGACGTGATGGTGCAAATGTCTGTGCTGTCGGCGCTGCACAATTTCGCGACGTGGCGCGACCGGCCGATCCCGTTCGCCGACGAACTCGCCAAGGGTCTCGACAAGTTCCACGACCGCGAGCTCGGAACGATGCGTCGCTATCTGCCGAACGTCGGCAAAGACAAGGACGCCGATGCTGTCGACAGCTGGTATCTCTATCATCCTCTGCTCAACCTCGGCCAGCTTGCGCTCGATGGGGATGCGCGGGCGAAGCGCCTGTTCACTGCATCGCTCGACTTTGCGGTCAAGGCGGCGCGCCATTTCGATTATGCCTGGCCGATCCAGTTCAAGGTCGACAGCTTCGAGGTGATCGTCGAAGCCCGCAACGATGACGGGCTCGGCCAGACTGATGTCGGCGGGCTCTATGCTTATGTGATGCTCCAGGCGCACGAGCTTACCGGCGATGCGAAACATCTCGACGAGGCGCGCAAGGCGATCGACGCCGCCAGGGACATGCGTTTCGAGCTCAACTACCAGGCGAATCTGACTGCGTGGGGAGCGGCCGCCTGCATGCGGCTGTGGCGGGTGACCAACGAGAGCTATTATCTGCGCCAGAGCTACGTCTACCTGGCGAGCTTCTTCCACAATGCCGCGATCTGGGAATCCCAGATCGAGCATGCTAGCCACTATGATGTGTTCCTCGGCGTCAGCTGCCTGCACGACGCGCCCTATATGGCGATCTTCGAGTGCTTCGACAGCTTCGCCGCCTTCGAGCGCTATCTGCGCGACAGCGGGCCCGATCTCGATCCCGCCGTCCGACTGCTGATCAGCGAATATTGCAAATATGCGATCGACCGCGCCTGGTATTATTATCCTGACGCGCTGCCGCCGGAGGTCCTTGCCAAGGACGATATTCGCAACGGCTATATCGATGCCAAGCTCTCATTCCCGCTGGAGGACCTCTATGTCGACGGGCAGCCTGCCGGCCAGGTCGGCCAGGAAATTTACGGTGCCGGCGCGGCGTTCGTGTTCGCGACGCGCACCTTCCACAATGTCAGCGACGCGCCGTTCCGTATCTTCTGCGATCACTTCCCGGTCACGAGCGAGCGAACCTCGAGCCGCTCTCTGACCTTTGGACTTGAAGGGGGTCATGCGCGCGGAGCAAGCTTTCGCCTGATCCGCACCGGGCGCGCGCCGCTGCCCAAATTCACATTGACGACCGCTGACGGACGTCGCGTGCGGCCCGTTCATAGCGCCTCGGACCGGATCGATTTCATCATCCCGGCCAATGGGCAGATCAGCCTTCTTTGGTGACACATTAGGGCCGCGGTGGCCGCCGAGCAGGAGAGTGCGGATGAATGTTACAAACCCAGGTGCAAGCGACGCCCACACCGAGCTAGTGCGGTTGAACGGCCGTGCCGCGATCATCACGGGCGGGACCACGGGTATCGGCCGGGCGATCGCCGTCCTGCTGGCGAGCGAGGGCGTGAAAGTCTTCATCTGCGGACGCACCTCGGAGCATCTCGCGGATGCGCTCGCGCGAATCCGAGAGGTCGGTGAAGGTGACGGCATCGCACTCGATTTGGCGGAGCCAGACGGAGTGCCGAGCTTCTTCGCCGCGGCGAAGGCCTATCTGGCGCTCCCGATATCGTCGTCGTGAATGCCGCGGTTCCCGCCAAGGGTTTGTCCGACATGGCTGAGGACGATCTTCGCTACGCGATCGCCACGGACTTTACCGCCTATGTGATGAGCGCGCATGCCGGCCAAGCGCTGCTCCAGGACAGGGGCGACATCGTGCTGATCGGCTCGATGAGCGCACACATCCTCGGGCCGGGCTCGACGGTCTATGCAGGCATGAAGGCCGGGATCGCCGGGTTGTCCGAGGCGCTGCGAAAGGAACTCGGGCCCAAGGGGATCAAGGTGTCGCTCGTCGAACCGGGCAAGACGGGCGCCGACTTTCAATATCCCGACATTCCCGCCGAGAAGCAGCGCGAGATGATCCACGAGGAGACCATGCTGCGCGCCGAGGACATTGCCGTCGGCGTTCAGTACATCCTGACCCAGCCGCGCCGCGCAGTCGTCCAGCAATTGACCATCGCGCCGCGCATGCAGGACAAGGAATGACCTACGCCGTCGATGAGCTCGTCCTCGTGCCCGACGACATCGATCTGGCACGCTCGCCGCTCGCCGGTCAACTCGGCGTCGAGACTTATGTGCTCGGCGCTTTCAATCCCGGGCTGACGAGGCTGGCGAACGGCAACATGCTGATGATGGTGCGCGTCGCCGAGGCATTGCGGCAGCCAATCAAGGATGGCCACGTTCACGCGATCCGCTGGGAAGCGGTGGAAGACACTCCAGCATCAACCGGCCGCTTCGTCATCGACGCCTGGCCGCTCGAACATGCCGACACCGCCGATCCGCGCAAGTTCCTGCTGCGCGGCGGCGGCTGGAAGGTGATGGCGCTGACGTCGTTGTCCTGGCTGCTGCCGGTCGAACTGTCGCCCGACGGACGCCAGCGGATTGCGATCCACTATGACAAGGCGATCGCGCCCTCCTACGACTTCCAATGCTACGGGGTCGAGGACGCGCGGATCAGCAAGGTCGGGGACCGCTGGCTGATGACCACTTGCTCGGTCAGTCCCGAGCGTCACTCGACGACGCTCTACACCTCGGACAACGGGCTCGACTGGACTTTTGCGGACATCGTCCTCGATCACCAGAATAAGGATATGCTGATCTTTGAGGGGCTGATCGACGATCGCTATTGGGCGCAAACACGGCCGCTCGGCGACCTCTATTTCGCCTATCCGCCCGGCAGCGAATGGCGCGCAGGTCCTTCGATCAATCTCGCACTCTCGCCCGATGGGCATTTCTGGAAGCCCTATCGCAAGCCCGGTATCCGGCCGCACGCGGCAACGGTCGCAACCGCGCGCATGGGTGGCGGCACGCCACCAATTCTGACCGACGCGGGCTGGCTGTCGTTGTGGCATGGGGTCGAGCCCAAGGAGATCGTCGGCATCTACCGGACCTACTGGTCGATCCTCGATCGCAACGATCCGAGCGTCGTCATCCGCACCGAACATGTCCCGCTGCTTGAGGCCAATCCAGAGCTCACCAAACCGATCGAACACCAGATGTATGTTCGTGACGTCGTGTTCACGACCGGGATTGCCGACCATGGCAAGGTCTACGTGGTCGCCTCGGGCGAAGCCGATCTTGCCTGTCGTATTACGCATATCCCCAAAGCGGTATTTGGGGGCTGACTCCCGCCAGCGGCACGAACCTTGAGCGAGGAGGAAGGGGCGAGAAAGAGCGGCAAAGCCGCGGAGAGGATGATGATGCGCCGGATCCGAGACAATGGACTGACGATCGCCCTGCTCGCGCTCTTTGCCGCCAGCATCCTTGGCCAATGGATCGCCGGCTGGCATGTGGCGAATGAGGACGCTGCCCGCCACGGCAAACCGCTGGTCAGCCTCGTAGCCTATGCGGTGAGCGCGGAATTTCTGTCATCGGTATTCGAGAACTGGGAAAGCGAGTTCCTCCAGATGGCGGCCTATGTCGTGCTGACGGCAATGCTGTTCCAGCGCGGATCGGCCGAATCCATGGATCCTGACGAGACCGATCCGCGGGACGACAATCTTGCCACCCAAGCTGGCAAAGCGGGCGCTCCTTCGATCATGCGCTGGGGACCCGTTTGGCGCGCGTTTTATGCCCGCTCGCTCGGGATCGCGCTGGGGTTGTTGTTCATCGCATCGTTTGCGGTCCACTGGACACAGAGCGCCAGGGTCGCGGCGCAAGAAGCGCTTGCCCATGGTGAGAGGCCCATCTCGACCGTCGGCTATCTGTTCGATGCGCAGCTGTGGTTCGAATCGCTTCAGAACTGGCAGAGCGAATTTCTCTCAACCGCCGTGCTCGTCGTGCTGTCCATTTTCCTGCGACAGCGCGAATCTCCCGAGTCGAAACCGGTCGCTGCCGCCCATTCAGAAACCGGCGCATGACGAGTTTATGTCGTGCCGTTGTCACTGTCGCGGGCAAGTTCAGCGAGCCAGTCGTCAAAGCTTAGGCGTTCGCTGGCATCGGTGCGGGCGCCCATCGTCTCGCGTATCGTCTCCAGGGCGAATTGTCCGCGCTTGTCCTGTTCGGCCGCGACACAATCCTCGCGAACCCACAGCGCCAAGTCGCGCATATGCGTCGGCCGCAGTATACAGCAGGCACCGGCAGGTTTGTCGAATAGAACCTGAGAATTGCGGCTTGATGACGAAGAAATCGTCCTTGCCGGGCTTTGGGCAATCGCGCGACCGGGTTGTCATCCTCCAGCGCGCGCTCGACCAAGCTCGAACGCTCGGAATGCCATTCCCCAAAATTGTCGTTTACATAGATGATCGGGCATCCGCCGCGACGCATCCGCTTCTTCATCAACGCGATCGCATGCGCCGCATGGCGCGCCTTGGGCTCAAGAACATGGGCGCCAGGAAAATCGAAGCAGTTGATCATGTCGATGATTAGCAGCGTGGTGCGATCCTGCGGCTGGTCGTGCTCGGGCGCCTTGGCGCGGCGCTGCCTGTTCAGTCACCTGGCAGCCTATGCCGGCGCATTAGATTTCGCGTCGGATCGCGACCGCATCCTCAAACCTGGCCGTTGCGACCTTTCGCCCGCTTCGTCGACAATCTCGATATGATGATCGAGCACGAGGTGGCCCTCGGTCTTGATCGATTCCGTCGCGAGTTTGCGCACCTCGTGCTGGCCGCGCACGCGCGCGCCATCCCCGTCAGGCAGTTCGATGCCTTCCTCGTCGATTGTGTCCATATCGTTGTGAATACGAAAGAAGTAGCGCGGCTTAAATTTGCAAATGCGCAGCGCGTGAATTTGTTTCCTGTCATCCCGGCGATCGCAGGCGGCCCCTTCAAATGGCCGCATGTCATCCAACATTGATACACGACATGGCGACGACAGGCGAAGTTCCCTTTCTATTGCAGCCTCTAAGCGCTCGGTGGTCAACACTGAGAGTAATTCGCAGTGGGAGCGAAAACGACCCGAGACAGTTGCATGCTCGTGGCAGTCTATCGCTGCCACGAGCATGCAAAGGAGCTGGATTATGGCCGAGAAAACGCCCGATGCGATCGCTCTTCTGAAAGCCGATCACCGTGTCGTCGAGGATCTGTTCGAAAAGTTCGAAAGTGCGAAAGCGCCGACCAAGCAGGCGACGCTGGCCAAGCAGATCTGCACCGAACTGATCATTCATACGATGATCGAGGAAGAGATCTTCTACCCGGCGCTCAAGGGCAAGATCGAGGACGACATGTATGAGGAAGCGCACGTCGAGCATGACGGCGCCAAGCTGCTGATCGGCCAGATCCTGGCGGGCACGCCCGGCGAGGATTTCTGGGAGGCCAAGGTCACGGTGCTGTCCGAAGAGATCGAGCATCATGTTCATGAAGAAGAAATGCCCAAGGAAGGCATGTTTGCGCAGGCGCGTGCCGCCGATGTCGATCTCGATGCACTCGGCGCCGAAATGGCGGAGCGGAAAGCAGCGCTGAAAACGCAGTTCGAAGCCGAAGGGCTGCCGACTCCGACTGCCCGTACGCTCGGGCCGGTCGAGCTCGAGCTGGGCGCTCCGGTCGCCTGACATCTTCAGCCCGTTACGTCGAAAAGGAGAAAGACATGTCGATCATCGACAAGGCGATTGCGGCGATCACGCCGCCGGAAAGTGACGAGGCCCGCGCGAAGGCACGCAGGAAAGCCGAGGCCGCGGCGATGCCGGGTGACTGGCTTTCGATGATCCTCGACCATCATCGCGGCATCGAAGCGCAATTCGCGGCGGTTAAAGCGGCGAACGATCCCGCCTCGCGTCGTGCCGAGCAGCAGAAGCTTGGCCTGTTGCTGACCGGCCACTCGATCGCCGAGGAAGCCGCCATCTACCCGGCACTGGCTGCCGACAAGCAGGTCGGCCACGCCGAGCTCGCCTATCAGGAACAGTCTGCCGCCAAGATGGAGATGGGCCTGCTCGAGCGGCTCGATCCAATGAGCCAGGACTATATCGACAAGCTCGGCCACATCGAAGGCGCCGTCGCCCATCACGTGTATTCCGAGGAAGGGACGTGGTTCACGGAGCTGGCGGAATCGGCGGCACCCGACGAGCTGGCACTCGTCACGAAGCGCTATAGCGAGGAATATGAGCGCTACATGGGCAGCAATGCCCTGACGAGACCGCCAGAAACTTCTCGCGTTTAGTCAGGGGCTGCGTGGAGCTATCGATGGACATTGCCAATACAGCACCGATCGAGCGCGTCGCGCGCGTGCTCGCAGGTTACGAACTCAGCAGAAATGGCGGAGGTGACATGGCATCAGCTGATGAGGCGGTCGATGGACTGTGGCCGGACTTCACCGGTGCCGCGCTGGCAATCCTCAAAACCCTTCGCGAACCCAGCGCCGCGATGGCGTTGGCCGGCGATCCGGCAATATGGGAGCGAATGATGCTGGCGGCGATCGAGGACGAGACGATCTCGGAATCCTGACCGAAGGCGAAATTCGGCTCGGGTCAAAGGCATGGGTGGATGCGATAGCGCCAGTTACATTGGAGCTGGCGATCCTCACAAATCGGGCAGGGTCTGGTCGGCGCGACCCCAATGCGCGAGATCCTTCGAAGCCGCGCGTCGCACCATCTCAGCGGCATCGCCGATATGCCAGTGCGACGCCTTGTCGAGATCGCGCAATTCCTCCCAGGTCAGCGGCACGGCGATCGGCGCATATTCGCGCGATCGCGCACTATACGGCATCACTGCGGTCGCGCCGCGCTGGTTGCGTAGATAGTCGATGAAGATCTTGCCGGTGCGTTTGGCCTTGGCCAGCGCCGCGGTGAAACGATCGGGCTCGGCCTGTCCGAGCGCCATCGCGAAGCGGTGCGCGAAATCCTTCACCTCGGGCCATTCCGCCGACGGTGTCAGCGGCGCGATTACATGCACGCCCTTGCCGCCGGTCACCATCGGAAAGGTCACCAGTCCCATTTGCGCGAGCGTGTCCTGCAGATGAAACGCCGCGGAGACGACGTCCTTGAAGTCGAGACCTTCGTCCGGATCGAGGTCGAACACCAGGCGGTCGGCCTTCTCGACATCCTCGATGCGCGCGCCCCAGCCATGAAACTCGACCGTGCCCATCTGCACGCAGGTCATGAGGCCGGCGGGTGTATCGACGAACAGATACGGCTCCTCGTGGCCGTCCTTTTCCAGGATGCCGACATGGCGGACGTCGTCGCCGAAGCTGCCGGCATCATGTTTCTGGAAGAAGCATTTCTTGGCGCGGCCTTGCGGGCAGCGCACCAGACTGATCGGGCGACTCCCCGCCCAGGGCAGCATGATGCCTGCGACCGCTTCGTAGTAATCGGCGAGCTGGCCCTTGCTGAGCTTGCCCTCGGGGAAGATGATCCGTTCGCGGTTGCTGATCTTGACCCCGCCGGTGGCGGCCGGTGCAGCGACGCTGGCGATCGGCGCTTCCTTCTCGAGCACGACGGCCTCGGGCTTCTTGTCCTCGCGCAGGCCCAAATAGCTTGGGTGGCGCAGCACGCCTTCATCGGTAAATTCGATATACGCGATCTCGCAGACGAGCTTGGCTTTGAGCCAATGCGCACCGCGCACCGCGGCGCGCGGTGCCGCGACGGTCTCCGCTTTCTGCTCCAGCGGCGCCATGATCTCCATCAACCGTTCGATCTCGTCGCCGGTGAAGCCGGTCCCGACCTTGCCGGCGTAACGCAGCTTGCCGTCCTCGTTCACCCCCAGCAGCAGCGAGCGAAAGCCGCGCTGCTTGTCCGACGGCGTCCAGCCAACGATGACAAATTCCTGGCGGCGGATGCACTTGGTCTTGACCCAGCTGCCGCTGCGCGACCCGCTATATCGGGCATCGACGCGCTTGGAGATGACGCCTTCGAGCCCAGCGCCGCAGAAACCGTCGAACAATTGCTCGCCCTTACCGACGATATGGTCGGAGTAGCGGAGCCGGCCATGCGCCGTCCCGATCAGGTCGAGCAGCAATGCCTTGCGCTCGGTCAGCGGGCGCTGCGTCAGATCCTCGCCGTTCAGCTCGAGCAGGTCGAACGCGAAGTAATCGATGCGGGCGGGATCGCCCTTGAGCGCGGCTTGCAGCGCCTGGAAGCTTGTCCGGCCATCGGGCAAGGTCACGACCGCCTCGCCATCGATCAACGCGCTTTTCGCCCTAAGCTCAACCGCGTCCGAGAGGAGATGCGAAAACCGGTCCGACCAATCGAGCCCCGAGCGCGTGTAAGCGCGGCCCTCGCCGCCGCCGACAGCGAGCAAGGTGCGATAG
This sequence comes from Pseudomonadota bacterium, assembly GCA_040388515.1. Taxonomy (GTDB): domain Bacteria; phylum Pseudomonadota; class Alphaproteobacteria; order Sphingomonadales; family Sphingomonadaceae; genus Sphingomonas_O. The sequence continues at coordinate 154,494 of JAZKBQ010000002.1, read as the reverse complement.
CCGTCATATTTGAGCTCGTGCAACCAGCGGTCGCCCGGAGGTACATGGTCGACCAGGGCGGCAAGCTGGACCGGCTGGAACGGTGGCGGTACGCCGTTAGACGTGCCGGAGTTGCCGGACTTGCCTCCTTTGCCGACTGGTGCCGTCGCGGCGGGTTTGCTCTTGGTGGACGATGATTTCGCCGGTTTGCGCTTGGCGGCCGCACCGGCGGCGATCTCGTCCATCGTCCGGCAGGAGTCGATGCTGGTAAGGTGGATGCCGACAAGATCGTCCGATCCGCCGGCGAAGGCATCGCTCACTTTCCGCAAAATCCAGTTCTCGCCTTTCTCCTTGCCGCGCGGTTTCAGGCGAAACAGAATCCACTCGCCCTGCATGCGCCGCCCGTGCAGGATGAAATGAAGATGGCCCTCGGGCAACGTCACCCTCGGATCCTTGCCCGGGATCGATTCCCACGTGCCATTGTCCCACAGCATTACCGTGCCGCCGCCATATTCGCCCTTGGGGATCGTGCCCTCGAACCGCGCGTAATCGAGCGGATGATCCTCGGTGCGCACAGCGAGGCGCTTGTCGTCGGGATTGGCGCTCGGGCCGCGCGTGACCGCCCAGCTTACCAGCACGCCGTCGAGCTCGAGGCGGAAGTCGTAATGGAGACGCGTGGCGGCGTGCTTCTGGACAACGAACCCGTTGCCACCGGTCGGTTCGGTCGTGCCCGAGGGTTCTGCGGTGCGCGCGAAATCGCGCTTCGCGCGATAGATGGCGAGGCTCGCGCCCGCTGATCCTTTCCGTCTCGTCGTGCCGCGTGCCATTCGTCTTTCCTATTCGAAGCCTCAAATCCGGCCGCGCGGAGTCGTTCCGGCGTCGGCACAGTCTATCCTCATTCGATCGTGCGCGTGAACCGGTAGCTGGCTTGCTCGAATCCGGTCGATCGAAAGAAATTGTGCGAATTCTTGAGGTCGATGTCGCTTATGACCTCGACCCGATCACATTTGGCTTTGGCGAGTTCAGCAAGCGCAGCGCCGAGCAGCTTGGCGCCGATCCCTTGTCGACGCCGCTTCTGACTCACGACGATCGACGTGATCCGCCCGATGCGACCCCGGTGCAGGGTTGAGATCACAGTCCAGCTGCAGCAGCCGATGATCTCGTCGCGCTCCGCGATGAGCGTGCCACCGCCGGCCTTGCGCAACGAGGCAAGGTTTGCCGCGACGCCGTCGCTTTCGATGGTGACGCCGGTGAGCGCGCCGAGCAGGTGGGCCAAGGCCTCGGCATCAGCTGGCTTGGCCGCCCGAACCGCAAGTTCAGGCTCGGGCTGCGGTTCCGGTGCGGGTTTGGGTTCCGGCTTGAGCGACGGCTTCGCGACCGCGCCTCCCGGCGCCTCTCGTGCCGCATTGTGCTTTGCAACCTCAGCGGGCGCGGCTGTCGCAGCGCGGGTTACCGCCGCAGCGCTGCCCCGCTTGCGCTTCCCTGGCGACGGGTCGTCGTCGCTTTCAGGAACAGCAGGTTTTTCCTTGGTCGCCGGCTTATCGGGCAGCGCGTCCGCCGATTGCCGCCATGTTCCCGTCGCGCCGGCGTGCAGATAGTCCTCGACGTCCGCGGCGGTCGCGGTCAATCGGTCCTCGCCAATCCCGAGCAAGGGCTTGCCAGCGCTATCGGTAAGCCCGAACTTTCCGAAATCGCCGACGCCGGGTTTGCGCCGCCGCGACTTGACGAGCTTCAGCCCGCGATGTTGCGCCAGCTCGCGCAGCGTATCGTCGGCACTCTCGTCGCCCATCGTCAGGATGCCAGGCAAAGGAGCGCGAGGTCTAGGACCAGGTGGGACGGACTCGTATCGGCGTGCAGGTGACTCGCTTCGGCGCGAGCGTCGGAACGATCGATTCCGCCGCGCGCTTCGCGGTCATGCGTGCCTGTCGCTGCCCGAAATCCACGATGATCGAGCGCGTTACATTCGACGACGCAGCGGCCGTGCTGGGGATCTCGTTCCGGCAGACCGGCAAGTATCTCTACTACGACGTCCCGGCGTCTGTGTTCGAGGCGATGTGCCATGCCAAATCCGTCGGCATCTTCTTCAACGAGCAGATCAAGGGTCGTTTTCGCTGTCGCCGCGATCCCGAGCGGCGTCGCTTCGGCCCCAACGCCGACCGGGAACTGGCCGCGCGCTGACGCGCTCACGTGTCGCCGAGCACGCGGTAGACCGCCATCAGATGGCGGGAAGCGACGGCCCTCGCGCGCGGCGAACGGATTGTCTCCTCGTTGGTCTCGTGCAGCATCGTCAACATCTCGAGCACTTCTGCACGCGGCGTGCCGGTATCGCGCAAGTGGGTGCCGATCAGCGTGAGCACGTTGCTCCATAAGGTGATCGCGCCTTCGGCGAACGCTTCCGCGCTATCGTCATCGCTCTTGAGCGAGGATCCTATCACTCGTCACGCCCGCTTGCGCGCGGGCGCCTTGGCAGCCGTCTTTTCTGCGGTCTTCTTGGCTGCGGGCTTCTTGGCCGAGGTCGAACCCTCGGCTTTCTTGGCAGGCGCCTTGCGCCCGCTTTCGCCCGAACCGATCGACTTCTTGAGCGCCGCCATCAGGTCGACGACATTGCTGCCGCGTGGATCGGCCTTTTCCTCGCCATCGTCGATGTTGAGCGTCTTTCCCTTCTTCTTGCGCTCAATGAGGTCCTTGAGGGCATCGACATAGCGGTCGTGGAAGTCGCTGGCATCGAATTTACCGGTTTTCTTGTCGATCAGGGTGGTAGCAAGGTCGAGCAACTCCTCGTCGGGATCACTGTCGCCGATCTCGCGGAAATAGCTCGCCGCCTTGTTGACTTCGTCGGCGTAGCGCAGCGTCTCCATTACCATGCCGCGCCCGCAGGCCTTGATCGAGACAACATATTCGCGGCCGCGCATAGCAAGCTGCCCGAGTCCGATCTTGCGGCTGCGCCTGAGTGCCTCGCGCAGTACGATGAACGCTTCCTCGGCAAGATCATCGGCCGGCACGACATAATAAGGCTTCTCGAAATAAATCATATCGATGTCCTGGGCATCGACGAACTGGGTCAGCTCCAGCGTCTTCTTGCTCTCAAGCTTGACTCCTTCGATCTCCTTTTCGTCGAGCAGGACATATTCGCCTTTGGAATATTCGAAGCCCTTGACGATCTCGTCGACGTCGACCGGCCCGATGCCGGGCACGACCTTCTCATATTTGATGCGCTTGCCCGATGGCTCGTGGATCTGGTTGAACGCGATCGTCGCCCCGCTCTTGGTCGCCGAATAGACTTCGACCGGGATGGACACGAGCGCAAGCCTGATCTGTCCGCGCCAGTAGGGTCGTGCTGCCATTATCGTCTCCTCGACTGACTCCTCAAACTTCCAGACGGGCAGAGCGTTCCCGAAGGCGCGGCGCACGCGATTTTCAAATTTTCGGTGGCGTGGGTGCCAAACTCTTGCCGCAGTGTTCTTCGTTGACAACATCGAACACGAACGCGCACCGACTGGCCGACACGGCACCGATGGAAGTCAAGCTGATGCGACGCTACCGTCAGGGTCGGGCGGGCAATATGAGCCCAGAGGGGACGCTTTCGCGCAATCTCGTCGCGCTCCGGCGATACGGCCGAAGCGTGTGCTGTGTACATCCTGTCAGGCCAGCGAGGGCTGGTCTGCGCTTACCGATGAGATCAGTCTGTCGGTCCGCCTGTAACGAGTCTGCAGTGCCTGCCTATTTCCTCGCTTTAAATGTGCCCACCACCGCGCGAGCCGACGATCATCGCGGACGGTCGCCCTTGTCGCCCTGTCCAGATGTGACTTGCGTTTTAGCGTGCTGGTGAGCGTCTTGGCTCAGTGATTTCCCGACGTCGTCGGATTCTTTGAACCGACCATCGCCGTCTCGGCGGACGTACCGTTTATCGGTGCCGGTATCGATGAGTTCTCGCTTGGACATTGCCAGTCTCCCATTCACGCCATCGCTAAACGCAGCGAGATTCGGAAGGTTCATTGGCAATTTGCTCAAGGCATCCTTACGCGATTATTCCCATCCTCGCCGGCAACTTTTCCGACACACGTCCAACGTCGATCCGCGGTCGAGGCCGTCCGGGCGGGCTCGATTTAAGCTGGCAGGATCAGAAGAATTGAGGCGCAGAAATATCTTTTCCGGTGACGTCCGTACCCTAAAGCGATTCACGGCAGTTCTATAAGTGCACGTCGAGGGGACAAATGATTACCGTAGCAGCTGACTCCTCCAACGACGATCGTCGTTACCGACTTCTAGTAGACTCGATCAAAGATTATGCGATCTACATGCTTGACCGCGATGGACTGGTCACGAGCTGGAACGCGGGAGCGCAGCGGTTCAAGGGGTATGCTGCTGCGGAGATCATCGGGGAGAATTTCTCCCGCTTTTATCGCGTTGAAGATCAGTCCGACGGGCTACCAAAAAAGGCGCTGCACACCGCACTGACGGAAGGGGTTTTTGAGGCTGAAGGCTGGCGTGTCCGCAAGGATGGTTCGACCTTCTGGGCCCATGTCGTCATCGATCCAGTGTTTGACGAAACCGGCGAACATATCGGCTTTGCGAAAATCACCCGCGATCTGAGCGAGCGGGCTGAGGCGAATGCGACGCTGCAACGGAGCGAGAACCAGTTCCGGCTCCTCGTTGAAAGCGTCACCGATTACGCAATCTATATGCTCGATCCGGACGGCAATGTGTCGAGCTGGAACGCTGGTGCTGAGCGGATCAAGGGTTACATGCCAGGCGAGATCATCGGCCAGCATTTCTCCCGCTTCTACTCGGCGCAGGATAGAGAAACAGGTGAGCCGCAACGTGCTTTGGCGACTGCAGCTAACGAAGGTCGCTTTGCGGTCGAGGCATGGCGATACCGCAAAGACGGTACCCGGTTCTGGGCGAGTGTAGTGATCGATCCCATTTTCGGAGAAGGCGGCAAGATCGCCGGCTTCGCAAAGGTCACCCGTGACCTGAGCGAGCGCGAAGAGTCCCAACGAGAACTCGAGCGCGCCCGAGAAGCCCTGTTCCAATCGCAGAAGATGGAGGCGATTGGGCAGCTCACCGGCGGTGTGGCGCACGATTTCAACAATCTCCTGATGGCGACGCTCAGTAGCCTGGAGCTTCTTCGCAAACACCTTCTCGACAACCCGCAGGCGCTAAAGCTGCTTGAAAACGCCAAGCAGGGGACGGAACGCGGAGCTACCCTGACGCAACGTATGCTGGCGTTCGCGCGCCGCCAGGACCTGACGCCGGTCCGTGTTGAGATCCCGACACTCGTCGCGGGACTGAGCGACCTGATCACGCGGTCGCTCGGTCCTTCGATCGCGATTGACACCCGGTTCCCGCTCGGTCTCGCGCCGGTCGTCGCCGACTTCAATCAACTCGAAATGGCGCTTCTCAACCTGGTCGTGAATGCGCGCGATGCCATGCCCGACGGGGGCGAAATCACGATCGCGGCGCGCCAACATCGAATTGATGCTTCTGGTCGCGAAAGACTTGATGAAGGCGACTATATTGCTCTGAGTGTCATCGACAGTGGATCGGGCATGGATGCGTCCACGCTTGAAAAGGCGATGGAGCCATTTTTTACGACCAAAGGTGTGGGCAAGGGCACCGGGCTGGGGCTGGCAATGGTTCATGGCTTGGCCGAGCAGCTGGGCGGCAGGTTCACGTTGAAGAGCGCTGTCGGCCAGGGGACGACCGCAACGTTGTGGCTGCCCATCGCCGACACCCAAGCAGACGCCGATGCGGAGGTGACCATGGCGGAGTCGGTAACTCCTGCCATCCGTCCACTCAAGATTTTGGCTGTCGACGATGATGCGTTGGTCCTCATGAACACGGTCGCGCTGCTGGAGGATCTCGGCCATCGCGTGATGGAAGCATCGTCAGGCCTTGAAGCGCTGGAAATCTTCAGACGAGAACCGGATATCGACCTCGTTATTACGGATCAGGCGATGCCAGCGATGACCGGCGTCCAGTTCGCAACCACCGCACTCTCGGAGCGGCCGGGCGTGCCCTTCATCCTGGCGACGGGCTATGGTGAAATGCCTGACGGCGCGCTGATCAAAATGAGCAAACTGGGCAAGCCTTTTCGACAGCAAGATCTAGAGAGGTCGATTGCTGCCGCGGTGCTCTGACAGTGTCTGCTGTTAGCCTTGGAAATAGCTGAACTTGAAAAGAGTGTGGCTCGCCCATCGCTTCGACTTCTTGACTGCTGGGTTACATAACAGCCATTCTCGGTCCCCATAGTTGCCAGGCTTGCCGATCGACCGGCCAATCTGACGACAACTGTAACGATTTTCCACAGAGCCTTCGTCAGGCGGGGCAATCTAACTTCGCGCCTGCGTGAGCACCGATCTCAAGCAATCGCGTCTTGCAACATATCTAGACATACGGACAGGCAACGTTGTCGGATAGCGTCTCGGCCGATGTTGCCGAAATGCTCTTCGTGGCACCAGAGAAACTGTCCCCTTCGCGCGCACGCAAAATGCACAAGACCTGGTTCGTCATGTGGTCCCGCAGGGCCGGCAAAGCCGGTGATTGCAATAACGAGATCGGCGCGCGAATGACGCAATGCGCCGCGCGCCATGGCGACCGCCGTTTCCGCGCTGACCGCCCCATGGCGCTCGATGAGCTCGGCCTCGATATCGAGCAGTTCGCATTTTGCTTCATTGGTGTAGACAACAAATCCGCGCTCGAATGCGCAGCTCGCTCCTTCGATATCGGTAAGCAGAGAAGCAACCAAGCCACCGGTGCAGCTTTCCGCAGTCGCAATCATCAGTTTCTGTTGGCAGGCCTTTACGAGTATGTCTCGCGCAGTTGCTTCCAGCTTGCTGAGCGTTTCGAAGCGATCCCACTCATTTGCTGTCTTCATTCTCCTCCACCTGATATGAGATCCAACGCAGTACCATTCCAGCTATCGACAGGACGACACCGAAAATCAGGCAGGTCATCACGAAACCGTCCTCAGACGCTGCTTTCCACGAGACGAGGCCCAGCGCGCCCACGCTTAGAGTGGACACAATATATCCGGCCGTTTTTATTTTGTTTGCCGCTTGCACCCGTTTCTCAATCCTTCGCCCAAGATAGGGACGCCGAAATTTCCTCTGCACGGCGCGTGTATTCCTGAAAGAGTTCGAGGTGGGCAGCCCGGGCCTCGGTTTCCTGACAAGCATGTGCTTTTGCGCGCTCTTCGCGGGCGCGTCGCAGACAATAGTCACGATCTGCAGATCTATCCTGAGCCAACATCGGTGAATTTCTCCAAAGACGCGCCCCCGCACTCTGGCAGTACTGTACTGGCGAGACCGGCGGGCATTTTCAATAATCTCGATCAATTCCAATGCGTCGAATCTTTCCAGCTGGCTGCTCGACTTCATTCGCGACGTGCGGAGCTTTTCGCCTCGCAATCCGTTGGGCCCAAACAGAAAAAAGGAGGATTCCATGCAAAGATATTTTCTTGCCGTGCTCGCGATTGCCGCGTCCTGTTCGACAGCGGCGTTTGGAGCTGTACCACCGGCTAAGGTTTACGTGGCTAAGGCGAGTGCAAGCGATCTTTTCGAACGCCAGTCGGGCGCGCTGATGGCCAAATCGACCAACGCGTCAGTGCGGTCGTTTGCGGCAATGATGATCAAGGATCACTCGGCGAGCACAGCTGACGTCAAGGCGGCCGCGATGAAGGCAAAGATGAAAATTGCACCACCCGTTCTCGAGCCAATGCAAATGAAAAACCTTGCGGCTCTGCGCGCCAGCGCCGGTTCGGCTAGAGACAAGCTTTATATCGAACAGCAAAAGGCAGCGCACGCCGACGCGCTGACATTACAGCAGGGATATGCGCAGGGTGGAGATGTCCCTTCGCTGCGCGCGGCCGCGGCCAAGATCGTCCCTGTCGTCGAACACCATAAGATGATGCTGGACGCAATGTGATGTGATCCGCGTGGTGCGAGCCGCGCGGGAATTCCATTCCATCGGCGACGCTACGCTAACCCCGCAGGCCGATGGCCAGCTCGTCGATGGATTAGCTTACATGTCTAAATCCATAAAAATTGCCCGCCCCGAAACGTGGGGCGGGCAATGAACTATGCGGCTTCGCGATCGTCGTTGACGGCCTCGAGCCGACGGTCCTCGGCTGGAAACGAGCCTGACCCGCCGATCGTGACGCGACGCGGCTTCATGGCTTCCGGGACTTCACGCTTTAGTGAAATGCGCAAAAGCCCGTTCTCGCAATCCGCACTTTCCACGATAACGAAGTCAGCAAGCTGGAAGCGCCGCTCAAAGGCGCGCGCAGTGATGCCGCGGTGGATAAACCGCGTCGCGTCGGCGTCGTCCTTCTTGGCGCTGCTCACAGTGAGCTGATTGTTCTGGGCCACGATCTCGATGTCGTCAGGACGGAAGCCGGCAACCGCGAGCGTGATCCGGTAGCGGTCATCGCTCTCCTGTTCGATATCGAATGGTGGATAGCCGTCGATTTCAGAGCGAGCATTCGTTTCCAGCAGGTCGAAAAGGCGATCGAACCCTACCGTTGAACGGCGATAAGGCGTGAAGTCAAAATTGGTCCTCATATCCAAATCCTCCTTTGAGCAATCTGAGCATAAGGAACACCGGAAGACAGCCGGCGCCCTCGGATTGCCGGATCGCTTTGCTTTTCCGGCGGCGCTCAGATGGTTTTGTGAAATTTCGGTTCAAGAGGGTCGAAAAAATTTTTCGACGACATGCAGTCCGCCCTTTGACTGATCATTGAGCGGCGTTCATTCTGATTAGATCGGCGCCCTGACTACGAGCGCACCGCCGGCCGGTAGCAAGGGGAAAGCTGCCGCTCGTCTAGCAGGAGGCATACCTTGAGCGAGGAGGATCGCGGGTATCTTGAGCGTCGCTATCGTGAATGTCTGGAGAACGCCGAACGAGCGTCAGATCCAGAGATAGCCTCGATCCACAAGGAGTTCGCGGCGGGGCACAAGCGCAAGCTCGAGGCGACCGAATCTGACAGTGCGAGCGTGCTTGGAAAATTGAGTCCGCGTTAGCCTTTGGTATCGGAGCGCTCCGCCTCCTCCGCTGCTGCCTCTCCATCGAGCTCGTTCGCGTAGGCGAGCATATTCCGCGACACGCTATCGTCATATTCCTTGGCAATTTCACGGATACGCACGGCACGCCTGCGCTTATCCGCAGGCGACATGTTACTGATATGGTTTGGCATTCCCAGTTCTCTTGACCATGGGTCTGGAGAACGCGCCCGCCCGTTTTCGGTTTCCCGATACCAGCGACATTAAACGCACATTAGTGTGTTAGCAGGCAATTCGGAAACCTGAGCCAACATGACGCCGATGCGTTATCCTATCGGCATCGCGGGGCAGGAACGCGTTGGCTCGCCCGATGGCACGCTCTTTCTAAACGCAATGCCTGTGATCGTCCGTTGGCAACGATGTGGGTGCTTGCTTCGCCGCTCCAGTAATCTGAGACACGGCATGAAAATGCGCCGCGCATATGCGTATTCAAATCGACCGCGTCGCGAAGCACCCAGTTGCGGAGCGTAACGGATGTCGGTTTGCGCTCACGGTGGGCAGGTATCCTGGAGATGAGAAGGAGAGCAGCGTCATGCGGCGAATCGTATTGCGTCCGACCAGCTTGCTCGTGGAGATCCATGACCTCTGACGGATCATAACCCAGCGCCAGCAAAGCCCGGTCGAAACGCCATCTGAAGTACACGGCGGTCTCCCGCGTCCGATCGGTAGGACGTCTCTTCACAAACAATGTCTTACGTCGCGGTGAACCAGAAAACTCTGGGACGTCTGTGAGTTTGTTTGCGTGCGACTTGATCCACTTGAATCACAATACATGACTTCCAAATTATCGTCCGCTTTTTGTGAACTGGAGGAACCGATGAGACAGATCGACCGCCACTATTACGAGGTCCGCTTGGAGCAGGAGAGCGCGCGTGCCAAAAAATCCGCGGATCGTGCGGCGGCGCATGCGCATCTCGAACTTGCGCAGCACTACCGGGCTCTACTTGAACAAAACGCCAGTCGGGCAGAGCTGAACTTCGTCGCCGGTTAGACGAACGCTCTCTCGCAATGGAGAACATTCTTTGCAGCCAAAAAATATCATCATTCGTGCCTTCGAACTGGCTAAGGAAGGCACCTGCCTGACCGTAGAAGACATTCGCGTCGAACTGCGGCGCGAAGGCTACGCGATGGTGGACGACCATCTAGATGGCCGGCTGATCCAGAAGCAGCTGCGCGGCTTGATGGACAGTGCCGGTACGGCAACGGACACAGGGGCAATCAGCGGCGATTAGCCGCCGGTATCCGCATGCTACAATCCAGTGATTCTCACCGCATCACGGAACGGAAGTACATAGACGACATGGCCGATCTCGTCACTCACGCTGATATCGCAGCTGAGGCACAAGCGGCCCTCGGACAGTTCCGCGCACATGACCTCTCGAGCGGCGGCGAGAGCCCTTGTTCTTGCTGCCTCGAGACTGGCGCATTCGCAGCCTTCGCTGTCCGCCAAGCTTTTCCCGCATTCGTTTAGCTGGAAAAAGTATCGCTCCATGACAGGCTCCGCAGAATATGTGGTGATACAACCCAAGCCGCCGCTTTGTGCCTTTCCGGACTATTCACTCGGGCCATCGGGGATCTCGCCCTCGTCGTCTTCCTGTTCTGGCTGAGTGGCGTTGGTCCACTGGCCGTCAGGCGTTGAGGCCGTACCCGTCACGTTGCGTGAATCCTTCGGTTCATACTCGCCGCCTTTTTCTTCGTCCTGCGCGTCGCCGCTCCAGCGACCATCGGGTGTGTGAGCGGTCCTGGTGACATTGCGCGAATCATTAGGTTCGAGTTCATTACTGCGATCCATTCTGAGGTCCTTTGCGGCCGCGTGCACAGCGCACGTCACAGAGCTAAGCGCACCCGTGCCCACAGTGTTCCCGAGCGGCGCAGCAACCAACGACTGGCATTCGGCCGATCGTGGACGTGGTCCAATGGCGGCTCCTGCGCTGGAACACTGCCGGGGTCAGACGGTTGTCGATCCGTTACCGGCATCCTTTGCCTGTGCATGGAGTTTGCATGTCATTACGTTGGCCCGAAACCCTCTGGATTATTCGTCATGGTGAAAGCGCCGGTAACGTCGCGCGCGATGCCGCACATCTCGCCGGGGCGGAGCGGATCGACCTTACGAGCCGCGACGTGGACGTGCCCCTGTCGGACCTGGGCAAGGAGCAGGCGCAAGCGCTCGGCAAATGGTTCGCGCGGGGCAACCGTGGCGAGATTCCCGAAGTCATGCTGGCCTCGCCTTATGTGCGCGCGACGCAGACTGCGGTGCTATTTCGCGAGAGTGGCGGCACAAATTCCGAAGTGCAGATCTGCAGCGACGAACGCTTGCGCGAGAAGGAGTTCGGGATTCTTGACGGACTAACGACCTCGGGCGTCGCCTCCCTGCAGCCCGATCAGGCGGAATTCCGGCGCATTCTGGGCAAATTCTATCACCGGCCGCCGGGCGGAGAGAGCTGGTGCGACGTCATCTTTCGGATGCGCTCGGTTCTCGACACCATCGCACTCCACCATGCTGGACGTCGCGTCATGATCGTTGCGCACCAGGTCGTCGTCCTGTGCTTGCGCTATGTAATCGAGCAAATGACGGAGGAGCAGATCCTCGCGATCGACCGCGAGGGCGATGTCGCAAACTGCTCGATCACTGAATATCGCTTCGATCCGGATGCAGGAAAGGACGGTGGCCTAAAACTCGTCCGCTATAATTTTGTCGGCCATATCGAACGCGCTCCCGATGCGGTCGTCACCGCCGAGAGCGACAAGCCCAGCGTTGCGGTGCGGGGATGACGCTGCAAATCCTGGATAGCGCCTGGATCGCCGCTCATCCGCTTCCGGTCCATGGTGAAGGCACGAACAAGAATACGCGCGGTCATGTCGTTGTCATCGGGGGTGGACGATCGGTGCCTGGCGCACCGCGGCTGACGGCGGAAGGTGCGCTTCGCGCGGGAGCGGGCAAGGTTCAGGTTGCGACCATTGCTTCTGCGGCGATGCCGCTTGGCGTCGCAATGCCCGAGATTGGCGTTATTCCGCTCGACGAGGATAGCGAAGGCGAGATCGGCGGCGATGCAGCAGGCCGTTTGCGTTCGGCACTTGAACGCTGCGACACAGTCGTGATCGGTCCGGGGATGATGGCAAATGCCGCCGTGGACGCGCTCGTCGACGCGGTTCGCGCGGCAAGCGCAGCGTCCCTAATTCTCGATGCTGCGGCCATTGCGGCAAGCGAGAGGGCCGGGCGATCGACCGAGGACCAACAGGTGATTCTCACGCCCAATCATGATGAAATGGGGCGGTTGATGGCGTGTGAGGTCGAAGTCATTCGCGACAACGCCGAGCCGATAGCGCGCGAGGCAGCCGAGCGTTTCGGGGCGACGGTCGTGCTCAAGGGCGAAACAACGCTCATCGCGACAGCAGACGGTGATTTGCTTCATTATGCCGGTGGAGGCGTCGGCCTGGCGACCGCCGGGTCGGGAGACGTTCTCGCGGGCGCGATCGCGGGTTTGTTATCGCGCGGCGCGTCGCCGTTGACCGCATCTGGCTGGGGCGTCTGGCTGCACGGTCAATCCGGACGCAGGCTGGCAAACGATCCCGGACCGATCGGCTTCCTTGCCCGTGAACTGCCTGGCGAGTTTCCGCTTCTGTTGCCGCAATGATTTGCGGCCCAAGGTCGCGCGATGTCGGTTGTCCGAAGCGCTACGTCATTACGGTTTTAAACCGTAAGATCGCTATCGTATTCCTCGGGATTGCCCCCGCCGCCCGCGCCTGCTCCGCTTCCGGTGACGGGACCGCTGCCAGTGCGCGGAGCGCGTCGTCCGCGATTGCTCTGCGCTTCATCTGGTGCTTCGGATGAAGCAGTGGCATGTTGGGTCGCTAAGGATGGCGCGGATCTGTTGATGGGCGTCTCGGTTTCGGCGGCCATATCCTAGTCCTTTCAATCGATTGTTCAGGGCGCGGGGGCGCTATGGACCTTCGTGCATTGGATCAGTGCCGGGCTCTGGCGGCTCTGTGCGCATCGGGGGATCGACCGGCGTGCCAATCGCGGCATCGATCATGCGCGCCCAGACTGCCACATCGCCTGCTCCGGCCATGGTGGCATCGGGCTCCCGCAACGTTTTAAGCACCGCAAGGGCATCGGCCTCGAAATTGGGCCAGACCGCGTCGATGTCATCCGCTGCCGACGGGTCGCTTCCCTTTGCGTTCGCGCTCGGGCGTTGACCAGCAAGAACGCGCGCGATCCGCTCGACAGCACCGGTTTCTGCAATCCCGCTCATTTCAATTTTCCTCTTTTAAGCGCTAATGGCGGCCCATTGCACATCACCCCTTGGCGCGCTGATCCAACGGGTAATCTTCAGGAGTCACGCTGCTGACATCGGGCCGATCGTCCACATCCTCTTGCGGCAAGCCTCCTGGCGTCTCCACGCTCTTGTGGCCTTCTGATGTTTCTCCATAGGGTTCGAGTTCTTGGTCCGGGTCGGGCATGAAACTTTCCATCTTATTACGCTGTGCAAATCAACGCACCACGCGTGGATAGGTGCCTCCACGGATATACGCCGACGCCCAACTCATCGTTTTGTTGCTCGGTCTGCTTTGGGGCCGTTAGCGGACTGTCGGATTTTCTGCGGGACGAAGGTCATGCGGACATTTGTCGGGCGGCATTATCACAGCGGACGCGCTCTCTGGAGTCGCTCCGATGACGAAGACTAAAGAAGCTGCTTCACATTTCCGACTCGATTGGTCGATATAGCGTCCCGATGCAGACGATCTTCACCATCGGTTACGAGGGCGCTACGCTATCGGATTTCATCGCCACGCTACAGGTCGTGGGAGTTCGGCGCGTCGTCGATGTTCGTGAGCTTCCGCAATCCCGGCGACCGGGATTCTCAAAAAACGTACTGCGAGCTGCGCTAGAAGAGCATGGTCTCTCTTACGAGCACCGCAAGGCTCTCGGTGATCCTAAAGCGGGGCGCGAGGCTGCTCGAGCCGGCCGGCATGATGAGTTCCAGCAAATCTTCAAAGCTCATATGGAAACCAGCGCTGCACGCGACGAACTCTTGGCCCTGTGGCAGGTATTGGAGACTGAAAGCTGTGTCTTACTCTGTTACGAGCGTGACCATCGGCACTGCCATCGGCAGCTCTTGTGCGATGATCTACAGCGATTAGGCTCGCTCCAGGTCAAGCACATCGGCGTCCAGCCGGCCGCTGGCCGGAGAGGGGCACGTAGCGATGGAGCCGAGCGGCGCGCTGGAGCATGTTGAAGATGAGGCTTTCGTAATCGTCAAGGCTGCCCCGCGGGTCAGCCAGCAATACGGCGCCACAGTCTGCTGCGCCGCAATCGACAGAAACGGGTCTTGGGTCAGACTCTACCCAGTATCGTTCCGTTATTTAGATCAGCGACAGCAATTCAGGCGCTGGGATCGCATACGATACCGATGGCGACGACCTCGCGCTGCCGCCGATCAGCGGGGTGAATCTCGCCGGGTTGATGACAAGTCAATTGAGGTCATCGGCGCTCTGCCTAAGGCAGAACGATCCGACCTTCTGCATCGCACGGCGGTGACCAGCCTGAAGGCTGAACGTGCTGCTGGTCGTAGTCTAGCTCTCCTCAAGATGGAATTTGTGCGGTTCGAGGTCGTTCGGCGATCGACTGAGGAAGTCGATCGGGAGCTGGCGAACCGCAAGGCGATTCGAGAGCAGGGAGACATGTTCCAGCTGTCGGAGAACGTCTCGGCGGAGGCTTCGCCTTACTCTTTTAAGTACACTTATCGAGACGACGACGGCGAGCACACCGGAACATGCCAGGACTGGGAAACCGAGGCGACTTTCCTGCGTCGGCGTCATGAGTTTGGATCAGAGGCACAGGCTTTGGACTGGATGCAGCATAAGTTTGGCATTGATCTTCCTCAGCGCGGTATCATGCTGGCGATGGGAACCCATCGACGATGGCCCGACCAGTGGCTGATAAACGGCGTCATTCAAGTCGGTGCAACACCGTCACCGCAAGGACTTCTAATTTAGTGATCGGTATCACTGGCGGCGGTAACAGACTGGCAGCTCTTGAGCGCAAAGTAGTGGTAAGCGGAAGTTCGTTCATGTGAGCGCGATGGGCGCAAAGACCATTGTGTGCATGCTTATGTCGTTTATCGATTTTCGTCGCATGTTTTCGGCGCAGGACGAACAATGACGTTGGTTTTGAAGCAAATCGATCATGATAATCTCTGCCACGGCTGGGAATGGGAGGTCGAAGATATCGACCTTCTCGCCCAACGCGTAGCCCGCGTGGCGCTGGGACAGTATCGTCACGTCGCCCAGATACTTGAAGGGCTGGCTGGTCGAGCTCCGTCCGGATCGGCACAGCACGCGGCGGATGCGCTCAAAAAGCTCAAGGTCGCGAGAAACGGCGACCCTTGGCATCGCGACGGCTGGCTGTTCCAAATCATATCCTGGATTGCCGCCAATCAGAAGAAGCAAGGAGCGACGCTCGCGCCGCCCCACATCTTCCACGCTCACAAGGGCTTTGACGGGATGCAGCTGGAGCTTTCGGATGACGGCAAGTCGATCACTGCCATTGTCATTTTCGAGGATAAGGCGACCGAGGATGCGCGCGGGACAATCAAACAGCATGTCTGGCCCGACATTGTAAAGATGGAAGCCGGCGAGCGCATCGCCGAGCTTACCCACGAGGCGTCCGCAATTCTCGAACGGCAGCAACACCTATATCCTGAGCTGAATGTCGATGAAGCTATCGACCGCATCCTCTGGCAGCAGGCACGCCGCTATCGGGTCAGTATTAGCACCGACGACAAGCACAAACCTGCCGAGAAGCGGCAGAAGCTTTTCAAAGACTACGACATATCGGCAAACGGAGAAGTGTCCCGACGTCGAGCCGAAACCATGCATTTCGATGATCTACGGCAGTGGATGACCGACTTCGCCGATTTGGTCGCCGCCAAACTAAAGGCGATTGCGAATGTTTGATCCCATCACATCCGCGCTCATCGCAGCGTCGCCGCCGCTTGCCGGGCTCGACCTCGAAGGCCTGCCCAAGCGCCTTACCGAGGCCTTCGCCGACATCGTCGCCGCAAGGATAAGACTTCGCGGTGAAGAGGTTGAAGAAGCCTCCGAGACGCTTCGAGAGACGTTGCTTGAGGTGCGCCGATTGGCAGCTGCGCACGAGGCCTTTGTCGCACTTTTGCCGGAGCGTGAAAATCGCGCAGCGGCCGCGTTTGTCGCAGCATCCGCGCATCAAGTGTGCCTTGCGGGCTCGGTTTCCGACGGCAACGGGTTTTCCTATCTGGATGGTGCGACCATCGCTCCCGAGATTTGCGCGACTTTACTCTTCATGGTGGCGGAAGCTCATGCTGACGCCGCCGAATGCTCCAAACGTATTTCAACCCATCCCGATGACGCGACGGCCGTGGAACGGGCGGTTGCTACGTCGATAAAGTTGCTGGCAACCGGGCGGCTACCCAACATTGGCCAGTTGGAACTGCCCGACATCGATACCGGCCAAGCCACCCCCGAACAGGCTATTGGCGCGCTCTTCTTGGAACTCCTGAAAGGCATCAAGAAACTGGCGGCTCGGATCCTACTGCCAGTGGATGCCGAACTTGCAGTCGGCGGTATTGAACCCGCTTCTGCCGACTTCGCGCGTGTGAAGGCGCTTAGCGTCGGCCAGCTCGAAGACGTGTTCGGGGCCGGCGATCACATCTTCAACCTATTCCCCGGCCCCCTGCATCTAGCCAATCTGCTGATCGCGGTGGAACGCGATCTCATCGAATCTGCGTTGGCCCGCGTGTCGCCGCCGCAGGGCGTTGATGGCGATGGGTGGTGGCAGATCATTCGCCGCATGGCCCGCAGGAGGCCATTCCTGTGGCGCAATCACCGCGATGCAATCGCGAGCAATTACCTCGAAAAAGGAACATCGTCGGCAATCAGCTTTCCCACCGGCGGCGGCAAGTCGACGCTAGCAGAGCTCAAAATCGCGGCATCGCTTATCAGAGGCGAGAAAGTCATTTTCCTGGCCCCCACCCACGCGCTCGTCGATCAGACGACGCGGGCGTTGAAAGACACGTTTAACACCTTCGAGATCGTTGGCGACGTCGAGGATGACGTTACACTCTCCGAAATCGTCGTCCTGCCGGAAGTCATCGTTACGACGCCCGAACGCTGTCTGATGTTGCTGACGACGCAGCCCGAAGCGTTCGCGGATCTTGGGCTAATCGTCTTTGACGAATGCCATCTGCTTCACCCCCGCGATAGTGATCGCAGCCGCCGTAGCATCGACTCGATGCTGGCGATCCTTAATCTCACCATCGCAGCGCCCGAAGCCGACCTGCTTTTGCTTTCGGCGATGATGAAAAATGGCGACGAAATTGCAAAATGGGTGGAGGAACTGACGGGCCGCGCCTGCCTTTCATTGAGCTTGGCGTGGAAGCCAACTCGTCAGGTCCGCGGGAGCGTCGTCTATCCAGCCGACACCATCAACGACCTGAAGGCTAAGCTCCAGCAGGCGAGGCAGGACTATCCCGACCATAAGAACACGCCGGTCGCGGTGAAGCGCGAGTTGGTCGCTCAGCCTTTCGGGTTCTTCAGTCTGTTACAGACTTGGGCAAGCAAGGACCGCAACGACTACACACTGCAACCATTGCTCGATGATGCTCACCATCTGTCGACCGGCAGAGCCAAGGGCGGCGCGTGGTATCTGACGCCCAACGGAAATCACACGAGCGCTTTGATCGCCGCTGCTGCTGCATCGAGCGCGTTGAAGACGCTCGTTTTCGTGCAGTCGACCGTCCTCGCCGATTCGTCAGTCAAGGAGTTCCCCGAGTTGATCGACGCTCGGAAGGTTAAGCTGACCGATGACGAGCTCGAACTTCATCGCCTTGCCGCCGAAGAGATGGGCGGGGCGGATCATTGTTATCTGACCCCGACCGCAAAGGGCAATTACCGCGGCGGCGCCGCCAGCCATCATGCGCTTTTGCTGCGCGAAGAACGGCTTCTCCACGAATCTCTGTTCAAACGCACAGACGGCATCGACGTTCTTTTTGCGACCTCGACCCTCGCGCAAGGAATGAACCTGCCGAGCGAGGTGGTCATCATTTCAGGTGACAGCCGTTTCGATCCCGACGCAGACAAGATGGCGCAGCTGGAAGCTCATGAATTGCTCAATGCTGCCGGGCGGGCAGGACGGGCGGGCGAAAGCTCTCAAGGCTTCGTGCTTGTGGTCCCAAGCCGCGTTGTCGAATTCGACAATCAATCGAACCTGATCAACGCGCACTGGCTAACCCTGCAATCGATCTTCGCGCAGAGCGATCAATGCCTTATCATCGACGACCCGACGACGGCGCTTCTCGATAAAATTCATGCGGGCACTTTCGACCACGGAATGCCCGCCTATTTCCTGAGCCGGCTGCCCGCATCGGATGAGAACGGGACCGATGCTCCCATCAGATCGCTTCTGTCGCGCTCTTTCGCCGCGTTTCGTGCTCGGCAAGAAGGTGATGCCAATTGGGTTGAGAGCCGCATCGCCGCCGCGTTTGCCGCGCGAAAGAAGGCCGAGCCGGAAGACGATGTGAAGTGGCTCGATCGCGTGTCCGGACTGACGGGCGTGCCGGTCGCGATCCTCAACGATCTCAACGACCTTTTCGCAAAGCCTGAAAATGCCACAACGACCGAAGCGGCCATCGCCGCGTTAGTCGATTGGCTTAAAGCCAATCCGGCCTGCCTTTTGGAGCTTGTCCGACCGGATAATGTCGAAGGCCTTTTCGGCGACCCATATAAGAAGCTGACTTCGGACCGCGACCGGGGAAACTACGCGCTGCCCGTGATCGCAGCCATGCTGGAGCATTGGATAACCGGAGCGCCGCTCAATGTCATGGAAACGAGTTACCCCAAAGGTGGCGACAAAAACCGTTGCGAATATTCGCGGCATTTCGTGCTCCGGATCGTGCCGGACTTAGCCTTCGTTGCGGGGTTGCCCGCGCGCCTGTTCGCAGCGCAGAACGAAGAAGACACGCCGATTCCCATCATGCTCGCGACTCTCGGAAGTTGCGTTAGGGAAGGCTGCAATAGCCCCGAAAGCTTGGCTGCTCGTCTTAGCATGGGACGGTCAGTTTCGCGCGTTGCAGCGCGAGCGCGATACGACGAATTGCTTCCCTATTTCGAGCCTAGCGATCCAGAAGAGGCTTTCGAGCAAACGATTGAGCGATACCGGCGCGCATCCACGTTGATGCTGTTGCAGGAGTTGTAGAGATGCCTGCTCTCTGGCTGTCGGCGAATTCGATCGAGCAATACCTTTTGCCCGATCGCCAGGGCTCCTGTTTCAACTGAAGGCTGTTTCGCCATCCAAATATGCGGCGCGGACGGTTAAATCGCTTCCATGACCGATGAGGCTATCCTTCCACCCGATCCCAAGGGGCTTGGCGCATATATCCGTTTCCAGCGCGCGCAGCTGCATTGGAAGCAGGCCACGCTCGCCAGCATGGCGAGTGTTTCGCTTTCCACAATTGAACGCATTGAACGCGGCGAGCAGGTCCGCGCGGGCAGTCTCGAGAAGATCGCACTTGCGCTCGGACAGGAGCAGGACGCCTTTACCCGGCCTCGCCGTCAACTGAGCGACGACGAAATGGTCGCACACATGACGGTTTGCCTGGCAATCTTCAAAGACAAGATTCCCGCTAGCGTCGCCCCGTTCCGCACCGAGCCGCAACTTCGCGCGCTTGCGGCGACGCATTTCGCCGTCGTCGACACCGACCTCGATGACCCCGACGCTTATGACGATCTCGCGGGTTTGCGCGAATGGATCGATCTCGCTGCCTTCATGAAGGCTCAGCAAACAGGAGCATTCAAAATGCGCCGCGAACGCGAGTATCGCGCGCGCCAGCTCTACGGCGACGTCTTCGAGCATGTAGACGCGATCGAGCGCCGGCATAACGCCGTGTGCTTGGTGGGCACCTACGAGGCGGAGTGCGAAGACCCGGACTACGGCCCGGTCCCGATCGGGTTGCTGACGCTACGTTCCAAGGCCCGCAATCCGGCGGCGGCGCTGGTCGATCAAATGTGGGTAGAGAAATCTATGTCGCTGCGAGAGGCATGGCAGCGCTTCGCGGAACAGGAGCCATGAGTCGACCGCGCACCTTCCGCAAAAGTTTTGCCGAAGAGTTGGTAAATCCCTTGCGCGCGGCATCGTCCTGACGAGTTCAGCCATCGTCACACTCTTAGTCGATGCCGTCCTCCGTCATCTCGGATAGTCTTGGCCCGAATGATTGGCCCGAAACTCCACCACTATGTCCCGCAGTTCCACCTGCGCCGGTTCGCCGATGAGAACGGTGGCTTATGGGCGTGGGACAAACAGACCGACCGAATTTTTCGGACGTCGCCGACCGGCATTGCAGCCGAAACACGATTCTACCGGCTGACCCAATATGAAGCTGATGGTCAGGATCCCCTAATTATGGAGAAGCAGCTGTCGGAGATGGAAAGCGAAGTCTCGCTCATCACTGATCAATGGCTTGACTGGATTCCCCAGATGCAACCCCTCGATAAAGTCCCGATACCGCGGATGAATCGATGGATTGTCGCGCGGTATTTGGGGGTGCAGATGCTTCGCACGCTCGACACCCGCGAGTTGCTTGCCGCCCTGGTCGAACTCGATCGCGGGGCCCCGATCGATGAGCGCGAGGCTCGCGAGCTCCATACCGAACTCATCTGGGATCCGGACGTCGTTGAGAGGTTTGCGAAAAGGTTCAGGCGTTCGGTCTGGATCTTCGCGTATAGCGAATGCGCGACGCCCTTCGTGACATCAGACAATCCCGTGGCGTTTCGCAGCCCCGACAATCGCCAGTGGATGCGCTCGCTCGTCCTGGTGCCGGGGGCGTATCTCGTTTTCGCTATGTCGCAGCGCGTCGTGCTCTATTGCCATCCTCGGATTGGGCGGTTCCGCAAGCTCGGCAAATTCGCCGACTGCCTCTCTCCCGTGCGGTTGGACGATGGCATGGTCGAAAGTGAGAACAGTGGCCAGGCCTTTATGGCCTCGCGTTTTGTGTTGTCGAGCCGGGCCCATTTCAAAGCTGAACGCGCTTTCGCGCCGACGATCGGCACTGATTTTTACGCCCGATCCTCACCCTGAATGAAAAAGCGCATGGCGCCTGCGGACTGCCATTCGGTGTGCGTCGATCATTAACCGCGGCTATTGAGCCGAACGAACGGCGGCTTTTGAGAGTGCCGGTCGATCAGTCGAATGACCGCGATGGGGGCGCCAAGCTGACGCTTTATCACATCGCTGCACAAACCGCAGATGGCTGTTCCAGTTGCTTCAATCGACCCATGCCCCATCCCAGAGTCGCACACGAAAACGGGGCCGCGCTTGCGGCCCCGTTCGTTCTCGCAGTGGAGAAAGTCGCCAGCTAACCGAGTTACTGATCAGCGTCAGACGACCGACCTGCGGTATCGCTCTGGTCGTCGTCACGGCCGAAGTTTGTGTCGCTCTGCGAGCGATCACGTGACTGATCATTCTGTCCGCCTTGCGTTCCGCTCTGTTGGTTCTGCTGGCGGTCAAAGTTTTCCTGACCCGGCTGGTTCTGGTTGGGGTTCTGGCCGCCCTGATTCATCTGGTCGCGATTGCCGTCTTGGCCCTGGTTGGCGTTCATGCCTTGATCCTGATTTCCCATCGTCCGTCTCCTAAAGTTTTGCGTGCGTCTGTGCGCAGTGAGAAAACGAGTGCCGTAGAGAACCGATCCCGTCGTTACGCAGGCGGTGCGGCGAACCGAGTTCGCTCCGAAAAAATGGCCTTTCACCGAGGCTGGATCTTGGTCCAATGACTTCTACACATTCAAGTAATCGCGCTGCGGGCTTGTCGCGCATTTTGACAGGTGGCGGCTTTGGCGAATGTCTCTCGCAACCGCGGCACTGGCGGTACCGGCCTTGGTCTCGCAATCGCCGCCACTATTGCGGCGATGCACGGAGGCGAGTTCATTCTCCGCACGAACTCCCGCGCGGACTGGTTGCAACACTGGTGCTGCAACGACAGGATTAGCGACGTCCCAGCCAACTTGGTGCCAAGATTGTCGCATGCAACCATGGTCATTGGGAAACCGCCAGTCGCGCAGGAGATCTCGAAACGTCCAATCATCAATGCTTAACCGCTCTCGGCATGACACGTCTCGAGGGCGCCAATCAGGCGCAACGCGTCCGAAAGCGCTGCACCCGACGCAGTATTGTCGAAGATGCACCACGGCGGCGGCGAAGGAGGTGTCGGGTTGGCGATCTCTTTCGCAAGTGCTCGGATATGGTCTTCGGTGTAGCTGGACCGATACATCTCCGGGCTACCGTGAAGCCGAAAATAGCGAAGTCCGCCCCATCCGGCTGGCCGATCGCCACCGCTGGCGATCGATGGATCGGCTGCAACCCGTGCTGTTTCGCGCGACGTCAACCAGGCACTGACCTCGTCAGTAAACCAACTGGCATGTCGAGGTTCGAGTGCGATCTGGATGTCGGTGCGCTCCTGAAAAGCACGAAAGAAATCAGCTGCGACGTGCGGATCGAAGGTCAGACTTGGCGGCAATTGAATGAGGATGACGTCGAGTTTCGTGCCGAGGCCCTGTGTTTCTTCCAGGAAGCTATCGATCGCGCTCTCTGCCCCGATAAGCCGACGCGTGTGGGTGATCTCCCGAGGAAGTTTTACAGAGAAGCGAAAATGAGCCGGCACGGCTTCCGCCCACCGGACATAGGTCGAGTAACGGTGCGGGCGGTAAAACGACGAGTTGATTTCTGCAGCCGACAATATTTGGCTGTAGCGTTCGAGGTGAGACCCTCCGCCCGGAAACGCGTCGCAGACTGCCGCGGGAATGGACCATCCCGCAGTCCCGATCCGCAACAGGCTTTGCTGTGCCAGCTTCGCCGTCATACCTCAGGCCAGCTTGAACCCCTCCTTATTTGCCTGGGCGGTCAGTTTGGCATTGCCCGCCTGCCCAAGACCGGCGTGGAGTGGAGGGAATATCGCGTCCTCTTCTTCCCGGATGTGCGTTTCAAGTGCGGCTCGAAAGTCAGCGACCATCGGCAAGAACGTGGGCGAAGCTTTGTCGAGTGCTTCGAGGTCGTAGAGATATTGCTTCACATAGCCGTGGTCATGATTGAGCTTGTCGGCATCGGCCTTGTCGCCCCAGGCGCGGAGCGCTGGATAAATGACATTTTCCTCCGTAAAAGCGTGCTTGCCAAGCGCATGCTTCAACTGGGTTAGCAATAAGCTTCGCTGCGACGACTGGTTATCGCTGGTTCGTTGGATCTTATCGAACAGGGTCAGCGCGAGTTTGTGCTCCGCTTTGAGCGCGGCCAGCCAGTCGCCTGCCAGCGTGCTGGGCGCCTGCACCAGCAACTTGCGCCCAAAATTTGCGGCGAGGCCGGCGACGAGGCCGGCCGCAGCGATGCCCACTACCGATGCGGTTTTTCCGGTGGCCGCAGCGACGGCCGTGTCGACCGCTCCTTTGGCAGTTCGCCTGACGCTCTTGGATGTTCGCGTAATGTTGTCGCGCGCGGACGACGAGCCTTCGCGCATCGTTTTCGTAGCGGCCCGCCGGACCGTGTCGATCTTGCGACCTGCTTTCGCGCTCGCTCGAACCGCAGGGCGGATAACATCCTTCGACAACGTGTCCTCCGCGGCAGTAACAGCCGACCCGAAATCCCCGATGAGCTTTTTGACGGTCGAAGTGGACGTTTTCTCACGCGGTTTCACCGATTTTCGCGGCCCAGGCTTGGTTGTGCTGCGCCTTGCGCTCGCCCGCTTGGCCGCAGCCGGGCTCTTCGTTGCGGACGCGGCAGCATCAAGGGCTTTGCGGTTGTTGCCAATGCGATCGATAAGCGCCCGCGCCTCATCCTGGCTAATTCCGTGCTTGGTCGCGAAATAGTCGACCTCATACGGTTCGCCACCCGATACGGTCGCGCTGTCGCGCCCTGAGCGATTGGTCTTGTCGTCGGCCATGTCGAACACCTCTCAATGATGTCCGCACAAGCGCTCGCTGGCCCGATGGTTCCCACCGCCCGCTGGACCCTGCCGCATGCCCGACGCAATATATGCTGTGACAAACATGTCGCATGCGTCAGCAAACCGCATGTCTCCTGCAACCTCAACGGTTTAACGCCGTTCTCGCTTACGGGAGCCGGGGCGATGCAATCCAATACTAAGTCTAACGATAAAGCGTTGCTTTGGGGCGACCTGCTACGTGAGACGTTTCCGGACGATGATGATTTGCCGTCCAACTTGGTTGCGCTGATGTTGCAGCTTTCCCAGGACGCGCTTCGTGTCGGTGGCTCGGTGTCGCGACCGGCGGAAACACTGCGCGCCCGCTCGCGATAACGGGCGGGGCGAGGCCGCTCGACGTAACCCGCATAGTCAAGCGCGCGCCAGTCCGCCGTACGTCAGTGCACGTCAGGCACAACCATTTTTGGTGCGCAACACGCGCATGTTTTCGCGCGCTTCGTCCCAGCAGCGAGCCGCCGCCGGTCCTTCCGGTTGAGGGGCGGTCCTAACAAGGCCGATGCCTCCACACCCGATTGTCTTGGCAGCTTCATGCGCCATCGGCGGCCGTGACGGCGCCAAATTCAGCGAATGTGTCAACGACCTTCTTCTCCATGTCATCATCGTTCACGTCGACCGACACGGTCACGGCACCGGCATGGGCGCCATCCGAGCGCCCGTCATCGCTCGGCGCGCTACTCGGTGCATCCGATCCACCGGCTTCGCTGCCAGCACTATTCTCCGGACCGATGGGCGCAATGAAGATGTCCGTGCGCTCCACCCCATGTTCTTGGACAAGTCGCTCGACCGCGAGCTCAGCGTCGCGCCGCGTATCAAAGGTTCCGGTAATGCTCTGGTTCATGGCAACCTCCTCTGGGTCTGAACAGGGTCAACGCCTGTATGGGGCTCTGGTGTCCGGCCGAACGGTTCGACCTTGATTTAACGGGTCGACCCTAACCCAAAGCGGGGTGCCGGATGCGGGACGCATTGAAACACGATGTTGTGACGGTACAATGATATTCGTGTAATGTTGGTCGTGAGCGCTCCATTCATATGCGTGCGGACAATCGGATAATCGATGTTTTACCGTTGGCGATTTGAACGAGCTCTGCGAGCGTTAGGATATGATCCAGGCGCATTGCCTCGCCTCAATCGCCGGGCAGGCATCGCCGATGCGCAAGTCAACGGCCACACGCAGCAGGAGGCGGCAGTAATCCTAGTTGCTAGACTGCCCGCCCAGCGCCGGCGTCGGCTAAGCCCAGAGACGATAAGGAATTGGGTGTTGAGAGGAAAGCTCGACCTTAAGAAAGATCACATCCGCGACGCCCTCGAAGCTGGTGGCCCAAGAAATTTCAGGGCTTGAGCGGAGATTCTCCCGAGCAGATTTTATCACAACCGCCAGCTGCTGCTTGAACGCGCGCCCGTCGAAAAATTGGTCGATCAGGTCATATCGTTCCCGGCGAAGTGTGCGTCTGATGTCGCCCACCGTCTTGCATGAGCCGCCTGCGGCAAGCTCGAGCGCGCGTTCGACGAGGTGCGGTGGTTCCATACAGTCTGTTATGCCTTCAACACATTCTCGCCCAGCCGCTATCAGCCTGTCGCAACCTGCGGCATGGCCTTCTCCTATCCGGTCAGCACTTAACGCACAGGTGACGGCAATGGCAGCTTGGCTCCTCAACAGCGGTCAAATGTGAAGAGTGCGTCCGAATGACTGCTTTCGGGCTTTCTGATCAAGCTGCGGAACGACGACAAGGGGAGCGCGTTGCTGCCATCCGCTCGACGCTTCAGATTTCGGTGGCCTCTGCGAGAGCCAGGGCGTCTTCCAGATCAACGCCCAAGTACCGCACCGTTGTCTCGATCTTTGTATGACCGAGCAATATTTGCACGGCGCGCAAATTTCCGGTTCGCTTGTAGATGAGCGCCGGCTTCGTCCGCCGCAGGGAGTGCGTACCGTAATCTTCGGCTTTCAAACCGATCGCTAGGACCCATTCATCCACGAGCCGGGCGTATTGGCGTGTGCTTAAATGCCCATCGTGATCAATCCGGCTGGGGAACGCATATTCCTCAATAGTGCCGCCACGACGATCTAGCCAAGCTAGAAGGCTCGCTCTTGCCGCCTCGGCAATTTCGAATTGAGCAGGCTTTCCGGTCTTCTGCTGCACCACCATTGTTCGGTGCCTGATCTGGCCGCCAGCGACCAGGTCTCCAATCTTTAACTTGACCAAGTCGCAGCCTCGCAGCTTGCTATCGATTGCCAGATCAAACAGCGCGCGGTCGCGCAAACGATCTTCGTGCTCGAGGAAAAACCTGATTTGCCAAATCTGGTTAGGCTTAAGCGGTTTCTTGGCTCCAACGAACCGGCCAGCATTCCAGGCACGCCGGTATCGGTTAGCAGCATCGTAAGCAGAATAGCCCATGTCGTGTCTCCGATCGGGCGGGAGACGAACTTGTACAAAATATGCTGATGTTCGGTTTACAAGTTTGGCGAGGAACGGACCCACCATCTTGGATCATGACCGCTATCGATCCATTTGCGGCCAGTAAGCAGTCGCTTATGGCTTCCGCATGACCGTCGGCACACGCGCAACTTTCGCTCTTGGCATAGCGGCCATCTGCATGTCCGCATGTGAGCGCGATCCTCGCCAAACTCGAATCATTGTCCGTGTTCCCTCACCCGGTGGTGATCTCGAAGCCGTTTATGCAGAAGGCTTAGGTGGCGGCGCGACCGTGGGGCCTTCAGAAGAAGTTTACGTGGTGACGAAAGGCGCATCTCCTACGCGTGCAGCGAAGCTCTTTTCCGCCGAGCATGTCTGCAATCTAAGGGTAAGCTGGCGCAGTAATGAGGTTGTCGAGGTGGGCTATCATGCGCGGAAACCATTGCCGGATGGTGTTGGCACAAACGGCCGGATTAAGGTTGCCAAATCTTGGCTTGGGAGCGATCCCGCAAACGGCTGCTAACCACCCCGTTTCGGACATTCATAGGGTAGCGGAGGCAGTGGCCGCTTTTGGGTAGCGACCCACGCCGGCGGAATGACGAAAATGGAGGCGCTATATGGCCGTCCACCCTATCTCGCGGTTGGCGTAAGTCCAATCCGTTACCACGGCCTATTGCAACGCGGTTGAATATAATTGTCACTGATCGTCTGTAGATCAATCGACGACAGTGCGGCTTGTGTCGGGCGTGGATGTTCAGCACCGTCTTGCAACCAACTTGCGTCGTTTGCGGGGCGAGCGCGGACTTAGCCAGGAAGCGTTTGCTGACGTTGTGGGTATTCACCGCACCTATATCAGCGACCTTGAGCGTGGCGCGCGAAACCCGACGATCAAGCTCGTCGATACCGTTGCTGTTGCGCTGAAGGTGACCGCGTCAGACCTGCTCAAGTAGGTAGCATCAGTCTTCGTGCGATAGCGCCGTCATTGCCGCAGTTAGCGCACGAGAACGATCTGCGGCGATGGCAAGTCGCTCGATCGTAAATGACAAGTTTTCGCGCTTAACGCTCGGGAGGACGGCGGCGTTAACGCTGGCGTATTCCATATGCCAGCCAGCTCTGCGCCAAGGTGATTGATGAGGTCGCGCCTGTAGGTGTCCATAGCGACACGAAGCCGCGCTTGCGCGACGAAGTCGACACTGAGCTTTTCAGTTCGCACATTCCATTCGACTTCGTTGGCGCGTCGAGCATGGTGAGCACAACGAGTCACCGCCGAAGGGCGGGCGCCCCGACCGGTGTAACCGGCGGGGCTGAGGCTGGTGGGAGCAGCGATGGGCTGCTCCACATCAGGAGATCGCTCATGACCAAGGCCAAGACCACGACGTCGGCACCACCGGAAAATCCAATCAGCAAACAGGCTCAGCTCGTGGCACTGCTCAAACGCGCGGAAGGCGCGACGCTCGATCAAATGGTCGCCGCGACAACCTGGCTCCCTCATACAACCCGCGCCGCTTTGACGGGACTGCGGAAGCGTGGACATCAGATTGATAGCGTCAAAGCCGATGGTGTCCGCACGTACAGAATCGTCGAGGTGGAGATCGTTTCGTGAGCGAGCTCCGGCGGATCGAGACGCTGGGTATCCGGGAAGCGAAGCTAGAGTGGCAGAACGTGTTCGGCAAAGTTGCGCCTGTTGGGTTCAACACCGACCTGATCCGCCGCGCTATCGCGAATCATGTCCAGGAACGACATCACGGTGGTCTGTCAAAAAAGGCAGCAAGCACCTTGCGTAAGCGAATGATGGCGCACGCCGCCAACGCGAACGGGATTTTTCGCGGACTGAAACCTGGCACGAGGCTGTCGCGTGTTTGGCATGGCAGGTCCTACAACGTGACTGTTCTCGAAGACGACGCCTTTGATTATCAGGGCCGTCGCTACACTTCGCTCAGCACAATTGCGCGCGAGATTACCGGAGTGACTTGGTCCGGTCCGCGCTTCTTCGGTCTACGATCGATGCGAGGTCCCGATGCGTGAGTCGCAGGGACGAGCCCGGCGCTGTGCAATCTACACGCGTAAATCGACGGATGAGGGACTTGATCAGGCATTCAACAGTCTGGATGCCCAGCGTGAAGCTTGTGCTGCATATGTCACGAGCCAGGCACATGAGGGGTGGCGGCTAGACACCACTATCTACGATGATGGAGGCTTCTCGGGCGGAACGCTCGAACGGCCAGCCCTGACCAGGTTGCTCGCCGAAATTTCGGCTGGCCGGATCGATGTGATCGTCGTTTATAAGATCGACAGGCTCACCCGCAGCCTCATGGACTTCGCCAAGATCGTCGATGTGCTCGACAAGGCGGGGGCGTCCTTCGTGTCGATTACGCAAAGCTTCAACACGACAAGTTCGATGGGACGCCTAACGCTAAATGTGTTGCTGTCGTTCGCTCAATTCGAGCGGGAGGTTATCTCCGAGCGTGTGCGCGACAAGGTTGCTGCATCCAAGGCCAAGGGCATGTGGATGGGGGGCAATATTGCGCTCGGATATCGTGCTGAAAACCGCAAGCTCCTCGTCGTGCCGGAGGAAGCAGAAACGGTCCGGCACATCATGCGGACATATCTCGAGGTACCTTCAGCGCGAGCACTGACTGAACAGCTACGCGCCGAAGGCGTGGTCTCAAAGGTGCATCGTCGACGCGATGGATCGACGATGGGTGGTGTGACGATGGGTCGCGGCGCGCTCTACTGGCTGCTACGGAACAGGCTCTATCTCGGTGAGACCGTCCATAAGGGGCGCGTCTATCCCGGAGAGCACAAACGCATCGTGGATCCTGAGTTGTTCGCGGCGGTCCAGGCAAAGCTTGCTCAGGCGACTCGCGTTCAGGTGCGTCGGCCTCGCATCACAACGTTGAGCCTGCTTACGGGGCGTATCCGGGATCACCTTGATCGCCCGATGTCACCTAGTCACTCGACCAAGCCGGGTCGGCGATATCGCTATTATGTCTCCAACTTGCCGAGCCAGCCTGGCAACGCATTGCGACTATCGGCCGGTGAGCTAGATACTGCTGTCACCAAGTACGTTGGCTCGATGCTTCGCCAAGCAGTGACCGACAGCGAGATTGCTCCTATCCTCGATGCAGCTTCCCTCGAGACCCTACACTCGTGGTGCTCACGGTACTCGCTTGGGCTTGAGACTTTGGACCCGGCCGAGCTTTTTCACCGGTTCGCAGCACTTGATTTGCGGGTAGCGGCGCAACGGCGGTCGGCAACTATCTCAATCAGCTGGGCTTCGATGCTTGATCTCGCGGGCGTGCCCGTACCGGAATTCTGGGTGAGCGAGCGGCTCATCCGTGAGCTCGATCTCAAGGAACTGCCGTATGGTCAGGAAGCACGAGTTCGCATCACTCCGCATGGGAGCGACATCAAACCGCGAACTGAGCGGCTTGCTGACTTGCTGGCTGCCGCCTTCTCTGCGCGCGATCAACTGGAAGCACAGACCGAGAATGTTGGTAGCAGCACAACCGTCCGCCATCTGCAGCGAACAGCGCGATTGGCCTATCTCGATCCCAACATCATCGCTGCGATTTTCGAGGGCGATGAGCGTCTGACCATTGGTGCGCGCGGCCTGTCGCGGCTGCCGTCTTTACCGCTATCCTGGTCTGAGCAACGCAAGCTTGTCGGTCTCAGATAATTTCAGCTAATTCAGAAGTGTGGGCGCATTTTTGGCGTTCCAGATAAACCGCAGAATTAGCAGTTTGCTGGTATTTCAAACCTTCTGCAGCCCACGCTTTGTTCACGCTAATTGTACGAAACGGCGCAAAACTGCGCCGTTTTTGCATGCCCCACGCCTCATTGAATAGTCTGTTTTGCTACAGACTGAGTGGTTGGCGCGCCCGGCAGGATTCGAACCTGCGACCACGAGCTTAGAAGGCACGTGCTCTATCCAACTGAGCTACGGGCGCGCACGTGCTTGCCCGTAGCGCAAGGATGCGCCACGCTCCACCCATGAACGAAGGGCATGAACCACGGCACATCAGCGCGCGCGATGTCGGCCGCGACGGGTTTCGTTATTTCGACTTCGTAATGGCGGCGTTCGTCGCCATCCTGCTGTTGTCGAATGTGATCGGCGCCGCGAAGCCCGCGCAGGTCTGGGGCTTTACCTTCGGCGCGGGCATCCTGTTCTTTCCGCTGTCCTATGTCATCGGCGACGTGCTGACCGAGGTGTACGGATACGGACGCGCGCGGCGGTGCGTGTGGGCGGGGTTCGTCGCGGTGCTATTCATGGCGTTCATGTCATGGGTCGTCGTGTCGCTGCCGCCCGCGCCGGGCTGGGAAGGGCAGGGCGCGTACGAGAGCGTGTTCGGACAGGTGCCGCGCATCGTGCTGGCATCGGTCTGCGCATTCTGGGCGGGCGAACTGGTCAACGCGTTCGTGCTCGCCAAGATGAAGCTGTGGACGAAGGGGCGGCACCTGTGGTCACGCACGATCGGCTCGACCGTGTTCGGGCAGGGCGTGGACAGCTTGATCTTCTATCCGCTCGCGTTCCTGGGCGTCTGGGAAACGGCGACAGTGGTACAGGTCATGGCGACCAACTGGGCACTGAAAGTGCTGTGGGAAGTTCTGCTGACGCCGGTGACCTATGCGGTCGTCGGATTCCTGAAGAGCCGCGAAGGCGTGGACGTGTTCGACGAAGGGACCGATTTCTCCCCGTTCAAAACGTCCGTTTAGGCGAAGGCCATCAGCCCTTCGAACAGGCGGCGGCCGTCGGTGCCGCCATGCGCGGGTTCGATCATGCGTTCGGGATGCGGCATCATGCCCAGCACGTTGCCTGCGTCGTTGACGATGCCCGCGATTCCGCGCGCGCTTCCGTTTACGGGTTCCGCGTAGCGGAACACGACGCGACCTTCGCCCTCCAGCCGGTCGAGCGTGCCCGCGTCGGCGAAATAGTTGCCGTCATGGTGCGCGACGGGGAAGGTGACCGCCTCGTCCGCGTCATAGCGGCTGGTGAACGCGGTCTGGCTGTTGGCGACGGTCAGCGCGACGTCGCGGCCGACGAAGCGGATGCCGGCATTGCGCATCAGGGCGCCCGGCAGCAGGCCCGCCTCGGTCAATACCTGGAAACCGTTGCAGATGCCGAGCACCGTGCGGCCCGCGTTCGCCGCACCGACGACGGCGCGCATGATCGGTGATTGTGCGGCCATCGCGCCGGAACGGAGGTAGTCGCCATAGGAAAAGCCGCCCGGCACGCCGATGATGTCGATGCCGTCGGGCAGGCTGGTCTCCCGGTGCCACACCATTACGGGTGCGCGGCCCGTCACCGCTCCGAATGCCGTCGCCAGGTCCCGGTCGCAATTCGATCCGGGGAAGACGATGACCGCCGTTCTCACCGTTCGATCCGGTAGTTCTCGATGACAGTGTTCGCGAGCAACTTGCTGCACATCGCATCGAGATCGGCGTCGGAGGTTCCATCGGCGACGTCGAGTTCGATCATCTTGCCCTGGCGCACGTCGTTGACGCCGGCGAAGCCGAGTCCTTCGAGTGCATGGTGGATGGCCTTGCCCTGGGGGTCGAGGACGCCGGGCTTGAGGGTGACGACGACGCGGACTTTCATGGCCGCGAGCCTATGGACGCCGCCGCCGTCGCGGGCAAGGGCTTCAGCCTTTGTTAACGGGCAAAAGCCGAGTATTCGGTCAAGAATGTTTAGCAGGATGGCCTGATGGGTATCTTCGCCTTTGCCTTGTTCGTCGGCATGATCATGATGGCGCCCGATTGGCTGGGCTTTGCCGACCCCGACGGGACACTGCGCATCGCGCTGTTCGTCGCCTATATCCTGGGAGCGCTGACCGCGTTTCGCCGGTCGAAAGTCTGACGCCTCAGAAGTAGCGCGCGACGTTGAACATCAGGCGCGAACGGCTGCTTTCATAAAGCGCCAGCGATGACGCGTTGAGCGTGTAGGTATAGCTGACGCTCGGCGAGAAACCCATGAGGCGGATCGAGCGCAGGCCGGCATAGATGCGGCCCGACAGGCGCCAGTCGCCGCGAGGTTCGGTTGAGAGCGACAGGAGTGGTGCGCCGAAGACCGCGCGGCTGGCGGTCCCCACGACACCCGCATTGATGCCGTGCGCCAGTTCGCCGCCGATACCCGCAGACAGGCCGAACTCATTGCTGGAATAGGCTTTTTCGTTGAGCTGGTCGGTGCGCGCGAACAGGCTGGCGCTCGCGATCAGCGACCGGGCGATGACGCGCTCGTATGTCGCATAGGCTGAGATGTTCCAGCCGGTGTAGCTGTCCTGGAAAGCCGAATCCGAACGGCGCGCGTCGATCGTCAGGCCGATGCGCTGCGAGGGGTCGAGCGTGCGTTCGGCGGACAAGCGCGCACCGAATTGCGTGACCGCGGTCATGCCGCCGTACCAGCGGCGCAGGCCCAGCCCTTGCAGCGAGATCGAAAAATCCTCGTTCGGGCGGAATTCGGGACCGATGGCGATCTGGGCCGTGTAATCGTCGGCTTCCGTACCTTCGTAATTCACGCCCTGTGCGTCACCGTCGATCAGCAGCGCACCGCGCTCGCCGACCTTGAAACGATATCCGGCGGAAAGGCGCGCGGTCTGGCCGAGGCCCGAGCGTTCGCGCGCATTCTCGTTGAGCGTCAGGGGAATGGCCTGATTGCCGACGATCAGGTCGATCGTTTCGGCGCGCGTACCGTTGGTGATGTTGCTGTCCGGCGCCAGCCCGAATTCGGTCGTGATCCGCCAAGGGCGGCGGTCGCGCAGCAGGCCCTGTTGCGACTGGATGGTCGCGCGGATCTCCGGCGTTAGTGCCTGGTCCTGCGCGGCGAGGCGGAAGTGATAGGCGGCGCTGCCATCTTTGTGCTTCAGCATCAGCGCGCGTGCGAGTTCGAGGCGTACGCGGGTCTGCTTGGGATCGGCGTCGAGCGACGCGCGGAACTGTGCGATCGCGGTGTCGAGATCGCCGGTTTCCACCGC
Organism: Pseudomonadota bacterium; assembly: GCA_040388515.1. Lineage (GTDB taxonomy): Bacteria > Pseudomonadota > Alphaproteobacteria > Sphingomonadales > Sphingomonadaceae > Sphingomonas_O. The sequence goes on along the minus strand of JAZKBQ010000002.1, from coordinate 121,058 downwards.
GATATAGCCCGCGAGGAAATGCGTCTCCATCGCAAGGCCGGGTGCCTGGCCCAGCGCGGTGACCAAAGGTTTGGCCTCGTCGAAGCGGCGCGCCTGAACCAGCATCGATGCCTGCGCGAGCAATTGCGCAGGCGTGAAGCGGGTTTCGCAAACGCCATTGGCGCAGTTGGTGCCCAGCGGCTCCGCATTGGCGACCGCAGGCAGGCTTGCTGCAAGCGCCAGGATTGCGATCTTCGACATGCCCACCCCCGATGTCCGATCCTGTTTCGCGGCCGCGCCGGTTAGGGCTTCACACCTTTGAATGCGCCGGCGATGTCGATGCGCTGGTCGGGCGTCGCGCCGGTGATGCGGAAGCCGCCGCCGACATTTTCCGCAGCGGGGCCGAAGAAGCCGCCGTCGATGCTGGAGCCGGCAATACTTACGACCGGGTTGGTGCCGTTGTTGGTCGCGCCGAAGCTCGCCGACTGGAACTGGCCGGTAAAGCCACCCGTGCGGACAAGGTCGATGTTTGCCGTGCCGCTCGCCGTAAAGGTCGTGCCCGCATTCAACGATGCCAGCTGGGGCGTGGTAAAGCGGTCGAATTGCGGTGCGCCCACGATGCCATTGAGCAACAGCGTGACTGCGCCAGTCGCAAAATTGACCGTGGTCGACGACGTGCCCGACAGCCACTGGAAGAACGTCGGATAGCTGGTCGTGTTGTCGATGGTCGGGTTGAACACGAGCGTGCCGATCATGTCACCGGTATAGGTGCCGCTACCGCTCGTCGGGACGGCGGCGTTGTCGGTCATGATGCCATAGGCGAACGCGCCGCGTTCCAGCTTCCACTGGGTCTGGTTGACGGTCAGGGTGCCGGCCGTAACCTCCACCCACTTCATGTCGTTCCGTACGTATCCGGCAAGCGACACGTAATTCGTGCCGCCGCTGCCGGGCGTTTCATAGAACATCGTGGTCGACTGGTACCCTGCGCCCGAATCGCCGCTCGGCGGCGTCGTGTTGTTGCCGGGATCGACGAAACCGTTGCCGCTGCGGCCATAGGGAGACAGCGGATCGCCGTCACCGGCCTGCAGGAAGCGAATGTTGTTGTTCTGGCCGATGCCCGGGAACAGCGCGAAATTGGTCACGCCCCACTGCGGCTCGACAGCGCCGCCGAAGTTGGTGCGGTTCGCCGGATCCTGAAAGCGTGTTGCGGCCGCCGCGCCGCTCAGCGGGTCGGTAACGGACAGGGTGAATACGGCTGCACGGGGGTCGTAGGTGAGCTGAATCTTGCTGTCGCGAACGGTCGACGCATTCCCGGCGTAGGTGACGGCCTGCTGTCCCCGTGAACCGGTCAGGCCCGTTCCGCTCGTGTTGTTGGTTGGAGTACGGTCGTCCGTCGAATATTTATAGACCTGCGATGCGCCGATACCGGAATAGGTGCGCGCGACCGTCGGTGTTTTGAACTGCGCATAGACGTCGGTCGACGATCCACTCGATCCTGTGCCGCCAGTACCGCCGACGGGGCTTGCAACGACACCGCTTGCGCTCTGTGCGTCGCCGCCGCTGCATGCCGACAGGGACGTCAGTGCAGTGAGCGTCATCAGGATCGCGAGGTTGCGCATCGGGTCGAACTCCAAGGGGTGCCGGATCGGCTTCCCCCGGGAATTACCCGTGAATTGGTTAATGCCCTGCTAAAACGGGCACCAGAAAAACGGGGTTAGCGGCCCCGCTTCTTGCGCTGGGCGTCCAGGTCGAGAACGACGTTCTCGCTGCCTTCGGGCAACAGGCCCAGACGACGTGCAACTTCCTGATAAGCCTCGACTTCGCCGCCCAGGTCGCGGCGGAACCGGTCCTTGTCGAGTTTTTCGTTGGTCGCCATGTCCCACAGGCGGCAACCGTCGGGGCTGATCTCATCGGCCAGGATGATGCGGCTGTAGTCGTTATCCCAGATGCGCCCGAATTCCAGCTTGAAGTCGACGAGCTTGATGCCGATGCCCGCGAACAGGCCTGACATGAAATCGTTCACCCGGATCGCCATGTCGGCGATGTCGTGCATCTCGTCCTGCGACGCCCAGCCGAAGCACGCGATATGCTCCTCCGACACCATCGGGTCGTTAAGCGCGTCGTCCTTGTAGTAATATTCGATGATCGTGCGGGGCAGCTGTGTGCCCTCTTCGAGACCCAGCCGCGTTGCGAGCGATCCTGCCACGACATTGCGGACCACCACTTCGATCGGGACGATTTCGACCTGGCGAATCAGCTGCTCGCGCATGTTCAGGCGGCGCATGAAATGGTGCGGCACGCCGATATTACCGAGCAGGGTGAAGATATGCTCCGAAATCCGGTTGTTCAGCACGCCCTTGCCGTTGATCGTGCCCTTTTTCTGGGCATTGAAGGCGGTCGCGTCGTCCTTGAAATACTGGATCAGCGTGCCGGGTTCGGGCCCCTCATAGAGGATCTTGGCCTTCCCTTCGTAGATCTGGCGGCGGCGCGACATGGGCGGGTTCCTGACGAAGAAAGCGCGAAGCCCCGGCGGCCGTGCGTGGTCTGCACGGCCGCCGGGGCGGTTGTCCCGAGCGTATAACCAGAACCCTTGGCGCGCGCAAACCTCTGCTCAACACTTCGCGGAGTCGCGGCACGGCTTCGCCTTCGCCCAGGGTGCTCCATATTGCTGCTCGTGCAGGACTTTCAGCGATTCCATGATCGCGCGGGCTGCCTTCGCGATGCCATCGCTCAGCTGTCCATGGTTCTCTGCCCATTCCCGGGTTGCGAAATCTTCGTTCATGTCGGCCTCCTTATCGATGCGGTCAGACCGATTTGCTCCGTTTCACCTTTCGCTGCCAACGAAACGGTCGACGGATTTGATAAGTTGTGCTTATGATATCGCTATGCGTAACCTGCCGCCGCTCGCTGCCGTCCGGGTGTTCGAAGCCGCCGCGCGTCATGAGAATTTCACCGCCGCTGCGGCCGAACTCGGCATGACGCAGGCGGCGGTCAGTTATCAGGTGCGCGTCCTCGAAGAGCGCACGGGGCAACCCCTGTTCCGTCGCGAGAAAAAGCGCGTGATCCTGACGGACGCAGGGCGCCGTGTTGCCGGCGAAGTCACGCGCGCTTTCGATGCAATAGATGCGAGCTTCGCCCAGTTGCGCGCCGATGACGCGGCGATGCTGACGATTTCCACATCGCAGACGTTCGCCAACACATGGTTCGCTTGGCGGCTGGGGTCGTTCCAGATGGCGCATCCGGAAATGGGTGTCCGCCTGCTGGTGAGCGATGCACTGATCGATTTCGCGGTCGAGGATGTCGACGTCGCCGTGCGCAGCGGCCGGGGACCTTGGCCGGGCCTGCTCGCCGACGAGCTGATCACGGTCGACTTTACGCCGATGTGCAGCCCGGAATTCCTCGCACGACACGGCAGCAAGCTGAAACCTGCAGACGTACTGAACCTGCCCATCATCAGCCCGCACGATCCCTGGTGGCCCTATTGGCTGCGCGAAGCAGGTGTGGATGCGCCCGATGTCGCCGACCGGCCGGGGGTTCGTCTCGATTCGCAGGCGCATGAGGGGAACGCCGCGATGGCGGGGCAGGGGATCGCGATGCTGACGCCCTTTTTCTGGCGCAACGACCTGGCTGAGGGGCGGCTGGTGATGCCGTTCGACCAGGTGTCTTCGCGCGGCTTCGCCTATTGGCTGGTCGTGCCGGAACACCGCCGTTCTGTGCCGAAGATCAGCCATTTCCGCGAATGGTTACGCACCGAAATCGCACGGGATCTTGGTGCTGGTTAACTGGCGTTTGCCGTGGTCGTGCGCACGCTGGCGCCCCACACCTGCTTGCCGGTCAGGAACACCCACCATCCCCAGGTGGCCCCCACATGGCGCAGGAGCTGGAAGGTGAAAGGTTCGATGATCGCCGCGAGCAATGCCCCGCCCATCGACAGGTTTTCGCCGTGCCCGGTCCAGCGGCGATAGAGGACGAGCGAGCGGAGCAGCCACACGAGATCGACCACGACCTTCATCGCCATCGCGATGATGATCGGCCATACGATCATGTGATTGCCGGTCACGACGAAGGCGATCAGCAGGCCGACTGCGGCAAGGCCGTAAAGCGGCTGCACGGTGTCCAGCGCCTTCACCGGCAGCATCGCGGTACCGAGCGATCCGTATTTCGGATTGCCCACCATATCGCGGTTCCAGAGCTGTGTCTGGAGGAACCCGGCGAACCACCGCCGCCGCTGGCGCAGGAAGGGCATCAGGCTGGCCGGGCTATCGGTCGTCGCAAACGCAGCGCCGACGACGCGCACTGTCCAGCCGAGATCATGATCGACGCCATAACGATGCAGGCGATGGATGACCTCGTAATCCTCGACCAGGCATTCGGGGTCGAACCCGCCGACGCGCACCAGCACCTCGCGCCGGAATCCGGCGAACGCACCCGAGATTAGCAGCAGCCCGCCCTGCTCCATCCACGCATAGCGCGACAGGAAATTGCGGATGTATTCGTAGGTCTGGAACCACTGGAAGATGCGTCCCGACAGGGTAGGCGCACAGATCGGGCGCAGCACGCCGGTCGCCGAAACGAGCTGCGGCTCGTTTTCGAAGGCGGATCGCATCGCGGTCAGAGCGCCCGGTTCGAGCAGTGTATCGGCATCGACCGTTACCAACACTTCGGTGTCGATGAGCTGGATCGCCGTGTTCAATGCCCGCGCCTTGCCCCCGCGCGGCAGGCGCAGCCAGCGCAATTCGGGGAAAGTCGGGGATGGGCCCGACATCGTGCCCAGCGCCGGAGCAGTCAGTCCGTAGATTTCGCGAAGGACATCGGCACTGCCGTCATCCGATCCGTCGTCGGCAACGACGATCAGTTCGGGCGGGCGGTCCTGCCGGCGCAGCGATTCGATGGTCGCGGCAAGCACCGGCGCTTCGTTATAGGCTGCGATAACCACGCCAAGTGTTGCAGGCTTCGACGAAACCGATGGCTGCAATGCATCCATCGCGACCGTCTTGCGCGCGACGAAGGCGAGCAGCGCGGTATCGTAGAGAATGTACACGATGCCCACTGCCCAGGCGCCGACGCCCATGCGGACGAACCCTTGGGCGAACAGGGCTGCGAACACCGTCACCGCCAAGCCCCAGATGAGCATTCCCCGCCACGCGCTGCCATTCCGCGGTGGATTGAGGCGCGGCGACAACGCTTCGAAACTCAGGGCGAGGGAAGAGGGCAAGCGGGGACTTTCGTTACGCGGGCGCGAGATAGGGAGTGGACCCGTCCCGCGCCAGCGCTAGATTGTGCATCGCAGCTGAACAGGAGCCGAACTTGCCCGAAAACCGCTACACCGGCGTCGCCATCGCTCTTCACTGGATCATCGCACTGCTGATGATCGTCAATGTCGGTCTCGCCTGGGCATGGCCCAATGTCGCCGACGACGCTGTTCGGCCGCTGATCAACAATCACAAGTCGATCGGGATTACCTTGCTCGGGCTGATAACGCTCCGGCTGCTATGGCGCATCACGCACCGCCCGCCGCCGCTCCCCGCGCATCACAAGCCCTGGGAAAAGCGCGCGGCGCATTGGGTACACATTTTTCTCTACGTCATCATGTTTGCGCTGCCGCTGAGCGGCTGGATCATGGATTCGGCGTACAAGGATGCGGCGGCACATCCGAATTTCTATTTCGGCACGTTCGAATGGCCGCGGATCGGCTGGATCATGACCCTCGATCCGGCAACGAAAGAGGCGTGGCATGGCTTCTTCGGCGAAACTCACGAGATTTCGGCGAAGATTCTCTACCTGCTGTTCATTCTCCACGTCGGCGGCGCATTGAAGCATCAGTTCATCGACAAGGACCGTGAACTCGCGCGTATGGGGATCGGAAAGGCGTAACCTTGTCTGACGACCTGACCGGGCTCGTCGCCGATGTCGTCGCGCGGGCGCTGGCGGCAACCGAGCGGGGACAGGTCGCGACCTACATCCCCAGCCTTGCGAGCGTCGATCCGGCGCGGTTCGGCATTGCTATCGTCACCGCCGACGGCCGCGTTTACGAGGGTGGCGATGCAGACACGCCGTTTTCGATCCAGTCGGTGTCCAAGGTCTTTGCGCTGACGCTGGCGCTGGGGAAGGCGGGGCAGCAATTGTGGAGCCGTGTCGGCGTCGAGCCATCGGGCACGGCGTTCAATTCGGTCGTCCAGCTCGAAGCGGAACAGGGCATCCCCCGCAACCCCTTCATCAACGCGGGCGCGATCGTGGTCAGCGACGTGCTGCTCGGCCGCGGCCTGCCGCGCGAAGCGATCGGCGAGATCCTGCGGTTCGTCCGCTTCCTGTCGGGCGACGACAGCATCTTCATCGACAGCGAAGTCGCGGCGTCCGAAACCAGTACCGGTTTCCGCAACATCGCACTGGCCAATTACATGAAGTCGTTCGGCAACCTGAACGCGCCAGTCGACCAGGCGGTGGGCGTCTATTTCCATCAATGCGCCATCGCCATGACCTGCCGCCAACTGGCGATGGCGGGGCGCTACCTGATGGCTGACGGCGCGCATCCGGATACGGGCTATGCCGTCGTCTCGCCGCAACGCGCGCGGCGCATCCTGTCGCTGATGCTGACCTGCGGCCATTACGACGGCTCGGGCGAGTTCGCCTTTCGCGTCGGCATTCCCGGCAAGTCGGGTGTCGGCGGCGGCATCCTGGCGATCGTGCCTGGGAAGGCGAGCATAGCCGTCTGGTCGCCCGGCCTTAACGAGCGCGGTAATTCGAAGCTGGGAAGCGAGGCGCTGGAATATCTCGCGGGGCAAACGACCTGGAGCGTATTTACCGCCTAAGCTTTTGCCATCGTCCCGCGATAACCCTATCGGTCGCGCGATGGAGATTGCCGCACTTCGCGTTGCCCTGTTCAGCGGAAATTATAACTATACACGCGACGGCGCCAACGTTGCGCTCAACCGGCTGGTCGCGTTCCTCCTCTCGCAAGGGGCGGCGGTTCGCGTCTATTCGCCGGTCACCGACACGCCGGCATTCGCCGCGACGGGCGATGTGGTCGGCGTCCCGTCCTTCCCCATTCCCGGACGCTCCGAATACCGGCTTGCGTCGCATGTCAGCCGCAAGGTCAGGCGCGACCTGGACGGTTTCGCGCCGAACATCGTCCATATATCCGCACCGGACGTGCTGGGGCATTGGGCCGTGGGTTATGCGCGCAGGCATGGGGTTCCCGCCATCGCGTCGGTGCACACGCGCTTCGACATCTATCTGCGCTATTATTCGCTCGGGTGGTTCGAACCCCTGATCGCCGGAATTCAGCGGAGAATTTACCGGCGCTGCGACGCGATCGTCGCGCCGTCGCAGTCCATGGCCGATATCCTGCGCGGGCAGGGAATGAATGACGACATCGGCATCTGGCCAAGCGGTGTCGACCGGGACGTATTCGATCCCGGCGCGCGCTCGCTCGAGTGGCGACGCAGCCTCGGCATTGCCGACGACGAGGTTGTTATCGGGTTCCTCGGCAGGCTGGTCTTGGAAAAAGGGATCGGCGCATTCTGCGACACCATCGACGCACTTGCACGGCGCGGGCTCAAGCCGCGCGTGCTGGTCGTGGGGGAGGGGCCGGCCCGCGGCGTTTTCGCCCAGCGCCTCTCCAAGGCTGTGTTCGTGGGGTTCCAGAGCGGCGACGCACTGGCGCGCGCCGTTGCGTCGATGGACGTCTTCCTCAATCCCAGCACAAGCGAAACATTCGGTATCGTCACGCTCGAGGCGATGTCCTGTGGGCTGCCGGTCGTGGGGGTCGACGCGCCGGGGACATCATGTCTCGTGGTGGATGGGCAGACCGGACGGCTGGTCGCCCCCGGTGATGTCGATGGCCTTGCGGATGCGGTCGGCAGTTACACCGCCGACCCGGCATTGCGTGCCGCCGCGGGCGCCGCGGGAGCGGAAGTCGCTGCCGAATACAGCTGGGACGCCGTCAATCGCGCATTGGCCGAAAACTACCTCCGCCTGCTCCGCTAACCGCCCGTCGCGTTATGATGTTGGCGGTTCAGCGCGCCGCGACCAGGGCCAACGCCAACCGAGCCGCCAGCCCATTCGGCGTTTGATCCAGAGCAGCAATGTCAGCAGCGCTACCCAAGGGGCTACGACAATGACGAAGGTCACCAGTGCGCCTATGCTCCAACCCATCGTCCGTCCGCCTTCGGCAAATGCTTCACGGATCGGACGAGTGAAACCGCCACCGGCATTGCGCGATGTGTATGTGATCTCCACTTTCGACAGTGCAACCCGCCCCTGCATTTCGGCCATATTCGATCTTGCTGCGTCGAGTTCCTCCTGCGCGTCGGCGAAAGCGCGTTCGGCTTCGACAAGGTCGCCCACCTTGCCACCGCCGGTCTTGATCAGGGTCAACAGACGGTCTGCAAGCGCCTGTTTTGCCGTAATGCGTGCTTGGGTATCGACCATCTGCTTCGACAGATCCTCGGCTTGGATGCCGCGGTCGCTCGCTTCTCCGCCGGCGTCGGACACCGCAGTGTCCAACTCGGCGCCAAAGGCGCGCGCAATCTTTGCATCGACCATCAGTTGAAGCGTGGCGTTTGAAAATTCTCCGTCGACTGAAGATTTTTGCATTGTCGCAATACGACAGCGGAGGCGGCCCAACTTGTCGCAAAGCGCAACGTGCTTGGCCTGGACCGCATCGATTTCGCCCGAACCGACGCGATAGCCGTAGGTGTAACTGTAAGCGATCTGAGGTTCCGCTTGGGGTATGGCGGGAGATGCCGCGGCGGCATCAACCGCGTCGGTCGCCATGACAGCAGGCGCCTTCATCTCCATAACATCGAGATCTTTCAGGGCGTGAGACTGTTCCGATTTGCTGCAGGCGGTAAGCGCCAATGAAACGGCGAGAACCAGAACAACGGCGCGCATGGCTAATTCTCCCGAGTTTTCGGTAGCCTATGCTAAGGAAGCCGACCTGTAAATGTGGCTATTTTGTGGCAAAGCCTGCTATAATCCGTTTGCCGCGTTGACCTCTGGTTTACCATCCAGCGCTATCCGGATCCGATGATCTCCGACCTCGTTTCAGCATTGACCGACCGCGTGGCCGCGTTGCTGCTTTCGCCGGGGTCGCAATTGTCGGTGTGGTCGCTGCTCGCTGCCGGATTGATCGCGGCTGGTGTCGCGGTCGCAAGGCGCCCGGCCCGCTCGCTTCGGATACGCGCGCTCACCCGCGCCATGTTTCCCCGGCACCGGCTGTTTAGCGCATCGGCACTGACCGATCTCGGCTTCACCCTGATGGCGATCTTCGTAACCGCCGCGCTGATCGGCTGGGCCATTCTTTCCTATTTGGCGATTTCGACTTGGGTCGAAGGGATGCTGGGCGCGCCGCTGTCGCTCGGCTTGCCTGCCTGGTTCGCGGTCGCGGCGATGACGGTCGTACTCTGGGTAACCTATGAATTCGCGTATTGGTTCGACCATTATCTCTCGCACAAATGGGCGTGGCTCTGGGCATTTCACAAGGTGCACCACAGCGCGGAGACCCTGTCTCCGCTGACCGTCTTTCGCGTGCACCCGGTCGACAGTATCGTGTTCTACAATATCGTCGCCGTCATGACCGGCGTCGCGGCAGGTGTGATGCACTGGCTTGTGGGGGCGGGCGTTTCGGCCTGGACCATCGGCGGCGCGAACGTCCTGACGGTCGCCGCGTTGCTAACGGTGAAGCACCTTCACCATTCGCACGCCTGGATCGCATGGGACGGGCGCGTCCTGCTCAGCCCGGCGCATCACCAGATTCACCATTCGGTCGCCGTCGAACATCACGATCGCAATTTCGGGGACATGCTGGGCGTGTTCGACTGGCTTGCGGGGACGCTTTACCAGCCGGGCCGAAAGCGCGAACCGCTGACCTTCGGCGTCGAGGGCGTGAAGGATCCGCATAGCGTGACGGGCGCCCTGATCGAGCCTTTTGCGGACGCCGCAAACACGCTTCGCGCAAAGCCCGCGCCGACCCTCTCGCCACAGTAATTTGCCGCTGCTAGGGCAGCGGTAATGACCGAAACGACCGAAGCCGATCCATTCGACGCCATCGTCGATGCGCCGTTCGATACCGCACTCAGCGACCGCTACCTGGTCTATGCGCTGTCGACGATCACGGCACGCTCGCTTCCGGACCTGCGCGACGGATTGAAGCCGGTCCATCGCCGCCTGCTCTGGGCGATGCGGCTGCTGAAACTCGATCCGGGTCAGGCCTACAAGAAGTGCGCGCGTGTCGTTGGCGACACCATCGGCAAATACCATCCGCATGGCGACCAGTCGGTCTATGACGCGATGGTCCGCCTGGCCCAGGATTTCGCACTGCGTTACCCACTCGTCGACGGACAGGGTAATTTCGGCAACATCGACGGTGATAACGCCGCCGCCTACCGCTACACCGAGGCGCGGCTGACGCAGGCGGCGCTCGACCTGATGGCGGGCCTCGACGATGGCACCGTCGACTATAAGCCGACCTACAATGGCGAGGAGGAAGAGCCGGAAATCTTCCCCGGCCTGTTCCCCAACCTGTTGGCGAACGGCGCAAGCGGCATCGCGGTCGGCATGGCAACCAGCATTCCGCCGCATAATGTCGCCGAAGTTCTCGACGCCGCCGCGCTGTTGATCGACGACCCTCGCGCCGATGATGCGGCGCTGCTGGAACACGTGAAAGGGCCGGATTTCCCGACCGGTGGCCTGATCGTCGATCCGCCCGCGTCGATCGCCGCGGCCTATGCAACCGGGCGAGGCAGCTTCCGTGTCCGCGCGCGCTGGTCGGTCGAGGATCAGGGCCGTGGTACCTGGATCGCCGTCGTCACCGAGATTCCTTACGGCGTGCAGAAGGGCAAGCTGATCGAGGCGCTGGCGGCGCTGGTCAACGACAAGAAACTGCCGATCCTTGCCGACGTCCGTGACGAGAGCGACGCGGAAATACGCCTGGTCATCGAGCCGCGGAGCCGCGCGGTCGATGCAGATGTGCTGATGGAAAGCCTGTTCCGCATGTCGGACTTGGAAGTCCGCGTACCGCTCAACATGAACGTGCTCGGGGCCGACCGTACGCCGCGCGTCATGGGGCTGAAGGCAGTGCTGGAGGCTTGGCTCGCGCATCAGATCATCGTCCTCGTCCGCCGCTCGCGGCACCGTATCGGCAAGATCGACGACCGGATGGAGCTGCTCGACGGCTACATCATCGCCTTCCTCAACCTCGACCGCGTCATCGAGATCATCCGGACCGAGGACGAGCCGAAGCCGGTGATGATGGTGGAGTTCAACCTGAACGACCGTCAGGCCGAAGCCATCCTCAACATGCGGCTGCGCAGTCTGCGCCGTCTCGAGGAAATGGAGCTGCGAACCGAACGCGACAAGCTGGAAAAGGAGCGCGCCGAGCTTCAGGGGCTGGTCGACAGCCCCGCGCGACAGAAGACGCGGCTCAAGAAAGATCTTGCCAAGCTCCGCGAACGCTATGCCCCCGAAACCGATCTCGGCCGGCGCCGCACGACAATCGAGGAGGCCGCGCCCGCGAAGGACATTCCGCTCGACGCGATGATCGAGAGGGAGCCGGTGACCGTCGTCCTCTCGCAGAAAGGCTGGATCCGTGCGCTGCGCGGTCATGCCGACCTCGCCAGCGCAGAGACGATGAAGTTCAAGGAGGGCGATGGCCCGGCGTTCGCGATCCATGCACAGACGACCGACAAGATCATCATGGCTGCTGCGGACGGGCGCTTCTACACCCTCGCCGCGGACAAGCTGCCGGGCGGACGCGGCTTCGGTGAACCGGTGCGCCTGATGGTCGATCTCGCGGGCGATATCGGCATCGTGCAGTTGCTCGCTGCGCGCAGCGACGCCCGCCTGTTGCTTGCTGCAAGCGACGGACGTGGCTTCATCGCCAAGGTCGCCGATGTGATTGCGGAAACACGAAAGGGGCGGCAGGTCGTCAATTTGCGTCCCGGTGCCAAACTCGCTGTCGTGCGCATCATTCCCGCGGACGACGACATGGTCGCGTCGATCGGCGAGAACCGGCGTCTGCTCGTCTTCCCCTTGTCCGAACTCCCCGAAATGGGCCGCGGGCAGGGGGTCACGCTGCAGAAGTTCCGCGACGGCAGCTTATCCGATATCCGCACCATCAAGGCTGCCGAAGGGATCAGTTGGACGATGGGCGGCGACAGCGGCCGCGTTCGTACCGAAACCGACCTGCTGCCCTGGCGCGCAGCGCGTGGCGCCGTCGGCCGCAATGCCCCGACGGGCTTCCCGCGCAACAACCGGTTCTCTGGCTGATTTTTACACTTCACCGCGTGGTTTAGAGCGGATTAACCATTCGCACCTAAGGCCGGACGGCAATGAGTGTCGCGCCCATCGATATTGAAAGCGAGCTGTCGATCGCCCGAGCGACGCCGATCGACGAGACGGCGGCGTATCTCGATGCGCGCCAAGCGTATCTCGACGCCCTGCCTCTTGCAGCAGCGGTGGTCGCCTGGACCAAACGCGGCGCCAAGGTTCTCGCCTACAACGGCCAGTTTGCGCGCCTGGACGCGGCTGGTGCTGTGCACCGCCGGGCAGGAGACATCCTGACCCGTTTCGGTGCAAGCGCGCCGATACGTCGCGTACTTTCGGGTGAGGTTGCCAAGGAAAAATACGACTGGCGCGACGGCGGGCTGATCGATGGTCGCCATTTCACCATAAACGTTTCGCAGCTTTGCCCCAGCCTCAATCATGGCGCGCGGGTCCTGGTCACGATGATCGATCGGACGAGCGAAGTGCAGGCGGGCGAATCGCTGCGTCGGCAAATCCTGACCGATCCGCTGACCGGCCTCACCAACCGCGCCGGTTTCATCGAGACGCTCGAAGCGCGCATCTCCGATGACGGACCCGAACCCTATGCGATGGTCCATGTCGACCTGTCGCGATTCAGCCGCGTCAACGAATGCGTCGGTTCGCTGGGCGGGGATGAACTCATCATCACCGTCGCCCGGCGCCTGACCACGATCCTGCGCGGCAACGACCTGCTGGCACGGACGGGCGCGAACGAGTTCGCTGTCATGGTGCGACTGGTCGATGGTCCGGGCGACGTCATCCAGGTTGCCCGTCGCGTCCAGAATGCGCTGGCCCAGCCGTTCACTCTGTCCGACTTCGAGATCAAGATCGACTGCGCGATCGGTTGCGCGCTGGCGAGTGACGGCGATGGCGATGCCGAGGGGCTGTTCCGCCACGCCCAACTCGCGCTGAAATCGGCGAAGTCGACCAAGCGTGTCGAGATGTACCAGCCATCGGCGCTCGATGCGGCGCGGCGGCGCTTCATGATCGAAACCGAACTGCGCCGCGCGATCGAACGCGATGAACTGTCGATGGCGTTCCAGCCCCTGATTTCACTCGCGACCGGCAAGATCTCCGGCTTCGAAGCGCTGGCCCGCTGGGATCATCCCGATCACGGGCCAATCTCGCCGAACGAATTCATCGCAGTCGCCGAGGATTCGGGACTGATCGTCCCGCTTGGCCGTTGGGCCCTGGACCGCGCGATAGGCACGCTGGCCGCATGGGACGCGCGCGTCGGTTACGACCTGCCGGTCTATGTCGGCATCAACCTGTCTCACATTCAGGTCGCGCGCGACAATGTTCCCGAAGTCGTGGCGTCTACCCTGTCGCGCCACAAGATTGCCGGTCAACGCCTTGGCATCGAACTGACCGAAAGCGTGATCGTCGGCGATCCCGAGCGCGCTGGCCGCACGTTGCGCGCGCTGAAGGCTTGCGACGCGATCGTCGCGATGGACGATTTCGGCACCGGTTTCTCGAACCTCGCATCGCTGCAAAAGCTGCCCATCGACATGCTCAAGATCGACCGCAGCTTCGTCACCGGTATGCTGGATGACCCCGACAAGGTCGCGATCGTTCGTGCAGTACTCGGCCTGGCGCAGGCGCTGGGCATGAAGACTACGGCGGAGGGCGTCGAAACCGCCGAACTCGCGCGCACGCTGGCGGCCATGGGCTGCACGACTGGGCAGGGATTTCATTATGCCCGCGCATTGGGTGAGGCTGACGCGCTCGATTTCGCGCTCAACTCGCTCGGCTGATTTCCTCGGCGACGATTGCGTCGAACACATCACCCGACGGAAACCCACCATCGACCCAACGGGTTTCGATTTCGGCGAGGGTTTTTGCAATAATGGGCCCGGGCTCCAGACCGCGAGCGGTCAACGCGCCGCCGGTGATCGGCAGTTTGGGAATTTCCCAGTTCGACAGGTGCGCCACATCGTCCGCTTGGCCATTGCCGAGGATCAGCCGGTCGATCGCGCCAGTTGTTCCCAGCCGATAGGCCATGGTTTCGGGTGATCCGTCTGCCGACTGGGATGCAGAGACCAGTCTGCGGGTGATTGCGTTCGATAGCTTCAAACGCGCACCTATGCTGGCTGCGAGATCGGTGCGGCCGTCGATCAAGGCAGCGAGACGGCGGACCGGATCGCCCGGCGCGCCCAACGCCTGTTCGCGCATCACGCATCGGGCGAGCGGCGACGCGTCGGTGAATTCAGGCAAAACCGGTTTGAAGATGCCATGCACGACCATGATCGCAACGACTGCCGATGGATCGTCCGCTGCCAGCAGTTTCAGCAGTTCAGCGGCGATGCGTTCGCGCGACAGGGCCATGAGGTCGTTGGCGCGTTCGGTGCAGGCCGCGAGGCCAGCAGCGTCGGGCGCCCCAGCGCCGAAGCGCGCATGGAAGCGGAAGAAGCGCAAAATGCGCAGGTGATCTTCGGCGATGCGCGTCAGCGGATCACCGATGAAACGAATCCGCCGCGCGGCAATGTCGTCCTCGCCACCGAAATAGTCGAAGACCTCGCCGGTCGCGTTGTCGCCATAGAGCGCGTTGATCGTGAAGTCGCGCCGCGCCGCATCCTCTTGCCAGTCGTAGCTGAACTCGACCTCGGCATGCCGGCCATCGGTCGAAACATCGCGGCGCAACGTGGTCACCTCGACCGGGCCGCCGGCGGGAACAGCGGTCACCGTCCCGTGCGCGAGGCCGGTCGGGACCGCCTTGATCCCCGCCGCTTTCAGCCGCGCAATGACCACGGCTGGCGAAAGGCGTGTGGCGAGGTCGATGTCGCTGACCGGCCTGCCGAGCAAGGCATCGCGTACGGCGCCGCCGACCAGGCGCGTCACCTCTCCGCCACCCAGGACATCGATGAGTTCGATCAGGTCGGGACGATCGCGCCACGGCGCGGGCGGCAGCATCACCATGCCAGCCGCACCGACAGATTGGCGAGGATCGCCGCCGTCGCTCCCCATATCCGCCGTTCGCCCCACATCGCCTCTATATAAGTGCGTTGCCGGGGGCCGACTGTCACCTGTTGTTCGCGAAAATTCGCACGGTCGAGCACGAATTCGAGCGGAACCTCGAACACCGCCGCCACTTCCGCATCGTGCGGCACCAGTTGCAGGTCGGGGGGGATGGTGGCGACAACCGGCACGATCTCGAACCCCGTGATCGTCCGATACGGCTGAAGCGTGCCGACGACGCTTACGTCGGCGGGCGACAGCGAAACTTCCTCTTCGGCTTCCCGCAAGGCCGCGGCGATCGTGTCGGCATCTTCGGGATCTACGCGTCCGCCGGGCAACGCCACCTGCCCGGCATGACGCCGCATTGTGTCGGGCCGCTGCGTCAGGATCAGCCCTGGCTGCGGACGGTCGGTGATTGCGATTAGCACGGCGGCAGGGGTTCCCTGACCGGACACGGCTTCGCGCAGGTCGCTCGAATAGGGAACGGCCAGCCCCTCACTCGCGGCAAGGCTGTCACGAAGGCGGTCGGCCAAGGTCAAGCGTTCATCGGGAAAAAAGCGCCATCGCTCCATACGCCGGGCGGATCGTCTCCCTGGTCCAGCGCGATTTCAGCGAGTTCGTAATAGACCGGACGGGCGATCAACGCTTCAAGGCCACCGCGCACATGTAGATAAGGATGTGGACCGTCCTCGCGATTTTCGAAACGGATACCGTTCTCCGGTCCCGCGACGATCAGGTCGTCGGTGTTGAGCCGGAACGCCAGTCGCCTGTCGCGCGCCACGCCTTCGCTCTTCATCTCGACCGCAATGAACGGCGCATCCTCGACCGCGATGTCGAGCTTTTCGCCCGGCGTGACGAGGACATGGCTGCCGTCGGACTCGCGCCGCAGGATCGTCGAGAACAGCCGCACCATCTCGCGCCGTCCGATCGGCGATCCCTGATGGAACCAGGTGCCGTCGCGTGCGATCCGCATTTCGCTGTCGCCGCAATGCGTCGGGTTCCACTTTTCGACAGGCGGCAGGCGCTTGTCCGCAAGGGCGCGCGCGACGTCCGTCAGCGAAAGCGATGCAAGGTCGAGCGGAGCGTCCATCGGCATGGCGCCGATCTAGGCGCTGGGCGTCGCCAGTGCAAAGATGCGCGGACCCAAGGCGCCGTTCAGTGGCAGACCGTCGGCATTACGTGCCAGCAGGCGCCGCCGCTCGACGGGACCCGGTACGTCCCACCCGCCCGTCGCGTCGGCGGTAAAGCCGAAGAAGCGGCCATAATATTCCGGATCGCCGATCATCGTCATCGGGTCGCGCGGTGCCGCTTCGACCAGGGCGTCCATGAGCATCCGGCCGATACCGACGCGCTGCCGGCCCGGCATGACGGCAACGGGGCCAACGAGAACTACCAGAACACCGTCGACCTGTGCCGGCCAACTTTGCAGGCTGCCGACAAGGACGTCCCCGTCGAATGCGGAAAAACTCAGCGCCGGGATCGCGGCCGTTCCTTCGCGGATGCGATAGGCGGTGCGGCCGTGGCGATCGGTCCCGAACGCTAAATCGAGCAGGGCTTCGACCGCTTGCGGGTCGGCGTCGGACAAGGGGGCGATGTGTATGGCCATGGGGCGCGCGCCTTTAGCAAGCTGCGCGCGAATTGAAAGCGTCACGGGATCGTCCTAAGCGCGCGGCACGATGAACGACCTTCTCCAGCTTTGCGTCCATGATCTCGAGGTGTCGGTGCTGACCGGCATCTATTCCGAAGAAACGCACCTGCCACAGCCGCTCAGGATATCTGTAACCGTCGATCTCGATGCGCCCGACCGGTTCGACCCCGTGACGCCGTTGTCGCAGTCGAAGAACTACATGGACCTGAAACACGCGATGACGGCAGCGCTGCCCGAGGGCACGCACTTCGTGCTGATCGAGGCGGTGGCGGACCACATCGCCGAAACGCTGATGATCGGCGATCCCCGGGTCGTTCGGGTCGAAGTCGCGATCGTCAAGCTGGCGCTCAGCGAACGCAACGAATCGATCGGCATCCGCCGCGTGCGGCATCGCCGGTGAAACTGGCGCTCGTCACGGGCGGGCATCGCCGGCTCGGCGCCGCGATCAGCGCGCGGCTGGCGGGGGAGGGCTGGGCACTTGCCATCCATGGAGCCCATGATGCCGAGCCGGATGAGGAACTGGCCGATCGCCTGAAACTTGCCGGGGTTCGCTGGCACGGCTTCGTGGCCGACCTCTCCGATCCGGCTGCGATCGATGCTCTCCTGCCGGACGTCGCAGCACATTTCGGCGAGATGCCGACCCTGCTCGTGAACAACGCCGCGCGGTTCGACCAGGACGATGCAACCACGGCGACAGCGGCCAGCGTAGCCGCGCACCACGCCGTCAATGTCGCGGCTCCGGTATCACTGACACTCGCCTTGCACCGTTATGGGGGTGAGGCCGCGGTCGTGCAGATCGTCGACCAGCGCATCCGCAACCCCGTTCCCGACCAATTGAGCTACAGCCTGTCGAAAGCGATGCTCGCCGCGACGACCCGTACGTTGGCGCTGGCACTTGCACCGCGCGTCCGCGTGAATGCGGTCGCGCCCGGCCTGACCCTGCCGACGGCCGACTATGACGCCGTGCAGATGGACAGGATCGCGGCGTCGATGCCCCTGGAACGGCTTCCATCGCCGGGTGACATCGCGGACGCAGTGGCTTGGTTGGCCGATGCCAAGAGCGTGACCGGCCAGACCGTCTTCATCGATGGTGGCGCGAACCTGAAAAGCTTCGAACGCGACTTCGTTCAGCTCTGACTCCGCGTGCGGGTGCAAGGACCCAGCGCGCTGATGACGAACTTGTAGTCGGTCCTAGCAGCTTCAACGCCTTCCGATGACAGTTCGGCAGTCGCTGCGTTCGGCAAATCCGCGGGCAGCGTACAGGCGAGCCGATACCACGCCAGCGTGTCGCGCGCCGGCGGTTTGGCGGCTTCATCGACGATCTCGCCCAGCGCCACGGCCCAGCGCGGTTCCATGCCCGGCCTGCGCAGGATGCTGAGCGAAACCGGTTCGGACGACGCCGTGGCCAGGAAGATCTGCGTCTCGCCTTCGCCCGGCAAGTTGCCCGGGCTGTGGAAGGCGCTCGTTATTCCCGTGATGCGCGGGGGCGCATCTGTTGCGAGGCCGTTCGCGATGACAGTGCGGACGCGCTCCTCCGCAGCCGCACTCCACGGTACCATGGCATCGCGCGCCGTGAGCCGCAGTTCGCCCGGTTTCCCATCCACCGGCAAAGCGGCGAGCATGACGATGGTCTTGATCAGTTTGGGCGGCTTGCCGCGAGCGTCGGGGGCGACGTCGGCCAGCCATGCGACCCGCGGTGCCAGGCCACCGGTCCCGCGAATCAGGGACGTGACATCGCCGACTAAATAGTAACGAATCCGTGTACCCGGCGTTGCAACGCCAGGCGCTTCGGGCAAACGGATCGCCTCGACGACGCGAACGCGTGCAACGACGGGCGATGCCAGAAACAAATCTGACACATCCGCATAGGACCATGTTTCAACCGGCGATGCGGCAGCCACAGGCTTGGAAACCGCCGCAAATCCGTCAGTTATGGGCGCAATGGTAACCGCTGTCAGGCCGATCGCCGCAATATGGCTGACGCGAAATCGCCACGGCGTTGCAACCTTTATCCTCATTCCACGCTTTCCTTACGTTTGACGGATGCTTCTAGAGACGCTGTATCCAAAAGGCGATTGCACGGTGAACGGGTCGTCGATAGACTTCACCCGCTCGTCCCGGCTGGAGGTCACTCTCGCGGGACGATAACTAGGGTCAAAAGCGTTCCATTTTTCGGGGGCGCAAGCGTCCTCGGTTTTGAGTTTGAGGGAGTTGAACAGCTGAATGGCCTACCTTGATCCCAAGCCAATGTCGCAGTCGCGAATTACGTCGATCGTCCTGGTCGTCCTGATTCACGCGGTCGGTATTTGGGCAATGTTCAATGGCGGTGCACAATACGCCAAGAAAGTTTTGAAGGATCTCGACGTCATCGAGATCAAGGAGCCGCCGCCGCCGCCGGAAAAGCTGCCGCCGCCGCCTCCGCCGGACACGAAGCTGCCGCCGCCTCCGGTCGTGCCGCCGCCGATCGTGCAGACCAATACGCCGCCGCCGCCGCAGGTGATCGTTTCGACACCCACGCCGCCGCCGGTTTATGTCCCGCCGCCGCCGGCCGTCATCACGCCGCCGCCACCGCCGCCGGCTCCTGTCGCGCTGCAACCGCGTGGCGATGCCGGCTCATGGTTTAGCCCCGACGACATTCCTGACTCGATCAAGCGCGATCGTGACGCGGGCGTTATCGGCACCACGGGCTTTACTGTTCAGGTCGGTCCGAACGGACGTGTGACCAGTTGCGCCATTACTTCATCGAGTGGCGAACCTCGGCTCGACGATCTGACCTGCCGCCTGGCAACGAGCCGCGCTCGCTTCCAGCCCGGAAAGGATTCGTCCGGTCAGGCGACCGGCGGGCAATATAGCCGCCGGGTCAAATGGCAGATCGCGAACTGATCTTCACGGCAAACAGATTCAAACCACACAGATAGTTATAGGGAAGAAAGCACATGATGATTGAACTCGCAGCTGCCGCTGCTGCTGCCGCGCCGAAGACCGCCGAATACGGTCTGCTCCCCGCCCTGAAGGAAGGCGGACCCGTTTCGATCGGTACCTTCGTGATTCTCGTGATCATGTCGATCGGCACGCTGTTCATCTTCTTCACCAAGCTGTGGGAACAGCAGAAGATCCTCAACCAGCACAAGAAGGTCCGCGCGACGTTCTGGTCGCAGCCCACGCTGCAGGACGCAGCTGCAAAGCTGGAGAAAGACACTCCCTATCGCCAGATCATCGACGACGGCCTTCGCGCCCAGGACCAGCACACGCTGCTTTCGGATGCGCAGGACCAGCACGACTGGCCGACCATCGTCATGCTCCGCACCAAGGGCGCGATCGATTCGAAGCTGAAGAGCGGCCTGTCGTTCCTCGCGACCGTCGGTTCGACCGCACCGTTCGTCGGTTTGTTCGGTACCGTCATGGGCATTCTCGCCGCACTGGTTAAGATCGGTGCTTCGGGTCAGGCATCGATCGACACCGTCGCCGGCCCGGTCGGTGAAGCGCTTTACATGACCGCAATCGGTCTGGGCGTCGCCGTTCCTGCCGTGCTTGCATTCAACTGGCTGCAGGGTCGCAACAAGCAGATTTCGGAAGAAATGATGGCGTTCGTGAACAGCATCCAGGGCTGGATCTCGTCAAACGGCGCCGTCAAGCCGACGACGGCACGTGCGGCTGCTGCAAAGGCACCTGCGAAGCCCGCAGCTGCTCCTGCCAAGGCCTAAGCGACGTTGCTGATACGGGGCGGCCTGTTTCGGCCGCCCCGCAAAAATTCGAATAGGATTTCTGACTTATGTCAATGAGTGTGGGCGCCGAGGACGACGGCGAAGACAAACCGATGTCGGAGATCAACACGACTCCGCTCGTGGACATCATGCTCGTGTTGCTGATCATCTTCCTGATCACGGTTCCGGTCGTCGTCCAGACGGTGAAGGTCCAGCTGCCGAACGTGCGGTTCGAACCGACCCAGACCAAGCCTGAAAACGTTTCGCTTTCGGTGCGTGGCGGTCCGGGCAACACCTGTGAGGTTTACTGGAACCTGACCCGTGTCGATTCGAAGGAACTGCTCGACCGCGCCGTTGCCAAGCTTCGGCTGGAAGTCGACAAGCAGGGCGGTCCGACCGCGCAGGGCATCGAACTTCCCGAAGCGCATGTTCGCGGTGACGTGAACACGCCCTGGATGTGCGTCGCGGGTGCGATCTACAACATGCAGCTCGCTGGCTTCCAAAAGGTCGGCTTTATTTCCGAACCGCCGGCTGGCGGTACGATCCGGCTCTAAGCCGGCCGCGAATCAGGAGTTACATTTCCCATGGCAATGAGTTCAGGCGGCGGTAACGAAGACGAACCAATTGGTGATATGAACACGACGCCGCTGATCGACGTCATGCTCGTGTTGCTGATCATGTTCATCATCACCATTCCCGTCCAGACGCACGCGGTGAAGATCAACCTTCCCGTCAACAATCCGAACCCGCCGCCGATCACGATCAAGCCGACGTTCAACACGGTTTCGGTCAATCTGCAGAACGTCGTGACCTGGAACGATTCTCCGATCGATCTGGTGACCTTGCGTACGTTCCTCGACCAGACCAAGGCGATGACGCCGGAGCCGGAACTGCACATCAAGCCCGACCCCTATGCGCGTTATGCCAAGGTCGACGAGATGCTGGCAGTGGTGAAGCGGTCGGAAGTGACCAAGGTCGGTTTCGTCGAGAACGAGCGCTACGCGAACTTCTCGAAGTAAGGCGAAGGGCTGGCGGCTCGCTGAGCGACAGCCCGCACGCGACCACAAGACAACGTGACGGCGCAGCCCTCCCGCTGCGCCGTTTCTTTTTGTTTTGACGTCAACCGACCTGTTCCCAACAATCTTCTTGCTGTCGACAGGAAATGTCATATCATCTCATTTCTTCGGTTGCTTTCGTGATTGGGAGAAATGCCATGGCCATGGGTACAGGAACTGCCGACGGTGAACCGATCGGTGCAATGAACACGACACCGCTGATCGACGTCATGCTGGTACTGCTCATCATGTTCATCATCACCGTGCCGCTCCAGACGCACGCGGTGAAGGTCAATCTCCCCGGACGAAGCGACAAGCTGTCCTCTCCGATAAACCGGGATTCGAATATCGTGTCGGTTACCCGGCAGGGCGCGGTCACATGGAACGGTGCGCCCATCGATCTCGCGACGCTGCGGCTGTTCCTCGAACAGACCAAGTCGATGGCGACACCGCCGGAACTGCGCATCCAGCCCGACGCCCAAGCGCGTTACGCCAAGGTCGACGAGATGCTGGCGGTGGTGAAGCGCTCGGAAGTGACCAATGTCGGCTTCGTCGACAACGAGCGGTTTGCAAACTTCGGCAAATAGCCGTTCGATTTACCGATGGCCGCTGGGCGGCGAGGTATCGCGGCCCAGCCGTGCCGGGCTAAACTTCGATACCTTGGAACTGAAGGCGGGCCAGGCGCTCGTACAGGCCGCCGCTGCGGGCAAGCTGGTCGTGCGTGCCCTGTTCGACGATGCGGCCGCTATCCATCACGACGATACGGTCGGCCGCGCGAACGGTGGCGAGGCGGTGTGCGATGACGATGGTCGTACGCGCTGCCATCAGCCGGTCGAGCGCATCCTGCACCAGCCGTTCCGACTCCGCGTCGAGCGCGGACGTCGCCTCGTCCAGCAGCAGGATTGGCGCGTCGCGCAGGATGGCGCGCGCAATCGCCAAGCGCTGGCGCTGGCCGCCGGAAAGCCGCGCGCCGCCTTCGCCCATGAACGTATCCAGACCGGCCGGCAGCTTCTTCAGGAACTCTGCGGCATTCGCGGCTTCGGCCGCAGTCCACAGATCCTCGTCGCTCGAATCCCATTTGCCGTAGCGCAGGTTATCGCGCGCGGACGCGGCGAAGATCACCGTTTCCTGCGGCACCATCGCGATGCGATCTCGAACCCAGGCCGGGTCGGTTGACGGAAGGGTAACGCCATCGACACTTACGGTGCCGAGCGCAGGGTCGTAAAAGCGCTGTATCAGCTGGAACAGCGTGGTCTTGCCCGCGCCGGACGGTCCGACCACCGCGACTGTCTCACCGGGCGCGATATCCAGTGAAAAGTCGTCGAGTGCGCTGACTTCCGGCCGGGTGGGATAGCGGAAGCTGACGTGATCGAACGTAACCCGGCCCAGCGGTGGATCGGGCAATGTGACCGGGTTCGCCGGTGCGGCGATTCCTGGCTGTTCGGCCAGCAATTCGCTGAGGCGCCCTGCGGCACCCGCGCCGCGAAGCAAGTCGCCATATACCTCGGTGAGCGCCCCGAACGCGCCCGCAACGAAGCCGCCGGTCAGTACGAACGCGGCAATGCCGCCCCCGGACATACGGCCCGCGATCACGTCGAGCGCACCTTGCCACATGACCAGCGTGATCGAACCGAAGACAAGGGCAATGATGATCGCAGTCATTGCCGCACGGGTCGCG
The DNA here is from genome assembly GCA_040388515.1 of Pseudomonadota bacterium. GTDB lineage: Bacteria > Pseudomonadota > Alphaproteobacteria > Sphingomonadales > Sphingomonadaceae > Sphingomonas_O. The sequence goes on along the minus strand of JAZKBQ010000002.1, from coordinate 97,736 downwards.
ATCCGTACTTTTGCGGCTGCAAACGTCGCCTCGACCGCTGTGGCGAACCGTCCGGCTTCGCGGCGTTCCTGACCGAATGCCTGGACGATCTTCATCGCGCCGAGCACTTCGTCGACCATCGCCCCGACATCGGCCACGCGATCCTGGCTGGCGCGCGACAGTTTTCGCACCCGCCGCCCGAACAGCACGATCGGCAGGATGATCAGCGGAATGGCGAGCAGCAGCAGCCCGGTGAGCTTGGGCGCCAGCGTAAAGAGGTAAATGATGCCGCCTATACCCGTCAGTGCATTGCGAAGCGCGGCGGACACCGTACTGCCGACGACCTGCTCGATGATCGCGGTGTCGGCCGTCAGCCGCGAAGCGATTTCGGACGGCCGGTTCTCTTCGAAGAACGACGGCGACAGGCGCATCAGGTTGTCCGTGACCGACATCCGCACATCCGCCACCACGCGCTCGCCGATCCAGGTAACGAAATAAAATCGCATGGCGGTCGACATCGCGAGGACGACGACGATGAGCAGCAGATAGGCGAACCACCGCCCGATGTCCGCACCGCCCGACGCCATGAAGCCACGGTCGATGACGAGCCGGAACCCGTTCGGAATGGCCAGGGTCGCGGCTGCCGAAACCAGCAATGCGAACATCGCGGCGGCGATGTGGAACGGATATTTTAACGCAAATCGGGCAAGCAGTCTCAGCTTGGCGATATTGCCCGTGGGTGTCGCGGCGGCGGGGGATTGAGCCATCCGCGGCGCCTAGCAGCGTTATGGAGCCGTCTCAATCTGTGCACCCTCTCATCCCAAATGATGCATTGCACAATTCGGGCACTGGGTCATAACCCGCATCATGTTTTTGGAACGCCACATGCTTTATAACGCTTACGAACTTCAGAAGAACTGGCTGGCGGGTGCGTCGGCGCTGGCAAATATGTCGGCGGAGATGCTTCAGTCGCCGACGAATCCGTTTTCGTATCTCGGCGGGCCGGTCGTCGCGTCCGCGCTGGAGGTTTTCGCCCATGCGGCTGCGCCTCGCGGCAAGCCGGCCTTCGGACTTCACCAGACGCAGGTGGACGGGAAAACGGTGGATGTCATCGAGGAAATCGTGCTGCAAAAGCCGTTCGGGCAGCTGAAGCGTTTCCGCAAGGCCGGGGTCGAGAACGCGCCTCGCCTGCTGATCGTGGCGCCGATGTCAGGGCACTACGCGACCCTGCTGCGCGGCACGGTCGAGCGGATGCTGCCGATGCACGACGTCTATATTACCGACTGGCGCGACGCGAAGCTGGTGTCGCTGGCAGAGGGTGATTTCGATCTCGACGATTATGTCGACTATATCGTGGAATTCCTCGAACATATCGGCCCCGGCGCCCACATGCTCGCTGTCTGCCAGCCGTCCGTGCCCTGCTATGCAGCCGTCGCGCTGATGTCGGCGCAGAAGCATCCCTGCACGCCCAAAACGCTGACGCTGATGGGGGGGCCGATCGACACGCGCGAGGCGCCGACCGACGTCAACACACTGGCGACCGAACGCCCGCACAGCTGGTTCCAGCAGAACGCGATCGCGACCGTCCCGATGATGTATCCGGGTGCCGGGCGCCGCGTTTATCCGGGCTTCCTGCAACTCGCGGGCTTCATGTCGATGAACCTCGGCGATCACATGATGAGCCATTGGGGAATGTTCAAACACCTGATCGTGGGCGACGATGACTCGGCGGATCAGACCAAGCACTTTTACGAAGAGTATCGCAGCGTTTGCGACATGACAGCCGAGTTCTACCTCCAGACGGTCCAGACGGTATTTCAGAAACATTCGCTGCCAAGGGGCGAAATGATGCACCGCGGTGCACGGGTCGATCCGAAAGCCATTACCGGCGTGGCGCTTCTCGCGATCGAAGGTGAGCGGGATGATATTTCGGGCCTGGGGCAGACCAAGGCCGCACTGACACTCGCAAGCGAGTTACCCGCAAAGATGAAGCGCTATCACATGGCGCCGGGCGCGGGGCATTACGGGATCTTCAACGGGTCGAAATGGCGTAACCAGATCGCGCCGATCGTCGAAGAGTGGATTGCAGCGCACAATTAACTGGCGGCCGTTACGCCGGGACACGCGGTCCCGGCGCCATCCCGATCAGAGGGAAACCTCCGCAACCTTGTCCTTGTAATCCTGCTTGGGATCGATGCCGAGCAGCATCTTGATACCGGCAACAATGCTCGAGGCATCGATCCAGATTTCGGCGTCATCGGCGTCCAGCCGGATCAGCACGATCTTGGGATCGTCCTTTCCTTCATACCAAGCCGCCACATAGGGATTCCACAGCCGGTCGATGGTCGCACGGTCCTGCGTCACCGACAGACCGCCATGGACCGTCGCCCAGACATCGTGGCCCTTGGATGCGAAGTGCGCCATCGCACGTTTCCCCGTGGTACCGATCGCCCCGGTCTGCCCGATCTTTTGCGCGAGCGTATTTTCGGTCGATGTGAAGAACCAGATCGGACCGGCAGGGCCGCCATCTTCCGGATCACCTTCGACTTGGGCGGTCATCGGACGGGCGTGGCCGTCTTCACCTTCGGCCAATCCCAGGAACATCGTCCGGTCGGATTTCAGCGCTTTCCAGAATTTCGCCTTGATTTCAGCTTCGTTCGCCATGGTCCGTCTCCGTTTAGATATCGGAGAGAACGGGCCCGGCGAATATTGGTTGCCCTTGCCGCGGTCAAAAAAAGGGCGAGCCGTTAGGCTCGCCCGGCAGTTTCCCACCCCCGGAGGTCGCATCGGGGCGGTCGAAAACTCAGACGAAGCTGACGTGAACCTGCTTGCGCCTGCGTATCGACATGCCGACCGCGCCGAAGCCTAGGATCATCATTCCCCAGGTAGCCGGTTCGGGTACGGCAGCAGTGGCCCGCGGCGTGAAATCAACGACCGCACCGATCCCCGCCAGCGAACCGAATTGCTGACCGGCGGTCTTGCTGAACCGGAACGACAGTACGTCACCCGCGGCAACCGCAAGGTTGCTGCCGGCCAGCGAGGTCAGCGCGTTCGTCCGTGTGATGCCATTGGTTACCGTGACGCTGCCCAGCGAGGTGCCGTTGAGGAAAACCGCAACATCTTCCGAACGCTGGACGATCGAATGCGCGTACCAGATCGAACTCGTGAAGTTGATCGATCCGGCTGCTGCCGCGATCCAGTTGATGGCTACGGCCGAACCGTCATTCGGGCCGTGAACCAGTACGTCCCCGGCAAGAAAGTCACCGTTGTTGTAGGCGCCGGTAGAGACACCGTTCGCCGTCGTACGAAGGATGAAGGGCGCGGCAAAGAAATCCGCTCCGCTGCTCCAATACCCGTCGGCTGCAGCCGAATTCAGCGAGTTTGCCGTTGTCGGCTGCGCAAAATGCGCCAGTGCTGGCGAACCGTAGGACCATGCGCCGTTAGGGTTGCTCGCATTGCTGAAATTGGCGGCGAGATCGTAGGTTGCGGCGTGGGCCGACCCTGTAATTGCTAGGGCCAAGGGTGCTGCGAGTTTCAACATCGTGTGCATCGCTTTTCCTTTTCAGATTTCAGGCGAAAGACATGGTGCGCCGGCGCACGCGCATCGTGCCGCCGATGAAACCGAAACCGGCGATCATCATTGCCCAGGTCGCCGGTTCCGGAACGGCGCCGGGTGGATTGGTCGGCGGCGTGGTTGCCGTGAGAAACGCGCCCGATGCAGATGAATAGGTCAACCCGGTCGGCAGGTTGCCGAACCCAAACTTCCCCGTATTGCCGAAATCGCAGCTGCTTCCTCCCCGACAATCGAGGTTTAGGATGCCGCTGATGCCGAGAGACGTCAGTCCGGTCGGAATGTTCAGGTAGGCGCGGATATAGCCATCGACCACGCCGCCCGCATTCGGGGCGTTCAGGCCGTAATCCCACAGATTCGACGAATATTGGCCGCAATAGATGTTCTCGCCGAAACAGCTGCTCGTCATGCCGAAATAGTAGTTCCAGTTCGTATCGAACGGAGTGACCGAGCTGTTGTTCGGCAGCAAGGCAAGGCTGCCGTCGGCTTTTGCAAACATGATCGTTTGGCCGGTGCCATTGGGACCGTTGTAGCAGCCGCCAAGGTTGCCACCGCACGATAGCGCCAGAGATACATTGCCGCCCGGGTTGCCGCCGACGGGATCGTATAATTGACCGTCAAAGCGATAGGTAAAGCTGATCGTCTGCGTCGAGCCGCTCGTGTTGTTGAAGAAAATGGTGTCGTCCAACCGCGCGGAGGCAATGCCCATCGGCGTACCGAAATTGTTCGGACCGGTCGAAGCAGTCGTCGCCTTGAGCGTTCCGTTCGTCAGGTTCGCTGCCGCATAGGCGTCGTTGTGCAAAGCGTTGCTACCGGCCCCGCCGTCCTGGATTGTCTGGGCATAGGTCTGTGCCGTGGAACCGCCGCCCGTGCTGGATCCTGCGTTTCCAACCGACGTTCCCCCGGCATCCATCACGCCGTTCACCCAATGACTGGTCGAGCCGACGACATTCGGTCCCTGGTGCGTCGCAGAATAGGTGGACGCCTCCGTGCGCGGTCCATAGATCACGACATGTCCGGCGAAGGCGGGGGTCGCAATCGTGAATGCGAGCGCCGCGGCGGAATATAACAGCTTGGTCCTCATGCTCTTCCTCCCGTTGGAATACGAAAAGAAAGGCGGGAGGGCGGCTAAACAGGGGCCACAAATTCAGCCCCGGCAGAATTTTTCTTTGAGTGTCCCGGCATGGGGCACATTCTTACTAGCGTCGAGCGCGCCCAATTGTCCCCGCGCGCGTATTTCGGCCCAGACATCGACTGCGCGGGTAGCAGCGGCGCAGGCGTTCGCTCGTTCGCCAGCCTTGCCCAGGAGCTCGGCATAGGGCGCGATGCCGATCGCCAGATCGCGCATCCGTTGCGGATTGCCCGGGGACGTCGCCAGTCGCCGTTCGCGCAGGGCGACGCTCGCCCTTGCCGGCTCAACGGCTTCCCGGCTCCGGCCGAGTTGATCGAGAACCGCGGCTTCCTGACCGTACAACACGAGCAGCTTTTTCTCCGCCGCCGCGTCAGGTCCGCTTGCGAGCAGCTGTTTAAGCGACGCCACGCCGCCGCGGGCGACGGCCAAAGCCTCGGTCTCATGCCCGCCCATATCGCCCAGCGAACCGCTGATGTTGAACGCATTCTCACCCTTGCGGATCAGCAGGGCCGGTGTCGCGCCGTCTATCGTGATGCGGTGATCCACCAGCCCGTCGGCCTCACGATAAGGGGCCAGCGATCCGGGGATGTCGTCGGTGTAATAAAGCGCATCCCCGATGCGGTTGAGCAGCAATATCTCGATGTTCGACGCAGCCGCCGCCAATCCGGCGGGCCAACGTGTGTCGCGCAATTCGCCAAGTGCCGTGCGGGCAAGACGCAGAGCCTCGGCCGGTTTGTCCGCGCTCCAGATCAGGTCATAGGCCGCAAACGCTTTGGTCGCGATCTGGCCAAGGCGGGCCGGCTGGTAGGAAGGCGATATCGACAGTGCTCGCGCAAATTCGGTGCGCGCATCCGCATTCGCGGTTTTCGATTCATCCCCTTCGGCATGTAGCGACCAGCGATCGGCAAGCACCCATCCGAGTTCCGCATGAACGGCCGCATTGTTGTCGCCCCGTTTCAAAAGCGTGCGTAACAAACCTTCGGCCCGTTTGAGCGAGACGAGCGCCTTGTCCGGCTGGCCGAGGTTCGACGTCGCGGGGAGCCCCTGGATCGCGGCAAGCCGGCGATAGCCGCGCGCAGTTTCGAGCCGGAGGTCCGCCGGCGCATCCGGCGCAACCTGAAGCCGGTCGAGGTAAAGCGCGCTCGTCTCGGCGATTTCCGCGCGTTTGCCGACCGTCCCCGGTTGCCGGGCGAGCGCGTCGTAAAGGTCGTAGAGCATGAAGCCGGAGAGGTGGCGAACCTCCCCGAAACGCGCCTCGGCGCCAGCGCGGTTGCGTTCCGCCCGGACATAGCTGGACGTGGCGATCAACGAGGTCGTAGCCAACATCGCGAAGGCGACGCCAGTGGCGAAAACACCGGTGCGATGACGCTCGACGAATTTCGTCGCGCGATACTGCCAGCCGTCGGGCAAGGCAGCGACCGGCAGGCGTGCACGCCAGCGGTCGAGATCGGCAATCAATGCGGCCACGCTACCGTACCGGATCAGCGGATCGGCATGATGTGCCTTTGCGATTATGGCGCGAAGTTCTCGGTCGGGCGTGGCGTCCAGGACGCGTCCCATCGTCTTGCCCAGCGCATAGACATCGTCCTGCACCGATGGACCGTCGCCAGAGATCCGTTGCGGGCTGGCGAATTCGCGCGTCAGCGGGCCGGAACCAGTCGGCGACCGCGCATCTCCGCCGATCAGTGCGGCAATGCCGAAGTCGAGGAGCTTCACGCGGCCCTGCTCGTCGACAAGGATGTTCGACGGCTTCAGGTCGGCATGCGCGACCATGTGGCTGTGTGCGTATTGCACGGCGTCGGCCGCCTTGATGATCAGGCGTACGCGCTCAGCATCGGTGAGGCCTTCGGCCGCTTCGTCGATCGGGCGGCCCTCGAAATATTCGAGGACCAACCAGGGTAACCCTTCGTCGGTGACGCCGCCGTCGATGAGGCGGGAAATGTTCGGATGCTCCAGCCGAGCCAGAAAGCGCCGCTCGTCGTCGAACGCGGCGGCCGCGCGGTGGAGCGCGTGGCGCTGGATCAGCTTTATGGCGACCTTCTGGTCGTACAGCCCGTCGTCGCGCTGCCCCGCCCAGACATCGCCCATGCCGCCGCGGCCGATGCGTTCGATCAGCCGGAACGACCCGACACGCGCCGGGGGAATTGCGGCGTCGCCTGCGTCCGCACTGCCTGGAATGAGTGTAGGGATCGCGTTGCCCGCGCGTGTCGCGCTCTTCTCGAGCGCGTCCAGTCGCGCGAGGACAGTGTCCGGCTCGTTCTTCAACAGCCTCGCGCGAAGCCGAGCATTATGGGGTTGCTCGGCCAGGCGTTCGAACAGGGCGAGCGCGCGGCGCTCGATGTCAGGCGGGTAACGGGTCGGCATTGTCGCTCAGATAATCGAGCAGCCAGGCCCGCCCTGCTGCCCAGCGGCGCTTGATCGTCCGTTCGGGAACGCCGCTGGCCAGCGATGCCTCTTCGACGGTCAGGCCCAGCATGAAGCGCAGTTCGACGACCTGGGCATGGTCGGGCGAAAATTCCTCGAGCGCCTCAAGCGCGCGGTCGAGATCGCCGACCTCGATCAGGCTGTCCGCCCCTTCGTCGGGCCACGCCGTGACGAACGTCGGTGCGCGGCGCTTGGCGGCGGAGCCCTTGCGGGCTTCGTCGATCAGCACCCGGCGCATCGTTCGTGCAGCCATTGCAAGCATATGCGCCTTCCCCGCGATTTCCATGCGATCCACGCCCATCAGCCGGATCGCTGCTTCGTTCGCAAGTTCGGTCGCCTGGATGGCGCGGCTCATGCCGTCACGCGCAAGGATCGCGCGTGCGATCCGGCGGACGTCATCATAGCACGCGGCCAGCAATTCGGCCGACGCGCCCGCATCATGGTTTTTCGCCGAGTCCCCCATCAAGCGGGGTTTCGAGCGAAATCATGACACGTGCAAGTCGTCTTGGCCGGACCCTGCGTCCCGAACTTGTACCCTTAAAGGCGTGAACTGCGCGAAAGCGGGCCAATCGGAACGCAAATCGGGCTCCGGCCATTGCTGGCCGAAGCCCGTCTGCCGCCCCCGACAGAAGCTCGGACGTTAGGCGACGGCCGTGTCGGTTACCCGAGAACGCCGCCGCATCGAAGCGCCGATCAAGCCGAAGCCACCGATCATCATGGCCCAGGTTGCGGGCTCTGGAACGGCGCCTGGCACGGTAATGGCGTCGGCGGTCAGGATCACGTTGTCGAGACCCGGACCGGCTTGGGTCGAGCGCAGCGCCTGGATACGGACACCAATGCTGTTCGACGTCGCCGCGGCGTCAAGCGTGCGCGTGATCCACGTACCGCCATTCGGGTCGCTGTACGACCCCGACGCAAGGACGGTGCCGCTCGTGGGGTCATAGAGTTCGTAGCCGAGCAGACCGCCACGCGCATTGATTGCCCATGCCGTCGTATCGAGGCTCAAGTGGAACATCTGTCCGGCGGTAGCCGACACGACCTGGAAGATGCCGCCGAGCGCGCCTCCCTGGTTCATGTCGAGGAAGTTCACGCCGTCCGAAGGGTCGACCAGCACATCGAAACCGGGCGCTTGGACATAATTGGTGTGGACCAGGTCGACGCCGTCACCGAACTGGGTCCAGCCGGGCGTACTGGTGCTGCTGCGCAGGCACCAGATGCCGCCCTGGCACGCGTCGGTCGCCTTGACCGCCTGTGCCTCGAAGCTGCCGTTGGTCAAAAGGTTCGCCGCAAATGCCGGAGTTGCGATCAGGACCGCTGCCGCAGCCGTAACCAAAAGACGCGTTATTTTCATCGTAGAACCCCTGTTTACCGGACCATCAAACAGAAAAGGCGCAGCCCCGGGGAAACCGGGGCCACGCCTTTGCCGAAAAATGAATCCCGATCCGGGACGGGTTCTAGAGAACTTCGAACAGTCCTGCCGCACCCATGCCGCCGCCGACGCACATGGTGACGACGACGTACTTCGCACCGCGCCGTTTGCCCTCAATCAACGCGTGACCGGTCATGCGTGCGCCCGACATGCCATAGGGATGGCCGATCGAGATCGCGCCGCCGTTGACGTTCAGCTTGTCCATCGGAATGCCGAGCTTGTCGGCGCAATAGAGCACCTGAACGGCGAAAGCCTCGTTCAGTTCCCACAGGCCGATGTCGTCCATCGTCAGGCCGTTGGCCTTCAGCAGTTTCGGGATTGCGAAGACGGGGCCGATGCCCATTTCATCGGGTTCGGTGCCCGCAACCGCCATACCGACGTAGCGGCCGAGCGGGGTCAGGCCCTTCTTCGCGGCGACCGATGCTTCCATCAGCACCGATGCGGAGGCACCGTCGCTCAGCTGCGACGCGTTGCCCGCAGTAATGTTCATGTCGGGGCCGAGCACCGGCTGCAGCGCCTTCAGACCTTCGAGAGTGGTGTCGGCGCGATTGCCCTCGTCCTTAGCGAGCGTGACCTCGCTATGGGTCACCTCCTTGGTTTCCTTGTTCACCAGGGCCATTGTCGCGGTGACGGGCACGATCTCGTCGTCGAACTTGCCGGCCGCCTGGGCGGCGGCGGTTCGTTGCTGCGACTGCAGTGCATATTCGTCCTGCCGGTCCCGGCTGATGCCGTAACGCTTGGCGACCACTTCGGCCGTCTGCAGCATCGGCATGTAGATGTTCTTGTGCATCGCCAGCAGCTCGGGGTCGGGCGCGACACGCATCTGCGGCGTCTGGACCAGCGAGATGCTCTCGACGCCACCGCCGATCGCGACATCCATGCCGTCGACGATGATCTGTTTGGCGGCCGTCGCGATTGCCATCAGGCCCGATGCGCACTGGCGGTCGAGCGACATGCCAGAAACGGTGACCGGCAGGCCTGCACGCAACAGCGATGTGCGGGCGATGTTGCCGGCCTGATGCCCCTGCTGGAGCGCCGACCCGAACACGACGTCCTCGACCTCTGCGCCATCGATCTTCGCGCGTTCGACAGCAGCCTTGATGGCATGGCTGGCGAGCGTGGGCGACGGCAGGTTGTTGAACGCGCCGCGATAGGCGCGGCCGATGGGGGTGCGGGCGGTGGAAACGATGAGCGCGTCGCGCATTGGGTTTCTCCTGTGGGCCTCAAGGGCCAGTTAAACGGGATATGGGAATTGGTCGTGACGATTACACGAAGAACTGGCTGATCCATTCGGCGATAAGCGCCGGCTTGTCCTCGCCTTCGATCTCCAGCGTGTATTCCACGGTTTGCTGCCATTGGCCGGGACGCTTTTCCTCGATTTCTAGCAACTTGAAATGACCACGAACGCGCTTGCCGCTGCGAACAGGAGCCAGGAACCGGGTTTTGTTGCCGCCATAATTAACGCCCATCCTGATGTTCTCGAGACGGGGCAAATCGGCCGTGTCGGTCAGGACCGGCATGAGCGAAAGCGACAGGAAACCATGCGCAATCGTACCGCCGAAGGGCGTCAGCTTCGCCTTTTCGACATCGACGTGGATGAACTGGTGATCGCCGGTCGCATCCGCGAACTTGTTGATCATATCCTGATCGACGGTCAGCCATTGTGAGGTGCCGATGGTCTTGCCGACCAGTGCCTTCAACTCGTCGGCCGTAACAGTACCCATGTGCAGTCCTCGCGCAATTTCGCTGGCGGGTATGAGTCCCGCCCGGCTGCCATTAGGACCCGGAAAAACTCCGAGTCAAAAGCCTTGGATGCCGTTACGTCCGTTTGGCCCGTGGCGGGGGTGCGGGCTTCGTCTCTTCCGGATAAGGCATGATCATCCGCCCGTCAGGGGCGGCGGTGAACGCGGTTTGCGTTGGATAGGCAAACTCGATGCCCTCTTTCGCGAACAGGCGGAGAATTGCGATATTGACCGCATGCCGCGTTGCGAAGACGACATTATAGTCCTCCGAATGCACGTCATATTGTAGTTCGAAATCCAGGCTCGACGCGCCGAACCCCGTCATGCCGCAACGGATGAGTTTTGCGGGGGAACACTGTCCGACGACTTCCGCAATCATCTCCGGAATGCGCTTCAGCGTATCGGGGGGCACCTGGTAGATAACCCCAAACGTCGAGACGATCCGCCGGTAACGCAGTCGTGCGAGATTATGGATTTCCTTGTCCAGCAGCTGCTTGTTGGCGATGATGATCTGTTCGCCGGTAAGCGCTCGGATACGTGTCGACTTCAGGCCGATGTCTTCGACCGTTCCAGACGTGTTGTCGTACTTGATCGAATCGCCCTTGCCGAAAGGACGATCGAACAGGATCGCCAGTGCGGCGAACAGGTCGGCGAAGATACCCTGCGCGGCGAGGCCGATGGCGATGCCGCCGACGCCGAGACCCGCGATAAGACCGGTCACGTTCACGCCCAGGTTCGACAGGATCAGGATCGCAGCGATCGCAAACAGCACGACCGTCACCAGCAGGCGGATGATGCCCATCGCGCTCGCCAGTGCCGCATGTTCGTCATGTCCGTGCGCGCGCAGTTCGATGACGCCCAGGATGATCGCGCGAATGAAGACCGCTGCCTGCAGCGTCGTCGCGATGACGAACAGGAACTTGACCGTCGTCGCCAGATCCGTCGGGGCGTGCGCGTAATTCGCAACGACATGCGCCACGACCGCGATCATGAACCACAGGCGTGTGCGCGAAAGCGCTTTGCCGATCACCGTCTGCCAATGGCTTGTTTCGGTTTCCGCCGAAGCCAGACGTTTGCCGAACCATTTGAGGCCCAGCAGGATCAAGAAGATGATCGCGCCCATCACCGACGCAATGATGATCTGGGTCGAATGATTGACCATCCAGTTCCAGTTATCGGTCATGATCTGGCTGATCCGGTCCGCGATCTGCGGATCGGTCGTTACGGTTGCATTGTTCATCAGGCTGCTTTCGACAGGTCCTTAGGCCCTTCGTCAAGCAGTGCGATCAGCGCGCGCTCGACGGGCGTCATCCAGCGGGTCTTGCGCGGCAGGGCAGGGGCCGCTTCGCGATAACCGATCAGATCGAGCACGGCGGGGTGGACGTAGGATTTGCGCGCGATCGTGGGCGTATTGCCCAGTGCCTCTGCAACCGGCGCCAGCACATCGGCGATTTTCAGCGGCGCGTCTTTTTCTGCGTCGGTGATCGTTTCGAGCGCGATAACGCTCGCGCCCCAGGTGCGGAAATGCTTGGCCGAAAAATCGTCGCCCATCGCTGCCTTGATATAGCCGTTCACATCCGCCGATCCGACTGCGCAGGCGGCGCCGTCTTCGTCCAGATACTGGAACAGGTTCTGCCCCGGCAGGTCGTGGACGCGCCGGACGATCCGCATCAGGCCGCGGTCGCTGATCGTCAGCTTGCGCATGATGCCCGACTTGGCGCGGTACTGCAGGCTGAGCGCGCTACGCGTCACCTTGGCATGGCGGTTGCGCAAGGTCGTCGCGCCGAAGCTCTTGTTATCGCGCGCATAGGATTCATTCCCAACGCGGATATGGCCCTCATCGAGCAGCCGGATCACGGCGGCGATAACGGTGTCGCGCGCAGTCGGCTTGCCGCTGATATCGCGCTCGACCTGGGTACGGAGCAACGGCAGGGCGCGGCCGAAATCGGCGAGCCGGTCGTATTTCGCCGCATCCTGCTTCGCGCGAAAATCGACATGATAGCGATACTGGCGGCGGCCGCGCGCGTCGTAACCGACAGCCTGGATATGGCCGTGCGGGCTGGGGCAGAACCAGGCGTCGACATAGGCCGGGGGCAGGGCTATCCTGTTCAGCCGGTCGATCTCGTCGCGGTCGGTGATCCGCTCGCCTTTGACGGTCCAATAGCCCCAGCCATTGCGAACCTTCTTTCGCGAAATGCCCGGCATGTCGGGGTCGACGTAAACGATCATGGCACGCCAACCAGCGAGCCATGTCGCTGGTTCCGTGGATTGCCGAGCGAGGTTGTATTCTCGCCCAAGCCACGGCACCGCTATGCCGGTGCCGACAAAGACAGATCTGGAAACCGAGCTGCTGGGACCGGTTCTCGCCGATCGCGCCTGCGGCGATTGCACGGCATGCTGTACCGTCCTGACCGTCGATACGCCCGATTTCAAAAAGCCGCCGGGCACGCCGTGCACGCATCTGACGGCGCAGGGGTGCGGCATCCACGCGGTTCGCCCTGACATCTGCCGGACGTGGTTCTGCGGCTGGCGACGAATGGCGGAAATGCCCGATTGGGCACGGCCCGACCGATCCGGCCTTCTCGTATCGCTAAATTTCGTAAGAGAGCCGCGCAATGTTTTCGAGGGCGTCTCGATCAATGTCAGGGCGATCGACGATGATCGTCCGATCGACAACGCTATGGCCTCGGCGATCCTCGACGTTTTGTGCGATCGGCTGGTTCCCGTGTGGTTCAGCGACGGATCGAAGAAGATGCTGATGCACCCGGAGAATGACGTAGCGGCCCTCGTTATCTCGGGTAATCCGGCGCCCGCGCCGCTTCAGGTCGAGGTCGCCGCATGGCGCGAACGTTACGGTGTGTTTGGAGCAAAACCGTTAGGCTGATGCCCAACTCCGGCCTGCCGCCGCCTCTCCCTTGCGTTCGCGGGCCGCATAGGTCGAGAGACCGATCTGCGCGCCGATCAGCATGTAGACGAACGGCTGGAACGCGATGCCGACGAACAACGCGCCGACAAGGTAGATGATATGCGCCTGGAACAGCGCGCCCGCCAGCATGGACATCCATTCGCGGTCCGGATCCTTCTTCGTCCGCCAGCGCAGCCGCTCCATGCTGAACAGGCCGCCGATCTGGATCATCAGCCACAGGATCAGGCCCGGCCAGCCCTGTTCGCCCAGCATCTCGAAATAAGCGCTGTGATATGCGCGTGACTGGTCGTATTCGACCACCGTCGTCACGTCCGAGTTGGCCGCTGACCCGTCGACTTCGGTCTTCACGATCTTCAGCTTGTTGCTGCGATACGCCTCGAACCCGCCGCCCATCGGGTGATCCTTCGCGTAGTCCCAGGTCCATTTCCAGACCGCGACACGGGTGGAGGCGGAACTGTCGGCCTTGTAGCCCTTGATCGTGTCCATGCGCTGCGTGAAACTCGACGGCAGGAACGGGATCGCGATGGCGAGACCGGCGGCGACGATCGAAATATAGAGCACGCGCCGCTTTGTGTGGCGCAGCATGAGGATGCCGAGCACGCCGATGCAGATCAGGCCGGTGCGTGCCTGTGTGCCGACAGGGATCAGCAGGCAGGCGAAGATCAGCCCCGCCGCGAACAGTTTCACACGGATGTCCGACGGATAGATCGTTCCGAACTTCGTCAGCCACAGGATGATGGGCACGATCGCGACGGCGACCGCGGCGAGAGTGCTGCCCTCGTACAGCCCGCTGTTGCTGGTCACCATCAGATTGAGGATGCCGTACCCGCCGCCCGACGCCAGTGTCTTGATGCCCCCGACGATGATGATCGAGGCGGCCGAGAGCACCATGAACAGCAGAAGGGATTCGATCCGGAGCCTGGTCCGCAATGTGAACGGCAGGAACGTCGCGAAGACCAGCGCCTTCCATACCCAGTCCCATTTGTTGGGCGCGCTGTCGGGGAAGTCGGCGTGCATCGTCGTATAGCCGCAATAGAGCAGCAGCATGATAAGTAGGATCTGGCGCGGCGCGATGCCGATGCCTTTCTTGTCGTCGGCAACGGCCCATCCAAGGAAGGCGAGCGCGAAGGCGATCAGCGAGATTGGTGCGCTGTTGAGAAGCAGGTAGGTCAGCCGCTGCGGCGAGACGATGTCGATATAGGCATAGGCCAGCACGAACAGGAACGGGCGTTTGAACCCGAACCCGATCAGCGTGAGCAGGAAAGCGACGAAGGCGAGATCGCGCACCTAGCGCTTCCCCCATTTGCCCGGGCCGCGCGGCTGTTCGGCGGCAGGCGTTTCGCTGTCGAGATCGGGCCGGCGGAGCAGGCGCCAGGCGGCATACAGCATCAGTGCATGCGTCAGCCCTAGCGAAAAATTGTCGATCATCTGTGGCCCGCGCCCCTTTTCGATTGCGTCCAATAGCGGAACGCGGTTGACGCCGAATTAAGTTTGCTGGGGCAAAGCGGCGAGCGATGCGCATTCTTCACGTTCTCGACCACAGCCTGCCGCTGCACAGCGGTTACACCTTTCGTACGCGCGCCATATTGAAGGCGCAGCAGGCGATGGGGTGGCAGGTGATGGGCGTCACCGGGCGGCGCCACTACCAGGCCGGGCCGGATCCGGAGACGGTCGATGGCCTGACCTTCACGCGCACAGCGAAGGGGCGGACGCTTCCGAGCATCCTGTCCGAAATGGCCGAGGTGAATGCCTTTTCTCACTCGATCGCGGCGGCGGTGAAAAGCTTCCAGCCGGACATCGTCCACGCGCACTCGCCGGTGCTGGGCGCGCTTGCGGCGCTCAACAATGTGAAGGGCCGCATCCCGCTGGTCTACGAAATCCGCGCCTTCTGGGAAGATGCGGCGGTCGGCAACGGCACGGGTGCCGAGGGCAATTTGCGCTACCGGGTGACGAAGGCGCTGGAGACCTGGGCAGTTCAGCGTGCCGATGCGGTCGCCGTCATTTGCGAGGGGCTGCGCGGCGACCTGATCGCGCGGGGCACGCCTGCGGACAAGATCGTTGTGTCGCCCAACGGTGTCGACCTGACCCTGTTCGGCACGCCGCCAGCACCCGATGCGACGCTCGCGGCCGAACTCGGGCTGACGGGTGCGGAGGTCGTCGGTTTCATCGGCAGCTTCTACGATTACGAGGGCATCGACGACCTGATCGCGGCGATGCCGATGCTGGCCAGCGAACGTCCCAAGGCGAAGCTGTTGCTGGTCGGCGGCGGCCCGATGGAGGCGGCGTTGCGCGCGCAGGCAGCGGCATCGCCCGCCGCCGACCGGATCGTGTTCGTCGGCCGCGTGCCGCACGAGCAGGTCGAGAGCTATTACGCGCTGACCGACATCCTTGCCTATCCGCGCAAAAAGATGCGGCTGACCAATCTCGTCACCCCGCTGAAACCGCTGGAAGCGATGGCGCAGCGGCGGCTGGTCGCGGCATCGGACGTCGGCGGTCATCGCGAACTGATCGAGGACGGTGTCACCGGCACGCTGTTTGCGCCCGGTGACCCCACGGCCGTCGCGACGGCGCTGGGCAAGATGTTTGCCGACCGCGCGTCATGGGATGCCCGGCGCGACCGGGCGCGTTCCTTTGTCGAGGCCGAGCGTAACTGGTCGTCAAACATTGCCCGTTACGAACCGGTTTACCAAAGGCTCGTCGAGGGACGGGCGTAGCAGGATTCGGCCATGGCCCGCAAAGTATCGACCCTCCAGCGCTTGCCGCTCGCACCCGTCATCGGCGCCATGTTCGGCGCGGCGGCGGCGGTTCTCGTTGCGGCGACACCCGACTGGTTGTTCGCGCAGGTTGTAGGTGCGTCGGGCATGGGCATCCGCCTGCTTGCCGTCGTTGCCGCATTCGCCCTTGTCGGCGGCGCGATCTGGGGCTTGGTCAAGGCGGTCGAGCGGCTGATGGCCCCGCCTGCGGTGGCACGGACCAGCGAGGAACTCGACCTTGCGACGTTCAATGAAGCTTTGCCCCTCTCGAACGAAGTCCGCCGGCCCATTTCCGCGGGCGAACTCGGCGCACCGCTGATGTCTGACGAGGCACTTCGTACCGTTCCACCGTTGGTGCAGGAGCCGGTCGAGGAACCGCTTCCCGAAGCGGAGCCAATTCAAGAGCCTATCGCCGTGATGGCAGAGGCTGAAGAAGCCACGGTCGACGGCCAGGGAACGACCATCGAGGCTCTGATCGCCAGGCTGGAAGCGGGTCTCGCCCGCTACGGCAAGCCAACACCGCCGACGTCGAGTGGACCTGCTGCCACTCCGCCTGCGACGGGCAAGGCCTCGTCCTGGATCGTGCGTGAGGATGACGCGGGTAACGATCCTTCGGCCACGCTGCGCCGCGCGTTCGCGGGCTAATCCAGCAGGGTCAGCACCTCGAGCGTGACGGTGAAACCGTCTGCTCGGGATAAACGCTCGACCACGACGAGATCGGCGACGAAACCACGCCTTATAGACAAGTTTTCTTCATCGATCGTGTCCAGCGCGGCGGCGCCGCTCTCGTCCAAGGTGAAGCGCAACTCGTGGCGTGTGCCGACAAAGGTCGCGCTGTGCCAGTCGACCCATTTGTGCGTTAAGTCCGCCATCTTTCCGAAATGGCGGGTCAAGGCGGTTTCCAGCGACGCGGCCAGAGTATCGCTCGGCGAACGTCGGCTCACTGGCTGCGCTCTTCCATGAAAGCGAGAACGCGCAGGCGGACGCGATCGCTCACTGTGCGCCCGCGGCGCAGGTCGTGGACGAAGCGCGGATCGCGAACCGCTTCCCGCCCGAAACGGGTCGGCGGGGTGCGGGTCCGCCGCAGGTATTTTTCGATTTTCAGCAACAGCATCACGCATCTCCCCAGCAGTCCGATTCGATAGGTGATTTCCTATTTCATCGGCATTTTCCTACTTGTCTAGGGAAAATCCTATCGCTATGGAGTCATTATGGCGGACGCCCGTAGCATGTTGGACCAGCTGATCCGGGAACGGGGGGAAGACTATGCCTCGCTCTCGCGGCTGCTTGGGCGGAACGCCGCTTATATCCAGCAGTTCATCCGGCGCGGTACGCCGCGAAAGCTCGACGAGGACGACCGGCGGACGCTGGCGCGATACTTTCGCGTGGATGAGGCGTTGCTGGGCGGTCCTGCGAATGATGGCGCTGCAACCTCGATCACTGAAAGCCGCACCGTTTATCGGGGCCGTGTTGCTGCCGGACTTATGCGCATCCCGCGGTTGGCGGTGGGCGCGTCGGCGGGCGCTGGCGCGCTCGATCCCGATGAACGCGGTGCCGGGGCTTTCGGCTTCGACCCGGCCTATATCCGTACCTTGGGCAGCGATCCCGCCATGCTGTCGGCGATCAAGGTTGCGGGCGATTCGATGGATCCCACCCTTGGCGATGGCGACGACATTCTTGTCGACCGTGCCGACGCCGCCGACCGCCTGCGCGACGGCATTTATGTCCTGCGGTTCGACGATGCGCTGAACGTGAAACGCATCGCGATGAACCCTGCTGGCGGCGTCACCGTGGCCAGCGACAATCCGGCCTATCCGACATGGGCCGATTGCGACTTGTCGCGCATGACCATCATCGGCCGTGTCGTATGGGTGGGACGCCGGGTGCGGTAAGGCTTATTGCTTCGCCAGCGCAGCAACCTTGCCGAGGTCGACTGCCGTTACTGCCGCCTTCAGCACGTCGATCGACGGCACGGTGCCATCCGCCTCGACCATCACACGGTCGGCGACGATCGTGCTGTAAGTGCCGGATTTCGTCGCCGAATCATATTTCTCGGTGGTCATGCGGCCATCGACCTTGCCGATCTTTTCGTAGCTCGTGCCGTTCTGCTTCGACGATTCGATGTTGAGCGCACCGCCCAGGGCGGCAAGGCCGCCCATCGCGCCCATGTCGGTGACCGACAGCTTGATCGTGTTGTCGCCCGATCCGTAATGCGCCTCTGCATTCGATCCGCCGATGCCGCCAGCGCTCGCCGTGCCGCCTTCGATCGAGGTGCGCTGCAGGCCCGCGATTGCGGCGGGCATCAGGCCCTGAAGCTCGGCGGGCGGAATGGCGGGACCGGCCTGGCCGCTCTTGGCGCGCTCGGCGGCCGCCTCCATGCGCTTCGACGCTTCCTGGATCTTGCCCGCGTCGATACTGCCGACACCGGGGACGGTCATCGTCCCCGACACGGTGCCACGGTCGGCATATGACGATCCGATGCCGCCGCCGAATATTCCGGCGAGCGAGGCGGTGACGATACCGATGAGCAGCCCCGCCACGATCATCACGAGGATCACGACGGCGGTGTATCCCACGGCCTTGTCCTCGGGCGCCTTCATCAGCACGGGCAAGCCGAGGAAGATCAGGTACAGGCTATAGAGGCCGCCCAGAATGCCGAGGATGCTGAGTGCGGGCAGGATGCCGAAGATGCCGGCAATCCAGCTGGCGGTCGCGCCATATGCGGCGACCTTGAACGCCGCAGTCTGGTTCTTCACCGCGCCGAACTGCGGGGCGAGTGCGTTGATGACCAGCGAGAACACGTAGACCATCACCAGCGTGACGACATAGCCGACGACCGCGGTCGATAGAGCGCTCATGATCGACGGGCGGTACGTGATGCCGAATGCGCCCACGCCGAACACGGTCGATCCGATCAGGTTCGCCACCGGCCCGATCGCCGCGAGCGGTATGACATGGCTCTTGTAGATGTCGGCGACTGTCGTGGGTTCGGCCTCGATGCGCGGCCATTCGGTTTTCGGCGACAACAGGATCGCCTTGACGCGTTCGACGAGTGAATTTCCGGTGGGTGCTGGTCCGATATCGCTCATAAGTCTCCCCCTCTCCGGCCGTACGTAACGGCCGGTAGCGTTGATGCGCCGGTTCGATTCAGCGCAGTCGGGCGACCCTATTTCTCGAACCCACGGGCTTTACCCCAGCTTCGCGCCGCTGTGTAGCCCAGATAACCGGTGCCGAAGAGCGCCCACATCGGTTCCGGAATGGCGGTCAGGTAGTCGGTCATTCCGTGCGCGATGTCGGTTGCCATTGCCGGACGGAACGCAGCGATCAGGCCCATGGGGATCGCCCACAGGATCATGGCATACATGACGTAGAGGAAGCTGGGGCGGGCGCGGCTGGTCCAGGGATCGTTGCTGCCCGCCTCGGCGACGATCGCCGATAGTTGCGTGCGCAGCGTTTCCATGTCCTGCGTGCCCTGCAGCTTGAGCAGTTCCAGCTTGGCGGCGTCGCGGGCGCGGGGATCGGGAATGATCTTGTCGATCAGGCCGGCGATGGGGGCGATCAGGGATTCGAGAATGGGCATGTCGGTCTCCAAAGGTTAGTAAAAGTTAGCCTTGCGGCGATTGCTCAGCCGAGGCGGTTTGCCAGCCAGCCATAGAGGAACGCCTCATTCGCCGGGCGACGTTCGGCGAGATTCAGATAGCGTTCGCCCTGCAGCGCCTCGAGCGCCTTCAGCAGCACGTTTTCCCCGTGCGGGTTTCGGCGGGCAAGGAAAGCGGTCAGCGCCGTGATGGTCGCGTCGTCGATCTTCGTGCCGGGAACGATGTCGGGGTAATCGCTTGCCCCGCGGTTGAGCGCGTTCAGCGCGCGTTGCAGGAATGCGACTGCAACGCTCGGCCCCATGTTGACGCCGGTGTCGAACAGCTCGGCGGCGATATCGGGAGCGATCGGGGCGACGCGATCGAAGCCGGGGCGGACCCAATAGACGCGCCGATAGATGCCGACCGCTTCGTCACGCGGAAAGCCGCGCATGTCGCCGCGATAACCGTGCGCGCGCGCGACCGCTTCGGTAATCCCCCAGCGGGTGGCACCGCCCCGGTCGGCCGGATGGTTCGAATAGCCGCCCTCACGGCCGATGACGGTGTCGATAAGTGACAAGATGTCCATGGTGGTTCCTTTCGAATCGAAAGATAACCATATGGGTTCAATGTAGGACAGCGATTTTTGCCGCTGTCGATCAGCGGCTTTTGTGCAGGCCCTGCATGGATGCGCCGACGACTCGCATGCGCTCCTCTGCTGCGCGGCGCATCACTTCACGTGGCGAGCGGTAATAGGCGGTGGGTGACATGCCCATGTACGCCTTGAAATCGCGGTTGAAATGCGCCTGGTCGTAATAGGCGCCATCGACAACGTCGGCCAATGGCTGGTCCAGCCGGTTCTTGATTTTGTCGAGTGTGCGCAGGAAGCGCTGGCGGCGGAGCAGGCGTTTCGGCCCGAAACCGAACGCGCGCAGGCACAGGCGTTGCAGCGTACGTTCTGTCATCTCGACCCTGGCCGCCAGCGCGCCTACCTCGTCGATCGCGTCGTCGAGCAAGGCCTGTTGCACGGCGATTGCGCCAGCGTCGGGCTTTGGCGCCGTTTCGAGCCTGATGCGCAGCGCCGTGTCGAGCCGGGCAACGCGCGCGTCGTCCCCGGCGTCGTCGGCGAGCGATGCGACGAGCGCATCGCCGGAAAAACCCAGATGCCCTGCCAGCGGGACTATGGCATTCGCCAGCCGGCTGGCATCGGCGCGGACCAGCCGCAACCAGCCGATCGGGGTCAGGCCGATGCCCAGCATCGTGCCGCCCTGCGTTGCGAAACTCGACGTCCGGTCGGTCGGCCCGAACAGCGCCGATACCGGAGCCGGGACAGTCCGGCCTGAACGCTCCATCTGCCAGTCGCCGCGCAGTGCGAACCGGATATTCCCCCATTCCGGATGCAAATGGTCGTGCAGCGGCCCGTCGACGTCGACGGTGTAATAGGATGTGACTTCTGCCCGGAGGTCCGGGTGCGGCAACCAGAAACTGACCTTTGGAAGCGCGTAACCTGTGTCTGCCAATCGAACGCCTTTGTAACCCGTTTACGTGACAAATTGCCCATATTGGCTGGAATTACAATGGATTGGC
Source organism: Pseudomonadota bacterium (assembly GCA_040388515.1). GTDB lineage: Bacteria > Pseudomonadota > Alphaproteobacteria > Sphingomonadales > Sphingomonadaceae > Sphingomonas_O. Next base: position 76,618 of record JAZKBQ010000002.1, on the reverse strand, counting down.
GCGCCGGTTGTTGCGGGATGGCGTCGAGTCCTCGATTGGCAACGTAATCATGCCAGCTGCGTTGGACCACGACATCACAAGAGAAAGCGATCCCATGGGACGGACGAACACCGACAACTGGATGACGTTCGGCCTGAACAGCTGGATGCTGGGCTATGAAGCGGCAACCGTCGTGGGGCTTCGCATGGCGAAGCTGGCGATGGGTGGGCCCGGCGCCGCGCAAGAGGCGCAGCGGATGGTCGCCGAGAAGATCGCCGAGGCGCAATCGCTCAACCTGCGCGCGATGACCGGCGCGCTGGGACAGTCGCCCGCTGCGGTCGCCAATGCGAGCGTTCAGCAGGTCCGGCGCAAGGTACGGGCGAACCGGCGGAGGCTTTCGAAGCGGTAGTGTAGCTTCAGTTCGCCGGACGAACGAACAGCGGGAACGGATTGACCGGGGTGCCCTGCCACCATCCGTCGCCCGGCAGCATGCGGTGGGCCGCAAAGTGCAGATGCGTGTTGCCTGCTCCGGCATTTCCAGTGTCACCGACGAACGCGATCGTTTCCCCCGCGACCACGCGCTGCCCTTCGCGCAGGCCATCGGCATATCCGGCAAGATGAGCGTAATACGCCTGGATGTCGCCCGAGCGCACATAGACGGTCAGCCCGCCTGCCTTGCTGGTGAACAGTTTGACCACTGTCCCCGAAAAAGCGGCGAGGACAGGAGTGCCGCCAGGCGCCGGAATATCGAGCGCCTCATGCGCGCGCGTTCCGTCGCCGCGCGGATCGTGCCAGCTGTCGACGAGCTGGTCGGGACGGACGCCTTCGACGGGAATGACGAGGCGCATGCCATCGAGTGACGCAGCATCCCCGGCCGCGGGTGCGGCGTATCGCGGTCCCTTGCGGGCGTCGTCACCGGTGCAAAAAGCAAGTGTCAGGGCAGCGATCGCGGCAATCATTAATCCCCACCCCAACCGGTTCATGGCTGGAAGACGGCGGGGGTCCCAGGCTTCACCATCAATGCCAGCCGCGCCGCATCCCAGTTGGTCAGGCGGATACACCCGTTCGATTCCGCACGCCCGATCTTTTCCGGCTCGTTGGTGCCGTGGATGCCGTAGTGCGGCTTCGACAGGTCGAGCCATACGACGCCGATCGGACTATTCGGTCCGGCCGGTACGTCGACCTTCGGATCGCTCTTGTCGGCGCGTTTCAGGATCGCCGGGTTGTACGTCCATTTGGGATTATAGTCGGCGCCCTTCACCGTCCATTTCCCGATGGGAAGGGGGTCGCGGGACGACCCCATCGTCGCGGTGAACTGCGCGACCAGCTTGTCGGCGGCGTCGAACACGCGAAGCACACCATCGGACTTGTCGACCACGATGCGCTTGGCCTGGGGCTGTTCGGCATTGACGTTGAGTTGGTTGAGCGACGCCGCCCAGACCGGATCGTCGGCCTTGTACGCACGCGTGAAAGGCAGCGCGTTGGGAACGACAAGCCTGGCGCCCCTGACCAGCCTGCCGCCGGGATTAAGCGCCACCAGTATCGCCGGTGTCGTGTGGAAACGCTCGGCCAACGCCTCGGCCGCGTTGCGATAGTTGAGCGCGGGCAGCTTTCCTTGCTCGACCGGATCCTTCGGGAACGGCCAGGTGAACGGGCCTTGCAGCGACTGATCGGAGAGGATCAACGTCTTGGTCGGTGTCCAGCCACGATAGGGCGCCAGCGCACCGAGCGTCGGCGCATCGGCTTTTCCGGTCACGCGCAGACCGCGCGACTCCTGAAATCCCTTGATCGCGTTGACCAGCGACGCGCCGCCTTTGCCGTCGAGGACGCCGGGACCGAAACCCAGCTTGTCGAGCATGACCTGAAGGTGGAGCACGTCCATGTCGAGTGTCGCGGAGGAAGCCGTGGATGACGGTTTCACCGTTGACGATGGTGGCGAGGCCGCGCCGAGTACAGTGCCGAGAATTATGGGCACGGCAAACTTCAAAGGCAGGTTTTTCACGAATATTCCCTGATAGTTATTCGCCATGTCCAACGCAGGGATTCATGATTTCGTTGCTGCCCGACCCGGCAAAGGCGGTCGAGGGTTTGCCATCGTCAAGGCAATCACCGAAAAAAGGGCCGCGACTGCGGGAGAGCGGAGTCACGGCCCAGCCATAACAACGGGGATTAGGGGTCAACCCGCTGTCGTAACCTCTGTGATGACGGCCTGCGCCTTCGCGATCGCGGCCTTGGTCGTGAGCTTTTTTGCCTGGATGTCGTCGGCAAAACCCATCAGGCGCGAGCCCGATGCGGAGCCGGTTTCGGCGACTTCTGCCACCGACACGCCCTTCGCCTTTGCGATCGCGGCGTCCCACTGCCCGCGCACCGCCGCCCAATAATCCCTGGTCGCTGTCCAATAGGTGTCGGCGGCTGCCACATCGAACCTGTCGTCCTTCACATAGGTGTTGAGGACGGTTTCCTGGACGAACGGCACCAGCTTTCCGTCGACCAGGCCTTGCTTCAGATTGTCCTGCCAGTGAATCCAGCCCGCTGGCGACGGCGAGTGGCGGTTGATGCCGAGGTAGCGGTCGTAGGGCGGGTGCCGGACCGCATCGCGCCGTGCGAGCGGACGGGTGGTCCAGCTCGAGCGCCAGCGGCGCACACCGCCCTCGTCGGTCCACTGGCCCCAGCCGCCGTAGCGCGGGGAATCGTCGGTCTGCCACACGGTCTGCGACCAGCGGCCCTTGCGCATAGAGGCGGGAACATCGTCCAGCTTCCACTTGCCCTGTCCGGCATAGGTCAGGACGGTTTCGGGTTCATAGACCCAGTCCTGCCGCCAATGCTTGATGACGAAGGTCTTGCCCTTGTCATCCGTCACGACCAGCAAATGCTGCAGCACGATGGTACGGCCAGTGTCGACGATCGCGCGAACGACCTCGTGCCCGCCCGATATCTTGGCTGCGATCGGCGTGTAGTCGGCACGCCAGGGTGTAGTTTCCTTCATGTCGAAGGTCACCTTGTAATTGCCCGCCATCGCGAGGATCGACGCGCGGTCGGCGTCGAACGACGCCTTTTCCGCCTCGGCGGTTTTCCCTGCGACCGGCCCGTCAGCCAGTGCCGGTGCGCCCAGCGGCACTGTCATCATCGCAGCCGCCATCAACAGCGCGGAAACGTGAATCTTCATGCTAATGCCCCTCATTATCAAAATTTAATACTAAGCGAGACGGACGCGTTGCGACCGGCCTGGGTATAAGTGTCCTTGATGGTCGAGGTGTCGGCGAGGCCGCGTACGTCGCTCCACCAGGAGTATTTCTTGTCCAGAATGTTGAAGATGCCGGCGCGTACCGTCGCGATCTCGGCGATCCGCACATATGCGGTCGCGTCCAAGATCACGAATTCGTCGGGCCGATAGAGCGTTGTCGGCGTGATCGCGGTCAGCTCTTTCTGGCCCGAGTAAGTCGCGATCAGCTGCCCGCCGAACCGCCGCGCCGGGTCGTCGTAACCCACGCCCAGCACCATCTTCATAGGGTCGATCGACAGCAGCGGCGATCGTACGCCCGCGGGACTGATGACGGTCCCCTCGCTATAGCTGACCGCGAAGCGCCCCGAGAGTCCCGAACGGTCGCCGACCGAAATGGTCGCCTCACCACCGTTGATCTTCACGCGGTTGAGATTGACGAACTGGTAGACCGCCGGATCGGCCGGGGTGAAGCTGCCGCTCACGACTTCCTGGCTGATGAACCCGCGATAGTCGCCGGTGAATGCGGCCGCGGTCGCCTTTACCGGCCCGTTGCCGATCCGCACGCCGCCCTCGAACGTCTCGCTGGTTTCGGGGCGGAGGTTCGGATTGGGTATCGAGGTGTAGCCGACCGCGGGGTTCGAGAAGAACTGGTTCACCTGCGTCGGTGAGGGCGCCTTGAACCCCTGGGCATAGTTGGCGAACACGCCGACGCTGTCGGCGACCCTCACCAGCACACCGATCTTGGGAGACACCCGGGATCCGTCCTGTGCGGCGCTGGGCAAGGCGGGTGTCAGCGCATCTGGCTTCGGCGTGAGCTTGTAGTAGTCGAAGCGCAGCGCGGGAAAGAGCTTCAGCCGTCCGCCGGCAACATCGATCGTGTCGGCAAGATACGCACCCGCCAGCACATAATCGGTCGGCGGGAAGGCGCGCGTGGGAAATACGTCGGGCGGCGTCGGCACGGTGCCGCCCCGGATTCCTTCCTGTCGCGTGCTGCTGAAATCGCCGCCATAGGCAAGCGTATGACCGATGCCGCCGGTCGCGAATTTGCTCCGCAACTCGGCGCTCACGCCCCACACCCGGTTGTCGAATGTGTTGAGCCGCTCCCGGTCCGCCGCAGTGTTGCGGTCCTCGAACGTGAACTGGCGGTTCTTCGCCCACTGGTACCAGCCGGTCACTTGCGCGAAGTCGATGAAGCCGCTGCCCTGGTAACGCCAGTCGAGGCTCACGCGGTCGCGACTGATGGTATCCTGCGCGGTCAGGCCGAGCACCGCAGTCGCGGCCAGCACCGCTGGAGGTGTCGGCGTCACCGCCACGCCGCTCAGCACGTTGGTGAAGCTGTAGCTGTCGAGATGGTCGAAGGTCAGGCGGATGCGGTTCGCGTCATCGGGCGCCCACACGATCTTGCCCAGCAGCGCGTTGGACCGGCTGGTTTGCGGATTGGGCCGCGTGCGCGTAGAATTGGGCGACCCGTTGGTGCCCATGTTGTCGTACTCATGCCCGTCGCGGCGCGTGTACGACCCCATGACGGAAAATTGCCCGGCTTGCCCCGCGACGATCGCGGTTTCGGTGAACTTGTCGTCGGCGCTGTCGTACGATCCGCGGACCATGCCCCCGTACGCACGGCCGTCACGCAGGAAGTCGACCGGGTCGCTCGTGACAAAGCTGACCGCCCCGGCCAGGCCGTCCGACCCGTAGAGTGCCGACGCCGGCCCGCGCAGGATCTCGACCGACTTGATCAGCCCCAGGTCGACATAATCGCCTCGCCCGGCAGATTGTGCACCGAATTCGAATCCGTCGGGCACGCGCACACCATCGACCTGGATAAGGACGCGATTGCCCTCGAGGCCCCGGATGTTGAACCCCGCATTGCCGTCGCGCCCCGTGACACCCAGTGCCGCGCCGAACCGCGTCGGCGCACGGCGAACGCTGACGCCAGGTTCGAATCGGACCAGGTCCTTCACGTCGGACGCCATCTGGTTCGCGATGTCTTCGTGGGTGATAACAGTCACCAGGCTGGGGACTTCCAACTCGGGCGTCGGAATGCGCGTGCCAGTCACCACGATGCGATCGCCGCCCTGGTCGTCATCGGCAGCAGCAGCGGGCGCCGGCGCTTCGCTGGCGAAGGCTGGCGCGGTTGCGACGGCAATCGAGAATAGCGCGCAGCCTGCCCGTGCGACCATGTGAAGGCGCGATTGATTGGTAGGTCCGAACGTCACTTAAGCCCCTTTATGCTAATAAGAATGATTCGCATTTGCTTTAGATGTGCGTTCGAGTGGGGTCAATCAGCGGGGTTCAGGATTTGCGAAGGCTGTTATCTCACGGTCGACCGGAGTGAGTGCTGGCGCCTGACAGTGCCAATCGCGACAGCTTTTCAGTACAAATGAATTCGCGAAGGTCGCTGGCGCATCCAAAATGTGGTTTGGACGTTCTCACATCACAATAAGGGGGATCGATGGGCAGCCGGGAAGAAGATTTAACCGAAATTTTCCCCGGAACGAGCGAGATGGCTGGCGTCATGCGTCGCCATGACTGGGCCTCGACACCGCTTGGCGATCCGGGGTCGTGGCCGGATGCCCTGAAGATCCCGCTTCGCATGTTGCTTACATCGCGGTTCGAGATGTGGCTCGGCTGGGGCCCTGACCTGCAATTCTTCTACAACGACGCGTACATCTCGACGCTGGGTATCAAGCACCCGTCGATGCTCGGGCGGCGGTTTAGCGAGGTATGGTCGGAGGTGTATGATGAGGTCGCCGACCAGGTCGAACGCGTGAAGGGTGGCGAGGCCACATGGAACAGCGCCCTGCTGCTGTTGCTCGAGCGCAGCGGATACCCGGAAGAGACCTACCACAGTTTCTCCTACAGCCCCCTCTATGAAACCGATGGCGCCGTTGGCGGTATGTTGTGTGTCGTCACCGAAGACACCGTGCGCATCCTCAGCGCGCGGCGGCTGGAAACATTGCGCCAGCTGGGCATGGCGCTCAACGGAGTGACCGACCGGACCGAAGTCAGGGCGGCGGTAACCAGGGTCTTCGATAACAACCGGCGCGATTTCCCTTTCGCACTTCTCCGGCTGGCCAACGACAGGGATGTTCCTCAGGCAAGTACCAGTCACGACGAAGAGCTGTTCGCGCTGATCGATCGGCAGGGGCCGGAATTCGCCGAGGAAGGGGGGCGCATCGTCGCGCTTCCGGACAGCGTCGACTGGCCCAGGGGCGATTGGCAGACTGCACCGACACAAGCGCTTCTCATCGCAATTCCCGGTGCCGCGGGAGGGTCCGCTACCGGTGAACTGCTGGTTGGCTTCAATCCGCATCGCCGCGAAGATCCCGACATCCTCGACCTTGTTCGATTGATTGCTGCACAAATCGGCGGCGCACTCGCCAACGTGGATGCGTTCCAGACCGAACGTCGTCGGGCCGACCGTATCTGGACGTTCTCACGCGACCTGATGGTGGTCGTCGATTCCGAAGGAGTTTTCCGTTCGGTCAGCCCGTCGTGGACGCGAATGCTGGGTCATCAGACGAGCGATGTGATCGGCCGCCATTTTCGGGATTTCATGATTCCCGAAGATGTAGAGTCGAGCGTGCAGGCGCTCGGCGAAGCGATCAGCGAAGGCGAACTGACAAGCTACGAAAACCGTTTCATGACGGCCGACGGCGGGTATCGCCGCATAGAATGGCACACCTCGCTCGAAGGCGACCTGGTTTATGCCTATGGCCGCGACATCACGGAGCGTCGCGTCGCCGAAGAGGCCCTGTCCCAGAGCCAGGAGCAATTCAGGCATCTCGTTCAGGGCGTGACGGACTATGCGATCTACCTGATCGACCAGGAAGGCCATGTGTCGAGCTGGAACGAAGGCGCCCGGCGGATCAAGGGATATGAGCCCGAAGAGATTATCGGAGAGCATTTTTCGCGCTTCTACACCGATGAAGACCGGGCCGCTGGAGAGCCGGCGCGGGCGCTCGAAACCGCACGATCGGAAGGGCGGTTCCTGGCCGAGGGATGGCGGGTCCGGAAAGACGGCGAGCGGTTCCGTGCGAGTGTCGTCATCGACGCGATCCGAGACGACACGGGGCAACCGATCGGTTTTGCCAAGATCACGCGTGACATAACCGAGCGCGAGGAAACGCAGCGCGAACTGGAACTCGCGAAAGAAGCGCTCTTCCAGTCGCAGAAGATGGAGGCCATCGGCCAACTGACCGGCGGGGTCGCGCACGACTTCAACAACCTCCTCATGGCCATCATGGGTAGCCTCGAACTGCTGGGAAAGCGGCTTCCCGAAGACCCCGGGATGCGGCGGCTGCTGTCCAATGCCGTCGAGGGGGCACAGCGCGGCGCGACCCTGACGCAGCGCATGCTTGCATTTGCGCGACGCCAAGAATTGCAGGTCGACCACGTCGACGTATCGCGCCTGCTGGCCGGGATGGGCGACCTGGTCCAGCGATCCATCGGACCGGAATGGCCGATATCGATCAACCTTCCGCTCGGCCTTCCCGCGGTGCGTGCCGACGCCAACCAGCTGGAAATGGCGCTGCTCAACCTGATCGTGAATGCGCGCGATGCGATGCCGTCGGGTGGCGCGATCAACGTGTCGGCGCAGCGCGAAGAACTCGGCAAGGCGGGTCCCGTGGCGCTTCCGAAAGGGGCTTATGTGCGGCTGACCGTCGCCGATTCCGGAATGGGCATGAACGAGGAAACGCTTCGCCGCGCGACCGAACCGTTCTTTACGACCAAGGGCGTGGGCAAGGGCACGGGTCTGGGCCTGCCGATGGTGCACGGCATGGTGCAGCAGATGGGCGGCGCGTTCGAATTGCAAAGCGCGGTCGGTGCCGGGACGAAGGCGATCTTGTGGCTGCCCGTCGATATCGAACGGCGCGAGGTTCAGGCGCCGGTCGCGCCCGTCGAGGATGCGCCCGAAACGCGGCCGCTGACGATCCTTGCGGTCGATGACGATACGCTGGTCCTGATGAATACGGTCGCTCTGCTCGAGGACTTCGGACACACGGTGGTCGAGGCAACGTCGGCAGATGAAGCGCTGCGGGTTTTCCGGTCGCGTGACGATATCGAACTCATCATCACCGATCAGGCGATGCCCGATATGTCCGGCCTGGAACTGATCGCCGAACTCGAAGCCCTGGGCACAAGCCTGCCCACCATCCTCGCCAGCGGATATGGCGAGGGTGTCGACGTGACACGCGCGGATGTCGTCAAGCTGGGCAAGCCGTTCAACCAGCACCAGCTGGCGCGTGCGATCGGGGAGGTTCTGAACGTCTGACGCCGCCTGATCCCGCTCCACACGCAACCTTCAATTCGCTCGGCGATTGAGGGCGGAAGCCAAGGAGTGCGCGATGACCGACCTGACCGACACGCTGATCGATCCGCAGGACAAATATCACAGCGAGGGGTTCGAAGAGCAGCCGCAGGACTGGCCCGGCCTGCAGCGCGACATGAACCCAGTGCCGGATTGCGGTGAGGACTCCTATGAAGGGACGGGGCGGCTGGCCGGGCGCCGCGCGCTGATCACCGGCGGCGATTCCGGCATCGGGCGCGCCGCTGCCATTGCCTATGCGCGCGAAGGAGCTTTGGTCGCGATCAACTATCACCCGAAGGAACAGGCTGACGCCGATGACCTGCGGGCGGTTTTCGACCGGGATGGCCTGACGCTGGTGCAACTCCCCGGTGACCTGACCGACGCCGCGTTCTGCCGCAAACTCATCGACAAGGCCGAAGTGCAACTCGGCGGTCTCGACATCCTCGTGATCAATGCGGGGTATCAGCAGGCGCGCAAGAGCATTGCCGAAATTACGGACGAACAGTTCGACCGGACGATGAAGACCAATATCTATGCGATGTTCTGGCTGTCGAAGCGCGTGGCGGAAACGATGCCCAAGGGCGGCACGATCATCAACACCGCGAGCGTAAACAGCTTCAACCCCGTGGCGGAACTGCTCGATTATGCGACCACCAAGGGCGCGATCGAGATCTTTACCAAGGGACTGGCAAAGCAGCTGGCGGAAAAGGGTATCCGGGTGAACGCGGTCGCGCCGGGCCCAGTTTGGACCCCGCTTCAGGTATCGGGCGGCCAGTTTCAGGAAAAGCTGCCCAAATTCGGCCAGGACACCGCACTCGGCCGCGCCGGGCAGCCGGCGGAACTCGCGGGCCTTTACGTAACGCTTGCCGAACAGGGCAACAGCTTCACGACAGGCAGCGTGTTCGGCGCAAACGGAGGAACGGGCGTCAGCTGAACGCGAAAGTATTTCGATAAATACTTGGTCGGGACGACAGGATTCGAACCTGCGACCCCCACACCCCCAGTGTGATGCGCTACCAGGCTGCGCTACGTCCCGACCGAGCGCGCGCCATTACGGGAGGGGGGCGGCGAAGGCAAGACCGGCATTGTGCACTTATGTTGCGTGGGGGCCGCGCCTCTGATACGCGCCGCCCCTTCGCCAATTACAGGCTTGATCAAACCCACGATGTTTATTTCTCCCGCTTACGCACAGGCCGCGACCACGGCCGCCCAGCCTGACGGCATGTCCGCATTCCTCGTGCAGATGATGCCGTTGCTGCTCATCTTCGTCGTCTTCTGGTTCCTCATCTTCCGCCCGCAACAGCAGCGCGCGAAGCAGCACCGGGCCAAGCTCGAAGCAGTCAAGAAGAACGACCAAGTCGTGACCGGTGGTGGCCTGATCGGCAAGGTGATCAAGGTCGACGGTGAACAGGTCGAGGTCGAGATCGCGACAAACGTGCGCGTGAAGGCGCTGAAGGCGACGTTGAGCGACGTCGTGTCACCCACCGCTGCCAAGCCCGCGAACGACTAAAAGGCGCCGAAGCGATGCTCGATTTCCCGCGCTGGAAGGTTTTCTCGATCATGCTGGTCGTGATCGTGGCAGTCCTTGCCGCGATCCCCAGCCTGATGCCGCAATCGACCGCGGACCAATTGGGCATCGGCAAGGCGCCGCGCATCAACCTGGGCCTCGACCTTTCGGGCGGCAGCCATCTGCTGCTCGAGGCAGAGACCAAGGACGTCGCGAACCAGCGGCTCGATGTGATGGACGATTCGGTGCGTGCCGCCATGCGCCGCGCCAGCCCGGCCATCGAGATCGGCGATATCTCGCGCGCCGACGGCGCGCTGGCGTTCATGGTGCGCGACCCGTCGCGGCTCGATGCGGCCGTCGAACTGGTCCGCGGACTGAGTTCGCCTGTCGGTGTTACCGGGCAGCGTGATTACAACGTCGCCGTCGTCGATTCGACGCGGATCACGATCACGCCGACCGATGCGGGCAACACCGCCGCGGTCGAAAGCGCGATGCAGGTTGCGACCGAAGTCGTCCGCCGCCGTATCGACGAACTGGGCACGCGCGAACCGACGATCATCCGCCAGGGTTCGAACCGCATCGTCGTTCAGGTGCCGGGCCTGCAGAACCCCGAGGCGCTGAAATCGCTGCTCGGAAAGACGGCAAAGCTCGAATTCAAACTGGTCGACCTTGCTGCCGATCCGGTCGAGGTCGCGAAGGGCAATGCGCCCCCGGGCAGCCAGGTCGTACCCTATCCGGGCAATCCCGCCGGCGGCCCGTCGATCGCGGTCAAGCGCCGCGTCATCATCAGTGGCGACGAGCTGGCCGACGCGACGCAGGGCTTCGATCAGCAGTCGAATTCGCCGGTCGTGAACATCAAGTTCAACGGGCAGGGTTCGAAGAAATTCGCCCGCGTGACGCAGGAAAACACCGGCAAGCCGTTCGCGATGATCCTCGACGGCACCGTGCTGTCGGCTCCGAACATCAACGAGCCGATCCTGGGCGGTTCCGCGCAGATTTCGGGCAGCTTTACCGTGCCGAGCGCGAATGCGCTCGCGATCCAGCTGCGCTCGGGCAAGCTGCCCGTGCCGCTGAAGGTCATCGAGGAACGCACCGTCGGGCCGGGCCTGGGTGCCGACTCGATCCGCGCCGGTGTGACCGCGTCAGTCATCGCATCGGTCGCGGTCGTCATCTTCATGTTCGTCAGCTATGGCCGCTTCGGCATTTTCGCGAACCTGGCAGTGATCGCCAACATCTTCATCATCCTGGCGGTGATGGCCCTGCTCGGCGCGACGCTTACGTTGCCGGGCATCGCAGGCTTCGTGCTGACCATCGGTACCGCGGTCGATGCGAACGTGCTGATCAACGAACGTATCCGCGAAGAGCAGCGTCGAGGACGCAGCGCGAACCAGTCGGTCGAGTTCGGCTACAAGGAAGCGAGTCGCACGATTTTCGAAGCGAACACGGTTCACTTCATCTCGGGCCTCGTCATGCTGCTGCTGGGTTCGGGACCGGTGAAGGGCTTTGCGGTCGTGCTGCTGATCGGCATTTTCGCGACCTATTTCACCGCCGTGTTCTTCACGCGGATGATGGCCGCCAACTACCTGCGCCGGTCGCGTCCGACCGTATTGCACGTTTAACTGGAAGTGATGGCCATGCGCCTTCTGAAACTCGTTCCCGACAACACCAACATCGGCTTTGTCGCGCTTCGCAAATGGGCGTTCGCGTTCACGATCGTGCTGACGCTCGCCGCCTGCGTCGCGGTCGGCATGAAGGGCCTGAATCTGGGCGTCGATTTCGTCGGCGGCCTGATGATCGAGGCGAAGTTCAAGGAGACCCCGTCGCTCGACAAGATTCGCGCCGAGATCGAGCCGCTGCAGGTCGGCGAAGCGTCGCTGCAGCAGTTCGGCGACCCTAAGACAGTGTCGATCCGCCTGCCGCTGCCGACCAGCACCGATGAAGGCGCGACGAACGCCATCGTCAACAAGGTGAAGGCGGCACTGACCACGGCCAATCCCGGCGTCGAGTTCAGCCGGTACGACACCGTGTCCGGCAAGGTTTCGGGCGAATTGATCCGCAACGGTGCGCTGGCGGTCATCATCGCGACGCTTGCGATCGCGATCTTCAGCTGGCTGCGATACGAATGGCAGTTCGGCGTCTCGACCTTCGTCGCGATCGCGCACGACGTGCTGGTGACGCTCGGCTTCTTCGCGATCAGCCGCTTCGAATTCGACCTCAATATCGTCGCCGCGTTGCTGACGATCATCGGCTATTCGATCAACGACAAGATGGTCATCGACGACCGTATCCGTGAAAACATGCGCAAATACCGCAAGATGGACATGGGGGCGCTGATCGACCTGTCGGTCAATGAAACCCTGCCGCGTACGGTCATGACGACCATGACCGTGCTGCTGGCGCTGGGCGCGCTGCTGCTGTTCGGCGGCCATGTGCTGCGCGGATTCACCGCGGCGATGATGCTGGGCATCATCATCGGTACCTATTCGTCGGTCTATGTGTCGTCGTCGCTGCTCATCGCGCTGGGCCTGCGCCCGCAAAGCCTCGACCGCAAGGAATCGGCGGTCGCCAAGGATGCCGAACGCCTGACCCGCCGCGAAGCGAAGGAAGAAGGCCAGGTCTGATGGACCTGCGCCAGGTTGGGGCGCCCGACGGACCCCGCCTCACCGGATTTCGCGGGAGCGCGCTGGTCGTCGATGGTGTCGCACGCAGCGGAGCCGTGATCCTGACGCCCGAAGAGGTGATCGACTGGGACGGCGCCGATTTTGCGGTGGCCGCCCATCTCGACCCGCCGCCGGAGTTCATCCTGCTCGGCACAGGCGCCGGTCTCGATCACCCGGACCCGCGTCTCATCGCGGACTACGAGGCTCGCGGCATCGGCATCGAGGTCATGGACACCCGCGCTGCTGCACGGGCGTGGACGCTGCTACGCACCGAAGGCCGTTGGATCAGCGCCGCGCTGAAGCCGCTGTAACCAACCCTTTCAGGTGCGCGTAAAGCGCCGCCGTGTTCGCTTCCCAGCTGAATGCTTCGACGCTCGCCGCTACGTCCTCGCGACCTGGCGGTTCGGCAAGCAACGCGGCTATCGCCTCCGCGATCGCACCGGCGTTTCGCTCCACCAGCCGGCCTGCCGCAGACCGATTGACGACATCCCGCGCGCCGCCCACGTCGCATGTCACCACCGGCGTCCCGCTTGCCAGCGCCTCGACCCAGGCATTGGCAAGTCCTTCGGATGCGGAGGGTAGGGCCATGACATCGGCCGCCGCGAGCCAGTCGGCGATCACGGGCTGGGGCAGGGCACCCATGAACCGCACGCGGTCCGCCACGCCCCGCCGTTCCGCCTGTGCCTTCAGTGCTGCCTCGTCGTCGCCCTTGCCGATCAATGCCAGCACTGTTTCCGGCGGAAGCAAAGGAAGCGCGTCGATCACGAAAGACTGGCCCTTGCGCGGGATGAGCGCGCCCACACTGACGATCAACGGTCCCCGGATCGCCAGCGCCGCCTTTGCGGTCGCGCGGTCGCGGACTTGGAATATGTGCCGGTCGATACCCGTGTGATGCACGGTGATACGGTCGCCGGGCATGCCGAGTGCAACCATGTCGTCTTTTAATGCTGATGACACGGCAAGCATTCCGTCGGCTTCCCGCCCCGCCGAAATCACCTGGTCGCGCGTTGCCGGATTGCTTCCCCAGTAATGGATATCGGCCCCGCGCGCCTTAATCGACACCGGCACGCCGAAATGACGCCCCAGTGCCACCGCTGCAGGCCCATCGGGCCAGAAGAATTGCGCATCAATGATGTCGTACGGAAACTGCGCGCGAATTCCCTCCAGCGGCCGCCGCAGCGCCCGCGTCAGCGCCCCCGCATCCCACCGTCCGCCAACGCCGGGAATGTGTCCGAACGGCGTGCGGTAAACGGCCAGACCCTTCCACGTCTGGACATCTGGGAGCCGCGCGAGTTGCCGATAGCGCGGATGGAAGCGCCCCAGAGGCGGAATACCTACGGGGGCCATGACCCTGAGTTCGACGTCCTGATGCGCCGCGAGGCCCAGCGTCTGGCGCTCGACGAACGGCCCGAATGTGGACCGGCTCGCATCGGGAAAAAGGGTGGAAAGGGTCAGGACGCGGAGCATTTCCGACCTTAAGCATGGCGATGGCAAAAGTTGTACTAACCTCTGCCATGGGGCGGAGGCGCAAAGCTCTTGGTCCTGCTCGATTAGTCGCAGGTGAAGGCAGATCTTCTAAGCGGTCCCATCATTGCAAATATCCCACGTGCCAACGCCTCGAGCCATCGACATGTTTATGGTGCTCCTCTAAGCAGGCGTGGGCTTATGCAGGTGAATTGACGTACGCCGAGTGGCCGACGCCGTTGTTTCGCGAATGCGCGGCACTGATATCAGGAAGATAGATCGGGAATGATGAATGTTAAAATTCTCGATCAAGGAACTTGCTTAGAGGTCGATGATGTTAATGAATCGCGTAAGGCCATCATCTACTCATGGAGTATTACTTGAACGTCTGAGAGTCCAATTAATATTGGGATTGATATTTGCTGTCTTGATTCCGACGTTATTTATAGAACCATTGAGGTATCAAGGAGACTATATCGCACTAAATGCAATAAGAAATAGTGCTATCGCTTCATCGATAGCGGTTGTTCTCGCCGTTATTATGTTTCGTCGAGTCACGTCTTTTCCCGGCATAAGGGCGTTTCGGTTCGTATTGCCGACATACGCCGGTGGCTATGGTCTGGTTCTTGCATTAATACTTGTTGCGCGCGTCGGTTACAATCGACCGTTGCTGCTTCTGTCATTCGGATTTGCATTAACGGTTGCATTTTTATCCAATTTTTACGTTCTCAGACATGCAGTCAGAAGATTCTACGTAGTTCCATTTGGGCGCTATGAAATAGCGCTGAAATCTTCGACCATAGAGTGGGTCGTAATGACCGAGCCGCGCATCCCGGATGATCGGCAAGCCGTCATCGTCGCCGATCTTCACCACGATCACGAGAAGGCGTGGGAGCAAATGCTAGCGCATGCCGCGGTGGCAGGCCATCCGGTTTATCATGTTAAGCAGCTTCGTGAATCGCTCACCGGAAAGGTATCGATCGAGCATATTTCCGAAAACAGTTTCGGGTCGATGCTGCCCAATCTAGCCTATCGCAAGGTAAAACGCGCCGTCGATTTGTGCGCTTCAATCATAATGTTGCCGGTTCTCGCTCCGCTGCTTTTGTTCGTGGGATTGTTAATCCGCATTGATTCGCCCGGACCGGCACTGTTTCGGCAGCAACGTATGGGATATCGCGGAAAGCCGTTCAGCATTTTCAAGTTTCGCACGATGCGTGTCCAGGGCGACGGGGCCATCAATGCTCGCGACGTTGCTCGAACGGGAGATAACGACCCGCGTATTACCCGCATCGGTCGTTTTTTGCGACGCAGTCGCATCGACGAATTGCCGCAGATCCTGAATATCATCGCTGGCGACATGAGCTGGATAGGGCCTCGCCCGGAAGCCATTGCGCTTTCCGAGTGGTACGAGGCCGAGATTCCATTTTATTTTTATCGACATATTGTCCGCCCCGGCATCACGGGCTGGGCTCAAGTGAACCAGGGACATGTCAGCGATATCGATTCAGTATCAACGAAATTGGGGTATGATTTCTATTACATCCAGAATTTTTCTGCCTGGATCGATGCTCTTATCGTTCTGCGTACGATGAATACCATGCTGAATGGGTTTGGCGCCCGATAGCAACTTGGCTGAACATCAGGCGTCTGCGCGCTACATGGATACCAGGGATCGATACGGGATCCAGAACTGAGCGTTAGTCGCATAATTGAGCCAAACGAATTGAATTGTTCCCGCATAGCCGATGACGCAGATTGCAATTCCGAGCGGAATTATCCTTCGGGAATTGCCGAGTTGGCCAATTGCGAAAGGCAATCGGGCCAGCGCCATCATTTGCAGCGGTATCAGGTAGACCCCGATCCTGTCGATCGCGACATTTGATTCGATAATCAGGTACAACACATTAAGCAACAGGCCCAACAGCGCAAATATGGTCCATAATCTACGCTCCGATCCCTGAAGCTGCATCCGCGAAGGTATAGTAAGAACGAGCAGAGACGGAATGATATTCATCGCCAATCTTACGCCGGCGCCGTCGGCTTGGTAAACTTGCTCCACATATGTGGTCGAATATCGATCTATGGCAGCGTCGAGTAGAAAGTAATAAGCAAAAACTGATGCAAGTAAAGTTAGTGTAAATGCTTGAAGCTTGTTGCGAGTGTAAGTTAATCCAACCAATGGCACCAATATGATTGCAGATCTATGGAACATGGATGCCGCAATTATCAGAATAAAGCATCTCAATATCGCGTTTTTATTTAAAGAAGCCAGCCCCAGCATTGCTACGCCCATGGCTGCTCCCTGCCGGGTGTAGCCCATGGCTACAACGATAACCATGAAAGGAATGGCTATCACAATCGCGAGCCAAGGATTTGATTGGAGCCGCGCGAAGCTGACCAACCCCCAAACAAATAGGAACGCGCAAACAAGGTTCACCGCCCAAATATCGAGCCCGATGCGGACAGCAATCCAGTTGAGAAGTGCGTAGCCGGGTTCCGTCAGTTCGATGGCCGTGAGCAGATCGGACCGGGAAATATCGACGTATATTTCTTCATATGGCAGCCAGTCGGCACCAACTTGCCATCGAAGACCGATCAAAAGAAACATGAAGACAGCTGCCACCAAGAGAAAGGCGTTTAGTCGCGCTTCCCCTGACTGCGGCCTCGAAAGAAGCGCGCCGCCTGCAAAAATAATAAATAGCATCCAGTAGGGAAACATTCACTCATTCACCCGGTCATTCCGCAACGCGCCGGGACCGTGTAATCTTGGGGTGCGAAGGGGTCCAGTGCGATCCTGGGGCACAGATGCAATTTTGATATGGCAGGCCGATTGTTCTTTGCTAAGCGCGCGGCCTCACCGTGAAGCCATCCTTCCGGAGTGTGAGCGGGTGATTCTTGGGAGGCGGTCTCAGGCCGTCGACATATCGATGAATGCAGACAAAAGTAAGAATACGTCGCCGCAGACGGCTGCTGTACTGACAAGCATCGCTTTCTCCCTGTCTAATTTCAGGGGGCCATTAATCCAGGCGATGGTTGACGCTGGCGTAAAGGTGTTTGCGCTTGCTCCGGATTATGATGCCGATACGCGTGCGGCTGTTTTGCGGCTGGGCGCCATACCGATCGACGTATCCCTCGATCGTACCGGGCTGCACCCGCTGCGAGACTTGCTCGATTCGATCAGCCTTTATCGAACGCTGCGACGACTTAAGCCTGACCTGATGTTCAGTTATTTCATCAAGCCGGTGATTTACGGCAGTATCGCCGCCAAATTCGCTGGAGTTCGCCACCGGTATGCGCTGGTGGCCGGTCTAGGTTACATTTTTGCCACCGACGGTAGCGCCGATGACTTCAAGCGGCGAATTCTCCGCCTTGTTGCTTCCGGTTTGTATCGAGTGGCGTTCGCGGCATGCGACCGGGTCTTTTTTCAGAATAGCGACGACGTTCGCGAATTCGTGAATGGCCGCATTTTACCTGCAGACAAAGTTCGTTTGTTAGAGGGAACGGGCGTCGATCTGCAGGCATATCCCGCAACTCCCCCCCTCGCCTCACCTCCGACTTTCCTGCTGATGGGGCGGCTATTGCGGGAAAAGGGTATCGTCGAATTTGCGAACGCTGCAAAGGCCGTACGCTCTGTATATCCGGCGACCCGCTTCGTCCTATTGGGTGGACTCGATCCTAACCCCGGCGGCCTCAGCAAGGTGGAAGTCGAACAGATGGCTATCGAATGCGGCATGGAATGGCTTGGCCATGTGAACGACGTGAAACCGTATATCGCGGCATGCAGCGTTTACGTTCTTCCCTCTTATTATCGGGAAGGAAAGCCTCGCAGCACCCAGGAAGCCATGGCTTTTGGGCGGGCAATTATCACGACCGACGCCCCCGGCTGCCGGGATACGGTGATTCCGGATGTGAACGGATTCCTGGTGCCCGTACGCGACCCTGGCGCGCTGGCTCAGGCCATGTTCCGGTTTCTGGAAAAGCCCGAACTCATTCAACGAATGGGTCGAGAGAGCCGTCGATTGGCCGAGGAGCGATATGACGTACATCAAATCAATCGCGCAATTCTTGGCGAGTTCGGTATAGGCCAGAGCAGCCCCTCTATCGCGAAGAGTTTGCCATGACCGTTCTGTTTCTCGAACTGAACGAGATAAACTTCGAATACGTCCTTGCCTATGGTAAGACCGGAAAGTTGCCTGCGCTGAATCGATTGATCGCCGCCCATGGTGTCAGCGAGACTGTGTCAGAACAGAAGTACGAAGAACTCGAGCCTTGGATTCAGTGGGTTACGGCACATACGGGAATGACGCTGGCACAGCACGGCGTTTTCCGGCTGGGCGATATCGTCGATGAGGAAATCGATCAGATTTGGGAAGTTCTCGAGCGCCAGGGGCTTACGGTAGGCGCGATCAGTCCGATGAATGCGAAAAACCGCTGTCACGATGCAGCTTTCTTTGTGCCCGATCCTTGGACGTCCACCAAAGCGACGGGTGGTTCGCTCCTCCAGCGGCTGCACAGAGCGATAGCGCAAGCAGTGAACGACAATGCCCAGGCCCGTTTATCGCCAACGTCCGCAATGGCTTTGGTGCACGGGGTTTTGTCGTTTGCGCGGTATGGCAATTACGGACGCTATTTTTCGTTAGCTGCGGGTGCACGCAAGAAGTCTTGGGCCAAGGCCCTGTTTCTCGACCTGCTGCTCGGGGACGTATTCATACGTGAGGTACGGCGAACAAAACCGGCGTTTGCTTCACTCTTCTTGAACGCTGGCGCCCACATCCAGCATCACTATCTATTCAACTCTTTTGCCTACAGCGGCGATCTTACAAATCCTGAATGGTATGTCCCTTCGGGATTGGATCCCGTGCTCGAGGTTTATGAGCTCTACGATCATATTGTGGCCGATGTTGTTGATGCCTTTCCAAATGCGCGAATTATGCTTGCGACTGGCTTGCATCAGAACGCGTACGGCGAGGTAACTTTCTATTGGCGACCAAAAGATCATGAAGCGTTGCTGCGCAAACTCGAGGTTCCGTTCATGCGGGTCGAAGCGCGCATGTCGCGTGATTTCATGATCTATTGCTCCGATTTGAAGCAGGCTGAGGCTGCTGAGCGCAGGCTGCGTTCGACGACGGCAATCGACGGGCAACCCATTTTTGAAATCGACAATCGGGGAACCGATCTGTTCGTTATGCTGGTGTGGCCACATGATGTGCCGAACGATTTTGAATACCGGATCGGCAATGAGTACCGGTCTGGGTTGCGTGAAGAACTCGCGTTTGTAGCCATTAAGAACGGTGAGCATGATGGCGTCGGATACCTGGTTGATACAGGACAACATGCGAGCACTGAGCCGCGATTGCCGCTGACAGGAATTCCCGCGCGGATCGCGCACGCCTGCGGTGCCCGATGGCAACCGGAGCAGTCTGATATTTCAAACGTCGGAGCCTGAGCCATTTGTCTTTGCAAATGCCCGCCCAATATATGCGCTGCAAAATCCATTCTGACTGCGGCATGTAATCGGGTTTCGGGGCGACCGTTTGAAGTCCTACCGCCGCAAAACGCCGTTTACGACCAATCTGCCCGATATCTTCGTATTGTATAGGTCCACATTCCCCGTGATCCGGTTCGAGCCAAAATATTGGCCACGGGGATAACCGGTTCGCTGGGATCCTTGGGTCATCGTGCAGTCCTTGTAGATTGCCCGGATGGACCACGGCAGAGCGGCGCCATGTCGCGCAGAAAAGGCGCAGTGATCGAATAGAACATTTTCCGCATTATCGAGATCGATCAGCGGACGACCGGGTTGCCCCCCGCCAAAAACCTTTTTCTGGGGTGACAAGGCTGGATTGTCGTCAAATGTGCAACGAGTAAACTGGGTTGCCAGAGTAATATCGACATGTCCGTAGGCGCGCACGACTGACCCAACGAAAGTGCAACGGTCGAAGCGAAGCCTCGGTTTATTTGGCCAGGCCGACCATGCTGTTGTACCGATAAAGGTGCAGTCCTCAAACCGGACATCTTCGACGGTGCCTGTTTCGGCGAGCATGCCGGCGCCCGCATTGTTAGCAAAACGACAGCCGGTAAATCGCAACCGGCGGATCTCCTTGCCCCCCTCCGCTTCGATATCCACGCCAGCGCCAGGCGCACTGCTAAGCTTGCCACGCCCGGTATCGGAGAAACTGCAGTCACTGAACAGGTAATCGCGACCGCCGACGATACTGCAACCCTGCCTGCCGTTGGCCTGGGACTTAAGGTTTCGAACGATCCGGGAGGTGCCAGTGAGATCGGCGTCGAGGCCGTCAATCATAATGCCATCGAGTGGATGGTGATGGGTGTAAATCCTTTCGATCAGTTCGGATCCACGATTGTTTTGCAGGAACAGGCCCGTTCCGCCAAGCTGCCAGCCCGTATCTCCATACGGGCCCCCGACGATCAGGCTGTTGATTTCTCCCGCCAATTCGAAATCGGCTATGTGGACAGGGCCCGAACAACTATCGACCTGTATCATGGCCACGTAAGGCGTGGCCATGCCGTCGCCATAATATGGAAGATCGTGTTTTATGGGGCGGGCATCGGATCCGAATACGCCAAACCGCTGGCCGGCTGCGCTTAGGAGCCGGGCGCCGTTGCCCATAAGGCGCAACGGACGAGAGCAGCCGCTGAACTTTAGTAACTCCTGCGGGGGAAACATGTATTTCCCTGGCATGGGTTTGCCCTGCCCACCGATGACGTAGGTGGTACGTCGAAATATGACGGAACCTCCACCGGCCTGGTTTACCACCTTGGCCAGTCGGGTCATGGCCACGCTGTCATCAGTTCGCCCATCACCAACTGCGCCGAAATCCTCGGGCTTGAAAATGACGTTGCTTTCTGCAGCAGACGCCAAGCCAGCGCCGAGCGCCAGCGCGGAACCGACAAAAGAGCGACGGGTGATCGACATTTTGGCGTGACTAGCAGATCGCGTTGATCACTCAACTCGATCGGGTTGGCATGACGACGATCTCAGGAATTCGCCGTTGGTCGGGTAAGGAGATATATGAGCGCCAAACCGCATAAGCCTGATATCGCCATCAACGCTGAGAAACCCTGTGCGAAGCCCAGAATGTCGCATTTTCGGTTGACCGCAAGTGCGGCAGTGGCGCCGACGATGCAAATTCCGAACACAGCCATAATCGTGGCCTTTTTCCGGGCAAGCGCGACACCGATCGACGTATTGAACACCAGCGAAAAAAGGGTGGCCAGTCCGACATAAGGTAAAATCTGCGATGCGGAAGCCCCTAGCTTGTTGGCTAGCAGGGCATCGCCGATTAGTCGACCAACGGTGAACAGCAGAATCGTAGATGGCGCGATGATCGCAAGTTGGATGACGATAATCATGATTGCTGCTCGGCGCAGTGCCGGCTGATCCCCCCGATTGGCCGCGCCATATAGTCTTGGATTCAGCGCCAGGTTGATAACCTGGAAGACGAGCAAAATCGGGCCCGACAAAAAGTCATTCACTCCGCCCAAGGCCGTTGCCGCACTGGGCGAGCAGCCTTGTGCGATTATCAGCCGGCTGATCGACATTGAAAGTTGATAGATCGCGAACGCGAGCATCGCAGGAAGGCCAATTCTCAGAAGCGACACGACCTCACTTATCGTCGCCAATTGCGTTCGCTCGGCCAATCGATTGCGCGTTTTCCACCAAACTCCAACTGACAACGCTGCCCCCGCGCCGATCGCGGCCAGAATACCGCCAGCGTTTGCGCGGAATAGCACTAGTATAATTACCAGGACGAATGTGGTGCCGTACCGCGCCAGCGAAATCGAGAGATAGTGTCTATGTTGCCCATGGGCGTTGGCCAGAGCGAGGATGCTGTCGCTCGCACCGCTCGCAGTCGTCATCGCTGCTAGCGCGATTAGGGTTAGCCAGGGAACATCAATTCCACCAGTGATATACATAACGAGAAGAACGATGAGGGCGACAGCGCACATCGACAAATAAGAGCTTCGTAACGTGCTTTCGGCACGGCGTTGCGCCTCATCCTGCGCTCCAGCGACAAGAGACGGAATGATCGCTGCGATCCATCCAAAACAGGTTACTGTCAGAATTTGATACAGCGGATACGATACCGAAAAATACTGATATTGCTGCTTATCCAAGCCATAGAGCGCGGCCACAAACGTAAGATAAAGCAGAAGACCCGAAGCTAGGCGTGCTGCACCATAAAACGCTATGTTATTGATAATCATAATTTTCTGTCAGGTGCCTTTGATGGCTCGCTTGATGTGGGATGGTAACGCAAATAGGAACACGCGTCGGCGGCGCTGGACGTCAGGGGAGTTGTGGTTTGCGTATACTGTTCGTCGTTGGTCAAGCGGCATTGGGAGGGATTGAAACCTATTGCTTGAGAATATGTCGTGAATTGTACCGGCATGGTCACACACTGGATGTGTGGTTTGTTAAGCCGCGTGGAAACAAGGCGATAATAGAGGAATTCAGAAAAGTTGCGCAGGTGCGGTTCCTGTCGCGGATTCTGCCGGTGCCGTTCCTGCCGATTGCTCCCGTTATTCCCTCGGACTGCGATCTGATATTCACTACGGGGAGGCTTTCTTTGATTTTCGGCGCCTTGGCAAAACGTGGCGCATCTCGCCCCAAGCTTGTGGCGGGAGTTTTCTCCCAGTGGGAATATGCGGGTGTCGTGAATGATTACAAATCGCAGATAAGTCACCGAATATTGGATCGGATCGGCTGGCAGAACCTCGTTTTCTGCACGGAAGGGTGCCGTACTTTTCATCTGGATGCCCTAGGGGCGGAAATCAGCGAGTCGCTTATTTCCCCACTGCTTATTCAACTCCCGGCGACCGCCCCCCGGCGCCCTCAGCGTAAAGCCGGTACAGCTTTGCGTATCGTTTCCGTCGGCAATTTTACGCCCTTCAAGACTTATCATTTCACATTGCCCAATGTGATTGCCCAGCTTCGGGATGCCGGATATGCGATAGAATGGACAATATTCGGCGATGGCCTCGAGAGGTCAAAAATCGAAAACCACATTATTCAGGCCGGTGTAGCGGACATTGTCAGGCTTGCCGGTCAGATCGATTACGCGCGATTTCCAGACGAGGTTGGCGCTGCCGATTTGTACATCGGCGCAGGAACCACGCTGATCGAAGCTTCCGCATTAGGTGTGCCTTCGGTTGTGGCGATCGACGATAATCCTGAGCCGACCACGCCCGGATATTTCTGTAACCGGCCGAAAAATTTTACTTCGGATGCGATCGAAGGCGAGCCACTGGGGTCATTTTTCGACATCATTGCCGATTTCGCGATGTGTTCTGAGAAAGATATGGAAGACTTGCAGCAACGATCAGTCTCTCGGGCACAGGCCTACTCGATCAGTCTCGCCGAAGAGGAGTTCCAGCGGATCATCGGACAGACGAAGTTCGTCGCGTTCAGTCTGGGGATGCGTGAGAAAATAAGGTACGTCTGGGGCGTGCTTCGTGAAGCCTACAGCGTTGCGAATGGGAGCGGGGGATATAGAGTGAGATGATGCCTTCCAAGGAGGAGTAGCGCGTGGGATTTCTGGATAATTCCGTTCTGGAGAAAATGGGCTTTAAGTCGCTTGGAAAAAACGTAAAGATTAGTGACAAGGCATCAATATACGACGTTCAGAATATCGAGATTGGAGATAACTCTCGAATAGACGATTTCTGCGTTTTATCTGGTAATATATCGATCGGCAGAAATGTTCATTTCGCGGTGTTTTCAAACGTGGCGGGTGGAACCGAAGGGATTAGGTTCGACGATTTCTCAGGATTAGCCTACGGTTGTCACGTTTTTACCCAGAGCGATGACTATACGGGGCGATCTTTGACGAATCCTACCGTTCCTGCAGCCTACAAAAAGGAAGCGAAATTGCCGGTTCACATCGGGCGGCACTGCATCGTGGGCACAGGAAGTATTATTTTTCCCGGAGTATCGCTGTCGGAGGGAACATCCGTGGGCGCTTTATCTATGGTAACTAAGTCAACAGAACCATGGGCTATGTACTTCGGAATCCCTGCAAAAAAAATTAGAGACCGAAAAAAAGATCTGCTGGAATTCGAAAAGAATTATCTCAGGGACGATGAGCTATAAAAGATGATTAATAGTTATGATATCCCGTTCAATCGGCCATATGTATCTGGCCGAGAGGTTGAATATATTGGTCAGGCTATTGCCAACCGGAAGCTTTCAGGTGATGGGCGGTTCACCAAATCTTGTCAGGCTTTGATCGAACGGCAGCTCGGATCGGGGGTCTCGCTCCTAACCACTTCATGCACTGACGGTCTGGAAGCGGCGGCCATCCTTTGCGATATCAAACCGGGCGATGAGGTGATCGTTCCGAGTTACACTTTCGTATCGACGGCCAATGCTTTCGCTCTGCGCGGGGCGCACATCCGTTTTGCTGACAGTTTGGCAAGCCAGCCCAATATCGATCACGAGGCAGTCGAGGCTCTTGTAACGCCACGCACCAGAGCGATTGTTCCGGTCCATTACGCCGGCGTTGCGTGCGATATGGACGCGCTGCGCGGCATCGCCGAGCGTCATGGCCTTATGATCGTCGAAGATGCTGCTCAGGGTATTGCGTCTACTTTCAACGGAAGGCCGCTGGGTACGATTGGCGATCTCGCGGCTTTTTCTTTTCATGAGACGAAGAATGTCATCTGTGGCGAGGGCGGATCGCTCCATATCAACCGTCCAGAGTTGGTCGCCCGAGCAGAGATTATCCGCGAGAAGGGAACTGATCGGTCGGCTTTCTTTCGCGGAGAAATAGACAAATACGGCTGGGTTGACATCGGATCGTCGTTTTTGCCGTCTGAGTTGGTAGCAGCTTATCTTTTGGCCCAATTGGAAGAGATCGACGACATTCAGCAGCGGCGGCTGCGTATCTGGCATCGGTATGATACGCAACTTCGTCAGGCAGGGATAGCGCAAGGCATAAACATGCCCTGTATCCCCAATTATGCGAGCAACAACGCGCATATGTATTATATGGTCTTGCCGACCACAGAGATGCGTGCGCAACTGATTGCGGCTCTAAAAGAGCAGGGCATTCTAGCCACATTCCACTACCAATCGCTCCACCGCAGTCGATATTTCGAGGGGCGGCACGATGGTACATCCTTGCCGCAATCGGATCGCTACAGTGATTGCCTCATCCGTCTGCCGCTTTACGCGGACATGGATGAAAATGATGTCGACAGAGTGTGCGACGTCATTTTAAATCTGCTGAACCAGTAAGCGTCAAAGCGTCGAAAAAGGTTCAATGCTTGATCACGAAATAACAAGCAGTGTCGGCTCGGACAAGAAATGGTCTGACGTTGCGATTGTCAAAAAAATCGTGAACGGCTTTTCTGCATCCTTCATACGCACCATAGTCATCGAAAATAATGAAACCGCCCGGGACAACTTGATCATAAAAAGCTTGCAGGCATACCATGGTAGATTCGTACCAATCTCCATCCAAGCGTAGAAGGGAGATTTTGGGAATCGATTTTGATGCTTCCTCAACTGTATCCTGAAACCATCCTTGGTGAAAATGAACATTGGCGGACGGATAACCAGTCTTTCCTATGACTTCCTTGCATGCGTCGATCGTGCCATGTCCGCCAAATCGATCGTAGACTCCACTAAGCGGTTGCAAGTCACCTTCTTGATAAGATCCGAATTTCTTCGTTTCATTTAGCGCCTTTTCGCCGTCGACCTTAGGATCAGGGGGGCAAATATCCTGAAAGGCGTCGAACAGATGTAGTGCGCGATCCGGGCGTCCAGTTTGCTTGGATATATAGGCCATCAAGGCGACCGCGCCGCCTTTCCAAACACCACATTCGACGAAGGCGCCTTCGAGGTCCACTTTATTGCAGTATGCAATCTGATCAGCAAGACTAACGAGCGTAGAACGTGATAACATCGTGTAACCCTTAATCAAGGTTATCGCTTGTTCTATCTTTGCCGGATCAGCATAAATGGGTTGAGATTGATACTTGAGTTCAAACCCTCGTTTGGCCAGAATCTTCTGTCCTATCGTTATGATACTCATGTTTCTCTCTCTATAGCATTACTGATGTAGTATTCAGGTAGATCATTGTCGCCGATGAAAACGTGTCTGCGTTCGCGTCAGCGCAGCGGATTGCCTTGTCGATGCCCTTTATCGAAAAATGATCGTTTGAGACAATGTCTTGACCGAAGCTGATGCCGTCGCATGGGTGACACGCGCATGAATTACCGGAACGAGGCTGTCGCCGGTCCTTCCTCAGCGCGATAACGGAGGTACGCGGCGTAACTGGACTTACCCATGCGGTCCGCGTACGCATGGAGTTGCTTGGCGTCGATGTATCCCAGATCGAAAGCGATCTCTTCGGGTGCCATCACTTTAATACCCTGCCTCAATTCTACCATGCGGACAAAGGCCGATGCCTCATGCAGGCTGTCATGGGTTCCGGTGTCAAACCACGCAAAGCCGCGGCCGAAAATTTTAACGCGCAGGTCTCCCCGTTCCAGGTAAGCGCGGTTGACGTCGGTGATTTCCAACTCGCCCCTGACAGAGGGCTTCACCCGAGCGGCAATATCGACGACGTCATTATCGTAAAAATACAGCCCGGTAACGGCCCAGTTCGAACGAGGTTCGGCAGGCTTCTCTTCGATAGCAAGTGCCTTGCCCGTCTCAGGATCGAGGGTCACGATGCCATAGCGCTGCGGATCGTCAACCCGGTGCGCGAACACGGTGGCGCCCGGTGATTGCGCAGCGGATCGGCACAGACCACCAAGTCCGGAGCCGTAGAAGATATTGTCGCCCAGAATCAGAGCAACAGAATCTCCTCCGATAAAATCGCGGCCGATGAGAAACGCTTGCGCAAGGCCATCTGGATTAGGCTGTTCGGCATAGGATAGATCTACCCCGAACTGGTCGCCATTGCCGAGCAAGTCCTGAAAGGCAGGGAGGTCACGCGGTGTGGAAATGATGAGGATTTCCCGTATGCCTGCGAGCATGAGGGTAGAAAGCGGATAATAGATCATCGGCTTGTCGTAGATAGGAAGCATCTGCTTCGATATCGCGAGGGTGACCGGTGACAGGCGTGTGCCGCTCCCTCCGGCCAGGATTATCCCTTTCAAAGCGCATCCTTTCACTCTCGCCAACAAGCGCGTGACGCCTTACTGGTTCAGGCCTTCCTCGCAAGCCTTCACGGCGGCGTCCCGCCGGCTTGACGTCTGGCTGCCGTTGCTGAGATGCGGGGGCAGATTAAGTGATTGGGATGAACTATGTGCGGTATTGCTGGCCATATCGACGGTAGGGCGCGGCGGTCGCACGATGCCAATTTGCGGATCGCACGGGCGATGGCGAGTGCGTTGCAGCATCGTGGTCCGGACGGATCCGGGGTTTGGGGCGACCAGACCACCCAAGTTTATCTCGCACATCGTCGATTATCGATAATCGACCTGAGCGAAGCGGGCGCTCAACCGATGGCAACGCCGGATGGGCGGGGGCATCTGAGCTATAATGGCGAGGTCTATAATGCCGCCAGTCTGCGACCGGCGCTGGAAGGCGTCGGCTATCGGTTTCGTGGCCATTCCGATACGGAAGTGATTCTGTACGGCTGTCATCATTGGGGCGTCGTAGAGACAGCCCGTAAGTTGTGGGGAATGTTCGCGTTCGCTTACTGGGACCAGGAAAAGCGCAAGCTTTGGCTCGTCAGCGATCGCCTGGGTAAAAAACCGATCTATTGGATGAAGGCAGGCGGTAGCTTTGCTTTTGCCAGCGAACTTAGGCCGATGTTGCTTCACCCCGAAGCGCCCCGCGGTATCGATCGATCGTCGGTGGCGGAATACCTGCGCACGGGTTGCATTGGTTCCCCTCATTCGATCATCGAAGGAATATCCAAGATCGAGCCGGGCACCGTCGTGACGATTTCGCCGGGTCAAGGCGAGATACGCACTGAAACATATTGGACGCTTGAGCATGCGCTGGAGCGCGGACACGCAAACGAATTTATCGGTACGCCCCATGACGCAGCGGCGGAAGCTGAAGCCCTTATTGCCGATGCGACGCGTATCCGATTGGCATCGGACGTTCCATTGGGCGCTTTTCTTTCGGGTGGTATCGATTCATCGGTCGTCACCGCGATGATGCAGGCACAAGGTGGGGGCGTCACGCGTACATTTTCCATCGGGTATGAGCATTCGGATTACGACGAAGGTGAAGATGCCGCCCGCGTAGCTGCGCACCTCGGGACTAATCATACGCGTTTTACGCTTGGAGCGGCCGATGTGTTGGGCGTCATTCCATCGATTCCGCAAATATTTGATGAGCCGTTTGCCGACGCATCGCAGATTCCGACCTACATCGTGTCGAAACTTGCCCGGCAACATGTGACCGTAGCGTTGACCGGCGATGGGGGGGATGAGGTTTTTGCGGGCTACAACCGCCATGCTGCAGCCGGCGGGCTGTTGGCACAACTCGGGCGGCTGCCGCGGCCCCTCCGCTCGGCGATGGCGAGAAGCATGACTGCATTGACACCGGCGCAATGGCGGGCGGTCTTTAAAGTAGTTCCAAAGGGTAAACGTCCACGGACCGTAGGTGAAAAAATACACAAACTCGCTCCGCTATTATCTCTTGAAGGACGCGAGCAGTATCGGCACGTTACCAGCTTGTGGAGCGATCCGGCCGCGGTCGTGGTGAACGGTGCCGAGCGGCCTGGAGTAATCGATAACAAACGCTTTGCCGGTCTCTTTCGTGATCGAGTCGAAGAGTTCCGTTTTTTCGATCTTGCAACCTACCTGCCGTACGACATCCTGACCAAAGTCGACCGTGCGTCGATGGCGGTAAGCCTAGAGACACGGGCCCCCTTGCTGGACCATCGCCTCGTCGAGTTTAGCTTTGCTTTGCCCTCGTCGTTACATCTTCACGGTGGCAAGACGAAATGGATTCTACGGACGATTCTGGAGCGCCACGTTCCGCGTGCACTCTTCGACCGGCCGAAAATGGGCTTTGCTGTGCCGATTGAAAGCTGGTTGCGAAACGAATTGCGAGACTGGGCGGACGATCTTCTGAGTGAAAGAAAGATAGCCAATCAGGGCCTTTTACGATCTGAGCCGATACGTGCGTTATGGCAGGAGCATCTGTCAGGCAGAACGAATGCCCAATACAAATTATGGCCAGTTCTAATGTTAAATGCGTGGATTGACGCTTATATGGACGAGCTGAATTCGCCGGTGGGGGGCAATTGCTAAAGTTCGCGCATTAAGGCCGCTAACCGCTGCTCCAGCGAATAGGCGAACAGCACGCTGCTTCCAGGTGTAATCTCAAGCGCATTGACCCTGCCCGCTATCCAGCATTCTCCCGCTTTAAAACTTGCCCCATCGATCGTCCCGCCGCCGGTAACCGGCACCAGCCACCCTTGCACACCCTCTGGCAGGGTCACGGTCCGCTCCCCATCCCAAGTCCATCGCTCGACCACGAACTTGCGCCCTTCGCACAATATCTCGCGACCGCCGCCTGCGTCTCCGGGGATCGGCGGCGCGACGAACGGCACGGGCTCGCTGACTGCGATCCCTGATTCCAGGTGCAGTTCGCGCGGACGGCCATAGTCGTAGAGGCGGTAGGTAAGATCGACGTTCTGCTGCGTCTCGATCACCGTGATGCCGGCACCGATTGCGTGAATGGTGCCCGCGGGCGAATAGATGAAATCGCCCGCCTTGACCGGTTTCCAGTCGAGCATGTCGACAATGCTGCCGTCGAGAGCAGCTGCCGCCAGCGCTTCGCGGCTGGTCACTTCCTTGGTCCCCAGCGCCACGGTGGAATCGGGTTCGGCGGCCAGCACCAGCCAGGCTTCTTCCTTGCCGCGACGATATCCGGCGGCCTGTGCCGCGGCATCGTCCGGGTGGACCTGCACCGACAGGCGTTCGCTGGTGAAAAGATATTTGACCAGCAGTTCGGGGTCGGCGTCTTCCTTGTCGTCGAACCATATTTCGCCGACCGCCGCGCCCCCGTCTGGCACATCGTCGAATCCGGGCCACAGGTCGTGGCGGCCCCAGGGTTTCTCGACGCGAAGCGTCGTCAGGCGGCGTGCTGGCATATCGAGCTTAATAGCGGAGGGCCTGCGAAGTTCCACAGTGGATAGGCTCTTGGCTTTGCCGCTTGGCGCACTTGCATATCCCCGCTAAGACCCCGCGCCATGCGTACCCCTTTCCGTCGCGCCGCGACCGCCGCCGCGCTCGCCGCAATCGTCTTCACCGCTGGCTGTGCCACCAACCGCAAGAAGGGCGACACGCCCTATATCGCGCGTGATGTCGATACGCTGTACTCGACGGCGAAGGACCGGCTCGACCGGCGGCAATATGGTATCGCCGCAATCCTGTTCGACGAGGTCGAGCGCCAGCATCCCTATTCGCCCTGGGCACGCCGGGCGCAGTTGATGAGCGCGTTCAGCTATTACATGGCGCGCGATTACCAGAAGTCGATCGACTCGTCGCAGCGCTTCCTGTCGATCCATCCGGGCAACAAGGACGCGTCCTATGCCTATTACCTGATCGCGCTCGATTATTACGAGCAGATCAGCGACGTGACGCGCGACCAGAAGATCACCAGCCAGGCGCTGACCGCGATGAACGATGTCATCCGCCGCTATCCGGATACGCGTTATGCGGCCGATGCGCGGTTGAAGATCGATCTGATCAACGACCATCTCGGCGGCAAGGAGATGGAGATCGGCCGCTTCTACCAACGTCGCGGCCAATGGCTCGCTGCCACGATCCGTTTCCGCAAGGTCGTGGACGAATATCAGTCGACCAGCCACACGCCCGAAGCGCTCGAGCGCCTGACCGAAAGCTATCTGGCGCTCGGCATCCGCGAGGAAGCCAAGAAGGCGGCAGCGGTGCTTGGAACGAACTACCCGGGGTCGAAGTGGTACGAGCGCGCCTATTCGCTGATGCAGAAGCACGGCGGCGGCGTTTCCTGATCGCCGGGGCGGCGGGTCACTGAATGCTCCAAGCCCTTTCCATCCGCGACGTGGTGCTGATCGAGGCGCTCGATCTCGAGTTCGCTGACAGGCTGACGGTCATTACCGGCGAGACCGGCGCCGGGAAGTCGATCCTGCTCGACGCGCTGGGCCTTGCGCTCGGCGTGCGCGCGGCAAGCGGGCTGGTGCGGCAGGGGGCGGCACAGGCTGGCGTGACCGCGACCTTCACGCGCGATGCGGTGATCGATGCGCTGCTCATGGAAAACGGGATCGAGGCAGAGGCCGGCGAACCGCTGATCGTCCGTCGTACCGTCAAGGCCGATGGGGGCAGCCGCGCTTTCGTCAATGATGTCGCCGTGTCTGGCGCGTTGCTGCGGACGCTGGGCGAGCGGCTGGTCGAGATCCATGGGCAGCATGACGACCGCGGACTTCTGGCGCCGACGGGACATCGCGCGTTGCTCGATGCGTTTGCGCGGTCTGACCTTGCGCCTGTCCGCGCGGCGTTTGCGGCCATGCGCACTGCGGAGGCAGCGCTGGCCGAGGCGCAGGATGCACTGGCGAATGCGGAGGCCGATCGTGACTGGCTCACTCACGCCGTCGCGGAGCTCGATAGACTCGGGCCAGAGCCGGGCGAGGAGGAGGTGCTCAGCACCTCACGTGCGGCGATGCAGAAGGGTGCGAAGATCGCCGATGACCTAGAGGCAATCGAAACGCTGGTCGCCGCCGCGGACGGCGGGCTTTCGAAGCTGCGCCAGGCGGCGCGCGCGCTCGACCGGATTTCGGGCGATCATCCGCTCCTTACCGAGGCGCTGGGCGCGGTCGACCGGGCGATCATCGAGGGCGCGTTCGCCGAGGATTACCTGCGCGGCGCATCCGAAGCTCTGTCGTTCGATCCGGCGCGGCTGGAAGCGGAGGAGACGCGGCTGTTCGACCTGCGCGCCATGGCGCGCAAGCACCGGGTCCAGCCGGACGACCTGGCGGCGCTGGCGGACGAGTTGCGGGGGCGGCTGTCGGCTATCGAGGCGGGCGGCGATGGTATTGCAGCCCTGGAACGAGCGGCAGGTGTAGCGCGGGCTGCTTATCGCGCATCGGCGGATGCTCTGAGCGATGCGCGCAAGGCGGCGGCGGCGCGGCTCGATGTGGCGGTCGCGGGCGAACTCGCGCCGTTGAAGCTCGATGCCGCGCGGTTCCGCACGGTCGTCGCCAGCGGACCGGACAGCGAGACCGGAGCTGATCGTGTCGAGTTCGAGGTCTCGACCAACCCCGGCGCTCCCTTCGGCCCATTGCTCAAGATCGCATCGGGGGGCGAATTGTCGCGCTTCATCCTCGCGCTGAAGGTCGCGCTGGCGGAGGACGGCGCGGCAGCCACGATGATCTTCGACGAAATCGACCGGGGTGTCGGCGGCGCTGTTGCAAGCGCTATTGGCGACCGACTGTCGCGACTGGCGGAGAAGACGCAGTTGCTGGTCGTAACGCACAGTCCACAGGTCGCGGCGCGGGGGGCGCAGCATCTGCTGATCGCGAAGAACTCGGACGGCCTCGTTACGCGTACCAACTTGCGCACGCTCGACGCCGACGAACGCCGCGAGGAAATCGCGCGGATGCTGTCGGGGGCGGAGGTCACCGACGAGGCGCGGGCGCAGGCCGCGCGGTTGGTGGCGGCTTAAATTCTCCCTCTCCCCTCCGGGGAGAGGGCCGGGGAGAGGGGCCGTGACGCGAGCGCGGTACCCTCACGTCCCCTCTCCCGCACTCGCTACGCTCGGTCGACCTCTCCCCGGAGGGGAGAGGTGAAGGCGTTGCCTAAAAACTCGCCCCATCCACCTTGTTGATCTTCAGCGCATCCAGATCCACCGACGGCACGCAGCGCAGGTTGACCGCTGCCATCTTCGCGCCGCCCGGGCCCTCGCCCGCCGCGAATGCTTCCGTGCCGCAGGTCTTGCAGAACTGGTGATGGATCTTGTGCTTGTTGAAATTGTAGGTTTCCAGCGCGTCCTCGCCGGTGTCGATGCGGAACTGGTCGACGGGGACGAAGGTCAGCAGGAAGCCCTTGCGCCGGCAATGCGAGCAGTTGCACGACATCGCCTCGGCGGGTGCTTCGCCCTCTACCGTGAACGTCACCGTGCCGCAGTGGCAGCTTCCTTCGTACGCCATCAGAACTCTCCCGGATTGCTGCACCCATCCTGCAGCAGCTCGCACCAGGTTGCACGTCGAAACGCAACGGCCTAGCCTCCGCGACCAGGGGCGCCCCATAAGACGGATCAATCACTTAACGAGGGGACCATCATGCGCATTTCGATTGCGGCCGCGACCTGCGGTCTATTGCTCGCTGCCTGCACGCCCGCCGGAAACACCACCGCCAGCAATCCGACGGCAGAGGCATCCGCGCTCGCCATCGACGGCGTCTACAAGGCCGATGTGGCCAGTGCGAAATTATCGACCAAGCCCGACGTCTTCACGGTCAAAGACGGCGAATACGACTGCCCGTCGTGCACGCCGCCGTTCAAGATCGCGACCGATGGCAAGCCGCACCCGGTTGCTGGCCGCGATTACTGGGATGCCGCGGCGGTGAAGATCGTCGATCCGACGACCATCGAGATCACGCGGTATCGTAAGGGGGCGGCGGTCGGCTCCACCAAGACCGTTGTGTCCGCCGACGGACAGATGCTGACCTTTACCAGCACGTCGGCCGACAATGCCGAGGGCAAGTCGGTCACCAACACGTTCAAGTCGAAGCGGACCGGTCCGGCACCTGCGGGTGCGCACGCCGTAAGCGGCACCTGGCTGGGCGTCACCGATGGTGCGCAACTCGCCGACGAGGCGATCACCGCGACCATCAGTGTGAAGGGCGATGTCGTCAGCCAGAAATTCCCGACCGGGGAGCATTACGAAGCCACGCTCGGCGGGCCGCAGGTGCCGCTCGTCGGCGACAAGGCGGGCACGACGATCGCGGTCGTGCGCGAAGGAAACGGCTTCAAGGAAACCGACTATGTCGGTGGCAAGGCCGTCGCCGAATACACCTATGTCGTCATCGACGACAAAACGCTGACGATGAAGATGAATAATCTGAAGAGCGGAACGACCGAAGAATACACGATCCGCAAGCAATAAGGGCGTGCGGGGCGGGGGTGGCGCGTTGCCACCCCCGCCCCGTCACCGCTAAGACGCGGCATGACCAGCGAAGCCGAAGCCGCCAACCGCCTGATGCGCCTTGCGAAGGAAATCGCGCGGCATAACAAGCTGTACCACGACAGCGACGCGCCCGAGGTTTCGGATGCCGAATATGACGCGCTGGTTCGCGAGAATGGGCGCCTCGAGGCTGAATTTCCGCACCTCGTCCGCGCGGACAGCCCGTCGAAGGCGGTGGGTGCCGCGCCGACATCCGCACTCGCCAAGGTCACCCATGCCAAGGCGATGCTCAGCCTCGACAATGCCTTTGCCGATGACGAGGTGGCCGAGTTCGTCGCGCGGGTGCGGCGGTTCCTGAACCTGCCCGAAGATGCGCCCGTCACGTTGACTGCCGAACCCAAGATCGACGGTCTGTCGTGCTCGCTGCGCTACGAGAACGGCGCGCTGGTGCAGGCGGCGACCCGGGGCGATGGCGCGGTCGGTGAGGATGTAACGCCGAACGTGCGGACGATCGGGGACATCCCTCAGCGGATCGATGGCGCGCCCGCCGTTTTCGAAGTCCGTGGCGAAGTGTACATGGCGAAGGACGATTTCACCGCGCTCAACGAGCGGCTGGCGATGGACGCTGAAGCGACAGGCAAGGAAGCGCGCCAGTTCGCGAACCCCCGAAATGCTGCGGCCGGATCGCTGCGCCAGAAGGACGCCAGCGTTACCGCCAGCCGCCCGTTACGCTTCCTGGCGCACGGCTGGGGCGAGGCATCCGACCTTCCGGGTGAGGCGCAATATGACGTGATGCGCGCAATCGCACGCTGGGGTTTTCCGGTCAGCGACATGCTGATTCGCGCGGACGATACTGCAGCAATTTTGCAGCATTATCGCGCGATCGAGGCAAAGAGGGCCGACCTGCCGTTCGATATCGACGGCGTCGTGTACAAGGTCGACCGGCTCGACTGGCAGGCGCGGCTGGGCTTCGTCGCCAAGGCGCCGCGCTGGGCGATCGCGCACAAGTTTCCGGCCGAGCGCGCGCAGACGACCTTGCTCAGCATCGACATCCAGGTCGGACGTACCGGCAAGCTGACGCCCGTTGCGCGGCTGGAGCCGGTGACGGTCGGCGGCGTCGTTGTGACCAATGCAACGCTGCACAATGCGGACGAGATCGCGCGGCTGGGTGTGCGGCCCGGCGACCGTGTAAGCATCCAGCGTGCGGGAGACGTCATCCCGCAAGTCCTTGAAAACCTGACACCCAAGGCGGAACGCCCGGTGTTTGTCTTCCCCGATACCTGCCCCGAATGCGGGTCGGACGCGGTGCGCGAGGAAGGTGAAGTCGACATCCGCTGCACCGGCGGCCTGATCTGTCCTGCCCAGCGGATCGAGCGGCTGAAGCATTTCGTCTCGCGTGGCGCGCTCGATATCGATGGTCTCGGCGACAAGACCATCGTCGAGTTTTTCGGCCTCGGCTGGCTGCATTCGCCTGCCGACATCTTTCGCTTGAAGCGCCACCGCGACGAACTTCTGACGCGCGAGGGCTGGAAGGAAAAGTCGGTCGACAATCTGCTAGCGAGCATCGAGGCGCGGCGGGCACCAGATCCGGCGCGGTTCCTGTTCGGCCTCGGCATTCGGCATGTCGGCAGTGTGACTGCGAAGGATCTCGTCAAGGCATTCGGAACCGTCGAGCGCGTCGCCGATGTTGCGCAGCATGAGGATGCGACCGCCGAGCTGTCGAGCGTCGAGGGGATCGGCCCCGTGGTTGCACAGGCGCTGGTCGATTTCTTCCACGAGGAGCACAACCGCACGGCGTGGGCCGACCTGCTCAGCGAAGTCGCACCGCCCGCCTATGTCTCGAACGTCCGCGCGTCAGCGGTGACGGGAAAGACGATCGTCTTCACCGGCAGCCTCGAAACCATCAGCCGCGACGAGGCCAAGGCGCAAGCCGAGGCGCTGGGTGCAAAGACCGCCGGATCGGTCAGTGCCAAGACCGATCTCGTCGTCGCGGGGCCGGGGGCGGGATCGAAACTCAAGAAGGCGGCCGAACTTGGCATCGAGGTGATCGATGAAGCAGGATGGGCCGCTATCGTGAGCGGGGCGGCGTAATCTTCGGGGGGAGACGACCAATGGCAAACGGGGGATATTTCGCGCGGCTGATGCGCGACCTGGAATCGCCCATCGAGGTGCGGCGGTTCGGCAGCGGGTGGTTCGCAGGCTTCTTCGCCCTGCTGTTCGCGGTCGCCGGATTCGGCATGGTCGTGGCACTGCGCTGGCCCGCCCTGTTTGCGATGCCGGAACTTCATGTGCTGAAGGATGCGGCCTGGTTCCGGGGCCTCGTCCACGCGACACTGCTCGCGTCCTATGCACTGGCGCTCCTCAGCCTGCTGTTGCGCCCGCGCAAGGTGCTGGGTGCGACCGCACTGATCATCGGGGTCGGGGCCGCGCTGCTCGGCGGGGCGAATGTCGCGGCGCAGGATACGCGCGGCCTCGGCATCTTCTTCGGCGCCGATTTCTTCATCGTGAACCTGATCGTTACCGGCTTCATGTTCGCGCCGATCGAGCGGATATTCCCGCACCGTGCCGAGCAGCGACTGTTCCGCATCGATTGGCGTGAGGACCTGTTCTACTACCTCATCAGCTCGATGTTCGTGCAGGTGTTCAGCTTCCTGGCACTCGCACCGTCGCAGTTCATCAATGCGAATACCGGCAGCTGGAGCGGGTTCCGCGCGGCGGTCGCGTCGTTGCCGTGGATCGTGCAGTTCGTCCTCGTCATCTTCCTCTCGGACCTGTTCCAGTACTGGTATCACCGGTTGTTCCACCGCGTGCCGTTTCTGTGGGGTTTCCATGCGGTGCATCACTCGACCAAGGCGATGGACTGGCTGGCGGGGTCGCGCATGCATTTCGTCGAGATCGTGATGTTGCGCGCGGTCACCTCGCTGCCGTTGCTGACCTTCGGATTCAGCCCGTCGGTGATGCAGGCCTATATCGCCTTCGTGTATGTTTATTCATCGCTGCTCCACGCCAACCTGCGGGGCGATTTCGGGCGGGTGGGGAAATGGGTCGCGACACCGCGATTCCATCATTGGCATCATGGGCTGGAGGAAGAGTCGATCGACGTGAATTTCGCCATCCACTTCTCATGGCTCGACCGCCTGTTCGGGACGTATCACATGCCCGAGAATCGCTGGCCGAAGAACTACGGCGTGCCGGAAGCGGTGCCACAGGGGTATTTGAAGCAGCTTGCCTATCCGTTCGTGCAAAAGGCGAAATAGCGCCTAACGCGGCCTCGGCACCCAGCGCATCACATCGCCCGCGAACGGCGTCCATGCCCCTGTGCGCACGCCGGCTTCTTTCAGCACGCGTCCGGTCCAGACATTGCAGGTGACGAGTGCGCTGTAGCCGCCGCGCGCCGGGTAGAAGCGGTCGCGTGGGGTATAGCCGGGGACAGGCTGTCCGCCGGGTTCGAAGCTTGAGGCGATGGCGTTGCGCAAGCGGGCATATTCTTGAGGGCGCAGGCGCAGGGGGCGCCAATAATCGTCGGGCATGAAATCGTCGAGGTCGTCGACATGCATCACCGTGCGCCCGCTGCCGACGAGTGCGTTCAGGACGGTGCCGGGCCGCATGTCCTGCCACCGCGGCGTGTTGAGATAGAAATCGCGATCGCCCCAGCCATAGGCGCGCCACTTGCCGGGTCCGGCGGGCAGGACGATGCCGGTGTGAACGCCGTTCGACTGAACGAAGATGGTGATACCGCTGGCGGGTTCGGTCCACCCGTTGTTGACGGGGGTACGCCCCAGCACCCCTTCCGCCGCGAGATATAGCCCTATGGGGATGAGCGGGGCGAGGAGGATACGGCGGAGGATGATCGGCAACTCTGTGTTCCTCGTCATCCCCGAAAGCGGGAGCGGCACGCCGCCTCAGGCAATTCAGCTTTTCTTCGATGGACGCAAGAAGGACACCACTTCCGCAGGCGTTACGATTGGATTAAATGGTAACAATGGAAACTATCGCCCTGCCGCCCGAAGCCGCCGCCGACTGGACCGTTCCGCAGAACTGGGGCCATTACACCGCCGACGAACACGCGGTGTGGGACACGCTGTTCGCGCGGCAGACGGCCATGTTGCCGGGCCGTGCGTCTGAGGCATTCCTGCGCGGTGTCGATGTGCTGCGCCTTTCGAAGCCCGGCATTCCCGATTTCGAGGAACTGTCCGAACGGTTGATCGCCGCGACCGGATGGCGCGTCGTCGCGGTGCCGGGACTGGTGCCCGACGCGGTGTTCTTCGACCATCTTGCCAACCGCACTTTCGTCGCGGGCAATTTCATCCGACGCCCCGACCAGCTCGACTATCTGGAAGAGCCCGATGTTTTCCACGACGTCTTCGGCCATGTGCCGATGCTCGCCGATCCGGTCTTCGCCGATTACATGGCGGCATATGGACGCGGCGGACAGCGGGCGGGGTCGCTCGGTGCGCTGAAGCGGCTGGCGCGGCTGTACTGGTACACGGTCGAGTTCGGACTGGTGGAGGAAGCGGGAGCCCTGCGCATCTATGGCTCGGGCATCGTGTCGAGCCGGGGCGAAAGCATCTTCGCGCTCGACGACGCGTCGCCCAACCGCATCGGCTTCGATCTCGCCCGCGTGATGCGAACCGAATACCGGATCGACGATTACCAGCAGAGCTATTTCGTGATCCCCAGCTTCGAGGAACTGCTGCGTGTGACCGTCGAGACGGACTTCGGGCCGCTCTATGCGGCGCTCGAGGGGCAGCCGGACTATCAGGTTTCGGATATCGCACCGGACGATCACGTGTTCACGAAGGGCACGCAGGACTATGCGAACGCGCAGGTCTTGAAAGCGTAAACGCGACCCTCAACATTGTTGCCGATGAGCAACAACACCGAACACGGCCTGCCCGCGTGGCATGGCACCACCATCGTTTCCGCCCGCAAGAATGGAAAGGTCGTCATCGCCGGCGACGGCCAGGTTTCGATGGGCCAGACGGTCATGAAACCCAATGCCCGCAAGGTACGACCGATCGGCGATGGCAGCGTCATCGCCGGCTTCGCCGGTGCGACGGCGGATGCCTTCACCCTGCTCGAACGACTGGAGCGCAAGCTGGAATCGCATAACGGCCAGCTGATGCGCGCCGCGGTCGAACTGGCGAAGGACTGGCGGACCGACAAATACCTCCGCAATCTCGAAGCGCTGATGATCGTTGCCGACAAGGACGTGACGCTGGTCCTGACCGGAAACGGCGACGTGCTGGAGCCGGAGGGCGGAATCGCGGCGATCGGTTCGGGCGGGAATTATGCCCTCGCCGCCGCCCGTGCGCTCGACGAGTACGAACCCGATGCGGAGACGCTGTGCCGCCGCGCGATGAAGATCGCGGGCGAAATCTGCGTCTACACCAACGACCGGCTGACCGTCGAAGTCCTTGATGCGGCGGGTTGAAAACCGCGCATTGGACCGTGTCAACTTTGCCCCAATCGAAAGCCTGAAATGAACGACGCCCTGACTCCCAAAGCCATTGTTGCCGCGCTCGATGCGCACATCGTCGGACAGGCCGATGCCAAGCGCGCGGTCGCGGTCGCGATGCGCAACCGCTGGCGGCGGCAGAAACTCGCGCCCGAGCTGCGCGACGAGGTTTCGCCGAAGAACATCCTGATGATCGGCCCGACCGGCTGCGGCAAGACCGAGATCAGCCGCCGTCTGGCAAAGCTCGCCGATGCGCCGTTCGTGAAGGTCGAGGCGACCAAGTTCACCGAGGTGGGCTATGTCGGCCGCGACGTCGAGCAGATCGCCCGCGATCTGGTTGAGGAAGCGATCCGGCTGGAGAAAGAGCGTCGCCGTACCGCCGTGAAGGACAAGGCGGAGGAGGCAGCGATGAGCCGCCTGCTCGATGCGCTGACCGGCAAGGGTGCGAGTGAAGCCACGCGTGCGGCGTTCCGCCAGCGCTTCGAAGATGGATCGCTCAACGACACTGAGATCGAGATCGAAGTGGAAGCGGCGCCCAGCATGCCGTTCGACATTCCCGGTGGCGGCAATGTCGGCATGATCAATCTCAGCGAAATGATGTCGAAGGCGATGGGCGGCGGCCAGCTGAAGCGCCGCAAGATGACGGTGCCTGCCGCATGGGTAAAGCTGACCGACGAGGAGGCCGACAAGCGCCTAGACCAGGACGATGTCGCCCGCGTGGCGCTGGCCGATGCCGAGGCAAACGGCATCGTGTTTCTCGACGAGATCGACAAGATCGCGGTCAGCGACGTGCGTGGCGGGTCGGTGAGCCGCGAAGGCGTGCAGCGCGACCTGTTGCCGCTGATCGAGGGGACGACGGTCTCGACCAAATACGGGCCGATGAAGACCGACCATATCCTGTTCATCGCATCAGGCGCGTTTCACGTTGCGAAGCCCAGCGACCTGCTGCCCGAACTTCAGGGCCGCCTGCCGATCCGCGTCGAACTGAAAGCGCTGACCGAGGAGGATTTCGTCCGCATTCTCAACGACACGCGGGCATCGCTGACCACGCAATATTCGGCGCTGCTCGGCACCGAGGGCGTCGAGGTTTCGTTCACGGACGACGGCATCGCGGCGCTGGCGAAGATCGCGGCCGAAGTGAACGCGAGTATCGAAAATATCGGTGCCCGCCGCCTCTCGACCGTCATGGAAAAGCTGCTGGAAGACATCAGCTTCGACGCCGAGGATCGGCAGGGGACGACTTTGACGGTCGATGCCGCTTACGTCGACTCGCAACTCGCGAGCGTGGCGCGCAACACCGACCTGTCGAAATACGTGCTCTAGGGTTTGGCTGCCTCGGGCTTCGGCTCGGGCAGCACGACCAGCGAGAAGCTCTTGTTCGGAACTAGCCAGCGCTTCGCTGCCTCCTGCAACTCGGCGGGTGTGATCCGGCCATAATCATAGGTTAGCGACGCCACATTGCTGATCCGGCTCGGTTCGCCCGTCGCGCCCGAAAGTTGCCCCAGCCAGAAGCCGTTCCCGCTCGATGCACGCGCGAAATACTGCTTCATCGGGCCCACGGACCGCGCGATCTCATCGGCAGTCGGCGGCTTTGCGGCAAGGTCCGCGGCGATGGCCTTCGTCAGAGCGAAGAAGCGGTCGACGCCCTTGGGATTCAGCTGCGACGTCACGACGAAACTGCCGCCGCCGGGCATGAATGCCGGCCAGCTGCTCGACACATTGGGGCTGTAGCTCTGCCCCTCGCCTTCGCGCAGCTGGTCGAACATGCGATCGTTGAAGATCGCCGCAAGCACGTCGAGCTTGCGGCTTTCGTAAGTACCGGTCGGGCCGCCCGACGTCGGCCAGGCAAGCACGGCCGCGGCCTGGTCGGCAGGGCCGCGATGGGTCAGCACCTTGGGTTCGGTGTTGGGGGTAACACTCGGCGAGGATGCGCTCGCCTCGAGTATTGGCGCTTCTGTCCGGATGGGCAGTGCGCCGAGCGACGCCGCGATCGCGTTTATCGCAACTTCCTTGTCGACATCGCCGAACACGGAAACTTCGATCGGGCCTGTTGTGAGAAGTGGTTCCCATAGAGCGCGGAACGACTGCGGCGTCATCGCCTGCACTTGCGCAAGCGTGGGATATGCCCAGCGCGGGTCGCCGCCATGTAGCAGGCCCGGCAGCGCACGCCCCAACACTGCGCCAGGCGTGGTGTCGCTGGACGAAAAGCTCATCGCCATGGCCGCACGAGCCCGAATGACGGGCGCCGGATCCCAACCGGGATAGGCGAGCTTTGCAGCCAGCAGTTTCAACTGGTCGGGCAGGTCAACAGCGCGCGTGGTTGCGGACAAGACGAACGCGTCATCTCCAATCGAGAAGCCCATGTTGATGCGCCGTGCGCTCGTCAGGCGGTCGAGCTCATCCTGCTTCAGGTCGCCGATACCGCTCGCGATAAATGCACCGCCCGCTGCCCATGCGTCGGTCGGCTTGTTGGCGGGCAACGCCTTCATGCCGCGACCAAAGCGGACGGACACATAGACGTTCCCCGCTTCGGCATTGTTCGCGAAGATGATGGCGCGAACGCCGTTGGAGAAGTCGACGAAGTCGAGGCCCATGCTGACGACAGCGGAGCGCCGTGCGACGGTGCCGGGGGCAGGCAGCTTGGGCACGCGATCGAAACTGACCGGTGTTCGCGCCGTGGAAGCGAGCGGCTTCGGCGCAGAGGTCAATGCGGCGAGCAACAGTCCGTCGGCGCCAGGAACTTCCTTTTGCGTCGTCAGCAGCGCGCGCATCGGCGCACCCGTAAACATGCGCTTGGTCGCATCGAGAATGGTGGCGGGCTTGATCGTGTCCTTTGCGCCCATGAACACGTCATAGGCAACTTCGGGGCTAGCGACCGTTTCGCGAATGTTGACCGCCTCGACGAGATTGTCGGCAAGGTCGGCACCGTTCTGGGTGCGAGCCTGCTCGACGCTCAGCTGCAACGCCGACGCGAATTCATTCGCCTCGCGGTCGATGTCTGCCTGTGAAGACGGGTTGGCAAGCGCATCAGCAATGACCGCGCGGACATCGCGGACAGCGGCTTGCCAATCATCGCCGAGCGGCACGATCTGGATGAAGGTGCCGTCGACCGAACGCGAGATATCCTGCTGGTCGACCGATGCCGACAGGAAACTTCCGCCGGCGCGAGCACGTTCTTCCAAGCGGCGGCTGATCAGGCGCAAAGCGAGCGATTCCACCAGCTTGCCGCGGTTGTACGCGATGGTGTCGTTCTTCTGGAACCATGGGCGCAGCACGACGAGGCTGACCAGCGTCGGCAGGCCGGGCTCGACGATCACGCGCGTCCGTGCCGCCGTCGGGTCGGGTTTGCCGAAATCCGGATCGGCGGGAGCGGGGCCCTTGCCCTTCCAGCTCGAGAAATTCTTCTTGATCAGCGCTTCGAACATCTTCGGGTCGCCGTCGCCCGAAACGACGATGAGCGCCTTTTCGGGGCGGTACCAGCGATCGTGGAATCCCTGCAGACCTTGCGGCGTCGCGGTTTGCAGCGACGCCATTGTCCCGATCGGCGACTGCTTGCCCAAAGGCTGCCCGGTGAAGAATGTTTCGCGGGTTGCGTCGCCTACGCGCTGTCCCGGTCCTGCACCCTCGCGCATTTCGGCCAGCACGGTGCGGCGCTCAGCATCGACCTGCGTGGCGCCGATCACGGGCGCCGACATCATGCCGGACAAAACCTTGATCGCCTGCTTCAGCTTGTCGGTGGTCGCCGACGGCAGGTCGAGCTTGTAGATCGTCTGTGTAGGCGTGGTCGCCGCGTTGGTGTCCGACCCGAAGGTTGCACCCAGCCGCTGGAACAGGCGCTTGGCCTCGCCGTCCGGCACATATTTCGACCGGCGATAGCTCAGATGTTCGTTGAAATGGGCGAAGCCCTCTTCGCCCTTCATCTCGTTGAGCGAGCCCGCGTCGATTGCGACGCGGATCGACACCTGTCCCGGCGGCACACCGTTCTTGCGAACGGCATAGCGCAGGCCGTTTTTCAGCTCTCCGAAGATCCATTCCTTGTCGGGGGGCACATCACTGCCGCGGTAGAGCCAGGAAACGGGCTCGTTGGATGCCGCCGCTGGTGTCGCATCGCGAGCCTGCGACGGCACGCCAAGCGGAATGGCAACGAAAAGGGCGAGGGGACGGGCATACCGCCGAAGGAGCGAAAGCATTGCCTTCGCCCTATCGTGCCTGTCCCCTGTGCGCCAGATGAATGAAGGCGATTAGGGTTCGTATTCCATAGCCGCAACGGCCGTGACGGGATGGATTTTGGTGCAGGGTGAGGAGTGAGGAGGTGAGCGGGCCATGCCCCGCGACCGACGAGCGACAAAGCCCTGCGCCAAAAGACGCCCGCCGCTTCGCGGTTGCCCTGTGACGTCCGCCGGGCGCGTCGCGATGCTTGCACGGGCCACCAGCCCGCGCTGCGCACCGCTCCTCCCCGGAGAACGTCACAGGGCAATCACGGCCATTGCGGCTATGGAATACGAGCCCTAACGCGCGCCGGTACGGCGGACGCCACCCTTGTGCGTGCCGACGCCCTTGGGACGGCGTGGCTGGAAGCGGCGCTTGTCACCGGGGGCCGCATCGTCGCGCCGGCCATGTCCGTGACCGCCACGGGGCGCGTCGGGCTGGCGTGCAGGCTTCGGCAGGGCCGCAGCCTTGCTCGCGAAGTCGGCCGGCAACGGTGCTGTCTGCAACGTGACGCCGGTCAGCTTCTGGATGTCGCGCAGCCAGCCTTTTTCCTCGCCAGCGCAGAAGCTTACGGCGATGCCAGCAGCACCTGCACGCGCGGTGCGACCGATGCGGTGGACGTACTGCTCCGGCACGTTCGGCAGGTCGAAGTTGAAGACATGGCTGACGCCCGATACGTCGATACCGCGCGCAGCGATGTCGGTCGCGACCAGGATCTTGATCTCACCGCGCTTGAACGCGTCGAGCGCGTCGGTGCGAGCATTCTGCGATTTATTGCCGTGGATCGCAGCGGACCGAACGCCAGCGGCGGCCAGGTGCTTCACGATGCGGTCGGCACCGTGCTTGGTGCGGCTGAACACCAGCGCACGCTCGATCGGCTCATTCTTCAGCACGATCGTCAGCAGCGCCTGCTTTTCGGGCTGGTTCACGAACGTCACATATTGATCGACGCGCTCGGCGGTCGAAGATACCGGCGTTACCGAGACTTGAACCGGATCGTTCAGGAAACGCGCACCGAGTTCGGCAATCGTCTTGGGCATCGTTGCCGAGA
Source organism: Pseudomonadota bacterium (assembly GCA_040388515.1). Taxonomy (GTDB): domain Bacteria; phylum Pseudomonadota; class Alphaproteobacteria; order Sphingomonadales; family Sphingomonadaceae; genus Sphingomonas_O. Next base: position 31,656 of record JAZKBQ010000002.1, on the reverse strand, counting down.
AGAACAGCGACTGGCGCTGCTTCGGCAGCAGCTTGTCGATGGCCTTCAGCGCGTGGATGAAGCCGAGGTCGAGCATCTGGTCGGCCTCGTCGAGGACGAAGATTTCGACGTGGCGCAGGTTCAGCGCGCGCTGGTCGATCAGGTCCATCAGGCGTCCAGGAGTCGCGACGAGGACGTCGAGACCTGCGCCACACATGCGGATCTGCCGGTTGATCGGCACACCGCCGAATACGACGCCGACCGACAGACGTTGCCCCTTGCTGTAATCTTCGAACGACTGGGCAATCTGGGCGGCAAGCTCACGCGTCGGTGAGAGAACCAGCATCCGGCAGCTGCCAGGCGGGCGTGGTTTGGGGTTGGCGGTCAGGCGCATGATGCTGGGCAGCGCGAACGCCGCCGTCTTGCCGGTGCCGGTCTGCGCGATGCCGCACAGGTCGCGGCCCTCGAGCAATGCAGGAATGGCTTGCGCCTGAATCGGGGTCGGCGTGTCGTAGCCCTTGGCGGACAGCGCAGAAAGAATCTGCGGCGACAGGCTGAGATCGGAAAATTTGGTCATGAAAATTGGACTCGTATCGAGCAGGCGCACCGGACAGATTCCAGACGCGCTTGCGGGTTGATGACAACCCGCGTGAAATGGGTAGCCTTTTGGCTGGAGCGTCAGAAGGTCTGGCCTGACATCCGCTTTTTCTGTGCGGAGCAATCACGCTGGCCGACCGCATGACGACTGTCGTCATGCTGCGCTGCAGCGCCATATGGCGGAGGAAGTGGCAAAAAGCAACCCTATAGCTGGACGAGCCCTCGGCTGAGTCCGGTCAGAACGGCGGAAATCCGATCGTTCACCTGAAGCTTTGCAAATATCCGGCGCACGAAGGTGTCGATCGTCGCAGGGGCTAGCCCCAGGATGGTTGCAATGTCGGCGTTGGATTTTCCATGCGCCATCCAGCGCAACACCTCTGCTTCGCGTTTCGACATCGATGCGCCGCCGCGGTCTTCGCGGACTCCTGACCGGCACACTTCGATGTGCATTGCCTGCGCAATCTCGATGATCTTTTTCTTCAGTGGCGCGTCGGCGTCCGTATAGGGGCGACCGATCATATAGGCGGAATAAGAGTCGCAGCCGTTCGGACCGAACAGCGGCACAGAAAGCGCATCGACCAGACCATTGGCATGGACGAAATCGACAAAGCGGCGTTGCCCTTCGGTCAACTCGGCTTCTTTCACCACTTCCAGCCAGGTCATCGGACGGGCGGCTGCCATGACGTAACCGGGAAAAGGATCGTTGACCAAGAATTCCTGGTCGGTCATAAACTTGTCGACTTCGGGTTCGAGCCCGAAAGACGCGATGACCGTTTTTGCACTGGTTTGCGAATGGAAGGGAGGCGTCAGGAAGTATCCACCGGCGATAACACCGATTTTGCGCATCCTATCAACGCCATGGTCGATAATCGACTTGATTGCGTCGCTGGCATCCGGTGAAAACACTTCGCTGTGCATCGCGTGTTCGCCGCAAATATCTGTTCCGGGACCATGCCATGAATGGTGTCCCCTAACAACGTGACACGACAATTCCGCGTCGCGCGGGCAGGGCCGCCCGCTTTGTTTGTGGTTAAAGGGTTCAGTGAATGTACGACGACCGAGGCCGCGGGGCGGAATTCCGCCTGTCGGCTGCTCAGGTTCGGATGCTCGATGCGCGTCTGATTCAGTTACGTGACGAACAGTTTCCCGAAGAATATTTTGCGCCCTCTCCCTGGCGGCTGCTGCTCGATATCGAGCGTGCGACGCATAGGGGCGCTGCCTATCCCGATACCGGAACGGGCGCGTTCCCGCCGACGACCGCGCTTCGTTACCTCGCCATGTTCGAACGGGACGGGCTGGTCGAACGCCGGCCCGATCCCGTCGAAAATGGTCGCGAACTCGTCGTCCTGACGTCCAAGGGTTCTACCGCGCTGAATACGGTCTTCGAACAGGCGGCGCTGGCGTTCAACGAACGGGACTAGGGGGTCGCGTGGTCCGCACTGTGCGGCTAAGGGCGGGGCATGAGCGGGACAATCGAACATATCGTCGGCTTGCTGGCCGGCTTCACCACGGCCGTCATCGTCGCCATGGGTTACCCGGGTGTGGCGTTGCTCATGGCGATCGAAAGCGCGTGCATCCCGCTGCCCAGCGAGATCATCATGCCCTTCGCGGGGTATCTGGTCTCTCAAGGGCATTTCACCTTGTGGGGTATTGCGACTGCGGGTGCGATCGGGTGCAATCTCGGATCCGTCGTCGCCTATGAATTCGGCAAGCGTGGCGGTCGTCCGCTGGCGCTGAAATACGGACGCTATGTCCTGATCGATCACCACGACATCGACAAGGCCGACCGGTTCTTCGCGAAATACGGTGACTGGGCGGTGCTGATCGGACGCCTGCTGCCCGTAATCCGGACCTTTATCGCGTTTCCAGCGGGTGTCACACGGATGCCGCTGCTGCGCTTCCACTTCTACACGTTCATCGGCTCATGGCCGTGGTGCTACGCGCTCGGCTGGGTCGGCATGAAGCTCGGCGCTGCGTGGGACAGCGACCCGCGCATGAAGGCAGTGCTTCACAGCTTCGACGTAGTCATCCTGCTGGGCGTGCTCGCCGCGGGAGGCTGGTTCATCTGGCACAAGCTTCGGAAACGTCCGGAGGCCTGATTCTCACAGCGGAACGGCAGTTACTTGATGATCCGGAACCTTACCGTCGATTGGTAAGCGGAGCACGCTGCATCACCGGACGGGCGATAGGTCTTGTTGAAACGCATCGTACGTGCAAGCTTGAGCGCTGCTTCGCGGAACACGAACGGCGGATAGGCCATCACTGCACGTTGATTGAGCGAGCGCCCGTCGGATGCCACGTCGGTTTCGAATTTCACCCATCCCTCGAAACCCCATCTTTGTGCTTCCATGGGGAAACTGCCCGAATAGGATTGCACCGCCGGCGTCGAGCCGACGAGTGCGCATTGTGTGTCGTCCAGACCTGTCCTCATATAGTTTGTCCGGGCACCGTTCAGGTCGCCTTTCGTTGCCAGCCGGTCGGCCAAGCGAACCAGGGCGCCGATCCGTAGCGGATGTTGTGCGGGCAAACGTTTGTCGTCCGCGACTACGTTGAGCCAGCCGATCATTTCCGCGGAATTATCGGTTGGCGATATATCAGCCATCGCAAGCGTGAAGGTATCGGCCACGAGCGGGTTGGCTGCAAAACGCGGTTCGACCACCCAGTTCTGGAGGGCGCGACGCGCATCGGCGGCATTTTCAAATCGGCTGGAAAAATAGCGCAGGGGTGCTTCTACCGTAACGGGCGCCTTGGCTTGTGTCGCCAAGGCCACGGCACGATCGCCCCACGCGTTGCGCTGTTTCGGTTCGGCGGCGGCATTTTCGATAAGCGCGAACAGAACCGGCAGTGTCTTGACCGGGTCTCCCTCCTTTTCGCGTTTTTCCAGTTCGGTGACGAGTTTGGGAAGGGCAACGGCATCCGGTTCCGTTGATTCTACCTCGGCAGTGCCCTGCTGGATCAGCCATTGAGATGTCGCATCGGTGAGCGAAGCCCAGACAGACGGGCGCGATGCCGCATTCGAACAGCGTAGCTCGACCCGCGTGACCATCCGAAAGAACGACGGGATTTTGGCGACCTCGGCAGGCGCCCACGACCACTCTCGCACGGCGCGCGCGAACCCGATCGCGACCGGTCCAGGGCGCGATGCCCAGATCGGTTCCACGAACCTGGTCGCACCATTGTCGTCGATGCTGAACTGCACGATCGCACTGTCGTCCGGGCGGAGATCACTCGAACCGCCACAGGGAGGAGGACTAGCCCTTCGCGCAGTTGCGAACGGCGCTTTTTCGAACCGGCCGGCACCCGTGTAGGCAAGATATTCCCGTGCGGCATCGTCATCCTTCGACATAAGGGCGGCGATGGCCAGATCCGACCGGCTGATGATGTCCGAAAGGGATACCTTCATCGTCAGGCCGCCCTGTTCTGTAACGGATTTGCGCAATTCCGCGAGGGCCAGCGCGGCCTGACCGCGGTTCATCAAAACGCGGCCCCGGATCGTCCGGACCTGGCCCGTCACTTCCCTGGATGTGCCGGGCGTCTGCGTGGCGATACGCATGGCCTCGTCAGCATCCACCTGGGCTGCCGCGGGGTCGATGAACATCCGTGCCTGCGCGAGCAGGATGAGCACACGCACCTTTTCGAACGGTGCATCGGCCAAGGGAAGCGCTGTTGTCAGGTGCCGTATGGCATCGGCCGGACGCAGGTCGCCGCTGTCCAGCATGCCCAGGGCGATTTCAGCTTCACGAATATCGTTGCGGTACGTGGCGTCGTTCGTGGGAAGAAGCTTTACCGCACTCTCAAGGGCGGCGCGTGCTTCGTCGGATCGCCCGGTCTGAAAGAGCGAATACCCCATGCGCGCACGAATGGCGCCCAGCACTGCTGGTGCGCGTGTTGGATTTACCCGTGATTCGATTGCGCGAAATGCCTCTGCGGCCTCGGCGTATTTGCCCGTTCCGTACAGCAACGTCGCAGCGTCGAACAATTGCTGAAGCGGAACTTTGGCCTGATTCGAAGTGGGAGGTGAAGCGGGTGCGGGGACAGCAGCGGGTACCGTGGCTAACGCCAGCGCAATCAAACTCATTCCCATCTCCGCATTGCGATTCTGCCCGCGTGGGAGCATGCTGTGCAAAATGCGAACAGGCAATCTTGCCCTAAAGATTCTGGCGTCTTGGGTGGCGGTCGCGGGAATCGCCGTGACATCGGCGGCGTCTGCAAAAGAGCCCCTGCCAGTCGAAGGACCGGCGCTCCTGATGTTCTGGGCGCCATGGTGTGCCCCGTGCCGACAGGAGCTTCGCGAATATGATGCACTCTCGCGTGCAGCACCCGTGCCGTTGATTGTCGTCGCGCTGGACACGACACGGGAAAACCTTCCTTTACTGGAAGGGCTCTCGCGCGAACGGGTGCGCGTTGTTGGCGGGTCGTCGGTCGCCAACCTCGCCCAATGGTCACCCGATACAGCAGGCCTTCCGCTGACGCTTGGAGTGGATCAAGCGGGAAACCGCTGTGCTGCGCATTCGAAGCGGCTTGATGCCGAAGCGATCGACCGGCTCGCCAGCGCCTGCAAGTTCAAGCGCTAGCGCTACTCGGCTGCAAGTAGCGCTTCCGCTCCGCCGAGGTCGACGGAGACCAGCCGACTGATACCCTGTTCCACCATGGTTACGCCATAGAGGCGGTGCATGCGCGCCATCGTCACGGCATTGTGCGTGACGATCAGATATCGGGTGTCGGTATCGCGAGTCATCGCGTCGAGCAGGTCACAAAAGCGCTCGACATTCGCGTCGTCGAGAGGCGCATCGACCTCGTCGAGGACGCAGAGCGGTGCGGGGTTTGTCAGGAACAGTGCGAAGATTAGCGCAACGGCGGTTAGCGCCTGCTCGCCCCCCGAGAGCAGGGTGAGGCTGGTCAGCTTCTTGCCCGGCGGCTGAGCCATGATCTCGAGGCCGGCGTCCAACGGATCGTCGCTGTCGATCATTTCCAGATGCGCTTCGCCGCCGTTGAACAGCGTGCGGAAAAGAATGCGGAAGTGCCCGTCCACTGCCTCGAACGCGGCGCGCAGCTTCAGGCGGCCTTCGCGGTTGAGACTGCCGATGGAGCCGCGCAGGCGATGCGTGGCTTCCGTCAGTTCGGCGATCTCCGCGGCGTTCTGCTCCCGCGCGCCCTCCAACTCGGCCAGTTCCTGCTCGGCGACGAGGTTGACCGGACCCAGGCGCTCGCGATCCATCGTCAGGCTTTCGAGCGTGCGCGATTCGGTTTGGGCGTCCTCGACAGTCTTCGAATCGAATCCCAGCTTTTCCGGAAGAACCGGCGGTGGGCATTCGAAGCGTTCGCCCGAGACGCGGCCCATTTCGATCCGGCGCTGTTCCTGATTTTCGGCGCGGGCGGCGGCGCCGGCACGGTCCTCGCGTGCGGTAGACAGGCCTTCGCCGATCGTCGCAGCATCGGTTTCGCGCTCGCGAAGCGCCGCTTCGGCTGCGCGTTCGTTCGAGATCGCGGTTTCGGCCTGCGCGTTCGCTTCCTCGACCGCCGTCGTTGCACGGCGAACGGCGCGGGCAGTTGCATCCGGCGCGTCGTCGAGCGTCTCTGCTTCGGCGTCGAGCGCGGCGGCGCGGCGGGCCATGTCCTCGATCCGTTTCGACGCCTTGCCGCTACGCTGTTTCCAGCTTTCGGCTTCGGCGGCGGCCGACGTCTTTCGGGCGCGGTCGGCCTCGAGCGCTGCGTCGAGTGACGCGAGATGCGCACGTGCAGCAACGACGCCTTCGCGCGCAACACGTGCCGAAGCGTCGAGGGTGGAAAGGTGCAGGCCCCCGTCGTCGGCGGGAAGAGCGGCTCGACGCGTCTCCGCACCCTCGCGTTCGGTGCGGGCCGTCGTCACATCGCCTTCGATCGTTGCGATGCGCTCGGCGATCTGCCGATGTGCTGCCTGAACCCGTTCGACGGCAGCAGCAGCTGTATCGACCGCACGGAGCGCCATGCGGAGCGTGGAGTCGGCCGCGTCGCGCACCGAACGTGCATCGGTCAAATTCTGCGTCGCCGTGTCGATCGCCAGACGCCCGGTCGCGACGGCGGCATTCGCTGCCTCGGCCCGTGTACGCGCTTCCGGCAGCGCAGCTTCGATTTCGGCTAGCCGGTTACGGCGAACGAGTCGTTCGGCTTCCGCGGCACCCGTGCCTTCGCTGACGAAGCCGTCCCAGCGGCGCAGCACACCGTCGCGCGTGACGAGCCGCTGGCCCACCGCAAGGACGGTGCCATTATCCCGGTCGACTACCGCGATCTGCGATAGGCGGCGGGCAAGCTCGGCCGGGGCCGTGACATGGCTCGACAATGCCGTGCCCGTCGGCAGCGCAGGATCGTTCGCGTCGATCTCCGCCCCAGCCCACCGTCGCGACGCTGTCGACGTTTTGCCGACATCCGCTGCGAGATCGTCTGCCAGCGCGGCAGCGAGTGCCGCTTCATAACCCCGGGCCGCCGAAACCTGTCCAAGCGCGCCCGTTGCTTCACGGGCAGGCGCAAGGGCACGCGCCTCGCTTTCGAGAGCAGCCAGCGCAGCGGCAGTTTCAGACCGGGCGGTCTGTGCCGCAGCGAGGTTGCCCGCAGCCGCTTCCCGCGCGGTTTCGGCGGCCTCGAGCTCAGCGACAGCAGTTGCCAGCCCCGCTTCGTTTCCGGCCTTTGCGGCAATCGCGGCCGAATGTTCGTCTTCGATCCGTTCCAGCGAGGTCAGCGCTTCGCGTTCGGCCACCGCGCGGGCAAGGTCGCGTTCGGCACGATCCAGTTGGGCAGCAGCCGCCGCGACGGCGGCTTCCGCCACGCGCCGTTCAGCGCCGCGCTCGGCCGCCTCGGCGGTCGCCTTTGCCAGTACCAGTTCTGCCTCACGCGCCGCGGCTTCGGTTTCGGAAACCCGTGCCGCACGTTCGGCGCGCTCGCCGTCGGCCTGCGCAATGCGGGCGGTCAGCGCTTTCACTTCGTCGGCGAGCCGGGCCAAGGCATCGCCCGCGTCGCTCGCCAGTTCGCCTTCGCGCTCGCGATCGGCGGCCAACCGCTCGCGCTCCGCAGACAGGCCCGCGATCCGCGTCTCGATGGCGCGCAACTCGCCTTCGGCGGTCGAGAGCGCGTGGCGTGCATCGGACGCGGCATCGCGCAGTCCCTGCGCCACCGACCGGGCCTCGGCGAGTTTGTCCGCCGCATCACGGCTGAGCGCGGCGGCAACCCGCTGCGCCTCGGAAATCTTCGCGACTTTTTCTTCAGCCGCAGCGGCCTCGGCACGGGCTGCATCTGCCGCGGCAGCCGCATCGCGCCAGCGGGCGAAGATCAACCGGCCCTCGGCCACGCGAATGGCGTCGCTAAGTTTGCGATACCGTTCGGCCGAGCGCGCCTGTCGCCGCAACACACCGATGCGCGTGTCCATTTCGGCCAGGACTTCGGCGACACGGGCAAGGTTGGTTTCGGTCGCCTTCAGCCGGATCTCGGCCTCGCGGCGGCGGACGTGCAGGCCCGCGATCCCTGCGGCCTCCTCCAGCATCGCGCGGCGTTCGGCAGGCTTGGCGGCGATGACCGCACCGATCTTGCCCTGGCTGACGAGTGCGGGAGAGTGGGCACCGGTCGCCGCATCGGCGAACAGCAATTGCGCGTCGCGGGCGCGAGCGTCACGCCCGTTGATACGATAGGCCGATCCGGCCCCGCGTTCGATGCGGCGGGTAATTTCGACTTCGTCGTCATCCCGCTCCGCGAGGATCGAGACTTCGGCGAACTGGCGCTGGGGGCGGGTTGCGGTGCCGGCGAAGATCACGTCTTCCATGCCCGACCCGCGCAGCGACTTCGGGCTGCCTTCGCCCATCGCCCAGCGGATCGCCTCCAGCAGGTTCGACTTGCCGCAGCCGTTCGGGCCGACAACGCCGGTCAGTCCCGGCATCACGCGCAGCTCGACGGGGTCGACGAACGACTTGAACCCCGACAATTTGACGCGCGCGATCTTCAAAAGCCCGAATCCCCCTGTGGATCAGGCTAACGGCACGTCATGCGGGCGTCACGTCGCCCACAGCACAAAACTGTGGATTAAGCGCGCTCAGGCGCCTGCTGCGCGCAGTTCCGGCTCCAGGTCGGTCCAGGATGACACGCCTTCGACCATCTTGCCGTTGATGAAGAACGACGGCGTTCCCTGCACATTGTACTTCTCGAACGCGTCCTTGCGTACTTGGTCGGCGGCCGCGACCTTGCGCGGGTCGGCCAGGCATTGCGCCAGCGCCTCGCGCGACACGCCGCGCTGGGTCACGAACTCGTCGCGGCCGGAAAGGCGTGCATATTCCGTCGTCTGTGCCGCGATCGGCAGGCTCTGCAGGCGCTGCTGTTCGGCGGGCGTCAGCTTCATCAGCTTGTCCAGCCAGTTGGGCATGTCTGCGTACGACGCTTCGATCAGAGCGAAGAATGGCTCCGGACCGCCGCAGCTATAGGAAAGCGTCGCCATCAGGTCGGGCGCGTGGAGCAACAGGCTGCGGTATTCCCACGAAACCTTGCCGCTCTTGACGTAATTTTCCTTCAGCGGCTTGGTGCCCTGCGCCGAAAAGGCGGAGCATGCCGGGCAGCTCAACGATCCATATTCGACCAGCTTGATCGGTGCATCGGGGTTGCCCATGCGGAAGCCGCCTTCCGGCGTCGCGACGACTGTCGTTTCCCATTCGGTTCCCGCGGGCGCGGCCTTGCCGGCGACCGGCGCTGCGGCCGTCGTGTTATTGCCACCGGAACCACACGACGCCAGCGCCAGTGCGGCCACGCTTGCAAGGATCATACGGGTCATAATTCGTTCGCCTCGTTCAGGATTTTTGTGCTTGCTGCAGGTCGAATTCGACACTGCTCCAGGTTCCCCCGGCAATCGGCTGGTCGTTGATGAAGAAGCTCGGCGTGCCGGACAGTTTCTTCACATCCACGGCATCGCGCGTCATGCCCTGCAGACGGCCTTGTTCGGCCTTGTCTGCGATGCACTGATCGATCGCCGCGGCGGGAATGCCGCGTTTCGCCATCAGGTCGACGATACCACTGGCGCGTGCCCAGGCTTTCATGCCGGCGACCGGATCCTTGGCATAGGTTGCAGGATTGAACCTCGAGCCCCGTGTGAGCAGCGCCTGTTGATTGGCGAAGATCGCCTCGTGATTGCCCTTGAACTTCGCCACGCCGCCGCAACGCGCGACCAGCGCAAAGGTGAAATCGAGCCCGTTGAGCATGAAATTCCGCACTTCGAACGACACATTGCCGGTAGCGACGTGATCCCGCATCAGCGGTACGGCGCTTTCGGTCGCGAAATGCTGGCAGTGCGAACATGTATACGACATGTATTCGACCAGCCGGATCTTTGCCGCCGGATTGCCGATGAGGAAACCGCCGGATGGCGCGCGCGCGACCGTCTTCGTCCAGTCGACGGCCTTGGGCGGCGGCGGTGCGGCGGCGAGAGTCAGCAGCGCGGACAGCGCAAGCACGAAACGCATCAACTGATTTTCCCCACCACCGGAATGTTGCGCGCCGCAGCGACGCCGCGCGCCAGCGATTCGAGTACCGTGCGCAACTCGGGGTCTGCAACCGTGCGCAATGAATCGCCAAGGTCGGTCGGCACCGGAACCGAGGGCAGTGGCGCCGCGCGCCGGGCTGCTTGCGGCAGCGTCCCTTGCCGGATGACGACGCGCGCGACGGCGGCGTAGCCGAAGAAGCGGTTCACCCGCTCGATCATCGTCGGGATGACGTGCTGCATCATCGGCGCATGCGCGCCCGTGACGACGACAGTCATAACGCCGTCTTCACGCTTGCCGTGGGGAAAGCGAATCGATTCGGGTGCGCTGGCATGCGCGTATTTCTCGCCCACGATCTCGCGCCAGCGGCTGACCACTGAAGACTGGATGAAGCCGAATTTGCGGAATGCCGTCTGCCCGATATCGGGCACGATATCGGCCACCGAACGCGGGCGCATCGAGCGGACGGATTCGGCAACAGGTTCTGGACGTTTCGCCATGCGCGCTTCCATGGCACAGGCGATCCGTGCCCGTCGAGAGTCCTGATAATCCCAATTGCATTTCTGCGATGCTGCTCGGCTGGTACGATGTGCATGCACGTACCCTGCCCTGGCGGGCGGCACCGGGCACGCCGTTGCCCGATCCGTACCGCGTCTGGCTGTCCGAGATCATGTTGCAGCAAACGACGGTCGCCGCCGTCATCCCCTATTTCGAAACCTTCACGCGCCGCTGGCCGACCGTGGAAGCGCTGGCCGACGCGGACATGGCCGACGTGATGACGGCCTGGGCGGGCCTTGGCTATTATGCCCGCGCACGAAACCTGATTGCCTGCGCCAGAGCCGTCTCTTCGCGTGGTGGCTTTCCGGACACTGAAGCGGAATTGCGCAACCTGCCCGGAATCGGAACTTATACAGCGGCGGCGGTTGCCGCGATCGCGTTCGGGCAGCGAGCGGTCGTCGTCGACGGCAATGTCGAACGCGTCGTTGCACGGCTGTTCGCGATCGAAACGCCCCTGCCTGCGGCCAAGCCCGAACTCTACCGGCTGACCGATTCGATTACCCCCGAGACCCGCAGCGGCGATTTCGCACAGGCAATGATGGATCTTGGCGCCACGGTGTGCACGCCGAGAAATCCGTCCTGCCTGATGTGCCCGTTGAGCGCCGCCTGCACGGCTCGTGCGGAAGGCGATCCGGCACCCTACCCCAAGCGATTGCCCAAGGTCGCCAAGCCGGTGCGGCAGGGTGTCGCACTTTGGATCGAGCACCAGGGCAAGGTGTTGCTCGTGCGGCGGCCCGAAAAAGGGTTGCTCGGCGGGATGATGGCGCTCCCTTCGGCCTTCGAGGCCGTGGACAACGCCGGCGAACCACTGGGCACGGTCACACACGTCTTCACCCATTTTACCTTGCATCTTTCGGTGGTTCGCGCGGTGTTCGATGAAAGTTGCCTCTTGCAACCGAGTGGCCAATGGTGGGACATCGCGCGGCTCGACGAAGCCGGTCTGCCGACACTGTTCGCAAAGGCCGCGCGGCTCGCGATGACGGAGGAGTGATGCATGTTCGACGCGGCGCTTGATCGTAGGCAGTTTCTGGGGGCAACCGCACTCGCGGGCGCAATAGCGCTATCGCCCAGCTGGGCCTGGGCGCGCGAAACGAGCAGCAAATGGACCGGCGTACAAGCGTTGCTCGACGGCTATGTGGCCGAGGACAAGCTGCCGGGTGCAGCAGGAGCGATCGGCCGGGGACTTTCCGGTCCCGATTTCGTCGTCGCTGGAAAAGTCGGCCGGGGCCGTGACCGGGCGGTCGATGGCGATACACTCTACCGTGTCTATTCGATGTCGAAACCGATCACCGCGATGGCGGCGATGATCCTGATCGAGGAAGGCAAGCTCCGCCTCGACCAGAATGTCGGCGACTTCATCCCGGGTTTCAAAAAGCCGATGGTCATCGTCGACCAGATGGTGAGCCTCGACGCGAAACCGGCGACCAAACCCGTCACGATTCGCGGCCTGATGACCCACAGTTCCGGCCTCGGCTACATCATTACATCCAAGGGCAAATTGCTCGAAGCCTATGCGAAGGAAGGGCTGATCGGCGGGGTCGTCAGCCGTTCGCCGATTCCTGGCCTGCCCGACGTGAAGGCCGCGCCGACGCTTGCCGCATTCGCCGACCGGATCGCGACCCTGCCGCTGATGTACGAACCCGGCACGCAGTGGAGTTACTCCGCAGGCCTCGATGTCCTGGGGCGCGTGATCGAAATCGTGTCCGGCATGCCGTTCGACCGTTTCCTGCAGACGCGCATCTTCGATCCGCTGGGCATGAAGTCGAGTTTCTTCCATGTGCCGGTTTCGGAGTTGCCGCGCCTCGTCACCAACTATGGTGTCCTGGGTAGCCAGCAATTCCCGATGGATGGCGGTGCCGACAGTATTTACACCGACACGTCCACGTTGCCGCTGGGCGGTGGCGGGCTGGTGATGAGCCCGCGCGACTACGACCGCTTCCTGCTGATGCTTGCCGGAAAAGGCGCGATCGGCAGCGTGCGGATCCTGAAGCCCGAAACCGCTGCGCTCGCCATGTCGAACCTGCTTCAGCCGGGTGTCGCGACCGCGGGAACGATGGCGGACGGACAGGGCTTTGGCGCGGGTGGGCGGGTTACGACCAACCCGACGCCGGGCGGCGCGGGGATCGGGACTTATGGCTGGGGCGGCGCAGCGGCGACCATTGCTTTCGTCGACCCGACGCGGGGCATTCGTGCGAGCGGATTTGCGCAGTTCATGCCGAGCGAAGCCATGCCCTTCACGAAGGATTTCGCGCGCAGCGTGTACGCGGGACTGTGACGACGACCGGTCCGGGCCTGACGGGATCGCGGCTCGACCGGGCGGATCACCTGCGCGCCGATCCTGAAGCCTATGCCGCGGTACTCGGCGACTGGCGTGCGCGGGTGCTGACGCTCGAAGGGCTGGCGCCGGCCATCTCCGATGCGGATACGCTCGTCTGGGGCAGCCTTGCCGACGTGGCTGCGGATGCTGAACTGGTGCTGCTGGGCCTCGACGGCGATCGTCCGCATTTCGTGGAGGTCGTGGTGACGACCGAACCATCGGTCATGCGGTCGCCGGCGATGTTCCATGCACTGACGATCCTGCCCGCAGAGGATGCGGCGACCTTTGCGACCGCGCTCAGCCTGATCACCTGGCACAACAACCACCGGTTCTGCGCCCGATGCGGCAGCACGACGACGTTGTTCCGTGCAGGCTGGGGCAGGAAGTGCGATGCCTGCAATACCGAGCATTTTCCGCGCACCGACCCTGTCGTGATCATGCTCGCCGAACATTCGGGCAGGGTTCTCGTCGGCCGCCAGTCGCGTTTCCCGCCCGGCAATTATTCCGCGCTCGCCGGCTTCCTGGAACCGGGCGAATCCATCGAGGAGGCGGTGCGGCGGGAGGTGAAGGAAGAAGCGGGTATCACCTGCGGCGCGGTGCGGTATGTCGCGAGCCAGCCGTGGCCGTTCGGCGGGGCGCAGTTGATGATCGCGTGTATCGCCGAGGCGCTCGACGACGCGATCGTGATCGACGAGCGCGAACTCGAGGATGCGATGTGGGTGACGCGCGACGATGCCCGTGCCGCCCTGGCGGGTGAAGAGGGCGCACGCTTCCGGGCGCCTCCGCCCTTTGCGATTGCCCATACGCTCCTGCGACACTGGGTCGCGGAATAACGCCCTAGAGCGTCTTGAACCCGTCCACGGTGTAGAGCCGCAGGTCGCGGCCGTGCACGCCGAGTTGCGCGCCCTTTACGCGCCATTCTGCAAGATGCGGTGCCGCACCGTGAGCGGCGAACGATGCCGCGTCGGTCCAGCGTTCGCTGATGTGGATTAGCCCGGCATCGAACAGGTCTTCGGCATAGGCATAAAGTTCGCAACCCGCTTCGGCGCGCGTTGCCCGTACGAGTTCGTCCATCGCGGGACGTGCCGCCTCCATGTTCTCGGCAGGGACGCGAATGGTTCCGGCGACGATGAGCATGCGATCCTCCTTCAGGTCCGGCTACGGGCGCGGGGATAGGTTCCCAGGATGCGCACCCATTTCGAATGGAAAGCCAGTTCCTCGAGCGCGCGGCGCACATGCGCTTCGTCCGGATGCCCTTCGATATCGGCGAAGAATTCGGTCGCAGCAAAGCTCGCGCCCCGCTGGTAGCTTTCGAGCTTCGTCATGTTGACGCCGTTCGTCGCGAAGCCGCCCATGGCCTTGTAGAGCGCGGCGGGGATGTTCTTCACCTCGAAAACGAAGGTGGTCATGACTTCGGGCGGAAGCTCGCGCAGCGGCGCTTCGCGTGCCAGCACGACAAACCGGGTCATGTTGTCGTCCGAATCCTCCAGCGATTCGGCAAGGGTGTCGAGGCCGTAGATCGCGGCTGCCTTGGGCGGCGCGATGGCGGCAACCACAGGATCGCCTTGTTCGAGGACCAGTGCGGCCGCCCCCGCAGTGTCCGAATAGGCGACCGGCTGGATCCCCCGCGAACGAAGCCAGTGGCGGCACTGACCCAGTGCCTGCGGATGGCTGGTCGCCTGCTTCACACCCGAAAGCGGTCCCGTGCCCATCAGCGCATATCGGATCGGCAGGAAGTGTTCGCCGGTGATGACCAGCCCCGATTCGGGCAGCAGGAAGTGGATGTCTGACACGCGCCCGTGCAGCGAATTTTCGATCGGGATCATCGCGCAATCGGCCCGGCCGTCACGCACCGCGTCGATCGCATCGTCGAATGCGAAACAGGGCAGGGGCAGGGCGTCCGGAAACGCCTCTTCCACCGCGATCTGCGAATTCGCGCCCGGCGCGCCCTGGAACGCGACCGCGCGATGCGGTTCGGCTTCGGCGGCGGCGACCATCCTTGCGACGATGGGCAGGGCGGGGGCGGGGTAATCTTGCATAGGATTGCGCGCCTAGGCATCATGATGCGCTGCCGCAAGCGTGCTTGCGGTTCCGCGCCGCCGCTTATAAGGGCATGCCCCAATCACCATACCGAACTCGGGGTTTGCGGCGCACACATGGATAACCGGTCGAATATCATCGCGATGATGGGCTTGGGGGCCCTGATTGTGGCACTGGGCGGCAGCATAGTTGCCGGCGAATATTTCCACAGCGGTCGTCCGGAAAAGATGGGCTATGTCGTCGAGGGCGTCGAAGAGACCGGCGGCGGCGCTGCCGCGGCGGAAGTCGATATCGCAACGCTGATGCCGACGGCGGATCCGGCCAAGGGTGAAGAAGTCTTCAAGAAGTGCGCCTCGTGCCACACGGCGACGCAGGGCGGCGCGAACGGCATCGGTCCGAATCTCTACGCGACGCTCGGTGACGAAATCGGTCACGGCAAGGGCGGCTTCGCCTTCTCCGACGCGCTGAAGAGCAAGGGCGGCAAGTGGGACTTCCAGGCGATGAACGCCTGGCTGCACTCGCCCAAGGCCTTCGCGCCGGGCACCAAGATGAGCTTTGCCGGTCTTTCGAAGGCCGAGGATCGCGCGAACATCATCGCGTATCTGAACAAGCAGGGTTCGAACCTGCCGTTGCCGCCGGTTCCGGCCGCAGGCGCTGCTCCGGCAGAAGCCGCAGCCGCTGGCAATGCGACCGCGGGCAATGCCACAGCACCTGCGGACAACGTGGCTGCACCAGCTGCCAACGCGACGGCGCCTGCCGCTCACTGATTTTTTAGCGGTGCCCCGGCCTTAGCCGGGGCGATTGCGGCTATGCCGCGTAAAATGCCTGTACGGCGTCCCAGGCTTCTTCGGCGCTTTCGACCCAGGTGATCAGGTCGAGGTCGCGTGCCGAAATCACGCCTTCCTCTGCCAGCGCCTGGAAGTTCACGACGCGCTCCCAGAATTCGCGGCCGAACATCAGGACCGGCATCGGCTTGATCTTGCCGGTCTGGATCAGGGTCAGCAGTTCGAACGTCTCGTCGAACGTCCCGAATCCGCCGGGAAACACCGCGACCGCCCGCGCACGCAGCAGGAAGTGCATCTTGCGCAGTGCGAAATAGTGGAACTGGAAGCTGAGCGACGGCGTCACATAGGGGTTGGGCGCCTGTTCGTGCGGCAACAGGATATTGAGACCCACCGATTCGGCGCCGACATCGGTCGCGCCGCGGTTCGCCGCCTCCATGATCGACGGCCCGCCACCCGAACATACGACGAAGTGCCGCCAGCCGCTCTCGTCCTGCGGAAACTCGCTCGCCAGCCGCGCCAGCTTTCGCGCTTCGTCGTAATAGCGCGACTTGGCCTCAAGGCTTTTCGCCGCGACCGGATCGGGATTGGTCGATGCGACACCGGGTTCGGGAATGCGTGCCGAGCCGTAGCAAACGATCATCGACCCGATCTTCGCCTCGTCCAAAAGCATTTCGGGTTTCAGCAGTTCCAGCTGGAACCGGACGGGGCGCAGTTCTTCGCGCAGCAGGAAATCCATGTCCTGGAACGCGAGCTTGTACGCGGGGTTTTCGGTCTGCGGCGTCGAGACACCGTGCTTGGCGACTTCCGCACCCTGCGCGGCGCGCGGGAAGATGCGGTTCGGGATATGCGTTTCTGTCATTTCGTATGCGTTAGGGCCCGCACTCGACAGCCGCAATGGTCGTGATTGCCCTCAGCGGCAGAACGGCCCTCTGCCCATGTCGAAATGCAGATGGTCGTGGTGCAGCGCGTTGTAATCGGGGCTCAGCACCGTGTTGAACCGGCGGCATGCGGAATTGCGGACCGTGCGCAGGAATCGCCCCTCGCGCTCGTCTCCGTTCCATCCGCCCTGCACGCTGATCCGCCGTCCGTCCTGCAGTACGAATGCGGACACATCGACGGCATTGGCAAAGGCATGTTCGGACAGCTTGCCCGTCGCAGCACCATTGATGTTGCGGCAGCTGTAGGTGCCCATTGTCTCGACCTTGACGACCGGCGATCCGAATTCGCCCATGGCCGGCACCTGCAGGTCGCTCTGTACCCACAGGGTGAAGGCGTAGCCGAGATTGCAGGTCATCGCGCCCAGATTGGTCACCGGCGTCCCGATGTCGCGCAACTGCACACTGCCGAGCGCCGAGCACTGACCGCTGAATGTCCGGTCGGGCAGCAACGCGTAACGCGCGACGATGCGGTCCATTTTGGCGATACATTGACGCAAGGCAGCCGTGTCGGTGCCGCGAACAACCGGCTGCGCTGGCGGGCGCTGATATTTCGGGCCCGACATACAAGAGGCCAGCACAAGGAAAGTCAGGAGGATAAGGCGACGCATGGCGCGGGTTTAGCGACGCTTTTTCCTCGCGTCACCGCAATGCGGTTGACGGTTAACGTTTCGCCGCTATGAGCGCCCCCGGGCCACGCGGTCCCAACGCCGCGCTGCTCTCTGTGAGGAGAGAATACATGACTGAGTTATCACGTCCCGACGCCAAACCTGCGCGTCCCCACTTCAGCTCCGGACCCTGTGCCAAGCCGCCCGGCTGGGATGCCGCACGCCTTGCGACTGGTTCGCTCGGCCGTTCGCACCGCTCGAAAATCGGCAAGGCGCGGCTGCAATACGCGATCGATCTGACGCGCGAAATCCTGGGCGTGCCCGACACGCACCGCATCGGCATTGTGCCTGGGTCGGACACCGGCGCCTTCGAAATGGCGATGTGGACGATGCTGGGCGCAAAGCCCGTCACCGCGCTCGCCTGGGAATCGTTCGGCGAAGGCTGGGTGACGGACGCCGCCAAGCAGTTGAAGCTCGATCCGACTGTCATCCGTGCCGATTATGGTTCGGTGCCCGACTTGCATAGCGTCGACTGGTCGAACGATGTCCTGTTCACCTGGAACGGTACGACTTCGGGCGCGCGTGTACCCGATGGCGAATGGATTGCGCCCGACCGCGAAGGCTTGTCCTTCTGCGACGCGACCAGCGCGGTGTTCGCCTACGACATGCCGTGGGACAAGCTCGATGTGACGACCTTCTCATGGCAGAAGGTGCTGGGCGGAGAGGGCGCGCATGGCGTGATCATTCTCGGGCCCCGCGCCGTCGAACGGCTGACCAGCTACACCCCCGCATGGCCGCTGCCGAAGATCTTCCGTCTCGTGTCGAAGGGCGCGCTGACCGAAGGCGTGTTCAAGGGGGAGACGATCAACACCCCGTCGATGCTCGCCGTCGAAGACGTCATCTTCGCGCTCGAATGGGCGAAGGGCCTCGGCGGGCTCTCGGGCCTGATGGCGCGCAGCGATGCCAATGCGGCGGCGCTCGATGCGATCGTGGCGGCCCGGCCGTGGCTGGGCCACCTTGCGGCGGATGCGGCAACGCGGTCGAAGACCAGCGTCTGCCTGACCGCGGAGGGCGCCGACGAAGCGTTGATCAAGAAGCTGGCGTCGCTGCTCGAGGCGGAGGATGCGGCTTACGACATCGCCGGATATCGCGATGCGCCCCCGGGCCTGCGCATCTGGTGCGGTGCGACGGTCGATACCGCCGACGTCGAGGCGCTGGGGCCGTGGCTCGACTGGGCCTGGGCGCAGGTAAAAAACTAAAATCCCCTTCTCCCCGCAAGCGGGGAGAGGGAGATACAAATGCCAAAAGTCCTGATTTCCGACAAAATGTCCCCGCTCGCCGCCCAGATCTTCCGCGAACGCGGGGTCGAGGTCGACGAGATCACCGGCAAGACCAAGGAAGAGCTGATCGCGATCATCGATCAGTACGACGGTCTCGCCATCCGTTCGGCGACCAAGGTGACGAAGGACGTCATCGCGGCGGCGAAGAACCTGAAGGTCATCGGCCGCGCCGGCATCGGCGTCGACAATGTCGACATCCCGAGCGCATCCGCCGCCGGTATCGTCGTCATGAACACGCCTTTCGGCAACTCGATCACCACAGCCGAACACGCGATCGCGCTGATGTTCGCGCTCGCCCGCGACCTGCCGGAGGCCGACAAGTCGACGCAGGCAGGCAAGTGGGAAAAGAACCGCTTCATGGGCGTCGAGGTCACGTCGAAGACCTTGGGCCTGATCGGCGCGGGCAACATCGGCTCGATCGTCGCCGACCGTGCGCTCGGCCTGAAAATGAAGGTCGTCGCTTACGACCCGTTCCTGACGCCCGAACGCGCTGTGGATCTCGGCATCGAGAAGGTCACGCTCGACGAACTCCTCGCGCGTGCCGACTTCATCACCCTGCACACGCCGCTGACCGACCAGACGCGCAACATCCTGTCGCGCGAAAACCTTGCCAAGACCAAGAAGGGCGTGCGCATCATCAACTGCGCGCGCGGCGGGTTGATCGACGAGGCGGCGCTGAAGGAAGCACTCGACAGCGGCCAGGTGGGTGGCGCGGCACTCGACGTGTTCGTCGAGGAACCGGCGACCGCATCGCCGCTGTTCGGTACGCCGAACTTCATCTCGACCCCGCACCTCGGCGCGTCGACCAACGAGGCGCAGGTCAATGTCGCGCTTCAGGTCGCCGAGCAGATGGCCGACTATCTCGTCTCGGGCGGCGTCACCAACGCGCTCAACATGCCGAGCCTCAGCGCCGAGGAAGCACCGAAGCTACGCCCCTACATGGGCCTTGCCGAAAAGCTCGGCTCGCTGGTCAGCCAGCTGGCGCATGACAACCTCACCCAGATCTCGATCGAGGTCGAAGGGGCGGCGGCACAGCTGAACATCAAGCCGATCGTCGGTGCGGTCCTCGCAGGCTTCATGCGCCGCTATTCGGACACGGTGAACATGGTCAACGCGCCCTTCATGGCGAAGGAACGCGGCCTCGACGTGCGCGAAGTGCGGCATGACCGCGAGGGCGATTACCAGACGCTGATCCGCGTTTCGGTCGCGACCGAAGCGGGTGAGAAATCGGTTGCCGGCACCCTGTTCGGCGGCAATGCCTCGGGCGGCGCGGCGCGGCTGGTCGAGATTTTCGGCATCAAGGTCGAGGCAGATTTCGCCGACAACATGCTCTACATCGTCAACGAGGACGCCCCCGGTTTCATCGGCCGCCTCGGCTCGACCCTGGGCGAAGCGAACATCAACATAGGCACCTTCCACCTCGGCCGCCGCACCGCGGGCGGGGAAGCGGTGGTACTGCTCTCCGTCGATGCGTCGATCCCGGAACCCGTGCTATGGCAGCTCTGCAAGCTTCCGGGGGTGAAGACGGTGAAGGCGTTGAAGTTCTGATGTCATCGGCGAGTGGCCTCCTGCCGCAAGGGCTGCGCGACCGTCTCCCGGGAGAGGCGGCCGCACAGGCGCAACGAACGCGCGCGCTGCTCGATTGCATCGAGGGGCGGGGGTACGATCGCGTGTCGCCACCGCTCGCCGAATATGAGGACGGCCTTGCCGCGCGGCTGAAGTCCGCGCGCACGAACCTTGCGCGGTTCGTCGATCCGTTGTCGCAGCGCACTCTCGCGATCCGGCCCGACATCACGCCGCAGGTCGCGCGGATCGTTTCGACACAACTTGCCGACGTGCCGCGCCCACTGCGGCTCTGTTATGCCGGGCCTGTGCTGAAACTGGGCGCGACGCAGCTCGATCCGCAGCGAGAGGCGATGCAGGTCGGGGCCGAACTGATCGGCGACGATTCGGTGGCGGCCGCGTGCGAAATCACCGGCATCGTGGTCGCGGCGCTGAAGGCGGCGGGGGTCGAGGGGATCACCGTCGACCTGACGATGCCCGATCTGGTCGAAACGCTCGCGGGCCTGATCTTGCCGGCGGAGAAGATCGCCCAGCTCGACCGGCTGCTCGACATGAAGGATGCGGGCGGTCTCGTCGATGCGGGCTTTGCCGACTGGCTGCCGCTCATCGCCGCGACCGGCCCTGTCGGTCCCGCACTCGAGACGCTCCGCGCCTTCGATCACGCGGGACTTATGGCGTCGCGCATTTCGGGCATCGAAGCGATTGCCGCTGCCATCGGCGATACGGGCGTCCGCGTGACGCTCGATCCGACCGAACGGCACGGGTTCGAATACCAGCGCTGGTTCGGTTTCTCATTGTTCATCAGCGGCGGCGCAAATGCGGCCGGGCGCGGGGGCAGCTATACGATCGAGCACCCCGATGGACGCGAGGAACCGGCGACGGGCTTTTCGGTCTATCCCGACAGCTTCTAGCTCGCGAACACGCGTTTCAACCAGGCGTCGACCACGGGCGTCGCAGGATAGGCGGGGTCGCCGAGCTGGCGGTTGATCTCCATATGCCCTTTCAGCCCCTCGCCAGGGAAGCCGTTGACCTGAACCGGCGTGCCCGCGCGCTTCAGCGCGTCGGCCAGCGCCGTCGCTTGCCGCACGCCGTCGGGCCGCTGGACATGGATGAGGAGGAAAGCGGGCGCATTCGGGCTGGCCGCCTGCAGCGTGGGGGACAGCGCGCGTTGCCGCGCGGGGTCGGTGCCGAACGCCTGGGCATAGGTCTGCTGCATGATCCCCGGCCCGTCCTTCATCTGCGCGGGGACATCGTAGGCGGCGCCGTCATTCGGGATGACCCCGCGCACCGCGTCCATGCCGAGACCGGCGGCACGGAGATACTGGGGATCGGTACCCACCAGTGCGACCAGATGCGCGCCCGCGCTGTGTCCCATCAGCACGATCCGGGCTGGGTCGATACCGAACCTTTCTGCATTGCTGCGTAAGTAGGCGACGGCGCTGGCGACATCGGCTGCCTGCTGCTCGACGGCCGCGTCGGGAACCAGGCGATAGTTGACGGAGGCGACGGCATAGCCCTGTCCGACATAATGCGGAGCGAGATCGCGGCCGGTGGCATTGCCCTTGTCGCCGCGTTTCCATCCGCCGCCGTGAACGAAGACCAGCAGCGGCGCGCGGGGCGACTTCGCGGCGAAGAAGTCGATCTTTTGCAAGGGAGCAGTGCCATAGGCATATTCGGTCGCACCCGCTGACGGCCCCTTGGGCGTCGATGCCGCATCGCCCATCTTTTCACGCACTCGCGCCACGATCTCGTCGCGGCACCCCTCGCTCAACTCCCGGTATTTCTCGGTCAGGCAGGTGCGGATCTTGTCGCGGTCGAACGTCAGGCCGCACAGCTTCACGACTTCGCGCCGGCATTCGCGCGGCAGGCGGTCCCGCGATTGTGCTGCGCTTAACGCAACGGCGGCTGCGGCAATGGTCGTAAAGGCGATAGCGGCGCGCATGAACGAGACTCCGGCAATGTTCCGGAGGCGATAC
The DNA here is from genome assembly GCA_040388515.1 of Pseudomonadota bacterium. Taxonomy (GTDB): domain Bacteria; phylum Pseudomonadota; class Alphaproteobacteria; order Sphingomonadales; family Sphingomonadaceae; genus Sphingomonas_O. The sequence goes on along the minus strand of JAZKBQ010000002.1, from coordinate 9,470 downwards.
GTATCACGCGCGCCGATCCTTCGCGTCAGGCTTTACTGCGGCGTGGCCGTGGCATTCCCATCGGCCGGGGGCGACGCCATGTTCCCGCCGCCGCGCTGTTCACGCATCTGCTGCATCCGCGCGCGCATGTCGGCGAATTCCTTCTTGCAGCCGTCGCTGAACTTGTCCTGGCTCGCCATCACGCATTGCATGCGCGCGCGGCGATCGCCGTCGGCGCCGATGGGGCAGGTCTTTTCCACTTCGGCGCGGCACGCGTCCGACAGCATCGGGCGGCGCGGGGCATCCTGTGCAGCGGCGGCAGTGGCAGCGGCCATCAGGCCGAGGGTGAACATCGAAAAACGCATGGGGGCATGTCTCCGTGCGGCGCGCGCAAAGGGGGAGCGGCGCCGGCGTGCGCTATACGCGCCCGTCCGGCTTTCCCTTCGCTGAACGGTCGCCCAGCGTGGCAAACGCAACGACGCCGGACGCGATGGCGAGGATCGCGGCCAGGACGGCCGCCGCCTGGAATGCGCTGGTCAGCCCGGCGCCCGCCTCGGCAATCACCGCCCCCGCCAGCGCCGTCGCGATCAACCCGCCCGTGCGCGCAATCGCACTGTTGAAGCCCGACGCGGTACCGGTGTGTCGGTCGTCCACCGACGACAGCACCGCCGTTGTCAGCGGCGCGACCGCCAGCGACATGCCGAGCGCGATCACCGCCATGCCGGGCAGCACGCTGGTCCAGTAACTCGCCTGCGGATCGGCGCGCATCAGCAGCGCGAAGCCCGCACCGGTCACGATCGGGCCGATGGTCAGTGGCCAGCGCGGCCCGATCTTTTCGGTCAGCCGCCCGGTCACGCGCGACATCGTGCCGATCACGATGGAAAAGGGCAGCAGCGCCAGTCCTGCCTGCACCGGCGTATAGGCGCCGCCGACGATCAGCAGGTACGGCAGCAGCACCAGCAATCCGCCGAGTGCGCCATAGAGCAGGAAGGTCAGCACGGTCAGCCCGACGAACGGCCGCGAGGCGAACAGGGCGAGCGGCATCATCGCCCGATCGCCCAGGCGATGCTCGGTAAAGACGAACGCGCCCAACAGCGCGACCCCCGCGCCAAGCCCGATCCATGTCTCGACCGTCGCGGCATGTTCGGTCGACCAGACCGTCAGTCCCCATGCGAGCGCGCCCAGTCCCAGGGTCGCCAGCGCCGCGCCTGTCCAGTCGAGCGGCTGTTCTCCCTCCGCGCTTTCGTCGACATAGAGCCACGTGATGGCAATCGCGCCCGCTGCGACCGGCAGGTTCAGATAGAAGATCGCACGCCAGCCGACCGCATCGACCAGCCATCCGCCCAGCGGCGGTCCCACCGCGCTGGCGATGGCTCCGGCTGCGGCCCAGGTACCGACCGCGCGCCCCTTCGCCTCGCCTTCGAACGAAGAACCGAGGATGCCGAGGCTGTTGGGCATCAGGATCGCGGCGCCGATGCCCTGCACCGCGCGCGACGCCAGCAGCACTTCAAGGTTCGGCGCCAGCGCGCATCCGACCGAAGCGATGGCGAATATCATTATCCCTGCGACCAGCATCCGCCGCCGCCCGAAATGGTCGCCCGCCGCCCCGCCCAGCAGCAACAATGCCGACAGCGGCAACAGATACGCGTTGATCGCCCAGGCCAGGCTTGCCGCGCCGCCGTTCAGGTCCTTGCCGATCGCGGGCAGAGCGACGTTGACGACCGACCCGTCGATGAACGCCAGGCTCGACGCCAGCATCGTCGCAGCGATCGTCCAGTTCGGATGGCGGGTGGGCTGGCTCACCGGCGCGGGCGGTCTGCGCGGTCCAGCTTCATGAACTTCATCACCCCTTCGCGCCGGTGCAGCAGGATATCGGGGTCGTCGGCCGCGGGCTTTTCGACCCGCTCGATCACCGCGCCGTCGAAGTCGACTACGCCCAGGTCGTTGGGCGTCAGGACATAAGTGACGGCATTGCCCTTCGTCATGTCGATACGGAAGCGGGGCGATGATATGCGGTGGATCGGCTCGGTCAGTTCGATCCACCGGGGCACGCGCTTGTCGTCGGCGGGCTGTGTCCAGCCATAGTCCTGCGTGTAATCCATCAACGGTTCGCCGCTGTCGAAGCCCAGCTTGAAATCGACACCCGCGACGCCGCGTCCGTTGGGCCATGTGACCAGCAGCTTGAACGGTGCCTCGGCGGTCTTCGCCTGCGCGCCTGCCGAGAACACCGGCGGTTTCGGCTTTGGTTCCGTATGCAGCGTCACCTTGCCGTCCGCCTCGACCCAGCGGCCCGCGGATTGCTCGTCGAGCGCGCCCGCGGCTAGGCCGTATTCGAACCGGCCGTCCTCTTTCAGGATCAGTTCGGCGACGACATCCGGCCCATCCTTGAACCGGTAATGCCCCGCGAACGGTGATTTCGCGACGGCGGGCGCGGCGGTCAGCAACGCGGCCAGACAGGCGACGATCCGCAACCCCTTCATGTGCGTCCTTTCCCGTCCGGCGGCGTTAGAGTGGGTGACGATAGGAGGATGCGCCCATGCAGCAACAGATTTCGGTCATCACCTTAGGCATAGCCGACCTTGCGCGGTCCAAGCGATTCTATGGCGACGGCTTCGGCTGGACGCCGGTGTTCGAGAATGAAGAGATCGCCTTCTACCAGATGAATGGGCTGGTCCTCGGTACTTGGCTGGCCGACAAGTTGGATGAAGACAGCCAGCGGCCGGGCAAGACCCACACCCCCGGCGCCTTCGCGCTCGCGCATAATGTCGGCTCAGAGGCGGAGGTGAATGCGCTGATCGAACAGCTGAAGGATGCGGGTGGAACCGTGCTGCGCCCCGCTGGCGCGCCGCCGCACGGCGGGTATCGCGGATATGTGGCGGATCCGGATGGTCACGCGTGGGAGATCGCGTTCAACCCGGCGTGGAAGATCGATGCGAATGGGTTGGTGACGTTCGGTGTCTGAATAGTGGAAGTTTGCCCTGCAAAACGACAGCCAGACTCGACGTCGCGCCCTCTCGCCCCTACGGACCCCACGGCATTTCCCTGACCCAGCAAACAGGAACAAACACCTTGGCCAACGTCACCGTGATCGGCGCCCAGTGGGGCGACGAGGGTAAAGGCAAGATCGTCGACTGGCTCGCAAGCCGTGCCGATGTCGTCGTCCGGTTTCAGGGCGGGCATAATGCGGGCCACACGCTGGTCGTGGGCAACCAGGTCTACAAGCTCAGCTTGCTTCCCTCCGGTATCGTGCGCGGGACCATGTCGGTTATCGGTAACGGCGTGGTGCTGGACCCCTGGCATTTCCGCGACGAGGTCGCGAAACTGGCCGGGCAGGGGGTTAAGATCACGCCTGAGAACCTTCAGATTGCGGACAATTGCCCGCTGATCCTGCCGTTCCACCGCGACCTCGACGGCCTTCGCGAGGACGCCAGCGAGTTCAAGATCGGCACGACGCGCCGCGGCATCGGCCCGGCGTATGAGGACAAGGTCGGGCGGCGCGCGATCCGCGTGTGCGACCTGGCGCACCTCGACGACCTCGATCCGCAGATCGACCGGCTGTGCGCGCATCATGATGCATTGCGCCTCGGCTTCGGAGAGCCGCCGATCGACCGGGCGGAACTCAAGGCGCAACTGGCGGAGATCGCGCCGCACATCCTGCCGTACGCAAAGCCCGTGTGGCATTCGCTGGGCGAGCTTCGCAAGGCAGGCAAGCGCATCCTGTTCGAAGGCGCGCAGGGCATGTTGCTCGACGTCGACCACGGCACCTATCCGTTCGTGACATCGTCGAACACGGTGGGCGGATCGGCGTCCGCGGGCTCGGGCCTTGGGCCGGCGGCCGCGGGCTACGTGCTAGGGATCGTCAAGGCCTACACCACGCGCGTCGGCGCGGGGCCGTTCCCGACCGAGCTTGAGGACGAAACCGGCCAGCGGCTGGGCGAGCGCGGGCATGAATTCGGGACCGTCACGGGGCGCAAGCGCCGCTGCGGCTGGTTCGACGCGGTGCTGGTGCGCAAAGCCGCGGCGGTTTCGGGCATTTCGGGCATCGCGCTGACCAAGATCGACGTGCTCGACGGGTTCGACACGCTGAAGATCTGCACGGGGTACAAGGTCGGCGACAAGACGCTCGACTATTTCCCTGCCCATGCCGCGGACCAGGCGGCGGCGGTGCCGGTCTATGAAGAGATCGAGGGCTGGAGCCAGTCGACCGCGGGCGCGCGCAGCTGGGCCGATCTGCCGGCGCAGGCGATCAAGTACATCCGCCGTGTCGAGGAATTGATCCAATGCCCGGTCGCGCTGGTCAGCACTTCGCCCGAGCGCGAGGACACGATCTTGGTGCGGGATCCGTTCGCGGATTGAGGACATGAAAAACCCTCCCCCCGCCTTGGCGAGGGGAGGGTTGGGGTGTGAGGGGCAGGATTCCCTCTCTCGAGGGGTCGCACACGCCCGTCACACACTCTCTCCCCGGGGAAGGGAGAGAGTAAGCAATCAGCTCTTGGGCTTTTCGCGCTTGCCCTTGTGCTTGCTGTGGTCGCCCGCCGCGCTGTCCGTCGCGTTGCTTGCGGAATCGGTCGGGGCGGTCGTTGCACTATCGGTCGGCGACGTTGTCGGTGTGGTGGTCGTCGTCGTCGTCGTATCGGCAGGGGGCGTCGCAGTCGCGTCGGCGGGCGGCGTCGGCGCAGTCGACGGGCTGGACGTGGCCTGTGCCATGGCCAGTGCCGGGATGGTCAACGCAGTCAGGGCGGCAAGTGCATAACGCTTCATGAAAAATCTCTCTCTGCGTCGGCAGGGGTGCGCCGACTGTAGTGATATGCGTTCGCGATACCCTTCGGTTCCACCCCGCCGCCGTCGTTCATCGCGCTTTCGGCTCCATACGGGGGCGGGCCGTGGCGGGGGCGGGGTGGCCGGACCCTATCGTCCGCGCACCATTCCCGGAATCAGCAGCGCGTCGATAAGCCACCACAGTCCGAGCAGTCCCCAGATCAGGAAACCCAGCCCGAACCAGAAAGTTAGCCAGCCGAGGCCGTTGAGCAGCAGCATCATCAACCCGCTGAACACATGGCCCGTGACGAAGCGGTGCACCCCGAGCGACCCGAGGAAGAACCACACCACGTAAACGATGATCGTCATTGCCGTGGCGTCGGAATTAGAACGGGGGTCGATAATGGCCATGCGTGTATCTCCTGTGTTGCTTACATAGTACACCTGTTTCGAATGTTAAGGGGCTGGCGCTCGGTTAACCGGACTGCATGGATTAAGGGGCATGAGGGCGAGCTTCGAAGGGGCAGGCGCGTTGCAGAAGTCGGTGCGGAAATCGGTGGCATGGGCCTATGCGGGGCAGGCGATCTCGGTCGTCACCGCGTTGGGCGCTTCGGCCATTGTAGCGCGCCTGCTGACGCCCGCCGAAATGGGCGTGTTCGCGGTGGCGCTCGCGACCATCGGCGCGCTGCAGATTGCGACACAGTTCGACCTCGGCACCTTCATCACGCGGGAAAAGGTGCTGGCGCCTGCCGATCTCGATTCCGCTTTCACGATGAATGCGTTGCTGATGGTCGGCCTTGCCGCGGTGACCTGGTTGCTCGGCATCGCGGGCGCGGGCTTCCTTGGCGAACCCGGCGTTGCGCAGACATTGCAACTCGTGGCGCTCGGTCCGCTGATCCAGATGTTCGAGTTCCGCCCCGCCGCGATGCTCCAGCGCGACATGCAGTTCCAGTGGATCTCGATCGTCGGCACGGGAAAGGTGGTCGCGGGGGCGATCGTTTCGGTCGTCATGGCGTACGCCGGGTACAGATATATGAGCCTTGCTTGGGGCAACCTCGCCTATGCGGGGTTCGGCGCGCTCGCATATAGCCTCGTCGGATGGCGGCATGTGAGCCTGCGTCCGTCGCTCGCCAACTGGCGACCGATCGTGACCTTCGGCCTGCGCATGATGTCGATTTCAGGGATGGCCAACCTTGTCGTCCGCCTGTCCGACATATTGCTCGGCAGCCTGTTGGGTCTTGCGGCGCTCGGGCTCTATTCCCGCGCGACCAGCATCGCGACGATGCTGTGGCAGAACATCTATGGCACCGCGACGCGGGTCGTCTTCGTCCAATTGGCGCACGATTATCGTGAGACTGGCGAGCTGCGCGCGACCTTCCTGCGTGGGCTACAGTCGATCATCGCGGTGATCTGGCCGATCCAGATCGGCCTCGCGATCCTGTCGGGCCCGGCGATCCTCATCCTGTTCGGTGACCAGTGGACGTCGGCAGCGCTTCCGCTGTCGCTGCTGCTCGTCGCGCAGTTCGTGAACCTCAGCTTCGGGATGAACTGGGAGCTGTTCGTTCTGCGCGACGAGACCGCGCGGCAGACGCGGTTCGAATTCATCCGCGCTGTCGTCGGCCTGGCCCTGTTCGTCGGCGGCTGCATGATCAGCATGGATGCGGCGGCCGCGAGCCGCATCGTCGAGGCATTCGTCGGCGTCGCGCTCTACCTGCCGCATATGAACCGCTTGGCGGGGACGACGAATACCGACCTGATCCGCGTTTACGGGCAGAGCCTGGTGCTGACCGTTGTCACTGTCCTGCCCGCGGTGGTGCTCATGGCGATCCACGGATGGTCGCCGCACACGCCGTTCCTGTTGATCGTCGGGAGTGTTGCCGGCGGGATGGCGCTGTGGCTGATCGCGATCTGGAAACTCGACCATCCGCTATGGTCCGAAGTGAGGAACGTTGCGGGCCGCTTCGTTCGCTAGACCGTAAGGGTCAGGATGGGCCGCTCCCAATTGGCAGTCGGTGTAGGCGGTTTTGTGCCGATGATCACCGCACCCATCTTTTCGTAAAATCCAACCGATGGGGGATGAGAGACGATCTTGACCGCCGCAATGCCGCGCCGGTTTGCCTCGGCCTTCATATGGTCGAACAGAAGTGCGCCAAGCCCGGTACCCTGTGCGCTGTCGGCCACGAACATCAGGTCGAGTTCGGGCTCGCCGGTCAAGGTCAGGCTATAGAACCCCGAGAGCACGCCATCGTTTTCGGCCAGATATATGACGTCAGCCTCGATCTGGGCGGCGGTCACCGCATAGCCATCGAGGATGCGCGCGTAGTTGCCGTGATAAGCGGTCGACTCGTGCATCAGGCTGGTGAGCGCTGCGGCATCGCCGGGGACCGCACGTCGAACGCGCCGCATTCAGACCAGCGTCTTGGCCAGCCGCCTGGCCAGCGGCTTCGGCAATTGTCCGATCGCGCCCTTCAACTGCAGCTTCCACGGCAGTGCGCCGGACGCCATTGCCTCATATCGCTTGAGCGCCGCGAAGTCCTGCAGCGCGAAGGCGCCGCTGATGGCGTGGGGCAGGCGGGTCTGGATCTCGGCAGCGACGATCGCCGCTTCGCGCTCGTCGAGGCCGTGTTCACGCGCCGCGAACTCCAGGCAATCGACGACGTCCATCGCCATGCGGTTGCCGTCGAGGCTGAGGTTGCTGGTGTGCCGGATCATCCGGACGAGCGGCGCCCAGATCAGCCCGACCGCTGCGACGCGGAGCAGGCGCATCTCGAACTCGAAATTTTCCGCGCCGCTTCCGCGCATGCGTTCGTCGAAGCCGCCGATCGATTCATAGACCGCCCGCCGGACGACGAACATCGACGTCTGCGCCGGATGGAAATCGAGATAGCGCGCGTAATCATATCGTTCGAGGATGGACCAGCGGTCGGCCGGGTCGGCGCCGACCGCGTCCCAATAACCGGCAGGCGCATGGTCGGTAAACTTGTTGCCATGCTCCCAACGCCCAGCTTCGTTCCAGGTGCGGCTGTTGCTGATCGTCGCATCGACATTCGGATGCGCGTCGATCAACGCGCGGACTTCCTCCAGATAGGTCGGCTCGAACTGATCGTCGTGGTCGAGCAGCGCGATCCACTCACCGGTCGCGATGGAAGCGCCGATATTCCGCGCCCGTTGCTGCCCGCCGTTTTCGACGCGCTTATATATAACGTGCTCACCGTAGAGCCGCTGGATGCTGTGCGTGTCATCGGGCGAACCGTCGTCGATGACGATGATCTCGGTCGCGGGCGACGTCTGCGCCAGGACCGAATCGATCGTCGTCTTCAGCCGCGCGAGGCCGTTGTAGGTCGGGATGACGACCGAGATCATAGCGGGGCCACTCATCCGCGGATCAAAGCCCAGGCCAGCCGTACTGCACGGACCGGCTCATTGAGCGTCAGCAACCGCACCACCGTCCGCCACAGTCCGTCACGCCCGCCGCCCGACCTTATATGCTCGAGCAAAAGCTCGAACCCCGAATCGCGCAACGCGTCGGTGGTGTAGAGAATGCCGAGCGCGACCTTCTCGCGCACTCCGGCATAAACGCCCTCGCGTCCGAACAGCACGTCGAGTTCGGGCATCGGTGGCAGCTCATCGAGATTCGCCGTCGGATCCGACCGGCCGGCCATCCGCTCGAGATGCGCCTGCCATGCAACCGCCGCGCCGATCTTTTGCGTATAGGCATGGCGATAGCTCACCTGCGTGTCGCTCTGGCGATAGAGCAGCAGGCGGTCGGGCAGGTTCGCCATCGGCACATTCTCCGACAGGCGCAGCCACAGGTCGTAATCCTCGCAATGCCTGTACGCGCGATGATAGCCGCCGACCGCGCGCAGGGCGTCGCGCCGCATCATCACCGAAGGGTGGCACAGCGGCGGCCCATTCCTCAGGTCGTCGAGGATCGCCTCCGGAGTCATGACGTTCTCGAACCGCCGGGGGTGGGGAAGGCCCTGGGTATCGATGCAGACGCATCCCGTGCCCAGCACGCCGATCTGCGGGTTGGCATCGAGGAACGCGACCTGTCGGGCGAATCGTTCGGGGAGGGCGATGTCGTCGCCGTCCATGCGCGCGATCAGCGGTGCCTTTGCTTCGGCGATGATTCGGTTGAGGCTCGCGATCAGCCCGGCGTTCTCCTGCGGAATCGGCCTGATTCGCGAATCGGCGGCGGCGAATCGCGTGATGATCGCCATCGAATCGTCGGTCGACCCGTCGTCGACGATCAGAAACTCGAAGTCGGAGAAGCTCTGCGCGCAAATGCTTTCAATGGCATGCGCGAGATACGGGGCGTTGTTGTACACGCTCATGGCAACGGTAATGCGCGGTTCGGTCATCGTAAGGCCCAGTTTTCCGCGCCGTGCAGTGCCCGTGATCGCGTCATGTACACTCTATATATGCGGAAGGGTTGAACAACGCTTTACCGGCACCGGTTTTCGCCGGCTGTGACAACCGCCGGGCAACAAAGTGACGTTTTTCCTACAAAAAGCTGTTGACGCCCGGAAAGCCCGCACATATAGGCCCTCTTGTCGCGGCGCTGAGCCACTTCGGTTCCCCTCTTCGGAGAGGGAAGTGAGAAGTTTCAGAGTTGCTTCTGCATTATCACAGGCGCCCGGTCACCCCGGTAAAACGGGATGGGATCAGGCGTCGGTGTTTTGCGCTCTTTGACATTGTCGGTTTAGATGAAGGGACATGTGGGCGGCGGCTCC
>JAZKBQ010000001.1:203125-220366 GCA_040388515.1 Pseudomonadota bacterium | reverse complement strand
ACTATGCGCACGTCGATTGCCCGGGCCACGCCGACTATGTGAAGAACATGATCACGGGTGCCGCGCAGATGGACGGCGGCATTCTCGTCGTGTCCGCGACCGACGGCCCGATGCCGCAGACCCGCGAGCACATCCTGCTCGCGCGCCAGGTCGGCGTGCCGCAGCTCGTCGTGTTCATGAACAAGGTCGACCTGGTCGACGACGCCGAAATCCTCGAGCTCGTCGAAATGGAAATCCGTGAGCTGCTCTCGAAGTATGACTTCGACGGCGACAACATCCCGGTCATTCAGGGTTCGGCAACCGCCGCGCTGAACGGCACGAACGACGAAATCGGCAAGCAGGCTGTCCTGAAGCTGATGGAAGCGGTCGATAGCTGGATCCCGCAGCCCGCACGTCCGCTCGACAAGCCGTTCCTGATGCCGATCGAAGACGTGTTCTCGATCTCGGGTCGCGGCACGGTTGTCACCGGTCGCGTCGAGCAGGGCGTCGTCAAGGTTGGCGAGGACGTCGAGATCGTCGGCCTCAAGGAAACCAAGAAGACCGTCTGCACCGGCGTCGAAATGTTCCGCAAGCTGCTCGATCAGGGTGAAGCAGGCGACAACATCGGTGCGCTGATCCGTGGCGTCGCGCGCGAAGAAGTCGAGCGTGGCCAGGTTCTCTGCAAGCCCGGCTCGATCAAGCCGCACACCGAGTTCACGTCGGAAGTCTATGTGCTTTCGAAGGAAGAAGGCGGCCGTCACACGCCGTTCTTTGCGAACTACCGTCCGCAGTTCTACTTCCGTACGACCGACGTGACCGGCGAAGTGATCCTGCCCGCGGGCACGGAAATGGTCATGCCCGGCGACAACGTGCAGCTCGGCGTCAAGCTGATCGCACCGATCGCGATGGAGCAGGGCCTGCGCTTCTCGATCCGTGAAGGCGGTCGTACCGTCGGCTCGGGGGTTGTGGCCGCAGTCACCAAGTAATATAGGCGTTCGCACACCGCCCGATTCTCTTCGGAGAGTCGGGCGGTTTGCTATTTATATAAGCCCGTGAAGACGGGCAGGCTCTTTCGCATCGGCAGGTACCATGGAAACGCAGAATATTCGTATTCGTCTGAAGGCATTCGATCATCGTGTGCTCGACCAGGCGACCGGCGACATCGCCGAAACCGCAAAGCGCACCGGCGCTCTTATCCGTGGACCAATTCCCCTGCCGACGCGCATCGAGAAATTCACGGTCAACCGCGGCCCGCACGTCGACAAGAAGTCGCGCGAGCAGTTCGAGGTTCGTACCTACAAGCGGCTGCTCGATATCGTGCAGCCCACCCCGCAGACGGTCGACGCGCTTATGAAGCTCGATCTCGCAGCGGGTGTTGATGTTGAGATCAAACTGGCGTAATGGCGCGCCTCCGCTGACGGATCGGATGATTCGATAGCGACGAGATTAGGGATACCGCCGGGCTTGCCCGGGTCTGCGTCCCCGTCCTCTCCTGCCGCCACTTGGGCGGTTCCAAGGAGAAAAGCCCGGACGGGGCCGTAATCGAAAATGGGCAAGCCACGCCCGCAGGGAGCAGTTTCCTGTGGGCCTCTGACACAAAGGAGCCTGATCATGCGCACTGGCGTGATCGTTAAGAAATTGGGGATGACCCGCTTGTTCCAGGACGACGGCCGCCATGTGCCCGTCACCGTCCTGGCACTCGAGAATAACCAGGTGGTGTCGCAGCGTACCGCGGACCGTGACGGCTATGTCGCGGTTCAGCTGGGTGCCGGCGTCGCCAAGGCCAAGAACGTTGCCAAGCCGCAGCGTGGCCATTTCGCCAAGGCCGAAGTCGAGCCGAAGGCGCGCCTCGTCGAGTTCCGCGTTTCGGAAGATGCGCTGGTCGACGTCGGTGCGGAAATCGCCGCCGACCATTTCGTCGCCGGCCAGTTCGTCGACGTATCGGGCCACACGCAGGGCAAGGGCTTTCAGGGCGGCATGAAGCGCTGGGGTTTCGGCGGTCTTCGCGCCACCCACGGTGTCTCGGTCTCGCACCGCTCGCTCGGTTCGACCGGCCAGCGCCAGGATCCGGGCAAGGTCTTCAAGGGCAAGAAGATGGCCGGTCACATGGGCGACGCAGAGCGTACCCAGCAGAACCTGGAAATCGTTTCGACCGACGTCGAGCGCGGCCTGCTGTTCGTGAAGGGCTCGGTTCCCGGTCACAAGGGCGCATGGCTGACGGTCAAGGACGCGGTGAAGGTCGCGCGCCATGCCGACGCACCGTACCCCGCATCGCTCCGCAAGGCAGCAAACACCAACGAAGCGGCTCCGGCCGAGACGCCGGCTGAAGAAGTCGCGGCTCCCGAAGCTGCAGAAGGCCAGGAGGGCTGAACGTGAAGGTCAAGGTTCAATCCTTCGACGCCAAGGCCAAGGGCGGCGACATCGAGCTCAACGACGACGTGTTCGGCGTAGAGCCCCGTGCCGACATCCTGCACCGCGTGGTGACCTGGCAGCTCGAAAAGCGCCGTGCGACCGCACGTCCGACGCGTGAACGCGCCGACGTTGCCCGCACCGGCAAGAAGTTCGGCAACCAGAAGGGTGGCGGTACCGCCCGTCACGGCAACCGTCGTGCGCCGAATTTCATCGGCGGCGGTAAGGCGCACGGTGCCCGTCTTCGCGACTTCAACCCGGGCCTGAACAAGAAGGTCCGTGCGATGGGCCTGAAAATGGCACTGTCGAGCAAGGCGCGTGACGGCAAGCTGATCGTCATGGACTCGCTGGCAATCGCCGAGGGCAAGACCAAGGCGCTGGCCGCAAGCTTCGCCAGCTGGAACGCGACCCGCGCGCTCGTCATCGACGGTGACGCAGTCGACACCAGCTTCGCCCATGCTTCGGCGAACCTGCACATGATCGACGTGCTGCCCGCGGTCGGCGCGAACGTTTACGACATCCTGAAGGCTGACACGCTGGTCCTGACCCGCGCGGCAGTCGAAAAGCTGGAGGCGCGGTTCAATGGCTAAGAAGCCGACCCCCAAGGCGGTCGAGCTGCGTCACTATGACGTGGTCGTCGCGCCCTACATCACCGAAAAGGCAACGATGGTCAGCGAGCACAACGCGGTTGTGTTCAAGGTCGCGAACTCGGCCACCAAGCCGCAGATCAAGGCCGCCGTCGAAGCGCTGTTCAGCGTCAATGTGCTTGGCGTGAACACGATCGTCCAAAAGGGAAAGACCAAGAAGTGGAAGGGCCAGCCCTACACCCGGTCCGACTTCAAAAAGGCAATCGTTCGTCTGGCCGAAGGCCAGTCGATCGACGTGACCACGGGAATCTAAGCCATGGCACTGAAGCATTATAACCCGACCAGCCCCGCACGCCGCGGCCTGATCCTCGTCGACAAGTCGTCGCTGTGGAAGGGCAAGCCGGTAAAGGCGCTGACCGAAGGCAAGCGCAAGACCGGTGGCCGTAACAACAAGGGCCATGTAACCAGCCGCGGTATCGCGGGCGGCCACAAGCAGCGCTACCGCATCATCGACTTCAAGCGTCGCAACTGGGACGTCGAAGGCACCGTCGAGCGGCTGGAATACGATCCCAACCGCACAGCGTTCATCGCGCTCGTCAATTATGGCGAAGTCGATGGCAAGACCGACCAGCGCTACATCCTGGCGCCGCAGCGTCTGGCCGTCGGTGACAAGGTCATCGCTGGCAAGAAGACCGACGTGAAGCCGGGCAACGCCATGGAACTCGGCCAGATGCCGGTCGGCACCATCGTCCACAATGTGGAGATGAAGCCGGGCAAGGGTGGCCAGATCTCGCGTTCGGCAGGCACCTATGTGCAGGTCGTCGGTCGTGACCGCGGCATGGTGATCGTCCGTCTGAACTCGGGCGAGCAGCGCTACATCCATGCGAACTGCATGGCGACGGTCGGTGCCGTGTCGAACCCCGACAACGGCAACACCAACCTGGCGAAGGCCGGCCGCAACCGCTGGAAGGGCATCCGCCCGCTGACCCGCGGTGTCGCAAAGAACCCGGTCGACCATCCGCACGGCGGTGGTGAAGGCCGGACCTCGGGCGGCCGTCATCCGGTTACGCCCTGGGGCAAGCCGACGAAGGGTGCGCGCACGCGTCACAACAAGTCGACCGACAAGATGATCATCCGTTCGCGTCACGCGAAGAAGAAGAGGTAATCGACGATGGCTCGTTCCGTCTGGAAAGGTCCTTTCGTGGACCTCCACCTTCTGAAGAAGGCCGAAACCGCGCAGGACACCAACGCGCGTGCGCCGATCAAGACCTGGTCGCGCCGCTCGACGATCCTGCCGCAGTTCGTCGGCCTGACCTTCAACGTCTACAACGGCCGCAAGTTCGTGCCGGTGTCGGTCAACGAAGACATGGTCGGCATGAAGCTCGGTGAGTTCGCGCCCACCCGCTACTTCCCCGGCCACGCCGCCGACAAGAAGGGCAAGCGCTGATGTCCAAGCCTAAATCCCCGCGCAAGGTCGCCGACAACGAGGCGCTGGCCACCGCAACCGCGATCCGCGGTTCGGCCCAGAAGCTCGGCCTGGTCGCCGCCCTCATCCGTGGCCGCAAGGCTGGCGATGCGATGAACATCCTGCAGTTCTCGACCAAGGGAATGGCATTGGACGTTCGCAAGTGCCTGGCATCGGCGATCGCCAATGCCGAGAACAACCACAACCTCGACGTCGACTCGCTGGTCGTCACCGAGGCGTCGGTCGGCAAGGGCCTCAGCATGAAGCGTTTCGCGACCCGTGCGCGTGGCCGCTCGGCGCGTATCGTCAAGCCGTTCAGCCGCCTGCGCGTCGTCGTTCGCGAAGTTCAGGATCAGGAAGCCTAATATGGGTCAGAAGAGCAATCCGATCGGGCTTCGGCTCCAGATCAACCGGACGTGGGACAGCCGCTGGTATGCAGACGGCGCCGACTATCGCCGGCTGCTGCTGGAAGACCTGACGATCCGCAACTACATCTTCAAGACGCTGCCGCAGGCCGCGATCTCGAAGGTCGTGATCGAGCGTCCGGCCAAGTTGTGCCGCATCTCGGTCTATGCCGCCCGTCCCGGTGTCATCATCGGCAAGAAGGGCGCGGACATCGAGAAGCTGCGCAAGGCGATCGGCGCGATGACGTCGTCGGACGTGTCGCTGAACATCGTCGAGATCCGCAAGCCGGAAATCGATGCCAAGCTCGTCGCTGCCGGCGTTGCCGACCAGCTCGAGCGTCGTATCGCTTTCCGCCGTGCGATGAAGCGCGCGGTTCAGTCGGCGCTGCGTCTGGGTGCAGAAGGCATTCGTATCACCTGCGCAGGTCGTCTGGGCGGTGCCGAAATCGCCCGCACCGAATGGTATCGTGAAGGCCGCGTGCCGCTGCACACCCTGCGTGCGCACGTCGACTATGCCGAGCATGAAGCACACACCGCCTATGGTGTGTGCGGCATCAAGGTGTGGATCTTCAAGGGCGAAATCCTGGGTCATGACCCGCTGTCGCAAGAGCGGCTGATGATGGAGGCCCAGACGTCGGGCGTCCGTCCTGCCCGCGACGACCGTCGTTAAGGTAGACTGTCATGCTGCAACCGAAAAAGACCAAGTTCCGCAAGGCCTTCAAGGGCCGGATCAAGGGCGAAGCCAAGGGTGGCACGGACCTGAACTTCGGGTCGTACGGCCTGAAGGCGATGGAGCCGGATCGTCTGACCGCGCGTCAGATCGAAGCCGCTCGTCGTGCGATCACGCGCCACATTCGCCGTCAGGGCCGTTTGTGGATCCGCGTGTTCCCGGACGTGCCGGTGTCGTCGAAGCCTGCCGAAGTCCGCATGGGCAAGGGCAAGGGCGCGCCCGAATATTGGGCAGCACGGGTGAAGCCGGGCCGCATCCTGTTCGAGCTGGACGGCGTTCCGGGTCCGCTGGCCGCCGTCGCGTTCAGCCGCGCCATGGAAAAGCTGCCGATCAAGACCAAGGTCGTCGCGCGCCTGGGCGACTTCAGCCACCTGGGAGCCAAGTAAGATGGCCAAGATTGCCGATCTTCGCGTCAAGACCGACGACGAGCTGCTGGGCCAGCTGACCGAGCTGAAGCGCGAGGCATTCAACCTGCGCTTCCAGTCGGCGACCAACCAGCTGGAAAAGCCCAGCCGTGTCCGCGAGGTGCGCCGCACCATCGCGCAGATCAAGACGCTCCAGACCGCGCGCAGCGCGGCTGAAGCGAAGTAAGGGACAAGGGACATGCCAAAGCGCGTGCTCACCGGAACGATCGTCTCCGACAAGGGCGACAAGACCGTGGTTGTGAACGTCGAGCGTAAGGTGAAGCACCCGCTCTACGGTAAGATCATCCGCCGGTCGAAGAAGTATCACGCCCATGACGAGGGCAATGTTTTCAAGCTGGGCCAGACGGTGCGCATCGAGGAATGCTCGCCGATCTCCAAGCTGAAGACCTGGAAAGTCATCGACGGTGGCGGCGCGGCCGACACCGGCGTCGAGGATAACGCGTAATGATCCAGATGCAGTCCAATCTCGACGTCGCGGACAACAGCGGCGCGAAGCGCGTCCAGTGCATCAAGGTGCTGGGCGGGTCGAAGCGGCGCTTTGCCGGCGTCGGCGACGTGATCGTCGTGTCGATCAAGGAAGCCGCACCCCGTGGCAAGGTGAAGAAGGGCGACGTGCACCGCGCGGTCATCGTGCGCACGGCCAAGGACATTCATCGTGCCGACGGTTCGACCATCCGTTTCGACGGCAATGCCGCTGTGCTGGTCAACAAGAACGAGGAGCCGATCGGCACCCGCATCTTCGGACCGGTCTGCCGCGAGCTGCGCCAGAAGAACTACATGAAGATCATCTCGCTCGCGCCGGAGGTGCTGTAATGAGCGCCGCAAAGATCAAGAAGGGCGACAAGGTCGTCGTCCTGTCCGGCAAGGACAAGGGCAAGCACGGCGAAGTGACCAAGGCGCTCCCGAAGGACGGCAAGGTCATCGTGTCGGGTGTCAACATCGCAACGCGCCATCGCAAGGCGACCCAGGAAAACCCGCAGGGTGGCCTGGATCGTTTCGAAGCGCCGCTGCACGTGTCGAAGGTCGCGATCGAAGATCCGAAGACGGGCAAGCCCACGCGGGTCCGCTTCGAAGTTCGCGACGGCAAAAAGGTTCGGGTCGCCGTGCGGTCCGGGGAGCTGATCAATGGCTGATTCCAAGTACAAGCCGCGGATGCAGAAGCTCTATGAAGAGCGCTACATCAAGGCGATGACCGAGAAGTTCGGTTACACCAACCCGATGCAGGTCCCGCGCCTGGACAAGATCACGCTCAACATGGGTGTGGGCGACGCCACGCAGGACAAGAAGAAGGTCGATCAGGCCGCTGCCGAAATGGAAGCGATCTCGGGCCAGAAGCCTGTCGTGACCAAGGCGAAGAAGTCGATCGCACAGTTCAAGCTGCGCGAAGGCATGCCGATCGGTTGCAAGGTCACCCTGCGCCGTGAACGCATGTACGAATTCCTCGACCGGTTCATCACCATCGCGCTGCCGCGCGTCCGCGACTTCCGCGGGCTGAACCCCAAGAGCTTCGACGGTCGCGGCAACTATGCCTGCGGCATCAAGGAACAGCTGATCTTCCCGGAAATCAGCTACGACAAGGTCGACCAGACCCGCGGGATGGACGTGATCGTCACGACCACCGCGAACACGGACGACGAAGCGCGTGAATTGCTGCGGTTGTTCGGTTTCCCGTTCCCGCAGGACGAAGCGCAGCAGAAGAAGGCGGCCTGAGCCATGGCGAAGAAGAGCTCGATCAACAAGAACGAGAAGCGCAAGGCGATGGTCGTGCGTTTCGCGCCGAAGTACGCGAAGCTTAAAGCGATCGCGAACGACAAGAACGCCGATGATAGCGACCGCCTGATGGCGCGCCTTCA
The DNA here is from genome assembly GCA_040388515.1 of Pseudomonadota bacterium. Classification (GTDB taxonomy): domain Bacteria; phylum Pseudomonadota; class Alphaproteobacteria; order Sphingomonadales; family Sphingomonadaceae; genus Sphingomonas_O. Next base: position 212,514 of record JAZKBQ010000001.1, on the reverse strand, counting down.
GATGGCGGCGCTGCCGCGCAACGGCAACCCGACGCGCGTTCGCAACCGCTGTGCGCTCACGGGTCGTCCGCGCGCTTATTATCGCAAATTCGGGCTTGCCCGCGTGATCCTGCGTGATCTGGCCGTTCGCGGCATGATCCCCGGCGTCACGAAGTCGAGCTGGTAAGGGTTACGAGATGGCATTGACCGATCCCCTGGGTGATATGCTCACCCGCATCCGCAACGGGCTGCAGGCGAAGAAGGATTCTGTCCTTACTCCGTCGTCGAAGCTGCGCGTTCGCGTTCTCGATGTGCTTCAGCGCGAAGGCTACATCCGCGGCTATTCGGCCGAGGAAGTCGCAGGCCACGCTGGCATCCGCATCGAGCTGAAGTATTTCGAGGGCCAGCCGGCCATCCGTCACGTAGCACGCGTGTCGAAGCCCGGCCGTCGTGTCTATTCGGGTTCGAGCGACCTGCCGCGCGTTCGCAACGGCCTTGGCATCACCATCGTCTCGACGCCGAAGGGCGTCCTGTCGGATGCCGAAGCCCGCGACCAGAACGTTGGTGGCGAAGTGCTGGCGGAGGTATTCTGATGAGCCGCATCGGTAAGAAACCTGTTCCTGTTCCATCGGGCGTCACCGCCACGATGGAAGGCGGAACGCTGTCGGTGAAGGGGCCGAAGGGTACCCTGACGCTCGCGATGCGTGACGAGATCAGCTACACGCTGGACGACGGCACGATCGCGGTGAAGCCCGCGAACGCGACCAAGGCCGCCCGCGCATTCTGGGGCATGCAGCGCACGCTGGTCCAGAACCTGGTCACCGGCGTTACGGACGGCTTTTCGAAGACGCTCGAAATCACCGGCGTCGGCTATCGCGCTTCGGCACAGGGCAAGAAGCTGAAGCTTCAGCTCGGCTATTCGCATGACGTCGACCTCGAAGTGCCGGAAGGCCTTGAGGTGAAGACCCCGGATCAGACCACGGTCGAGATTTCGGGCAGCGACAAGCAGAAAGTCGGCCAGTTCGCCGCAGAGATCCGCCGCTGGCGCAAGCCCGAGCCGTACAAGGGCAAGGGCATCAAGTACCGCGGCGAGTTCATCTTCCGCAAAGAAGGGAAGAAGAAGTAATGGCCAAGCTCGATCCATTCGCAAAGCGGCGCCAGCGCGTCCGCACCAAGCTGCGGTCGGGTGTCACCACGCGTCCCCGCCTGTCGGTGCACCGTTCGGGCCGGCACATCTATGTGCAGGTCATCGACGATGCGGCGGGCAAGACCGTTGCGGCCGCTTCGACCCTCGAGAAGGACGCACGCAAGTCGACGGGCGCTACCGTCGCTGCGGCGACCGCGGTGGGCAAGGCGGTTGCCGAGCGTGCCAAGGCGGCTGGCGTGACCAGCGTGGTTTTCGATCGTGGCGGTTTCCTGTTCCACGGTCGCGTCAAGGCGGTCGCCGATGGTGCCCGCGAAGGCGGATTGGAGTTCTAAATGGCTGACGAAACCGAAATCCAGGCCGCACCGGCCGAAGGCGCGCCTGCAGACGCACCGCGCGGCCGTGGCCCGCGTGGCGGACGTGGCGGCGGCCAGGGCCGTGGCGGTAACCGCGACAACAACCGTGCCCGTCGCGATGGCGGCGGACCGCGGGAAGAGGGTGGCGAAGAACTGATCGAAAAGCTCGTCCACATCAACCGCGTGTCGAAGACGGTGAAGGGCGGCAAGCGCTTCGGCTTTGCAGCGCTCGTCGTCGTCGGCGACGGCAAGGGCCGTGCAGGCTTCGGCCATGGCAAGGCGCGCGAAGTGCCGGAAGCCATTTCGAAGGCGACGGCTGCTGCCAAGAAGAAGATGATCCGCGTCCCTCTCCGCGACGGTCGCACGCTGCACCATGACGGCAACGGCCACTTCGGTGCCGGCCGCGTGACGCTTCGTTCGGCGCCGCAGGGTACCGGCATCATCGCCGGCGGCCCGATGCGCGCGATCTTCGAATCGCTGGGTGTCCACGACGTCGTGACCAAGTCGGTCGGTACGTCGAACCCGTACAACATGATCCGGGCGACCTTCGAAGCGCTGAGCGAGCAGACCTCGCCCAAGAGCGTTGCGCAGCGTCGCGGCAAGAAGATTGCCGACCTGCTCGGACGCGGCGGCTCGCAGACGGCGGAAGCCGATGCTGCGGCAATTGCAGAGTAAGCTGACATGGCAAAGATCAAGATCAAGCAGACGGGTTCGCCCATCCGCCGTACCAAGGACCAGCGCGCAACGCTGATGGGCCTTGGTCTGAACAAGATGCACAAGGTTTCGGAGCTGGAAGACAGCCCCGAAGTCCAGGGCATGATCCGCAAGGTGCGGCACATGGTCGAGGTGCAGGGCTAACCCTGCATCCTCGTTTCCATTAGCGCGACAAAAGCGAAAGCGAGTGCAATGAAACTTAACGAAATCAAAGACAACGCTGGTGCTCGCAAGAGCCGCATGCGCGTGGCGCGCGGTATCGGTTCGGGCAAGGGCAAGACCGCCGGCCGCGGCCAGAAGGGCCAGACCAGCCGTTCGGGCGTCAGCATCAACGGCTTCGAAGGCGGCCAGATGCCGCTCCACATGCGTCTGCCGAAGCGCGGCTTCAACAACATCTTCGCCAAGGATTATGCCGAGGTGAACTTGGGGCTCCTCCAGAAGATGATCGATGCCGGTACGAAATTCGATGGCGTGATCGACCATGACGCCCTGAAGGCGGCTGGTATCGGTCGCGGCGGCAAGGACGGCGTGCGGATCCTTGGCAAGGGCAAGTTCTCGGCCAAGCTGAAGTTCAAGGTTGCCGGTGTGTCGAAGGGCGCTCGCGAGGCTATCGAAGCCGCTGGCGGTTCGGTCGAAGTGATCGAAGTCGTGCCAGCCGCCGATAAGGCCGCAGCCAAGCACCGTACCGTCCAGAAGGCGAAGGCCGCGGACAAGGAAGCCAAGAAGGCTGCTGCGAAGAAGTAAGGGTATGGCCGCGGCGGGGTTAGACATCCGCCGCAGCCTCCCTATATGACGCGCTTCGCCCGCAAGGGCTGGGGTGCCCCGCAGGAATTTGAAGACACATGGCCAGCGCTGCCGATAGACTTGCCTCCAACGTAAGCTTCGCGAAATTCGCGCAGGCGACGGAGCTCCGTAAACGCTTGTGGTTCACGATCGGCGTGCTGATCGTGTTCCGTTTCCTCAGCCATGTGCCGCTGCCGGGCGTCGACCCGCGCGCGCTGCAGACGCTCTACGCGACGACGCGGGGCGGCGTGCTCGACTTCTTCAACAATTTCTCGGGTGGTGCGCTCGAACGCATGAGCGTGATCGCGCTCGGCGTCATGCCCTACATCACCGCCTCGATCGTGATCCAGCTGGCGACATCCTTGTCCCCGCAACTCGCCGCGATCAAGAAAGAGGGCGAAAGCGGCCGCAAGCGGCTGAACCAGTATACCCGCTATGGCACGGTCTTCCTGACCGCGATCCAAGGCTGGTTCATCGCTGTCGGCCTCGAAACCTGGGGTGCATCTCAGGGCATGTCCGCGGTGATCGAGCCGGGAATGCTGTTCCGCATCACCTGCGTCGTTTCCCTCATCGGCGGGACGATGTTCCTGATGTGGCTGGGCGAACAGATCACCAGCCGCGGCATCGGCAACGGCGTATCGCTGATCATCATGGCGGGCATCGTCAGCCAGCTGCCGCGTGCGGTCGTCAACATGTTCGAAGGCGCGCGTACCGGTACGATGAACCCGATGATCATCCTGGTCATCATCGCGCTGGCGCTCGGCCTGATCGCCTTCATCTGCTTCATGGAGCGTGCGCAGCGCCGGGTGCTGATCCAGTACCCCAAGCGCCAGACCGCGCGCGGCATGCAGCAGGGCGACAAGAGCTTCCTGCCGCTCAAGATCAACACTGCCGGCGTCATTCCGCCGATCTTCGCGTCCTCGCTGTTGCTGATGCCGCTGACGATCGCGCAGTTCGCGGGCCGTGCGGCTGCCGGCGAAAGCGCCTGGGGCGACTTCGTGCTGAGCGTCACGAGCGCGCTTCAGCACGGATCTCCGCTCTACATGACGCTTTATGGCGCGGGCATCATCTTCTTCAGCTTCTTCTACACCGCGGTCGTCTTCAATCCGGAAGAGACGGCGGAAAACCTGAAGAAGTATGGCGGGTTCATTCCGGGCATCCGTCCGGGCAAGGCGACCGAGACCTATCTCGATTATGTGCTGACCCGTGTCACGGTGATCGGCGCGGCTTATCTGGCGGTTATCTGTCTGTTGCCCGAATTCGTCGTCGCGCAGATGGGCATCACGGCATTGGCCCTTGGTGGAACTAGCCTGCTCATCGTCGTCAACGTAACGATGGACACGGTGACGCAGATCCAGAGCCACCTGCTCGCCCATCAATATGGCGACCTGATCAAGAAGGCGAAGCTCAAGGGCGCGCGTAACCGCTAAAGGGCGGAAAAACGGGAGACGGACGGGCGTGAACATCATCCTGCTTGGACCCCCGGGGGCGGGGAAGGGGACACAGGCTGCTCGTCTCGTCGCCGAACACGGCATGGTCCAGCTGTCGACGGGCGACATCCTGCGCGCCGCGGTCAAGGCAGGTACCGACGTGGGCAAGATGGCCGACGAGATCATGAAGGCCGGCAAGCTGTTCCCCGACGAACTGATGGCCGAGATCCTGGGCGAGCACATGGATGCGATCCCGGCGGACAAGGGCCTGATCTTCGACGGCTACCCGCGCACTGCGCGCCAGGCCGAGCTGCTCGACGAACTGCTGGAAAGCCGCAACCGCACGCTCGACCATGTCATCGAACTCGAAGTGAACGAGGACGCGCTGGTCGACCGCATCACCGGCCGGTTCACCTGTGCCAAGTGCGGCACCGGCTATCACGACCGCTACGCCCAGCCGAAGGTCGAAGGGGTGTGCGACACTTGCGGTTCGACCGAGTTCAAGCGCCGTCCGGACGACAACGAAGAAACCGTGCGTACGCGCATGGCCGAATATCGCGCCAAGACCGCGCCGATCCTGCCGATCTATGAAAAACGCGGCCTGTTGCAGCGGGTCGGTGGCATGGCCGACATCGCGGATGTGACCGCGTCGATCGAGAAAATCCTCTCCTAGACCATCGGCGACCGCATTGCTGACCGGCTTTGCCGCCGCTACGCTGACGCCCTGGCAATCAGCAGGAGAAATCATGCGTTATCTGTCCGTCGCAGCAGTTGCGGGTCTCCTCCTTTCGGGCACGGCACTTGCCGCACCGCCTGTCCCTTCTGATGAAGCGTTGGAACTCGCCAAGAAAGCGATAGCGCTGCGTTCGGTGCGCGGGCCGGACAACAAGACACCAGAGGTTGCCGCACTGTTCAGGGATGCGCTCGTCGCCGGTGGAATGCCCGCGGCCGATATCGAGATCACGCGTGTCGACGACACGGCCTATCTGATCGGCACGTGGCGCGGAAGCGACCCGAAGCTGAAACCGCTGGTGATCAGCGGCCATATGGATGTGGTCGAGGCCAAACCCGCCGACTGGAAGCGCGACCCGTTCACCCCGGTCGTCGAGAACGGTTATCTGTTCGGGCGTGGTGCGACCGACATGAAGCTCGACGGCGCGATCGCCATCGCCGCGCTGAACGACCTGCGCCGTGCCGGGTACAAGCCGCGCCGCACCATCATCATCGAATTCTCGGGCGACGAGGAAACGGTGATGAAGACGTCGGGACTTATCGCCGACCGGCTGAAGAATGCCGAACTCGTCATCAATATCGATGGCGGCGGCGGCGTGCTGGACGAAACGACGGGCAAGCCGAAATACTGGACCTGGCAGGGGGCGGAGAAGACCTATTCCGATATCCGCCTGACCGTCACCGATCCTGGCGGCCATTCGTCCGCGCCGCGTCCGCGCAATGCCATCGTCGTGCTGTCGCGCGCGCTCGACAAGATTGGCGCCTATCGCTTCAAGCCGGAGGTCAGCCCGCTGACGCGCGAAGCACTGACCAAGGCGGCGCAGTTCGAAGAGCGGCAGACGGGTGCCGCGATGAAGGCCTTTGCCGCGAACCCGGCGGACGAGAGCGCGATCGCGGTCCTCGCGGCCAATCCTGCGACGGTCGGCATCATCGGCACGACCTGCATTCCGACATTGATCAGCGGCGGCCATGCCGAAAACGCGCTGCCGCAACGGGCGACCGCCAACATCAACTGCCGGATCTTCCCGGGCCACAAGCCTGCGGACATCATGGCCGAACTGGCGAAGGTTGCGGGCAATCCCGAAATCAAGTTCGAGGACGTAACCGAAGGGTCGGTGCCCAGCGACGCGTCACCGATGCGGCCCGATTTCGTGGCGGCGATCACGCGTGCGATGGGGAAAGTCTATCCGGGCGTGCCGATCATTCCGTCGCAGTCTTCGGGCGCCAGCGACAGCATGTATTTCCGCTTCCACAATGTGCCCAGCTATGGCGCGAGCCCGACCTTCATCAAGGATTCGGACTCGTTCAGCCATGGACTGAACGAACGCACGCCGATCTCCAACATTGCGCCGGGCATCCAGTACTACCGGTCCGTGATTACCGACTTGTCGAGATAGGGGGCGCCGATGCGTTATCTTGTCTGCAGCCTGTTGGCGCTGGCTACGCCATTGGCAGCCGAAGTACGCAGCACGAGCGATATCGGCTTTGCCGTCGAAAAAACGGTCACGGTGCAGGCATCCCCGGCGCAGGTATTCGCGGCGCTGACGAAGCCGTCGCTGTGGTGGAATTCGGCGCACAGTTGGTCGGGCGATGCACGAAACCTGACACTCGACCTGCGCGCGGGCGGGTGCTTTTGCGAACGCCTGCCCAAGGTGCGGGGAGAGGTCGAACACGCCCGCGTCGTGCACCTCGTGCCCGACCAGATGCTCCGTTTGTCCGGCGCGCTGGGGCCGCTGCAGGGAGAGGCTGTGACGGGCACGCTCACCTGGACGCTCAAGCGCGACGGGGACAAGACGGTGATCACGCAGTCCTATGTCGTCGGGGGTTATCTGCGGCAGGGCGCGAAGACACTTTCCGGCCCGGTCGACGGCGTACTGAGCGAGCAACTGACGCGCCTCGCTGCCTATATCGACAGCCGCAAGACCCGGCCGTAAAGCGGTGCCGCACGCAACGAAAAATAATCGCCGAATCCGTATGATGGCCCGGCGACTCGCTTGACAGCGGCGGCCACGCTCCGTAGTGGCACCCACTTCCGTAAATCCCGGCTTGCCGAGCGCTTCGACGCGCGTCGGCTTTTCGGCATTTGCAGATGTAACCATGCGATGCACCCTCGGGTGCGGAGGCGTCGAGATGGGGTGACGTGCCAGTCGCCCTGTGGAGCTGGAGGACATATATTTTATGGCACGTATTGCTGGGGTTAACATCCCGACTAACAAGCGCGTTCATGTTGCGCTGACCTATATTCACGGCATCGGTCCGACGAAGGCCAAGGAAATCACCGCGAAGCTCGGCATTGCCGAATCGGCGCGCGTGCAGGACCTGACCGACCAGGAAGTTCTGCAGATCCGCGAAACGATCGACGCGGGCTACACCGTCGAAGGCGACCTTCGCCGTACCAATTCGCAGAACATCAAGCGCCTGATGGACCTGGCCTGCTATCGCGGCCTGCGTCATCGCAAGGGCCTTCCGGTTCGCGGCCAGCGCACGCACACCAATGCGCGCACCCGCAAGGGCAAGGCTAAGCCGATCGCCGGCAAGAAGAAGTAAATCGTCCGGGGGACGATTTACTCCGCCGGAGGCCGACAGGAACAACTGCCCTTCTAACCCCAACGGGATCAGGGCAAATGGAATTAGGACAGCAGAACAATGGCACGCGAACCAGGACGCATTAAGCGGCGTGAGCGCAAGAACATCACTTCGGGCGTGGCGCATGTGAACGCCAGCTTCAACAACACCATGATCACCATCACCGATGCCCAGGGCAACGCGATCAGCTGGTCGTCGGCCGGCATGATGGGCTTCAAGGGATCGCGTAAGTCGACCCCTTATGCCGCACAGGTCGCTGCCGAAGACGCCGGCAAGAAGGCCGCCGAACATGGCGTCCGCACGATCGAGGTCGAGGTCAAGGGCCCGGGTTCGGGCCGTGAATCGGCGCTCCGCGCGCTGCAGGCGGTCGGTTTCAACATCACGTCGATCCGTGACGTGACGTCGATCCCGCACAACGGCGTGCGCCCGTCGAAGCGTCGCCGGGTCTGACCTGGCGCTTACGCTTTTCGATTACCCGATTACCGAATTCCCGGCAGCCGCTGACGAGCGGCCAGCCCAACCCCAAGGGGACCAAAAAGTGGCCGTCAATTCCAAGAACTGGCAGGAACTGAAAAAGCCCACCGCCCTCGAAAAGAAGGCCGGTGGCGACAGCAAGCGCAAGTCGACGTTCGTCGCCGAACCGCTTGAGCGCGGCTTCGGCCTGACGCTGGGCAACGCGCTGCGCCGCGTGCTCCTCTCGTCGCTGCAGGGTGCAGCGGTGACCTCGATCAAGATCGAGAACGTCCTTCACGAGTTCAGCAGCCTCGCTGGCGTGCGCGAAGACGTGACCGACATCGTGCTGAACATCAAGCAGCTCGCCATCCGTATGCAGGGCGAAGGGCCGAAGCGCCTCCAGCTTGCGGCGACCGGACCTGCCGACGTGACCGCCGGCATGATCGCGGCATCGGGCGACATCGAGATCATGAATCCCGATCTGCTCATCTGCCACCTCGACGAAGGTGCGACGCTCAACATGGAGCTGACCGCCGACACCGGTAAGGGTTATGTCCCCGCCGCCAGCAACCGCCCGGCCGATGCGCCGATCGGCCTGGTGCCCGTTGACGCGCTCTATTCGCCCGTCAAGCAGGTTGCGTACAAGGTGGAAAACACCCGCGTCGGCCAGGAACTCGATTACGACAAGCTGACGCTGACGATCGAGACCGACGGCACGATCACGCCGGAAGATGCGGTCGCCTATGCGGCGCGCATCCTACAGGACCAGCTGAGCCTGTTCGTCCACTTCGACGACAGCGCCGCGCTGAGCCAGGGCAGCCCGATCATCGGCATGGCGGCACCTGCCGGCATGGGCGGTGCGGCACCGGTCAGCGAAAGCGATGCGAACCAGCTCAACCGTTACCTGCTCAAGAAGGTCGACGAGCTTGAACTGTCGGTCCGCAGCGCGAACTGCCTGAAGAACGACAACATCATCTACATCGGCGATCTCGTCGGCAAGACCGAGGCAGAAATGCTCCGCACGCCGAACTTCGGCCGCAAGAGCCTGAACGAGATCAAGGAAGTGCTGTCGTCGATGGGCCTGCGCCTCGGCATGGACATCCCCGGATGGCCGCCGGAAAACATCGAAGACATGGCGAAGAAGCTGGAGGCCGAATTGATGGGCTGAAAGCCCATCGGTTCCTCCAGCGAGCCGGCCAAAAACAAAGGGCG
>JAZKBQ010000001.1:179303-203115 GCA_040388515.1 Pseudomonadota bacterium | reverse complement strand
GCGTTGCGAAAGCGACGTGCCCTTTGTTTTTGGACTCGGCCGAGCCCGGCCAGCCTCGGCTACAGCCAAGGACTGACGAAAGCGCGGGCTTGGCCCGCGCTCCGCCTTATGGGATCAGACCGGCTTCGCCCCCGGCGTTCCGCATTTCGCGAACTTGCCGTTCGCCGCCTTGCAGCGTGTCGGCCCCTTGGCTTTTTCGGGGCATTTGACGAATTTTCCCTTCGCGTCCTTGCATGGCGCGGCGAGGGTGGGGGCAGCGGTCAACAGACCGAGTGTGGCGGTTGCGACAAGAAGCAAGCGCATGGGCATTCCTCCGATGTTCGCACGCGCTAGGAGGGCGCGTGACAACCGGAAATCAGCGCCGATTTTCGTGAACGCCAGATGAACGAGGTTATCGTTCCTTGGCGTGATTGTAGCGCCACCAGCGATAGCCCAGATATCCCGCTCCAGCGACCAGCGCTGCCGCCGCCAGCCCGATCACGACGCGCAGTCCCACCCCGCTGACAATCGCGATCACTTTCGCCGCACGATGGCCGAGCCAATAGCCGAGCGACGCGAGCAACGGCGCCCATATGGCGGCTGCAAGCAGGTTCAGCGGCACATAGAGACGCGTGGGTATATGCGACATGCCCACTGCAATCGGGCCTACCGTGCGCATGCCTGGGATGAAGCGGAACGCCATGATGAATTTCCGCGGATGCCGCTCGACGAAGCGCTCCGCCCGCGCGAACGCCGGTTTTTCGGCGATACGCGCGACGCGGGGATGATCGCGGAAGCGCCGTCCCGCATGAAACCATATCTGGTCGAGCATGAACGACCCCAGCGTGGCCGCGACCATCACCCCCGCCAGCGGCACCAGGCCGCGCCCGGCCAGCACCCCGCCGGTGACGACGACGGCCTCCCCCTCGATGCCCGCGCCCGCGAAAATGGCGAACAGGCCGTATTTGGCGATGAGGGGTTCGAACATGGAAAGGGCGCTCTGGCTTGACTTTTACGCCCCGTCCAGTAGTGGCCCGCGCTCCGGCGGATCCACCGCCCGGCTATGGGTGCCTCAGGGTTCCCATCAAAGTATTACTTTGATGGGGTCCCAGACCGGCCCATCGACGAACTGAAAGGACTCATATCATGCGCCATCGTGTCGGCGGACGTAAACTCCAGCGTACTTCTTCGCATCGTACAGCCCTGTTCCGCAACATGGCGGCCGCGCTGATCAAGCACGAGCAGATCACGACCACGCTGGCCAAGGCGCGCGAACTGCGCCCCTACACCGAAAAGCTGATCACCCTGGCGAAGAAGGGTGGCCTGTCCAACCGTCGCCTGGCGCATTCGCGCTTGCTGGACGAGACGCAGCTGGTGAAGCTGTTCGACGTGCTGGCCGTGCGTTACGTCGACCGTGCCGGCGGCTACACCCGCATCGTCAAGACCGGCCCGCGTATGTCGGACTCGGCCGAAATGGCGATCATCGAATTCATCGACCGCGACGTCGACGCCAAGGGCCAGGATTCGGGCCCCGTCGATGCCGAACTGGAAGACGCGGAATAAGCACGGCTTGCCGCTAGGCAAAACGCGACATAGGCTCCGGGGACACCCTCCCCGGAGCCTTTTTCTTGAACACGATCTCTTTTGCGGCACTGGCCGCCCTCCTATCTGCCCCCCTCATGGCAGCTCCCCTCACTTACCCTGCGACCGCCAAGGGCGATGTCGTCGACACCCAGTTCGGCGAGAAGATCGCGGATCCGTATCGCTGGCTCGAAAACGATGTCCGCGTCGACCCGAAGGTGCGCGACTGGGTGACGGCCGAGAACAAGGTCACCGACACCTATCTGGCGACGCTCCCTGGGCGCGATGCCTTCGCCCGGCGCATGCGCGAACTCTATAATTTCGAGCGGATGGGGAATCCGCGCAAGGCGGGCAGCCGTTACTTCTACTCGCGCAACACCGGCCTGCAGAACCAGTCGACCCTGTGGGTGCGCGACGGGCTGACCGGGCAGGGGCGCCTGTTGCTTGATCCCAATACCTGGGCAAAGGACGGGGCGACGGCGCTGGCCGAATGGTCGCCGTCCGACGACGGGCGTTACCTGGCCTATGCCGTGCAGGACGGCGGCACCGACTGGCGCACGATCAAGGTGATCGACGCCGCGACGGGCAAGGAAATGCCCGATCGGGTCGAATGGGCGAAGTTCACCGGTATCGCCTGGCGGCCGGACGGCAGCGGGTTTTTCTACTCGCGCTTCGCGGCGCCAGAGCAGGGTGCGAAGTTCCAGTCGCTGAATATCAACCAGCAGGTCTATTTCCACCGCACCGGCACCGCGCAGACCGACGACGTCATGGTCTATGCGACACCCGACCGCCCGAAGCTGAACCACAGCGCGCAGGTGACGGATGACGGCAAATGGCTGGTCGTCTCATCGACCGAGGGGACCGATCCAAAGATCGAGCTGACTATCGCACCGCTGACAGCAGGCGGCGTCGGCAAGACGCGCACGCTGATCGCCGGGCTAGCCAACAGCTGGGAACTCGCCGGGAACGTCGGCAACGATTTCTGGTTCGTGACCGACAAGGACGCGCCCAAAGGCCGCATCGTGCGGATCAATGTCGCGGCAAAGACCGCAAAGGTGCAGCCGATTATCGCGCAGACCGAGGATACACTCGTCGGCGCGTCGCTCATCGGCAAGCGGTTGGTCGTCGCATATCTGGGTGACGCGAAGTCGGAGGCAGAACTGTTCGAACTGTCGGGCCAGCGGGTCGGTGTGGTGCCCTTGCCAGGTATCGGCACGGCGGCAGGGTTCGGCGGCAAGACGGGCGACAGCGAAAGCTTCTTCACGTTCAACGGCTTTACGCAGCCCTCGACCGTCTATCGCTACGACAGCGCGACCAATACCATCCAGCCTTTCTTCCAGCCGAAACTCGCCTTCGACCCCGCGCAGTTCGACACCGACCAGGTTTTCTACCCGTCGAAGGACGGGACGAAGATCCCGATGTTCATCGTCCGCAAGAAGGGCCTACCGGCCGGACCGCAGTCGACGCTGCTCTATGGCTATGGCGGTTTCAACATCTCGCTGACGCCGGGCTTTTCGGCGACGCGGCTGGCGTGGCTCGAGGCGGGCGGCGTGGTCGCCATCGCCAACCTGCGCGGGGGCGGCGAATACGGAAAAGCCTGGCATGATGCGGGCAAGCGCGCGCTGAAGCAGAACGTGTTCGACGACTTCATTGCCGCGGGCGAATACCTCGTCGCACAGGGCATCACATCGCCGCAGAAGCTCGCGATCCAGGGCGGATCGAACGGGGGACTGCTCGTGGGTGCGGTTGTCAACCAGCGGCCTGACCTGTTCGCGGCGGCGCTGCCGGCAGTGGGCGTCATGGACATGCTGCGTTTCGACCGGTTCACCGCCGGGCGTTACTGGACCGACGATTACGGCAATCCCGCGGTCGAGGCCGACTGGCGCGTGCTGCGCAGCTATTCGCCGCTGCACAACATCGCCTCGGGCAAGGATTATCCGGCGATCCTGGTGACGACCGCCGACACCGACGACCGTGTCGTGCCGGGACATAGCTTCAAATACACGGCGGCATTGCAGGCGGCGAAGGCGGGCGACAAGCCGCACCTGATCCGCATCGAGACGCGTGCCGGCCATGGCAGCGGCAAGCCGACGGACAAGATCATCGAGGAAGCCGCCGACCAATGGGCGTTCATCGCCAAGTGGACGGGCCTCGACGCAAAGCCGGTGGCGAGTGCGGGGGCGACGACGCCGGGAAGTTGATCCCCGGCGTCGTCGCGCGAGGTTCAGTCGTTACGAACCCACAGCGACCGCTTCACCGGTCCCTTGATGAGCTGGGAGTTATAGGCCTTACGGATGATCGTAGCTTCGTCGATGTTGCTCAGCACGACGCGGGTTCCGCCCGAATGCAGCGTTTCGATCGCGGTGACGCGGGCGCCGTGCTTGGCGCACATGGCGGTAACTTCGGCCTGCGTCGCGGTGACGTTCATGGCTCTGCTCATCGGGTATTTCCTTGCTGAATGAATAGGGTGCGTGGCGCCATCGATCACTGTCCGCCGTCGCGTTCCCTGCGCTGGCGGCGTGCCAGTGTGGCGGCACGGGAATTGTAGCGAAGCCAGATCGCCAGCCCGATGCCGAAGACGACAATGGCGGCGATCAGCGCGTAGGCGATGATCAGACGAGGTTCGATGGGTATTTCCGATCGGCATGGGGCGGGCGAGCATAGGGTTCTGATGTCGGCTGCCGCCCATTGTCCGCGCGACCGCGGTCGGGATTTTCGTTGTTGTCGTTTTCGTTCGACACCAGCAGGAACGGCCGGTGCGGAAAGCTCCGCTCGACCAGCATCCGGCCATAGCCCTGGGCAAGTGCGGTATGGGCGTGACGCGCCTCGACGCCGACGGAACGATCCGCCATCATCAGCGACAACTGCTCGCGTTTCAGAAGATAGTTGGTGTCCACCGGTTATGCTCCGCCATCAAGCGAGAGCAAAGGCGCCCACAGTCACCGGGCACTTGCGAAACCATCCGGCGATGCATGCTTGTAGCACAATTGGGGCTACGGATTGCACGAATTCGGAAGGGGACGCGTTGTACGACCCCTTCCGGATGTCGGTTTGGATTTACGCAGCCAGCAGTTCGGGTTCGCGTTGGTCGACCGTGGCGGCCGGCGCCTGGGCCGCAGGCGCTGCGGTCAATGTCACAACCTTCGCCGACGCGCGCTTGCGGTCGGGGAACAGGACGCGCGACGCGAGGACCGCCACACCGAGCGCGGCATAGGCGATGAGCGAGTACCAGGGCGCGAAGACAACCGGCACGGCCAGCGGGATACGCAGCCACATCGGGTTGAAACCGAAGTCGTCGCCGATCGCCTGGCACACGCCGAAAATCGTGTCGTCGCGCATGAAGGGATTGGTGGTCTTGGCGGTCATGGTCGTTCGTCCTTGGTCTCTATCAGTCGATGCCGGAATATCAGCACGAGGCGTGCCAATTCCGTAAGATATTGAAAATTAACAGTTTCTGAAAATATGGCGATATTCAGGGTGCGAATTTCCTGCTAACTATGGGTGATATGTCCTGACATGTGGCTGACGGAGCTTGTCCGCCGAGCAGCCTCTAGGCCTTCAGTCGGCAAGCAAATATGGTGTTTCGATCGTCGCGCGAGCGCGTTCGACGAACGACGTACCATGCTTTCATTTCGCTGACGGACCAATTCAGCATTGCGACAACGCGACTCGGCCATTGCAGTTTTGCAGGCCTCCACTTTGGTGGGCCCAGCTGAGGAACAAACGAGATGAAGATGTTGCGTTCAGTCACCGTCGGGGCCGTCGCCACCGCGATGCTCGCGACTTCGGCCGCACCTGCCATGGCGCAGGGCTATCCGGGTTCGTACGGCAGCTATGGCCGGCCCACCTATGGCCAGGGATACAACAACAACCGCTACCGTGGGCATCGCGACAACACCGGCGCGATCGTTGCAGGTGTGGTCGGCGTCGGCATCCTGGCCGCGATCCTGGCCTCGGCGTCGAAATCCAGCCAGAACCAGAACCGGAGCAGCGGCTATTACAACAATGGCTACAGCTCGAACGGTTACGGTTCGATCCGCAGCGACAATGATGCGGCGGACGCGTGCGCCGCAGCGGCCGAGCGCCAGGGCGGCGGCAATGCCCGCACCCGCTCGATCGATGCCGTCGACCAGGTCGGCGGCGGCTTCAACGTCCGCGGGACGGTGTCGGTATCGTCGAGCGGTTATGACGAGGACGATGCTCGCGGTTTCAGCTGCACGGTGCGCCAAGGCAGTGTCCAGCGCATCGACTTCGGTGGCTACGCCTACAATCGCTAGGTAGCGACGATCCGGGTGCTCCCAACGACCCGAGCACCCGGATCGGTTTTATGGCTAATGCCGCGTTAACTATATTTTCAGCCTGTTATGCGACATCGTTTCGCATGAGAGACATTCTTCCTTCGGTCTGGGTGGCCATTATCGTGTCGCTGTCGGCACCTGCGCAGGGCGGTCCGCCGCTTCCCTTGAAAGCCGTGCACGCGGCCAAGGTGGTACAGGGCGTCCATCTCGCACGCTAAGCTCGTGCGAACGGTGATGACAGCCTGACGGCGCATCGTTACGGGAGGCCATGTCTTCCCACGAATCCATCCTCATCATCGATTTCGGCAGCCAGGTGACCCAGCTGATCGCGCGACGCGTGCGCGAAGCGGGCGTCTATAGCGAGATCGCACCCTTCACCCAGGCAGAGGCGGCATTCCACCGCATGAAGCCGAAAGGCATCATCCTGTCGGGTTCGCCCGCAGGCGTGCCGGAAGAGGGTAGCCCCCGCGCACCGCAGATCGTGTTCGACAGCGGCGTGCCCATCCTCGGCATCTGTTATGGCCAGCAAGTGATGAGCCACCAGCTGGGCGGTGTCGTGGAAGCTGGAACTAACGGCGAGTGGGATGGCGAATTCGGCCGCGCGTTCCTGACCGTCACCGAACCCTGCGTGCTGTTCGACGGCCTGTGGAACGTGGGCGACCGGCACCAGGTCTGGATGAGCCACGGCGACAAGGTGACGAAATTCGCGCCGGGATTCCGGATCGTCGCGACCTCGGACGGCGCCCCCTTCGCGCTGATCGCTGACGACGAACGCCGCTATTACGGCACGCAATTCCATCCGGAAGTCGTGCATACGCCCGACGGCGCAAAGCTGATCGCCAATTTCGTGCGGCACGTCTGCGGCCTTGCGGGCGACTGGACGATGGCGGAATTCCGCGCGACCAAGATCGCTGAGATCCGCAAGCAGGTGGGCGACAAGCGCGTCATCTGCGGCCTTTCGGGCGGGGTCGACAGCGCGGTTGCGGCCCTGCTGATCCACGAGGCGATCGGGGACCAACTAACCTGCGTCTTCGTCGATGGTGGTATCCTGCGTGCGGGCGAGGCGGAGCAGGTGGTCTCGCTGTTCCGCGGGCATTACAACATTCCGCTGGTCCATGTGGATGCAGCGACGCTGTTCCTCGGCGGGCTGGCGGGTGTCGCCGACCCGGAGGCGAAGCGCAAGTTCATCGGCAAGACATTCATCGACGTCTTTGAAGACGAAGCGAAAAAAATCGGTGGTGCGGATTTCCTCGCACAGGGCACGCTTTACCCCGACGTCATCGAGAGCGTGTCGTTCACCGGCGGCCCGAGCGTTACGATCAAGAGCCATCACAATGTCGGCGGCCTGCCCGAACGCATGAACATGCAACTGGTCGAACCGCTTCGCGAACTCTTCAAGGACGAGGTTCGGGTGCTGGGCCGCGAGCTGGGCCTGCCGGAGATATTCGTCGGTCGCCACCCGTTCCCGGGACCGGGCCTTGCCATCCGCATTCCGGGCGAGGTGACGAAGGAACGCTGCGACATCCTGCGCAAGGCGGACGCGATCTATCTGGAAGAGATCAGGAATGCCGGGCTGTACGATGCCATCTGGCAGGCGTTTGCCGTACTGCTGCCCGTCCGCACCGTCGGCGTGATGGGCGACTATCGCACCTACGACAATGTGCTTGCCCTGCGCGCAGTGACGTCGACCGACGGCATGACCGCGGACATCTATCCCTTCGACTCCGCATTCCTCAGCCGGGTGTCGACGCGGATTATCAACGAGGTGAAGGGCATTAACCGGGTGGTCTATGACTATACGTCGAAGCCGCCCGGCACCATAGAATGGGAGTAATCGACGCGTGGCTGCCGTCCATGTCGATCCCGACAAGGTCCATGAATTTAAGGACCTGGACGGCTTCTATGATTGGCTGTCCAAGCATCATGCCGAAGAGCGCGAGGTGTGGATAAAGATCCACAAGGTGAAGTCCGGTCTGCCGTCGATCACGCCGGAGCAGGCGATTCACGCGGCCCTGTGCTGGGGCTGGATCGACGCGATCCGCAAGGCGTTCGACGATAAGAGTTTCCTCCAGCGCTACACGCCGCGTGGCGCCAAGAGTGTGTGGAGCCAGATCAATATCGACAATGTCGAACGCCTGACTGGTGAGGGGCGCATGACCGAGCATGGCCTGAAACAGGTTGCGGCGGCAAAGGCTGACGGGCGCTGGGACAAGGCCTATCGCATCAGGGGTTCGGCAATTCCCGACGACCTTCAAGCGGCGATCGATGCCGAGCCGAAGGCGCGCGCGATGCTCGACACGTTGACCGCGCAGAACCGCTTCGCCCTGATCTTCCGGTTGGGTCAGCTGAAGACCGAGGCTGGACGGCGGCGAAAGATCGGTGAGTTCGTCGAGATGCTGAAGCGTGGCGAGACCTTTCACCCGCAGAAAGCGAAATGAGCCTGCTGGCAACGCTCCGCGAACGCTTCACGGTCGTCGCGGAGCCAGAGCGTGCGCCCGCGATGCAGGCCTATATGAAGTCCGCCACGCCCTATCTCGGCGTGTCCGCAGCGCCCCGCCGGGCGGTATGCAAGGAGGTTTTTGCCGGTCTGTCGTGGAAGGCCAGCGCCAACTGGCAGGCCGATGTGCTCGCTCTCTGGCGTGGTGCGCGGTTTCGCGAGGAGCGGTATGCTGCGCTCGAACTCACCGGCCTCCGCGCGGCGCGGACATTCCAGCGGATCGATGCGCTGCCGATGTACGAAGAGATGATCGTGACCGGCGCCTGGTGGGACTATGTCGATACTATCGCGGGGGAACGGCTGCTTACGCTGCTTCGCAGCGATCCGGTGGAGATGCGCGCGGCGATGCTGGCGTGGTCGGTGGACGAGGACATGTGGAAGCGTCGTAGCGCGATCCTGTGCCAGCTAGGGGCGAAGGGCGAGACCGACACCGAGTTGCTTACCGCGTGCATGGCACCGTCGCTCGGCTCGAAGGAATTCTTCCTGCGCAAGGCAATCGGCTGGGCGCTGAGGCAATATGCCCGCACCGATGCCGACTGGGTGAGGAACTATGTTGCCGCGCATGAGAGCGCGTTGAGCGGGCTCAGCAAGCGCGAGGCGCTGAAGCACATCGCCTAGAGCGGTGCGTCGCGGATCGTTTCCATCGCGATGAAGGTCGATGTGTTGGCGACGTTCGGCAGGCTGGAAATCTGTTCGCCGAGCACCTGCCGGTATCTATGGATGTCGCTGGTGCGCACCTTCAACAGGTAATCGAACCGGCTAGCGATCATGTGGCACTCCTCGACCTCCGCGATCTTCAGAACCGCATGCTTGAAGGCGTCGAGCGCCGCTTCGCGCGTGTCGGACAGTTTAACTTCGGTGAAGGCGATATGGTCGATGCCCAGCTTCGCCGGATCGATAACCGCGCGGAAGCCCAGGATATAGCCCTCCTCGATCAGGCGGCGCAGGCGCTGCTGGCAGGGCGTCTTCGACAGGCCGACATGTTCGGCAAGTGCGGTCACCGACATGCGCCCGTCGCGGCGCAATGCTTCGATGATCTTGCGGTCGAACCGGTCGATTGGATCGGAATTTTGACGTTTGATAGGCATATCGACCTTTGATCGACGAAAAATCGCATCGATCGATACATGATGGCGATATCAAAAGGCAAATCGACTTCGCGGACAATGATATTGTCGGCCCATGACCGACACAGCTTTCCGCCCGGCCTTTGCCGACTTCGCCCCCGCCATCAGCCCGCGCACGCCGCTACGCGATGCGATAACCGCCGCGACCCGACGCAGCGAACCAGAATGCATCGGCGCGTTGATCGACGCGGCGACGTTGCCTGATGCGGATCGAGCGACTGCAAAGGCGACCGCGACGAAGCTGATCACGGCCCTTCGCGCCAAGCACAAGGGAACGGGCGTCGAGGGGCTGGTGCAGGAATATGCACTGTCGAGCCGCGAGGGCGTTGCGCTGATGTGCCTCGCCGAAGCGCTGTTGCGCATCCCCGATGACGACACGCGCGATGCGCTGATCCGCGACAAGATCGCCGATGGCGACTGGGGCGCGCATCTGGGCGGCGGACGGTCGCTGTTCGTCAATGCCGCGACCTGGGGCCTGATCGTCACCGGCAAGCTCGTCAGCAGTGTCGATGACAAGGGCCTGTCGGCGGCGCTGACGCGCCTGATCGCGCGGGCGGGTGAGCCGGTCATCCGGCGCGGTGTCGACATGGCGATGCGCCTGATGGGCGATCAGTTCGTGACAGGAGAGACGATCGACAAGGCGCTGGTGCGCTCGCGCGCGGCCGAGGCGCGTGGCTTTGGCTACAGTTACGACATGCTGGGCGAAGCGGCGATGACCGGCGCGGATGCCGACCGTTATTATGACGAGTATGAAAAGGCGGTTCACGCGATCGGCAAGGCTTCGGCGGGGCGCGGCATCTATGGTGGCCCGGGCATTTCGATCAAACTCTCGGCACTCCATCCGCGCTATTCGCGTGCGCAGGCGGCGCGGGTCATGGGCGAGATGTTGCCGAAGGTCCGCGAACTGGCGCTGCTCGCCAAGGGCTATGACATCGGCCTGAACATCGACGCAGAGGAGGCCGATCGGCTGGAACTCTCGCTCGACCTGCTCGAGGCATTGGCGCTCGATCCGGGGCTTGCCGGTTGGAACGGCCTTGGGTTCGTCGTGCAGGCCTATGGCAAGCGCTGCCCGTTCGTCATCGACTGGATCGTCGATCTCGCCCAGCGCGCGGACCGGCGGATCATGGTGCGGCTGGTGAAGGGGGCGTATTGGGACGCCGAAATCAAGCGCGCGCAGGTCGACGGAGTAAGCGACTTTCCCGTGTACACGCGCAAGGTTCACACCGACGTCGCCTATGTCGCGTGCGCGCGGCGATTGCTGGCGGCGCGCAAGCACGTCTTTCCGCAATTCGCCACGCATAATGCGCAGACGCTGGCGACGATCTACCAGCTCGCCGGGCCGAACTTCGCGACGGGCGATTACGAGTTCCAGTGCCTGCACGGCATGGGCGAGCCGCTTTACGACGAAGTCGTGGGGCGCGAGGGCCTGAACCGCCCCTGCCGCATCTATGCGCCGGTCGGCGAGCATGAGACGCTGCTTGCCTATCTCGTCCGCCGCCTTCTCGAAAACGGCGCGAACTCGTCTTTCGTCAACCGCATCGCTGATCCGGACGTGCCGGTTGCCGAACTGGTAGCCGACCCGGTCGACGTCGTGCGCGCAATGCCGGTGCCGGGCGCGCCGCACCCGCAGATCGTCCTGCCGGCTGACCTTTATCCCAATCGCCGCAACTCGGCGGGGCTTGACCTTGCGAGTGAGGCCGTGCTGGCACCGCTCGGAGCGGCGCTGTCGCAGAGCCTGTCGGCGAAATGGACCGCCGGTCCCGCCAAGGGTGCCGCGCGGGATGTGTTGAACCCCGGCGACCACCGCGACGTCGTCGGCACCGTTACCGAGATCTCGGCGGACGATGCGCGAGCGTTGGTGATGGCGGCGGCATCTGCGCATCCGGCCTGGGCGGCCGTTTCGCGCGACGAGCGTGCGGCCTCCCTCGAGCGCGCCGCCGACCTGATGGAAGCGCGCATCGATACGCTGCTCGCCATCGTCATGCGTGAGGCGGGCAAGACCGCTGCCAATGCTGTTGCCGAGGTCCGCGAGGCGGTCGATTTCCTACGCTATTACGCCTTGCAAGCGCGCAAGGTTTTGGATGCGGACGCCAAGCCGCTGGGGACGGTCGTCTGTATCAGCCCGTGGAACTTCCCGCTGGCGATCTTCACCGGACAGATCGCGGCAGCGCTTGTCGCGGGAAACACCGTCGTCGCTAAGCCTGCAGAAGAAACGCCGCTGATTGCGGCGCAGGCCATCTCGATCCTTCATGAGGCAGGCATTCCCAAGGCGGCATTGCATCTCGCAACCGGCGACGGTGCGGTGGGGGCTGCGCTGGTGGCGGCTTCCGAAACAGCGGGCGTCATGTTCACGGGATCGACCGAGGTGGCGCGCCTGATCCAGGCCGAACTCGCCAAGCGCCTGTCGCCGGACGGCAATCCCATCCCGCTGATCGCTGAGACTGGCGGGCAGAACGCCATGATCGTCGATTCCTCGGCACTAGCCGAACAGGTGGTGGGCGACGTAATCAATTCGGCGTTCGACAGCGCGGGCCAGCGGTGCTCGGCGTTGCGTATCCTGTGCCTGCAGGACGATGTTGCCGACCGGACGCTCGCGATGCTGAAGGGTGCGCTGCGGGAACTGTCGGTCGGGCGTACCGATCGCCTCGATACGGATGTCGGCCCGGTGATCACGGCTGAGGCACAAGGCGTCATCGACAAGCATATCGCGCAGATGAAAAAGCGCGGCCGCACGGTCGAACAGATCGTGCTGCGGGGGGACGCCAGCCACGGCACTTTCGTACCCCCGACGATCATCGAGATCGACAGCATCGCCGACCTGACTCGCGAGGTTTTCGGACCGGTGCTTCACGTCTTGCGCTACAAGCGCGAGCAACTGCCCCAGGTGATCGATGCCATCAACGCGTCGGGCTATGGCCTGACCTTCGGCCTGCACACGCGCCTCGACGAAACCGTCGCGCAGGTGACGGCAAAAGTGCAGGCGGGCAATCTCTACATCAACCGTAACATGGTGGGTGCGGTCGTCGGCGTGCAGCCATTCGGCGGGCGGGGCTTGTCGGGCACGGGGCCGAAAGCGGGCGGACCGCTTTATATCGGGCGGCTGGTCACATCGGGATTCACATCATCGTTGTATTCGGGCGACCATCTCACGCTCGATGGGCCAGTGGGTGAGCGGAACGTCTATGCGCTTCACCCGCGCGGCAGCATCCTTGCGGTCCCGGCCACGCCCGAAGGGTTGAAGGCGCAGCTTTCGGCGATTTTCGAAACGGGCAATTCGGCGCAGGTGGTGGCGGCACCCGGCTTGCGTGAAAGTGCCTTGGGCATTGCTGCTGGGGATGCGGCGCGATTGCGCTGGATCGACCGTGTGGACGAAGCGAACGGCATAGCCGGGGCGCTGATCGAAGGCGATGCCGGGCGCATCGGCGCGGTGCAGCGCGAAATCGCTGCGCTCGATGGCGCGATCGTCATCGCCCAGGCGAATCGCTATCGCCGCGAATGGCTGGCCGAAGAAGTATCGGTGTCGACGAATACGACCGCCGCGGGCGGAAATGCTGCGCTGATGATGCTGGATGGCGGTTGAGATAACCCGAAACAAATAGACCCGCCGGCAAAGGGGGCAGCCGGCGGGTCTAATACTGGAGGCTGCCGAGCGGGGGGGGCAAAGGGGCAGCCTCGGCATGGTTAATGCCCCGGCGGCGCTTTGGTTCCCCCGTCGACGCGATTTATATGCGGGTCAGGCCGCGAGTGTCGCGTTGTCGATCACGAAGCGATATTTCACATCGCTCTTCTGCATCCGGTCATAGGCCGCATCGATATCCTGGATGTCGATCATCTCGATATCGGCGACAATTCCCTTGTCCGCGCAGAAATCGAGCATTTCCTGCGTCTCCGCAATCCCGCCGATCAGCGATCCGGCAATGGCCGTGCGCTTCATGATCAGGGGGAATACGCTTGGCGACGGGTGCGGGTGTTCGGGTACGCCGACCAGACACAATGTCCCGTCGCGCTTCAGCAGGGTGGTGAAGGCATCGAGGTTATGGCTGGCCGCAACCGTGTTCAGGATGAAGTCGAATGTTCCGGCGTGCTTCGCCATGTCATCCGGATCGCGGGAAATGACGACTTCGTCTGCGCCCAGGTCGAGCGCATCCTGGCGCTTGCTCTCCGATGTCGTGAAAGCGACCGTATGGGCGCCCATCGCATGCGCGAGCTTGATGCCCATGTGGCCCAGTCCGCCGATGCCGACGACACCGACCTTCTTTCCGGGACCCGCATTCCAGTGACGCAGCGGGGAATAGGTCGTAATGCCGGCGCAGAGCAGGGGAGCGACGGCGGCCAGTTGTTCCGGCGGGTGCTTGATGTTCAGCACGAACTTGTCGCTAACGACAACCTGCGCCGAATAGCCGCCCAGCGTATGGCCGGGCGCGTCGGGCGTCTTGGCGTTATAGGTGCCGGTGAAGCCGTTGGTGCAGAACTGCTCCAGCCCCTCGTCGCACGACGCGCAATGCTGGCAACTGTCGACCAGGCACCCGACACCGACAGTATCGCCGGCCTTGAACTTCGTTACTTCGCTGCCGACCGCGCTGACATGACCGACGATTTCGTGACCGGGAACACAAGGATAGAGGGTACCCTGCCATTCCGCGCGGACCTGGTGCAGATCCGAATGACAGACGCCGCAATAGGCGATGTCGATCTGCACGTCGTGCGGCCCTACGTCGCGGCGGAAAATGTCCATTGCTTCGAGTGGTTTGTCGCCGGACGTCGCGCCGAATGCCTTTACCATGGATGATCCTTCGTATTGGTGATTCCCGTCCCCGGGGTTTCATGTAGGGACGATCCGTGACAGTTCTAGCGGGGCGTGGTGCGCGTCCGTGTGCGACGCGGCGGCGCCTTCTTTGCGGCTTTGGGAGCGGGGGCTGCGGCTTCTTCGCGCTCGACGGCCGCCACGGTTTCGGGACCGCGCGAATAAATGTCCCAGACGGCCATGAAGAGCGCAGCGATGACCGGCCCCATCACGAACCCGTTGAATCCCATCAACTCGAATCCGCTGAGCGTCGAGATCAGCACCAGATAGTCGGGGATCCGCGTGTCGCGCCCGACCAGCATCGGACGCGCGACATTGTCGACGCTGCTGATGATGATGAAGCCGCTGCCGAACAGGACCGCGCCCTGCCAGAGCTGTCCGGTCGCGATCAGGTAGATCGACATCGGGACCCAGATAAGGCCGGTGCCGATTGCCGGGAACAGCGAGAAGATGCCCATCGCCACGCCCCACAGCAACGCCCCTTCGATCCCCAATAGCGCGAAGATGACACCGCCGATCAGGCCCTGCAGGATCGCGACGATCAGACTGCCTTTGATGGTCGCGCGGACGACCGCGACGAAACGGTCGAACAGCAAGCGGCGCTGCTCGGCAGGCATGGGCAAGCGCTGCTCGACCTTACGGACGAGGTCGTATCCGTCGCGCAGCAGGAAATAGGTCAGATACATCATCACGCCGAGCGCGAGGAAGAACGACAGGGCGCTCTGACCGAAGGTGACGGCCTGTCCGGCAAGGGTCCGGAAGCTGGCGTTGACGGCGTCCGTGATCTTTCCCTGCAACGCATTGAAATCGGTAAGGCCAGCGTCCGTCAGCCAGCCGCGGATGAATGCGGGCAAGCTGTTTTCGAACTGGTTGAAGCTGCGGTTGAGGTCGATCTGGCCCGACTGGATCTTGGTATAGACCCCCGATGCCTCGTTGATCAGTGCCACGCCCAGCAGCAGCGCAGGAATGATCACCAAAAGGAAGATGATCGTCAGGGTGATCAGCGCGACCGTGCTGGGGCGTCCCGGCATCGCCCGGAGCAAGCGGTTGTTGAGCGGCGTGAACAGGATGGCGGCAATGACGCCCCACAGGATCGCCCCGGAAAACGGCCCCATCAGCCAGGCAAATGCGGCGGTGACGGCAACGAGCAGCAGGAGCTGGAAACCCGTTTCCAGCGTTTTGCGGGGAAGTGGAGTGGCGGCCATATATGGTCTTTCCCCCGTTCGGGCTGGCTTGCCAAGGGGCGAGTTCGTTACGCTTGATCGCTTCTCTAGTTCGGCGCATCCTGCCGCGCAGGGGAGGATGCTATCATGAACAAGCCACCGACATGGTTCTGGATCGTCGCGGTCCTTGCGATCCTGTGGGAATGCATGGGCTGCATGTCCTATCTGCAGGAAGTGACGATGACTCCGGCGCAACTCGCGGCGATGCCGGTCGAACAGCGCGATATCTGGCTGATGATGCCGTCATGGCTCTTCGGCGTCTTTGCGATTGCCGTGTGGATCGGTCTTGCCGGGGCGATCGCCCTGTTGCTGCGCAAACGGCTGGCACGGTCGCTGTTCATCGTATCGCTGGTTGCAATCGTTGTGCAGTTCGGCTGGGTGTTCACGCAGACGCCGATCCTTCAGAAGATGAGCTTCGGCGAAGCGGCGGGGCTGCCGATCGCCATTTTCGTGATCGGTGCGGTACTGGTGTGGTTCGCAGGATTTGCGACGAAACGGGGATGGTTAAGCTAGGTGATCAGCGTTTACGGAATTCCGAATTGCGACACGGTGAAAAAGGCGCGTAACTGGCTCGACGCACGCGGAACGTCCTACACGTTTCATGATTATAAGAAGCTGGGCGTCGACGCAGCGACGCTCGGGCGCTGGGCCGATGCCGTTGGCTGGGAGCCGCTTCTCAACCGTGCAGGCACGACATTCCGGGGGCTGTCCGAAGCCGACAAGGCGGGGATCGACCGCAAAAAGGCCATCGAGTTGATGATCGCCAGCCCCAGCCTGATCAAACGGCCGGTGGTCGAAGGGGATGGCATAATGCTCGTCGGCTTCAAGCAGCCGCTATGGGAAGACGCATTCGCATGACGCGCCGCCTGATTTCATCCGGATCGCCGTTCGAGAAGATCGCGGGCTATTCGCGGGCCGTGGTGCAGGGGGATTGGTGCTTCGTCGCAGGCACCACCGGCTATGACTACACGACCATGGACATGCCCGACGATGTCGCGGACCAGGCGGCCAACGCGCTCGCGACCATCGCACAGGCGCTGGCGGAGGCCGGGTTTACCATGGCCGATGTCGTGCGCGCGACTTACTACATTGCCGATCCGGCCTGCTGGGAAGCGATCACGCCCGCGCTCGGCGCCGTGTTCGGCGACATCCGCCCGGCCGCGACATGCCTCGTCGCCGAGCTGATCAGGCCCGAAATGCTCGTCGAGATTGAGGTCACGGCCTTCCGCGGATAGGGTCGGGCGCATGTCCACGACCTTCACCATCGATACGTCGACCAGCCGCGCGAATCCGACGCCGGCGCCGATGAAGCGGCTGACCATCCCGGCGATCCGCGCGCGCAAGGGCGGAGAGCCGCTTGTGATGCTCACCGCTTACACCGTACGGACGGCGCAACTGTTCGACCCGCATTGCGACATGCTGCTGGTCGGCGATTCGCTGGGCCAGGTGATCTACGGCCTGCCATCGACGGTGCCGGTCACGCTCGAAATGATGTGCGCGCATGGCGCAGCCGTGGTGCGCGGCAGTTATCACAGCGTGGTCGTCATCGACATGCCGTTCGGATCCTATGAAGCATCGCCGCAGCAGGCGTTCGAAAGCGCCGCGCGCTTGCTCAAGGAAACGGGTGCGGCTGCGGTGAAGATGGAAGGCGGGGCGGCCATGGCGCCGACGATCGCATTCCTGTCCGAACGCGGCATTCCGGTGATGGCGCACGTCGGTCTCACGCCGCAGGCGGTCAACCAGCTGGGCGGCTATGGTGCGCGGGGCCGCAGCGAGGCGGAGCGCGCGAAGATCGTTGCCGACGCGAAAGCCGTCGACGACGCGGGTGCGTTCTCGCTGGTGATCGAAGGTGTGGTGGAGCCGATCGCGGTCGAGATCACGAAAGCCGTCAAGTGCCCGACGATCGGCATCGGCGCATCCGTCCAGTGTGACGGACAGGTGTTGGTCGGGGAGGATATGCTGGGCCTGTTCGAGCGCACTGCTCGCTTCGTGAAGCGTTATGGCGACATGGCGGGGATGATCAGCGAATCCGCCGCGGCCTATGCGGCGGACGTGCGGGCGCGCAGCTTCCCGACGGCGGACCAGATCTACGCGCCGAAGGACTAGCGGTGCGGCGAACGCGCCGCTAAGGCTCGCCGACTTATTTCTGAAAGGATGCCCCTTGGCGATCGCGCCGCAGAGCAACGAAGCTTTCCTCCGCGAAGTCGACGAACAGGTCCGCCTCGATACCGCACAACGCTTCTGGAAGCGCTGGGGGAAGCTCGTCATCGCACTTTTCATCGCCGCGCTTGTCGCGCTGGCCGGTGGATTGTGGTGGAATGCACACCAGAAGTCGGTCGCAGGTGTCGATGGCGAAAAGCTGTCGCTGGCGCTCGACGATCTTTCCGAAAACCGTCCGACCAAGGCGGAAGGCGCGCTGAAGGAACTTCAGGACAGCAAGACGTCAGGATACCGCGCCTCGTCGCAGCTCGCGCTTGCCGCGATGATGCTGGCGAAGAACGACACCAAGGGCGCGGTCGCGGCCTATGAAAAGGTTGCCGCCGACACTTCGCTCGGCCAGCCTTTCCGTGATGCCGCCACCATCCGTGGCGTCGCCGCTGGTTTCGACACGATGACGCCCGAAACCGTTGTCGCTAAGCTGAAACTGCTCGCCGTCCCCAAGAACCCCTGGTTCGGCAGCGCGGGCGAGATGACCGCCATTGCGTATATGAAAATGAACAAGACGCGAGAGGCCGGCGCGTTGTTCGCGGCGATCGCCAAGGACCAGAGTGTGCCTGAATCGATCCGGCAACGCAGCGTTCAGCTTGCGAGCGCCATGGGCATCGACGTGGGCCCGCTGAATATCAAGAACAGGAATTGAGGATGACCAAGACCACCCGCGCACTGGCGCTCGCCCCCGCGGTCGCGGCCATGCTCGCGCTTGGCGGATGCGGCATTTTCAAAGGTGCAGGCAAGCCGAAGACGGCCGTTGTCGGCAAGCGCGTGCCGATCCTGACATCGGAAAACGATGCCGCGGTCGAGCCGGCTCTTGCCGATATCCAGGTTACCTTGCCTGAAGCTGTTGCCAACGACAGCTGGGACCAGCCGGGCGGCAATGCGGCCAAGTCCGGCGGCCACCTTGCACTGGGCGCATCGCCTTCGCGTGCATGGGAAGCCAAGGTTGCAGGCGTCACCAAATCCGAACGGCTCGCTGCATCGCCGGTCGTGTCGGGCGGCACGCTGTACGTCATGGATACGACGGCCACGGTGAACGCGTTCGACGCCAAGTCGGGCGGCAAGCGCTGGTCGGTGAACCTGGGCGCCTCGGGCAAGAAGGCAGGGCGCATTGCATTCGGCGGCGGCGTCAGCGTCGAGGGCGACAAGCTCTATGCGACGACCGGCGCTGGCGACATCGTCGCGATGAATGCCGCGAACGGTACGATCGTCTGGAAGAAGCGCCCGGGCGGTCCCCTGCGCGGCGCACCGTCGGTGTCGGGCGGCAGCGTCTATGTGATGAGCCAGGACAACCAGATCTTCGCGCTCAATACCGCCGATGGCGCGACCCAGTGGCAGGAAGCCGCCGCCGTACAGACAGCAGGCGTCTTCGGCGTTGCCGCACCGTCTGTCGCGCAAGCGACGGTGGTGGCCGGCTTCTCCTCGGGCGATCTCGTTGCCTATCGCTATGAGAACGGCCGTACCCTGTGGGGCGACGCGCTGTCGCGGACCAGCGTCAACACGTCGGTTTCGACGCTGTCCGATATCGACGCCAGCCCGGTGATCGACGCGGGCCGCGTCTATGCGATCGGCCAAGGGGGCCGCATGGTCAGCCTGGAACTGGTGACCGGCCAGCGCATCTGGGAACTCAACGTTGCCGGCATCTCGACACCTTGGGTCGCGGGCGAGTGGATTTTCGTCGTCACCGACGAGGCCAAGCTGCTGTGCGTCGCGCGCGCAACGGGCAAAGTCCGCTGGGTGTCGCAACTGCAGCGTTACCGCAAGGACAAGGCGAAGAACGGCCCCGTGACCTGGACCGGACCGGTCCTTGCGGGCAATCGCCTGATCCTCGGCAGTTCGCAGGGCCAGATCGCCTATGTCTCGCCTGCCGACGGCAAGATCCAGGCGACGCAGGACATCAAGCAGCCGATTTTCCTGCCGCCGGTGGTGGCTGGTTCGACGTTGTACATCCTGGACAATTCGGGGCGCGTTTCCGCGTTTCGTTAACAGCATCTCCCTCTCTCCGGAGGGGAGAGGGGTCAGATCATGAAGCCAATTGTTGCAATTATCGGCCGTCCCAATGTCGGCAAATCAACGCTGTTCAACCGGCTGGTCGGAAAGCGCATTGCGCTGGTCGACGACCGGCCGGGCGTCACGCGCGACCGGCGCGAGGGAGAGGCGAGCCTGCTCGGCCTCGACTTCCGGATCGTCGATACCGCCGGGTTCGAGGACGAGGATGCGGCGACCCTGCCCGGGCGCATGCGCCAGCAGACGCAGGCCGCGGTCGACATGGCCGATGTCGCGATTTTCGTCATCGATTCGCGTGCCGGGATAACCCCGCTCGACGAGGAAATCGCCCGCTGGCTGCGCAGTTCGACCACGCCGGTCGTGCTGATGGCGAACAAGGCCGAAGGATCGGCCGGGAATGCCGGTGTATATGAATCCTTCGCGCTGGGCTTCGGCGATCCTGTTCCGTTCAGCGCCGAACATGGCGAAGGGCTGGCCGATCTGTTCGAATCGCTGGCGCCGCTATTGGATGCCGTGGAGGTAAAACAGGAAGCACTCGAAGAAGGCGATGAGGACGAGGAAGTTTTCTCGGGCCCGCTGAAGCTCGCAATCGTCGGGCGGCCGAACGCTGGCAAGTCGACGCTCGTCAACAAGATGCTGGGCGAAGACCGGATGATCACGGGCCCGGAAGCGGGCATCACGCGCGACGCGATCAGCATCGACTGGGAATGGGAAGGACAACAGGTCCGGCTGATCGATACGGCAGGACTCCGGCGAAAGGCCAAGGTCGACGACAAGCTGGAAAAGCTGTCGGCGGCAGATACGCAGCACGCGATCGACTTTGCCGAGGTCGTCGTCCTGTTGCTCGACGCCACCCGCGGACTGGAATCGCAGGACCTGCGCATCGCCGACCAGATCTACACGGAAGGGCGCGCGATGGTGATCGCCCTCAACAAATGGGACACGGTCGAAAACGGGGCGCCGCTATACCAGGGCGTGCGCGCGGCGCTCGACGAAGGGTTCAGTCAGGTGAAGGGCGTGCCGCTGCTGACGGTGTCGGCCGAGACCGGCAAGGGCATCGACATGCTGATGAAGGTCGCGTTCGAAACCCGCGAGGCTTGGGGACGCCGTGTATCGACCGGGCAGCTCAACCGCTGGTTCGAGCGCGCGGTCGAAGCGAACCCGCCACCGGCACCCGGCGGCAAGCGGATCAAGCTGCGTTACGTCACGCAGATCAAGTCGCGCCCGCCGAGCTTCGTCATTTTCGGTACGCGCGTCGACGACCTGCCCGAGAGCTATCGCCGCTACCTGGTCAACGGGCTGCGGCGCGAACTCGGTTTCGGCGCGGTGCCGATCCGGCTGACGTTGCGCGCGCCGAAAAATCCTTTCGGTCCCAAGTCATAGGGATTGGCAAGCCGTTTCGGATCGGTACGAACGGTAACGGCAATTTTACATTCACCGCGTTATCAGGGCGGCGGCGAGAGTGGGGACAACCCTTGCCGGAGATTGAGACTTGTCGGACGCACCGATCATCGACTGGGAAGCCTTCCAGGCTGCGCGCGCGGAACTGGGCGCGGGTTTTATCCGCATCCTGGGTTATTTCCGTGAAGACGGTACGAAATCGGTCGCGGCGATCGAGGATGCGATGCGTGCGGGGCACGCAGTCGCGCTGATCGTTCCGGCACACACGCTGAAGGGCGAAGCGAGCCAGTTCGGCGCAGAGGCTCTAGCCGACCTTGCCGAGCATATCGAAACCTTCGCGCGCCAGTGCGTCGAATGGCGCCAGACGCCCGAGGAACTGCTTCCCCAGGTCGTCAAATTGCGTCCGCTGTTCGAGGAAACCCTGACCGCGTTCGAAGCGGAAACCAATCCGCTTGTCGAACGCCGCGGCGGTTTCGGCAAGAAGCCGGTCGTCACCAACCAGAACTTCGGGCGGATCTAACCGCCCGCAACCGGGGCTCAGTCCTCGGCCGGCTTCGACTGCAGCTGGATATAGTTCTGGATACCCATGCGCTCGATCATCTCGAACTGGGTTTCGAGGAAGTCGATGTGCTCTTCCTCGGCGTCCAGGATTTCGCGGAACAACTCGCGGCTGACGAAGTCGCGGATGCTCTCGCAATAAACGATCGCTTCCTTGAGCTGGCCAACGGCTTCGTATTCGAGATCCAGATCGGCCTTGAGCAATTCCTCGACCGTCTCACCGATGCGCAGGCGGCCGAGCAACTGGAAGTTGGGCAGGCCGTCGAGGAAAAGGATGCGCTCCGATACCTTGTCGGCGTGCTTCATCTCGTCGATCGATTCGTGCCGCTCGTATTCGGCGAGCTTCTTGACGCCCCAATGGTCGAGCATGCGGTAATGCAGCCAATACTGGTTGATTGCCGTCAGCTCGTTCTTGAGCGTGTCGTTGAGGTGCTTGATGACCTGCGGGTCGCCCTTCATGTCCGTAAACCTTTGATCGTTTCGGACGCGGCTATAGACTGGTTTGCGACAGGCGAAAAGTCAGAAAATGGCGGAAATCTGCGGTTTTTACGCTATTGCGACTAGCAAGCAGTCGCGCGTTCCGACTGGATGATCTGTCGCGCGAAGGGCAGGCACTGTCCGCAGCGCACCTGGCAGCCGAGCCGGCGATAAGCGCAGCGGGGTTCCGACGAGCCGGCCTTTGCAGCCTCCCGCACGTCACGTTCCCGAATCGAATTGCAGATACAAACGACCATGGGCAGATGCGTATCGCGAATGCGAATGCCTCGCAATTACTTTTTCATCGGTTGCCATGTTCCCCGGGCAAGGCTGCGCCACAGCCATTCGAACGGTCCATAGCGGAACCGGTCCAGCCACGGCTTCGACCACAGCAGGATGATTGCCCAGACCGCCAGCACGACCCAGTAAAGTTCGATGCGCAAGAGATAGCCGAACCAGCCGAAGCCATAGCCGTAGAAGAACGTCGTCGTGAGAATGCTGGTGCCGAGGTAGTTCGAAAACGCCATGCGGCCCGCGGCGGCAAGGCGCGTGGCCAGCGGCGACAACAGGCCGGATGTAACAAACAGGATCACAAGACTTGCCCATGCCATGGAGAGCAGTGGCCGGAGCAGAGTCAGGTGGATCGCCTCCGTCGCGCTCAGCGTGATGGCGGAAAAGCTTGTCGCCTGTATCCACATGACGAGCGGAATGTAGAGCGGGACGGTGATGCCGAAGCCCGCGAGCACGACCCGCCAGTAATCGCGTCGCGCCCATTCGCCGCTGAAAAACCCGGACCTGAACAGCGCCATGCCGAACGCGATCAGCGCCAGCGTATCGGGGATCGACAGGGGCGAGATGACGGTCTGCATGACGACCGTGAAGGCAGCGCGCGCGCGCTGGGTTTCGAGCCATGTGCCGCGATAGGCCGCAAGCTCTTCCGGAACCGTGCTGACCGAAGGCGTGGCTTGCGTCGAGAAGTCGGTCCACTCCTTCACCGTGGCAGCAGGTGCGTTCGGGAGTGCTGCGCGGCGTTCGAGATCGTGGAGATAGCCGTAGCTCGTGAGCCCGAATGCGAGCTTGCCGAGCATCAGCGTCATCGTGATCAGCAACAGCGTCTTGGTCGACAGCCGCCATGCGAAGAACATCGCCGCGCCGCACAGCGAATAGAGCACCAATATGTCGCCCGACCAGATGAGGTAGGCGTGGACCATCCCGATCACGAACAGCGCCGCCATGCGCGAGAAATGGACGTAGGCGGGACTCTCGCCCTTCGCCGCGGCGCGTTCGGCGATCAACAGGGTCGACGCGCCGAACATCATCGTGAACAGCCCGCGCATCTTGCCGTCGAACAGGACGTAGACGGTCGCCCAAGTCCACCAGTTCGCGCCTTCGGCCCCGCCGTAGAAATTCGGGTCGATATAGGCGTAGCCGGGCATACCCATGTCGACGATATTGAGCAGCAGGATGCCCATGACCGCGAAGCCGCGCACGGCGTCGAGCGTGGCGATGCGACTGGCAGGGGCGGTTTCGCCCGTCACCGCGCAGATTTCC
This sequence comes from Pseudomonadota bacterium, assembly GCA_040388515.1. Lineage (GTDB taxonomy): Bacteria > Pseudomonadota > Alphaproteobacteria > Sphingomonadales > Sphingomonadaceae > Sphingomonas_O. The sequence goes on along the minus strand of JAZKBQ010000001.1, from coordinate 179,398 downwards.
GGATCATCAGCTTCAGGCCCGACCAGATTGTATCGACGGCGCAGACCTTGACGTCGACAAGGTCGGTGGTGGGCAGGCGTGGGGGGGGGGGGGGG
>JAZKBQ010000001.1:0-179293 GCA_040388515.1 Pseudomonadota bacterium | reverse complement strand
CCCCCCCCCCCCCCCCACGCCGCACGGATCGTGTCTTCGGTAATGTCGGTCGGAACCTTCGAGGCCTTTTTGGGCCAGCTGACCCAGATGAATCCGGCTGGAGCGAGCAGGGGGCGCAATGTGGCAAGCTTCGCCTCCATGTCCGCGCGTTCGGTGACGAAGATATGTGCGGCTTCGATCGGCGCTTCAGGCGCGCCAAGGCGAATGAGATCCGGTACGTCGATTTCTGCCAGCACGCTGTCCGGCATCGCATCGAACCACGCGCGCATGCCCGGCTTGAGCGACAGTTTCTTTCCAAGCGGTGTGCCTGAATATCCTTCGGGCATTCGTTCATGCCCCTCGAAATCTGGCAAAGTTCACACTTGGGTCACACCTGAAACACTTTCTGTGCGATCTCGCGCTGGCCGTGCCCGCTACAGGGCGGCCGGGGAGAAGATCGGGACAGAGGATGCGCATCCTGCACAGCCTAGGTTAGGGCGACACCTGTAGGACAGCGAAAAATACGACGCGAAAAACCGCGCTGGATCGGCCTGCGATTGCCCAATGATTTCAGCTATATCAGCTGTCCATCAGCGCCGGGAAAAAGCCTTCGTGCGCTGTCCGCAAATCGGCAAGAGGGACCGACTGCGGCCCGCCGCGACCGATGAGGTCGAAAGTCAGCGCGTCGCCGCCGGTCGTGCCGATCGGCACGCTGAACAGGTTTGCTTCGGTCGCCGCTGCACGCACCGTGCCGGGATCGCGCGTCGTGACGACGTAGCGGCCCTGGTCCTCACCGAACAGAATTGCGGCGGGGTTCGGGATTTCGGCGACGACGGGCATCGTCATGCCGATGCGGCCCGCGAGCGCCATTTCGGCAACCGCGACCGCGGCGCCGCCATCGGCACAGTCGTGAACGGCGGTGACGAGCCGCTTGGCGATCAGCGACTGGATAAGGTCGCCCGCGCGGCGTTCGGCGGCCAGGTCGACCGGCGGAGGCGGGCCTTCCTCGCGGCCATGGATTTCGCGCAGCCAGATCGACTGGCCGACATGGCCCTTGGTATGGCCGATCAGGATGATGTGCTCGCCTGCGGCCTTGAACGCGATGTTCGCCGATTTCGACCAGTCCTTGAGCAGTCCGACCGCGCCGATCGCGGGCGTGGGCAGGATCGCGCTGCCGCCGCCGGTCGCTTTGCTCTCGTTGTAGAGGCTGACGTTGCCACTCACGATCGGCGTGTCGAGCGCGATGCACGCTTCCGCCATCCCTTCGAGACAGCCGGTGATCTGCGCCATGATTTCCGGGCGCTGCGGGTTGGCGAAGTTCAGGCAGTTGGTAATCGCGAGCGGCTTTGCGCCCACTGCCGACAGGTTGCGATAGGTCTCCGCCACAGCCTGCTTCCCGCCCTCATAGGGATCGGCATAGCAATAGCGCGGGGTGCAGTCGGTGGTGATGGCCAGCGCCTTGTCCGTCCCGTGCACGCGAACGACCGCCGCGTCGCCGCCCGGCGCCTGGACGGTGTCACCGCCTACCTTCGGGTCGTATTGCTCCCAGATCCACCGCCGCGACGCGATGTCGGGAGAGGCCATCAGCTTGACCAGATCGCCCACGATGTCCGTTCTGGCCGGAATGTCTCCGAGCGGCTTTACGTTCGCCCAAGCCGCATACTCATCCTTGCTCGCGGACGGCCGATCATAGAGCGGTGCGTCGTCGGCCAGCGGCGCGAGCGGGATGTCCGCGACGGTTTCTCCATGATGGACGAGCACCATGTGGCCGGTCTCGGTCACTTCGCCGATGACCGCGAAATCAAGCTCCCATTTGCGGAAGATCGCCTCGGCGAACGCCTCCTTGCCGGGCTTCAGCACCATCAGCATGCGTTCCTGCGATTCCGACAGCATCATTTCATATGCCGTCATGCCGGTTTCGCGCTGGGGCACCTTGTCCATGTCGAGGCGAATGCCGACGCCACCCTTCGAGGCCATTTCGACCGAGGAGGAGGTCAGGCCCGCGGCACCCATGTCCTGGATCGCGACGATCGCGTCGCTGGCCATGAGTTCGAGGCACGCCTCGATCAGCAGCTTCTCGGTGAAGGGGTCGCCAACCTGCACGGTCGGGCGCTTGGCATCGGCATCTTCACCGAAATCTGCAGAAGCCATCGTCGCACCGTGGATACCGTCGCGACCGGTCTTCGACCCGACATAGACGATCGGATTGCCGATGCCCGAGGCGGCCGAGTAAAAGATCTTGTCGGTGTCGGCGATGCCGACGGTCATCGCGTTGACCAGGATGTTGCCGTCATAGGCCGGGTGGAAGTTCACTTCGCCGCCGACGGTCGGCACGCCGACGCAATTGCCGTAGCCGCCTATGCCGCGCACCACGCCGCTGATGAGGTGCTTCATCTTGGGGTGATCGGGCCGTCCGAAGCGCAGCGCGTTCAGGTTGGCGACCGGGCGCGCGCCCATGGTGAACACGTCGCGCAGGATGCCGCCGACGCCGGTCGCCGCACCCTGATACGGCTCGATGTAGGACGGATGGTTGTGGCTCTCCATCTTGAAAATCGCCGCCTGGCCGTCACCGATATCGATGACGCCCGCGTTCTCGCCGGGGCCGCAGATGACCTGGGGACCGGTGGTCGGCAGTTTTTTCAGGTGGATGCGGCTCGACTTGTAGCTGCAATGCTCCGACCACATCACAGAGAAAATGCCGAGTTCGGTCAGGTTCGGTTCGCGCCCCATCGCGTGCAGGACGCGCTCATATTCTTGCGGGCTCAGGCCGTGTTCGGCGACGATCTCTGGGGTGATTCCGGACATGCGCTGCCCCTAGCGAGCGCAGGCCACGAGTGCCACCCGTCATGCACCTCCCGAAACGAAAAAGGGCCGGGAGCGACCCGGCCCTTTGATAGAAATCGGGAAACAGACTTAGCTGCGGCAGGTCTGCTTCGGATGGCTCGGCCGGGTCAGCGTGACGTTGTCGCCGCTGACGGTCAGTTCGAAGCCCTCGGCGATCAGCGGCTTGCCCGCTTCTTCAGCCTTCAGCATCGTCGGCGAACCGGTTTCTTCCGAAACGCTCGCCAGCTTGTCGCCCTGGAACAGGTTGATCTTGGCGACGCTGCCGTCGTCACAGCGGTAAAGCTTGGTCGACTTGACCGCGGGCGGCAGTTCGACCGGCTTGCCCGGTGTCGCGCCGGTGAAGTTGGCGGAATTGGGATCGTTGTCCACGACAGGTTCGGCCGGCTTTTTGTCGCAGGCCGACAGGGCGAAGGTTGCCGCAAGAACGGCTGTCAAAGGGAGGATTTTCATCGAAAATCCCCATGGCCGCGAATGTTGCATCGCGTCAAATCTATTTTGTGTTATAAAATTTCACGCAGCGAATTCTGCAGCATCCGGAATCCGCCCGAATGCGATGTTCGTGCCGATCCGGTCGGCGCGGCCGCCGGTCTGGGGACCGAGCATGACGGCGTTGCGGCCGAAGCGCGTGTTGATGCGGTCCATCGCACGGCTGAGTGCCTCGGTACGCACCGCCCGCGCCAGTTCGTGGTTGGGGTCGAGCCGTTCGAACAGCGATCCCTGTTCTCCTTCGACCGGCGAAAGATTGGCCAGCGTCACGCCGACCATGCGCAGGCGAAAGCCGCCGGGCCGCGCCTGGGCGACGGCATAGAGACGCGGCCAGATCTCGTCGAGTGCGGCGAGGATGCGGAAACTGTCCTGCGTTGCGAGCAATTTGATCGACGTGTTCCATTTGCCGCGCACGCCATTGGCGTCCGCTTCGAAGCGGACATGGAGAACCATGAGTCGCGCGCAGAGATCTTTCGCGCGCAGGCGGCTCGCGGTCTTCATCGCAAGCCGGCGGGTGACCAGCCGCGCGGCCTCCACCCCGCGGTTCTTGGGAGCCAACACATGGCTGTGTCCGATCGTACGCTCCTGCGTGCGGCATTCGGGCAGGTCGACGCCATGCAGCGCGAACCACAGCCTGTCGCCATCGCGCCCGCCCCAGGCCGATCCTGCATCGACCGGTCGGCGGGCACAAAGTTGCGCGATGTCGTTGACGCCGTTCTTCGCCAGCCGTGCCTTCATCTTGAGGCCGATCCCGGCGATGTCGGTCAGCGGCAGCGGGTAAAGCCGTTCCGGCAATTCGTGCGCCTGAAGCACCACGAGCCCGTCGGGCTTCATCATGTCGGACGCGAGTTTCGCCAGCAGCCGGTTCGGCGCGACGCCGACCGAACAGCGCAGCCATTCGCCGACATTGCCGCGAATGCCCGCCTTGATCCGTGCCGACAGCGCGCGGACGCTTTCCTCGCTGTTCTCATTGTCGAGCAGGCGGCAGGCGACCTCGTCGATCGAGCACACCTTTGTCACGGGGACGTGGCGCTGGATCTCCGCCACGATACGGTTGTGATAGTCGACATAGAGTTCGTGGCGCGGCGACACGATCTCGAGGTCGGGGCATTTTCGCTTCGCTTCCCACACGGGGGTGCCGGTCGAGATGCCGAGCCGTTTCGCCTCGTAGCTTGCCGCAATCGCCACCGTCGTATCGATGCCGCCCGGAGCGACAATGACCGGCCGCCCGCGCAGTTCGGGGCGTTCCTGCTGTTCGACACTCGCGAAATAAGCGTTGAGGTCGAGAAACAGCCAGCGGAGCGGGCGGGGAGGGAGGTCCATGGGCGACTCGTATGATCGACGAGAACATTACAGGAACAAGTCGCTGCGCGCCAGCGGTATCGCATTGCCGTTATCGCACGTCGATCAATCGAAAATCAGCGTCCGCAGTGGAGCAGCTGAGGTGCAGGTTGTTGCGCTTGGTTGCGGAAGAAATGCCCGTCTTCAGGCCAGTGCCGACCTCAAGACTTAGTACGCCGTCAGATGCAAACTTGAGCTTGAACTTTACAGGCTTCCCATAGGGTACCTTTCCAAGCGTGACATTCTGTCCGTCAATGGACAGGAAGACGTAAAGAAATTCAGGATCTTGTGGATACCACGTCGCCACCACGCCGTTGCAGTGACAATCTGGAGAATTGCTATCGCGGTCAGTGAAGGCAATCTTTGCTGACGGCCGCCATCCACTCGCCCCGTTCGCCTTGACGATCATCATTTCGCCGGTGATCTGCGTCGCAGTCTCAGGCACATCGAGATCGTGGGCGGAAAAACTTCCTTCCGGAGCGCTACACTGCCACGAATGCCCATCAGCAGCGGCACACGCGCTAGAAAACAGCGCGCAAATTGCAACAAGTCCGCTGGCTAGAATGCGCCGCCCGCTTGCGCAACCGCAGGGCCGGACTCCACGCTTGCTCATTCTGACTCCTCGGATCATGTCAGATCGATTTGTCAGCTATGGGTAAAGCTCTCGTGAACAGCTTCGAGCCGTAGACTTCATGAGCTTCGCGGTCTTACTCGCGGTCGGAGACGGTCACATGACCCTTGGTGACATTCGCGCCAACGGGCACGAAATCGATCGCAAAGTCGTTGCCGTCGCTGGTCTTGCCCGTGAGCGAGCCATCATAGGTTTTGAACGCGACTTCTTCGCGCGCGAAACCGTCGGTGAAATGCTTACGGACGGCATCGATTCCCGCAGGCGCGGAGAAGGTGAGGTCGACGGTTGCCTTGTCGCTCTTCTTCGCGCCGGCATTGACATTCATCGTCTCGATCGACGAACCCGGGAACAGCTTCACGCCATCGATATCGAAGTCGCTCTTCTTGAACATCGACGACGGCAGCTTGGTGTCGATCGACACGCCGGGAACGCGGACAGACACATTGCCGTCCTGAGAATTGGCGGAAACCGTGACCATGCCGTTGTCGTTCCCCCCGGACGAGCAAGCGGCAAGAGCCAGCAACGTGAGTGTCGCGAGGACGTTATGCGCGGTCATGCCGGTCTCCTGACTGTATTGCTGGAATAATACACGTGCAGGCCGTATTCGTCAACCGATCGGCTTCGTGCAGCCAAAACTTCTCTTGCTTGCCGTGTCCGTAAGCCATGCTAGTCCGTTGCGCATGGCAATCGTTCCCGACCCCCTGAAGCTCATCGGCAATACTCCCCTCGTCCGGCTCAAAGGGCCGAGCGAGGCGACGGGGTGCGAGATCCTGGGTAAATGCGAGTTCGCAAACCCCGGCGCATCGGTGAAGGACCGCGCGGCGCTCTATATTGTCGAGGATGCCGAGAAGAACGGTACGCTGAAACCGGGCGGCACGATCGTCGAGGGGACGGCGGGGAATACAGGCATCGGACTTGCGCTCGTCGCCAATGCCAAGGGCTACAAGACGATCATCGTCATGCCTGAGACGCAGAGCCGCGAGAAGATGGACACATTGCGTGCGCTGGGTGCTGAACTGGTGCTGGTCCCGGCGGCGCCGTTTTCGAACCCCGGCCATTTCGTCCACACCTCGCGGCGCATCGCGGAAGAAACGCCCAACGCGATCTGGGCGAACCAGTTCGACAACATCGCCAACCGCCGCGCGCACATCCTTGGCACAGCAGAGGAAATCTGGGCGCAGACCGGCGGCAAGGTCGACGGCTTCACCTGCGCGGTGGGCACCGGCGGTACGCTGGCAGGTGTAGGTCTGGGCCTGAAAGCGAAAAGCGAGGCGGTGACGATCGCGCTCAGCGATCCGCACGGCGCCGCGCTTTACAGCTATTATGCCTGCGGCGAACTCCACGCCGAGGGCAATTCGGTTGCGGAAGGGATCGGCCAGGCGCGTATCACCGGCAATCTGGATGGCGCGCCTGTCGACACGCAATATCGTATCTCCGACGAGGAGGGACTCGCGCAGGTCGAGGCGCTGTTGCGCGACGAGGGGCTGTGTCTGGGCCTTTCGTCGGGTATCAACGTCGCGGGCGCAATCCGCCTGGCGCGCGACCTTGGCCCCGGAAAGACCGTGGTGACCATCCTGTGCGACACGGGGTTCCGCTACCTGTCGTCGCTGTACAACGCCGACTGGTTGCGGTCGAAAGGTCTGCCGGTCTTTCCCTGGCTCGCCTGATCAGTTTTCGTCGCTGCCGATCGGCATGCCGGGCGGGATCTTTCCGCCCGGATCGTCGCTCTTGATCGCCGTGGCGAGCGCTTCGCGGTCCAGCACCAAGCGCGCGGTCGACAGTGCCCATGCCCGGTCCTCCGCATCGGCGAAGCGTCGCTTGGCCTGCGCGCGGGCCCAATCGTCGAGTGCCTGATCGAGCGTTGCGGCCGCCATGCCCGTTGCCGGATCGCGGGCGGCCTTTGCGAGGCTCAGCACGATCCTGGTTCCCGCGGCGCGGCGAACGGCGCCGAGCCGCGAACTTGCGATCGGTGCTTCCAGCAGTGCGAGCAGGCGGTTCGCGACGGTATCGGGTCCCGGGGTACCGGTATCGGCGCGATGCTGTTCGGCCAGCCGGGCGAGGCGATCGGGCGCGAGCAGGGCATCGAGCGTGACCTGCGCGCCGACCTGAGCAGCGACGAGCGGATCGAACACGGTCGAGCCCGCGGTCCGCATGACCTCGATATCGGTCTGCCGGTCGCTCTCGCCCGACCAACCCGCGGACAGTTGGGGAATGAGGTCGCGCGGCACGTCCAGCGCGGCAGGTGCCAGGGTCGCAATCAGGCCGTCGAGCGCAGCCGACTGGGCGGCGCCCGGAACGGCCTGTGCCGTTCCGGCGCTTCCGCCCGCTACGGCATAGGTCGAATAGACACCGCCTAGCACCTTGGCAGCGGCCTCGACCTGGTAGCGGTGCAATAGCCAGATCGGGACGAATTTTCGGCGCAGGTTGGCGACCGGCTCGCCCGGCGCCAGTGCGGCTGTTCCGAACCGCGAGACCGCGGCGGCGCGAACCTGCATCATCCGCCAGAGTTCGGCGACCGGGTCTGCGCCATCGTCCCACAGGCTGCCCCAAGGTTGGCCCGAGGACACGCTGCGCGCATTTTCATCCGATACGAAGCGCAGGCCGCGCCGTTCGGCATTAGTGGCCTTGGCACGTGCTGCCACGTCGGGATTTGCGCCCGTAGGATCACCGTATAGCCAATCGATCGCATATTTGTCCCAAGTGCCGAGCCCGACACCATAGGCGTCCGACAGGTCGGGCGCGCCGTTCACGAGATTGATCCGCGGCGCCGGGTAATCCATCACCGAAGCGCGGCCTTGCGAGCTGCCGGCAAAATTGTGGAGCAGGCCAAGCGCATGCCCCACTTCGTGCGCGGCAAGTTGCCGGATGCGCGTGAGGGCGACGACCGAGGGATCGTTGGGGCCGCCCGTGCCGGTTTTCGCCGCGCCGACCAGCCCTTCATAGATCAGCATGTCCTGCCGTACCCGAAGCGAGCCGAGCAACACGGATCCTTTGAGAATTTCACCGGTCCGCGGGTCGCTGACCGCATAGCCATATGACCAGCCACGGGTCGCGCGGTTGACCCAGTTCACGACGTTGTAGCGCATGTCGAGCGGGTCGGCGCCGTCGGGCAGGATTTCAACGCGATAGGCGTCGATATATCCTGCGGCCTCGAACGCCGCCTTCCACCAGGAAGCGCCCTCGAGCAGCGCGGTCCGGATCGGCTCGGGCGCGGCGTTGTCGATGTAGAATACGATCGGCTTTTTGACGCGCGACTGTGGTGCTGCGGGATCGAGCTTTTCGAGCCGGAACCGGTTGGCGAGGTTCTGGACGATCTGCTGCCCCAGCGGCGCCGCGAAATTCAGGGTTTGCGTCGAGAAGCTGCCGCCCCGCGGGTCGAACGCGCGGGTGACGTAACCGCTCTCCGGCAAGGCGACGAAGCTGTGGCGAACGACCAGTGTGACCTGCCGCGGATCCGGCGCGATGTTGCGGACTTCGGGTCCCGGCGTATCGCTGGCATAGGTTTGCCGTGCTTCGAACTCGAGGTTTAGCGGGAAGGTCCGCACGCTGTTCACATCGGCGGCGCTGAGTGCCTCCGCCAGCTTCCAGCCCTTTTCGCCGCTCGTGTTGAGCTGCGCGATAATCCCCTTGGTATCGCGCACGAGGAACGGCGCGATGTCGACCAGCAACCGGCCATCCGCTGCCTCGACGGCATCGCCGATCCACAAGGTCGATGTTGCGAAGGCATCGGCAGCCGCGGCCTGTTCCGCAGCCGATGCACCGGTCGCGCGAAACCGTGGATTTTCAAGTTCGAACGCAACCTTCTTGCCAAGCCGCCGAACGACCAGGATCTGCGCGGGTCCCGGCTGAGCGCGGTCGAGCCCGATCGGCGCGGAGCCGAGTCCGGTCCGAAGCGCAGTTGTGTAGAGCATCCGCGCCGACACGCCGTCGCGTCCCGCCGCCGGCAGCGACAGCAGGATGCGACCGCCCTTCTGATCGACATAAACCGGGAAGAGGCCGTCGTGCCGCTCGGTTCCCGCGAGCGGTCCGGCTGGTGTCGCGGCCGAACTCCGGCCCCCACGGTCGGCAGCCTGGGCCTGGGGCACGGCAAATGCGGTCAACAGACCGCCAAGCAGGATGGTCTTACGGATCATTGTTCCTCCCAGTCTGTGGCTACCCTAGGGGCTGTTGGGACTCGGCGGCAAGGCGCTCCCGAACTTCCTGACTTTCCCGGACTCTTGGCTCACGCCCACATCCGTCCTACATCGTGCAGGACATGGCCGATCCACTGGCATCCGAACAACTTCCGCCGCAGTCGCCTGCGGAGCGTATGCAACGGCTGCGCGTCGGCATCACGGGCCTCGCGGCCGTCCTGATCATCATCGCAGTCGCAACCGCGATCGGCGGCGGGGTCCGGCGTAGCGCCGAGGAAGCCAACGCCGTTGCGCCACCGCCGGTCGTAGCCACGCTGCCACCCACAGGAAATGTTGCGGAGCCGGTTACCGAACCACTGGCCCAATTGGGTGCGGCACCCGGCAGCAAGCCCGAGGCCGCTCACGAGTCGCCGAAAAAATAGGCTGAGGCTTCGGTTTTTTGACAACGGAGCGCGTCGAAAGTCGCTCCGCTTTAAATTTCAGGAGAGATACTGCATCAAACTGCGCTGAACATAACTGGAACATTCCGATTTTCTGTGCCAAAACGCTATAAATCTTAGCTTTCGCCCAGTTTTGCCCAACTTTACCCATTTACGCCCAGCGAGTCCCTTGATACGCATCAAGTGACAAGGGCGGGGCGCACCTGACGCTGAATGAGTCGAAATCGAAGAATGGCGAGGGCCGTTTTTCGAAACGGGTGCGCTTTGTCCTGATGGGGAAGACGGTGGACGGCGAACGGGATCTTTATCAGGGATACGCGCTCCAGGCGGTCGACAAGAAAGGTCGGCTCGCCATCCCCAACCGCTTGCGCGACGCCCTGACTGCCAACTCCGGCGAACGTACGCTGATGATCGGCGACGAACAGGGCATGCCCTGCATGGTCGCCTACGACCGCGCCTGGTCGAAGCTGCTCAAGGCCCGCCTCGAAACCGAGTACAACCGCGTCCTTGACCGCGGCGAAGACATTGCCCGCGCCCGCGATGCACTCGCCAATTTCGCCAACGTCGATGAGGTCCAGTTCGACGAGGCGGGGCGGTTCATCCTGCCGAGCTATGTGATCGGCGACCTCGAGCTGACCGACTATGCGTTCTTCGCGGGCGCAGGCGACGTCTTCCACATCTGGAACCCCCGCAAGCTGCTGGCCGACCCCAATGTCCCCGAGGGAACCCGCAAGCGCTGCGCCTTCGCCATGCAGGAAAAGGGCGTGGCGGTATGAGCGACGCCCCGCACATCTCCGTCCTGCGCGACGAGGTTGTCACCGCACTCGCCCCGGTGCCCGGTGAAACCCATGTCGACGGCACCTATGGCGCAGGCGGCTATACCGACGCGATCCTGGCGTGCGGTGCAAGGGTCATCGCCTTCGACCGCGATCCCGATGCGGTCGCCGCGGCCAAGCAGCATGACGGCCTGACGCTGATCGCCGACCGTTATTCGACGATGGACCAGGCGGGCCAGGTCGATGGCGTGACGCTCGACCTCGGCGTGTCGTCGATGCAGATCGACCAGGCGGAGCGCGGCTTCTCGTTCCAGGCGGACGGCCCCCTCGACATGACGATGGAACGGACGCGTCCCAACGCCGCCGATTTCCTGAACACCGCGTCGGAAGGCGAGATCGCCGACACCATCTATGCGCTGGGCGACGAACCCAAGTCGCGCCGCATCGCCCATGGCATCGTCGACGCCCGCCCCCTGTCGACGACCGGCGAACTCGCGCGGATCGTGCGCAAGGCTGTCGGGTACAAGCCGCATGACAAAAAGGACCCGTCGACCCGGACCTTTCAGGCGATCCGCATGTACGTGAACCGCGAACTCGGCGAACTCGAGGATGGCTTGGCCGCGGCCGAGCGCATCCTGAAGCCGGGTGGACGGCTGGCGGTGGTGACATTCCACAGCCTCGAAGACCGGATGGTCAAGGCGTTCCTCCGCCGCCGTTCGGGATCGGAACCCGCCGGTTCGCGCCATGCGCCGATGGTCGCGCAGGGGCCGCTGCCGACGTTCGACATGGTCGCAAAGCCGGTGAAGCCGACCGAAGCCGAAATCGCCCGCAACCCCCGTGCGCGCTCGGCCACGCTGCGCAGCGCGCGCCGCACCAACAATCCCGCCTGGACGAACGGCGAAAGGAGCATGGCATGATCGCACAGCGTTTCCGTGCACTTGGATGGGCGGCCGGCATCGCCGCCGCGTCCACCGGCCTTTACCTTATATCGCTGCAGGTCGCGGCCGAACGTGCGAAGCTGGAGGCGGTCGACGGCCGCATCTCCGCGGCGCAGCGCGACATGCAGCGGCTGAAGACCGAACTCTCGACCCGCGCCAGCTATCGCCAGCTGGAAAAGTGGAACGACGAGGATCTGGCGATGGCAGCACCCACTGCCGCGCAGTATTTCAAGAGCGAGACGCAGCTGGCATCGCTGTCGCCCGACAGCCTGGCGCCTGCGACCGAGACGCTGGTTCCGCGTGCGCAGCTTGCCGCAGCGACGGTCAAGGCGGTTGCGCCGACGCCAGCCGCGCCGGTCGCCGAACAGGCCGCACCTGAGATCCGTCACGCGAACTTCGTGCCCACGGCATCCACTATCGTCGGCGGAGCGAAGACGCAGCGTGTTTCCGCCGTCGCGTCGACCGACGCTCCTGCCAAACCGCAGCGGATCGCCGCCGTTGCCCGTCCGGCGCTCGACAAGGACTTCCTTGGCGACTTGAGCAAGGCTGCAGACAAGGAGCGTCGCGTCCGCCCGTGACCACGCTCGTCGCACAACCTCCCCGATTCAGAGATCCGGCCGAACGGTCGACCGTGCTTGTCATCGCGCACCAGCGGCTGATGCTGTTGATGCTGCTGTTCGGCGCGGTTGCCCTGGTGCTGATCGCCAAGATCGCATGGTCGGGTGTTTTCGCCGAAGAAGCGCGCAAGCGCATCGCGGACGCCGCAATGATGCGCGGCGACATCACCGACCGGCGCGGCGAGGTGCTGGCGCGGACGATGGAGGCATGGTCGATCGGCATCCACACCGACCGGCTGCTGATGCCGCCGGAACAACTCGCGGCGAAGCTTGCGGCGCTGATGCCGGAAAAGACCGAGGCGCAATATCTCGAGATGATCCGCACGCGGCAGGCCTCGCGGACGCCGTTCACCTATCTGAAGCGCCGCGCGATGCCGGAACTGGTCGCGGCGGTGAATGCACTTGGCGAGCCGGGCATCGGTTATGCCCGCGAGCCCGAGCGGCTCTATCCGCAGACGACGCTGGCAGCGCATGTGCTGGGCTATACCGATCTCGCCGGGCACGGGGTGACAGGCATGGAGCGCGTGCTCAACCCGAAGCTCGCAGGACATGATACGAAAGCAGCGCCCGTCGCGCTGTCGATCGACGCGCGCGTTCAGGCAACGCTCGAAAGCGAACTGTACGGCGTGATGGTCGACCAGCAGGCGGCGGGTGCGGGCGGCATCGTACTCGACGTGCACACGGGCGAGATCATCGCCATGGTCTCGCTGCCGGTCTTCAACCCGAACAAGCCCGAGGGGCAGCGCGACGATACGCTGTGGCGCAATTCGATGACGCAGAGCGTCTACGAGCTCGGCTCGACGTTCAAGCCGATCACGGTCGCGGGTGCGCTGGACGCGGGTGTCGTGACCTCGATGGCGAAGCGCTATGATGCGACGGCGCCGTTGCAGGTCGGCGGGTTCAAGATTCACGACGACCATCCCATGGGCCGTTGGATCACGGTCCCCGACATGCTGATTCATTCGTCGAACATCGTGACCGCGCGCATTGCCGACGAAATGGGCCAGGCACGTATGGCCAAGGTTTTCCACGACCTGCACTTCGACAGCCGCCCCGATATCGAGCTGCGCGAAAAAGGCTCGCCGCTGTGGCCCAAGTTCTGGGCACGCACCACGGTGATGACGACCGGCTATGGCCACGGAATCGCGGTCACACCGCTGCAGCTGGCTTCGGCTTATGCGACACTCGTCAACGGCGGCATCTGGCGGCCGACGACATTGATGAAGATCGATCCGGGCAAGGCGCCGCAAGGCAAGCGCGTGTTCAGTCAGGCGACCAGCGACCGCATGCGCCAGCTGCTGCGCCTGATCGTGACCGACGGCACCGGAAAGAGCGCCAATGCGTCGGGTATGCGCGTCGGCGGCAAGACCGGCACCGCAGAAAAGCCCGGACAGGGCGGATATCGCAAGCACTCGATCGTCGCGACCTTCGCCTCCGCCTTCCCGATGGATAATCCGCGCTACGTCGTGATCGGCATGGTCGACGAGCCCAAGGGATCGGCGATCAGCCGCGGTCAGCGCACGGCTGCTTGGACCGTTGCTCCTGCAGTCGGTCGCACGATCGCGCGGATCGGCCCGATGCTGGGTGTGGTGCCGGACGATGGTCGCGATATCGACGTCAGCGAGTTGACCCCGCTCCTGTACAAGGACAAGGTCGAGGACTGATGAAACTCGGCGCGCTCCTCGATAGCGACGCGCAGCAAGAGGTCACCGGCTTCGCCATCGACCACCGCAAAGTCGCGCCCGGCACCGTTTTCGGTGCGTTTCGTGGCGCGCGCTTCAATGGCGAGGATTTCATTCCTGCAGCAGTTGCGGCGGGCGCCATCGCAGTCGTTACCCGGCCGGGTGTCCCGGTCGATGGGGTGGTTGCGATTTACGAAGACGAGCCGCGCCGCCGGTTCGCGCTGCTCGCGGGCAAGTTCTTCGCGCCATTCCCGGCCACGTGCGTCGCGGTCACCGGAACCAACGGCAAGACATCCACAGTCGAACTGACGCGCCAGCTGTGGCGGATGGCGGGGCATCATGCCGCGAGCATCGGTACGCTGGGCGTGACCACGGCCGACGAAACGGTGACCACCGGACTCACGACCCCGGACGTCGTTACATTCCTGTCGAATATGGCGGGCCTCGCGCGCGAAGGCGTGACGCATGCCGCGTTCGAGGCATCGAGCCACGGCCTCGACCAATATCGCACAGAGGGACTGCCGGTGCGCGCCGCTGGTTTCACCAATCTGAGCCGCGACCACCTCGACTACCATGGCGACATGGCGGCATACCTGACCGCCAAGCTGCGGTTGTTTTCCGAAGTCATCGATCCGGACGGCACGGTCGTCGTTTGGCAGGACGACGAAGCTTCCGACCGCGTCATCGACTTGGCGCACGCGCGGGGGCTCAGCCTGTTCGGGGTCGGCACGCGTGGAGCCACGATCAAGCTGACGGGGCGGACGCTGAGCCAGTTGGGTCAGACGCTCGACGTCACGTACGACGGTCGCGACCTGAAGATTTCGTTGCCGCTGATCGGCGCGTACCAGGCGGCGAACGCATTGATGGCAGCCGGGCTAGTCATCGCGACTGGTGGCGACGCCGGGCAGACGCTTGCCAACCTGTCGCGGCTCCAGGGCGTGCGCGGGCGGCTGGAGCGGGCCTGCATCGCGAAGTCGGGTGCGCCCGTTTACGTGGATTACGCGCACACGCCGGACGCGCTGGCGGCGGCGATCTCGGCGCTGAAGCCGCATGCCGTTGGCCGCCTGATTCTGGCGTTCGGAGCGGGCGGTGACCGTGATGTCGGCAAGCGCGCCGAGATGGGCCTGATCGCGGAGGCTATGGCGGACCGCGTTATCGTGACCGACGACAACCCGCGCAGCGAAAATCCCGCCGACATCCGCGCGGCAATCCTGTCGAAAGCTCCGGAAGCAACGGAGATCGGCGACCGGCGCGAGGCGATCCGTACGGCAATCGCCGAGGCGCGCGCCGAAGATATCGTATTGATCGCAGGCAAGGGGCACGAGACCGGTCAGAAGGTCGGCGACATGGTCCTGCCGTTCGACGATGTCGAAGTCGCACGGGCGTGCGCGTTATGACCGCACTCTGGACCTCCGCCGATATCGCAGCCGCGACCGGCGGCAAGGCGTCGGCGGACTTCGCCATCGGGGGCGTCGCATTCGACAGCCGCGAAATCGGACCGGGCGACTTGTTCGTCGCCATGCCGGGAACGGCGTTCGACGGACATCAGTTTCTCGACACGGCCTTCTCGCGCGGTGCCGCGGGCGCCATCGTGTCGCAGCCGATCGCGCAGCCGCACGTACTGGTCGAAGATACCGCTGCTGCACTGAATGCCTTGGGGGTCGCAAGCCGGGGACGGACGACGGCGAGGGTCGCCGGTGTAACAGGATCGGTCGGCAAGACCGGCACGAAGGAGGCCCTCGCCGCCGCGCTTGCGCGCAAGCCCGGCACGCGCGTGCATCGGTCGGTCAAGAGCTACAACAACCACACCGGCGTGCCGCTCAGCCTGTCGCGGATGCCGGCCGACAGCGATTACGGCGTGTTCGAAATGGGAATGAACCACGCGGGCGAGATCTCCGGCCTGACCCGTATGGTGCGTCCGCATGTCGCCGTCATCACTACGATTGCACCGGCGCACATCGAATTCTTCCCGACCGGCCTCGACGGCATCGCCGATGCCAAGGGCGAGATTTTCGAAGGGCTGGAGCCGGGCGGTACCGCGGTCATTCCGTTCGACAGTCCGCAGCGCGACCGGCTGATTCAGCATGCAAAGGTGCGTGCGGCGAACATCGTGACTTTCGGCTTGGGTGAAGGCGCCGACGTTCGCGCCCGCGAAGTCATCGACAATGGCGACAACTCGACCGTGACCGCAATGATGCCGGGCGTCGAACTCTGCCTGACGATCGGACAGGCTGGAGCACATTGGGTGTCCAACGGGCTTGCGGTGCTGGCGGCGGTACAGGCGCTGGGCGGTGACCTGGGTATCGCGGCGCTGGCGCTGGGCGACATGGCGCAACTGGCCGGGCGTGGCGCGCGGGTCAAGGTCCGGATCGGCGATGGCGAAGCGCTGCTGATCGACGAGAGCTACAACGCCAACCCGACGTCGATGCGCGCGACGCTCGCGGTCCTTGCCCGCGAACGGGGACGCAAGGTCGCTGTTCTGGGCGAAATGCGCGAACTGGGCGCGCGAGGAGCCGAACTCCATGCCGGCCTTGCCGACGATGTCGTTGCAGCGGGCGTCGGGTCGGCGCTATTGGTCGGCGACGCGATGCTGCCGCTCGCGGATGCGCTCGACGGGCGGATCGACGTCAATCACGTCGCGGACACGAAATCGGCGATCGCCGCACTTGCCGACACGGCCGCGCCGGGCGATGCGATTCTGGTTAAGGGTTCGAACGGCGTCGGGCTGTCGGCCCTCGTCGCCCATCTGACCACGGGGAACGCGTAACCGATGCTCTACCTGATCGCCGAATGGATCGGATTCCCCGGCATCCTCAACCTGCTGCGTTACCTGTCGTTCCGCACGGGCGGGGCGGTGGCGACGGCGCTGGTGCTGGGACTGATCATCGGGCCGAAGTTCATCGGTTGGCTGCGCGTCAAGCAGGGCAAGGGACAGCCGATCCGCGAGGACGGGCCGCAGACGCATTTGGCAAAGCGCGGAACGCCGACGATGGGCGGGCTGATGATCCTGACCTCGCTGGGCGTGTCCAGCCTGCTGTGGATGGACCTGAAAAACCCGTACGTCTGGGCATGCATCGCGGTGACGTTCGGTTTCGGCTTGATCGGCTTCTTCGACGACTGGGACAAGGTCCGCAAGGCGAGCCACAAGGGTGTGTCGGGCAAGGTCCGGCTGCTCGGCGAGTTCGTGATCGCGGGCCTCGCTGCCTGGCTGATCACCTGGCACAACGGCACCGAGCTCTACCTCCCGTTCGTCAACAATTTCCACCTGAACCTGGGGCCGCTCTACATCGTGTTTGCGGCGTTCGTGATCGTGGGGGCGGGCAATGCGGTGAACCTGACCGACGGACTCGACGGCCTTGCGACCATGCCGGTCGTGATCGCCTCGGTCGCGTTCATGCTGATCGTCTACCTCGCGGGCAATGCGAAGTTCGCGGTCTATCTGGGCATTCCGCACGTGCCGGGCGCGGGTGACCTTGCGATCTTCTGCGGCGCAGTGGTCGGAAGCTGCCTTGCGTTCCTGTGGTTCAATGCACCGCCCGCGGCCGTGTTCATGGGCGATACCGGCAGCCTTGCGCTCGGCGGAGCCCTGGGTGCGATCGCTGTCACGGCGCACCATGAAATCGTGCTGGGCATCATCGGCGGGCTGTTCGTGCTGGAGGCAGTCAGCGTCATCGTGCAGGTGTTCTGGTACAAGCGGACGGGCAAGCGCGTGTTCCGCATGGCGCCGATCCACCATCATTTCGAACAAAAGGGCTGGGCAGAGGCGACCGTCGTCATCCGCTTCTGGATCATCAGCTTCGTGCTCGCGCTCGCGGGCCTGTCGACCCTCAAGCTGCGGTGATCACCAGCGAAACCTGGCGCGGAAAACGCTATGCGGTGCTGGGACTGGCGCGCTCGGGGCGGGCGACCCTCGATGCGCTGCTGGCGAGCGGTGCGGAGGTCGTTGCGTGGGATTCGAATGAAGCAGCGCGTGTCGGCGATTGCGAATTCGCCGACCCCCTAACGCTCGACCTCACCGGCTTCGCAGGCGTCGTCGTGTCCCCCGGCGTCCCGCTCAACCGTCACCCGATCGCTTCGCATGCGGCCAAGCACGGCGTGCCGGTCATCGGCGATATCGAACTCTTCGCGCAGGCGCGCGCCGAACTGCCGCCGCACAAGGTCGTCGGAATCACCGGCACCAACGGTAAGTCGACGACGACTGCGCTGGTCCACCACATCCTGAAAACGGCGGGCGTGCCGACGACGATGGGCGGGAATATCGGCCTGCCGATTCTGGGGCAGGATCCACTGCCCGCTGGCGGCGTCTATGTGCTGGAACTGTCGAGCTACCAGATCGATCTAACCTTCAGCCTCGATTGCGATGTGGCGGTGTTGCTCAACGTGACACCGGATCATCTTGATCGGTATGACAATCTTGAGGCTTATAAGGCGTCCAAGGTCCGACTGTTCCAAATGCAATCGCACGAACACGTCGGTGTTATCGGTATCGATGATCCGGCGATGAACGAGGTTTGGCTGGACATGGTTGACGGCCCAGGAGGATGGTGGAAAATCACTTCGGCGTCACACGAAGATCAGCCGGAATGGCCCACCTTACAAGGGCCACACAATGCGCAGAACGTGTCTGCTGCTCTAGCGGCGTGCCTGGAACTCGGCGTGCATTTCGACATCCGTATGTCTGCTTTGCGCGCCTACCCCGGCCTCCCGCACCGCATGGAGCGCATCCGGACACGCGACGGCGTCCTCTACGTCAATGACAGTAAGGCAACCAACGCCGACAGCACCGCGCCCGCGCTCGCTGCTTACCCCGCGATCCGCTGGATCCTGGGTGGGCAAGCGAAGACGGCTGATCTCGACGCCTGTTCGCCGCATTTCGGGCACGTCCGGTCGGCCTATACCATCGGAGAGGCGGGCAGCATGTTTGCGGACCTGCTGCGCCCGCATATGGCGGTCGAGGAAGCGGGGACGCTCGATGTCGCGGTGGCGCATGCCGCACGCGACGCGACGGCGGGCGACACGGTGCTTTTATCGCCGGCCTGCGCATCTTTCGACCAGTTTCAGAATTTCGAGGACCGTGGGGACCGGTTCCGGCAGTTGGTGGGGGCATTGTAATGGGCGTGGTGGCGCGCACTCCGAAGACACGCGGCGCACGGCTGGGCCGTAGCGACCGGTCGAGCTTCGGCATGTGGTTCTGGGAAATCGACCGGGTGTTGTTGCTGCTGGTCTTCATTCTGGTCGCGGTCGGGTTGATCGCGGTTGCGGCGGCATCACCAGCGGCGGCCTCGCGCTATTCGGGCGGCAATGTCGTGGTAGCGCCGCTCTATTATTTCTGGCGACAGTTGATGTGGGTTGCGGTCGGCGTGCCGATCATGGTCGGCATTTCGATGATGCCGCGCGACCGTGTGCGGCGCCTGGCCCTGTTCGGCGCTGCGTTCTTTTCAGTGCTGCTGATTCTCGTGCCGATCCTCGGCAGCGAAGCGAACGGGGCGCGGCGCTGGATCGGCGTCGGCGCGGCATCCATCCAGCCGTCCGAATTCCTGAAGCCCTGTTTCGTCGTGGCACTCGCCTGGCTGCTGTCGCTGAAGGCGCAGGACAAGACGCTCCCGGTCGTGCCGCTGTCGGGTGCGCTGGTCGGTGTGATCGCCCTGTTCCTGATGAAGCAGCCTGATTTCGGTCAGACGATCATCTTCATGACGATCTGGCTGTCGCTGCTGATGCTGTCGGGCCTGTCGTTCCGCACAATGGGCGTGCTTGCCGGGCTGGGCGGCGTCGGTATCGTGATGGCGTATCTGTTCTACCCGGTCGCCACACAGCGCATCGACAACTTTCTGTTCCAGACCGGCGATACCTTCCAGGTCGACAGCGCGCGCGCGACGCTGACGGCGGGCGGGTTCTTCGGCACCGGCCCCGGCGGCGGCGAGAAAAAGTTCGGCCTGCCGGAAGCGCAGACCGACTACATCTTCTCGGTGATCGGCGAGGAGTTCGGCCTGATCGCGTGCATCGCGGTCGCCGTGCTGTTCCTTGCGATTGCCGTGCGCGTGTTCGTGAAGCTGCTCGACGAGGATGAGCCGTTCGTGGTGCTCGCAAGCGCGGGCCTCGTCACCCAGCTGACCATCCAGGCGTTCATCAACATCGCGGTCAACGTCGGCCTCGCGCCATCGAAGGGCATGACCCTGCCGTTCATCAGCTATGGCGGCTCGTCGATGATCGCATTGTGCCTCGGCTTCGGGATGCTCCTCGCCTTCACGCGGCGGAATCCGTATCTGAAGCGTAGCCCCTATGTCGTGAAATGGAATTCGCGGTAGTGCGGCACGCATGACCATTTCAAAACACTTCGTTCTCGCGGCGGGCGGTACCGGCGGCCATATGGTGCCGGCCCATGCCCTTGCGCGCGAACTCATGGAGCGCGGCCACCGGGTCGCGCTGATCACCGACGCGCGGGGCACGAACATTCCGGGCCTGTTCGACGGCGTGCAGACGCATGTCCTGCCCGCCGGGCGGATTACCGGAAAACCGACGAGCTGGCCGGGCGGACTGCGCGCGATCTTGCAGGGTCGCTCGATGGCGCGGGAACTGTACCGCGGGTTCGAACCGTCGGTCGTCGTAGGTTTCGGCGGCTATCCGGCGTTTCCGGCCCTGGCAGGGGCGTTTGCATCGGGCATCGCGACGGCGGTGCACGAGCAGAACGCCGTGCTGGGCAGGGTCAACCGGTTGGTCGGCAGCCGCGTGGATATCATCGCGACGAGCTATGCCGAGGTCGACCGGCTGAAGCCCGCGTGGAAGGACAAGACCTACCTCGTCGGCAATCCGGTGCGCGAGGAAGTGCAGGTGCTGGGCAACCGGGAGTATCCGCCGCTCGACGATAACGGGATTTTGCGCGTGCTGGTGACCGGCGGCAGCCAAGGCGCGAGCATCATGTCGCGCGTCGTGCCTGACGGGCTGGCGATGCTGCCGGTCGCGCTGCGCCGCCGCCTTCAGGTCGTGCAACAGGCGCGTGCCGAGGACCTCGAGCGTGTGCGCGAGGCATATGTGAAGCATGAGATACCTGCGGATGTGCAGACGTATTTGACCGACCTGCCGGAACGGCTGGGCTGGGCGCATCTCGTCATCGGGCGGGCGGGGGCATCGACCATTGCCGAACTGACTGCGGCAGGGCGCCCGGCGATCCTCGTACCGCTGCCCTCGGCGACCGACGATCACCAGACCGCGAACACGCGCGAGATGGTGGCAGCCGGTGGCGCACGGGCGATTTCGGAAAGCAATTTCACGCCGGTGGAGCTTGCCAAGCAGATGCAGAAACTGGGCCTCGATGCGCAGGCGCTGACCAATGCGGCAAAGCGTGCCTTGACCTGTGGCCGCCCCAATGCTGCGCGCGACTTTGCGGACCTGATCGAGCGGATCGGCCCTGCGGTCGATGGACCGGCGCCCGTCGAACTCAAGCCGGCGTTTGCGGCATGAAGGGCGTCGCGACCGACATCGGCGTCATCCACTTCGTCGGCATCGGCGGCATCGGCATGTCGGGTATTGCCGAGGTGATGCACAACCTCGGCTACAAGGTGCAGGGCAGCGACGTGGCCGAGGGCTATGTGATCGAGGGGCTGCGCGGGCGCGGCATTCCGGTCGCGATCGGGCATTCGGCGGACAATCTGGGCGATGCGGCGGTGGTCGTAACCTCGACCGCGATCAAGCGCGCGAACCCTGAAGTCGCGGCCGCATATGAGCGGCGCATTCCCGTAGTGCGGCGTGCCGAGATGCTCGCCGAGTTGATGCGGCTGAAATCGACCGTCGCGGTCGCGGGCACGCACGGCAAGACGACGACGACCAGCATGATCGCGGCGATGCTGGATGCGGGCGGCGTCGATCCGACGGTCATCAACGGCGGCATCATCAACAGCTACGGTTCGAACGCGCGGCTCGGTGCCAGCGACTGGATGGTGGTGGAGGCCGACGAGTCCGACGGCAGCTTCCTGCGCCTCGACGGCACGATCGCGGTCGTCACGAACATCGATCCCGAACACCTTGATCACTATGGCGATTTCGAACGGGTCAAGGCCGCGTTCGTCGAGTTCATTGAGAACGTTCCCTTCTACGGCGCCGCCATCCTCTGCCTCGACCATCCCGAGGTCCAGGCGCTGCTGCCGCGCGTCCGTGATCGTCGGATCATTACTTACGGATTCAGTGCGCAAGCCGACGTTCGTGGCGTCAACGTCACGCCCGGTGCGGGCGGTAATCGGTTCGAGGTGATCATCCGCCATCGTGACGGATCGACGCGCAGCATCGAGGACATCCACCTGCCGATGGCGGGACGGCACAATGTCCAGAATGCGCTGGCGGCGATTTCGGTCGCGATCGAACTCGGCATCGACGACGCGACGATCCAGCGCGGCTTCGCAGCCTTCGGCGGTGTCAAAAGGCGCTTCACCAAGGTCGGCGAGACTGGCGGGATCACCATCATCGACGATTACGGTCATCACCCGGTCGAAATCCGTGCGGTGCTGTCAGCGGCGCGCGAGGGTGCGCAGGGCCGTGTGATCGCGGTCGTCCAGCCGCACCGCTATTCGCGGCTCGGCAATCTGATGGACGAGTTCGCACAGGCGTTCAACGACGCCGACCAGGTCCTTGTGGCGCCGGTCTATGCCGCAGGCGAAACCCCGATCGAGGGTGTCGACGCCGACGCCCTGGTCGAACGCCTGAAGGCACGCGGGCACCGTGCAGCGGCGACGGTTCCCGATGCGGATGCGCTGGCAAAGGTGCTGGCAGACGATGCAGCTTCGGGCGATCTCGTCGTGTGCCTGGGCGCCGGCGATATCACCAAATGGGCGGCAGGCCTCGCTAACGGCATCGAGGCAGCGCGAGGATGACTGTCTGCTACGCCCTTCCTCCGGTCCGCGGGCGCCTGACCCAGGAAGCGCCGCTGGCGCCGCTGCTGTGGTTCAAGAGCGGCGGCGCGGCGGAATACCTGTTCGAGCCTGCCGACACGAAGGATCTCGTCGATTTTCTCGCCGCGCTCGACCCCGCAACGCCGGTCTGGCCGCTGGGGCTAGGCTCCAACCTGATCGTGCGCGACGGTGGCGTACCCGGCGTCACCGTGCGGCTTGGCAAGGCATTCGCCAAGGTGGAGCGGATCGACGAGACCACGCTTAAATGCGGGGCAGGCGCATCGGGCATCCTCGTTTCGAGCAATGCGCGTGACGCGGGCATCGCGGGCCTCGAATTCCTGCGCGGCATTCCCGGCACCGTTGGCGGAATCGTTCGCATGAATGGCGGCGCTTATGGCCGGGAAGTCGCGGATATTCTCGTCGATTGTGATGTTGTGCTACGCTCCGGCGAACTGGTGACGCTACCACTCTCGGCGCTTGCTTACACTTATCGCCATTCCGAACTGCCTGACGGCGCGATCGTCGTCTCAGCCACGTTGCGTGGGACGCCGGGCGATTCGAAAGTGATCGGCGCCGAGATGGATCGCATCGCCGTAGAACGCGAAGCTTCTCAGCCGCTGCGGTCGCGCACCGGGGGCTCCACCTTCAAGAACCCTCCGGGCAAGAAGGCCTGGGCACTGGTCGACGAAGCCGGATGCCGTGGCCTGCGCCGCGGCGAGGCACAGGTCAGTGAAAAGCATTGCAACTTCCTCCTCAACCTCGGCGGCGCGACCAGTGCCGATATCGAGGCGCTGGGTGAGGACGTGCGCGAGCGGGTCAGGGCGCATTCGGGTGTGACGCTCGAGTGGGAAATTCAACGGGTTGGTAAAGCATGAAGGTCGCGGTTCTAATGGGCGGCTGGTCGGCCGAGCGCGAAGTGTCGCTGATGAGCGGCAATGGCGTTGCCGACGCATGCGAGCGGCTGGGGCACGACGTCGTGCGCGTCGACATGGACCGCAACGTCGCTCAGGTGCTGGCCGGTGTCCGCCCCGATGTCGTGTTCAACGCGCTGCACGGGACGCCTGGCGAAGACGGGTCGGTGCAGGGCATGCTCGACCTGATGCAGATCCCCTACACACACTCGGGCCTCGCGACTTCGGTGATCGCCATCGACAAGCAATTGTCGAAGCAGGCACTTGTACCGCACGGCATCCGCATGCCCGGGGGCCATGTCGTAAAGTCGGAGAGCCTGTACCTGGGTGACCCGCTGCCGCGCCCCTATGTGCTGAAACCGGTCAACGAGGGATCGTCGGTCGGTGTCGCGATCGTGACGGCCTCGGGCAATTACGGCGATCCCATCGGCCGCGATGTCGCGGGGCCGTGGCAGGAATTCGACGAGTTGCTTGCCGAGCCCTTCATCCGCGGACGCGAGTTGACGACGGCAGTTCTCGGCGGGCGTGCGCTCGCGGTGACCGAATTGAAGCCGAAGAGCGGCTTCTATGATTACGATTCCAAATACACCGACGGGCTGACCGAGCATGTCTGCCCGGCGAACATTCCCGGCGATATCGCGCAGGCATGCCTCGACATGGCGCTGAAGGCGCATCGTGTGCTTGGCTGCAAGGGCACGTCGCGTTCGGATTTCCGCTGGGACGACGAAAAGGGCGTCGAGGGGCTCTACCTGCTGGAGGTCAACACCCAGCCGGGCATGACGCCGCTCAGCCTTGTTCCGGAACAGGCCCGTTATCTCGGCATGAGTTACGAAGACCTCGTCGCCGAAATCCTTGCAGACGCCGTGAGCGTGGGAGACGACAAGTGACCGCCGCCGCCATCCGCCGTGGAGCGCCTGCAAAGCGCAAGCCCGTGAAAGTCGCGAAAAAAGCAAAGCAGCCCGGCCTTGCCGTCCGCATGCTTGCGGCGCTGCCTGTTAGCAGCCGGACGGTCGAGCGCGTCATCACCGGCGGCATCATCACCATCGTCGCGGGTGGCATCGTCGCGGTCGCCCTGATGCTCGACGTGCCGCACCGCGTCGGTGTGACCATCGGTGAAGCGGTCGGCCGCGCGGGGTATTCGGTCAAGCACATCGACATCACCGGCATCGACCGGATGGACCGGATGAGCGTTTATGCCGTGGCTCTTGACCAGCAATCGACCGCGATGACGCTCGTCGATCTGGAGGGCGTGCGCCAGAAGTTGCTGAAATATGGCTGGATCGGCGATGCGCGCGTTTCGCGACGCTTCCCCGATACGCTCGCCATCGAGATCGTCGAGCGCAAGCCGGCAGCCGTGTGGCAACATGCGCAGCAACTCCACCTGGTCGACGCGCATGGCATCGTGCTCGAAGAGGTGAACCTCAACCATATGCCCGACCTGCCGCTGATCATCGGGCCTGATGCGAATGTTCAGGCGACGGCACTGACCGCGCTGGTCGCGAACGCGCCGCAGCTGAAGCCCGTGATCGATAGCGCCGTCTGGATCGGCGACCGCCGCTGGGACCTGAAGTTCCAGTCGGGCGAAACCCTGCTGCTGCCAGAAGGTGAAGCGGCCGCCGCCGTGGCGCTCAAGAAGTTCGCCGAACTCGATGCCGCGCAGCGCCTGCTGGGCCGTGGCATGGCCAGGTTCGACATGCGCGATCCCGACCAGATGGCGATCCTGCCCGGTTCGCGTAAGCCTCAGCCGGCGGTAGCGCCCGCAGCGCCGCCCGCCGGGTCCGCCGACTCCAAGCCGCTCGATCCCGCACGCGCAACCTGACCTGACCTCCGACCGTCCCTCCAGCCCAACAAGGAACCGCCATGGCCCAACCCCGCTCCGACCGCCTGATCACTGCCCTCGACATCGGGTCGTGGAAGGTGTCCGCATTGATTGCCGAGCGCGGGGACAATGGTGAGTTGAACGTGCTGGGTACCGGCCAGCGCGAGTCGAAGGGCGTGCGGCGCGGTTACATTGCCGACATGGACGCGACCGAGCGGTCGGTGCGCGAAGCAGTCGAGCAGGCGGAACGCATCGCGGGCACGAATATCGAGGACGTATGGGTCAGCTTCTCGGCGGGCGGGCTGGTGAGCAATCTCGCCTCGGTCGAGGTCGAACTGGGCGGGCACCGGGTCGAGCAGGAGGATATCGACAATCTGCTCGCGCATGGCCGTGAAGCGATCGATCCCGAGGGGCGCATGGTGCTGCACGCACAGCCGACACTGTACACGCTCGACGGGTTGAAGGGCGTGAAAAAGCCGCTGGGCCTGCATGCCGACACGCTGGGCGTCGACATCCATGTCGTCGCGGCCGACGGGTCGCCGGTCCGCAACCTCGATCTGTGCGTGCGATCGGCGCACCTCGAAGTGAAATCGATCATCGCATCGCCGGTCGCGACCGGCATGGCATGCCTGAGCGAAGAAGAGCGCGAACTGGGTGTGGCGCTGGTCGAAATCGGTGCGGGCCTGACCAATGTATCGCTGTTCGCTGGCGGCATGCTCGTCGGCCTCGCCTCGATCCCCGTCGGCAGCGCCGATATCACGGATGACATCGCGAGCGCCTTCGGCACCAGCCGTACGCAGGCGGAGCGGATGAAGTGCTTCTTTGGCTCCGCAACGGCATCGCCGCGCGACAATCATGAAATGATCGAAGTCGCGCCGATCTCGTCCGAAGAGGACGCGGGCGAGGGGAGCCGCATTACGCGAGCGCAACTGATCGCGGTTATCCGCCAGCGACTCGACCATCTCGTCCCCGAAATCGCCAAGGCGTTGAAAGATCTCGGTTTCACCGGTCCAGTCGGGCGCCAGGTCGTGCTCACCGGCGGCGGGTCTGAGCTGAAGGGGCTGGCCGATTACATGCAGGGTGCCCTTGGGCGCGCCGTGCGCCTCGGCCGACCGCGCGGACTGAACGGCCTGCCGGAAGCGCACAGCGGAACGGGTTTTGCCACGCTAGCAGGGCTGATCCACTATGCAGCATCAGACCCCCTGGACCTTCGCGCCGTTTCCACTGGAGGACAGGTGGTTTCACGTGTCGTCGGCGGAGGCTGGATCAAGCGCCTGGTTTCGGCGTTTCAACAAGGCTTCTGAAAAATTTTCTATGTCCGTTAAGATTTTTCGTGATTCACGAAAAGGGAACGGGCATACAAGATTTTGGGGTTGCGGCTGTGCGCTGCCGCTAGATTGAGGGGAAGACCGCGATGAGCATCGATTTTCTGCCACCTGAAGTTGACGAGCTGCGTCCGCGAATCAGCGTGATCGGCGTCGGCGGTGCGGGCGGTAACGCCATCGCGAACATGATCGCCTCGAATGTGCAGGGTGTCGACTTCATCGTCGCCAACACAGACGCGCAGGCGCTGAACACCAGTGCAGCCGAGCGGCGCATCCAGCTGGGCCTCAAGATCACGCAGGGCCTGGGTGCCGGATCGCGTCCGGAAATCGGCAAGGCTGCCGCCGAAGAAACCATCATCGACGTCGAAAAGGCGCTCGAGGGCGCGCACATGTGCTTCATCGCGGCCGGCATGGGCGGCGGCACCGGCACCGGTGCGGCACCCGTCATTGCCAAGGCGGCGCGCGACAAGGGCATCCTGACCGTCGGCGTCGTGACCAAGCCGTTCGCGTTCGAAGGATCGCGTCGCGCCAAGTCGGCCGAAGCCGGCATCGCCGAACTGCAGAAGCACGTCGACACCCTGATCGTCATCCCCAACCAGAACCTCTTCCTGATCGCGAACCCCTCGACGACCTTCAAGGAAGCGTTCCAGATGGCCGACGAAGTCCTGCAGCAGGGCGTTCGCGGCATCACCGACCTCATGATCATGCCCGGCCTCATCAACCTCGACTTCGCCGACGTACGTTCGGTGATGGGCGAGATGGGCAAGGCGATGATGGGCACCGGCGAAGCGTCGGGCGACAACCGCGCCATCGACGCCGCCGAGAAGGCGATCGCCAACCCGCTGCTCGACGGCGTCTCGCTGAAGGGCGCGAAGGGCGTCATCGTCTCCATCGTAGGCGGCGAAGACATGCGCCTGATGGAAGTCGACGAGGCCGCCAGCCACATCAAGGAACTGGTCGATCCCGATGCGAACATCATCTGGGGTTCGGCGTTCAACAATTCGCTCGAAGGCAAGATCCGCGTGTCGGTTGTCGCAACCGGCATCGAAGCCGACCAGGCAACGGCGCCCGAACCTGCGCGCGTCTTTGCGTTCCCGGGCCTGAAGCCGCGTCCCGCACCCGTCGTCGAGACGAAGGTGGAAGAACCCGCGATCGTGCTCGAGGCGCCTGAAGCCGTCGAGGAAGAAGCGCCCGTTGCCGAAATCGAAACGGCACCCGAAGCCGCCACCGAGCTGGCCGCCGATGTCGCGGAAACGGCCGAGCCGATCCGCTTCGAGGACGATGCGGTTGCAGGCATGGAATCGACGGGCGGCGACGAACTGCTGCTCGACCAGGAAGTGCAGCCCGACCCGATGCCGAAGAGCGGCAGCCGCTGGCTGACGGGCGAGGACAATGCCGCACCCAAGGCTGAAAATGCTGCGCCTGCCGGAGCGACACTGTTCGAGCGCATGTCGAACATCGCACGGACCTCGATCAAGCCGGAGGAAACGGAGGGCCGCCAGGACCCGCTCGATATCCCCCGATTTCTGAACCGCCAGAACAACCAGTAACCCCTTAGTCCGGGGATGCGCCGGTTTGTCCTCATTCGAGGGCAGACCGGCGCAATCGTTTCAACAGGACCGCGATGCCGCTTGCGGCGAGCCAGCGGTGCGGAGTAGCGGCGGCACCAAGATGAAACTGTCGAACATCGCCGTGTTCCGTACGCTCGCCATTGCCCTTGCAACGGCTGCCGTATTTCCCGCGATTCCCGCCGCTGCACAAATGGTGCAATCGACCGACCCGAACGACGCCGTCGACCGGCTTGGGCGATACATCCGCGTCCTCGCTGCGACGCCGCGCGACATGGAGGCGCTGCTCGGCGCGGGTCAGGCTGCACTCGATGTCGGCGACCCCAACGCGGCACTCGGTTTCTTTGCGCGGGCGGAAGAAGTCGCGCCGACGAACGGGCGAGTGAAGGCCGGGCTGGGATCGTCGCTCGTCATGATCGAGCGTCCCGACGACGCACTGCGCCTGTTCGCCGAAGCTGTAGCGCTGGGCGTGCCCGAGGCATCGATCGCGCGCGACAGGGGCCTTGCATATGACTTGCGGGGCGACACCGCGCGGGCGCAGCGGGACTATAAGCTGGCGTTGAGCCGCGATCGCGATGACGAACTGGTGCGTCGCTATGCGCTGTCGCTGGGCATTTCGGGAGACCGAAAGGGCGCACTCGACGAACTGCAGCCCCTGTTGCGCAAACAGGACCAGGGTGCCTGGCGGGCGCGCGCCTTCATTCTTGCAATGACCGGCGACGTATCGGGCGCGAATGGGGTCGCGCGACAGTTGATGGTTCCGGCAATGGCCAATGCCATGACACCGCTGCTCGCGCGCCTCGCGACGCTTAATGCGGCGGAGCGTGCCCATGCAGTGAATTTCGGTACCGTGCCGTCAGACGGGACGCAGCTTGCGGTGAAGACCGGCGATCCATTCCTGGGCGCAGTACCGCCCCAGCCGGCCGCCGGCGTCGTGACCGCAAGTGCCAGCCAGGCGGGATCGGGCCTGATCCCATCCGGTGAGCCACTGGGGCCCCGTACGCAGGCCGCTACTCCGACGCGTGTCGTGCAGGCGTCTCCGCGCAAGCCAGAGCCAACCAGCGCCGTACAATCGCCAGCTGCGACCAGCCAGCCTGCGCCGGCGCGACTCTCGAGCGCTGATGTCGCCTGGAACCGCCTGACCGCGAAACCCGCAGATGCGCCGAGCGAAACGCCGCCGGCTGCCACGCCGGGGTTTACGACACCCGCCGAACCCGCGCCGTCGCGGCTTGGCCAACGCATCGGAGGGCGTGTTGGCCCTGTCGATCCGGAACGCGTAGCGGCAGCGTCGGGCGGCACCCCCACCTTGGTGTCGCGTTCGCCGTCTGCGACGTTGCCGCCGCCCGATACCGCAGGGACGCCCACACCACCGGTCCAGATCGCTCAGGCCAACCCGACACCGCCTGAAACCGTCGGTCCGCCTGCGGAACCGGTGCCGACGTCGGCAGAAACCCCTGCATTCGAAGTGCCGCGTCCGACCGCGCTGCCGTCGAACCCGCCGGTCGAGCGCGTGGTGCCGGTCTCTGGAACCCCGTCCGCCGCGAACAGGCTCGCAGGACTGCTCGACGGGATCGAGCGCGAGCGCGAAACGAAGGTCGATCTGCCCAGCGCACGCGAACTGCGGACAGCGCAGGCAGCCGCCAAAAAGAAACTTGCCCAACTCGCCGCCCAAACCGCTGCGGAGGCTGCGGCGAAGAAGGAAGCCGCCGAAAAGGCCGCAGCAGCGAAGCGCAGTCCTGCACGCACTTGGGTACAGGTTGCCACGGGACGCAATGAAAGCGGCCTCGGTCTGACATGGCGCAAGCTGCAGGCGGACAATGCTGCGTTGAAGGGGCAGTCGGCATGGTTCGCGCCGTTCAAGGCGACAAACCGCATCGTGGTCGGCCCGTTCAAGTCGGCTGCTGCTGCGCGCGAGCTTGTGAACAAGCTCGACAAGGGCGGGCTGCAGACCAACATCTGGAACAGCGATGCCGGAGAGGACGTGACGCGCGTCGGGGGCAAGTGACGCACCGATGCTGACCCGTGCGCCGCAGGCGAGCGATCCCGCGATCAGCCGCGGGCGGCAGCATTTCGAGACGACGGGAGAGACCCGCGGGCCGCGGACTGCTTTCCAGCGAGACCGCGACCGCATTGTCCATTCGATTGCATTCCGCCGCCTGCGTCACAAGACGCAGGTGTTCGTCGCGCCGGACGGCGATCACTTTCGGGTCCGCCTGACGCATAGCCTGGAAGTCTCGCAGATCGGTCGGACGATCGCACGCGCGTTGGGTCTCGACGAGGATCTTACCGAAGCGCTGTGCCTGGCGCACGATATCGGGCACCCGCCGTTCGGCCATGCGGGCGAAGATGCCCTGAAGGCCGCAATGGCCGACGTCGGCGGGTTCGATCATAACGGTAACACCTTGCGCGTGCTGTCGCAGATCGAGTCGCCCTATCCACGCTGGCGCGGGCTGAATCTCAGCTGGGAAACGATGGAAGGGCTGGCCAAGCATAACGGACCGGTGACGCAGCCCGGATGGGCGCTTGCCGGGGTGGACGCTGCATTTCCGCTCGAACTGCAAACGCACGCGGGGCTGGAGGCA
Organism: Pseudomonadota bacterium; assembly: GCA_040388515.1. Taxonomy (GTDB): domain Bacteria; phylum Pseudomonadota; class Alphaproteobacteria; order Sphingomonadales; family Sphingomonadaceae; genus Sphingomonas_O. The sequence continues at coordinate 148,342 of JAZKBQ010000001.1, read as the reverse complement.
CAAGTCGCGGCGATCGCCGACGATATCGCTTACGACAATCATGACATCGACGACGGCCTGCGGTCGGGGATCCTCGACTTCGATGCCGTGACGGCCTTGCCCTTCGTCGCGCGCGGCTGGGCGGATGTGCTGCGCCGTTATCCGGACGTCGCGCCGAAGCGCCTTCGGTCAGAACTCATCCGCCAGCAGATCGGCGTCATGGTCAACGACGTGATCGCCGAGACGCGGCTGCGGCTGGCACAGAGTGGCGTCGCATCCGCGAGCGACGTTCGCGCGGCGCCAGCACCGCTGGTCGCTTTTTCGGCCGAAATGGCGGCGGACGAGCGTGCCCTGAAACGGTTTATGTATGCAGAACTCTATCACCACCCAAAGCAATTGGCGGTGGCGGAACAGGCACACATGCTGATCGCGGGATTGTTCGCCGCCTATCGCGATGCGCCCGAACGCATGCCGGAAGAGTGGCGCAATTCCCTGCCGGAGAGCGAGCCGGACCGCAGCCGCCATATCAGCGACTTCATTGCCGGAATGACCGATCGCTACGCCATTGCGCGCTACCGCGATGTCGTCGGGCCGGTGGAGATGCCCGAAGGGTTCTAGCGCGTCAGGCGGCGCGGCGGCCGGACGGCTGTTCGATCGCGGCGAAAATCGACGTGCGGGCGCGATTTCGGCCCGAGCGCTTGGCATCGTATAGCGCATTGTCTGCGGCTTTCAGCAGCGCGCGACGGTCCTGCATCGGTCCCATCCAGCCACTGATTCCGATGGAGGCCGATACCGCGATATCGCTTTCCGGTGCATCGACGGTGCAGCGCAGCCCGTGGAGAACCTTTTCCACGATTTCGTCGATCATGGCGCATTGCGCGGTGCCCTCGACGATCATCACGAATTCGTCGCCGCCCAGCCGCGCGGCAAAGCATTTCTTTAGACCGGGTTCCTGCAAGGTTGCCGCGACCCATTGCAGCAATTCGTCGCCCTTGTGGTGACCGCATTCGTCGTTCACGCGCTTGAAGTTGTCGAGGTCGATCAGCATCACCTTCAACGGTTCGCCATTTCCGGCAAGTACTGAAAGCCGTGCATCGAGATATTCGTCGAAGCGGGCGCGGTTCGGCAGGCCTGTCAAAGCATCGTGATGCGCGAGCCGGCGCAGTTTCTGCTCCAGCTCATATTGCTTGGTCACATCCTGAAACACGCCGACGACAGCCACCGGCTTTCCGTTGGCGACTTCCAGTTCACCCAGGCTGCGCACGCGGCGATGTTCGCCTCTGGCCGTCACGAAATTCGCTTCGAAGTCGAATGGCGTGCCCGTTTCGATGGTGTGCGTCAGGGCGCGGGAAACGATCATGCGTTCGCTCGGCGGATAGAATTTCAGCGCATCGACCAGACTGGGGTCGGAGCCGAGCGGGACGTCGTGGATCACATACACCTGGTCGGACCAGCGCACCTTGTTGTCGTCCAGTGTCACTCGCCATGATCCGAAATTGGCCATGCGTTCGGCTTGGTGAAACTGGCGGTTGGCGCGTTCCGACTGCTGGCGGCTTTGCGAAAGCTCGCTCGCGAATTCGACCGCAAGGGCAGCGCTGGCGCGCGCTTCGAACAGGGCCTGGACGATGTCGGCGAGGGCGCGAAGCTGGTCGCGTTCCGCTTCGCTGATTTCGCGCGGTGTCGTGTCGATAACACAAAGCGCGCCGATCGCTGCCGAAACCGCCTGGCCGTCGACCTGCGACTGGATGCGCAATGGGAAGCCGGCGTACATCCGGATGTGCGGATCACCGGTCACGAGCGGATTATCGCGGAACCGCGGATCCCGCGTTGCGTCGGTCACGATCATGCCATCGGGGCAAGCGATGGTGTGGCTGCAGAACGCGTATTCGCGCGGCGTTTCATCGACATCCAGCCCGCACTTGGCCTTGAACCACTGCCGCTTGGCATCGACCAGCGAGATGAGCGCCATGCTCGACCCGACTGCGCGCTGTGCCGTTTTCACGATCGTGTCGAACACCGCTTCGCTGTCCGAATCCATCAGGCTGGTGGATTGCAGGACGGCAAGCCGGGTTGCTTCATCGATCAGTTTTGCAGGCACGACAGGACTGGTCATGCGTGTGTAACGGCGGGCGAAGGCCTGATTTAACCTTCCAAAATGGGTTTAACTGGGAATTTGCGATGAACCGAGGGCCTTACAGCGCAAAGGGAAAGGGTGGGTTCATGCGTAAGGGATCAGGTTCGGCACGAAAGCAAGCGCCATGCTCGATTTCACTACCGCTGCTGCCCGGTTCGGATTGGGTGCACGCCCCGATGATCAGCGATTAGCCGATATACGGCGTGGGCTCGAAAACCAGTTCGAGCGATTCCAGCCGAAACCGTCAGCACTGGCGGGTGCCCCCACCCGTGTCGCAGTGGCCGGAAGCCTTGCCGACTACCTCGAGGAAACACGCATGTTTCGCGCCCAGAACATGGGTGCGGGCAGGGCCTCGGTGGCGACAGCCGCAACAGTGATGCCCGGTGGCACGCCTGCGGATGGCACGGTCAAGGATGCCATCCAGGCGTCCCGCAAATACGCACGGCAAACGGCACGCGACCAGTATCTGGCGCTGGTCGGCGCACGGATGAACGCTGCGCTCATCACAGATACGCCGTTCGTCGAACGCATGGTCCATTTCTGGGCGAACCACTTCGCCATTTCGATCGACAAGCTGACGCTGATCGGCATGGGTGGGTTGCTCGAGATGGAAGCGATCCGACCCAATGTGCTCGGCAAATTTTCGGACATGGTGATGGCCGTCGAACGGCATCCCGCGATGCTGCTTTACCTGGACCAGGCCCAGTCGATCGGACCCGACAGTCCGGCAGGGCAACGGATTGCCGCGCGGGGCAATCGCAAGGCCGGGCTTAACGAAAATCTCGCGCGCGAAATCATGGAGTTGCATACGCTCGGCGTCCGCACGGGATACACCCAGTCGGACGTGACCGAATTCGCGCGTGCGATGACTGGATGGACGGTGTCGGGTATAACCCGCGGGCCGATGGCGCGGGCGTTGGGCGCCGACGGCTCTCCGGGCGATTTTGTTTTCGTGCCCGCGTTGCACGAACCCGGCGACCGGAAGATCATGGGGCGGCGTTATACGGCGGCCGGCGAAGTGCAGGCGCGACAGGTCATCCTCGACCTCGCGGCTCATCCGGCGACCGCGAAACACATCGCGACCAAACTCGCGCGGCACTTCGCGGGTGATATGCCACCTCCTTCGCTGGTCGACCGGCTGGCGGCGCGCTTTGCCGAAAGCAGCGGCGATTTGCCTGCCATCTACCGTGTGCTGGCGGAGGCTCCGGAATTGCAGGGCCCGCAGCTGACCAAGTTCAAGACGCCGTGGGACTGGTCGGTCTCTGCCCTGCGCGCAGTCGGCGCGAAACAGGTCGAGGGACAACCGATCGCGGGCATGCTGACGCAGCTCGGTCAGCCGGTGTGGCGGCCGGGTTCGCCAGCGGGATACGACGATCTCGACGCAAGCTGGGCAGGGCCAGATGCGCTGATGCGCCGCGTCGAGGCAGCATCGCGGATCGCCACGCGCGTCGGCGGCGTAAAACTAGATCCGCGCCAGCTCGCTGCAACCGTCTTGCCAGCCGGCGGTTCTGCAACGACACTCGCCGCAATCGGTCGGGCGGAAAGCCCGGTCGAGGGCATCGCACTGATGCTCTGCGCGCCGGAATTCATGCGGAGGTAGGGATGTTCGATTTGCATATCGGTCGCCGGGGACTGCTGAAGACCGGGATTGCCGGTGCCGGATTGGCGGTGCTGCCCACGATTGCATTTGCCGCGGCGCCGACCGAACGGCGATTCGTCTTTATCATCCAGCGCGGCGCTGCCGATGGACTTGCCACGATCATGCCGACGGGCGATCCGGGATTCGCGAATGCGCGCGGCGCGTTGGCAGTACCAGGCGGCGCGAAGCTGGACGGCATGTTCACGCTGCATCCGGCGCTGGCCGAAACGGCAAAGCTCTACGCCGGGAAAGAGGCGCTGTTCATCCATGCCGTCGCTTCGCGCTACCGGGACAGGTCGCACTTCGACGGGCAGAACGTCCTCGAGACCGGGGGCACGCAGCCGTATCAGTTGAAGGATGGCTGGCTAAACCGCTTCCTGGCGCTGTTGCCGAAGAGCGAGGCGGACGCGATCGCGGTATCGTCGACCATTCCAGCAGCGCTGCGTGGCAAGGTGCAGGTTGCTTCCTATGCCCCATCCGCATTGCCGCAGGCCTCCGACGACATGCTGATGCGTGTCTCGTCGATGTATCAGGCAGACCCGATGCTCCACCCCTTGTGGGAACAGGCAATGGCGACGCGGGCGATGACCGGCGATCTGAGCGACGCGGGCGGACGTAACGCCGCCGCTACGGGCACGCTGGCCGCGCGGTTGCTGATGGGGCCGGATACGCGGATCGCGATGATCGAAACCGGTGGCTGGGATACCCATGCGGGACAGAACGGGCGCCTGGCCGCGCAATTGCGCGGGCTCGATGCGATGATCGCTTCGTTGAAGACCGGTCTCGGCGTGCAATGGGCGAACACGCTGGTGCTGGTCGCAACCGAATTCGGGCGGACGGTCGCGGTCAACGGTACGGGCGGAACTGACCACGGTACGGGGTCGGCGGCGATGCTGATCGGTGGTGGCGTATCTGGCGGGCGTGTGCTTGCCGATTGGCCCGGCCTGTCGGGCGCAAACCTGTTCGAGGGGCGCGACCTGAAACCGACGCTCAGCCTCGACACGCTGATCTCAGGAGCATTGGCGCAGCATTATGCGCAGGACCCTGTGCGGGTCCGGACTGCGCTGTTCCCGGACGAGACCGGCAGCAGCATGCGCGAAACACTGATCCGCGCCTGATGCAGGACGATACCATCATCGACACACCCGAAGGTCCGATGACCTGGGCGGCGTGGAAGAAGAAGAATCCGGTGCAGATCCCGTCACGCCGGACTAAGGGCAAGGACCTGCCCAACAAAGTGAAGCGTTTTACCGATCAGAAATAGGCTCTAAGGGCGTCGCCATGACGCTCTACAGGGATTTCGCGGCGCACCTGGATGCCGCTCTCGACGCCGTGCCTGCCGTGGCCGGACTCTCGCGCGCCAATGTCGCGGTCGAGCCGCCTCGTGATGCGAGCCATGGCGACCTTTCCACCAACGCAGCGATGGTGCTGGCAAAGAACGCCGGCATGCCGCCCCGCGCGCTGGCCGACGCGCTGAAGCCGCTGCTCGAAGCCGTGCCGGGCGTGACGGCCGTCGATATCGCGGGCCCCGGGTTCATCAATCTTCGCCTTTCGGAAGATGTCTGGCGCAGCGAACTGGCGGCAATCCATGGCGCAGCGGACGCCTATGGCCGGTCGGACGCGGGTAAGGGGGCGACGGTCAACATCGAGTATGTGTCGGCGAACCCGACCGGCCCGATGCACATGGGGCATTGCCGCGGCGCGGTGGTCGGCGATGCGCTCGCAAGCCTGCTTGAATGGGTCGGGCACAAGGTCGTGCGCGAATATTACGTCAATGATGCTGGCGCACAGGTCGATGTGCTCGCCCGGTCGGCGCATATCCGGTATATGGAAGCGCTCGGCGTAGTCGTAGAAGAGATTCCCGAAGGCCTCTATCCCGGCGATTACCTGGTCCCGGTCGGACAGGCGCTCGCTGCAGAATTCGGTGACAAATACGCAACTGCGCCCGAGAGTGAATGGTTGATCCCGTTCCGCACGCGCGCAGTCGCAGCGATGCTGGAACTGATCAAGGCCGACCTTGCACTGCTGGGTATCCACCATGACGTTTTCGCGTCGGAGGCAGAGGTCCAGGCCGCGAAAAAGCCCGAGGCGGCCGAAGCCCGGCTGCGTGCTGAGGACCTTGTTTACGACGGCGAACTCGAAGCGCCCAAGGGCGAGATCGATCCCGACTGGGAACCGGTCACCCTGCCGCTGTTCCGCTCGACTGCGTTCGGCGACGATCAGGATCGGCCGATCCGCAAGTCGGACGGCAGCTGGACCTATTTCGGCGCCGACATGGCCTATCATTACCAGAAGTCCGAAAGCGCCGACGCGCTGATCGACATCTGGGGTGCGGACCATGCAGGGACGGTGAAGCGCATCCGTGCAGCGGTGTCTGCACTGACAGGCGGCAAGCCGTTCGACGTGAAACTGATCCAGATGGTTCGGCTGCTGCGCAACGGCGAACCGGTCAAAATGTCCAAGCGTTCCGGTAACTTCGTGACGCTTGCCGATGTCGTGAACGAGGTCGGCAAGGACGTCGTCCGCTTCACCATGCTGACGCGCAAGGCCGACGCGCAGATGGACTTCGACTTCGCCAAGGTGGTCGAGGCCTCGAAGGACAATCCGGTGTTCTACGTCCAATACGCCCACGCGCGGATCAGGTCGCTGGGGCGCAAGGCGGCCGAGGCGGGGATCGACGCGTCATCGCCCGACCCGGCGCTGCTCGATGCCGAGGACCTAGACCTCGTAAAGCTCGCATCCCAATTCCCGCGCATCGTGGAATCGGCGGCGCTGGCACGCGAACCGCACCGGATCGCCTTTTATCTTTATGATTTAGCCGCGTCTTTTCATTCGTGGTTCAATGCAGGTAATGACCGGCCGGAACGGCGCGTCTTGGTTAATGTCCCAGAATTGGCCTCGGCACGGCTTTTCCTTGCCTATGGTATCGGGCAAATTATCCGTAACGGTCTGTCGATCATGGGCGTGACTGCCGTCGAGGAGATGTAGATGAGCGAGATTGCTGCCGACGAAGACCGGCTGCCCTGGCTCGAGGCGGTCGAGGACGAGGGTGCCGATGACGGCGTTTCGGTCGGCAAGCTGGCCGCGCTGATCATCGCGGCACTGGTCGCGCTCGGCATCGTCATCGGCGGAGTCTATCTGTTGCGTACGAAGACGGCGCCCGCTGTCACCACCGACCCGAAGCTGATCGCGGCACAGGCGGGCGACTACAAGATCAAGCCCGAGAACCCCGGCGGCATGAAGGTCGAGGGCAAGGGCGACAGTTCGTTCGCGGCGTCCGAAGGCGTCGAGCCGAATGGCAAGATCGACACCAATGCGCTCCCGGAAACGCCGATGAAGGGTGTTAAGGGCGCAGCAACCGCAGATGCCGCGGGCAAGCCTGCAGCCAGCCCTGTCGTCGGTGTGCCGAAGGCGACAGCGCCCCTGGTCGCAAAATCGCCCGTCGTCGTGAAAACGCCATCGCTCGCGGGCAGCGGCGTGCTGCAACTCGGTGCCTATGGCTCACAGGCGAAGGCTGAAGCAGGTTGGGACACGCTGTCGAAGAAGTACGGTTATCTCGCGGCGCTCAAGAAATCGATCGCTCCTGCCGAAGTCGGTGGTGCGACCGTATATCGCCTGCGCGTCGATGCGGGCACACAATCGGGGGGTATTTGCGCCAAGTTGAAGGCCGCGGGCGAGAACTGCATCCAAGCCAATTGACGCAAGCGTCGGCGGGGGTAAGCCTTCGGGCATGATTCCCGCGATCTTCGGGCTTTCCGGCCCGACCCTCACCGATGACGAACGCGCCTTCTTTGCGGACGCGAAGCCCGCCGGATATATCCTGTTCAAGCGCAATTGCGTCGACCGTGCACAGCTTCGTGCACTGACCGATAGCCTGCGCGATCTGGAAGAGCGCAGCGATGTTGCGATCCTCATCGACCAGGAAGGCGGTCGTGTCGCGCGGATGCAGCCGCCCGAATGGCCGGCATTCCCGAGCGGAGAAGCGTTCGACCGGCTATACGATATCGCCCCGATCTCTGCGCTTGAAGCGGCGCGATCAAATGCGCGTGCATTGGGGCTGATGCTGGCGGAAGCGGGCATTACGGTCGATTGCCTGCCGTTGCTCGACGTGCGCGTGCCCGAAACCCATCCGGCCATCGGCGACCGGGCGCTAGGCAGCGACCCGTTGCGCGTCGCTTCGCTCGGCGGCGCGGTGATCGACGGGTTGCGTCGGGGTGGCGTGGTGGGCGTGGTGAAGCATATGCCGGGGCAGGGGCGCGCCGTGGTTGACAGTCACCTGCATCTGCCGGTGGTCGATGCAGACGAAGCGACGCTCGAAGCCGACCTCGCGCCTTTCCGCAAGCTCAACGACGCGCCGATGGGAATGACCGGGCACATCGTCTTTTCCGCGTGGGACAGCGAGCGCCCGGCGACCATGTCGCCTGTCGTCATCGAACAGGTGATCCGCGGCAAGATCGGTTTCGACGGCCTGCTGATGAGCGACGATCTCGACATGAAGGCCTTGCAGGGCGACGTTGCCGATCGTGCTGCCGGTTGCGTGGCCGCCGGGTGCGATATCGCGCTCAATTGCTGGGGACGCATGGACGAGATGGTCGCGATCGCGAAGGCGTTGCCTGAAATTACCGAAGTCGGCCGCGCGCGCCTCGACCGCGCCATGGCGACGATCGCGCCGGTCGACGATTTCGCGGCGCTGCCGGACCTCATCGCCAAGCGGGACGAACTTCTTGCCCTCGTCTGACGCCGATACGCTGACGGTGGACCTTGGCGCCTGGGAGGGGCCGCTCGACCTGCTGCTGGCCCTTGCGCGCAGCCAGAAGGTCGACCTGCGTGCCATCTCGATCCTGGCGCTGGTCGACCAGTATCTCGACTATCTGAAACGCGCAGGTGCCGATCATCTGGATCAGGCTGCGGATTACCTCGTGATGGCGGCCTGGCTCGCCTATCTCAAATCCTGCCTGTTGTTGCCCAAGGTGGAGCAGGCCGATCCGAGCCCTGAGGAACTTGCCTGGCGCCTGCAGCAGCGGTTGATGCGGTTGGATGCCATGCGTGATGCCGGGGCGCGACTGATGGCGCGTGACCGGATCGACCGGGACGTGTTCATGCGCCTCAACCCGGAAGGACTGGCGACCGACCGGCATATCCTGTGGCACGCGACGCTTTACGACATTATCGCCGCTTACGGTCGGGTGAAGGCGCGGACAGCGCCGGTCATGCATACGGTGCAACGGCGCCCGGTGATGACGCTCGATGCCGCCATCGCACGGGTCGAGGCGCTGGTCGGGCGGATGCGCGACTGGACGGCGATCGCAGCCTTCATGCCGCGCGAAGGCGATCTGGATTTCCGCCGGTCAGCGCTGGCGTCGACGGTGGTCGCGACGCTCGAACTTGCGCGGCGTGGCACGCTCGACCTCCGCCAGGATGCGCCATTCGGGCCCATCCTCGTCAAGGCGGCATGACGCAGGTGTCGGACCTTGATCGCGCCGTAGAGGCGCTGGTGTTCGCGAGTGAGGCCCCGCTCGCCGCAGACGATATCGCGCGCCGGCTCGATGTCCCGGATGTTCTTTCAGCCTTGCATCGGGTGGCGGAGCGTCATGCCGGGCATGGCATCGAACTCGTCGAACGGGGCGGGCGCTGGCATTTCCAGACGGCTGCCGATCTTGCACACCTGTTGCGCGAAACCCGCGACGTCGCCCGCCGCCTGAGCAGGGCTGCCGTCGAGACGCTTGCGATCGTCGCCTATCACCAGCCGGTCAGCCGCGCCGAGATCGAGGCGATTCGCGGCGTCCAGATCTCGAAAGGAACGCTCGACGTACTGATCGAGGCGGGCTGGATCGCGCCTGCGGGGCGTCGCGAAGTGCCCGGAAGGCCGCTCACCTATGCGACCACTCCCGAATTCTTAACCAGTTTTGGCTTAGCGGATCGGCGCGACTTGCCGGGAATAGAAGACCTGCGCGCGGCCGGCCTTTTGGAGCCTGTCGATGGCGAATTGGATACGGAACTGGAAAGCGCAGACGATAACGACTAGATATGGTTAAATTTTCGGAGTTCGATCGATGGGCCTGTCGCTGCCGCATATTCTGATTTTCGCTGTTATCGCGATCCTGCTGCTTGGCGGCGGACGATTCTCGTCGATGATGGGCGATGTCGCCAAGGGCGTGAAGAACTTCAAGAAGGGCATGGCGGAAGAAGATTCGGTCACGCCTGTGAAGGAGGCGACGCCGCTGATCGAGGGCCGCACGGCGGCCGACATCATCGCCGAACATGAGGCGAAGAAAGCTGCGGCTGCGCGCGACGCGCAGGCGTAAATACGAAACCGGACATCGTCCGGTTCAGAGATGTCGCCGCACGCAGGCCGAGGGGTGGGACCCGACCGGCATTGCGGCGAAGACTTGAGGTTTTTGTTCGAATGATCCGAGGCTGAAGCCCCACCCATGTTCGATATTGCGCCTTCGGAATTCATCCTCTTCGCTTTGGTGGCGCTGGTCGTCATCGGGCCCAAGGATTTGCCCAAAGCCATGCGCGTGGTCGGCCGCTTCGTCGGCAAGGCCCGCGGGATGGCCCGTCATTTCCGTTCCGGTTTCGATGCCATGGTGCGCGAAGCCGAGCTCGAGGAAATGGAGAAGAAGTGGAAAGAGGAAAACGAGCGGATCATGCGCGAACACGGCGCATTGACCGAAACGGTCGCCTCTCTCCCGCCCCCCCAGGATTCGCGTGCAGCGTTGGCGGCCTCACGTGAAAAGCAGGTGCCACCGGAACTTCTGTCCCCGGGGGTAACCCCCGCGACGATCGATGAAGCCGTGGACGTGGCGTCCGAACCGACAGCCCCATCACCTGCATCGCCCGAAGAGAAGGCCGCATGAGCGAGACCGATTCGGAAATCGACGCCTCGCGAGCGCCCTTGCTCGAACATCTGGTCGAACTGCGCTCGCGGCTGCTCAAGGCGTTCGGCGCCTATGCGATCGCCTTCGCCATTTGCTATTATTTCTCGAAGCCGATCTTTGCTGTCCTCGTGCAACCGTTGCTGGCGGCGGGGCAAAAGAAGCTGATCTACACCCAGATTTTCGAAGCGTTTTTTGTCGACATCAAGGTCGCGGCCTTTGCGGCCATCATGCTCGCGTTTCCGGTTATTGCGAACCAGATCTGGCAGTTCGTGGCACCGGGCCTGTATCGCAAGGAAAAGCGTGCGCTGTTGCCGTTCCTGATGGCTACGCCGCTGCTGTTCGCCGCGGGCGCCTGTCTTGCCTATTTCATGGCGATCCCGCTTGCGCTCCATTTCCTGCTCGGGCCGAACTTCCAGGGCATGGTCGGCGGCGTGCAACAGGAAGCGTTGCCGGGCGTCGGCAATTATCTGGGTTTCGTGATGCAGTTCCTGTTTGGGTTCGGCATCGCGTTCCTGCTGCCGGTGCTATTGCTGTTGCTCGAACAGGCAGGGCTGATCACGCGCAAACAGCTCATCAGCGCACGGCGATACGCCATCGTGGGGTCTTTCGGGATCGCGATGGTGCTGACGCCACCCGATATCGGCTCGATGCTGCTCCTCGCAGTACCGCTGTGCATTCTGTATGAGCTGACGATCGTCGCTGCCTGGTTCACTGAGCGTGCGCGGCGCAATCGCCCTGTCGAGGCCGTGGCCGAGTAATCCGCATAAAAATATGGGCCCGAAGAATGCGCCGGGGGGATGGTGCAGTCTTCGGGCCCTAAAACTGGATGGCGAGAGCGGGGGGGCAAAAGGCCGCCATCCGAAGATAAAAACGTCGCTTTTGTACAAAGGTTCCCAGCCTGAAAAATTTTTTTCAGGTGGTGGTTTCGTTGCTTTCCGATGTCACAGCAACGCTGATCGAGAAGCTGGTTCGGGCATCGTTCCGTTCAAGTGGTGCGCGTAACTGGCGTGCCAGTCCCTCGACGATCCGAAACGCGGAGCGATTGACCAGCCGCTCGGCGGACAAGGCGACCGATGAGATTGTAAATCGCGCAAGGTCCGGCGTTTCCCTGACGAGCGATACCGCGATCGGCGCTTTCGCGTCGGTCAACAGACTGGCTTCCGCAAGTTCTGTGAAAAGAAAGGCGAGCGGTGTCGCGATGTCCTGGCTGACGTGGATCGGGACGGCGGCCAGGGTGATCGCCGGCGTTTCGCCGTCGATGCGTGCATTGGCCCTGAAGTTGGCGACGAGTTCGCTCAGCAAGGACCGTGCGTCGATGCCGCTATTGGCCTCGAGCTCGGCATAGTGGTTGCGATGGACGATCGCGAGTGCATCCACGCGCCGCTGGATACTGGCATAGGCATCGGCCGCCTCGGGAGAGGCTGAGTCCCGTGCGTGCAGGCTGATCAGGCTGGCAATAACCTGAAGATTGTTTTTCACACGGTGGTGGACTTCGCGCGTCAGCCGGACCTGGTTGGTCAGCGCGCCCTCGACCTCGCGCTCGCGTTCGGCAAGACGGTCGGCATAGGCGGTGAAGCTGCTCTCCAGCTCCCGGATTTCCACCGCGGGTGTGCCGGCGAGCACGCGGCGCGCCGAACCGGGTTCATAAGAGCCTACGGTACCGCGCAGGATCTTCAGCGGGCGGATGAGCAGCCGGTCGACGACGTAGAAACCCACGGCCGCAGCCGACGCCCACATCAGGAGGGGCAGGAAGGCGAGCAGCGCCTCGGCCGCGCCATAAGGCGCGCTCGCGACGCTCATCGAGAGCGTCATGTTGCCGACGCCCACGGGAAGCGATGCATCTTCGGTACGACCGAGAAAGTCGCTGCTCGACCGGTCGATGACGACCAGCGGGCTGCCTTCGATCTCGATCGTCAGGCGGTAGGGTACGCCATAGCCTTCCGGCCGGGCGAACCGCGCAATCGTGGCAGGAGCGTATCGTACGACCGCCACGCTGGATCCGGTCGCCGACGGGACGATCATGTCGAGGTTTTCTTCCGCCCGTGCCAGGGTGACGTCGGCGTTGGATAGCAATGTCGGCGGCCGCGAGACCGAAAGGCTGGTGCTCGAACAAATCGCCGTCGATGACGCGCCGAACAGCGCGAAGCGTACGCTTCCCGCACCGTGCGCGCGCAGCAAGGCGCCCGCCCGCAGGCAGGTTTCGCGATTATCGGCCTGTGCGTCAATCGCCTGCAGGGCTTGCCGCAGCGTGAAGATGTCGGTCGACAGTTCCGTTGCGAGCTTACGGCTGGCCTCTGTCGCCGCGATGCGCAGTTCCGCGCGACGCTGTTCGTCGGCGGTGCGCGTGGTCTGTAACGAGGCAAGAAGTGCGATGATGCCCAATGGCATCAACGCAAGCGAAAGGATCGCGATGATTTTGGCGCTGGTCTGCAACCGAGCGAAAGCGTCGAGCCAGCGCGTGGATCGACTAGGCAAGGTCATCGCCTGTCAGTCTAGTCGGCGCAGCAGGTCGAGCAACTCGTCCGGAACATCTTCCTCGACGGCGGACTGGAACGCCTTTCGCAATGCCGCGCCCACATCCGCGGGCGACGATGCCGAAGAACCAGGTGCGGGCGCGTCCGTTTTCGGCTGCTTCCCCCGATCCTTCGCAGGCCGTTCTACCAAGGTATTGTCCCTTACCATTCCCGCTGTCTGCTCCTCCGTATAACGATGGATGGAGCTCGCAATGCCACCAAACATAAACTGCGCAGCCGATTGCCATAGTCGTCCCCGCGCCGATGAAACTATTTCCGCTCTCGTTGGTTCCATACAACGCGGGAATTACGCAACCGTAACAGTCCGACGCGGCTTTGGCGTGGCAGACGGGGGGTTGCAACACGCAAAAGACAGTCCGACAGACGTCGGACACAACGCAAAAGGACGTCACCTTAATGTCGCTCGGCCAGCAACTCGCGCCCCACCTTCCTTTCGTTCGCCGCTATGCACGCGCGCTCACCGGCAGTCAGACGCATGGGGACGCCTATGTGCGCGCGACGCTCGAAGCGATCATTGCTGCGCCGGATGAGTTTCCGAAGGACGTCGATCCGCGTCTTGGCCTGTACCGGACATTCCAGGCGATCTGGACGTCGGCGAATATCGGGATGGACGATGCCGAGGAAACGGGAAGCGACCGCGACGCGATTGCGCGCGCGCGCCTCTCGCGCATGGCGCCGCGCTCGCGTCAGGCGCTGCTGCTGACGGCGATGGAAGGGTTCACGCCCGACGACGCTGCCTATCTGATCGATGCCGATCGCGAAGAGATCGATGCGCTGGTCGCGGAAGCGCTCGCCGATATCGAGGCGCAGACGCGGTCGAACGTCCTGATCATCGAGGACGAACCGATGATCGCCATGGATATCGAAACCATCGTTCGCGATCTTGGCCACGGCGTCACGGGCATTGCTGTCACCGCTGACGAGGCGGTCGCGCTTGCCAAGGAGTCGCGGCCCGGCCTGGTGCTCGCCGATATCCAGCTTGCCGACAACAGCTCGGGCATCGATGCGGTAAAGGACATCCTTGCCGAATTCAGCGTGCCGGTGATCTTCATCACGGCATTCCCGGAACGGCTGTTGACCGGCGAACGGCCCGAACCGACCTTCCTCATTACCAAGCCGTTCCAGCGGGCAACCGTCAAGGCGGCCATCGCACAGGCGCTTTTCTTCGATGAGGCAACCGTTCCGGCTGCGTGATGGAACCCGCCGCGCGCTACGCGCGTTAGTTGGAAATGGCGGAGCAAAACATGTCGACTGATCCTGTAATCCACGAAACGGCAACCGAAGCACGGGCAGGTACCGGTCCACGCGCAATGCGGCTGGTCCTGCTTGCCTCTATCGCCCTTGTCGTTGCCGCATTCGCCATCGTCGTCGCTATCGGCTGGATGTGATGGTGGTGAGCAAGAGGCCCGATGAGGGCTTCGACCGCGATGCCGAACGCGTCGCGCTGTCCGACACTGACTTCAAGGCGGAACTGGCGCTGGTCATTCCGCAACTGCGCGCCTTCGGGCGTTCGCTGTCGGGCAACCGCGACCTGGCCGACGATCTGGTGCAGGAAACGTTGCTGAAGGCCTGGGCCGCGCGCAGCCGTTTCCAGGCGGGCACCAACATGCGTGCCTGGACCTTCATCATTTTGCGCAATCTGTTCCTGTCGCAGATGCGACGTTCGCGGTTCACCGGTGAGTGGGACGATCTTGTGGCGGACCGCCTGCTTGCGGCACCCGCCAGCCAGGATCGCCAGATCGAGCTGGGCGATGTCGAGCGTGCATTGCAGCACTTGCCGGCATCGCAGCGCGAGGCGCTCATCCTGGTGGGCGCAGGCGGATTTGCCTATGAGGAAGCGGCGGAAATCTGCGGCGTGGCGGTCGGCACGATCAAGAGCCGCGTTGCGCGCGGACGCGTTGCGCTGGAATCGCTAATGGTGAGCAACGAGCTTACGAAACGCGCCGATCACCATCGCGGTGAGGAAAGCGCGCTCGATACGATCATGGGCGAAGTCGACCTGCTTAGCCGCCACGTTCCCGACTGAGCGTTTGCCGGTCGAGCTTGGCAAGTAGGGTGCCGAAGGTCTCATCCTTGATCGGCGCGAACGTCTTGCGCAAAGCCTGTCCCACACCGTCGCTCGGGCGCGGTATTCCGACCATTTCTGCGATCGGGCGCTTGTCGAAGGTTTCGTGACGTTCCATGCCTGTTCAACGATGAACAGCGCCGATGTTTCCACTTTCGATCCATCCGCTTTGAATGGAGCGTTGCAACGGGCAACGGATCATTCGCCATTCCTCGCGCCGCTCGTTGCCCGAAATGCGGAACTGGTCGATGCATTGCGGTCGATAACCGTCGAGCAGGCTTTGCAAACCGCGGCCTCTGCAACTGGCGAAACCGTCCATAGCCGCCTGCGCCGCGCGCGTGCCCAAACCATGCTGGTTTTGGCTCTTGCAGACTTGTCGAACACCTGGCCGCTCGAAAAAATCGTCGGTGCGCTCAGTGATTTCGCCGACCATGCACTCGATGCCGCGATTGCCGCCAGTATCGCGGCGCATGTGCCGGGCGCCGAAAGCGTGGGTTTCGCAGCGATAGGCCTCGGCAAGCATGGCAGCCGCGAACTCAACTATTCGTCCGACCTCGACCCGATTTTCATCTACGATCCCGAAACGCTCCCCCGACGTTCCCGTGAGGAACCGGTGGAAGCGGCAGTGCGGATCGCGCGGGGCGTGGTCGACCTGTTGCAGACACGCGATGGCGACGGCTTCGTCTTTCGTATCGATCTTCGCTTACGCCCAGCGTCGGAAGCGACGCCGATCGCGCTGCCGGTGGATGCCGCCATCACGCATTACGAATCCAGCGCGCTGGCGTGGGAGCGGGCCGCCTATATCCGCTCCCGCGCGGCGGCGGGTGACAAGGCGCTGGGCCAGCGCTTCCTCGACACGATCCAGCCGTTCGTGTGGCGACGCAGCCTCGATTTCGGGGCGATCGACGACTTGCGCGCACTAACCCGCGCGATCCGGGACCATCATGGGCACCGCGCGTTTGGGCCGGGATATGATTTGAAACGCGGGCGAGGCGGCATCCGGGAGGTCGAGTTTTTCGCCCAGATCCATCAGTTGATCCATGGAGGCCGCAACCCCTCATTGCGCGTCGGGGATACGCTAA
The DNA here is from genome assembly GCA_040388515.1 of Pseudomonadota bacterium. GTDB lineage: Bacteria > Pseudomonadota > Alphaproteobacteria > Sphingomonadales > Sphingomonadaceae > Sphingomonas_O. Next base: position 132,028 of record JAZKBQ010000001.1, on the reverse strand, counting down.
CCGCACTCGACCATTTGTCGGGCGCAGGCTGGATTACAGGCGAAGAGGTGGAAGAACTCGCGACCGCGTATCGCCTGTACCGCACGATCGAGCACCGGCTTCAGATGGTCGACGACCGACAGACGCACGAATTGCCGCGCGATGCGGACGCGTTGGAAAATGTCGCCAGGCTGCACGGGCTGGAATCGGGCGTGGCTTTGCTCGATTGCCTCGCGCCCCATGTCGCGCGCGTGGAGCACATGTACGATGCCCTCGCCGACGAGCGGGAAAAGCCTTCGACGGGGGAAGCATCTGCGCCCGGGGCATTGGGTTTCGCCGATCCACAGGCCGTCGAGGACCGCATCGCCCGTTGGCGTGCAGGCAGCGTCCGTTCGATCCGCAGCCCCGCGGCGGTTTCGGCGTTCGAGGCCTTACTGCCCGACCTGCTTGCCGATTTGTCGCGAGCGCCCGATCCGGATGCAGCGCTTGCGCGCCTCGATGTCCTGCTTGGGAAACTGTCCACGGGCGTAAACCTCTTCCGCCTGCTCGACATGCAGCCCGCGTTACGCGTGATGCTGGTCGATATCCTCAGCCATGCACCGACGTTAGCTGACGCCCTGGCGCTGAGACCGTCGCTGTTCGACCGGCTCGTCGATCGGACGGCGCTCGGTCCGGTTCCCGATGTTCCGGCGCTTGTCGGCGAAATGCGTGGCGACAGTGCGCTCGATGCCGAAGCGCTGCTCGACCGGGTGCGCATCACCGTTGCCGAGTACCGCTTCGCACTTGGCGTGCAGATCGTCGAAGGGGCGGCGGACCCGATCGAGGTTGCGAGCGGATACGGGCGCGTCGCCGAGGCTGCGATCGATGTCGTGGCGTCTCGCGTCATCGAAGATTTCGAAGCGGCGCATGGCCGGATTCCGGGTGCAGAGCTGGTCGTCCTTGCACTGGGGCGCATGGGTGGCGGCCTGTTGACCCATGCGTCCGATCTCGACCTGATCTACCTGTTTACAGGAGATTTTCAGGCAGAGTCCGATGGCGACCGACCGCTGGGCGCAACCCATTATTTCAATCGCTTGGGGCAGCGCCTGTCGGCCGCGCTTTCGGTTCCGACGTCAGCCGGACCGCTCTACGAAGTCGATACGCGTTTGCGTCCTTCGGGAACGCAGGGACCATTGGTCACGTCGCTCGACTCGTTCGAACGTTATCAGCGGGAAGCGGCGTGGACCTGGGAACATATGGCATTGGCGCGCGCGCGGCCGGTCTTCGGATCGAAGAACGCGCGTGATGAACTTGCCGCAATTATCGAAAAGGTACTCAAGACGCCGCGCGATCCGGAAAAGCTGGCCGCGGATGTCGTTTCGATGCGGGCCGAAATCGCGAAGCACAAGGCGCCAAAGGGCGATCTGGACGTCAAGCTGGGGCAGGGCGGGCTGATTGATCTGGAATTCGCGGTGCACCATGCGCAGCTCAAGAGGGGCGAAGGTCTGTCGCCCGATTTGCGTGTGGCCATTGCGGTGCTTGGCGAGTGCGGCTCGATCGATCCGGCACTGGGCGCGGCACATGATCTGCTCACACGAATGCTTGTTGTTCTGCGCTTGGTCGCGCCGGATCTTGAACCGCCGGGAAGCGCCAGTCGTGCTCTTATTGCTCGTGCGTGCGGGGCTGGTGACTGGGACGATCTGCTTGCACGGATGCGTCAGGCGCGCGACACGGTGACGCGGCAATGGTCGAAGGTTGGCGGAGAAAAGACGCGTGGTTGAACAGGGAGATCGGGTCGGCGACATCGGATTTGTTCGTGCCGATGGCGCGCCGGCAAAACTCGGGGATTTCAAAGGGAAACCTGTCGTCGTTTATTTTTACCCGAAGGACGACACGCCCGGTTGCACGACCGAAGCGACGGATTTTTCTGCGTTTGCCGGCGATTTCGCGGCGATCGGCGTCCGCGTGTTCGGCGTGTCGAAAGACACGGCCGAAAAGCACGCGAAGTTCACGAAAAAACACGATTTGTCTGTCGAGCTGATCGCTGATGTCGATGGCGCATTGTGCGAGCGATTTGGCGTATGGATCGAGAAATCGCTCTATGGCCGCCAATATATGGGGATCGAGCGCGCGACCTTTTTAATCGGCGGCGATAGCCGCGTCGCGCAAGTCTGGCACAAGGTCAAAGTGAAGGGGCACGCCGAATCGGTATTCGCCGCCGCACGAGCGCTTGTGACAACGTAATCATCGATTCGCCGCAAAAGGGCTTGGCAAGTCCTCGACTCGTCGTACGACTCACCCCGTCCAACGCGCATCGCTTGAACGCGCGCGTCCGCTGTTTAACCAATAATCGTAATTCCGTCCCTTGAACGCTTGGGACGCGGTTTGGTTTCAGATTTACCCAAGGGTCGCGGGGGACTGAATGAGTTTTGGATCGGTTTTTTCTCGGCGGGACAGCTTTGTGTCCGCTGTCCGCGAGAAGTTTCGCTCACGCGAGCTGTTCATTCATGATGGCGCACGGATGCGTCGTATCCATATCCCCGTAAAGGCTCAGGTTGTTGCTGCAGCGACGGGCGTGTCGACTCTTGCCCTGTCGCTTTTCGCAGTCGTCCAGATCGCTGTCGGCACGCCGGCCGTTGCCGGTGCCATCGGTTCGGCGCTTTCGGCCGACGTTTCGGTTTCGCGCATGAGCGCCAAGGTTGCCGCGATGGAAGCCGAAATGGCGACCATCCGCCGCCAGGCAGCCGCGCATGCACAACGTATCGAAGCGCGCCAGGCTGTGCTGGATGCGATGATCACCGGCAAGGGCGGCGTGCCGAAAGCACTTCCAGCGTCGTTCGAAACGTCTGCCGCAACCGACAAGCTGGTCGCGCCGCTCGATGCCGCCGAACAGCACCAGAACGTTCTTGCGGGCCGCGTGACCGCGTCGAATGATGCGCGCTATCGTGAAGCCGTTGCCGCACTCGGCAAGGTCGGCATCAATGCCGGTCGTTTCCATCATGTCGCGGGCGCCATGGGCGGCCCGTACGAGCCGATTGCCGAGGGCACGACGCCCGCCGCCAAGGGGCAGACCGATCCGCAGTTCCGCGCGCTGTTCCAGTCGTGGAAGCGCCTCGAGCAGCTGCAGCAGGGCATTGTCGCCATTCCGTCGCAGCGCCCTGTCGACGCGGTGACTTTCACCAGCGGCTTCGGCGTTCGCAGCGATCCGTTCCGTGGTGGCGCTGCCATGCACGCGGGTGTCGATATCCCGGGTCCGCTCGGCACGTCGATCTACGCAACCGCCGATGGCATCGTCGGTCGCGCGCAATGGGCGAACGGCTATGGCAACCTCGTCGAGATCGACCATGGCAAGGGCATCCAGACCCGTTACGGCCATCTCTCGCAGATCCTGGTCCAGCCCGGCACACGCGTAACGCGTGGCCAGCTGATCGCTCGCATGGGTTCGACCGGTCGTTCGACCGGCTCGCATCTTCACTATGAAGTCCGTCTCGACGGTCATGCAGTGAACCCGATGCCTTTCCTTCAGTCGGCATCTTACCTGATGGCCATGCAACAGCGTGGTACGAAGGTTGCGATGGGCGGGCCCCAAAGCGCTGACAAGTAACGTCGTCTCCTTGCCGCCCGGGCCGGGCGGCCCTATCTCACGCCCATGGCTACCGTCGACCTGACCGAATCCGCCGCGCGCCGCGTCGCCGTGATCGCTGCCAAGCAGGGCAAGCCCGCAATGCTGCGCCTGTCCGTCGAGGGCGGCGGATGTTCGGGTTTCCAGTATAAATTCGCGCTCGCCGAAAACGCCGAAGCCGACGACAGCGTCGCGCAGCGTGACGGTGTATCGCTCGTCGTCGATCCGGTCAGTCTCGACCTGATCGCGGGCGCGGAAGTCGATTATGTCGAATCGCTCGGCGGTGCGGCGTTCCGTGTGACCAATCCCAATGCAGCCTCCGGCTGCGGCTGCGGATCGAGTTTTTCCATTTGATATTCGCCTCCCTTGCTGGGAGGGATGATGCGTGAAAATCGCGACCTACAACGTCAACGGCATCAAGGCGCGCCTGCCGCGGCTGATCGAATGGCTCGACGAGCAAAAGCCCGACATCGTTTGCCTCCAGGAGCTGAAATCGAGCGACGAGACGCTGCCCGTCGCCGATATCGAGCGGGCCGGGTACATGGGCGTGTGGCACGGGCAAAAGGGTTTCAACGGCGTCGCGATCCTCGCGCGCGGTGAGACGCCGATCGAGGTGCAGAAAGGACTCGGCGGTGAGCCCGAGGATGACCACAGCCGCTATATAGAGGCGGACGTCATGGGCGTGCGCGTCGCCAGCATCTACCTGCCGAACGGCAATCCGCAGCCAGGGCCGAAGTTCGATTACAAGTTACGCTGGATGGATCGGCTCAATGCCCGCGCGGCCGAACTGATCGCGCTCGAAAAGCCGGTGGTGCTCGCAGGCGATTACAACGTCGTTCCGACCGACAACGATATCTCGAACCCCAAGATTCTTGCGGGCGATGCGCTGATGCAACCCGAGAGCCGTGCCGCATTCCGGCGGCTGGGTGCGCAGGGGTGGACCGACGCGGTGCTGATGCGCCACCCGACGAACCCGCCCTGGACCTTCTGGGATTACCAGATGAACGCCTGGCCGCGCGATGCGGGCTTCCGCATCGATCACCTGATGCTCTCGCCGGAAGCCGCCGACCGGCTGGTCGATGCGGGCGTCGACCGTGAATATCGCGGGCGCGAGAAAGCCAGCGATCACGCCGCGACCTGGGTGGTGCTCCGCTAGGCCGCCTGCGCGGCCAGCGCTTCCGCAGCCTTGTCGAACGCCTTCCATGCCGCGCCAGCCAGCGCGCCGCCCACACTGACCCGCCGGACGCCGAGCGCCGCGAGGTCGGGTACGCGCATGTCCGCGTTCATGATCAGCACATTGACCGGCTTGGGTGCCACGGCGCGAACGATGGCCGTAATTTCGTCGGCATCGGTCACGCCCGGCGCGTAAAGGCAATCGGCGCCCGCATCGGCATAGGCGACCAGCCGGTCGATGGCCTCCTGTGGCGTCGACAGACCCCACAGCCGCCCTTCGGTCCGTCCGACGAGAACGACATCCTCACCCGACGCATCGATGGCGGCACGTGCAGCCTTGATGCGCTCTACGCCCAGCTCGATCGGGTAAAGCGCGCCGCCATGCTGGTCTTCGACCGACAAGCCGGCGACGCCCGTTGCGATTGCACGCGTCACATTCGCCGCCACGCCTGCGGGATCGTCCGCGAAGGCATTCTCGAAATCCGCATTGACCGGCAGGTCGGTCGCCTCGACCAGCATCTTCAGGTGGTCGAGGCATTGCTCGAGCGTGATCTTATAGTCCGTCAGGCCCAGCGCCTGCGCCGCGGCGGCGCTGGACGAAGCCAGTGCCTTGAACCCCAGCTTTTCCAGCCGCCGCGCGCTACCGATGTCCCAGGGATTGGGCAGTACGAAGCATCCGCTTTCGTGAAGCGTGCGGAAATCGGTGCGGCGTTTGGCGAGATCGCTCATCAGAGTGCCTTTTCGTAGATGCGATAGACCTTGTTGACCTTGCCGCCCACGGCTTCGCCGACCGAGCGCATCGGGCCGTTCGACGACAGGACCCAGCCGAAATCGCCGCGCTGGGCGCCGAATTTCGTCACGGCGTCGCGGCGGATGAATTCGATCAGCATCATTGCGAGTTGGCTGGCGAGGCGTGTCGCCTGGTATTTCTTGAGCACGCCCATCAGGGGAACGCGCATCCGCTTTGCCCGCGGCGCGCGCAGCCACCAGAGCAGCTTTACCCAGTTGAAGGGCAACAGATTGCCTCCGAGATCCATCAACCGCTCGTTGAGATCGGGAATGGTGATCATGAACGCGACCGCCTCTCCATCGACTTCGGCGATGCGGACCAGGTCGTTGAAGATCAGCGGCTTCAGCTTCTTGCCCGCATATTCGATCTCGCGATCGGTGAACGGCACGAACCCCCAGTTGTCCGACCATGCGTCGTTCAGAATATTGATGATAACCGCAGCTTCCTGGTCAAACTTGCGCTTGTCGACGCGGCGGATGTTGATGCGCGCATTACGCTCGCCGGATGCGACGACGCGGTTCACGATCTCGGGAAAGCCGCCTGTGATCGGCACGTCATAGGTGTACAGGTCCTGCACGCCGCCATAGCCGGCCTTTTCGATCCAGGACTGATAGTCTGGCGCGTTGAACGCCATCATCGCGGTCGGGGGCGTATCGAACCCTTCGACGAGCAGGCCGATCTCGTCCCAATAGGAAAAGCTTGCGGGCCCCATTGACCTGGTCATGCCGCGCCCACGCAGCCAATCCTCCGCAGCCGCCATTAAGGTCGCGGCACTCTCACCGTCCTCCGCCTCGAACCAGCCCCAGAAACCGCAGCCGGGACCCATGCCCTGTTCGGCGGGCTGTCCGGTCGCGAGGAAATCGATGTGCGCCGAGATGCGCCCCGTAACCTGCCCGCCGATCTCCGCCAGGAAGAGTTGCGCCTCACCATGTTCGAACCACGGGTTCTTGGCCGGGCTCAGCATCCCGTAAACCTCGTCCTTCAGCGGCGGCACCCAATTGGGGTCGTTCGCATAGAGGCGGAACGGCAGTTCGACGAATGCCTTCAGGTCGGCTTTCGTCTTGACGGGGCGGATCTGGACCAAGGTTGAGTCTCCGGGAGGACGCCTTCGCGCTTTCGCGCCAGTGATGCAGCTTGGCAACACTGGTTTCGCGGGTACCGAACGACTATCTAGCGCAGGCAATGGACAATTCGATCTCTCTCGAACGGGCCGAAACCGGTTCCGCAACGCTTGCCAGCGCGCAGGCAGCGCGCGCGCGCATTGCGGATGATGCCGCGATGCTGCGGACGGCGGCAGAGGTGACGCGCGACCTGATGGCGCCGCGGCCCGGTATCTATTGGGCCGACTTCCTGGGATCGGCCGCGATCGGTTATGGCGCGCTTTATGCGGCGGTGACGCTTGCGGGCGGATGGGCGATCCTGGCCGGCGTCATTGCGGTGCTGGCGCTCTATCGCGCGATGAGCTTTATCCACGAAGTCAGCCACATCAAGCATTCGGCGCTGCCCGGATTCCGGCTGGGTTACAATCTCGTCATCGGCATCCCGATGCTGATCCCCTCGTTCATGTACGAAGGGGTGCACAACCTTCATCACACGCGCGTGCGGTACGGGACGGTCGACGATCCGGAATATCTGCCGCTCGCGCTGATGAAGCCTTGGACGCTCCCGGTGTTCGTAGTCGTAGCGGCACTGGCACCCGTTGCGCTTCTGCTCCGCTATGCAGTGCTGGCGCCGCTGTCGATCATCGTCCCGCCGCTGCGCGACATTGTTGTTGAACGTTATTCGGGGCTAGCGATCAATCCGGCTTTCCGCCGTCGCCGTGCCGACAAGGATGCCTATGCGCTCTGGGTCCGCCTTGAGATTGCATGCAGCCTTTGGGCGATCGCGCTCGTTGCGATGGCGGCGACCGGCGTGCTGTCGCTGGCCTCTTTCGCGATCATCATGGGCGTCGCCTCGGGCGTCGCCGTCCTCAACCAGATCCGTACGCTCGTCGCGCATCTCTGGGAGAATGAGGGCGAGCCGATGACGGTGACGGCGCAATATCTCGACACGGTCAACGTGCCGCCGCCGGGATACTTGCCTGCGCTATGGGCTCCGGTCGGCCTTCGCTATCATGCCCTGCACCACCTTGTACCCAGCGTTCCCTACCACGCGCTGGGCGAAGTTCACCGGCGGCTGACCGCGGCGCTGGGTGTGGATTCGCCGTATCACAAGGGCAGCTACGACGGCCTGCCGGGCCTCGTCACACGCCTCTACGCGAATACGCAGCGCAAGCGCTGAGGCGTTATTCCTCGGTGCGGATCAGCACCGCTTCGCCGATCAGCAGGAACAGCAGAAACGGTCCCCATGCCGCGAGCAGCGGCGGATAGGCGCCGAGGTTGCCCATCGCGAGCCCGAAATTGTCCGCGACGAAATAGGCGAAGCCGAGCGCCATGCCGATGACGGCGCGCACGAAAAGCTTGCCCGAACGCGCCAGGCCGAAGGCGGCGACTGCAGCCAGCAGCGGCATCAGCACCGTCGAAAGCGGCCCCGAAATCTTGTGCCACAGATTGGCCTTGAGCGAATCGACAGGTCTGCCCGCGATCTCAAGATCGGAAATCGCCTCTTGCAGGCGTGTGAAGGACAGGCCGAGCGGGTCGACAGAAGACAGGGTGAACTGGTCGGGACGGACGCCTTCTAGCGCCTTTACATTGCCCATGGGCTGACGCTGACCGCTTTTGACGTCGAAACGCCGCGCGTTGATCAATTCCCAGCCGTTGCCCGCGACTTTCGCGCTGTCGGCCTCGATGATCGACCGCAACGTGCCACCGACGCGATCATACACTGACACCTTGGCCAGGACGGTTCCGGCGCCGCGGCCGCTGGCGAAATCGGCGTGGATCAGGTCGTCGTTGTTGCGGACCCAGACGTTGATTTGCCCTTCGCGATTGGTGGGCAGGGGGCCGAATTCGACCTTTTCCCATTTGGCCAGCGTGTCGGATGCGCGGGCGACGATGCGTTCGTTGAACACGAACGACACGACCGCCAGCAACAGGCTGGCGACGATGGCTGGTGCCAAAACCTGATGGGCGGAGAGCCCGGCCGCCTTCATCGCGATGACTTCGCTGTTCTGGTTCAACTGCATGAACGCGATCAACGTGCCCAACAGGACGGAAAAGGGCAGGAACCGCTGGATGATTCCGGGCACGCGCAGCGAGATATAAGTCAGGATCTGGGCCTGCCCATTGCCGGGATGCGCAAGGATCCGGCCACTCTCGCTCAGCAGGTCGAGGGCCTGCAGCACCAGAACCAGCAATGCCAGCACGGCAAAACTGCGCGTCAGGAATAGGCGCGCCATGTAGATGGTCACGGTGCGCGACGGGAAGAAATCGGCAATCATGCGGGTTGTTTCGCCGCGAACAGGCCGCGGATTGCCTTGAATGCCTTGGCCGAAATGCGCTCGAGGCCGCCGATCGGCTGACCGCCGGGCACAAAGGCGATGGTATAATACATCCACAGGATCAACGCGGCGAACAGTGCAAAGGGTATCCAGAGCGCGAAAAACGGATCGATACGACCGAGCTCGCCCATCCCGGCCGCATATTCGTTTATCTTGTGATAGGTCACCACCATGATGATCGAGATGAAGACGCCGAGCGCGGAGGCGGATCGTTTCGGCGGCACGGCCAAGGCCACTGCGAGCAGGGGCAACAGGAACATCATCATCACTTCCGCCAAGCGATAATGAAAGTTCGACCTGGCCTCGTAACGGGTCAGCGCCGGCTGGTTCGCATCGCGGCCGGTCTTGACCAGTTCGGGCAGTGTCAGTTCCATCTTGCTCTGGCCGCGCGGGCGGAAAGCCTCCATCTTGGGCAGGTCGATGGGGAGGTCGTGCGCCGTGAAGGTTAGCACGCGCGGCGCACGGAACTTGGGGTCGTCATGCGTCAGCGTGCCATTGGTCAGGCGCAGGATGATGACGTCGGGATCGTCGGTGGCGAGGAACTGGCCGCCTTCCGCCGCGACCGCCAGGGTCCGGTTGCCGCTCGACCGTGCCATCACGAAGATGCCCGACAGCGAGCGGCCCTGGTCGCTGCTCTTGTCGATCCGCAGGGTCATGTCCTTGCCCAGCCGGTTGAACTCGCCGACCTTGATCGATGCGCCCAGCGCGCCCGACCGCAGTTCGTAGCGCAGTTCCTCATAGGCGAAGCGCGCCTTGGGCTGGACGTAGCCCACGATCGCCAGGTTTATGAGCGCAAGGCCGATCGTGTAGAGATAGGGCACATAGAGCATGCGGTTGTAGCTTTGCCCCACTGCTTGCAGCACATCGAGTTCGGACGACATGGCCAGCCGCCGGAAAGCGAGCAGGATGCCGAGCAAAAGGCCGATGGGTATGCCCAGCGAAAGATATTCGGGCAGCAGGTTGGCAAGCATGCGCCAGACCACGCTGACCGGTCCGCCCTCCGATGCGACGAAATCGAACAGGCGCAGCATCCGGTCGAGCACCAGCAACATGGCAGCCACGACCAGCGACCCCATGAGGGGCAGGAAGATCAAGCGCGCAAGGTAGCGGTCAGTGGCGGAAAACAGCGTCACGAATATCCGGTTCGGAACCTAGACTTAGGCTCCTATCAAGCTGCGGCGCGGGTTTCCAGCGGTCTCGGTGCACCATCGGTCAGCGCGGTGTCGATCGCGGCCTGCAACGCGCCGATCGTGAAGGGCTTTCGCAGGACGACATCGTCGCCGAAATCGGCGGCGCTTGCGGCGTCACCGGCATAGCCCGTCACGTAAATCGCGCGGAGTTCGGGCCGGGTCTGACGGAAAACCTGTATCAATTCGGGACCGGTCATGCCGGGCATCAGCACGTCAGACACGACGAGCGCAACGTCGGGATGCGCTTTCAGTTTCGCTTCGGCGCCTTCGGTGCCGAAACATTCGATCGGGTGATGGCCCAGTTCCCCGAGCGCTTCCATAGTCGCCGTCAGCACGCGGCGGTCGTCCTCGACGACAAGGATATCGATGCCGTTGCGGGCCGCAATCACTTCGCCGTCGGCCGTGCCGGTGGCAGCCTCTGCGCGTCCATGATGGACGGGCAGGTAGATCGAGACGGTCGTGCCGGCGCCGACGACAGAGTCTACCGTGACAGAACCCAGCGACTGGCTGACGAAACCGAAGACCTGGCTGAGGCCAAGCCCTGTGCCATCGCCCGCCGATTTCGTCGTGAAAAAGGGTTCGAAAACGCGTTCGAGAACCGCGCGGTCCATGCCGATGCCGGTGTCGCTGATCGCGATGCGCGCATACCGGCCCGCAGCGAGGCCGGTGATTTCTTCGTCGGCCAGGACGATATTCGCCGTCGCGATGGTCAGGGTGCCGCTGCCCGTGCCCTTCGCATCGACCGCGTCGCGGGCGTTGACGGCAAGGTTCAGGATCGCATTTTCCAGCTGGTGCCGGTCGGCGAAGATCGCACAGCCTTCGCATTCGAAAACATGACGCACCATGACGCGCTCACCCAGCGTCCGGTCGAGCAGGTCCGACATGCCCTTGATCAACACGTCGGGGTCGATCGCGCTCGGCAGCAATGGTTCGGATCGGGCAAAGGCCAGCAGGCGCTTTGTCAGTGCCGCTGCGCGATTGGCACCCTCCAGCGCGCTGTCCAAATGACGTTCGGGGCTTTCCTTGCCATCAGTCAGGCGTCGTTTGGCGAGTTCTATGCCGCCGAGAATGACGGCAAGCATATTGTTGAAATCATGCGCTATACCGCCGGTCAGCTGGCCAACGGCGTCCATTTTTTGTGCCTGGCGCAACTTGGCTTCGGCATCTTCGCGCGTCGTCATTTCGGTCAACAGGCGCGCGTTGGTCGCTTTCAGCTCGGCGGTTCGCGAGTCGATCGCTTCCTCGAGTGCCTTGGCACGTTCCTCCTCGAGCGCACGGCGCTGGGCCGAACGAAGCGCGATGATGGCCAGGATGCCCATGCCGGTGACCACCAGTACGACGGCGATCGACACCAGCGTCGTGAGCAGGTTCGCCCGGCTCACCTGAGCATCCACCCTGGTACCCCGCCGCCCCAGCACGTTCCGCTGGTGGACGATGAATGCCTCGATGCCGGACGTCAGCTGGCCGAGTGCCGCGGAGGATCGGATCTTGTAATAGAACGACAGCGCTTCGCTGTTCTGGCGATAGGTCGTCCGCAGCGCGACGTCCGCCAGTTCCTGCCCGCGGACGGTCCAGGCGTTGCGCAGTGCGTCGACCTGCGCCGACTGCGTCGTGTCGCGGCTGATCTGGCTCAGGCGATCGAGAAGAAGGCCGGACCGGCGCCAGTTGTCGGAATAGATCGTGCCCAGCGCGTTATCGCCGCTGATGACGAACCGTCCCAGCGCCGCTTCGCTGCGCGCCATCGTCGATTCGAACGTCGCGGCCAGGATGATGCGGTCGGATGTCCGCACCTGTAGGCGCAGCGTGTCGTCGCGTTCGCGGGTCGCGTCCGCCAGCATGAGGACGAGCGTAATGATGATGGCTGTTGCCCCGACCGCCGCCAGCGCCAGCCAAAACCGCGACAGGTGCCAGCCCGTCGGTTCGTCTGCCTCATCCCGCATCGCAGCAACCATATCGTGCCAAGCGCTGTGGGGAAAGCGTTACGATGTCGTTCCGATCTAGCCGATCACGCCGGTGGCACGTCCTGCCGCGGCAAACCGTTCGAGGATGGTCGTGACATCCTCGGCCGTGTGTTCCGCACACAGCGAACACCGCAGCAAAGTCATGTTCGCCGGTGTCGCGGGAGGGCGGGCGAGATTGGTGTAAAGGCCGTTTTCGAGCAGCGCCTGCCACATTGCCGCACCCGTCTCCAGGTCGGGCATGATCACGGCGATGATCGCGCTCTGCGCTTCTTCGGTGCCGAGCTGGAAGCCCAGATCGCGCAACCCCTTGTGCAGGGTCCGCGAGTTTTCCCACAGATGCGCGCGCTTGTTCCCCGCATGCATCAGCTTGCGGATCGAGGTCGCGGCAGTCGCGACGACGCTCGGCGGCAGCGAGGCGGTAAAAACATAGGGGCGGCAGACGAGCCGCATGATTTCGAACTTCGGATGGTTCGACGTGCAGAAGCCGCCGACGGTCCCAACCGATTTCGAGAAGGTGCCGATGACGAAATCGACATCGTCCAGGCAGCCCTGCTCCTCGGCGACGCCGCGGCCGTTGGGGCCGAAGAAGCCCATCGAATGCGCCTCGTCGACCAACACCATCGCGTTGTGCTTCTTCGCGATGGCGATCATTTCGGTCAGTGGGGCGATGTCGCCGAGCATCGAATAGACGCCCTCCAGCACGACCAGCTTGCCTGCCTCTGCCGGAATGCGGCCCAGCCGCCGGTCGAGATCCTCGATGTCATTATGCCGGAACCGCACGACCTGCGCGTTGCCGAGCGCGCAGCCGTCGTAGATCGACGCGTGGCTGTCGGCATCGAGGATGATGTAGTCCTCCTTGCCCGCGATCGTCGAAATGATGCCGAGGTTTGCCTGGTATCCGGTGGAAAAGACCATCGCATGGTCCATTCCGTAGAATTCCTTCAGCGCCTCTTCGCAGTCCTTGTGCGGACCATAGGTGCCGTTGAGTACGCGGCTGCCTGTCGTGCCCGACCCGAAACTATCGAGCGCGTCCTTGCCGGCCTGGATAACGTCCGGATCGAACGTCATGCCCATGTAGTTGTAGGTGCCGAGCAATATGGTGTCGCGCCCGTTGCAGATCGCGCGCGTCGGCGACAGCACCTTTTCCATGACAAGCGAAAAGGGGTCGCGCTGTCCGGTTGCGAGCAGGGCTTCGCGCTGTTCGATCAGCGGATCGAACTTCGAAAACAGGTCCGTCATGCCTTGAGCTTGACCACCGCGTCGACGAGCTGGCCGACGGTTTCGATTTCGGCCTGCATGTTCATCGTGATCATGATGTCGAATTCGTCCTCGATCGCCGCCACGAAATCCATGACGGTCAGCGAATCCCATTCGAGATCGTGCTGGAATGTCGTCGCCTCGCCGATCTCCATATCCTTCTTGTTGAAGGGGGCGATCTGCTCGACGACGGTCGAATAAATGGATGCGCGGTCTGTCATGCAGGCTCCTTAGCGGCAGCGCGACGCGACTGCCAAGGGATTGCGGCGTCCGGTTCCCTACTTCGAACTGGCATACGCCTGGATCAGGTCGAACAGGTAGTCGCGTTCCTTGTACAGCCCGGCGACCGATTTGCGCTCGTTCAGGCCGTGAACGCCGCCGCCGTCGAGTTCGGAGAAGCGGCCCGGGACACCATAGGTCGGAATGCCGGCCGCGTTCAGGAAGCGGCCGTCGGTCGCGCCGTTCGCCATTGCGGGCAACATCGGGACGCCGGGGAAGTATTTGGCGGCAAGCGTCTTGGCGGTGCCATAGACGAGCGGCGTCAGCGGGGGCGGGGGCGGTGTCGGGCTGATGTCGCCGGTCGGCACGATCTTGATCGACGGATTATCCATCGCCTTCGCCAGTTGCGCCTGCACATCCGAAATCTTGTCGCCCGGGAACATGCGGCAATTGATGTTGGCGCCCGCGCGCTGGGCGAGCGCGTTATTGGCATGTCCGCCGTCCAGCCGCGTTGCGACGCAGGTGGTGCGCAGCGACGAGTGATAGCTCGGGTCTTTCGACACGATGGCGTTGGCCTCCGCATCCGCCGGGTTCGCGACCAGGCGCGTCATCGCCGCGCCCATCTCGCCGCCGACCAGTTTCGCGGTTTCGGTGAAATAGGCCTTCGTCGTGTCGCTGAACTGGACCGGGAATTCATATTTGCCCACGCGCACCAGTGCCGCGGCAAGCTCGTAGATCGCATTGTCGGGACGGGGGCGGCTGCTGTGCCCGCCGGGGTTCACAGCCTCGACGCGGAAGTCCTGATAGACTTTCTCGCCTGCCTGCATGCCGAGCGACACGGGCTTCCCGTCCTTGTTCAGTGTCCCGCTGCCGCCTTCGTTCAGTGCGAATTCGGCGTCGATCCAGTCCTTGTGCTCCTTCGACAGCCATTCGGCGCCGTTGAACACGCCCTCGGTCTCCTCACCGCAGGTCAAGGCGAGCTTCACCGTGCGGCGCAGCTTCGTTCCCGCTGCCTTCAGTCGCGCCATGGTGTCGGTGAAGATCGCGGCATGCGCCTTGTCATCGGACGTGCCGCGACCGTAGAAATAGCCGTTTTCCTCGACCAGCGTGAACGGGTCGCGCGTCCAGTCCTCGCGCTTCGCCTCCACCACGTCGATATGCGCGAGCAGCAGGATCGCCTTTGCCTTGGGGTCGGTGCCGGGCAGCGTTGCGAGTAGGCCGTTTTCCTTGGGATGATCGGGCACGCCGAACAGGCGGACGTCGCTGTCCTTGAAGCCTGCAGCCTTCAGCCGCGCCGCCATGCGCTCCGCGGCCAATGTGCAGCTGCCGGCCGAGATCGCGGTGTTGGTTTCGACCAACTCCTTGTAGGTTTCGCGGAACTTGACCTGGTCCGGCCGGGTCTGGGCGGCGGCAGGCGTGGCGAAAACAGCGGCAAGCACCGCGACCGGAATCAGTGAACGCATGAAGTTTCCCCAGAGAGTTTCCAATCAGGCTGGACCGGAAATCCCTACAGCGCAAGCGTCAGAGCCAGCACTTTTCGCGATACCAGGCGGCCGTGGCGGCCAGCCCGGCAGCAGTGCCTATGCGGGGCGTCCAGAGTCCGGTGGGCGGACGCTTGGCCGGGTCGATGGTCCAGTCGGGATGGCAGAAATAGGCGGCCCGGTCGGGCGTCAGCTTTGCTTTCGTCCCGCGCAGCAGACCGTCGAGCGAGGCACCCGCGCGGACGAGTGCGGACGGCATGGCAAAGGTCACGATCTTGCGGCCGACCGCCGCACCGATGGCGGCGGCGAAGTCCTTGTGCGTCCAGCCGCCCGGCATACCGTCATCGGCTTCGTAGATGTTCTCGGGGGCCTCGCCTTCGACCATCGCGACGATCAGCCGGGCCATGTCTTCTGCATGGATGACCGACATGCGCCCCTTGGGCGGCAAGGGGACGATGCCCTTTTTCGCGAAGCGAAAGAGTTCGAGGTTGTCGGTATCGCCGGGACCGTAGATGGCCGGCGGACGCACGATGCGCCAGTCGAGCATCGAAGTGACGACGGCGTCCTCGGCCGCTTTTTTCGACGCACCATACAGCGACAACTGCGGCTCGCGCGCGGCCAGCGAAGAAACGTGGACGAAACGCGATATATGGCTCGCCTCGGCCGCGTAGAGCATCTCCTTGGTGCCGATGCGGTTACCGGTGTCGAACGCTTCCGCGCTGCCGTTCACGACCCCGGCGACATGGATGACCGCTTCCGCGCCCTCGCACAGCGCGACCAGCGACGCCTCGTCGTCGAGCGATCCCGGAACCCAGGTCACACCTTCGCGCTCCGCCTGCGGCTTGCGGGTGAGCGCGTGGACCGTGTGACCGGCGTCGAGCGCGCATTGCAGGACGTGGCCGCCGAGGAATCCGGTCGCGCCGGTAAGCGCGACGATCACAGCAGCACCATGTGGTCGCGGTGGACCATTGCCGCGCGCGGGGCATAACCAAGCACGGCTTCGATATCGGTACTTTTCAGGCCCGCAATCCGGGCGGCTTCCCCCGTGTCGTATTCGCTCAGGCCGCGCGCGATCGGTGAACCGAGCGGGCCGACGATGTCGATGACATCGCCGCGCATGAACTGGCCGGTTACGTGCCGCGCGCCTGCGGCGAGCAGGCTCGCGCCCTTGGCAAGCGCGCTCGCCGCGCCGCCATCGACCTCTATCGTGCCCTTGACCGTCAAACGTCCGGCGAGCCAGGCCTTGCGCGACCGCGCACGCCTGTCGGCGACGAACACCGTGCCCGCACCCTCGGCAACGCGTGCCAGCGGGCGGGGCTGGTGGCCCGATACGATGACCAGGTCGGCACCGCTGCCGGTTGCGATGCGCGCAGCCTGGATCTTGGATGCCATGCCGCCCGAACCCATGCCCGATTGCGAGCCGCCGGTCGCCATTGCCGTGATCGTCGCGTCGATGCGCTCCACCCGCGCAATGCGCGTGGCATCGGGGTCGCGCGAGGGATCGGCAGTGTAGAGCCCGTCGACGTCGGACAGCAGCACGACCTGATGCGCGCCCGCAACCTGCGCAATGCGGGCGGCGAGGCGATCATTGTCGCCGAAGCGGATCTCGGCGGTCGCGACGCTGTCGTTCTCGTTGATGACGGGCACGACGCCAAGCGACATCAGCCTGTCGATCGTCGCGCTGGCGTTTAGGTAGCGCCGCCGGTCCTCGAGATCGTCGAGCGTGAGCAGCATCTGCGCGGCGGTCAGGCCCTGCGCGTGCAGCAGTTCGGCCCAGACACCCGACAGCGCGATCTGTCCTGTGGCGGCGGCAGCCTGTGCATCCTCCAGCGATGCCCGGCCGCCCTTGGGCAGTTTCAACCGCCGCGCACCGAGCGCAATCGCACCCGACGACACTATTGCGACCTGCTGCCCCTCGCGCATGCGCGCCGCGATATCGGCGACGAGTTCGACCAGCCATTCACGCCGCACCGCTCCATCGGCATCGACGAGCAGTGACGAGCCGACCTTGACGATCAGGCGGGGCGGGGGGCTGGATGCCATGCGGCGCGGTTAGCGGGAGGGACGAAAAGGGGCAATGTCCGTGTGGCTAGTGCAGCCTTGCGATCGACAGCCCATCCAGCTTCGCCCGGTCCTTCACCGATTCCTCGCTGCGGGTCAGCGCCTTGGCGATTGCCTTCAGCGCCATGCCTTTCTTGGCGAGCGTATGGAGCTTCTGGATCTCCGCGCTCGTCCAGGGCTGGCGGTGGCGTTCGAAGCGATCGCCCGCCATTACTTCGGCTTGCGGAAACGGTAGACGAACTGGTCCGTCTTGCCGCGGATCGACGGGTCGAACACGCTTGCCGTGCGCGGGTCGCCCGGATTGCGATAGAGCGGGATTTCGCCGTCGAAGACGAACCCGGCCTTTTCGATTTCCGCGCGCGCGGTCGCGGCATCGATGCGGTGCAGCGTCTGCGCCGAGTCCAGCCCAGCGCCAGCGACCGCGTAATGGTCCACCACCAGCAAGACGCCGCCGGGCTTCAGCGCCGCGAACAGCGTTTCGTCGATCTTTCCGGCCAGCGTCGGCGGTGCGATCTTCAGGTGCAGGTCGTGGTAATTCTGCACCGTGATGATGACATCGACCGGCTTCGGCACGGCGAACGCGCCGAGCGATGGGCGAAAGGCGGTGACATTGGGGTAGGCGGCGGCAACCGCATCCTGGTCCGTCCCGTATTTCGCCATGAAGCTGATGAATTCGGCCGGCTGGTAAGCGTAGACATGTCCATTGGGCCCGACCGTCTTTGCCAGCAGCCGCGTCACGTAACCGCCGCCCATGATGAAATCGAGAACCGTGTCGCCGGGCTTGACCCCGGCATAGTTCAGCAATTCGCCCGGTTTGCGCGCCGCGTCGCGATCCCGGTCCGCTTGCGGACGGGCAGGGTCGGCGATGGCGGCTGCGACCGCGGACTGGGCGGGCGTCATCGTCTTCGCGAGTGCAGGTGTGCATAGCGTCAGGGCAAGCGCGGCGGCGAGCGCGGTCTTCATCGGTTCTCTCCCTCTGTTGTCGGCAGGCTAGCAGGCTGGCGTGGGCGGACCAAGTGCCAAGCCCTTATCGACAAACGTGCGGCGGGATCAGATCGGCGACCACTCGATCGCGTCTTCGCCTTCGTCGTCGGCGTCGACCGTACCGGCCTGCGGGCCGACGGCGTCGAGCAGCCGGTCGAGAACCCAGTCAACTCCCGTGCCGGCCGCACCTGACAGCGGAATCACTTCCGCGCCGCTCGCTTCTTCCAGTTCGGCGGAAAGTGCGGCGATGAGTTCGTCATCGAGCATGTCGACCTTGTTCAGCGCGATGACCGAGGGCTTTTCGTGGAGGCCCGCACCGTACGCCTCAAGTTCCTCGCGGATGATGCGGTAGCTGTCGGCGACATCGGCGTCGTTCGCATCGATCAGGTGGAGCAGGACGCGGCACCGCTCGATATGGCCGAGGAACCTATCGCCGATACCCGCACCTTCCGCTGCGCCTTCGATCAGGCCGGGGATGTCGGCGACGACGAATTCGCGGTGCTTGTGGCTGACCACGCCCAGCTGCGGCCGGGTGGTGGTGAAGGCATAGGCACCGACCTTTGCATTCGCATTGCTGACGGCGTTGATGAAGGTGGACTTGCCTGCGTTGGGCAGGCCGACCAGGCCCACATCGGCGAGCAGCTTCAGCCGCAGCCAGACCCACGCTTCTTCGCCCGGCCAGCCGGTGCCGTGCTGGCGCGGGGCGCGGTTGGTCGATGTCTTGTAACTCGCATTGCCGCGGCCGCCGTCGCCGCCGCGCAGGAAGACGTGCCGGTCGCCAACCTTGGTGAAGTCGGCGAGGACATGTTCCTTGTCCTCGCTCAGCACCTGCGTGCCGACGGGGACGCGCACGACCAGATCGTTACCGCCCGCGCCGGTCATGTTGCGGCCCGCGCCGCCCTTGCCGCGCGGCGCCTTGAAATGCTGTGTGTAGCGGAAATCGATAAGGGTGTTCAGCCCGGGCACGGCCTCGATGATGATGTCGCCGCCCTTGCCGCCGTTGCCGCCATCGGGGCCGCCGTACTCGATGAACTTCTCGCGCCGGAACGCGACCGCGCCGGGGCCGCCCGAGCCGGAGGACAGGTAGATTTTCGCCTGGTCGAGGAAATGCATGTCAGGCCTTTGCCATCCGCGATTGAACGCCGGGTGACGCCATCAGTTGTTTGAGCGCGATGTCACGCGCGGCGTCGCGGGGCAAGCCGAGTGCGTGCGCCATGGGCTTGCCGAGCAATGCGTCGCCCAGCGCCATCAGGACCAGCGTCAGCGTGTCTTCGCGGATCAGCCCATCCTCATTCTCGTCGGCGAGTTCGTCGACCAGGTTGTGGATCGCCGACAATATGGGATCGAGTGCGTCATGGTTGCCCGACATGATCATCCATGTCGCGAGCGCGCCGGCACCCTGCTGGTCGAAGGCGTCGAAGGTCATGTCGACGATCTCGCGCGGGTCGGCCTCTCCGCGGCGCGCGCGCAGGACGGTCGCGCCGATGCTGTCGCAGACCGAGTCGGCAAGCATCGCCGCCAATGCCTTCTGAAGGCCCAGCGCAGAACCGAAATGATGGAGTACGTTGGCGTGCGTGCGTCCCACCTTCGCCGCCACTGCTTTCAACGTAACTGCTTGAGGTCCTTCGGAAATGAGGATCATCCGCGCCGCATCCAGCGCGGCAGTACGGCTTTCATCCGGCGACAGGCGTTTGCGCTCTATTGACATCAGTGTAAGTAAGCTCTAGCTCAGGATCAAACAGGAGCCTCTAGCATGGCAAACGCAAAAACGCCTACCGATCTGACCATTACCCCGCGTGACCGCCGTTTCGGGCGCGACATGGCGCAAAAGCGCTGGTGGCTGGGTGGCGACCCGATCGGTTCCGCATTTCATAATGCGCTGTCGATCACCTTCCCCCGCGGAGAGGCATTCTTCGTTGAATCGGTGAAGGCGTTCCGTGAGGGCGCCTCGCCGAAGCTGGCGCAAGAAATCCGCGCGTTCGTGATGCAGGAAGTCATGCACAGCCGCGAGCATGTGTCGTTCAACCAGCGCGTGACCGACGCGGGCTACGAGATCGCGCACCTCGAAAAGGTCGTCGTCGAGAGCCTGGAGTTGACCAAGGACCGGCCGCAGATCCTGAACCTCGCCGTCACCATGGCGCTGGAACATTATACCGCGATGATGGCGCACCAGATGCTGACCGATCCCAGGGCATTCGCGGGCGCCGATCCCGAACTCGTCCAGATGTGGAAATGGCACGCGGTCGAGGAGATCGAGCACAAGGGCGTCGCGTACGACACCTGGCTGCACGCCACCCGCGACTGGAGCCGGTGGAAGCGCTGGAAGGTCAAGTCGATCATGATGCTGCTGGTCAGCCGCACGTTCTGGACCAAACGCTGGGAGGGGACGCTCGACCTGCTCGCGCAGGACGGCATCACCGGCTGGCGCGCGAAGGCGCGGCTTGCCTGGTACCTGATCGGGACACCGGGGCCGTTGCGTCGCCTGTTCCCGGCATGGGTCGCGTACTTCCTCCCCGGCTTCCATCCGTGGAACCACGACGATCGCAAGCTGATCGGCAAGTACGAAAGTGACTATGCGGACGCGGTGATGCCGAAGGCGCTGGCCGCCTAACCCCGCTTGCACTCCGGCGCCGGTTGCGCGAGGCATGATGCATGCCGACGCAACCGACGCTTGCCACCGACCGCCTTACCCTGCGCCCGATCACTATGGCCGATTGGGACGCCTATGCCGCGATGTGGGTCGACCCGCGGGTAACGACCTTCATCGGCGGTACGCCGAGACCCACCGACGTGGCCTGGCCCAAGTTCGGGCAGGCGGCCGCGATGTGGGACCTGTTCGGCTACGGCAACTGGTCGGTATATGACCGCGCGGATGAAACGTATCTTGGCGTCGCCGGGCTATCGGATTTCAAACGCGGCATTGCCGAACTCGATGGCTATCCGGAAGGGGGCTGGGCCTTCGCCGCCGCGAGCTGGGGCAGAGGGATCGCCTCGGAAGCGCTCATCGCCATTCACGCTTGGGCGGACGAAGCCGGCATTGGCGAAGTGCGCTGCATGATCGACGACGGCAATGCCGCGTCGATCAAGGTTGCAGAGCGGATCGGCTATATGCCGTTTGCGAGTATCGAAGGAAACCGGCGCGTATTCAGGCGGCAAGCGCCATCGAGGGGCTGAGGTCCAGCGTATAGCTGGCGCACAGCAGCTTTTCTCCACGCGCCGCGAACGGCCGAAGCTCGGCACGCCCGGTCGGCGCGAAGCCCAGCTTGCGCAGGACGCGCCCCGAAGTCGGGTTCTCGACCGCATGCACCGACACCAGCCGGTCCAGCCGCAGCGAGTCTCGCGCCGCCGCGACCAGCGCGCGGCCTGCCTCGGTCGCGTAACCACGGTTCCGCATCGACGGGACGATCCAGTAGCCGAGTTCCGCAACGCCGCTGTGTTCGGCAATACTGATACCGCCGATCAGCCGCGGAGGGTTGTCGGTCCGCAGGTAGATGAGCAGGTCCGCCTCGTGCGACGATCGCTCACGGCCGAGGTAGGCGACGGCATCGTCCAAGGCATAGGGCCAGGGCGCGCGGGCGAGCGTCATCACGACATCTTCGCGCGCAAATGCTGCGTAAAGCTCTGCTGCGTCCTCAGCCCAGCCGGGCCGCAACAGCAGGTTCTCTGTCCTGATGAACACGGTATCTCTCCTCCGCTCGCGCCTACCCGCAAAACGTGACGGGATGGCGACAGGTTGCTTCAGGGAGATAATAAAAAGGGAGCTCGGGGGTGACCCTTACTCCCTGTCGATTTGCCTCGGCAAATCTTCGGGTCACCCTTGGGGCGACCCGATAATCGGACCGCCGGTTATTCGGCCGCAGCCGCCATAATCGTGTCCACCGACACGTATTTACGGCCCTGTTTGCCTTCGTGGAACGCGACGCGGCCCTCGACTAGCGCGAACAGCGTGTGGTCCTTGCCAAGGCCGACGTTACGGCCCGGCCATACGCGGGTGCCGCGCTGACGGACGAGGATGTTGCCGGCGAGCGCATGCTCTCCGCCGAACTTCTTCACGCCAAGACGACGACCGGCCGAGTCACGACCGTTACGCGATGAACCGCCAGCTTTCTTATGTGCCATCTTAGATTACTCCGCGGTCTTCTTGGCGGCCGGCTTTGCAGCGGCCTTCTTGGGTGCAGCCTTTTCAGCCTTGGGGGCTGCTTCGGCCTTGGGCGCCTTGGCGGCGGCCTTCGGTGCGGCCTCGGCCTTCGGCGCAGGTGCTGCTTCCGCAGCAACCTCTGCCTTCGGCGCGGCTTCCTTCTTCGCCTTCTTCTCTTCGGCAGCACCGACGCTCACGATCTGGAGGATCGTGTGCTGCTGGCGATGGCCGTTGCGGCGGCGATAGTTGTGGCGGCGCTTCTTCTTGAAGACGATGACCTTGTCGGCCTTCGCCTGTGCGACGATTTCGGCAGCGACCGTCAGGCCGCTTTCGCCCGTCGACGTGAACAGCACATCGCCCAGCGTGACGCGCGCGCCTGCTTCGCCGTCCATACGGTCGACGACGATCTTGTCTCCTGCGGCAACGCGATACTGCTTGCCGCCCGTGCGCACGATAGCGAACATGGCTCTCACTTTAAGTCAAAAAGATTTGCCCCGAGGAGCGAACTCGCCGGGAAAGCCGGTGCCGATACGGACGACGACTGCGGCTGTCAAGGTGAGTCGGCGGTTTTTAGCGCCGCCGGATCAGTGTTTGCGGACGGCTTTCAACGGATAGCGCACGCCGTCGAATTCCTCGAACATGCCCGCGATGCCGGGATGGTCCACGGGTTCCTCGCTGTCGTCGGGGACCAGGTTCTGCTGGCTAACATAGGCGACGTAGCTGCTGTCGGCATTTTCGGCGAGCAGGTGATAGAAGGGCTGGTCCTTGCGCGGCCGCATCGCCTCGGGAATCGATTCGTACCATTCGTCGCTGTTGGCGAAGACAGGGTCGATATCGAAAATGACCCCACGAAATTCGAAGTGGCGATGCTTCACGACCTCGCCGATTCCGAATTGTGCTTTGGCAACCCGGGGTACGGGCGTTCCGGCAGCGGCAGTGTCCATATTCATACGCTATAATTTAGGCGCTCTTGGCGGCTTGGCAAGCGCTCCAACAGCCGTTATGCGCCCGCCCTTCGATCGCGCCGGTGTCTTTATGGCACGCGTTCCTCTGCGGAGAGGTGGCTGAGTGGTCGAAAGCACCGCACTCGAAATGCGGCGTGCCCGCGAGGGTACCCAGGGTTCGAATCCCTGCCTCTCCGCCACCGAGTCACAACCCTAGAGAATTCGATCAGTTGGCGCGCCAGAAATGGCGCGTTTCCGTGCCATTGTAGCCCTGACAGGGTACCACAGAGAAACTGTTTCCAGAGAATTCTGACGAAAAAATCCCATTTTTCTCCGCAGGCCTGTGGGCTGGTACCCTTTGCACACACCGCCGGGGACGTAGAGGGTCTTTCGCTGCTAATGGCGATTTGGCAGCGAAGACTTGGAATTTTACGGGAAGTGACCGCAATCTGACGCTAAATTATGCCAAGTCTTTCGTAGGGTTACGGGCATTTTCCCTGTAAATTCTAGCAGCGAAACGCCGGCCTTTAGCATCAATTCATCGTTCAGCGGCCGCGAACGACCTTGCGCTGGACGCGATGCACCGGGATTTTTTTTCAAGACAGGCGTTTGCACACAGGTTAAAGTGGCGCTGCTTATCGAGAGGGCAACACATGAGGGAGACAACCCGCAACTGCGGGAGTCGGTGCCTTCGTGCGTCCCGAACTCCGTGGTTGCACTGCAACCGGGCTTTGGCCCAACGGAGTAAAGTGCATGAAGACCTCTCGACAGAAGACGGCGTCCAAAGTGGGCACAACCGACATCCAAACCATCGTTAAACACAATGTCCGGCTTGACCGGATTCACTATCGCGCCATCGACGCGCTCCGGATGTACGAGCGCAAATTGAGAAAGCG
The DNA here is from genome assembly GCA_040388515.1 of Pseudomonadota bacterium. Lineage (GTDB taxonomy): Bacteria > Pseudomonadota > Alphaproteobacteria > Sphingomonadales > Sphingomonadaceae > Sphingomonas_O. Next base: position 107,915 of record JAZKBQ010000001.1, on the reverse strand, counting down.
ATCAATCCGAGCCGAAACCGCGCTGCGAAATTCGGTGGCGACGTTCGGCATCGTCCTCCCAATCCTAGTGGATCACGACAATTTGGTGATCGGCGGCGAAGGGATTGTCGAGGCGGCCCGTCAGCTGGGTTACACCGAAGTGCCGACGATCATGCTCGATCACCTCGACGAGACGGAGAAACGCATCCTCCGCATCGCGCTCAACAAGTTGAGCGAAGGCGGCGAGTGGGAAGATAAAGAGCTTGGTCTCGAGTTCCTCGAGCTATCCAAGATCGAACTCGATGTGGGTGTCGAGATCTCAGGGTTTTCCTCGATCGAGATCGACAACCTCATACATCCGCCCGCCGATCCGGATGGCGATGATACGGATCCCGATGATGAATACGAACAGGTCGGGGCTGGACCAGCGATTACGCGGCTGGGCGACCTTTGGCATGCTGGCCAGCACCGGGTTCTCTGCGGATCGTCGCTCGAGAAGGATAACCTCGCACTTCTGATGGGAGGTCACCGGGCCCAGATGGTGTTTTCGGATTCGCCCTGGAACGTGAAGGTGAACGGGCACGTCAGCGTGGCAGGGAAACATAAGCGGCGCGAGTTTGCCCAGGCTTCAGGCGAGATGACAGAAGATGAGTTCGTCGATTTCCAGAAAGTGAGCACAGCAATGCTCGCTGAGTTCTGCCACGATGGCGCGCTCCTCTACCTGTGCATCGACTGGCGCCACGTCTGGGAGATGATGCTCGGGATCCGCGCCGCGGACCTGAAGCTCGTAAACCTGGCGGTTTGGGTAAAGCATTCTCCGGGCATGGGCTCGCTCTACAGGTCACAGCACGAGCTGGTTTTCATCGCTAAAAAGGGATCAGCACCCTCCCAGAATAACGTTGAGCTTGGCAAACATGGACGAAGCCGGAGCAATTGCTGGTTTTACCCCGGAATGGCCGGGTTCAGCGCCGACCGCGACGAGCAATTAGCCAGTCACCCGACCCCCAAAAATGTCGTCATGGTCAAAGACGCCATCCGCGACGTGACAAATCGTGGCGATATTGTCCTCGACGGGTTCCTCGGAAGCGGGACGACGCTGATCGCGGCCGAGCGAACCGGCCGCGTCTGTTACGGCATCGATCTCGATCCGCTCTATGTCGACGGGATCATCCGGCGTTGGGAAAAAGCAACCGGCGAGCAGGCGACGCTGAGTACCACTGGGCAAACGTTCGAAGAAGTTGCGGCAGAACGGGCCGCTGATGTCGAGATGCCCCGGCCGGACATCGTTGTGCGCGAACGCAAGCGAGCACTTGCCTGATCTCACCCCCAAATTTCGAAGGCCAAAGCTATGCCTATTGTTGCAATTCGCCGACCCGATGTGGTCGCGCCTGCTCGCCAGCGTCTGACGTCCGAGCAGCTTCCGTTTAAAACTGCTGACATCATCGAATCTAGCAATTCAGATCAGCCCGCTGAAATAAGTGACGCGTCACCAAAGCGCACTAAAAAGCAAAAACAGTCCCGCTCGGACACCAACTGGGACGATGACGGTAATTACCGGGTCGGCAGGAACAAGCCGCCGGTCGAACATCGTTTCAAACCCGGCCAGTCCGGAAATCCGCGCGGACCCAAGCGCGGCGTCAAAGGCGTGGTGGCGCAGGCGAAGAAGATCTTCAGTCAAAAAGTGCCGGTCAAGATGCGGGGCAAGACCTACATGCTCGACGCGGTGGGTGTCGGCCTGACCCATCTCTACGAGAAGGCAGGCAAGGGAGACCTGAAGGCGATCGAGCTCATCTTCAAATTTGCGCGTGAGTTTCACCCGGAAGGATCGGTCGGCGAAAGTCAGGCAATTCCGCCTGAGATGGCCGAACTCATCGACCAGATGCTGACGGACGCGGGTTTTCCTGCGCGCCCCTTTGTCCGCAGCGCGCACTCATCACTCAATGATGAAGATGCGGACCAATGAAGAAGAAATATACGCTCGACCTGCAACAGCAGGTCCGGAACGAGCTAATCCGCCGGTCGCTTGGACACTTTCATACAGAAGGGTTCAAGATATTGCATGGCGGCGAGCAGATGCTGCCCGGCCGCCATATCGACGCCATGGTCCATGCGCTCGAGCAGGTGGCGCGGGGGGATATCAAGCGGTTGATCATCACTCTGCCGCCCAGACACGGAAAGTCCGAGCTCGTGTCGGGATCATTTCCGGCCTGGATCCTGGGCCAGGATCCAGCGGCAAAGATAACGATCACGAGTTACGGCCTGGATCTGTCCACGCAGCTCGCCGACAAGGCGCGCACGATCATCAAGGACCCGGCGTATCAGCGGCTGTTCCCCGCGACGATCATCAGGCCCGGCAAAGACCGCGCCGATCATTTCGTCACGTCGAAGCGTGGTGAAGTGCGTGCCGCTTCCAAGGCTGGCGCGATGACGGGAATGGGAACGCACATCTTGATCGTCGATGATTTTCACAAGGCCGGAGAAACTCTCTCGCCGGTGGAACGTGAGAAAGCGATCGAGACGTTTCGCTCGACCTTCTTCACCCGGTTCGACAATCTGGAGAACGGGCGCATCATCATCGTCATGCAGCGTCTTCATGAGGACGACCTCGTCGGCTGGGCACTCGACCACGGCAACTGGCATCATCTCAATCTCCCCGCTTTCGCCGTGCAGGATGAGATCATCCCGCTATCCCGCGGTGACGTCTGGCATCGCAAAAAGGGAGATGTTCTTGCCCCAAACCTGGCATCGCGGGAATATCTCGAGCAGCAACGGGCAGCGATGGGAGATCGCTACTTCCAGCCGCAATTCCAACAGGATCCGGAAGCCGCCGGTGGAGGACAGATCGACCTCGCCTGGTTTGGCCAGTTCGACGAAATGCCGCCGCGCACCTTCTTTCACAAGATTGTACAATCCTGGGATCCGGCAATCACTGAGCGTGTCACCTCGGATTATTCCGTCGGAATGACCTGGGGGTTCCGCGACGGCAAATGGTATCTGCTCGATCTGATCCGGGTAAAGATTGCGTTCAATACCTTGCTCGACCGCGTCCTAGCCTGGCATCGAAAGTGGCGTACCGATGCCCTCATTATTGAAGGTGCGTCGATCGGAATTGCGCTGTTCGAGCAGGTTAAACGGGCGCGGTTACCCGGCATAATCCGTGCACCTAGCCCGCGGTTATCGAAAGAAGATCGGCTTGCCGCCTGTACGCCGCAGCTGGAAACAGGAGACTTCTTGCTCCCTGCTTCAGCTCCATGGCTGACGGATCTGCGCCGGGAATTGCTGTCGTTTCCCGATTCGAAAAACGACGACCAGGTCGATGCCCTTGTCCAGTTCGTTGAATTCACGTTCCGGGACAAATCCTGGGTAGACGCGGAGTTTGACGCGAAAGGCCGTCGCATGCGCATTCCCCGCAGATCGCGCCGACCTCAATATTATGGCGGCGATACTCCATCATCCACCTCTTGGCGGGGCTGAACGATGATTTCACAAAGCTGTGTATCGACTTCGGTGATCGCTTCGGCCTGTGTGCGTCCAGGAGGCATATATGGACGAAGAGACCCGGCAGCTTGTTGCGGCGATGTCCGCGCGAGCAGGCATGATCATGGAAGACACGAGCATTGCGGCAGTGACCAACGCTGGGTTCGCATTGTCCGAGGCTCCCGCGACCTTAACTTATCTTGCCGATGCCGCTGCGACGATCTCGGCGCTGATCGAAGCGGCATCGCATCTCGAACGCTTCGCGCGAGAGGGTCGACATGCGATCACTAGATGACAGTTGCAGATATTAGCTGTTCGCCCTCGAACACGCACTCGGCGGTCGAGTCTATCTCGTTTCCGAACCCGTTTTTCGCCGTGAACGTATCTGTGAACCGCGCCCGGGATCCATCCGTGGTGAACGTGGTCCCGAACAGGTGAAAGTCCAGCGACCGGGGCTGTTTGAGTTGTGCTGCAATTGCTTCCTTGCAGGCCACAAACGCATCCGGCTTGGAGATGGGCAGGCCGCTTTCAGCCGCTGCGTGTTGAACGCCCTCAGCCGCAAAGTTGCGGCCGTTGCGCAGATCGTCCGCGGTGAACGTGATTGGCGTCGTGCCGCTCTTGCCGATGCAGCTAAGCGTAAACTGCGGACGGCGGCGATCGCCCCCCACGAGTAATGAAGCCGGATCGATTGCATCGCAGGCTTTGGTATCCACCATACAGCTCGGTCGCGCGCGCATGTTCGCCATTCGCCGCGTATGCTACCGCCAGCGGCCCGGCGGGAAAGCCGAGATCGGCCATGCTCTCGCCGGCCGCAATCGCGCGGTCGATATCGCCAAGGCACAGGTGCGCGCAGCACAGCGCCGCATAGTTGCGGCCGTGCACAGGGTCGTGATCAATCGCTGCTTCGATGTGGCGTAAAGCTTCGCGTGGGCGGCCCAGGAAGAGCAAGAACTGCCCGAGCCGGACAGCGACTTCGCTATTGTTGGGTGCAAGCCGACGCGCCTCGAGCGCTAAGTCGAGTGCGGCAACAGCGTTGTGCTGCGTAAACTCGTAAACAGCCAACGTAACCCGCGCATGCCCTTGAGTTGCGTCCAGCGCGATGGCGCGCCGCGCACAATGCGCCATCTGTACGGCCCTCTCCAGCCGATCGGCCGCCGGTGTAAAGGTCGCCGAGTAAAGATGTGCTTCGGCGAGCGCCGCCCAGCATTCCGCAAAATCTGGGTCGATCTCCAGTGCCTGTTCCAGCCGGTCGATCGCCTTGGCGATCACTGCGTCGCCGATCGTTCGCATCGTCAGCGCGCGACCCTGGAGATAAAGCGCGTAGGCATCCCGGTTTGCGGTCATTCGCCGGACCGGGGTCGGCGGCCCCGACACGCCCAGCGCATCACACAGGCCTGTGACAAAATGGCTGCCAATGAGATCGCGCGACCCGATCGCGTCGGCGACGGTTCCAACATAGAGATCGGACCAAGTCTCGGTACCCGATCGCCCGTCGATCAGACGGATATGGACGCGGATGTCGTCGGGGGACCGATGCACGCTCCCTTCGATGAGATGCGAAGCGTCAAGCGCAGTCGCCATCTCGGAAAGGGTTCGTCCGCTACCCGCAACGCTAGCAGCCGAGGTCCGGCCGACGATCGTCACCGCCGGAATTCCGCTTAAGCGGAAGCTCAATTCGTCAACGACCCCTTCTGCAAGGAAGAACGCGCCGCCGACCGTGTCGTACTGCTCGAAAGGTAGCACGGCGACGCGCGTATTGCCCTCGCGCTGCGGCGGCGTCCTGTCACATGCACGCCAGACGTTGCCGAGCCTTTGTGCGCTTTCTATGTCGCCGTTTTGCGCCATTTCGGCCAAGGCGCGATCGACCGCAATCTGCACGCGTCTCTCTACGTGACGTCTTTGATCGCTCAGCCAACTCGCAAATGGGGCGCCGATCTCGATCTGGTCGAGGAGACGTTTGTTGCCGATATCTCTGAGCGCACAACAGGCGTCGCCGATCCTACCCTCTGCCAAGGCTGACTCTAAGGCACCGAGGTCGGTTCTCACTCTGCCAACGCTGATCGCAATCCGGCCATGCGACAAATCGAGCATCCCGCCTGCCGCAGGGGCGAGCGACTTGTCGATGGTCAGCAGGCATTGTCGCAAGCTTGCGCGCGCTTGTGCCGGGAACCGACCAGGCCATAGCAACTTGCTGACGAAATCGCGCTCAAACGTTTCGCCTGGTGCAAGGCAGAGCATCGCGAGCAACGCTCGCGCACGTCGATTGGAGATGGCAATTTCGCCACCATCAAACGTCGCCAGCGTAAAAGCGCCAAACAGAGCGGCGCGCAACATGGGACCAGGCTCCGTCGAGAAACTGCACGCGCTTTTTGTCACCCGTTCCCCCTCGGTGGTTCATTTTAGGCGAGACACTCGAGGATTAACAGGATGGGGCGGGGGCGACCTAAGGGTTTTTCGCTCCTCACGAGCGCGAAGTTATACAATCGCGCACCACGATTCATCGCAATGCTCGAAGGTGCTTTGGACTGATTGATCTAGAGCCTTCCGTTGGAAGAACGTTCCGATGCGAACGGTCAGCAATGCGCTCCCATTCCGGTCGTTGACGCCTGTTGCGTCGAACCTGAAAGCGGTCGTTCAATATACCCAATCCAAGCGCTAATTTCTGAAAGGAACAAAGCCGCTGGCCGATGTAATTGGTACGGCGCGGCTGCTCCGTTCCGAACCGCCGCAGGGTGTCCATATTTAAAATCTCATCATATTCGCAGGCTTAGCGACGCCCCGATAACCCGACGCATGTGGCGACAGTATGTTCAAATCGCCGCCGCCGAGCGCATTTCGCTGATGATGGTCCATTGTTCAACAAAATGCTGGTAGCAATAGCCCTGCCATTTGACGCAGACGTCGGAACCTAGAGATCGACCTCCCCGCGCGTCCAAGCCGACAAGTCCGCGAGCGGTCTCAAAAGCATTCGTCAATCCCTCTACCATACACACGAGATGCTCGTGCGCGACCGCCGACGTTTGGGAAAAAATTCCTTTTTTTAGGATGTTTGGCAGGCAGCAATTGCGGTTGATGTTTTTATTACGACCGACACTCGCCTGGCACGCATTTTGCTTGCACTTACGTAGCTCCCTTAGAAAGGGCTTTTTCTTTGGAGATGGAGGTAGCTATGTAACCGAAACTTGGCCACCGGCGCGCTTCGACTGTCATAGCGTCAACAAATTGACGGCTAGCTGATCAGACCCACGTGCAACGCGGGATTTATCACCAAAATTCTGGCGTCGACGTCGGTCGGCACCTCAGCTCGCAGCCGCTTGTTGTTGTACCTAAAATCGTAAATATATTTTGCTGCGCCATGGGGATCGTTGACGCCTAGGAGCCCATACCAAAACATTAGCTCAACGGTCGCCTCGGCTGCGTCTCTCGCAAAGCCGGCCGTAACGAACCTATTTATAAGTTCGGAGCGGGACACTTTCGCTGCAACCCCGATGAGCGAATATAGGATATCGGCCGAGACTCCGGAGACATCGCGCATTTCAAACCCGAAGTCATCGACGAGGGATAGCGAATGCTCCCGCACTGCATCCCGGCAATCGTCCTCCGATACTTCTCTTCGCCCGCGGTTAATCGCGTTTGCAATGGCTCCCTCAATTAGATCGATTAAAAATCGAGGCCTCATGAGTGAGTGATCGACGAAATATTCAAAACTGTCACGACTACCCACTAAACGAGGGAACACGCGATGCCAAAGTTCGAGCATCGTGGAGCGCTTATCGGCCAGACCAACTTGCAAACGCCTAAATATGACTTGAGCAAGCTTGGCTCTATCCGTCCAATCAATCGAGACCTGTCCAGATTTTCCTCTGTCAGAAGTTTGATCGAGCACCAAATCGTAAATGTCGTGCCTGATAAAAACCACGGACTGGAAAGTCCTCCCGCGGGTCGCGAAGTCACTTCTCACCTTATCAAGCGCTTCAATCAAAAGTCGAACGATGGTGATGTCTTCTTTCTGAACGCCTGTTGCGGGCCAACCCTTATCGATGTTATCAAACAAAAACGTGATCGGGTACTTAAGACTTGTATGGCTAACTACTAGGTCACGAATGCGTGAGATTCCGCTTCGGAATACGAGGTTTGTGACCGCACTAACCGAAAGACCTTTACCGCTTTTTGCGGCATCACGCAGCTCGCGCGCAATCATGTTGGATAAGCGAGATAGTCTTGTGGTAAAATCTCCCGGCTCGAGAATGCCATATTCGGCAAGAACATCTTCAATTTCGCGCATCGGCGCGAGCTGACGGCCGTCATATCTAGAGTTTGATTGAAGACGACGATATATGTTTAAGAGCATTTCGGATAAGGCAACAAAGTACCAAAATGCCGCGATCGTATGCTCAAATACTCCGGCTCCGCCCGTCGATATTATCTGCTCGCGAAAATTAGAAAGTTGATGTGATTCGGGCTTTAAATCTACATTTACGCTGCCTTTTCTCAGCCGAGCGGTATCTCGAACCTGGAAGAAAATCGCCGACTTTCCTGAGCCCTTTCGGCCGGTTATGACATTGATTTCTCCTCTAGCTGCGCGCAGATATTCCGAAGTCTCCACGAAATAAGTGCTCAGATCCCGAAATTCATTCTCGGCCGCCGACGCTCCAAGCGTAAGAGTTTGAAGAATCGACCTATCTGCTCGCCTAGCGATCGACGGTATATCTTGGGCGCTAAGGACGGCTTCGGAGCAGAAAGCTGACACTTGGTCGCCGATGCGACTGGGGTCTGCAGCCACCACAACATTATCGTTATAATCGGTTGGCCCCTCTTCCTCTTCTTGGTCCGTTATTATCAGAGCGTCTCTACCCAAACCCATGGCCAGTCCGGCGATGAGTGCTCCACGTAAATTGTGACGCTCCGCATCCCCGACGTGACTCGCCAAATACGGTATGATGACTCCTGAAGAACTGCTCACTTCTGCGATAAGCTGAACAACCGAAATTCTTGGATTTTCCGACGGATCAAAAGATCTATAATGCGATCTAGATGCTTTAATAGATGAGACCAGGGCATTGCGGAAATTCGTTTTGTGCAGCGTATCGAGCAAAAAAATAGGTTGAGAATAGTTCACATCAGTGACATACAAGTCTAAAAGTTTATTAGCGCTAGTTGATTGAATGATGTGAACTAATTGACTGCTATTTTCGTATGTCTGATAACCAATATTGCTAAACAATCCCAGACTTTTAATGCTCGTCGTAGCGTTATTGAAAGAGAAATTTACTATTGGTGCAAAAGTCTTTCCAAGCCCGATCGCATACCCGATTTCAAAATAAACATTGAGATTTGGACGGGTCAGGTCAGCATAAAACGTGTCCGCGCCCTCAATCGCGCTTCGGACCTCGTCAGGTATGTTAGCACCAAAAACTGAAAGAGCCGGCCACGCCAAGACGCCGCTGTCGTCACCTAAAAGTGTGGCCGCTCCCGTGATCGGCGAAGCCAGATCTGCAGGCGAGCCCGGGTATGCAATGAAAGAACTATACCCGCGAGCAGCCATGTTTAGAGCCTCCGTTCCGACAAATGAGACTAGCTGCGAAATCTAATTTGGAAAGATGGAAGTCGAGACGTCTGGGCGACCACAGGCGCTTGTCAAACGCCATAGCTGGCTAGATTGCATTTCCGTTTGTCAGACATGCCGACCGAAAGCGGCCAGTCGGCTATCGGCCCCGTAGCCGACCTCAATCTCGCGCGCGGGGCCCTGATCGCTGTCAGCAAGTTCGCTTTCGATAGCGTAGGACATGCCGGCATCGGGCCGCATATCTGCCCCGCGCTGCTGCTGCTCTGCTAACATGTTCGGTATTCGCTTGATGCAACTTAAATCGCATTCGAGAATTTGACTCTCGCAGCGGTGGGTCTGCGCGGAGAAGCAAGTGCGCGCCTGGTTTCGAAATCGCTATCTCGACGTTCTTGGCAGCATCTACATCTACAACGAGCACCGCGGATACACCGCAATTGACCGGGTTATCGAAGCGATCCGGGCACGCTCGCCGCGTGATGGCATCATGCTCGGTGAAATAGAGCATCACCGATCGGATGAGCGCAAGCATTACACGATGTTTCGTCGATGGTTTGAGCTCCAGGGGCACAAGCCGCTCGCCCTTGATAGGGCGTTCGGTCACATCGACAGGTTCGTGGAAATGGTGTTTGGAACGTCGATCGACCGGCTGGATACGCGCTCGATTGTGGAAAGCGATGTATTGTTTGAGCGATTGTGCCGCGTCATTTCGCTTACGGAGCGGCGTGGGCATCGGCAGATCGAGATTCTCCTGGCGAACCGCTTCGTTCGTAGTGATCCGGTGCTTGTGAAAATCTTCGAAATCATCCGCAAAGATGAACCTAGTCACTGGGCGCCGTACGAGAAGTGGCTCTCCAAGCATGGCGCGCGTGCTCCACGGATATCTGAACGGATTGCGGACTCGATCGTCCACGCCGAGCTGCTGATCGTAAAGTTACCAATTCTGTTTCTGAATCCTTGGGCGCGGAGGCGAGACGATTGGCCTGATGCGGCCGATACCGGCAACGCCAACGATAATGCGGGTGCAATTTCATCCGTCGTCGCGTGACTGCCAGCGCACCCGCCGCGGTAAACGAGAACTTGCGCATGCCGCGCCGAGATCTGAAGTCCCGCTTCTTGTCGATGCGTGTTGGCGCCATGCTTGTTCGCAACACGATCGTCAGCTGTTCCGTCTTCGCGCTTGGTCTCGGTATCTTGTGGCTTCTCGTCGTGAAGGCCGGCGTCAACACCGTTCTTGCGGCGGGGGTCGGCTTTCTTGTCGCGAATTCATTCCACTATCTTTTCGGGCGCGTCTGGATTTTCGAAGGCACAGATCGCGCTGTCTCCACTGGCTACGTGTTGTTTCTCGTCAATTCCGGGGTGGGACTGGCCATTACGACCGGCCTGTACGCACTCATCCTCGCGATGACGCGCATCGACTTCTTGACCGCGCGTATCCTCGTATCGCTGGTCGCGGGGTTGGTTGTCTTTCTGCTCAATGCCACGTTGAATTTCCGGCAAGTCTGACTGAATGCGGATCGCGCTGTTCTCTGGAAATTACAATTACTTGCGGGAAGGCGCCAACCAGGCGCTAAACATTCTCGTCCGTTATCTTGAGACGAATGGACTCGCTTCCGTCCGCGTCTATTCGCCGGTAACTGAAACGCCGGCCTTCGAACCATCGGGGACGCTCGTACCCGTACCTTCGATCGCCTTGCCGGTACGCGGCGAATTTCGTCTCGCGCTTGGTCTTCCCCGCCCCATTCGGGACGACATAGTCCGTTTCGATCCCGATCTCGTTCACGTTTCCACACCCGATATACTGGGCGCGAGAGCCGTGACATTTGCCAGATCGCGCAGCGTTCCGGTCGTTGCCAGCATGCATACGCGGTTCGAAACCTATCTCGACTATTACGGGCTTGGGTTCGCACGGGGGCTTGTCGACGCTCACTTGTCGCGCTTTTATCGGCGAGCAGACTTCGTGCTCGCGCCGACGGCGGAACTGGTTTCCGGGCTCCGGGGGTTACGCGGGAACGCTGGCGCCGGCGTCTGGAGTCGGGGTGTCGATACGGAGCGATTCGATCCCGCAATGCGCGATCTTGAATGGCGCCGATCCATCGGTATCGCTGATGAAGATTTCTGCATCCTCTTCCTTGGGCGCCTCGTGTTGGAGAAGGGCATCTCTGTTTATACGGAGGTCGTCCGAACTCTGCAGGAAAAGGGCATTCGGGTCCGCCCGCTCATTGTCGGTGAAGGCCCCGCAAGAGCAGCGTTCGCGCATTTGCACGGACCGATTTTTACCGGGCACCTTATCGGTGATGCCTTGGCTCGGGCCGTGGCAAGCGCGGACGTGCTGCTCATCCCCAGCACGACTGAGACATTCGGAAACGTAATCCTTGAGGCCATGGCGAGCGGGTTGCCGGTCGTCAGCGCAAGCGCGCAAAACGCGCGTGCCCTGATAAGTCCGGACCGAGACGGCTATTTGTGTTCGCCGGAAGACTGCAGTGCTTATGCAGACGCGCTGATCGGCTTGGCTGCCAGTCCGACGTTGCGGCGAGAGCTCGGCCGCGCCGCTCGTGAGAAGAGCCTGACCTACAACTGGGATGCAGCATCCGCGAGCGTCTACGGCGTCTATCGTTCGCTCGCCGACCGCTAGCGGGAAGCAGCGATCGGGACAGGCGCATTCGCATCGCGGATTGCGTTGGGGCGATCCGTGCTCGCGGTTGGTTCATTTCGCGCGTCGAGGAACATCGGCGTCCGTATGCCGTTGAGCGACCACTGAGGGGCGGACATGACATCTGATGAGATGAAGAAGCGCAACGCGCAGGAACCTGCGTCCCACGGACGTCGAATTCTTGTTGTCGAAGACGAAGTGCTAATTCGCCTCCTTTTGTGCGAAGCTTTGCGCGACGAAGGCTATGAGGTCATCGAAGCCTGCAACGGAGATGAGGCGGCCAACATTCTTACAGCGGGCGTGATCTTCGATCTGGTTTTGAGCGATGTTCGCATGCCCGGCACGCTCGATGGTATCGGATTGATTGATTTCATCCGGCACCATCAGCCATGGTTGCCAGTCATCCTGACCTCGGCGCACCTCGGATTTGAAACTGCGATATCTGCAGGAGCCAGGCGGTTTATCCGCAAGCCTTACGAAATTGAGAAGCTCCTTCATTTGATCGAATTGGAATTGGCGGAGCCGGAATGACCGATACGGACAATGCCTCATCTTCCGACGCGATCTTGATCGTCGATGGAGATATCCTGTCGCGCCATGCGATCGCCGATTATCTCAGGCATTGCGGGTACATGGTCGTGGAAGCGGCGAACACCGACGAAGCGTTGAAAGCAGTGCAGGAGCCAAAGCTCGGGATCGACGTCATCCTTTGCGATATTGAAGCGATTGGAAGCCGATCGGGATTTGAACTGGCAACGTGGGTGCGCCAAAATTATCCGAGGCTCGATGTCCGCATTGCCGGTAATGTCGCCACGGCTGCAACGAATGCGGCAGATCTCTGTGAAAACGGCCCGCACCTGGCCAGGCCTTACGACCCTCAGGCAGTGGTAGACTATATCAAGCAGCTGCGCGCAGCCCGTGACAGAACCTGATGTTCCCGGCGTCTCCGAGACCCGATAATGGCGAAGAGAATTGGGGCTGGGGTACGGTGGGCAACCAACCATCTGGACGCACAAGACCCGCAATGCAGCGCCATAATGGGTCGGAACATGTCAACGGCCGGACCGCAGCCGCGTTGCTCGATTCTTGAACTAGGCGTGATGAGCTGATCCGTAGCGCATAGCATGTGCTGGCAGGGATCGCGCTCGCTCTCACCGCGCGCTCGAATTCGTTCGAAGGTTGCCCGCGGCTTATCTAAACGCTCGCACCGACCAGCCGCCCGATTCCCGCCGTGAGTGCCATCGCGAGGGCCCCCCAAAATACCACGCGGACCACCGGTTTGAAGGGGCGTGCGCCACCAGCGACTGCACCAATCCAACCAAGCAGGCCAAGGAACAGCAACGATGCTATCGCTTCTCCAAAAACCAGAAATTCGGCGGACAGCAGTGCCGCTGCCGCCAGGGGGAGGAGTGCGCCTGCGGTGAATGTTCCAGCCGATGTAAACGCCGCAGTGACGGGGCGTGCCGCCGTCATCGCGGTGATATGAAGCTCATCGCGCGCGTGGCTCCCGAGCGAGTCAAACGCGGTTAGCTGCACCGCCACTGTCCTGGCGACAGTCGCTTCGACGCCGCGGTCGATGTAGATCCTGGTCAGTTCATCGAGCTCCGCCTCTGGAACCTTGGCAAGTTCATCACGCTCGCGATCCAGGTCCGATTGTTCGGTATCCGACTGCGAGCTGACCGAGACATATTCGCCTGCGGCCATCGACATCGCACCAGCTACGAGTCCTGCGATTCCTGAAACGATGATCGCTGACCGTGGAGCGCCAGAAGCCGCAACGCCCATGATCAGGCTTGATGTTGACACGATGCCGTCATTCGCGCCCAGCACGGCCGCCCGCAGCCAACCGATGCGCGATACGAGGTGGCTTTCGCGATGACTCCTCATTTTACGCCCCACGTTGGTGTTCATGACTTATGCCGGAAGACACACGGACACATAGCTTTTTTCCGAGGCAAGTGCGCGATCTCTTTCCAGAAGACGCGCCGGCAACCTTGCTGGCAAGGTAGATTATAGCCGCACTTCTCCAGCACGTTTCGGAGCTCCGTAGGGAAATTATCAAACCGTTAATGTTTCGGCCACAGAACGAACATACTGGGACTTAGACTCAGCTGTTGGAGAATAGTCATGCTCTGGTTGCTTGAATCTCTCATGGGCGAAATTGGCTCGGATGCCATCGACTACGCGTTACAAATTTTGACGGACAATTCCGGTGCGACCGCGATCGAATACGGTCTGATCGCAGCGCTGATTGCCATTGCGGCAGTGGGTGCCATGAGCGGTCTTGGAAGCCAGATCAGCAAGACGTTTAATAACGCATCGACGATCATGTCGAACGGGTAACGCAAACCAATCGCGCTCTGTCCTCGACCCCTAACCGGCCGATGACGTGTCAAATCGACGAGCGGATATTACCAGCTAATTCCTGCGCACACCGGTGCGTGCCGCCCAGTTCGCGATCACCTCGTTACGACGCTTTGCATCGAGATCGCGAACGAGGCGCATATCCAAAGCGATCGGGCGGATGCTGGGGCCGATCGCGGCGCGTAGCGTGTCCGCTGTATATTCGGCCTTGATGCCGCTGCGGATCGGATAGAGCTGCAGGGCATTGCCGAGCACCGTCTGTCCCCGTGCAGACAACAGATAGTCCAACCATAACCGCGCGGCATTGGGATGAGCCGCCTTCTTACTGACGAATGCAATGCGCGACAGCACAAGCGTATAATCGCTCGGGAAAACGACCCCCAGGTTCGGCAGGTCCTTCTTGCTGCGCGACAGGGCATAGGCGCCCATCATGTTGTAGCCGAGCAGGAACTTGCCTTCGTTGATCCCGGTCAGCATGTCGCCCGTACCGCCCGATGACTGAAGCCCGGCCTTGCCCATTGCGCTCAGGACCTCGCCGTGTTTCGGGCTGGCCAGCCGATCCTGCGCATCGAACATATAGCCGACACCGCTCTTGATGATGTCGAACGTGGTCACCTTGCCGCGAAACGCGTCGGCCTTGTTGTCGAGCAGGCTCGTTAGCGTTGCGTGGCTGCGCGGGATGTCGGCTCCGGTCACAAGGTTCTTGTTGTAGACGATGACCACCGGTTCGAGCGTCGATCCATAGGCCGTGTCCTGGTACGATGCCCATTTCGGAAGCGCCGTCGCTTCGGGCGAGCGGTAACGCGCGGCATAGCCGTCCGCGACCAGCTGCATCTGCATGTCCATCGCCGAGCTCCACACGACATCGGCGGTCACTTTCCCGGCTGCCGTCTCGCCGCGATAGCGCGCGTCCATTTCGGTCGAACCCTTGTCGCCGTCATAGTCGACCTCGATACCGGGGTAGAGCGCCTTGAAATCCTCGGTCAGCGGCTTGGCAGCATTGGTGCTGAGCACGCTGTAGACGACCACGCGCCCTTCCTTGCGGGCCGCTTCGATCATGCGGGCGTTCGGCGCTGCCATCAGGGCTGCCGAGACGAACAGACCGGCCAGCACGGGCATAAGCCGAACGAATATGGCTCCGGCCCTCACCGAGCCGGAACTCGCTCGACGAAGCGATTTGTGTAGGTCTGCGCGAACGTAACCGATTTATATTTTGGCGAAAGCGCAGTCATCACGTCGAGCTGCTGGCGCGCAGCCTCAATCGGAAGCCGACCGTCGGTGGCGAAGGCCAGTTTGTCGTCAGCCAGCATTTTCACGAATGCGGCATTGTTCGACCCCACGACCTTGGGAGGCAGTATCGCGGCGATTTCCGCTGCACTATGCGAATTGATGTAGGTCAACGCCCTGACACAGGCATTGACGAGTTTTTGAACCTCGTCCGGATGCGCGGCGATATACGCCGCCGGCAGATAAAGGGCCGTCGACGGGTAGGGGGCGCCGAGCGCTTTTTTCGTACCGTCGACGGAATTGACGTCGGCAAGCACGTACGCAGCGCCGGACGCAAGATAGCGTTCGACGTCCGGCTCATGTGCGATGATCGCGTCCGCGCTGCGGTCGCGTAAAGCCTGCATCATCGCCGTGGGCGTTGTCGGCGTCAGGGCAGCGTAGTCATCATTTCGCATGCCGGCCCGCAAAGCCAGCCAGTTCATCGTCGTCGTCTTTCCGGAGTTCGCTCCACCGACAAAAATCTTGCGTCCCTTGAGATCGGCAACGGTCTTGACCGTGTCCCGCAAACGCTCGGCAACAACGAGCTTCAGCTGCGGGGATGCTCCCATGACGACAACCGCTTGCGTCACCAGCTTCAGGTCGGTCTGGGTCATGAACGTATGGTGGTAAAAGGCGACAGCGCCGTCTGCCCGGCCATCGGCAACGAGCGCCTCCACGCTCGGCTCGGCTGGGGCTTCGACCAGGGTCACGGTCAGGCCGGCGTCGGTGAAATAATGCAGCCGCTCCGCGACGAGGACCGGAAGGTTGCGCGTCTGGCCTATGCCGTCGACCGCCAGGACAACCCGGGGGCGGGCCTGCTGGGCCGATGCCGATGCCGCCGCGATGGGATTCGCGAACGCGGCAACGAGACCGCACAGGGTAGCAATCATTCGACGAGTCATTGAGCTCTCCTAACCGGCGGTCCTCCTGCGACACTTACGACGTGATCTTTCGCCCAATCTGTCGGCTTCCCTAATTCTGTTTCAGGTTTCCGTCAGATTTACGATAGCTGGACGATGCAGGTAGTTTCGATGCGCGCAACATTGTCACTATTGTCCGCGCGGTACGCGCGCGCGGCAGGCTTATTGCGAGGAGCAATGCGGCGGCGTGCGCGCGCGCTATGTGACGGGTCTTCGATACGACTATACACGACCGTCATTTCACATTGCCCTTCGATGACGGGAGGTTGTCGCCGATGAAGATCCTGGTCGTCGAGGACAATGTGCAGCTGGCCGGATTCGTCAGACGCGCGCTTGTCGAGCAGAGTTACTCCGTCTCCATCGCGAGCAGCTGTGCGGAAGCGGCCAATCTCCTCGCGGACGAAAAGTTCGATCTCGTCATTCTCGACATTGGTCTGCCGGACGGAAGTGGCCTCGGACTCCTGCGCGCGTGGCGCGAGGTGGGCTTCAACGAGCCTGTGCTGATCCTGAGCGCGCGCGACGCGGTGGACGACCGCGTGACTGGCCTCGACCTGGGTGCCGATGTCTACCTTGCCAAGCCGTTTCAGGTAAACGAACTGCTGGCAAACGTTCGCGCGCTCCTCAGGCGCCAGTCAATCGCGCGCAAGACGGTCCTGACGCACCGCGACCTGTCCCTCGACCTTGTCGCGCATGCAGCCACACTTAACGGCGTCGCGCTCGAGCTCACGGCGCGGGAATTCGCACTTCTCGAAATCTTTCTGCATCACGCGGGCCGGATCCTCACACGAACGTTCATCAGCGAGAAGATTTGGCAGTCGCACCAGGACGTCGATACCAACTTGCTCGATGTCTACATGAGCCGCTTACGCGCACGGATCGAAAGTTCGGGTGCCAAATATTTCCGGACGGTGCGCGGCGTCGGTTATCAGCTCATATGAGATCGATCTCGGCGCGATTGACGGGGCTCTACGCGATCAGTTTCCTGGTCCTCAGTGCCGCTACGCTTGCGATCGGTTACCGGCAGATCGACCAGAAGCTCGTGCGTGGCCTCGACACGTTGCTGAACACCGAACGCCAACGCGTTTTCAATCACCTTGCCCTCGGGGAGCCATCGTCGGACCCGCGGGCCATCCGGTCCAAACTCCAGCGCTCTTCGGACAACTCCGCCGTGCTCTTCAGCGTCGAAATCCGCAGCCAGCAAGGCGCGACCCTCTTTCGCTCCTCCAACTTGCGTCAGCGCTTGGCCGTCCCCGACCATGGCTGGACCTATCGGACGCTTTCACTTCCGGACGGCACGGGTCTGCGCGTCGCACGCTTCGACTACGGTCGGTTGATCACGCTAATCGCGACACCGACCCAAAACGTCGATGCGGCGATGCGCGGTTACATAGAGACGTCGCTTTCGCTGCTCGTCGCGATGGTACTCGCCAGCATTACGATCGGCTACGTGCTGAGCCAACTGGCGCTTCGTCCCCTGCGCGAAATTGCGGCAACCGCCGGTCGGATCAGGCCCGACAATCTGGCTGAGCGAATTTCGATACGAAGCGTGGATCGTGAGGTCAGTGAACTTGCGCGTTTGCTGAACGCCATGCTCGACCGCATCGAAGGGTCGTTTCATCAGATCCGGCAGTTCACCGCCGATGCGTCGCACGAACTGAAGACGCCGCTGGCGTTGCTCAGGTTGAATGCGGAAACGCTGGTTGCAGATCCCGCGCTCAGTCCGGGCCATGAAAATGCGATCGTCGCCCAGCTCGACCAGATTGATCGTTTATCGACGATGGTCGACGAGCTGCTTTTGCTTGCCCGGGCTGACTCCCAGAGCATGGTGCTCGATCTTATGACTCACGATTCGGAACGTTTCCTCACCGGCCTGATGGGGGATGCGACGGTTCTCGCCGAGGCGCATGGTTGCGAGATACGACTTTCACACGACGGGCCAGGAAATGCCACATTCGATGCGCGATGGATCCGGCAAATCGTCTTCAACCTGCTGAGCAATGCATTGCGCGCTGCCCCCGAGCATTCCACTGTCGCACTCCGTTCAGAACTCATGCCACGTTCGTGGACAGTTACTGTGATCGACTCCGGTCCCGGGGTCGACGACGCGCAACGCGCAAGGATGTTTGATCGCTTCTACACGTCAGCCGACGGTGGCACCGGGCTCGGGCTGGCGATATGCCGGAGCATCGTCGAACTTCATGGTGGTACGATCACGGCTCGCGCGGGAGCAAACGGGCGTGGCCTCAGCGTGGCGTTCACGATCCCTCGGGTCCCCGGACAAGTCTGAAACAATATTCAGATCGGCGTCAGGCTCGCCGGAGGCTGCGCTGCTAGCAGCTCCATAGCGGGAACAGAACCCGCAGGCAGGAGCGGGCAGTCATGCGCAGTCTGAAGCAGGATGCGGCGAAAATTCATCTTTGGTTTGGCCTGTCGATCGGGCTGGTCGGCGTTTACATGGCAATCACCGGCGCCTGGATCCTCTTCCGTCCGCAAGCCGATGCCTTGGTCAATCCCTCCTACCTTTCCATTCGCGCTGCGTGCGAAAAGCCGGTCTCGCTAGACACCATTTTGACTTCCGCCGAACGGGCCTATCGAAAGGCGCCGGTGGATTCGATCGCGTGGCAACGCGATCCGCTTGCGTCGACGATGGTCCGCTACACCGACGACCAGCAGTCATATTTCGATCCGTGCACCGGAATACTGCTCGGCTTCCATTCGCGCTGGTCGGGGAGTTTCGGGTTTGTGGAAATGCTCCACCGGTTCCGGTTCCTGCCCGTGCATGTTGCGGAAACCATGGCCGGCGCTTTTGCAATCGTCATGGCGTTCGCAATGGCATTGCTCGGGCTTTTCATATGGTGGCCGCGGCGACGCGCCGCCTGGAAACCGTCGCTGACAATCGATAATCGGCTCGAAGGACGAGCGCGGACGCGCAACCGTCACGCGGTGATCGGCGCCTTTGCGTCGCTCGGCCTTCTGCTGATCGCAGGAAGCGGGATCGTCCTTGCCTTCGATCCCGTCGAGCAATTCCTTTTCACCGTCACGCGCTCAGAGAAAATCCACAAGCCCGATCTCGACGCGATCACGCCCGGCGGCCCCGTCGCGCTCGAGGCAGCATGGAGCAATGCGCTGTCGCTTATGCCCGCAATGCCGCGCGCGGCATCCTTGCGGCTCCCCACGCCCAAGCGCGCCTCCATCGAGATGTATGTCTACGACGAAGGCAATCCGAATCCCGAAGGCCGCACTTATGTTTACGCCGACGCGGCCACCGGGCGTATTGCGCGATATCTGCCCTACGCCCAGACGCCGCGGGGCCAACGGCTCTATTCCTGGTTCGTCGCGCTTCACGAAGGCGAAGTGGGCGGGCTGGTCGGCCAATTGCTCACGTTCCTGACGATGATCGCCGTGGTTTACCTCGGCTACTCCGGCGTGCGAAGTTTTGTGCAGAAGCGCATGGCGAACGCGCCTCCATTGCGGCTGAAGGTGGCTGCGATCCGGTCCGAAGCCCTTGGCGTGAAGGCCTTCGACCTCGTCCCGTCCGGTCGCACGCGGATCCGGCCCTTTACTGCCGGCGCCCATATCGAGGTCCATGTTCCCGGCGGACCACGTCGGCAATATTCACTGTGCAACGGTCCCGCCCAGCGGGATAGCTACACGATCGCCGTGCGGCTCGAGGAAAGCTCGCGGGGTGGATCGAAGGGAATGCACGCGCTGCAAGTCGGGCAGGAGGTCTTGGTCAAGCGCCCGAAGAATCACTTTCCGATCGACCGTGCCACCAGACATGCGACGCTCGTCGCCGCGGGCATTGGCATTACGCCAATGCTCAGCATGGCGCGGCACCTGCTGGCAAGAAAGACGCCCTTCACCCTTCACTATTTCGGTCGAGATGCAGAAAGCATGCCGTACACAAGGGTTTTCGCGTTGCAGGAGTTTGCACCGCATTCGCATATTCACATCGGCCTCGGTCGTGCGGCGATCCCGGCCATTCTCGCGGACGTGCTCGCACGACGGCCCGAAGGCGGACACGTGTACACCTGTGGTCCTGACGCGTTCATGGATGCGGTGGCAGACGCAGCATGCGGTGCGAACTGGCCGCGGCAATCCATACATAGGGAGAACTTTGCCCCGGCAGCCGCGCTGCGGGGTTCTCCGCGCGATGCATTCGAGGTGATGCTCGCGCGTTCTGGGCGAAAGGTCGTGGTATCGCGCGAGGAGACCATGCTCCAAGCTCTTTTCGCAGCCGACATTCACGTTGCAAGTTCGTGCGAGCAGGGCACCTGCGGCGAATGTGCCCTGCACGTCGTCGACGGCGAAATTGATCACCGCGACTGCTTCTTGTCGGATTCGGAACGTGCGCTCGGCAATGTCATCCTGGGTTGCGTGTCGCGGGCAAAAGGACGCGCTCTGGTCATCGACGCGTAGCACGCGGTCGAGCAGGACGACTTTCGCGCCCACATCGGCCTGCCGATTCGGCGCGGCGACCGGTCAGGATGTCGTCAGGATCTCACCTTAGAAGTCACGGCTGTCCAATCAGAGGAGATCGGGAATGAAAGTCGGAATGTTCGCAACTGTGCTCGTGGCGGCGTCCGCGTTCAGCGGCTCTGCCCAAGCAGCACCTGCCTGCACCACCGCCCCCCAGGCGCAGTGGATGCCGCAGGAGGCCATGAAGGCTCGGGTCGCAAAACTCGGATACAAGGTGAAGACGTTCAAGGTTTCGGGAAACTGCTACGAGATTTACGGGTGGACCCGGGACGGCAAAAAGGCAGAGGTCTACTTCAATCCGGTCAATGGCGCGGTCGTCAAATCGAAGGTTAGCGGCTGAACGGCATGCACGACCGGAACGAAACCACTGTCCGCGTGTGGGATCCGCTCGTGCGGATCTCCCACTGGACGTTGGCGGCCAGCTGCATCTTGAACCTCTCGCTCCTTCGTGAAGCGGATGACTGGCATATTCGGTTGGGCTACCTTGCTCTGTCCGTTGTTCTCGTCCGGCTCGCCTGGGGCTTCGTCGGGACCGAACATGCGCGGTTTTCCGACTTTGTCAGGGGGCCTCGAACACTGCTGAAATATATTCGCCAGATGGCGCGGCGGCAAACGCCGCGCCATCTGGGGCACAACCCGGCAGGCGGCGCGATGATCGTCCTGTTAATCACGCTCGTCGTGGTTCTCGGCGTCACTGGCTGGATGATGGGAACCGACATGTTCTGGGGCGAGATTTGGGTCGAGACGGTGCACGAAAGCGCAGCAAACGTGCTGATGGCCTGTATCCTTATCCATGTTTCATTCGCGGTAATCGAAAGCGTTCGCCACCGCGAAAATCTCATTCTCGCGATGATATCCGGTCGCAAGCGTCGCTCGGACAAAACCGATATCCGACATGCACCTCCTGCTGATCGAGGATAACAGCGATCTCGCCGAGCTGCTGGCCTCGGGGCTCGCTCGACACGATTTCCGGGTCGATAGCTTCGGCACGATGTCGGATGCGGCGTTCGCAATCAGGACGGCGCATTACGATGTGATCCTGCTGGATCTGGGATTGCCTGACGGCGACGGCCTTGATCTCGTCCGCGCGCTGCGTTCGGAAAAAAATCCGGTTCCTATCCTGATCATCACTGCGCGCGACGGACTCGGCGATCGCCTCAAAGGGCTGGACGGCGGCGCTGACGACTATCTCGTTAAGCCCTTCGCGATTGCCGAACTCGCCGCGCGATGCAGGGCGTTGCTGCGGCGCCCCGGGGCTTGCCTGGGTGCCACGCTGACCAGCGACAATGTTTCGCTCGATACCGTTCGCCGCACGCTCGAGGTTGCGGGCCGGTGCATCGCCGCTCCCCCTCGCGAAGTAACATTGCTCGAGATCATGCTTCGACACGCAGGCGAGGTCCTGACGCGCGACCGCCTGATCAGTTCCCTCTATGCGTTTGGCGAGGACGTTACGGACAACGCGCTTGACGCCGTGATGTCGCGTTTGCGCAGGCGGCTGGGCCAAGCCGGGGCAACCGTTCGCCTGACGACTGTTTATGGTGTCGGCTACGCCCTTTTCGGGGCTGGCAGGTCATGAACGTAACAATCGGATCGCTTTCGAAAAAGCGGCAGCTTTCACGGTATATATCCTGGCGCCTTGCCACAGCCGCCCTGATAGCGGCCGCGATCGAAATCACGGTCGTGTTTGGATTGTACAGCGCCGACCGCCAAAAGCTGGCCGAGCAACTCTTATCGCGCCAAAGCGGGCGGATTGCTGCAGTGATCGGCGAGGACGGAATCGTCCCCGCCAAACTGGACCGGCTCGATTTGCCCTATGGCGCAACACGGTTTTCGTTCGCGATCCACGATGTCGCCGGAAAGACGCTCTATTCACACAATACAACGTCGGCCAATCCCGCAACAGCGTTGCCCGCGCCCGGAGACTCGATCGTCACCCGCCGGGTCGGCACGCGGGGCAGCGGTGTCGCAGGCATCCGGATCGAACATGCAGCGGGTCGCGACTACTGGATTGCAATCAGCATAAGTGGATCAGAGCCTTCGATCTTTGCGCCGGTCTTTGCACAGGAAGCCCTCGACCATGTGATCCTGCCGATCGTGCCTCTCACCGTGCTGCTGCTGGTCGTTAATATCTTCATCGTGCGCAGGGCGCTGGCGCCGCTGACGAGAGCCGCGAGCGAGATCGAGCGGCACGGTCCGGCCCAGATGGACGTCCGGCTTACGCCGACTGACACCAACGACGAGGCTGGCGCCATGGTCGAGGCGATCAACCGCGCCTTCGATCGCGTGCAAGAGGCGATGAAAACGCTCGAAGCGTTCACGGCTGAAACCGCGCACGAGTTGCGCACGCCGCTGGCCGTGTTGAGATTGAGAGCCGACGCCCTTGCAGAAAGCGAAGTCAAAGACCGGTTGATCGTGGACATCACGGCACTGACTCGCCTTGTGAGCCAGATGCTCGACATGGCGCGCGCAGATGCCTTGGCGGTCTCGACGTTCGAGAGCGTAGATCTCGCGGAGATGGCCCGTGCCGTGACGGCCGACGCCGTGCCCCTCGCATTCAAGGCGGGATGTGAAATCCGCTTGTCGGTCGACACTCCGGCCGAGGTTTCCGGCCATAGCGACGCGCTTGCTCGCGTGCTGCGGAACCTCCTCGACAATGCGATCGCCCATTCGCCGCGAAACGCCACGATCGACGTTACTGTCGGTCCTGGCGCTCGCTTTGCCGTGCGCGACAGGGGGCGCGGCCTCCCGACCGACGGCGGCGATATCTTCGGACGCTTCTGGCGCGGAGCGCCCCGGCACCACGACGGAGCGGGGCTGGGCCTGGCCATCGCGCAAAGGATTGTCCGCAAACACGGGGCATCAATCACCGCCGGAACGCCACCAGAAGGCGGCGCCCTCTTCGTCGTAGCCTGGGCTCGAAAGACATCATGACCTGCAAGATTTTGCGTGCCGCCGCGCCCTTCTTTTTCGCGTTGAGCTCAGGCCATACCGCCCAGGCGCAGACGGTGCCCGGCCAAGCGCCGCAGAAAGCGCTCACTCTCGAGGCGAGCTACACGGGCGACGTTTGGTACAATGCCAGCGGCGGGCTCAAACGGGAAGCGACCTACCTGGACAATCTCGATCTCGTGCTGGCCTACGATGCCGAGCAGGGTCTTGGACTGAGCGGTACGACCGCCACCGCGTCGCTACTCTACAACAATCGGAATACATTTTCCGAGCCGATTCTCGGCGACTTGCAGACGGTGAGCAATATCGACACGGATGGGGCCTTGCGGCTGTACGAACTGTGGATCGACCAGCGCATAGGACGGGCTGCGCTGAAAGTCGGGCTCATCGACGTGAACAGTGAGTTTGACGTGAACGAGACCGGGTCGCTTTTCCTGAACAGTTCCCACGGAATCGGACCCGACTTCAGTCAGGTCGGGCCGTCCGGACCAGGGATTTTTCCGGTCACCGCTCTTGGTGCACGCCTGTCGTGGAACGCTGGCGCACTATGGGAAGCCCGCGCGGGTGTGTTCGAGGGCACTCCTGGCGATCCCGACAACCCGCGGCGGACCACTTTGCGACTGGAGTCAGGGGAGGGGGCTCTCGTCGTCGGCGAGTTAGTTGCGCGCCCTAAACAAGATCTGCGCATCACTCTCGGTGCCTGGCATCACGACGGTGATCGAACGAGCGGTCACGGGGAAGACTGGGGTAGCTATGCTCATGTCGAGGGGAAGCTCTGGTCGGGTTCGAGACATTCGCTCGGCGGTTTTGCACGTGTGGGGTGGGCGCACGGCAACGTTTATCGCATCGGGCGATATGAAGGTGCGGGCCTGGTCTTTTCCGGTCCGCTTCTCAGCGGCAGCCCGGACGAAGCGCTGGGAATAGCCGTTGCGTCGGCCAGCAACTCGAAAGCTTTCCGCGACACGCAACGGTCGATGAACATCGCTACCACAGCCCGAGAAACCGCGATCGAGCTGACCTATCGCTTGCCCGTTGCTTCTTGGCTTACCCTTCAACCCGACGTGCAGTACATCATCAGTCCTGGAACCGATCCCAGTTTAGACGATGCTGTAGCCATCGGCATGCGATTTGAGCTGAAGTTGCCTAGCCGTCTCTAAGTTGAGCGGCGGTGACGGCGCCCTCAAACTCATCAAAAGCCGCGACTTCTTGTGCGCTCCGGCTCGCCGAAACGACCCGATCGCCCTGCCGACGGCCGATTTAAGGGACTATCGGTTAAAACCTGACGGTCGGCAAACGGCCCCACGGTTGCCATTGACGGACAGCGAAGGGATTGCGGTCGTGCTAGCGAACGTGATCCAGATCATAGTAGAGCAGGCGGCCTGCAGGTACGGCGGGAGCATGATCGCCGACCTCGAGATCTGGGCCTGTGCCAATCACTTGATGGAGCATCACGGCGCGCACGCCCTGGCGGTTGCCACACGACGGGCACACACGCTGCTTGCCGAGGGCAAGCTTGAAGGTCACCGGACCTTCGTTCTTATCGCCGACCGTATCCGTCAGTTCGAGCAGGCGGCCTCCTCTGACAGTCTGAATTAAGCGCGATCGCGGAAGGCAATCGGAACATGCAGAGGGCTTGGTACGCTCAACTCGGCTTCCCGCTGCGACGCGTGGCGCTTTTCTCGGCTGGCGCTTTGCATTTACGCAGGCCGTACCCACTTACGCCTTCCGCTTAATGGAGACGCCTCATGAACCCGACCGGCAACACGATCCTGATCACCGGTGGCGGATCGGGCATCGGCGCGGCACTTGCCCACCGTCTGCATGACGCGGGCAATACCGTGATCATCGCTGGACGCAGGCAAGAAGCGCTCGACCAAGCGATCGCCGGTCGCGAGCGCATGAGCGGCATGACGCTCGACATCGATGACCCGACGGCGATCGAGGATTTCGCGCAGCGGATCGTTGCCGAGCATCCAGCCCTCAACGTGCTGGTCAACAATGCCGGCATCATGAAACTGGAAGACGCCTCGACACGGCGCGACCTCGCCGATGCCGAAGCGACGATCGTCACAAACCTGCTCGGGCCGATCCGGTTGACCAATTCACTGGTCGATCATCTGAAAGGTCAGCAGGGGGCCGCGATCGTCAATCTGACCTCGGGCCTCGCATTCGTGCCGCTCGCATCTGCTCCAACCTACTCGGCAACCAAGGCCGCTATCCACTCGTACACGGTCAGCCTGCGGCGCGTGCTAGAAGGACAGGTCGAGGTGATCGAGATCGCGCCTCCCGGTGTCCAGACCAGCCTGACGCCGGGGCAGGAGACGCGCACCGGTTACATGCCGCTGGAGGCGTTTACCGACGAGGTCATGGCGCTGTGGGCCGAGCATCCGTCCTCAGGTGAAATCCTGGTCGAGCGCGTGCGGCCGTTGCGCAATGCCGAGGCCGAGCATCGTTTTCCCGAGGCCGTCGTTCAACTCAACGAGATGGCCGAGCGCGCGCGACGCGGCAGCTAGCCAAGCGGTTTCGGAGGGGGGAATCGAGACGATGCCGACTGGAACACGACACAGGGTCACGGGGCGGCTTGTGACCTCCGCACGCGGCCTTCTGGTGGAGGTCGATGACGGGGGTATTTACGCACTCGATACAGATCCCGACGCGAAGGATCTGGTTGGACACCGCGTGACCATTGAAGGTGTTCGCAGTGGCTTCGACCGGATCGCCGTCGAGTGGATTGGCCAGGCAGATACTCCCGGCGGCTTTACAGAGCCTAACGTCTAATTGGCCCCGCGAGCGACTAGACGCGTGAAGTGTATTCGAGGCTCAAAGACGTCTCATACGGTCATAACTTCGGCGCTTGGGGATGTCCTCTTTGGAGTGGTTAGCTGTCAGTCGGCTGCGCCCAATGTCCGGGAGCGGGACACCTTCCCCCCTTGTTTCGACCCAACGTCATTTGTTAATTTGCCGTTAAGGGGCCGAACCGCCGGTCCGGGGCAACGATCCCCCGTCGATGAAAGCCGCATCCGCGTAGCCCGCGCGAGCGGCGTCATTCGACGCTTGGGTACACCGCCGTTTACGCCGGTGCACATCTGTTTCACCACGGGCAATTGGGAGTTCGGTCATGAAAAAACTTATGGGTCTGGGCCTCGTCGCCCTTGCCGCATCGATGGCGGCACCTGCCTCCGCAGCAATCGTGACGCTCGATTTCGAAGGCATCGCGAACAACACATCAGTCGGCAATTATTACAACGGCGGCGCCGGCACCAACTATGGCGTCAGCTTTTCCGCAGCAACGCTTGCCCTGGTGGACTCGGACGCCGGCGGCAGCGGCAACTTCGCCAACGAACCGTCGGCGAACACCATCATGTTCTTCCTCGACGCCAATAACGCCATCCTGAACGTCGCAGCCGGGTTTAATACTGGCTTTTCGTTCTGGTATACGTCTTCGACAGCAGCGGCCGTGACCGTCTGGGACGGCTTGAACGGCACGGGCAATCTGCTGGGCACGATCAACCTGAATGCACAGCACACGCAAAACTGCGGTGGCGATCCGAATGGCACCTTCTGCAACTGGACCAATGCTGGCGTTTCATTTGCCGGGACGGCCAAGTCGATCAACTTCGGCGGCACGGCGAACCAGACCGGCTATGACAACATCACCTTCGGCAGCTCTCGTGCGACCGGCGGCGCGGTGCCCGAACCGGCGACTTGGGCGATGATGATCGGCGGCTTCGGGGCAATCGGTGTGGCTGCACGTCGTCGGCGCCGCATGACTGTTTCTTTCGCCTAAGCCGTTTCTGAGGCAAACCGAAAAGCCCGCTGGAGCAATCCGGCGGGCTTTTCTCAGCGTAATTCTCCGTCCGAAAAGGGGTGGATTGCGGTCTGTATGCACTTTGTGCAGCATGCGGCTTCAGTAGCCATAGCTAAGGGAGCGCTATATGCGGCATTGCAGTTTGACCGGATTGGCGCTTTCACTTGCGCTGGGCAGTCTTCCTGCCGCCGGGCAGGCGGAAGGGCCTCAACAAAGTCAAAGTCCCACATCTATTGTGCAGTTGTAGTTAGAGGCGTTCAACAAGGGCGATGCGGACGCTTTCGCGTCCTTCTATGCTAACGACGTGGACTTTTTCGATCTGGGACCTGACACCAAGCCCACCCTTTCCGGGCGAGACGCTTTGCTCGCTCGGTACGCACCCATGCTGTCGAAATATCATCCGAGGGCGACAATCATATCGCGGATAGAAAGTGGTGCCTTTGTTATCGATAAGGAGCGCACCGAAGCTGGTGGCCGATCCAGCGAAGGCGTTGCCATCTACCAAGTGGAGAACGGCAAAATACGGCGAGTTTGGTTCACGCCTTGATGGGGGACTGGATTGGGGTGGTTAGCCGATGTTGCTATTTGGTTTGCTTGAGCTTGACGCGCGTCGTTTCCAAAAGCCCCAGGCGGTTTGAATAATGTTGGCGACACCCACAATTGCCACGAGCGGCCAAAGCCATTGGTCGGGTACCCCACCGAGCACGTTGAAATGTAGCCCAGCCCAAATCACGCCAGCGAACGCTAATCCCCCTACCCATAAATAAATTGAGTTGCGTGCGTCGTGGTTCATGCGAGTGCTCCAAAGGTGGAGGCAGAGTGCGTCGACTTATTGATGTCCGCAAGTGTTAGCCGACTGAATGCAGAGGGGTGGTTAGCTGCCATTCCGTTTTCTTGCATCGGCCAGAGAAAAGGCTGCTCCGGTAAGGCATCCGTCGAGTGCTTCGCGTTCTCGATTGCTAAACGGTTCGCCTCTCCGAGAGTAACCCCTCAAAACCCGCTCCCCTCCGGTATCCACAACGTCAACCACGTAATGCCGCACTGGATTGTCGAGCCGTGCCGTCCGCGTCGTACCCTGCGGCGCTTTCCGGTGGCGTAAGGTGAGGCGCCCGCCGCAATCCTTACCTAAGCACATCTCTACCCATTCCAGCGGCTTTTCAGTCGAGCCGGTGAATGCAAGTCTCGCGGGCGTTGGATCGTCGATCCTCGAGTTCAATGGGATGAAAATAAGGAAGCTGAACAGCAGCATACCGCCCGCAACAAACCATGGAAGGGGGTGGCGGAGGGTAACTGTTTCGCCGAGTGCGTGTGGGTCAGGACGCATGGCTCATGCTACCATGCCAAGGCAAAGGCGCAACGACTGCAATTGGGTCGAACGCGCGCCTTATCGCTCATCGGTCAAAGACAGCACCCAAGTGACAATAACGATAAAAAGCCATCCCATCGCGACATAAAATGCTGGTGCTGCCATTGCGATTGGATGCCATGGATCAGGCGACGTAAATCCGTTCGCAATGCCATATGTTTTCCAGAGAAAATCTTGGCTCCATCCGAACGACAGACATAAGGGAACAATCCACCCAGAGGATGCCAAAGCTAGAGCAAGCCGCTTCGCAAAAGATCGTTTCATGCTGGCATGATAAGGCATCGCGCTGAATGACGCCAACGTCCGCAATTGGGTCGGAAGCGGACGACGCCAAGCGCTGAGTTCTGACGTTATCGCACGATGGTGACGGTACCCAGCGCCATGGTGAAAGGGATTGCTATGAGCGACACGTTATCCGACGGCACCTCTCGCACGGTCGCGAAAGAGCTTATCGACGCCTTCGACGCGATGGCGCAACAACTGGTCGGGAAGGGCGTGCCGCCCGGTCGCGTCGTCATCTGTATGCACGATGGTCTGAAACAATTCATGCGAGACTTTATCGGCGTGCCCGAGCGCGAGATCGTCAACACGCTGCAAAACGCGGTCGACTATATGAAGGCCCAGGTGGCAGGGGCGGCAATCGACACGCGACACTGATGCCCGATTGATCGACATCAACAATTTTGCGGTCCCAACGTGTTAGAATGGCGTATTCGCGGCAACTGTCGAGCAAGTCGCGAACCGTGGGCAAAGGGAAAGCCTCCGCTATCGAGCAGGAGGATAGCCATGTCCAAAGCAACAACCCGCGACTATTATCTCTCTCGTGCGACCGGTGAGCGATACAAAGCCGAAAATGCGCTCAATCCCGCAGTTGCCGCTGTTCATCGCGAACTCGCAGCCCAGTACGATGCGCGCGTAGCGGCAATGGACGACACTTCCGGCGACCCTCCGCACGTGATCATCTACCGGGCGGACTCGTCGATCGAGCAGAGCCAGGTTTAGCGCCCCTTCGAAGATCATTCGAAAGGCGGATTAAAGTCTCGTTTGAAACGTAATCCTCGTGCGGCCCGAACTTCGGTGCCGCATTCATCTTCGGATTGTGAGCGAGCAATGCCGATACCTGGCCCGCTGGTACGACATTTCGGCCGGCGGGCCTTTTCCTACGCGGTGCAGCTACGTAACCCGCCGCCGCATCTCCGCAACGATCGCTGCCACCTCTTCGGGCGTACCGGGATACCCATGCGGCTGCCGCTCGAGCGAATCCGCCAGGCTTGCCGCTGTGTGATCCGGGTACATTTCCAGGATGTCGTCGACCTCCTGCACGACATCGAAATCATTCATCGACTGTCTCGATCTCCACCGTCGTGAAATCGTCGTCCCATTCCCAGCTTATCCGGTCGGGTGTGGCCGGCGGGTCGTACACGTTCTCTCCAGCGCTGAACGACGTCGCGCGCTTGATGAGCGTGCCCGGCGGCAGGTTCGGTTCCCAGTCGCTCCCGTCGAAGTGAGGGCGCTCGATAATGGCCATGTGTGATCTCGCGAATCTGTGATCCGTGCGAAATACGATGCTTGCCAATGTTCTGCAATTGTTCCCTTTTAGTCTGATGAGCCGAATCGACGAAACAGCAATCGCGACGATCCTCCTTCGGGCCCCGGGATGGGCGCGCGTCGGCCTGACAGTGTCCGACGAACGCCTGCGGGAAGCCGCCGCGGGCGAGCTGGCGCGCGTCATCGTGGACGAGATGGACGAGCGATTTCCCGAGCCGTTCAACCCCGATCAGCTGGCGTTTAAGATATGAGATACAAGGGCGAACAGAAGCTCAGTTGGCGGCCATTGTCGTGACTGGAATGATCACAGTCGGCTTCAGCCTCCGGGTAACCGGTTATGCCTGCTGAATCTCCGCACCCGGCACCGCCCGAACACGCCGCGGAGCCGCGTGGCACCGCGGCGGCCTAGGTGGAAACTGCGGAGAAACCGGCCGGATCGCCGCGGAGTGGGAACGGCGGGAACATCGCGAGATGAGGTCGATTAAAGGTGCGCGGCCTCTGAAAGCCGACCGGACGCGAGATGAAACGCCTCATGGACATGGCTCTTGTTGAGATCCAGCTTGCCCTGCAGCACCCAGTCGCGCAGCGTTGCCGACATCTGCCGCGACGGCTCACTTGCCAGCGATACGACCGCAAGCAGCAACGCGGCCTCCTGTGGCGTGTCGCGGCCCGCGCGTCCCTTCGCTACTCCGGCCTGCCGGTCCGTTGCAGGCATCGCGTGGGGATCGAGGCCGAGCGCGCGCACCGCGGCATTAAATCGTAACTCGTATAGCAACGTGCTTCCCTGGCTTTCACCCCGCCCCAAAGTTGCTTTTACGATCAATATCTTACGCGACGGTGAACTGCGGCGCTGAACCCTCCGAAATAGAGCGATTGCAATGATTATTGGGAGTTGAGGCGACTGGGGTCAGCCAGCGGAAGGGTGGGCGGCCCAGTGAATGCCCGGCCGGGCCGCCCTGCCGCTCAATAGGGTAAAACGGCACCACCTATTCTGCCTGGTGGGGTCGGGCTTGGCCATATGTCAGCCGATATAGCGACGGCAGACGAGCGCTTCTTAGCGCTGCGGCAGGAACCGGGTGCGCTGATCTAACCAGCTCATGGGGATCGCGTCCGTCGCCTTGAGCGCGCGTCCATCGATCGATGCAAGCTGGCGTCCGGCAAGGATGGCCTCCACCACCTCGGGCGCCAGGAATGTCAGTCGCACGACCCGTGACACGTAGGATTTGATCACGCCTTCGCGCTGCGCGAGTTCGGCCATGGTGATCTGGCCCCTGCGTACCTCGGCCCACCATTGGTGTGCCTTGACCAGCAGATTGACCAGCGTTTGGTTCGGCGACGGAGCGCCGACCTTCGCGCCGGATGTCTGGACCAGCCGTACCGCGCGACCCGTTCGCGTGACACGGATGTTCGAGGTCAGCGAGAACGTGCCCGCGGCATCGCCCAGCGGCAGCTGCAGCAGCTCGGCGAGTGCGGCTGTTCTCAGGGAGATGTCGACACCCTCGGCGAGAATGCGCACGCGCTCGACCAGCGCGATGATAGCGGCTCGGTCGCCGGAACGCAGGCGGGCGATCGCGAGATTGCTGCGTTCGTGCAACTGCAGCAAATCGGCCGCCGCCATGGTCAGCCCCGCTGCGGCGGTCAGGGCGAACGGATCGCTCAGCGCTTCGGCAAGGCGCTCGATGACGGCGCTCTCGATCTCGCGCGCGGGCAGGCGGATGCCGTTCGCTTGATTGGCGTTGTGATGCAGCGGCCGGCTAACGTAATAGCGATAGCGTGTCTTTCCCTTGCAGGCATGGGCCGCGACCAACGGGTCTCCGGCTCCATCGACGATCAGGCCCGCGAGCAGGCTTTCGGTCGCAGCCGATCGACTGCGTCGTCCGCCCTGCACGTTGTTTGCCAGCATTGCTTGAACCCCGTCCCAGGTCTCGCGATCGACGATGCCCGGGTGCAAGCCGGGATAGCGCTTTGCGCCATGCGCGATCTCTCCGACGTAGATCGGGTTCTTGAGCATCGCGTAGAGCTGCCCACGGGTGAATGGCCGGTCGCCGAATGTCACGCCATTGGCGCGGGCGCGGATTGGTGACCGGCCCCCTTGCCGCAGCAACTGCCCGGCCACCAAGCGCACGTTACCCAGTTGAACATAAAGCGCAAAGATCTCGCGCACGAGGGCGGCCTGTTCTTCGACGATAGCCAGTGTCCGCCCGTCGGGTCGGTATCCGAGCGGCGGCGTGCCGCCCATCCACATGCCCTTGGCCTTTGAAGCGGCGATCTTGTCGCGGATACGCTCGGCGGTGACCTCGCGCTCGAACTGCGCGAACGAGAGCAGCATGTTGAGGGTAAGGCGTCCCATCGAGGTGGTCGTGTTGAACGACTGGGTGATCGAGACGAACGAGGTGTCCGCCTTGTCGAACGCTTCGACCAGTTTCGAGAAGTCGAGCAGAGAGCGTGTCAGCCGGTCGACCTTGTAGACCACGATGATGTCGATGCGGCCTGCGGCCACATCGGCAAGCAGCCGCTGCAGGGCCGGACGCTCGAGCGTCCCGCCCGAGATGCCGCCGTCATCGTAGATATCTGGAAGGGCGGACCAGCCCTCGCTTGCCTGTGAAAGGATGTACGCTGCACACGCCTCACGCTGGGCATCGAGCGAGTTGAACCCTTGTTCCAGACCCTCGTCGGAGGACTTTCGCGTGTAGATCGCGCAGCGGATCGTCTTCATGCCGCGACCTTCTTCTTCAGTCCGAAGAACGCAGGCCCCGACCAGCGCGTGCCGGTGATCGCGCGCGCGACCTCGCTGAGGCTTCCCCAGTCACGCTCGTTCCAGCGGATGACCCCGTCCTCGCCGATGACCACGACATGGGTCTCGCCCTGCCAGGCGCGGATCAGCCGCATGCCGGACTGGGCGGGCACGGTGCTGGTCTTACCGCGCGCCAGCTGCGCGAGCTTTTGTTGGGTGACCCGGGACAGCCCACCGAACGCACGGACCTGAATCTCGTAGCCGAGTGCCAGGCGCAGCATGGCGGGCGATACCCGCGGAACGGGGGACGCGGTCAGCGTCCCCCAGAGTGACCGCAGCGCATCTGACGACATGTCCTCCAGCGCTGCCAGCTGCGCCTCGACGCTCGCGTTCATGCAGCGCTCGCGATGCTGTAGGTGGTCACGCCGTCAGCTTTCACCTTGCCGATCGCGTGGCCCTTCTTTCGCAGGCCGGTCAGTGCTGCCCGCGTCGTATGCGGCAGCCAGCCGGTGGCGGCGACGAGGTCGCCCAGTGGGCTCTGTCAGCCCAAATGCACCGCTCGTTAAGCGGGGACGAATATCGGGCGGGTATGCCTCGCCCCCGCAAACCTGCCAGCCCATTCCGGTACTTCAACTCATCGCCGGAGGTGATCCGCTTGGTGGTAATGATGTACGTCCGCTTCCCGCTGTCGCTGCGTAATGTCGAGGACCTGCTGTTCGAGCGCGGGATCGACATCTGCCATGAGACGGTGCGTATGTGGTGGAACAGGTTCGGGCCAATGTTCGCGGGCGATATCCGGCAGCAGCGGGTGAGTGCCATGCGCGGGTTCCGGCACTGGCGTTGGCATCTCGACGAGATGTACGTGAAGCTCAACGGCGAGATGGTCTACCTGTGGCGGGCCGTCGACCACGAGGGCGAAATCCTCGAGAGTTTCATCACCAAGAAGCGGGACAAGGACGCGGCTCTCAGGTTCATGAAGAAAGCGCTAAAGCGCCATGGCTCGCCCGAGGCAATCACGACCGATGGCCTCGCAAGCTACAAGGCAGCGATGAAAAAGCTCGGCAATACCGACAAGCAGGAGGTCGGTCGCTGGGCCAACAACAGGGCAGAGAACGCACACCTGTCGTTCCGACGAAGGGAGCGGGCGATGCTGCGGTTCCGACGAATGAAGTCGCTACAGAAGTTCGCCTCGGTTCATGCCAACGTCCACAACCACTTCAATCTGGAACGCCATCTCGTCGACAGGAAAACCTTCAAGGAGCGCCGCGCCGCGGCGCTTGCCAAGTGGCGTCAGATCGCTGGCTAGGCCGCTAACCTCAAAGACTGAACTGCATCGTGGAGAGAACGGTTCGCTTTAGACTGACAGCGCCCCTGCAATCGTTTCGATCTGCCAGCGCCGCGCGGCATAGGGCGCCCGTGAAACCGTCTGCCCGGCCAGGTTGTTAAGGTTGGCAACCGCATTCCCGTTCGCGTCGCTGATGCAATACTGGTTGTTCGCGCCGCCCAGCACGGTGGCGCAGTTGAAGGCGCCTGTACGGACTTGGTAGAAGGCGGCGGTCGTCGAAAGCGGGCTGGCCGTGCCGCTGGCTGCGGAACCGGTGGTGCTCGCAACCTTGTGGTTCGTATATTCCGCCCCGGCGATGAACTGATGCTTGAGCCCGAACAGGTCGGCGTTGACGGACAAGTTTGTCTGGTTGGCGATGTAATCCAGATCCTGCCAGCCCGCGTGCCCGCCATCGAGACGGCCGGTCTGATAAGAACCGGTTGCCGTCGGGATGACCTGGCTCGCGATCGCGGTGATGAAGTAGCGGTTGTAGCTTTTGCCGTACCGGAATGTGTTCGAAATCTTCACGTCGGGCGAGAACGCGTATTTGATGCGTCCGGTGAACGTATCGACATCGGAATCCTGGAAGTCCGATGCCTGGGTATAGGCCGGCCCAAGCGTCGTCGGCACGCGCTCGCCCGCCGCGTTGGTGATCAGGAAGCTGCCCGCATCCGGCTTGTCGCGCGCGCGCAGGCCGTAATAATCGAGAATGACAGACAGATCGTCGGTCGGTGCGAACAGTGCGGAGACCGCGGCGCCCTGACGCTCGCGATCGGCAGGACCGCGTCCCGGCACAAGCTGATAGGCGTAGAGCAGGTTGCCACGAATGGCGAAGGTGTTGCCGGTCGAGTAGTTAACATCCGCTGTGGCGCGGACATAGCGATCGCTGCCCAGCCCGACCGAGGCCTTGCTGAAGTTATAGTCGGTCGTTGCCGCCTTTGTGATGGCATTGACCGCGCCGCCCGACGCGCCGCGTCCCGCGAAGCTCGAGCTTGGACCCTTGGTAATTTCGAGCTGCTCGATGGCGAAGCTTTCACGCGTCGTCATGCCGGGGTCGCGCAGGCCGTCGACGAAGACGTCGCTGCGTACGTCCTGGCCACGAATGATGTAACGATCGCCGAACGCATTGCCGTTCTCGCCGGTGCCGACGGTTACGCCGGGCTGCGCGTCGAGAATGCGTGCGAGGTCGGTGTACCCCGATTCCTCGATCTGCGCCCGGGTCAGGACGGAGATCGTGGCGGGCGTTTCCGCGATCGGGCGGGTGTGGCGCTCGTCGCCCGAAGTCCGTGCCTTGTAAGGTACGCCGACCTGGGCGTTGGGATTAGGATCGATTGCCGTGTCTTCGACGGTCACGGTGGCAAGCGGCGCCTGATCCGCCGCCTGGGCCTGCGCCAAGGCATGCGTGGGCATCAGCATTGCGGCGGAAAGTCCGAACAAGGCGAGTTCGCGCTGCGGAATGGAAGCGCGCAGGCTCCGTGGGCGCTGCGCGCCGTTCGAATTTTTAGTCATGGAAACCCCTTTGTTCGAGCGAATTCAGGTCGCGACACAAGCGATGACGCCGCCCCACAAAGAGCAGGTTGTCACCGGCGAGCAATTGCGACTCATTCGCATTAGGTATTTCTGCGAATGCTTGTCAATTTCAAAATTCGCGCTGCGAGCGTATTGCGCTTCGGGGTTGGAATTTTGCGACGCTTATGGTCGCGCTACGCGGCCATGAGTCTTTCGCCTTCGGCACGGCGAAAGAACACTGGTGTTTTTCGGGGGCTTTTCGTCGAAATACCGAGCAGCCGCGTTACGATCACAGCCCCAAAAAGGCCGGATCATAACGCGGCGCGCGCCTTCCTTATTGGCAAGCAAGGTCCGCAGTCCAAGCTATTGCCAGCTTTGAATCCGCGACAGGGGAACGGGCTTTCGCGCTATTTTGCGCTCTTCTTTGCCGCGATGTAGCGGTTCACCTGCTCTTCGAGCACGTCGAGGGGCAAAGCGCCCTGGCTCAGAACCGCTTCGTGGAAATCGCGAATATCGAACTTCGGTCCCAGCGCCGCCTCGGCACGTTTGCGCAGTTCGACGATCTTCAATTGTCCGACCATGTAGCTCGTCGCTTGGCCGGGCCAGTTGAAATAGCGGTCGACTTCACGCGCGATGTCGGTGTCCGATACCGACGAATTGGCCTTGAAGTACGCAATCGCCTGTTCGCGGGTCCATTTCTTCGAATGGATGCCCGTGTCGAGCACCAGCCGGATCGCGCGCCACACTTGCAGCGACAGCATGCCGAACCGGTCATAGGGCGTCTTGTATACGCCCATCTCGTTCGCCAGCCGCTCGGAATACAGTCCCCAGCCTTCCATGTACGCGCCATAGCCGCCGAACTTGCGGAACTTGGGAACGCCGGCCAGTTCCTGCTGCCGCGCGATCTGGAAATGGTGGCCCGGCGCACCCTCATGGCTCGCGATCGCTGCGACCTGGACCTTCTGCGTCTGGTTCATATCGACCAGATTGACGTAATAGATGCCCGGCCGCGTCCCGTCGGCCGACGGCGGATTGTAGAAGGCGGTCGACGCCGTCCCCTCACGCCATTTCTCGACCGCGCGTACCTCCAGCGGTGCCTTGGGCAGCACGCTGAAGAATTTCGGCGCACCCGCCATGACCGACGCGATCACGGCGCGCGCATCGCCGAGATATTGTTCGCGGCCCGCTTCGGTATTCGGATATTTGAACTGCGGATCGGTGCGGATGTGGTCGAAGAACTGCTCCAGCGTTCCGGTGAAGCCGACCTCTTTCTTGATCGCGTCCATTTCCTGCCGGATCGCCGCGACTTGCGCCAAGCCGGTCTGGTGGATCTGGTCGGCGGTCAGGTTCGTCGTCGTCGACGCTTTCAGCCGGTCGGCATAGTAGGCTGTGCCATTGGGCAGATGCCAGGCGCCGTAATTGCCCGTCGACTTGGGCTCGATCTCGTCGATCGCCGCGATCAGCGTCTGGTAGCCGTGCAGGAACGGTCCGGTCAGCGCGGCGCGAGCATCGGCCAACAGCTTCGTCTTTACGTCCGCCGGGGCGTTCAGCGCCGCGACCTTTTTCGAAAAGTCCGCCAGCAGGGTCGAATCCGCGCCGCTATCGAACGGCGCGCCGGTGATCACTTTCCTGGCATCGTGTCGCGCAGGTGCGAAGTTGACCTTGTTGGGAATGATATCCTTCGACGCCTGCCGCCGCATCGTCGCGGCCACCTCGGTCATCACCCGGTCGGTGTCGCGCAGCCGCGCGATATAGGCCTGCGCGTCGGCAACGCTCTCGACCTTGTGGTTGTTGATCAGCAGGACGGGGATTTCCCCCGCCGGGCTGCCGGTCGTCGCCACCGGGAATTTCAGGTCGCGAAACTGGAACGATTCACGCCCGCGCTGCACCTCATATTCGAACAGGCGGTACGAAATGCGCGCGCCTTCGCCCAACTGGTCGAGCTTGAAGCGGGCGTGCATGTCTTTCAACTGACGCTCGGCAAGGTCGCGCACCTTGACCGCGGCGGCGTCGGTATAGTCGTCGAGCTTGTCGTTGTTCGTCTTGAAGCCCAGCTGCGTCTGGCTTTCCGGGCTGAGCGCGATCTGCTCGTCGAACGCCTTGTCCAGGAATTGTAGCAGCGCGGCGTCCTGTGGCCCCGCCTGAGCAACCGGTGCGGGAGCGGTGGTTGCGGCATGGACGATGGGCGCTGCGGACAGCAGCAGCAGGGCAAGGGCGGCGCGCATGAATTTCTCTCCCGGGGATGGTTT
The DNA here is from genome assembly GCA_040388515.1 of Pseudomonadota bacterium. GTDB lineage: Bacteria > Pseudomonadota > Alphaproteobacteria > Sphingomonadales > Sphingomonadaceae > Sphingomonas_O. The sequence goes on along the minus strand of JAZKBQ010000001.1, from coordinate 69,730 downwards.
GGAATATTGTCGCGTAACTTTATTGCTTGCGCAATCGCCATTCCCTCGCGGCAAAGAGCCCTTCGACCTTGATCGACAGCCAGCAGTGCGATCAGGGACTGATCCAGCGAGGATCGGCCAGAACATCGTCGACATGCTGGCCGACGCGCGGGGCGGGGCGGGAATGTACCAACCGCTCGCCGTCGATCATCAGGGGCGTGGGTACGCCGGGGATCGATCCGCCCGCGGCATCGGGTGAGGGCAAATCGATCCGCATCCCTCGATGCTGCACCTGGGGGTCGTCGAACACATCGGCGATCGTATTGATGGGACCTGCGGGTACCGACGCCGGCTCGAGCCGTGAAAGCAGGTCTTCCCGATCGAACGTCAGCGTCAGCGCGGTGATCTTGGCGATCAGGTCGATGCGGTTTTCGACGCGCAGGGCGTTGTTCGCGAATTTCGGGTCGGCACCGACGGCCTCGTCGCCAAGTGCCGTACAGAGCCTGCGGTACTGGCCGTCATTCCCCGTCGCGATGATGACATGCCCGTCGCGAACCGGGAAAACTTCATAGGGGACGATGTTGGGATGCGCGTTGCCGAGACGTTGGGGCACCATGCCGGAAACGAGATAGTTCATCGCCTGGTTCGCCAGAACGCCGATCTGGCTGTCCATCAGGGCGCAGTCGATCTGCGCGCCTTGCCCCGTTTCATCGCGGCGCCGCACCGCGGCCAGGATGCCGATCGTCGCATAGAGTCCTGAGAACAGGTCGGCGATAGCGAAACCGGCCTTCGTCGGCTGTCCCTGCGGATCGCCGGTGATCGACATCGCGCCGGCCATGCCCTGGATCAGGAAATCATATCCCGCGCGCGCCGCATAGGGGCCGTCCTGTCCGAAACCGGTGATCGAGGCATAGATGAGACGCGGATTGATTTTCGACAGCGATGCATAATCCAGGCCGTATTTCGCCAGTCCGCCTACTTTGAAATTCTCGATAAGGATGTCGGCGGATGCCGCCAGGCGTTCGACCAGCGCACGCCCCTCGGGCGTCGTGAAGTCGGCCACGACCGACCGTTTCCCGCGATTGCACGAATGAAAATAGGCAGCGGACAGATCGCCCCCGTCGGCTGCGGGCACGAATGGCGGACCCCAGGCGCGGGTGTCGTCGCCCCCGGGGCTTTCCACCTTGACCACATCCGCCCCCAGGTCGGCCAGTGTTTGCCCTGCCCAGGGGCCTGCAAGGATACGTGCGAGTTCGAGAACTTTCAGGCCATCCAGCGGTCCGGGCATCACAGATCCTTGTTGTTCGTCATGACAAGCCGATCTGGGCGGCCTGCACCAGAAAGCTTGCGCCGACCAGTGTCACGATCCAGCGGCGGCCGGTGCGGAAATGAGCGTCGCTCATCCGGTCGAGAATGCGTCCGCCGATGACGATTCCGATCATCGACGCGAAAATCGCGACCGCCGTGACTGCCAGCGGGACGCTGGTACGGCCCGATGCGCTCAGCAGGACGCCGCCATAAACCAGGACCTTGGAGGCATGCCCCATGGCCTGCATCACGGCCTTTGTCGCCACGACCTGATGCCGGGTCAGTTCGGTCCGTACGAACAGCAGGTCGGTCACAGGCCCGGATACACCCGAAACGAGCGACAGGCCGGTCGAAACGAACCCGCCCGTCAGGGCGTGCACCGGGTTCGACGCATCGAGGCGCATCCAGCGCTCTGGCAGCCAGATCAGCACGGGCATCAGTCCAAGACCTAGGAAGACGTAGAGCTTGGTGGGGTTGAACACGACGAGCGAGAAGGTTGCGACCGCGACGATCGCACCGATGGCAAAGAACCCCAGCACACGCCATTTCACATGGCCGCGATGCAGGATGACGCGCCACATGTTCGATGCGAACTGGATCATGCCGTGCAGCGCCAGCGCCATCGTGACCGGCATCAGCCATGCGAACACGCCCATCAGGACCAGCCCGCCGGCCATGCCGAAAATGCCCGAAAGGATCGACGTGAACAGCGACGCCGCGACGATCAGGAAAGCGGGGATCATCTTCGCGCGGCTTTCGTCATCCGGGGCCGCGGCGACCGATGCCCGGGGTCACACAATCTCGACGACCAGCGTCGATAGCCCGTCCACCGTGCCGTGCATCCGGTCGCCGCGTTTCATTGGCCCCACGCCCTCTGGCGTTCCGGTATAGATGAGGTCGCCCGCGCGCAGCTCCGCCTCTTTCGAAAGTGCGGCGATCAGCATCGGCACGTTCCAGATCATCCGGTCGAGGTTGCTTTGCTGGCGGACCTCGCCGTTGACGAGCAGCTTGATCTCGCCCCGCTCGAGGAAACCGGATCTCGCCGCCGGTGTGATCGCGCCGCAGGGCGCGCTGTCCTCGAACGACTTGCCGATTTCCCACGGTTTCTGCATCCGCTTCATGTCGGCCTGCCGGTCGCGGCGGGTCATGTCGAAGCCGACGGCATAACCGAAGATGTGCGCATTCGCGGCCTCGCGATCGATGTCCATTCCGCCAGACTTCATCGCGACGACCAGTTCGGTCTCATATTCGAAATCGGCGGTCAGGGCGGGGTAGCGCACCTTGCCGCCGGGCTGGACGATCATATCGCGCTGCTTCTGGAAAAAGAACGGCGGCTCTGCGGTATTGTTGTTCAGTTCGACGACATGGGCGAGATAATTGCGACCGACGCAATAGATGCGGCGGACGGGGAAGCGCTTGTCGCTGCCGACGATGGGCAGGGTAACGACGTCGGGTGCCGGGATCGCGAGACCATCGTCCTTGCGCGCCGGGCTCGCCTGCGATGCCGTTGCAGCCACGGCCATTGCACCGGTCGCCAATATCTGTCTCCGCGTCGTATCTGTCATGGCGGTTTCCCTGCCTTTTCGAAGGGCCGGTGACAACAGTAACAAACGGCGCTTGCGCGCGCTACAAATGTAGTCTAGCTACAAATGTAGCGAAAAGGTGATTCGATGTTAGACAAGCTTCCCCCCCGCGAACGGCAGATCGTCGACCTGCTCTATACTCGCGGCCCCGCGACGGTTGCGGAGGTATGCGATGCCTTGCCCGACCAGCTTTCGCCATCGGCGGTGCGCGCGATGCTGACGCGGCTCGAGGTCAAGAAGATGGTCCGGCGCGAAACGTCGGATCGCGGTTTTGTCTATGCGCCAGCCGTGACCGAAGCGGCGGCTAAGAAGTCCGCCCTGTCGCAAGTGGTCCGCACGTTCTTCGGCGGTTCGCCCGTGGGGGCAGCGACCGCATTGCTCGGCATGTCGGAAAAGCTGAGCGACCCCGAACTCGATGCGCTGGAAGCGCTGATTGCCCAGGCCCGGCAGGAGAAGCAGTCATGACCCTTGCGATCGCCTTTGAGCTTGCGATCAAGTCTGTCGTCACGGCGGGCGTCGTCGTCTTCCTGCTCGATATCCTGCGCTTCCGGTCGGCATCAGAACGGTCGTGGCTCGCCCATTTCGGGCTGGCTGCTGCGCTGGTTCTGCCGTTGGCAGGCGAACTCCTGCCGCGCTGGTACGTCGCGCCTGAAATGCCGGTGGCGGATACGCCAGTCGTGACGGCGTCCGTCGCGCCCGCAATCGTGCATGCGGCATCGTCGGTACCGGTCGAAACAATGCCGACACTCAATACGGAGGCTCTCGCAGGGTTTGCCTATGCCATCCCCGCGGCGATCCTGCTCGGCGTTACGATTATCGCCGTGTTGCGCCTGTTCGCCCTTCGCCGCAGGTCGACCGTCCTGATCGATGAACCCTGGCTGGCGGCGCTCGCCCATGCACAACGGCGCATGGGGTTCAAGAACGGCGCGGCGCTGCTCGTGAGCCCCGAGCTGGTTTCGCCAGTCAGCTGGGGCCTGTTCCGCCCGACGATCCTGGTCGGCGAGTCCGCCTCCACGGGTCGTGATGACGCAGAGGCGATCATCGCGCATGAACTGGCGCATGTCGCGCGGTTCGACTGGATGAAGCTGTTACTCGCCCGCGTCGCGACCGCGCTCCTGTGGTTCAACCCGTTCGTCTGGATGCTGGCGCGCCGCTGTCATCAGTTGCGTGAAGAGGCGGCCGACGACGCCGTCCTGCGCAGCGATGTGAGCGGCACCGATTATGCGCAGCTGCTGGTCAGTGCAGCGCGGCATGAAAGCCGGGGGCTGTTGCTTGCGGCAAATGGCGTCGCGCCTAGCAAGGCGTCGCTGGGCGATCGCGTACGCCGCGTGCTCGATGTGTCGACGGTGCGCACTCCCGCGCGGTTGGGTTGGAGCCTTGCCTGTATCGCCGTGGGAATGGCGCTTGGCGCGCCGCTGGCGGCATTGACGGCGCGCTCGGCACCCGTCGCTCCTATTGCGCCCGTCGCGCCTTCCCCCGTTCGCGCTATTACGGCGACCGCGCCACAAACTCCCGCGGTGTCTCACCTTTCAGCACCTGTCGCACCGACGGCCCCGGTTCCGCCGGCTTCCGTCAGGGCATTGCCGACATTCCCGGAAAGCCCGGTACCGGAAGATCACGCGGTCGATGAGCGACCCAGCGCCTATGCGGGACTGAGCGCCCGCGAGCTGATGATCCTGGGTACGCAGGGCGTAACCCCCGAATGGATCCGCGACATGCGCGCGCTGGGTTATCGTGACCAGTCGTTCGGCAGCATGATGTCCATGGCCGTGCAGGGTGTGACGCCCGCCTATGTCCGCGAACTTGCGGCCGCCGGTTACCCGCGGCTTTCGGCGGGACAGATCACGGCGATGCGTATCCACGGTGTGAACGGAGATTTCATCCGCCGCGTGAAAAACAGATGGGGATTCCGGCCGAACGCCAGCGAGCTGATCGAGATGAAACTCACCGGTTTCGACGGGGATGCCCGGCAGCCGCCCAAGCCGCCGGTGGCTCCACGACCGCCGGTCATCGCCAACCCGCCCAACGTCCTGAACTAACCCGACCCGACGTTCGTCACCCTGTCACTGGCTTTCGTCGAAAGCCGGACGACGGCGCACGCCTTCACTACAAAGGAACATGACATGCGTTTCACCTTCCTTACGCTTGCCTTTCTGGCCGGTACCTATGTGTCGCAAGTACCGGCGGCCGCGATGCCGATCGAATGGACGGTCGCACCGGCCCGCACCGATGCCGAAGTGCAGCTGACGATCGCGGTTCGGGAACGCGGCAACAACAGCACGACGACATCGACGCTCAGCCGCGCCGAACTGGAAGGGCTGGATGCCGGTACCGGCGATCGCCGCCGCTTCGCTGTCCGGCGTCCTGCCGGAACGCTCGACTGTTCGGGTCTTTACGATGGCCGGCGCGGCACGGGCACCTGTGCATTCGCCGCCGATCCGGCGTTCGCTAAGGGCCTTGCTGCGCGCGGCATTGCGGCACCGACCGAGCGGCAATCGCTGCAGCTCGCGCTGCACCGGGCCGACCTGAAACTGCTCGAAACGCTGGCGCGCTATGACTATGCGCGACCGACGATCGACCAGCTGATTGCGGCGGGCATATTCAGCGTGACGCCTGCCTATGTGCAGTCGCTTGCCGATGCCGGTTACCGGGTCGGGTCGCTCGACAAGCTGGTAACCCTGCGCATCCATGACGTGAAACTCGACTGGATCCGCGCGCTCGGCCGCGCCAGCCCGTCGCTTATGCGCGTGTCGGCCGATCAGCTGATCGCGATGCGCATCCACGGCGTCTCGCCGGGCGATGTCGAGGCCTATGCCAAACTCGGTTACCGCGACCTGACACCGCAGCAACTGATCGCCATGAGCATTCATGGTGTTTCACCCGAATTCGCCCAACGGGCGCAGCGCAGCGGCGCACGGCCCGATCCGGACCGGCTCGTCGCCATGCGCATCCACGGTACTTACCTGAACTAGAACATGGCCTTTGGAGGGGACATCATGACGACGTGGCATAAAACGAGGCGATGGCGCCTGCTGAGCGCGGTCATTCTCGGAACTGCTGCGCTGGCAGCAAATCCCGCTACCGCACAAACCGCGGATGCGACCGGCCGGCTGGTCTACAGCGCCGAGTTCTACACGACCTATGCGCCGTCGAACGCACTGCAGATCGTGCAGCGTACGCCGGGCTTCCGGCTCGACACGGGCGATACCGAAGTCCGGGGGTTGAGCCAGGCGGCCGGCAATGTCGTCATCAACGGCGAACGCCCGAGTTCGAAAAGCGATACGCTCGACACCATCCTCGCGCGCATTCCCGCTAGCCGCGTAGCGAGGATCGAGGTCGGTGCTGGCAGCCTGTTCGGCGCTGAATACTCCCAAGTGTCGCAGGTACTGAATGTCGTCCTGACGACGACGACCGGCTTGTCCGGTACGTTCGAGGGCGCGGTGCGCCGCGAATTCACCGGTAAACTTCTTCCCCAAGGGGCAGCGTCGGTTTTGCTCAAACGCGGCAAATCGACCTTCAACGCCTCGGTCGGGGTCAAGAACGACAACACGAGCGAGGAGGGGATCGACCGGTTCTTCACGCTGCCCGGCAGTGTCCAGACGGAGTTCCGGCGCAAGGTCAATCATATCCAGGAACCGGTGACCTCGGGGTCGCTGTCCTGGGCCTATGACGACGGCCCGAACCGCAGCGCGCACCTGAACGGGCGCATCGACCGTGATCCGTTCGAACTGATACAGGAAAATGCGGTGCTTCCCACGGGGGGCTCGTTGCGGAACGACAGCCTAGCCCAGCATTTCGGCGTGACGGGTCTCGAGCTTGGCGGCGACGTCATGCGGCCCTTCGCGGGGGGCGGGCTGAAGCTGATCGTGCTCGCGACCCGCAAGCACCGCATCAATACCGAGGAATCGCTCGTTCGCCCCGGCGGCGTGGTTTCCGGCGGTTATGCGCAGAACCAAGACAGCCAGCGCAACGAAACCGTGGGCCGACTGATCTGGACGCGTCCGAACCTGCTCGGCTGGACGCTCGAAACGGGTGTCGAGGGTGCGCTCAATACGCTCGACAGCAAGGTGGATTTGTTCGGCATCGGCACCGGCGGTGCGCGCACGCGTATCGACCTGCCGGTCGACCAGGCACGGGTCGAGGAGTGGCGGGGGGAGGCGTTCGTCAACGTCGGACGGCCGCTGAGCCCGACACTGCGGCTCGACCTCGGCATGACCTATGAGGTTTCGCGACTGACCGTTTCGGGCGACGCCACGGCGCAGCGCTCGCTGCAGTTCCTGAAGCCGAAAGCATCGCTCGACTGGCGGCCGGTGGGCGGTTGGCGGGTCCAGCTGTCTGCGGAACGAACCGTCGCACAACTGCGCTTCGAGGATTTCATCAGTTCGGCCGAACTGGCGAGCGACCGCATCAACGCGGGGAATGCCGAACTGGTGCCGCAGCGCGCATGGCAATTGCGCGCCACGTTCGAAAAGCCGATTCTGGGCGACGGCCTGGTCAGGCTCGAATTCGGCCACGACTTCGTGTCGCTGGTGCAGGATCGCATCCCGACACCCGACGGCTTCGACGCGCCCGGCAACCTGGGCGACGGCAGCCTGACCCTCGCCAAGGCGCGGATCGACGCGCCGCTCGATCGCCTCGGCATCAAACGCGGCCGGTTCACTCTCTATGGGTCGTACGTGCGCACGTCGGTGACCGATCCCTACACGCTTACGTCGCGGCGGTTCTCGGGCAATTCGGACTATTATTTCGAGGCGACCTTCCGCCAGGATCTCGGCCGCTTTGCCTATGGCGTGAATGCGGAGGGCGGGACGGTCTCGACCAATTATCGCCAGAACGAGCTCGACAGCTTTTTCAGCGACGTTCCCTACCTCTCGGTCTTCGCCGAATACCGGCCGAACCCGCGGACGACGGTCACATTCGGCATCGACAACCTGACGCGGTCGGCCGGGCATCGCGACCGGACATTCTTCTCACCCGATCGCCGTAACCCGATTGCAAATGCATTCGAACTGCGTGAGCGCAACCGGAACATCATTCCTTATCTTAGCTTCAAGCACAGTTTCGGCTGATCAGGTCGAGGCGCTGACGTCGGTCAGCGGTTCGGCGACCACCCCGTCGATGTCGGTCTTTGCGGCCACGGTTCCGCGGGTCTGCCATTCGATACGGCGGCTGACCTTGGGTGACTTGTCGCCCCTGTGCAGTCCGAAGATTTCGCGGCTGTTGTCTGCATCGGCATGGGTGCGGCGCTGGTTGTGCCGGACATAGTCGAGCCAGGTCGCCACATGGTAGCGCTCGATCCACAGCTCCGTGTCCATCAGGTCGCGCAACAACGTCCAGTGCCGCGCGCCGTCACGGCGGCGGATGCGGCGGCGCTCATTCATCGCTGCGACGAAACGGTCGATGTCGTCTTCTGCGATCCGGTATTCGATCGTGACGACGATCGGTCCGCTGCGCGGCTCAATGTGCAGGGCGGTTTCCGGAGCTTCCCAGCCGCGCGGATCGAGGTCGATGCTCTCTACCTTCGGCAAGGGAATGACGAAGCCAAGCAGGAAGCTGACGGCCAGCGATGCCGCCGCCGTCACGAGGGCGATTGATGTAGTGTGCGTTTCCGCAATGACGCCGACCAGCCAGCTTCCGATGGCCATCGCCCCGAATACGGTCATCTGGTAGATCGAGACGGTACGGGCGACGACCCAGCGCGGGGTCGCCATCTGGACCGAAACGTTCAGGGTCGACATCGCCAGTACCCAGCCGCCGCCGGCCATCATCATCCCGATGACCGTCACGGGCAATAACCGGCTGAAGGCGACGACCAGCGTCCCCGAGATCAGGGCGATGGCCGCGATCCGCACGACGATTTCGGATGTGAAGCGTGCGCGCAGGCGGATGCTGAAAAGCGCACCGCCGATGGCGCCGAACCCGAATCCGCCGAGCAGCAGACCGAATGTCAGCGGCCCGCCGCTCACCAGGTCGCGCGCGACCAGCGCGGTAAGGGCAGGGACCGCGCTTGCCCCGAGGCCGAACACCAGCGACCGGAACAGGATCACGCGGACGCCCGGCGACATCGCGACATAACGGATGCCCGACATCATCGCCGATCCCAGCGCCTCCGACGGCAGCTTCGATTCCGGCCGGTGCGGCCGCCAGCGCAGGAGGACGGCGATGAGTGCCAGGTAACTGACCGCGTTCGCAAAAAATGCGGTTGCCGCACCGGCCGCGGCTACGATGACCCCTCCGATCGCAGGGCCCAGACTGCGTGCGATGTTGAAACCCATGCTGTTGAAGGTGACGGCGCCGGGCAGCATTGGCTTTGGGACCAGGTCCCCGACCGATGCCTGCCAGGCCGGCCCGTTGAGCGCCGTCCCGCATCCGACGAGGAACGTGAACATCAGCAGCAGCCAGGGGGTCAGCCAACCCATCCATGCAAACAGCGCAAGTACCGCTGATACGAGGAGCATGAAGATCTGTGCCGCCAGCATGACGTGCCGCCGGTCGAGATTATCTGCGATCGCACCCGCCACCAGCGCGAACAACATAATCGGCAGCGTGGTCGACGCCTGTACGAGTGCGACCTGCTGCGGCGAGGCATGCAGCGAGATCATCATCCAGGATGCGCCGACCGACTGAATCAGCCCGCCGAAGTTCGAAATGAGGCTCGCGATCCATACGGCACGGAATATCGGGATGCTGAGCGGCGATGTTGCTGTGATCGGGGCGGGACTCGACGCGTCGGCCATGATTTTCGCTTGGACCTTTCGGTCCCGATTGCCAACCGCTTCGCGCCCTGTTTTATTTCCGCGCCGCGGCTGCCAGCGTCTCGCGCACCCGGGCAAGGGCGCGCGCCTGCGGATCGGTTTCGCCAAGCAGGTCGAACGTGCCGGTCAGGGCGAAACTGCAATGCCCATGGACCACGGCGACGAGCGAACGCGTGAGCGCCGCGGTGCTTTCGTTCTCGGGCTGGCCGAGTGCGGTGGCGATCTCGTGCTCCACGATCCGTGTCAGCTTGCCGCGCTCGACCGCGTCGCCTTCGGGCATTGTCATGTCGTGGGGCAGGCGGTGGTCATAGATCGCCATCCACAAATTGGGGTTCTCGCGCGCGAAGCTGAAATACCCCTCGACCATCGCCTTGATCCGGTCGTCCGACGCGCGGTCCAGATGGCGCGACAGATGGTCGATCCACAGGTCGAACGTGCGCGTGTTGACCGCAACCAGCAGTGCGTCGAGCGTGCCGAACACGTTGTAGATCGTGCCGATCGAATAGCCGATGCGCTTGGCGACCTCGCGCGCAGAAAAACGCAGGAACCCGACCTCCGCCATGTGCTTGTGCGCCTCGGCAATCACCAGGGCGCGAAGCTCGCTGCGCGTATGGTCGGATCGGCGTCCCATAGCCCGCTTTGGGCATTTAATTGAGCGTTGTCCATTATTTTAATTGAACAGTGATTATTTTAGCGATATGTGCGGCGAAAGGAGGTAGCCGTTAATGGATTTCCTACTCCTCCTGTCCAAAGGGCAGGCAAGACGATAGGAAGATGAACGATGTCCGCTCCAGACTTTTCGCTGCTTGCCAAGCGCCGTTACGGGCCATTGTTCATCGTTCAGTTCCTGGGGGCGTTTAACGATAATGTCCTTAAGTTCGCGCTGCTTTTCCTCGCGAATTTCACGATTTACATCGATCATCCCGAAGCCGCCGAAAAGCTTGCGACACTGGCGACCGGCATTTTTATTCTGCCCTATTTCTTCCTGTCGTCGATCGCTGGGCAGCTTGCGGATTCGATCGACAAGGGGCGGCTGATCCGCTGGGTCAAGGCGGCGGAAATCCTGATTATGGGATTGGGTCTTTACGGCCTGTGGATTCATTCCGTGCCCGTCCTGCTGGTCGCGTTGTTCATGATGGGCGTGCATTCGACCATCTTCGGGCCCGTCAAATATTCGATCATCCCGCAGCACCTGGACCAGCACGAGATTATGGGCGGTACCGGCCTGATCGAGGCGGGGACGTTCGTCGCCATCCTCGGCGGCCAGTTGCTCGCGGGCGTGATCGTTCCCTGGGAGGCCGGGCTTGTCGCCATGGCGCTTGCCGTCGCCGGGTTCGTCGCCAGCCTGTTCATTCCCCCGGCACCCCCAGAAGAGGCGAACGTCCGCATCGACTGGAATATCTTCCGCGGCACATGGGACATCATCCGCGAGGCGAACCATGGCCGCGCGGTCTGGCTCGCGATCCTGGGTATCGGCTGGTTCTTCGCCGCGGGCGCGGTGCTGGTCAGCGAATTCGCGCCGCTTGTTAGCGGCGTGCTCCACGCGGACCAGTCGGTCGTGACGCTGTTCCTGATCGTCTTCTCGATCTCGGTCGCGGTCGGGTCGCTGATCGTCAACCGCATGCTGAAGGGCGAAGTCTCGGCGAAATACGTGCCGGTGTCCGCGCTGTTCATGGGCGCGTTCCTGATCGACCTGTGGTTTTCGACGACCGCCTTCGTCCCCGGACAGGCGGGCGCCAGTATTTCGGCATTCGTCCAGACACCGGGCGCCATCCACATTCTCATCGGCCTTGCGGGCACGGCGTTCTGCGGCGGCATCTTCGTCGTGCCACTCTATGCCATCGTGCAGGTCTATTCGCCCAAGGCAGAACGGTCGCGCATCCTGGCGGCCGCAAACGTCATCAATGCCGGGGTGACGGTCGGCGTCGTTATCGCGACGCTGGGGCTGCTCCATATGGGCATATCCGTCCCCGGCCTGTTCGGCGCGATCGGTTTCGCGACGCTCTTCGTGGCGCTCGTCTCCTGCTACCTGCTGCCCGAAACGGTGATCAAGTCATTGTTCAAGGCTATTTTGACCGTCCTTTACCGCGTCGAGGTGAAGGGTGCGGAGAACATGCCGAAGCCCGGCGAGCGCGCAGTGGTCGTGGTCAACCACGTCTCGTGGCTCGACGGCCTGCTGCTCGCGGTGTTCCTGCCGGGCAAGCCGACCTTCGCCATCGCCAGTTCGGTTTCGAAGATGTGGTGGGTGCAGCCCGCGCTCAAACTGTTCGAGGCGTTCCCGGTCGACCCGACCAACCCGATGGCGACCAAGGCGATGGTGCGCACGGTGAAGGAGGGGCGTACACTCGTCATCTTTCCCGAGGGGCGCATCACGGTGACCGGCGCGCTGATGAAGATCTTCGACGGCCCCGGCATGGTCGCCGACAAGGCCGATGCGCCGCTGGTGCCGGTCCGGATCGAGGGGGCGCAATATTCGCCGTTCTCGAAACTCAAGGGGAAGGTGCGCCAGCGCATGTTCCCGAAGATCACGCTGACCATCTTGCCGCAGCAGCGCTTCGCGATCGAGGGTGAGATGACGGCTCGCCAGCGCCGCGCGATTGCGGGCCGCAAGCTGCATGAAGAGATGAGCGCGATGATCTTCGCGACGTCCGACATCGACCGGACGCTGTTCGAGGCGCTGATCGACGCGAAGGACCTGAACGGCGGAAAGGCACCCGCGGTCGAGGACGTGAAGCGCGCGCCGCTGAGCTACAAGAAGCTCGTCATCGGCAGCATCGCGCTGGGCCGCGAGCTGAATCGCGTGACCCGGATGGGCGAGGCGGTCGGCGTGCTGCTGCCCAACGTCAACGGTGTCGTCGCGACCTTCTTCGCACTGCAGTCGGGCGGGCGCGTGCCCGCGATGCTCAACTACACGGCGGGCCAGGCCAATCTGAAGGCCGCGTGCACCGCCGCCGAGGTCCGGACCATCGTGACCGCGCGCGCCTTCGTCGACCAGGGCAAGCTGCACGACCTGATCGCGGCGCTGGAAGCGGACGGACGGCGTGTCCTTTATCTCGAGGACATCGGTACGCGGATCGGCACGGGCGCGAAACTGCGCGCGCTTGTCGCCGCCACCTTCGCGCTCCGCAGTCACCGCCGCCTGAGGATTTCGCCCGATGCGCCGGCCGTCATCCTGTTCACCAGCGGCTCCGAAGGCTTGCCCAAGGGCGTCGTCCTGACCCACCGCAACCTGCTCGCCAATTGCGCGCAACTGTCGGCGCGGATCGATTTCAACTCGAGCGACGTCGTGCTGAATGCCTTGCCGGTGTTCCACAGCTTCGGCCTGACCGGCGGCACCTTGCTGCCGATCCTGGGCGGGGTGAAGACGTTGCTCTATCCCAGTCCGTTGCATTACCGGATCGTCCCAGCGCTCGCATACGACAGCAACGCGACGATCCTGTTCGGGACCGACACCTTCCTCGCCGGATATGCGCGCATGGCGCACAGCTATGACTTTTATTCGCTGCGCTTCATCTTCGCGGGTGCCGAGCGTGTGCGTGACGAGACGCGGAAGGTCTATGCCGACAAGTTCGGGCTGCGCATCCTTGAGGGGTATGGCGCGACCGAGGCGGGGCCGGTGATCGCGGTGAACACGCCGATGTTCTTCCAGGCGGGAACCGTCGGCCAGTTGCTGCCGGGTGTCGAGGCGCGGCTCGACGACGTGCCGGGCATCGCCGAGGGCGGTCGCCTGTCGATCCGCGGGCCGAACATCATGGCCGGTTATCTGAAGGCCGACCTGCCGGGCGTGTTGCAACCGCCCGAAGGCGGCTGGCACGACACCGGCGACATCGTAACCATCGACGACAAGGGCTTTGTCGCGATCCGTGGGCGGGCGAAGCGGTTTGCCAAGATCGGCGGCGAGATGGTCTCGCTGCCCGCGGTCGAGGGCTATGCCGCGGCGGTCTGGCCCGATGCGATGCACGCCGTCGTGACGCGGCCCGACCTGCGCAAGGGCGAACAGCTCGTCTTGCTGACGACCGCGCCGGATGCGAATGCTGCCGCGCTCCAGGCTTGGGGTCGCGCCAATGGCGTCGCCGAACTGATGATCCCGCGCGACATCCGCGTGATGGAGGCGCTGCCGGTGCTGGGGACGGGCAAGCTCGACTATGTGGCGATGGCGGCGCTGGCGGCCGCATGAGCGTTCGCGGCGCGGGGCTGTTTCACGCCGCCCGCGCTTTTGCCAGCACGCGCTGGCTTGCGGCGCGGCTGCGGACGCGCGGCGATGTCGAACGCTACCGGGACCGGCAGGTCGCGCGAATGATGCGTGAGGTCGTCCCCAACTTCGCACCCGGTCGCGGGATTGCTCGGCTGGGAGACGCGCCGGTCATCGACAAGGCGGCGCTGCTTGCCGATTTCGCCGTGTACAACCGGCCCGGTATCACGGTCGATCGTGTTCGGGCGGCGATTGCGGAGGGCGCGTCCCACATCGATGGCTATGCGTTCGGGCAGAGCACGGGGACCAGTGGCAACCGCGGCTATTACGTGATTTCGGACGCTGAGCGGCTCGTATGGCTCGGCACGATCCTGGCGAAGACATTGCCCGATGCCTTGTGGACGCGGCACCGCGTCGCGCTCGCGCTGCCGGGTCTGTCGAGCCTTTACAGATCGGCCAGCAGCGGCAGCCGGATCCAGCTCGGCTTCTTCGATCTGGCCGAGGGTGTCGATGCCTGGGCGGACGACCTCGCCGCCTTTGCGCCCGACACAATCGTCGCCCCGCCCAAGGTGCTGCGTGCCCTTGCCGAACGCGGGCAACTCGGCGCGCGGCACATCTTCAGCGGCGCCGAAGTGCTGGACCCAATCGACCGGCAGGTGATCGAGGGGGCGACGGGACGCACCGTGCGCGAAATCTACATGGCGACCGAGGGGCTGTTCGGCGTCGCCTGTCCGCACGGCACGCTGCACCTCGCGGAAGACGCCGTTGCGTTCGAGTGGGAGCGGCCATCGGCAGCCAGCAATCTGGTCACGCCGATCTTCACCGACTTCACGCGCCGGACGCAATTGATGCTGCGGTACCGCATGAACGATCTGCTCGAACTTGCTGATAGGCCTTGCCCATGCGGCTCCCCGCTTCAGGCGGTCAGCCGGATCGAGGGGCGCAGCGACGATATCTTCCTGTTGCCCGCCGTCAGCGACGGAGGTCTTCGCATGGTTACGCCTGACGTGCTGCGCAACGCCGTGATCGACAGTGACCGGCGCATCACGGACTTTCGTATCGTCCAGACGGGACGGGCACGTATCGAGGTTAGCTTGCCCGATGCGATCATGCTTGAGCCGACGGCGAAGGCGTTGGCCACGCTGTTCACATCCATGGGCGTTGCCCCGGTTGCCATCGAACGCGGCGTTATCGAGCAGGTCTTCGATCGAAAGCTCCGCCGCGTCCGCCGCGACTGGTCGCCGGACTAGCCGACGATGCGCAGGTGCCGGGTCTCCACGGGTTGCGGCTCACCGTTCAGCAACCGCCAGATCATCGGCCCGAAATAGTCGATCGGTCCCATCGTATAGGCGGTCTCGCCGAACCGTTCGACGTTCTGGGCCTGTGCCCTCAACGCGGCGCGATCCTGTTTCAGGATCGGGATGAGGAACATGGTGAGGGCCAGTCGCTTGATCCATCCCGGCATCCAGCCTTTGCGCATCGCGAAATGGGCATAGGGGCGCGTCCGGTCCTTTGCTTCGGGTGACAGCACGGTCGTGATCGTGATGGTAACGCCCTTTGTACTGACGAATTCCACCTCGGTGATCGATGGCGCCAGGTAACGGTTGTTCGAGCACACCCGGTCACCCTCGGCAAATCGCTGCAGCCACGTCATCGTCTCACGCGCTTCCGTATAACGCGCCTCGCATCCTTGCCCGTCGATCCGCAGTTCGAGGTCCATCGGAATTGGTTTGCGCGACGCACGCACGAAACCGGGATGCACGAAATAGCTGTGCATCGGATCGAGGATATTTTCGATCGCGTCTGCGATCCGCGCCTGCGATGAATCGACACGCCACCAGAAGCAGTCGCGCGTCGGGTCACTGATCGCCGCGGGAAGTTCGGGGAACGGCGCTGGTTCGGTGGCAAAGCTCGTCCAGATCAGTCCGGCACGCTCGATGACAGGAAATGCGCGTGCCGCAGTGGCAGGGCATTCGCTTGAACCCGGCACGCGCAGCAACTGTCCGTCGCCGCCGAATTCCCAGCCGTGATAGGGGCAGGACAGCACCCCGGCGTCGATCCGTCCTCCAGACAGTGGGACGTTGCGGTGTGGACAACGGTCTTCCAGAACCGAAAGGCCGTCAGCGGATCGCCATACGACAACGGGGCGGTCCATCAACATTCGCGCGACCGGCCGTGCGCCGATTTCGCGGGCATAGGCGATCGGGTGCCACGCTTCGGCCAGCGCCCTGGGCCATGGATCCGCCATGCTCATGCCTTCTCCGCCACGACGAAAGAGTAGAAATAGGCGCGATCCTGTTGAAAGAGCATTTCTTCGAGCTCGAGATCGCGCACGAACCCGAATTCGCCGGGCAGTCCCGTGCCCGATTTGTTGAAGAACTTGCGCTCGCACACGCGACCGCCTCGCGGCATCGCGCGCGCCAGGTCACGCCACAGGCCGCGCTGCACATCGACATCGCAATAGGACGAATAGTCCGACAGCGACACCGCATCGAAACGGCCAGCATCGGTACCGCGCAGATAATCCTGTACGGGTGCGGTAACGAATTCGACGCGGTCGATGCGGTTCTTGATCGCGTCAAACCCCGCTTCTGACAAATAGGGCGGACGGACATCGTCGGGGTAGCTGCCGGTCATCATCAACCAGGCAAACGGGCTCTCGCGGAACAACTGGGTCCGCGCAGCATGGTCGAAGCGCGCGGCGACATAGGCGCTGATGTCGAAATCGCGCGCGACGAACGCGATGCCGGGTTCGCGCGCCACATAACGCCATAAGAAACGCATCGAGAGAAGCTTGAGGAACCCGCGCCATTGCCGGTCGGTCCATTCGGATCGCCAAAGCGAATATTGTTCTTCGACGGTTTCAGCCGCCATCAGCCGTGCGGCAATCCCGCGCCGCCTAGAACCTGCAAGACCATGGATCGTGCGCAGGAAGCCTTCCCATTTGCCCGCATAGATCAAGCCAGCGCCGATCGCGCGGCGGTTGTTCGACCAGAATGTCCGGGTCGCGGGTGACAGGTTCTTTACGATCCGTTCGAACAGCACCTCACGTGCATATTGATCGTTGTCCAGCCCGGTAAATGCCGCGAATTGCCGATAATCGAGCGTTCGGTAACCTGCGGCGAGCAATTCGGCAAAGGCGGTCTGCGCAGGGTTCTGGTCGATCGACACGATATGTGCGGGATCGGCGAGTAGCAGGTCGAATGTCCGTGAACCGCTTGCGGTAATGCTCAGGATGGTCCGCCCGCCCGGTTCGAGCGCCCGCGTCTCGCTGCGGCCGTCCTCGTTGCTTGCCGCGTACCAGATCGTCCGGCCGTCGAGCTGCGCCGCCTTCACGGAAGGACCGCTTCGGCAGCGCGTTCGGGACAGTGGCAGGGTGTGAATGTCATTTCGCGATTGCGTGCCCACAGGGAGTGGAGCTTGCCCAGTGTTTCGCGGCCCACGCGCGTGTTGCCCAGGAAACCGCTGGCAATCGCGGGGGCCGGCATGTTGCGGCGGATCGCGTCGCTCGACCAGGCGGCATCGCCAACCATGAAATGATCGCCGCGTTCACCGTCACGCACGACGATTCCCCAATGCCCCGGACAATGGCCGGGAAGTTCCACGGCAATGACCGATCCGTCGCCCAGAATGTCGGCTCCCATATCGAACGGTGCCAGTGAGGGGGGCAGGGCGATGCGTGGATCTTCTTCGTAGAATCGCGCCCGCACGTCGATGTCTGCAGGAATCAGGGTGCGCAACACGCCCTGACGCACGGCCGCGAAGCGGCCCCCTGTGCATGCCGCTTCCAGGCCCGCGCGCGCGCAATGGATCGCTGCATTGGGAAATGCGTGGATCCCGGCCATGTGATCGGCGTGGAAGTGCGACAGTACTACGTGGCGCACGTCCACGGCCGCGATGCCCAGGCGTTCCAACTGTTTGGGCAGATGTTCCTGGTCGCTTAGGGTTACAGGCGTCAGCCAGCGATAGAAGCGCTCAGGCAACGCTTCGGTGGCCTGCAGGAAGGCCGGATCGTAGCCCGTATCGAACAGGATCGGTCCTTCGACAGGGTGGACGATCAGCATCGCCAGTGCAGGGAACACCGTCGGACGCCAGCTTCCATCGCGGATCGACATGATCTGGGGATGCAGGCAGTGGCCCACGCGCAGGGGACGAACTGTAACCTCAGTCATGGATGGCGCCTTCTCCCAACGCATGAGCAATGGCTTCTTCGGGCGTGTAGCGCGGCGTCCAACCGAGGTTGGTACGCGCGGCGCTCAGGTCGAAGGTCTGTGAATAGCCGAGGGCCTTCACGGTGTAAGTCGTAATGGCGGGCTCGGGCTGCCCGGGGATGAGCTTGGTGATCATTTCGGCGAGCCGTGCGAATGCCATGGCCCGGCCGACGCCGATGGAGCGCATATCGACCGGCCGTTCGAGAACGGCGAAGATCGTCGTGAGCAGGGCACGCAGACTGCGCGGCGAACCTCCGGAAATGTTGAAAGCCTTTCCCGTCGCCGACGCACGGTCCGCCGCGATCAACGCTGCACATACGTCGCGCACATCGGTGAGTTCGATCAGCGCATCGCCGCCACCCGGCAGCCTGATCCGGCCATTCTTCACGGCGCGGAGCAGGCGGGGCAGGAGGACCTCGTCATGCGGTCCGACGATCGCGCGCGGGCGAAGGACGATCGTCGCGATGCCCGTGTCATTGGCGGCCAGCACCCGCCGTTCTGCTGCGTATTTCGTTGCCGCATAGGCGTTTGCGAAGGGCATCGCCGGCGGATCGGTTTCGGTCAGGCCGAGGCGATCGTGCGCGGCGGCGTAGATCGACGGGGTCGATACGTAGATGAAGCGCTTTGCCCCGGCCTGCCGCGCCGCTTCGAGCAGCCGGCCTGTCGCCGTAATATTGATCGCTTCGAAGTCGGCATATCGCCCCCAGGGCGAAGACAAGGCGGCGAGATGGAAAACGGTGTCGACCTGATCGACGAGGCTTTCGAGCGAATCGGCAATGAGATCCGCACCCATAAACCGCGCGCCATTGATCGCGAGGTCTTCACCGACCTGGGCATTGCGACCGGTAGCCGTCACGCGATAGCCCGCCGCGAGCAGCTGAGGCACCAGCGTGCGTCCCAGGCCGCCCGTCGCGCCCGTCACCAGGGCATGGCGTCTCACCACCGGACTACGGCGCCCCCGAGTGACACGCCCGCCGAAGTTCCGATCAGGAGGGAATGACTGCCGGGCGTGAGCCGTCCCGCCGCGCGTGCATGATACAGGGCGTGCGGCATGCCGACTGCAATCTGGTTGCCGTGGTCGGCAAAGATGTCGATCGTGCGGGCATGGCCGTTGGGCACCGCGCGTTTGAGGTGTTCGAGGGCTGCGGCGCTTGCCTGATGCGGGATGACCGTGTCGAGCTGGTCGAGCCCGGTTCCTGCTTCCGACAAGAGCTGATCGATGAAGGCGGGAAAGCGCTTGGCCGTCGCGCGGAAAACGCCCGAGCCGTCCATCTGGAACCGGCTGTGTGCCAGGAACCCGTCGAGGTCGTCGTGCGGGCGCAACCGGGTTCCTCCCGCTTCCAGCCGACAGAGGTCCGCGCCGTCGCCGAAGGTCGAAAGCCGTGCGGCGAGCAGGCGATGCGGTCCGTCCGCGCTCAGCGCGACAGCCGCAGCGCCGTCGCCGAAGATCGCCGAAGCTTCGGGATCGGAGAAGTCGAGCGCGGCCGAAGCGATGTCGGCGCCGACGATTAGCGCACGTCGCCATTTGCCGAGCGCAAAGCCGGCAAGCGCCGTCTCGAAGGCGATGAGAAAGGACAGGCACGTGGCGTTGACGTCGAAAGCCGGAATGCCGGATTGCCCAAGGCCCAGGTGGCGTTGCACGAGCACGGCAGTTCCGGGGATCGGTTGCTCCATCACAGCGCACGCGCCGATAATCACATCAACGTCACCAATGTCCCATCCCGCGTCGTCCAGCGCAGCGATCGCTGCCGTCGCGCCCAGGGCCGACGACGTCTCTTCGTTATTCGCCCAATGTCGTTGACGGATGCCCAGATGCTTTTCCGTCCAGCCGGACGGGCGGTCGATCAGTCCGTCGACTTCTTCGGAGGGAACAACCCGGTCGGGCAGGGCGATTCCGGCGCCAGCGACCTGAAAGCCGATTTCCACTCGCGTCTACTCCTATGCCTACAAGGGGGCTTACTGCAGAAAATGAGCAGTGTCTATTATTTAAATATGCAGTGTTCATTTAATGCAGAGACGTAATTTGGGATCCAATATACAATTTTTCTGGAATGTGTCGCCCGGATGCGATACTCGAACGATCATGCGCACACAGCAAGTCGTCACAGTCGTCGGAGCCCATGCCGAGGGGGAAGTCGGCCGCGTCATCACCGGCGGCGTCATCGCGCCCCGCGCGTCGTCGATGTTCGAGCGCCAGCAATTGCTCGAGCGCGACCAGGACTGGTTGCGCCTGATGCTGCTCTCCGATCCGCGCGGCAGTGTGAATGCAGCGGTCAATCTCATCACACCCCCGATCGCGCCCGAGGCGGATCTCGGGATGATCGTCATCGAATCCGATTATTACCCGCCGATGTCGGGGTCGAACCTGATCTGCACGGTCACCGTGGTACTGGAAACGGGCATGGTGCCGATGATCGAGCCGGTCACGCGGTTGACGGTCGATACGCCGGCTGGGCTGGTGGGAGTCGAGGCGGAATGCGGCGACGGCAAGTGCCGGCGGGTGTCATTCCGCAATGTGCCGAGTTTCGTCATGCATTTGCAAAAGCCGGTCGACGTGCCCGGGCTCGGCCGGGTGACGGTCGACGTGTCCTATGGCGGCATGATCTACGTGATCGTGTCCGCGGAGGATCTGGGCTTCACGCTGGCGCAGGGCGAGGCGCGGACGCTGGTCGAGGTCGGCGAACGCATCAAGCTTGCGGCGGCCGAACAACTGCCCTCGGTGCATCCCACAAATCCCGGCATTCACACGATCAACCAGGCGCTGTTCGCCGGCCCCTTGATGGAACGCGACGGGGTAAAGACGGCGAAAAATGCCGTCGTCGTTTCACCGGGTCGGATCGATCGCAGCCCCTGTGGCACCGGCAGTTCGGCGCGCATGGCGCTGATGCATGCGCGCGGTGATCTCGCGGTCGGCGAACGGTTCAACCATCTGTCCATTCTCGACACCGAATTCGCCTGCGCGATCGAAGGCGAAACCAGGGCGGGCGATACAGCAGCCGTGCTTACGTCGGTCAGCGGACGCGCCTGGCTGACCGGAGTCTCGCATTATGGCAGCGATCCCGAGGATCCGTTTCCGAACGGCTATCGCCTCAACGATACTTGGCTGTCCTGCTGAGTCCTGTCAGCGGTTACGGGGCAATTGGTCTTCCAGCGTCGCGCGCCCGCGGACGCGGTCGTGGATCAGATCGAGCGCCTCTGAAAACATGTCGTTCAGACCGGCTGCGCGCAGTTCGCGCCATGCCTGTTCATTGAGTCCGCCACGGGTCGAATATTCGACCGACAGGCGGTCGAACCCGTCGGCAGCCTGCGCTTCCGCCGCAATGCCAAGGGCGTGGTAGATCGCACCGACGTAGGATTGCGCCTGTTCGCTGGCGATCCCGCGTTGCGACAGCCATCCGGCGATGCCGTCGAGCATCCCGAAATAGCTTCCCATCAGGGCCGTAACGGCGACGCAGGCGTCGATGTCGTCTTCCCGGTCGAGCTGCACCAGCTGTCCCAAGCCGTCGAGCAATGCGGCGATTTCCGGCAGCGGCGGGTAAAGCGTCATCGCCGCCTTGCGCTGGGCGACCGGGGGGAGGGGAATGGCGCGGGCAATCGTGGTCGCCGGCGCCACCAGCGGCTGTAGTCGCGCGACATCATAAGTCGCGATCAGGCTGACGATCCGCTGGTCCGCGCGGAACACGAGCGGCGACAGGACTTCGTCGGCGACCTGCGGGCGGACGGCGAGGAAGACGATGTCGCTGCCGTCGACCACTGCCTGGTTGTCCGCCGCTACCCGGATGAAGTCGTATTGCCGGCTCAAACGTTCGGCGATCTCCGCGCTGCGGGGGGACAACAAAGTGTCGGCGCGATGTTCGCCCCCGGCACACATTCCGATGATCAGCGCCTCGGCAATGGTGCCGACGCCGACAAAACCGATCTTCGGGATGTTGTTCAACCGCGCAGTGCCTTTGAAATCGCGTCCAGACCGCCCTCTAGCTCATCGGCGGTTGGCCAGCCAAATCCCAGGCGGAAAAATCGGTCGGGCCGTTCGAACCAGTGGCCCGGCCCGACGTAGCAGCCATATTGTTCAAGAAGACGGCGATAGAATGCGTCGGTGCCGCCCGGAGGCTCGTCGCGCATATGCGGGAAACAGACGACACCGCCGCTGGGCTTGATCCAGTCGAGCAATTCCTCGCCCGCCATCCATTCGGTGATCCGGTCGCGGCGGCGATGCATTTCGGTCATGACGGGGTCGAGGAAAGCGCTGCGGCGCGAAAGGATTTCCTCGGCGATCCATTCGTCGATCACGCTGCCGCTTATCGAAATCTGTTCCTTGGCGGCAAGGAACTGTTCCTTGAGACCCGGGTCGCGCGCGATGATCCAGCCGATGCGGATGCCGGGCACGCCATATGCCTTGGACAGCGATGCGACGCTGATCACGTGCGGTGCGCGCGTGGCGGCGAGGGGAAGGGGCGGTTCGAACGACAGGTCGCGATAGGTCTCGTCGACCAGCAGGCAGCATCCCGCGTTGCGCGTGATCTCGACCAGCCGGTCGAGCGTCGCCAGGTCATAGGTCGTGCCGGTCGGGTTGTGCGGGCAGGTGACGCTGACCAGGCGGGTCGAGGGCGTGATCGCGGCGGCGATGCGTTCCGGCTCGAGCGAGAAAGCATCGTCGAAGGACAGGTCGATTTCGGTCTGCCTGCACCCGATCGCGCGCGGGGTCTCGAGGTTGGTCGCGTAGTTGGGACGCACCACGACGAGGTGGTCGTCATGCCCCAGGATCGCCGTCGAAACGATGAAGAGCGCGCCCGCAGCGCCCCCAGCGATCAGCACGTCGTCCGCCGTCACGCCTTCGTCATGCTGCACGATCAGCGAGCGCAGGCGCTCGCTGCCGCGGTGCTCGTTATAAAGCAGTTTCAGGTCGGGAATGGTCAGGCCGAGATCGGAAATCGTCCGGTCCGCGACGCTGCTTTCCGACAGATTGTAGCGGATGGTCCCGTAACCGATTTCCTCGGGCGACTCGACCTCGATCGGCATCCGGACATAGCGCATTTCGTCGACACTCCCTCGATTGCAGGACCGAGCGCAGTCCGCCTCGCACGGTTCCGCTCCCTGTTAGTTGATGGTACTAACAGATTCGAAAATACAATCAAGGTTGCGAGCGCGCAGTGCTATGAAATGCGTTTGAGTTCTTCGATCGCCCGCTGGACCGTGTTGACGACATGCGCGCGCTCTTCGTCGACCAGCGGCAGACGCGGGGCGCGGGTCCATTCGGGCGCGCCATAGACAAGGTGCTCCGCCAGCTTGATGTACTGGACAAGCTTGACGTGCGTATCGAGATGGAACGACGGCGTCAGCACATGGTAAAGCTTGCGCGCCTCGTCGTAACGTTGCGCGGCGCACAGGTTGAACAGCTTCACGCATTCGGCCGGCCAGGCATTGGTCATGCCCGAAACCCAGCCCGTGACGCCCAGCGCGCTGCTTTCCACGATCAAATCGTCGACGCCGCAGAACACGCTGAAACGGTCGCCGAATTCGATATAAGTGTCGGTGACACGGCGGATGTCGCCGGTTTCTTCCTTGATGCAGACGATCTCCGGCACGTCCACCAGATCGTTCAGGATTTCGGCGGTCACGTCGACCTTATAGGCGATCGGGTTGTTGTAGATCATGATCGGTAACTGCCCGGCGCCCGCGATCTCACGATACCAGTGTGCGGTTTCGCGGGGGTCGGTCATGTAGCCGAGGCTGGGGAACACCATCAGCCCTTCCGCTCCATAGGAACGGTACGCCGCGGCATTTGCCTTGGCATTTTCGAGCGTGATTTCGGCGAGACCCGAGAGAACGGGAACGCGGCCGCCGACCGTTTCCTTGGCGAGCCGGATCACCGACTCGCGCTCGGCCAGCGATAGCGAGGAATTTTCACCGAGCATCGGCAGGACGATCACGCCCGACACGCCATTGTCGACCAGCCGGTCGATGCTGGCAGCCATCGCCTGCGCATCGATCTTGCCATCCTGCGTCATCTTGGTGGTC
The DNA here is from genome assembly GCA_040388515.1 of Pseudomonadota bacterium. Taxonomy (GTDB): domain Bacteria; phylum Pseudomonadota; class Alphaproteobacteria; order Sphingomonadales; family Sphingomonadaceae; genus Sphingomonas_O. Next base: position 45,684 of record JAZKBQ010000001.1, on the reverse strand, counting down.
ACCGCGGGAAAAACGCCTGTCCAAACCGACATTGCTCAAACTCCTCAAAATACGAGAAATTGTAGATCGTATCCAATCGACAATGTCAAGACTCAGTCTGATGCGGTAACAGCTAGCGCGATAAGTTATGCGGCGTCGGCGGTGCGGCTGTCGGAAATGGCACGCACCAGGTTGGTGCCGGCCTCTCGAATATGCTTGCGCAGATATGCGGCTGCAGCCTTGGTTTCGCGCGCCATGCACAGCCGCAGCAGTTCACGATGCTCCGCTTCGGCACCCTCGATCGCTCCGGTCATCAGCAACTGCAGCCGGATGTAGCGATCGGTCTGGATATTGACCGTCTGGATCAGCGCCAGCGTCTGTACACGACCCCCGGCGACGTAGAGACTGCGATGGAACTGCCAGTTGAGGTCGCCCCAGCGGCTGACTTCGCCGTCTTCGTAAGCCTGTTCCAGCTGCGCCAGAAGGTCGCGCGCGGCATTCAGGTTCTCGTCGGTCATCCGTGGAATGGAATGGCCCAGAATGTCTCCTTCGAGGAGGGCGCGGAGCTCGAACAGTTCTGCGATCTGTCCGATCGGTACCGACGTGACGACGGCACCCTTGTGCATCTGCATCGCAACCAGGCCCGTGGCTTCCAGTTGCCGCAATGCCTCGCGGATCGGCATTCGGCTGACCTGGTATTCATTGGCCAGCGTTTCCTGGATGAGCGCGTCGCCTTCCTTGAACTCGCCGCTCAGGATGCGCTGTTGCAGCGATTCGGCGACGGCTTCCGGAATGCTCAGCCGCTTGATGCCGCGGTCGGGCCCAATTGGCCTATGCGCCGATGTCACCTGTCTCTGCCCCGATTCACTGCTCGAAAACAACAGATGTGCCGGGACGCCCTATTGGGCAAGTGTCATTGCGCGCTGCCACAGGTCGAGCGCGATATTGCGGCCGCAGATCACGACCGCGACCTTCTTGCCTCGATACTGCGGAGCGACCTGGATCAGGCCGGCAAGGGGAACGCCGGCGGCGCCTTCGATCATCCAGCGTTCCGCTTCGGCGACACGGCGCATCGCGCGGGCGATCTCGACTTCCTCGACGGTCAGCTTTTCGTCGATTACCTGCTGACAGATCGAGAAGGTGACCGAACCTGGCTCGATGGCGCCGGTCGATGCTTCCGAAAAGGTTTCATATTCCGGCGTCTGAATGATTTCGCCTGCGTTGAGCGAATCGAGCATGCAGGTGGAGGCCTTTGGCCATACGGCGACCACCTGTGTCCGGGGACTGAGCGCTTTCATCGCAGTGCCGACGCCGCTGATCAGGCCGCCACCGCCGACGTTGACGAAGACCGCGTCCAGATCGTCCGCCTGCCGCGCCAGTTCGGCACCCAGCGTGCCCTGACCCGCAATCACGTCGAGGTCATTGTACGGCGCGACATAGGGCTTGCCCTGCAATTCCGACTGTCGCCGTGCTTCGAGTTCCGCGTCGAGGGGCAGACCGTCGACCATGACGATCTCCGCGCCCAGCGCCTTCATTGCGGCAACCTTAGCTGCCGGCGCCTGTGGACAAAGGTAGATCGTCACCTTGACCCTGGCGAGCTTGCCGGCACGGGCGACGCCCTGACCATGATTGCCCGTCGACGAGGTGATGACGCCGGTCTTGCGGGCGGCGTCGCCGAGGACGCGGATCTTGTTGGCGGAGCCGCGGGCCTTGAACGACCCGGTCGGTTGCAGGTGATCGAGCTTCAGCCATACATCGCAGCCCAGATCGGCCGAGAGACGTTCGCTGCGTTCCAGCGGCGTTTCCGGAATTTGCGGACGCAGGCCGCTGTCAGCTTCCATGATGCGGTCGATAAGGGTCATGGAATCGGTCTCCGATACGGGCTTGCGTTGTCGCTCTTTATCGGCATAGTTCTTATGAAGTCAAAAATACAATTATGGGTGAGCGGTCGATGAAACTCTGCCTTGTTCCGATGCCGCTGTTGCTCGCAGCCAGCGCCTGGCCCGCGTTGGCCGCAACTCCCGCTATTTCCGCCAAATCGTTCAGGGACGATGCCTTTCCCCAAGTCGAGGCGCGCTATCCCGGCGGGATCGTTGCCAGGCCGCACGTCGAGTTCGCGAACTACGTCGGCTATCGCCCTTTGCAGCTCGACCTCTACCTGCATGCAGACCGCGCCAAGGCAAAGGCGCGGCCGCTGGTCATCTGGATCCACGGTGGCGGATGGAGCCGGGGCGACAGCCGTCAGTCGGGTGCATTCACCGACTTTCCTGGTGTGCTCGCTTCGCTTGCGGCGCGCGGTTACGTGGTCGCTTCGGTCGATTACCGGATGAGCGACGAAGCGGCGTTCCCCGCACCTGTTCAGGATGTGAAAGCCGCAATCCGTTACCTCCGCGAGCGGGCGGCAGATTTCGGCGTCGATCCCTCGCGGGTCATCCTGTGGGGCGGATCGGCCGGCGGACATCTCGCGGCGCTTGCCGCAACGACATGCCATGTCGCGGCGTTCGCCCCGCCGCCCTCGACCGGCCGCTTGAGTCGCACCGCCGCGGCAAGCGCGCAGGCGCTATCGCAGTCGGATTGCGTTCAGGGCGCTGCGATCTGGTACGGCCCGTTCGATCTCGACCGGCATCGGGTTCAGCGTTCGCCGGCATTGGGTGACAATGTCTCTGCCTTGCTCCGGTGCCGGGATGATGCGTGCATCGAGCCGGCCAAGCGTGCCAGCCCGATCGGTTACGTCGATGCGACCACGCCTCCGATGTTGCTCGTGCACGGCACCGCGGACGACGAGGTGGAATACGGACAGAGCGAACTCATGGCCGCAGCTTTGAAACGCGTGTCGGTGCCGGTCGATACGTTGTTTATTCCCGACGCAAATCATGGCTTTATCGGCAAATCCCTTGAGGACACACGGCGATTCAGCCTGCTTGCCCTCGATCGAACCTTCGCCTTTTTCGATCGGATTACGCGGCGCTAGCCTGCGATCTTCCCCTGCAGGATCATCGGGATGATGCCCCCTGCGCGCAGCACGGAAAGTTCGAGCGCGGTTTCGACTTCTGCACGGGCTTCGAAATGTTCGGTCGATCCGTCGCGACGATGGATTGCGACAGGCACCGCTGCACGCGGTCTCAGGCGATCGGCGGGCGCATTCACCTCGATCCGGTCTTCCGGATGCAGCGCCATCAGGCCCGGATGCCGGTCCGCGGGCAGGCGCAGCGGCAGGAGGCCCATGTTGACGAGATTGGAACGATGGATGCGTTCGAAACTGCTGGCGAGCACGGCGCGCGCACCGAGCAGGCTTGCGCCCTTGGCTGCCCAGTCGCGCGAAGAACCCATGCCATAACGTTCGCCGGCCACGATAACGACGGATTGATCCCGCTCGGCATAATGCGCGGCAGCCTGCCACAGGGGCAGGGGATCGCCGCCTGTCTCGAGGATCGTGCTGCCGGGCGGAATGGCATCCGCGAGCAGGTTGCGCACCGTCCGGTTCGTGAACAGTCCGCGCAGCATGACTTCCCAATTTCCGCGTCTCGACGAGAAAACGTTGAGGTCGGCCGGGTCCGCGCCCTGTTCGATCAACCAATGTGCCGCATCGCCATCCCGGGCGATCGCACCGGCCGGCGAGATGTGGTCGGTCGTGATGTCATCACCCAGAACGAGCAACGGCGCGGCGCTGTAGCGGCCGAGACGGTCGGTCCGTTCCATCCGGGCGAAGGGCGGGCGCCGGAGGTAGGTCGAGCGCGAATTCCACGGGTAGAGCGGACTGTCGGGTGCGGGCAGGGCGGCCCAGGCGGCACTCGCCTCCGCCAGATCATAGGCGGTTGCATAATCGTCCGAAGACATGCCCGCGGCGGCAACCGCATCGATTTCCGCTCCGGTCGGCCACAGGTCCGCAAGGAAGATTTCACGGCCATCGGGATTCTTGCCGACAGGATCGGACGCAATGTCGATCGCGGCGTCGCCCGCCAGTGCATAAGCGACGACGAGCGCCGGCGAGGCCAGAAACGCATCCTCTATCTGCGGGTGGACGCGGCCGGGAAAGTTGCGGTTGCCCGACAGGATGCCGACGGGCCTTGCGCCATCCGCTTCCATCGCTTGCAGCATGGGGTCGGCCAGCGGTCCCGAATTTCCGATGCAGACGGTGCAGCCGTAACCCACGATCGCAAAGCCGACCGCGTCGAGGTCGTCCAGCAATCCCGCGCGGCCGAGCAGGCGTTCCGCGGTCGGTGACCCCGGTCCCAGAGAGGTCTTTACCCATGGTGGGGGCGCGAGTCCGTATGCACGTGCCTTGCGGGCGATCAGCCCCGCGGCGATCAGCTTGCGCGGATCGGAGGTATTGGTGCAACTCGTGATTGCGGCAATGCCGACTGGCCGATGGGGCATTGCTCCTTGCGACCGGCCGCCCAGCAGATCCGGAACTTGCGCCGAAGTGACGAGATCCTGCGGCCTGCGCGGACCGGCGAGCGAGAGGCCGACCGCACTAAGGTCGATTTCGATAACGTCGGTGTAGTGGGGCGCGGCATCGGGATCGAACCACAGGCCGGTCGCACGCGCATAGTCTTCGACCAGTTGGATGGCCGCTGCGTCCCGCCCGGTTTCCCGCAGATAGCGCAACGTCGCCGCATCGATCGGGAAGTAGCCCGTGGATGACCCATATTCGGGCGCCATGTTCGCGACGACCGACCGGTCGCCCGCCGACAATGTCGCAACTCCCCGACCGAAATATTCCACGAAGCGTCCGGCCAGTTCGATCTGGCGCAAGCGGTGCGTCACGACCAGGGCCAGGTCGGTCGCCGTTACACCGTCGCGCAGTCGGCCGGTCAGGCGAACGCCGATGACTTCCGGAACGCGCATCATGACCGGCATGCCGAACATGACGCTCTCGGCCTCGAGTCCGCCGACGCCCCAGCCGAGCACGCCGATTCCGTTGATCATGGGCGTATGGCTGTCGGTACCGATCAGCGTATCGGGCATTGCCCAGTGCACACCGTCCTGCTCCCGGTCGGCGACGACCGTCGCCAGCCGTTCGAGGTTTATCGTGTGCATGATCCCGGTGCCGGGCGGGTGCACGGTAAAGCTGTCGAGTGTGTTCGACGCCCATTTCATGAAGCTGTAGCGCTCGGCATTGCGCTCCATCTCGCGCGCCATGTTGCGCGCGCGCGCATCGGGGCTGCCGAAAACGTCGACCGCAAGACTGTGATCGGTCGATACGTCCACGGGCAATACCGGATTGAGCACCGAGGGATCGCCGCCAGCTTCGGCAAGTGCGGACCGTGCGGCGGCAATATCGACGAGCGCCGGACCGCACGTGGTGTCGTGCATCAGCACGCGACCCGGCGAGAACGCGATTTCGGCATCGCTTCCGCGTTCCGCGATCCATCGGTCGACCAGCGCGCGCGTTTCATCGTTTCCATCGCTGCTCCGCAGCAGATTCTCGATCAGAATGCGATGGACGACGGGCAGGGCATCGAGCCCGAGCGCCCCGAGATCGACGATCGTATAGTGTGCGCCACTGCTGCAGAGATCACGGGTCGGTGTCACGCGCGCGGTCAACCCCTGGGACGTTCGCACACGAAGCTGTCGGCCTGCCGTTTGTCGCCGCCCTTGTAGACCGGAGCCTTGGGCCAAACGCACAGCGGGCGCTGATATTCGATCGGTCGTTTTGCGGCAGGCAGCTTGTCGCCGCCCTCGGCATAGCGCGTCGCGATCAGGCTCTGCGGTGCCCGCCCTCGCTCGACCCAGGCTTCCAGAGCACGTGTCATGTCATGAGCCGCATCGCTTACCGGGGGCTCGGAGTCACGCGTTGCGGTCGAAAAATTACTGGCGCCAGGGCCGCCTGCGCAATGCCCCATGCCGGGCACCATGAGGAGCCGGAGGAAAGCCTGCGTCGCCGCTTCCTTCTGCTGCGCAGAACCGCGTGCGCGGGCCTGGACGGCGTTGTAATAGTTTATCGCTTCGAGGGGCGATCCGACGGGATCCTGCCAGCCCATGAACATGATCAGCTTGCCACCCGCTTTCGAAAACGGCGTGAGGTTCGAACTGTTCGCATTGAAGATCGGCCCGAGGCGCTTTTCCATCGTGTCGACGTCGCTGCCCCAGTTGAACTTCCACCAGTTCCACGACGGATCGTTGAAAACCCAATAGCGGAAAATGTCGGCGCGTGACGGCTCCTGCTGCCGGTCCGTTTCGGCCCAATAGCCCGACCAGCCGGGGTGATCGTCGTCGGGTCCGCTCATCACACCCTCGGTGCCGAACGGATAACCGGGGTAGATCGCCTTGCCGGTCCGTGCGTCCTTCGGGCCGCCGTAGATTTTTTCTGCAGCCGTAACCTGTTCGCCCGTGAGGCAGGATTTGGGAGCGCTACCCGGACGGCATTGCAACGACGCTACCTTGAAATTGCACTGCAGCGGGTTGGACACCACGCCGTCGGCAACTCCGTCCCTGGCATCGCATTGCGCGACGACCGCCCGGTTGATGGTCAGCAGGTTATCGACCGACAGGATCGGCGTGGCATTGTCGCCGGGGCGGTGGTTCGCAAGGAAGTTCCAGAGGAACGCGAGCGTCAGGCTGGTCCGGTTATTGCCCGGCGCACCCGCGATGATGCCGTCGAAATCGTTCGGATAGCGCTGTGCCGAACTCAGCCCCTGATACCCGCCCGTCGAACATCCGCTGAAATAGGAATAGCGCGCCGGTCGCGTGTAATAGGCGCGGATGATCGCTTTTGCCGCGACCACCGATTCATGCGCGGCGCGGTGTCCGAAATCCTCGATCCGCTCAGGATGTTTCCATCCGAAGATCAGGTTGGTGCCGCTGTGTCCGGTGTCGGTGCCGACCGCGACGTCATTATCGTTCAGGCGCTGCACCATCTGCCGGTACTGGAAGTTCGACACATAGGCGCCGTTGCCGATCATGTGCAGCCGGCCGGTCCAGACCGTAGCAGGGGGCAGCCAGACCTCGAACCCGATCTTCGAACCGGGCACGGGGCGGCTGAACCCTCGAACGCGGCAAAACGGCTTCAAACCCTTGTACGTGCGTGGCTCGCGCTCGACGACCGCATCTTCGACGAATGTCCCGTCGACGGGGGTCGCAACCACGATTTCAACATGGGGCAGTTTTAGTTGCTTGAGCGCGGTGCAATCCGAAGGTGCGCTGTACGCGGGAGTGGCGAACATCAGTGTAAGAACGGCTGGTAACGATGCTTTCGCGAACCAAAATTTTGTCACCGGACTCTCCCCAACGTGTGGTTGCAAAATGTCCTAGTGATTGCAAAAAGACAATAGTGTGCGTCGATGCGAGCGGAGAATGCACAAAAAAACCTCATAGTGCATTTTTGTCTTTTTAAATTGAGTAAAACAGTGTTACCGATCAGGGCGATATATAAAGGGGTGGGCCGGGTGACAGACGCATGCCGTCTTCTGGAAATCTGGGGTAAGCCGCGCGAGCGCGGCGTCCGCTATGGGCAGGGCGCCGCGACTGAAATCCGCCGTGGCACGGCACATTATATCGCCCAGATGGAAGCTGCGGGGCTCAGCCAGGTCGCGCTTAAGGAACTGGTCGATCTCTATCTGCCGATAATCGCCGACTTCGATGCCGGGCATGTCGAGGAGATGGAAGGGATCGCCGAGGGCGCGAACCTTCCAATGTCGAACATCGTGCTGATGAACGCGCGCACCGAATTGCTGAAGCTTGCCGGGCAGCCCGCGTTGCGTGCCGGGTTGCTCGCAGAACGCGGTGCGGATGGCTGCACCACGATCGTCGTACAGCCCGAACGGACGCCGGACGGTGTCTTGATCCACGCACACAACTGGGACTGGAAGGCCAGTTGCGCCGACGATTGTGTCGTACTGCGCATCCGCAACGACGATGGTCCGGATATCCTGACGTTCACCGAAGCCGGCGGACTCGCGCGGTTCGGCTTCAACAGCGTGGGGCTGGCCGTCACCGGAAATTATCTGGAATGCGAGCGTGATTATCGCGACATGGGCGCGCCCTTGGCGCTGATCCGTCGCAAGGCGTTGCAGCAGGAAAGTCCGTCAAAGGCGTTCGCCGCGATTTACGCGACAAAGAAATCCGCATCCAACAACCTCGCTCTCAGCCATGCGGGCACGGGTATCGTGCATGATCTGGAGTGCGCGCCGGACGAGACTTTCGTGGTAGAACCACGTGATGGGGTTCTCGTCCATTCCAACCATTGGCTCAGCCCAGTCGCGCTCACGAAGCTGCGGGAAACCGGTATTCCCGATTCACCGTGCAGCTATTGGCGACAGCAGCGTGCGGAGCGCCTTCTTGCCCGCCACGAAACCATCGGCTTGGACCAGGTTCGCGATGTGCTGCTGGATACCGAGGGAACGCCCTTGTCGATCTGCGTGCCGCCGCGGTCGTCGACGGTCACCGGCCGCACGGCGACGGTGGCATCGTTGCTGATGCGCCCGGCCCTTGGCGAGATGCACATCGCCATGCGGCCGTACGCGGGGGCGAATTACGTTCGCTATTCCCTGCATTCCGATCAGCCGGCGGTTCGTGAGCGACAGAGCATCGATGCGTAAAGCGCGTCTCGCCCTGATCGTCGTGATCTGCGCGGTCGGCGTCGCGCAGCTTTTCTCGCGGCAAGCACCGCGCGTCGAAACCCATTCGACACTTCGGGCCCGGTTGAATGCCGATCTCGTGTCGTCGGATCCGGGCATGAAACGCGACGCCAATACCGATGCGGTCCTGCTCCATGTCGTCGAAGGACTTGTCGCGGCCAGGGAAGACGGCACGGTCGGGCCGATGCTGGCGAGCAGCTGGACGGTCTCACCCGATGGAAAGACCTACCGCTTCGCGCTGCGGCAGGGCATCAAATTCCACAATGGCGCGCCGTTGACGTCAGCCGACGTAAAATGGTCGCTCGACCGCTATCTGTCTTCGGATCAGCACTGGCGGTGCAAGAGCGACCTGAGTGCCAAGGGCATCGGTCAGGTCTTGGCGGTTAATACACCGTCACGTGATGTCGTGGAGGTCGTGCTGGACCGTCCCGCGCCGCTCTTCCTGACCATGCTGTCGCGATCGGATTGCGGCAGCACCGGAATTGCCCATCGCGATTCCGTGGGGCCGGACGGCGCCTGGCGCTATCCGATCGGCACGGGGCCGTTCCGCTGGGGCGAATGGCGCCGCAGCGAGTACATCGATCTGCTGAAATTCGACGATTACAAGGCTCTACCGGGTGGAACCGATGGCAACGGCGGTGGCAAGCACGCTCTGGTCGACCGTATCCGTTTCTCGGTCATTCCGGATGGCTCGGCAGCGAGCGCGGCCCTCCTGCGCAACAGTCTCGATATCCTCGATGCGCTGGCGCCGAACGAGCTCGGCAATATCAAGGGCAATCCGGGAATAAAGCTCGAGTCCGCCCTCTCGTCGGACATGTTCGTTATCCTGCTGCAGTCGGGAACGCCTGTGCTTCGGGATGTCCGCCTTCGCCGTGCGCTGGCATTCAGTCTCGACGTCGCTGCACTGACCCGCGTCGCCACGCACGAGACGGCAATGGCGGACAGTTCGCCGATCCCCGCAGTAAGCCCATATTACGGTGCGGCGCAGCGTCCGCTGATCCAGCGAGACCTTCTGCTTGCGCGGACGCTGGTGAAGGAATCCGGGTACAAGGGCGAACCGATCCAGCTGATGACCAGCCACTCGCCGCCGGAAATGTACGATGTCGCGATCGTCGTCCAGGCTATGGCACGGGAAGCGGGGATCAATATCGAGATCGTTTCGCTCGACTGGGCGACGCAATTGTCGCGCTATTCGAGCGGAAATTACGAAGCGACGATCTTCGGCTTTTCATCGCGCCTTGATCCTTCGTTGATGTTCGGCGTGCTTATCGGCGACCGCAAGGCCGATCCGCGAAAGGTCTGGAACACGCCGGAGGCAATTGCGCTGTTCAACCAGTCGGTGGCCGCCGGCGATACGAAGGCGCGCCAGGCGGTGTTCGATCGGATGGAAGCGGCATTCCGGCGGGATGTGCCGGCGATCATCCTCTATAATTCGCGTCGCGTTACCAGCATGCGATCGACGGTCACGGGTTATCGCAGCTGGCCCGGGCAAACGCAGCGCCTGTGGAACGTCGGCCTGGGGAATGCGCAATGATCTCGTACATTCTGCGCCGCCTGCTCCTTGCGATCCCGACGCTGCTCGTCGTGGCGCTCATCGTATTCTTCCTTGTCCGCCTCATTCCCGGCGATCCGGCCCAGGTTATGTTGGGAGAGGGTGCCGATCCTGCGGCGGTCGCGGCGCTCCACAAGCAACTGGGTCTCGACCAGCCGGTCCCCGTCCAGTTCGTGGCATGGCTGGGGCACGTCGCCTCCGGCGATCTCGGCGCGTCGATCATAACCGGAGAGCCGGTCACGCGCCTGATCCTTTCGCGCGCGGAAACGACGGCGGTCGTCGTCGTGATTTCCGTTGGCTTGGCAACGGTGATCGCGATCATGGCGGGCATGTATGCCGCGTGGCGCCGGGGAAGTGGCGGCGACCTTGCGGTCATGGGCGCGGCCAGCTTCATTCTTGCGGTGCCGAGTTTCTGGCTCGGCCTGTTGCTGCTGCTCATATTCGGTGTCTGGCTGCACTGGCTGCCCGTCGTCGGCTACGTCCCGTTCCGCGAGGATGCCTGGGCGGCGCTGCTGTTCCTGATCCTGCCGATCGTGACGCTGACGATTTCGGAAAGCGGCGTGCTCATCCGGATGATGCGGTCCAGCGCGATCGACGTGTTGCGGCTCGACTACGTCACCCATGCGCGCGCCAAGGGATTGGCCGAACGTACGGTGCTTGCCCGCCACGTCTTTCCCAACGCTTTTGCGCCGACGCTGACGCTCGTCGGCTTGACGCTCGGCCGGTTGTTCGGCGGCATCGCTGTTATCGAGACAGTGTTTACGCTGCCCGGACTCGGCCGCCTGATGGTCACCGGCGTCCTTAGTCGCGATTATCCGGTGGTGCAGGGGTGCCTGTTGTTCACGGCGGTAATCTACGTCGTGGTCAATCTGATCGTCGACCTGCTTTATCCGCTGTTCGACCCGCGGGTGACGGTCGAATGAGACAGAATATGCACCGCTTTCTGGGTTTCGGACTCGTCGGCTTGTTGCTGGCGGTCGTACTGATCGGCTTCGTCTGGCTGCCTTACGATCCGCTCGCCATCGATCTCGACAATACATTGGCCCACCCGTCGTTCGCACACTGGCTGGGGACGGACGAGTTCGGCCGCGACGTGGCGTCGCGCGCCATGCTCGGCGCGCGGACCAGCGTGCTGATCGCGATACAGACTGTCGGCATTTCGATCATCGCCGGGACGGCATTCGGCCTCGTCGCCGGATTCCTGCGCGGTTGGACCGACCGTATCCTGATGACGTTCAGCGATGCCCTGCTCGCGTTCCCCGGCATCCTGCTCGCGCTGGCGTTGATCTCGGTCCTGGGGTCGAGCCGCCACAGCATCGTGATCGCGCTCGCCATCGCGTATCTGCCCGCGACCATCCGTGTCGTGCGCGCTTCGGTGCTGTCGATCCGCGAACGCGAATATGTCGAGGCATCGCGCGTGGCGGGGGACAGCACGCTCTACACCATGTGGCGCATGGTCCTGCCCAACGCACTGCCGCCCATCCTGGTGCTGGCGACCAGCCTGTTCGGTTGGGTTGTCCTGTCCGAAAGCGCGCTCAGCTTCCTGGGCGTCGGCGTTCCCCCTCCCGCACCGACCTGGGGCAACATGCTGTCAGCGGCGCGCCCTTATATGTACGCGGCAAGCTGGCTCAGCATCGCGCCGGGGCTGTGCATCGTCGTGACCCTGCTCGGCATCAACATGCTTGGGGATGCTCTCCGCGACCGTTTCGATCCGAGAGAACGCGCATGACCCCGCCGTTGCTGACCATAGACAAGCTGCGGATCGAGGTCGACGTGCCTGACGGCAAGGTGTTGCTCGAGGGGCTGGATGTCGAACTCGCCGCCGGTGAACGTCTGGCGATCGTCGGGGAATCCGGCAGCGGCAAGACGCTGGCGACCCGCGCAATCCCGGGGCTGCTGGCGCCCGGCGTTCGTTGCACCTCCGGATCGATCATCTTCGAAGGGCGCGACCTGACCGCCTTGTCAGAGGACGAACTTCGCAAGGTGCGCGGGGCAGGGATCGGCCTGGTTTTCCAGGAGCCGATGACCTCGCTCAATCCCGCGCTGCCGATCGGCATGCAGCTGGCCGAGGGTTTGAAACTGCACCGCGGCCTGGACGATGCGGAAGTCAAACGCCGCAGTATCGACATGCTCGAGCGCGTCCAGATCAAGGACGCGGAACGTTGCCTGGCACGCTACCCGCACGAGTTCTCGGGCGGCATGCGCCAGCGGATCATGCTGGCGTCGGTCCTGTTGCTTCAGCCCAAGTTGCTGATCGCGGATGAGCCGACCACGGCACTCGATACGCTCAGCCAGCGGGAAGTGTTGCAACTGATGGTGGCGCTCACCCGCGAGATGGGCACCGCGCTACTGCTGATCACCCACGACCTGGGGCTGGTCGCGCAATATACCGATCGTGTCATCGTGCTCGAGAAAGGCGTGCTGGTCGAAGCGGGGCAGACGTCGGAAGTGCTCGCGCATCCGAAACATCCGTACACCGCGAAACTCGTCGGCTCGCTTCCACGCCGCTCGCAGGGCCGCGAGGCAATTCCGGAAGAGGCGCCGGTATTGCTCTCCATCGAGCAGGCGGTCGTCGATTATCCAGGCAAGGTCGGCCTGTTCCGTGCCGGTGCGCCGAAACGTGTGATCGACGGTGTCGACCTGCGCGTGCAGGAGGGTGAAATCGTGGCGCTCGTCGGCGCTAGCGGGTCGGGCAAGACGACGCTCGGCCGCGCCGCAATGGGCCTGAAGTCGCTGGCGGGCGGCGCGATCAGGTTCGATGGCCGGGATATCGCCCGGCTTAGGCGGAGCGAAATGCACCGGTTCCGGCGGGATGCCCAGTTGGTGTTCCAGGATCCGTTCTCGTCGTTACCGCCGCACCTGCGGATCGGTGAGATCGTGGGAGCGGCACTGCGCCACATCCCCGACATCACGACGGCGGAAAAGCGCGACCGTATTTCCGCGACTCTGGAGGAAGTCGGCCTTGCCGGGTTTGAAAACCGGCGGCCCCACCAGATGTCGGGCGGACAACGTCAGCGCGTCGCGATCGCACGCGCCATCGTGTCGCGGCCGCGGCTGATCGTGGCGGACGAGCCCGTCTCCGCACTCGACCTCACGATCCAACTTCAGGTCCTGACGCTGTTGCAGAAGCTGCAACGCGATCGCGGGTTCGCCTGTCTGTTCATCACACACGACCTCGCCGTCGTTGAACAGATCGCGGACCGGGTCATCGTCATGGAATCCGGAAGGATCGTCGAACAGGGCGCAACCGAAGCGGTTTTTGCCGCGCCCGCACACGAATACACCCGCCGCCTGATCGACGCATCGCCGGCGCTCAACCTGATCGATGAACTCGAACAGGGGTAAGATTTGTGTGTATTTTTGTATTTACAAAGTACAATTAAACACTATCGTCTCTGAAAATACACGAATCTGACACGGAGAGGTCGGGGATTGACGGCGCGACGCGCTGCAGAAGGGGAGTAGTAGAATGAAGACTTCACGCTTGTTGCTGTTGGGGACGTCGGTCCTTTCGCTGGCCGCCGTGCCGACCTTCGCAGCGGCTCAATCGACCGCTCCCGCAGCCCGGGAAGCCGACGGACGCGACGCGGACGACATCGTCGTCACCGGTGAAAAGAACAACCAGTTCGGTACGGACGTCGTCCAGTCGGGCAGCTTCCGCAACGCGAAGATCCTCGACGTGCCGATGACGGTTGCCGTCGTTCCGGATGCCATGCTGAAGTCGCAGCAGGCGGTCGACCTGATCGACGCCGTCCGGAACACGCCGGGCGTTTCCACGAGCGGTGTCGGACCGGCCACGTACAATAACCTCAGCATCCGCGGCATTTCGGTCGATACGCGCTCGAGCTACAAGATGAACGGTTCGCTCAACATCCTGTCGTCGACGGCATTTCCGCTCGAAGACAAGGACCGCGTCGAAATCCTGAAGGGCGCATCGGCGATCTATTACGGCTTCTCGCCGCCGTCGGGCATCGTCAATTTCGTCATGAAGCGTCCGACGAAAGAACTCTTCCTTACCGCACGTGCATTCGGTGACAGCAACGGCGGTTACGGCAGCCATGTCGACATCGGCGATACCATGGGGATTTTCGGATACCGGCTGAACGGCGTTGCCGCGCACATCGATACGGGCATCGATTTCGCAAACGGCAACCGTTACGTGGCGTCCGGCGCGTTCGACCTGAAACCGATGGACAACCTGACGCTCACGGCAGACGTCGAATGGTTCCGGCGCAGTTCGGTCGATCCCGCTACGTTCATCATTCCGAACGGCGCGACGGCCTTGCCGAATCTTGCCTATCTCGATCCCCGCAGGAATATCGGCGGACTATCCTGGACGAGTAACACGACCGAAGAAATCAATACGATGGTCAAGGGCGTGTACAAGCTTGGCAAGGACTGGGACATCACGGCTTCCTGGGGCCGTTCGCACCTGACGCGCCTGCGCTATAACCCGGGCTTCGTGCCGGGCCGTGGTGCCACAGCCGCCGCCACGCCTTCGACTGCGTCGTATCTGGCATCGCTGGATCCGAACAGCGCGACCTTCGGCCAAGGCGTCATCCGTTTCGGAACCAAGGTGCAGAACGCCGTTTACAACAACATCAGCTATGCGGCCGAAATCCATGGCAAGATCACGACCGGACCGATCAGCAACAGCATCCTCATCGGCGCCTCGCGTTCGCAGCGCAGCCTGGGCGGATCGGCCGCAACGCCGCGCACGACAATTTTCTCGAACTACCTCAATCCGGTGCTCGTGCCGAACCCCGTCGCAGCGATCGATACGCCGCCGACGCCGTCGACGATCGACGACATGGGACTCTACGTTTTCGACGACATGAGCTTCAAGGACATCGTGCACCTTATCGGGGGTGTCCGTTTCACCGACTACAGCAATGATGGTTCCACCAATACGGTCACCAAGACACCGTATAGCGCGCGGCCGACGGCCCTGTCGGGCGGGATTATCGTGAAGCCGGTGGAATGGGTGAGCGCGTATGCAACCTATATCGAAGGCCTGGAAGAAAACTCGATTGCCGGCAACAACGTCGACAATGTGAACGAGGTCTTCCCGCCGATCGCCAGTAAGCTTTACGAAGTCGGATTGAAGATCCAGCCGCGCAAGAACCTGCTGGTTCAACTCTCGTACTTCGACATCAAGCGTGCCGGTGCGTATAACGAGCGCACGCCCGTCGGGGCGACGCAGGCGCATGGCTATGGCGATGCACTTCAGACCTATCGCGGGTTCGAGGGCAGCGTAAGCGGCTATGTGACCGAAGATCTGGCGCTCAACGCCACGCTGATGATCCTGAAGGCGCAGACCTCGAACCCCACCAGCGTACTCATCACCCGCCCGGGCGGCACGCCCGACGTCAGTGGATCGCTGTCGGGCGAATACACGCTGTCTTGGTTGACGCCGGGCCTCAAGGTTTCGGGTGGCATGTTCTTCACGGGCAACCAGGCGGCAGACGACACCAACAATGTCTATGCGCCTGACTATACGACGTTCGATATCGGCGCGTCGTATGAGTTCGCACTCGGCGATCATAAGGTAACGGCTCGCGTTAATGGGCAGAACATTACCGGCAAGCGCTACTGGGCCGCAGTCGGCGCCGGAGCGCTCGGAGAATCGCTGCCGACCGTCGTCAAGTTCTCTCTGGCATTCAGCTATTGAGCGGCGACGGCAAATAGACTGACGATGACCGGGAGCGCCCTGCGCTTCCGGTCATTTTTATAGGGCGAGGGCAATGAAACCTGGGCAAGTGATGCGGGTTTCCTTCATTGCGACGGCTGCGGTCGGCGTTTCCTTGGCGACGTCACCCGCGGTCGCGGAGCGGTACGCGATCCGCGATGTGAGCGTGATCGACGGGACGGGACGACCTGCGGTGCAGCATCGCACGGTCCTGATCGACGGAGCGCGGATTGCCGCCATAGGAAACGCAAAGCTCCCCGTGGGCCGCGCAAAGATCATCGATGGCCGCGGGAAATTTCTCACGCCCGGGCTGATCGATACGCATATCCACCTGCGCGAAGCCGGGCCCGACGGCATCAAGCACAGCATGGACCTGCCGACGGCAAGGGCAACGCTTGCGGGGTTCCTTGCGCACGGGTTCACGACGGTTGCCGACCTGGGTAACTTGCCCGGGACCGTGCAGAAGGCGCGGGATATCGATCCTGCGCAATCCCCCCGCCTGTTGATCGCGGGCCGCCTGTTCACGGCGCCGGGGGGACGCAACAAGGATATCGGTATCGGTATCGGCGCCTTGGATCCGGAAATCCTGGCGAAGCATCGCCGCGAAGACAAACCGGATCTGATCAAGATCGTCGAGGATGAAGGCGGGTTCGGCGGCCAATCGTTGGTGCCAGCACTGTCACCGGCTTTGATGCGCGGGATCGTGAAGGATGCGCACCGTCATGGCCTGGTCGTGGTCGCTCATGTCGCGCGCGAAGCCGATGCCCGCAGGGCGATCGATGCGGGTGTCGACGGCCTCGCGCATCCCGTGTGGGCAGAGCAGGAAAGCGACGCCTTCGTGCGCCTTGTGGCTGCCCGCCGGATCCCGTTTGCGACCACACTCGCTATTGCCGATCGCGCACGCTTGCCGCGCCCCGAAACATTGTCCGGCTTCGCAGCATGGCGTGCAGCAATCTATCCGATCGAGGCGGAAAACGTGGCGCGGATCGTGCGGGCGGGGGGCGTGGCGGCGCTGGGGACCGACATGGTCTCGGGCGCTGCGTCGTACCACGAGATGGAATTGCTGGTGGCAGCGGGACTGCCGCCCCTGAAAGTCATCAGCATCGCCACCGCCAATGCTGCGGCGTTTCTCGGCCGGTCGTGCGACTTCGGCACGATAACGCCGGGAAAGCGCGCCGACATTCTTCTGCTCGATCAGGATCCGGCCGCCGATATCGGCGCGTTCAAGAGCATTCACATGATCATTCGTGACGGGAACATCGTCGATCGCAGGCAATTGCAGGTGGTGAGCGATGGCCCCTGACTCAGTTTCGATTATTTTGCCTTCGACAGAGCGAACGTATAGTCGATTCCCTGGAAATTCTGGAAAAGAGACGACCCCTATGGCCTCAGCAGCGATCGATGAGCAGGAAACCGCGTCGCCACGTGCGAGCAGGCTTCAGGCCGACCTCGCCGGGCGTATCCTGCGCATGCTGAAAGAGCAGGGCGCGGGGCCGGGGCATCACTTGGTCGAACTCGATCTTTGCCGCCATTTCGACGTGTCGCGCACGCCTGTACGGGGCGCGCTAAAGTTGCTGGCGGAACAAGGTGCTGTCGAGGCACGCGCCAATCGGGGATATGTCCTGCGCGGCCCGGTGACTCAGGCGCCGGATATCGATGTGCCCAGCGCGGAGGATGAGGAGGACCAGCGCCTGTTCATCGCCATTGCCGAAGCGCGTAACCAAAAGCGTATGCCCGACCAGTGCAGCCAGCTGGAAGTCGCCCGCCTGTTCGGCGCGAAACTGCCGAGTGTCGTGCGCGTCTTGCGGAAACTGGCAGAACTCGGGCTGGTAGAGCGCAAGCCCGGCAACGGCTGGTCGTTTTCGATGCCGATCAATTCGGGAAGCGCGCGTGCGGAAAGCTATGCGTTCCGCATGATCATAGAACCGGCGGGGATGCTGGAAGAGACCTTCGAGTTGAACCGCGAGTGGCTCGACCGCAGCCGCTCGCGACACCTGGCATTTCGCAAGCGCCGCTGGCGCGAAACGCTGGCGGTCGAATTTTTCGAGATAAATTCGGATTTCCACGAGCAACTCGCGCGTTGTTCGGGCAACCGCTATTTCCTCGATGCGGTACAGCGCCAGAACAAGCTGCGGTCATTCCTCAACATCCATTGGGTGAACGGACCCGATCGTGTGGTCGAATCCATTGACGAACATCTGGAAATCCTGGATAAGCTGGACAAAGGTGAAAACCGGCTCGCCCACGATCTTATGATCGAGCACCTCCGCACCGCCAAGGACGGCGAAGCGACAGTCTGATATCCAGACATCCTAAATTGTATTTTCAGTATCAATAATACAATTCGGAGTTCTTCCGGAGGAGCAGGAACGTGTCGTTCGATAATTCGATAATCCTGTTTGGCGGCGGCCGTATGGGATCGGCAATGCTGCGAGGCTGGCTTGCCGGTGGTGGCGTGTCTCCGGCGACGGTCACTGTAATCGATCCGATGCCCACCGATGAACTGCTTGCGTTCGCGGCTGACGCTGGTTTTGCGCTTAACCGGCCGCCTGTTGCAGCATCGGGCCAGACTGTGGTTCTCGCGGTAAAGCCGCAAAAGGTCGGGGAGCTTGCCGACACGCTGGGCGCGCTTGTGCAGGGCGATACGCTGGTCCTGTCCATCATGGCGGGCAAGACTTTGGCCGATCTTGCCCAGTTGTGCCCCGGTGCAGGCGCCATCGTGCGCGCTATGCCCAATCTTCCGGCCGCCGTCGGAGCGGGGGCGACCGTGGGCGTCGTCAGCCAGGGTGCGACCATAGAACAGCGCGCGGTTGCCGAAAAAATGCTGGGCAGCACGGGCGCATTCGAATGGCTTGAAGACGAAAGCATGATCGATGCTGCCACCGGGCTTTCTGGATCGGGGCCGGCCTATCTGTTTTATCTGGCGGATTGCCTTACCGACGCAGGCATTAAGGCGGGCTTGCCGCTTGCGATATCCGAGCGGCTGGCGCGCGCAACGATTGCAGGTGCCGGGGAAATGCTGCGCGTCAGCGAGAAATCCGCAACCGAACTTAGGCGCGACGTCACATCGCCGGCCGGGACAACTGAAGCTGGCCTCAAGGTGTTGATGAAGGACGATCTTCTGCAAGATCTTGTAACCGCAACGGTCCGGGCCGCGGCCGATCGCGCACGCGAATTGGCCGGCTGAGGATCGTTCGTGCAAAAGTCGATCACCGTAGCCGATGCGGACAGCACGCGCGCGGCGCTGCCGTTCGACAGGCTTATTCCGGCGTTGCGTTCGGCTTTTGCGGCCGACGGCACCGTGCCGCTGCGTCACCACCATCACATCGAGCACCCGGACGGGAATAACGGCGTCCTGTTGCTGATGCCTGCATGGCGCGGCGATAGCCTGGGCGTGAAGATCGCGACGATCTTTCCGGGCAACAGTCCGCGCGGATTGCCGAGCGTTTATAGCAGCTACCTGCTGAGCGACAGCGCGACGGGCGCGCCGATCGCACTGCTCGACGGGAACGAGATTACGGCGCGGCGCACGGTTGCCGTGTCCGCTCTTGCTGCATCCTATCTCGCGCGGGCGGATGCAGCATCTTTGCTCATCGTGGGTGCCGGGCGCCTTGGCCAATTGGCGGCCTCCGCGTTCGCCTCGGTGCGGCCCATCCGGCACGTCGCGATATGGAACCGCGATGTTGCGAGGGCGGAAACGTTGGCCGCGCAGCTGCGGGCTTCGGGTATCGATGCGGCAGCCGCGGTATCGCTCGAGCAGGCTGCGGGGCAGGCGGACATCATCACCTGCGCGACGCCTTCGACCGAGGCGTTGATATTCGCCGACTGGCTGCGTCCCGGCACGCATCTCGACCTGATCGGGAGTTTCACCCCGGCGATGCGCGAGGCCGACGACGCCTGCATTGCGCGCGGCCGGGTCTATGTCGACACGCATGACGCATTGGCCGAATCCGGCGACCTGATCGGGCCGATCGAACGGGGCGTATTTGCGGCGACAGACATCCAGGGATCCCTTGCGGACTTGTGTCGCGGTACAGTCGGCGGTCGCAAGAATTCCACCGATTTCACCATCTTCAAGTCGGTCGGAACCGCCTTGGCCGATCTGGCTGCGGCGACGCTCGTCCGCGAAATATTGTTTCCGGAAAACCAGACCCAGCAGGGGGCATGAACTCGTGACAAACCGTTCGATCCGCGTCGTGGACATGCATACCGCCGCAGAACCGGTCCGCATTGTCGAGGCGGGCTATCCGGAACTTCGTGGCGCCACCATTCTCGAAAAGCGCGGCGATGCGCTGGCGCGGTACGACGACCTGCGCCGCATGCTGATGCTGGAGCCTCGCGGTCACAGCGGCATGTACGGGGTCATCCCGACGGCGCCCAGCGATCCGTCTGCCGACCTGGCCGTGCTGTTCACCCATCAGGAGGGGTATAGCACCATGTGCGGTCATGCGACGGTCGCGCTCGGCCGGTGGGCCGTGGATACCGGGCAAGTCGCGCTGGTCGATGGGCGTGCGCGGTTCGGCCTCGAGGCGCCGTGCGGTGTCGTGCAGGTGGAGGTCGATGCGACGGGTGAGGGCGCGCCGCTGGTCGCTTTCGAAAGCGTCGAATCCTTTGCAAGCTATCTGGACCAGACGGTCGACGTTCCCGCAATCGGATCGGTCACGTTCGATGTCGCTTTCGGCGGCGCCTTTTACGTTATCCTGCCATCGTCGCGGATCGGCTTGTCACTGATGGACACGCCGCTGGCTGACCTCGTGCAGGCGGGCGAGGCCATCACCGACGCCGTTCGGGCAGCACTGATGATAACCCATCCGACCGAGCCTGACCTAGGTTTCCTGTACGGTACGATCCTCACCGACGACGTGCCGCTCGGCAATCATGGCGGGCGGCCGAGCTATAATCTCTGCATCTTTGCGGAGGGACAGATCGACCGTTCGCCGACGGGCAGCGGAGTCACGGCACGCATCGCGCTGGCGGCGGCACGGGGCGAGATGACGATCGGCCAGGATTGCGAAATCCGCGGTGTGTCTGGCGAAGGGTTTCGCGGCACGCTCGCACGTTCCGAGCAGCGTGGTGAAGGGTTGGCCTCACGGGTGCGCGTGGCGGGCCGTTCCTATTACGCCGCCCGGACCGAATTCATCGCCGAACCCGGCGACCGTTTCGGTGACGGGTTCGAACTCCCTGCCAAATTCGCCGACCTCTAAAACGGAGTCAGGCAGCTTTCCGCGTTGCCGTCAGCGTGGGCCAGGCGCGCGCTCCCGAATTGATGTTGACGGCCCTGTCCATCGTCAGCCGATCGTCGTCGACCGAGAGCGTAATCGTGTCCCGGAACGCCGATTCTGTATAGTGCAGAACGATTTCGAGCCGGTTGCCTGCAAGCCATCGCGCACCGGCGACGGTGGGCGTTGCCTCCATGCGATAGCCGTGATGCAGCGTTGCGCCCGGCAGATAGGACGGCGCCTTTTTCCAGCTGTCCAGCCCGGCCACGACCGTGTGTTTTCCTTCGCCGTCGGTCAGCGAGAAACGCATTTCCTGCGGCGCGAAAGATAGGGAGAGGCTTGAAAGCCCGAGATCGTTGGCGTCGAACGTCCAGTCGCCTGTGAACGATGCTCCGTCGCCCATTGCCGACGACGGAAAAGCGGGAGCAGCGGCCCAATCCTTCAGTCGCCGGGCAAGGCGCTGGTCCGCATCGGAATCTACCTTCCCACCGAACGCTGCCGGAAAATGCCGGTCGAGATGGGGCAGGAGGACCTTGCTCTCCTCCATCGCGCAGTTGATCACGAGCACCGCGTTGAAGGCGGGCACGACCATGATGACCTGCACGAATTGGCCGAGCGCCATGTAATAGCCGTCGCGGACGACCCAGTGATAGCCGTAGTTCGGTACGCCCTCGATGGTGCCCGTGGCGCGGGCGACCCACCATTCGGACAGGATCCGCTGTCCACCCCACACGCCGTTCTGTGCATGGAGGATGCCGATCTTGAGGGAATCGGCGGTCGTCAGGCTCAAACCGTTGCCGCCCGGGTTCAGTCCGTCCGGTCCAACGTCCCAGGTGACGTCCGTGATGCCCAGCGGTTCGAACAGGCGTGGCTTCAGGAAGTCGAACATCGTCTCGCCCGTGACCCGCGTCACGATCGCCGAAAGCATATAGCTCGAGGCGCTGGAGTAGACGTAAACCGTTCCGGGCTCATGATCGAGCGGGATGCGGAAGAATTCGTCGATCCAACTCGTCGTAATGCCGCGCCAGATCGACCCCGAAACTTCGCTGCCCTGGCCGGAACGCATCGTCAGCAGGTCTTCGACGGTCATTCGGGCGATCGGGCTGTCCGGTGCGACCTCGACCTCCGGAAAGAAGCGGCACACCTTGTCCGTCAGCGAAAGCTGGCCGTCGTCGATCAACATGCCGATGGCGCAGGCGGTAATGCTCTTGGTCACCGAGTGCGTGATGCGGCGTTCGTCCGCGACATAGGGCCAGTGCCAGCCCTCCGCGACGACAGCGCCGTCACGCCAGATCATCAGTTCGTGCAATTCCAGTTCCGCGGCTTCGACATCGTCGATGAAGCCCAGGATTTGGCTGGCATCGACGCCGACCGACGACGGCGTGTCGCGTCGCAGGCCGTCGGGGAAAGCTGTTGCCGGATTCTGGAGTGTTGTTGCCACGATGATCTCAAAACAAGGTAGAATTCTGCTGCCGGCGCGGTTTCGCCAGGCATGTCTATCTTCAACAGTTTTGTATTACTGTTGTCAATAGTTCAAAATGTGCTAACAAAGTCCGACACGGACCCGGGGCTAACGGCCCGGTCCCTCCTAATTTTGATGTTGGGTGGCCTTGAAACCGACGTTCCTGAAATTGCATCGCTGGACCGGGCTGAGCATCGGCCTGTTGCTGATGGTCCAGGCGCTCACGGGCGTCGCGCTCGTTTTCCGTGACGAGCTGGAACGGGTGGTCCAGCCCTCGCTTATTGTGCAGGTTGGTCCTGCAGCATTACCGGTGCAGGCAGTGCTCGATGCCGTGCCCGCGGCCCACCCCAAGGCGAAGATAAATCGCGCTGATTTTCCGACGCAGGCCGACCAGGCGGTCATCGTCAAATGGACACAGAAAGAACAGCGCTGGCTGACCGCCGTCGATCCGTACACGGGCAATATCGTTCGCGACGGGCCGCAGAACAGCTGGCCGCTGGAATGGGTTTTCAACCTGCACGATCAACTTCTGGCCGGACCGGCGGGTGAGACGCTTATCGGTATCGAAGGGGTCGTCCTGGTTTTCCTCATCGTATCCGGGCTGATCTATTGGTGGCCCGGCCGGAAACGGTTCAGGCAGGGGTTCCGCGTCAAGCTCGACGGCAGCGCCGACATTCGCTGGCGCACCTTGCACAGGGCGGTCGGTGCCGGGGTGTCGATCCTGTTGTTCGTATCTGCTGTGACCGGCGTTCTGATGGTCTGGAAGGATCCGTTTCGCGATGTTCTCAGCACCTTTACCAAGGTCGAGCGAAAGCCGTCGCCCAAGGTGGCCGAACTGGCCGGAGTGCCGAAACAGCCCGTCGACCGCCTGATCGAGAATGCACGCAAGTCCTATGACATGGCGCCTCTACGCCAGCTCCGTTTTTCGAGCGGCGGGCGCGTCGTCGCCGTCTACCTCGACAGCGACAGCCGTACGATCCGGCCTGATGGCACGAGCCAGGTCTATTACAACGCATATGATGGCGCCGTGCTGGACCGCTATGTCGCGGGCGAGATGGCACCAGCGAGCGAGATGGTCGACTGGCTTTATCCCGTTCACATCGGCCTTTGGGGCGGACTGTTTACCAAGCTGCTCCTTATGTTGACCGGCCTTACTCTGTTCGGGATGGGCGCGACCGGGCTGTGGCTTTGGTATTCCCGCACATCGAAGCGCCGGCGGCGCAGGGCATGACCATTACGATCGGAGAGTTTTGATGAAGGCGGCAGGACAATGACGCGAATTCTCGTATTGCCGGGTGACGGTATCGGCCCTGAAATCACGACGGCGACGCTGGCGGTGCTGGAAGCGGCGACGGGCGGGAACGTGATGTTCGACACGATGGATATCGGCGAAGCCAGCCTGGCCGCGTCGGGTTCGACACTTCCCGATGCAGTGCGTGCGGCGATCCCGGATGCAGACGGCGTGATCCTGGGGCCGGTGTCGCACTACACCTATCCCGCGGGACAGCCGAACCCGTCGGCGGCATTGCGCACCGGGTTTCAGCTCTATGCAAACATCCGTCCCTGCCGGTCGCGTCCCGATCTCAGCATCCTGCGCAAACCCATGGACCTGATCATCGTTCGCGAGAATACTGAGGGATTCTATTCCGACCGCAGCATGCACATGGGCCCGGGCGAATTCATGCCCGATGCCGACAGCGCATTTTCGATCCGCAAGATCACCGCCGCCGCGTCGCGCCGTGTTGCGAGGGCGGCGTGCGAACTGGCGGCGTCGCGCAGCGGCAAGATGACGGCGGTGCACAAGGCCAACGTCCTGAAGCTGACCGATGGACTGTTCCTGCGCGAGGTTCGCGCGGCGGCTGCCGAGTTCCCTTCGGTCACGCTCGACGAAGTCATCGTCGATGCGGCGGCGGCGTTGCTCGTGCGCGATCCGCAACGCTTCGACGTCATCGTCACGACCAACATGTTCGGCGACATTCTGTCCGATGAAGCATCCGAACTGAGCGGAAGCCTGGGGCTGGGCGGTTCCATCAATGCCGGCGACGACATTTGCGTCGCACAGGCGCAGCATGGTTCCGCGCCCGACATCGCGGGGCAGGGAGTTGCGAACCCGACATCGCTGATCCTGTCGGGGGCGATGCTGCTCGACTGGATGAGCAGGCGAAGCGGCAACGGCGAACTCGCGATTGCCGCACGCCGGATCGAAAGGGCCGTCGACACGGTCCTCGACGATCCGCAAAGCCGTACGCGCGATGTCGGCGGGCCGCTTGGCACCGATGATTTCTCCGACGCAGTGATCTCTGCGCTATGATCGTTTCGATCAATCCGGCGACGGGCCAGCCGATCGGCCGATTCGATCTTCATTCGCCTGCGGAAATCGACGCGGCTCTCGACAACGCCGTCGCGGCGCAGCGGCAATGGCGCCAGACGTCGCATGAGACGCGTGCTGCGCTACTGACCCGGTTTGCAGCGGTGCTTCGTCGCGAGCGCGATGCACTTGCCGCGATCATCACTGCCGAGATGGGCAAGCCCATCGGCGAAGCAGTGGCCGAGGTCGAGAAATGCGCTCTCAACTGCGACTTTTATGCGGGCGCTGCTGCCGCGATGCTGGCGGACGCGCCGGTCGCGGGCGTTCCGGGCGCGATGGTCGCACATGAGCCGCTTGGCGTCGTGCTGGCGATCATGCCCTGGAATTATCCGCTGTGGCAGGTCGTACGCTTCCTTGCTCCGGCTTTTGCAGCGGGCAACGGCGCGATCCTGAAGCATGCGGCAAATGTGCCTGAATGCGCGATGGCGCTGGAGCGGCTGGTAACCGAAGCGGGTGCGCCGGCGGGGTTGTTCGCGAACTTGCGGGTCGAGCCTGCAACGGTTGCAAAGCTGATCGCCGATCCTCGCATCGCCGCGGTGACGCTGACCGGATCGACCGAGGTAGGGATGATCGTTGCCGGCCAGGCGGGCGCGTCGCTCAAGAAGCAGGTCCTGGAACTCGGCGGGTCGGATCCGTTCGTCGTGCTGGCCGATGCGGACATCGCTCTTGCTGCTGAAAAGGCGGTGACCGCGCGATTCACCAACGGCGGACAGAGCTGCGTCAACGCCAAGCGATTTATCGTCGTGGACGCGGTCGCCGACCAGTTTATCGATGCATTTGCCGCAGCGGCGCGACGGCTGGTCATGGGTGATCCGACCGCCAGTGCGACGACACTCGGGCCGTTGGCGCGAGAGAATTTGCGCGCGACGATCGACGGGCAGGTCCAGCGTTCCATCGCCGCCGGGGCGGGGCTGGTCATGGGCGGCGTGCTTCCCGAAGGACCCGGATTTTTCTACCCCGCGACCCTGCTCGATGGCGTGACGCCGGGAATGGCGGCGTTCGACGAAGAGACGTTCGGACCAGCCGCCGCGATCATCCGCGCGCGCAATGAGGATGAAGCGATCGATCTGGCGAACCGTACGGCGTTCGGTTTGGGTGCGTCGATCTGGACGCGTGATAATGATCGCGGCCTGGCTCTCGCGCGGCGCGTCGATGCCGGCTGTGTGTTCGTGAACGCGATGGTTGCGTCCGACCCCCGTGTTCCGTTCGGCGGGATCAAGATGTCGGGATACGGCCGCGAACTCGGCGATCTGGGGCTGAAGGAATTTACGAACGCCAAGACGATCCGTTGTCCGGCACCCGCGGAGAAAGCAGCATGAGCCCGATCGTACTCCATCCCGACGACTTGCCCGTGAAGGATCGCGGGGGCGGCATCGTCACGACGCCGCTGGTGACGGCAGGACGTGGGTCGGCCGCGATGCTGACCGGCATCACGCGGATCGGGCCGGGATGTGCCGTGCCGCTGCACACGCACAATTGCGAGGAATGCGTTATCGTGCTGTCGGGTGCCGGTTTCGCGCATATCGACGGCCAGGATCATCCCGTCGCTGCGCAGGATACGAGTTGGATACCCGCGGAGGTACCGCACTGTTTCCGCAATACCTCGGACAGCGACCCTCTCGTCATCTTCTGGACCTATGCCTCGATCGACGCGACACGCACGATCGTTGCGACCGGTGTTACGACGCGCATCGACGAGGAGCGCTAGGCGGAACTGAGCAGCAGGCTCGTCTCGCTGTTCAGCACGCCCTCGATCAACCGGACTTCGCGCAGCACACGGTCGAGGTCAGTCAGCGACTCCACGCGGATTTCCGCGACCAGGTCCCAGCCCCCGTTTGTCGTGTGAAGCGTATGGATTTCGGGCAACCCCTTGAGGTTGCGGACGACGGCGCTCGTCGTACGCCCTGCGACCTCTATCATCATGATCGCGCGAATGGTCGACTGCTCATGGGCTGCACGAACGGTGAAGCCCAGGATCGCGCCGCCCTCGATCATGCGCGCAATTCGCTTCTCCGCGGTTGCGCGCGAAATACCGGAGCGCTTGGCGATCTGCGCCATCGGCGCCCTGCCGTCGACGCGCAGTTCGGCAATCAGTCGGCGATCGGTCGAGTCGAGCGGCTGCATCGCAAAATGACCCATATGGCTGAGCAAATCGCAGCGATATTGTATCGTAAATCAGCAAAAGTCCAATTCTTTGCAGCGTTTTGTCGTCCTAAACTCGGATGACAGCGAAAGGACGGATCATGCGGTTGGTGGAAGTCGAACATGTCGTTGCCCTCGTTCGGGAACGCGGTGTCGCAACGGTGCTGCGCGAACTCGCAGACTATATCGAAAGCGACTACCGGCGGTGGAATGAGTTCGACAAATCGCCGCGCTACGCGAGCCATTCGAAGGATGGCGTCGTCGAACTCATGCCAATCGCAGACCGGACGTCGTTCGGATTCAAATATGTGAACGGCCATCCGGCCAACCAGGCGGCTGGCCTGCAAACCGTGACCGGCTTCGGCGTCCTTGCCGACGTTGCGACAGGTTACCCGTTCATGATCGCGGAAATGACGATCATGACCGCTTTGCGCACGGCCGCGATGTCAGCGCTCGCTGCCAGATATCTCGCACGGCCCGAATCCCGGTCGATGGCCATCATCGGCCTGGGCGCGCAGGCCGAGTTTCAGGCCGAGGCATTTCGCGCATTGCTGGGCATCCGGGAATTGCGGGTGTTCGATGTCGATGAAGACGCGACGCACAAGTTCGTCGGCAACCTTGAGGGCCGCGGCTTCACGATCCACGTCGCCAACACGGCAGGGGAAGCAGTCGAGGGCGCCGACATCATCACGACCGTCACGGCAGACAAGCGGAAGTCGACGGTCCTGTCCGACAACATGGTCGGTGGCGGCATCCACATCAACGCGGTTGGCGGCGATTGCCCTGGCAAGACCGAGCTTCAGCCCGCAATTCTCGACCGCGCGTCGGTGTTCGTCGAATATTTGCCCCAGACACGGATCGAGGGTGAGGTCCAGCAGATGCCCGACAGTTTTCCCGCAACCGAATTGTGGCAGGTCATTGCGGGCGATTTGCCGGGTCGCGAGCATCCGGGCGAAATCACGCTGTTCGATTCGGTGGGTTTCGCGATCGAAGATTTCTCGGCGCTGCGTTACCTCGCGGAAGTGACGGGCGCCTCAGAATTCCACAGCAATGCAGACCTGCTCGCAAAGCCGGCCGACCCGCGCAACCTTTTCGGCATGCTGGACGAA
The DNA here is from genome assembly GCA_040388515.1 of Pseudomonadota bacterium. Lineage (GTDB taxonomy): Bacteria > Pseudomonadota > Alphaproteobacteria > Sphingomonadales > Sphingomonadaceae > Sphingomonas_O. The sequence continues at coordinate 17,585 of JAZKBQ010000001.1, read as the reverse complement.
AAGGTTACGGCGGAGGCAGCCTGACGCCGTCTAGATCGCCGCGATGACGCCGATCTCGATCGTGAACTGCGGTTCGGTCAGCAGTGCCTGGACGGTCGTCCGCGCGGGCTTGCCGTCCTGATCGATCCACGCGTCCCAGACGCTGTTCATCTCGTCGAAATCGGCCATGTCGGCGAGATACAGGTTCGCGGACAGGATCCGGCCCTTGTGCGAACCGGCTTCGGCCAGAAGGTCGTCGATCCTCTTCAGGACTTCGGCGGTCTGAGTGGCAACGCTGGCGCCGGGGTTGTTCTGCGCGACCTGTCCGGCCGTGTAGACCAAGCCGCTATGAATCACCGCCTGATGCATCCGGGGGGTCGGGTGAAGGCGTTTAATGTCGGACATGCAATGCTCCTAAATGTAGATTGGATACATAATGAAAATATTTTCATCTACTTATTGAGCGACTGATTTCTGATAAAACAATTTGAAAACAACGATATAAAAGAGATGTCGCTGTGGCAGATGCGGCTCGAGTTCTCCTATCGTCAGCAGCGAATCAAAATGTACTATTGACACGAATAGAACGATATGGTCGCTTCCGCCATAGCCGATGCGTCATGGATGCGAGCGGCGCGCAAGGGAGGTTCGGTCGTGCTTTTGAAGATGGTGAAACTGGCGCCACTCGTCGTTGCGAGCGTGGCGAGCATGGCGGCCTCTGCGAAGGGCAACGACGCGCCGTTCGTGTCGAAGCGCGCACCCGTGCCGGTGTTCGAGTGCAAGGCCTATGTCGCCTATGACCGGGACCAGGTCCTGCCGGGTTACCTGCTGCCGACCAAGTCGGGTGCAAAGACGTGCATTCCATTCACATCGTCGCGTTACCAGCCGCCCAAGGGCTATAAGGGCGACTATTACGTCGACGAATTCACCGATGCGAAGCTGCGTGCGAACTGGGAGGCGTGCAAGCGCGACAAGGAATGCCACGGCCGCGTCTTCGCGCAGGTCATGAAGCGCCATCCACCGAACGGCGAATTTAACTTGACCGACAAGCATGGCCGTTTCCTGCTTGGCAAGATCGACGAAAAGGGGGGCGATACAGACCTGACCCAGGTGCGGCGTCCGGGCTTTTTCGCGCGCGCGCCGTACAGCGAGCCGATCGCGTCGGTCGATCCCGATACTTATGTCGTCGAATTCACCGTCCCGGTCGAAGCCTATGAACGCATCCATCGCAAGATGACGGGCGATATCAAGATCCGCGGCTGGTACATTCGTGGCAAGGGCATCGACGACGGCAAGGGCGGGCGCAAGCGCGGCCTGATCATCCACAGCGGCGGCGGTGGCGACCGTGTCGTCGCGATCGATGACCCCAAGGACGTGGGTTACGTCACGGATGCCAACGGCATCACCGTTCCGAACGATACCTGGCCGAACGAAACGACCGGCGTGCAGGGACAGCGCAGGTGGCGCGAGGCGTTCCGCCTGTGGCACGAAGCGGGCTTCGACGTACTGGCGCTCGACCGGCGCGGCATCGGCATCTCAGGCGGCTATAGCGACACCAACACGCTGCAGCAGGGGAACGACCTGCTAAGCGTGGTGGAACAACTGCGCACCGGGAAGGGGCTTCGCACCCTGACGCCCGACGGCAAGGTTATCCTGGGTACAGCGGCGGTGACGGCTGTCCGTGGCAATGCGGCGGGACCGCTGCCGGTGATCCTGTCAGGATCGTCGCGTGGCACGATGGCCAGCGGCTTTGCGATGGCGGCCAATTTCGACAAGATCTGCAGTTACGACTTGCCGACGATCACGTGCCGCGCGCCCAAGCGCGACCTGACGATCAAGGGCGCGATGTTGCACGCCGAGTTCTCGAGCGGCGTCGGTTACCTGCCGCTGGAAACCGCGCCGAAGGACGACGGGCGCGGACCCGGCAAGGACCGTGGCCTGTTCATCGGCGGCATCGAGCTGGAGCACAATGTCGTATTCTTCCCGAGCTCCGCGATCCTCGCCAGCATGAGCAAATGGCCGAGCGTGTTCCTGGCACGCGGCCTTTGGTGCTACGCCGATGGGCTCGAGGGGTCGATGGACGGGTACAGCCGCGTCAACGGGCCGAAGGAGTTGGTCGTCGTTCGCGGCCCGCATGCCTTCACCACCTGGCCGGACGAGGAACGCCAACGCGTCGCCGATCGCCTGATCGCCTATGGCCGCGCGGTCCTGCTGGGACAGAGTACGATTCCCGGTGGCCGCCCGTGGCGCGACATGAAGGAACTGGTCGCGACCACCAGCGATGTCTGGGAACCGTCGACCAAGCCCACCGTCGTCAACTGATCTATCCGAACTAGGGAGCTACCCATGTCATTCCGCAAGATCGTGGCGATGTTCATCGCCGTATCCGCCAGCCTGCTTGTGGCGATCGCCACGCCGGCGATCGCCCAGGAAGAACTCAACGACGGGCCGAAATCGCTCGTCATCCAGTACAAGTCTTCGCTGACCAACCGGGCGGCCTTCCGGACGTATCTGTCGACCAACATGAAGGCCAAGCTGCAGGCGATGAAAGCCCGGGGTGACATTTCCGACTTCCGCATATTCTACAGCTGGTACCGCCAGCCCAATGTCTGGGACGGCATGGTCATCGTGCGCTTCCCGACCTTCGAGGGCGTGACGAAATGGAATGCGCTCGAACGGGCGACGCCGGGCGGCCTCGATGCGGCCGGGCAGGCCCTTGGGGATCCGGTCGTTACCTATAACGTCGACCTGTCCTGGTCGCGGAATCCGGACAACCTGCGCGAAGGCGAAGTCTATTACGTCATCCCGTACGAATATCGCGATGCGAACGAGTACCGCGATTACGTGAAGGGTTACATCCTGCCGCAGTTTGATGGCTGGATGAAGGACGGCGCGCTCACCGGCTACGAACTGTACCTCAACCGCTACTCGACCGGCCTGCCGTGGGACGCGCTGTTCATCCAGCACTACCGCGACATGGCGTCCTTTGGGCAGCGTCAGAAGCTGACCGAGCACACCCGCGTCGGCCTGCGCCAGAACCCCGAATGGAAAGCGTGGAGCGACAAGAAGCAGGGCATTCGCACGGAGAGCGAAAACACGATCGCCGAACTGATTGCCCATTGATCCTGTAGCGGGCGCAGCCCTTAAAAGGTCGGCGCCTCGCTGCGAAGCAGGTCGGTGATGCTCGCATCGAAATGACGGTCCATCGCCGACTGCGCCCCTTCGGGATCGCGGTCCGCGATTGCCTGGGCAAGGTCGCGGTGCAGGACGAGCATTTCCACGCGCTGCTCCGGCGTACGGCGCGTGTGCCAGGCTGACGGCACCGCATTGTGCATCAGCGGTTCGAACGACCGGATAATCTGCGTGAACAGCGAGTTCTTGGCGGCGCGGGCGATCGCCTGGTGAAGCGCGATATCGGCGCGGGTCAGGTAATCGAGGTCTCCGTTATAGAGTGCCATGTCGGCCGCATGCGCCATGATTTCGCGTGCATCGCTGTCGCTGCGGTTCTGAGCGGCAAGTTCCGCCGTCCGCATTTCGAGCGACCGGCGCACGTCCCATACTTCGGTCGTCGAAATTTGCGCCGTTGCCACCGCATGGTCGATCGAGGTCGCCATGACCGACCCGTCGATCGCGCCGACACGTGCCTTGCGGCCGTTGCCGACATCGAGAAGGCGAAGCGCCGCGAGCGCACCGAATGCCTCACGCATGACTGCGCGGCTGACGCCCAGTTCGGATGCGAAGGCGCCCTCGCCGGGCAGGGTGTCCCCGACCTTCAGGTCCTTGTCGCGAATGTGATTGCGGACCGCGCGGATCGCGTGATCGACCAGCGAACCACCGTCGACGATCGAAAGGCTCGTCATGCAGCGGCCCTCAGCTTGGTCGGCGCAAGGCCGTAACGCCGGGAAAAGGCGCGGGTGAAGCTGGCGTTGTTCATATAGCCGCACGCATAACCGACCGAGGATACCGGCAGGTCGGTCGACAGCAGCATCTGCCGCGCGCCGCCCAGTCGCCTTTCGGCAATGGCGTCCGCGACCGAACAGTCGAACATCGACCGGAACCCGCGCGTCAGCTTTGCGCGGTTGAGTCCGCATTCGCGGGCGATGGAATGAAGTGTCAGCTTTTCCTGCCAATGTTCGTCGATCAGGCGGCGAGCGGCGACGATCTGGCTCGCCTCGGACGCAGACAATTCACGGGCACCGTCGACGGGTACCAGCGCATGATTGGTCAGCTTGTCGAACGTCGTGCACAGCAACTCGATGCTCTTGCCCAGGCGCATCGTTTCGCGGGCCGGGCCGGGCAGGGCGCAATCGCGGATGGCGAGGGCCACCAGCCGGACATCGCTGGGCAAATGCCAGTCGCCGTCGGTGTCGGGCAAAAAGCCGAAGACGCGCTTGCAGGCTTCTTCCATGACGATCAGCACCACGTCCGATCCCGCCAGCGGGGCAGGATCGACAGGTGCCAGGTCGAACGAGACCGTTCCCGCGGACAGGTCGAAGCCGAGTGCGATGGAATTCGCGGGCCAGCCCTCACTATCGACAGCCCCGTCACCGACGAAGCAGACCATTTCATGCGATGTATCGATGCGCGTCTTCATGATTCTCTCCTGAAGACATGCTTAACCTATCTGATAGCTATTGCAAGAGCTTTCAGATAGGTTCGGCCGTCGCCGATGCTGGCGCATGGCGGACGGCAAAAGCGAACGCGATGACCGACATGATGCTGACAGTCGTCCCGACCGCCGCCAGCGCTGTGCCGAGATGTGTTTCGCCGCCCATCATGTCGCTGACGAAGGCGACGAGCACCGGCGCGAGGCCGAAGCCGACGATACCGGCAAACGCAATGAAAGCGCCGATGCACAGGCCGCGAAGCTCGTTTGGAATGAGGACCGTCAGCGCGACCGATGCGATCAGGCCGGTCACCGTGCCGCAGAGGGCAAGCGTGCCGAAGGCGACCGCGAACGACGTGACATCGGGCATCACCGGGAAAAGGGCGGCCGGAACACCCAGCGCTGCGGCGAACACGGCGCCGATCAGCAGGCCGCCGCGCCGTCCGCTCTTTTGTCCGATGTCGGCAGCGATGCCGCCGAGGATCGCGCCGAGGATCCCGGTACCGAGCAGGACCGCGCCGACCCAACCGGCGAACTGGTCCGGCGTCAGGCCATAGACGCGGGACAGCACGGGCGCCGCCCAGATATTCGCCGAGGCGTCGGCCATGACGACGCTGGTCTGCCCGAGGAACAATGGGATGAGGAATGCCCGGCGTGCCCAGAGTTCGCCCGCGATAACGCGGGCAGGGGCGTGGACGCTCGACAGGACTTCACGCCGCGCCGGTTCGCGCAGCAATGTGACGGGCAGCATCAGGACGAGGGCGAGGATGGTGAGCGCGACGTGAATGCCGCGCCACGGCGCCATATCGCCGAACGGCGCAAAGCCCGGCTTCGAAAACATGCCGAACAGCGCGCCGACCAGGGCAAAGGCAGCGGCGATCCCGCCGACCTTACCCAAATTGACGATCAGCATCGCACGGCCCCGCTGTTCGGGGCGGCAGACATCGGCAGCGATGGAGAGCGCGGCTGTCAGCGCGCCGGTCGTGCCGATGCCGGTCATCATGCGCGCGGCGAACAGGACCGGTGCGGAGGGTGCGAATGCCGTGAGCAGGCTGCCCAGCGTCCAGATGGCCGCGAGCACCAGCATCAGCCGGACCCGGTGAACGCGGTCGACCATGATGCCGATGGGAATGGAGAACAGCGCCATCGGCAGGGCCGCGGACAGACCCGTGATGATACTCAGCGCATAATCGCTCAGGCCCATTTCCGCCTTGGCGGATTCCTGCAGCGTGCCGAACGACCCCATGACCGTGAAACCGACCAGCATGGTCAGCGCGAGCGCCGCAAGGGGCAGCACCGACCATTTCGATACCGGGGAAGTTGCGGCCGTCGCCGGGATGGGAACCGAAGCCATGCGCTTAACTCCTAGAGCGTGAAAATCTTGCCCGGGTTGAACAGGTCGCGAGGATCGAGTGCGCGTTTCAGCATGCGCATGATGTCGACGGCGTCGCCCAGTTCCTCGACCAGCCAGTCTTGCTTGCCGAGGCCGATGCCGTGCTCGCCGGTGCATGTGCCCTCCATGTCGAGCGCGCGGCGGACGAGCTTGGCATTGATCGCCTCGACCTCCGCCATCTCTTCCGGGGCATTCGGGTCGATCGAGAAGATCACGTGGAAATTGCCGTCGCCGACATGGCCGAGGATCGTCGCCGGGACACTCGATCGATCCAGGTCCTTGCGCGTCTCGATGATGCATTCGGTCAGGCGGCTGATCGGCACGCAAACGTCGGTGCTCCAGCCGACCGCACCGGTCCGTACGTTGACCGCGGCATAATAGGCTTCGTGCCGCGCCTTCCACAGCCGTGCGCGCTCTTCCGGCAGGTTCGACCAGGCGAAGTCGCCGCCACCATTCTCGGTGGCTAGCATCTTCACCGTCTCGACCTGCTCGGCAACTCCCCCCGGAGAGCCATGGAATTCGAAGAACAATGTCGGCACTTCGGCCAGGCCCAGCTTCGACCAGGCATTGACTGCCTTGATCTGCATGTCGTCGAGGATCTCGATCCGCGCCATCGGGATGCCGAGCTGGATCGATTGGACGACGGTGTCGATCGCACCCTGCAACGTCGCAAAACCGCACACGGCGGAACTGATCGCCTCCGGAATAGGGTGCAGGCGCAACGTGACTTCGGTGATGATGCCGAGCGTACCTTCGCTGCCGACATACAGGCGCGTCAGGTCGTAACCCGCAGCCGATTTGCGCGCACGGCGGGCGGTCTCGATGACCTTGCCCTCGGGTGTCACGACCTTCAGCTTCAGCACCGCCTCACGCATCGTGCCATAGCGTACGGCGTTGGTGCCGCTCGCACGGGTAGAAGCCATGCCGCCGATTGTCGCATTCGCGCCGGGATCGATCGGGAAGAACAGGCCGGTGTCGCGCAGATGCTCGTTCAACTGCTCGCGCCGGACGCCCGCCTGCACCGTGCAGTCGAAATCCTCTGCCCGCACGGCAACGATGGCATCCATCTCCGACAGGTCGACGCTGACGCCGCCGCGTACGGGAATGGCATTCCCCTCGATCGAGGTGCCCGCGCCGAACGGCACGATCGGCACGTCCGCCGCGACGCACATCTTCACGAGGTCGACGACGTCCTGCGTCGACCGGGCAAAGACCACCGCGTCAGGCAGGACGGGGTCGAAATGCGCCTCGCTCGACCCGTGCTGAAGCCGGATGGCTTCGCCCAGGTGGAGGTCGGTCTTGAACCGCCCGCCGAGCGCTCCAAGGAACGCCGGGTCGAGAGGCTGACGTTTCATGGAGAGACCGGCGGGCTTCATGGCGTCAGAACGCCACCCGGACGCGGGCGCCGACACGGCGGCCATCGCCCATCAGGCCCAGGTCCGACGCGGGCAGACCGGCAAGCTGCAGCGTCGTCTTTTCGATGTACGAGTCATAATAATTGACGTCGAACAGGTTGTTGACGAACGCCGACACTTCGACCGGACCCTTCTTGTACGTGATAGACCCGTTGGTCAGCACATAGGAGTCGAGGATCGTGGGCGTCGTCTGGTTGAGCGTGGCCGCCAGACGGTCACCCTTGCCGGTCACACCCGCCGACAGGGTAAGCGTGTCGCTGCCGAGCGGGATGGCGTAATCGGCGTTGGCGAAGAACGACCAGTCGGGCTGGAACGTCAGCCGGTCGGACGACAGTGTCCGTCCGGTCGTCGCCGTATAGGCATTGGTGTTGGTCAGGCGCGCGTTCATGAGCGTCAGTCCGCCGGACAGGGTAAAGTTCGAAACCGGACGGATCGTCGCTTCCAGCTCCGCACCGTAGCTCCGTACGTCGCCGGTGTTCAGATCGACGGTCACAAGGCCGCCGCCCACCGCCGGGGCGATCGAGTTCAGGCCGATATAGTCCTTATAATCGCTGTAGAAGAGCGCGGCGCCCAGCGAGAACACGCGATCCGGCGACGAGAACTTGCTGCCGATCTCATAGGTCCATGCGGAGTCGCCCTTGTACGTACGGATCGGTGCCGTCGGGGCGTTGAACCCGCCGCCGCGATAGCCGCGCGCGACCGATCCATAGACCATCACATTGTCGTTGAGCTTGTACTTCAGCGACAGGCGCGGTTCGACCTGGTCCGACTTGATCTGTGCGACAGGTACCGGAGAGACGAGGGTTCCGGCGGGTACGACCGTCGTGACACTTCCCTGGGCGGTGCGATCCTCGTGATCGTACCGCAAGCCGAGCGAGAGTTCGAACGCCGATGTCGGCTTCCAGAACACCGTTCCGAAGACAGCATAGGTGTCCGCGTCCGTCGCGTTGAGCGTCGTGCGCACCGCGCTCGCCGGGAAGATGCTGGTGACGTCGGTCAGGCCGGTCGTCTCGTTGCTGTAGAACAGGCCGACGAGCGACGACAGTGTGTCGCCGATCGTGGTGTCGAAGCGCAGTTCGCCCGTCTTCGTCCGCAAATTATCGGTACCCGAGGCGCGCGCGACATCGGCGGGACCGAAATCGACGTCGGCATTCTTCGTGGTCCCGTCGCGCGCGTCGTAAGATCCGACCAAGGTCACGTTCGTGTTGATGCCGCCGATCGGGAATTCGAGTTTCGCGTTGATGCCGCGATATTCATATTGCGCGCTGGCGATGGTGTTGAACTGGTTGGTGCGCTGGTAATCGGTCGGGCCGGTCACGCGGGCGTAGGGCGTGTTCACGCCGTCGACCAGGTCGTAATACCCGTTGATCGTCAGCGTGACGTCGGTCGCGGGCGTGATCCGCAGCGTGCCGTTGAACGTGTCCGATTTGAACTTGTTCGCCGATCCGCCGATCAGGGTGTTGGTGATGAAGCCGTCCTGCTGCCGGTGGCCGTAAGCGACGCGGAACTGCAGCTTGTCCTCGACGATCGGCCCGCTGACCGATCCCGACGCGGTCCAGCTGTTGTCGGGACCTGCGAAGCTCACGAGACCGCGAGCGTGGAAGTCGTTCGACGGCTGGCGCGAGATGACGTTGATCGCGCCGCCCAGTGTATTCTTGCCGTACAGCGTGCCCTGCGGCCCGCGCAGCACCTCGACACGTTCGACGTCGAGCAGAGGATTGTTCAGATAGGCGGTGTTCGGCTGGTAGATGCCGTCGATGAACAGGCCGACGCCCGGCTGTACCGTCTGCACCAGGGTGACGCCAACGCCGCGAATGCTGACGAACGCGCGGCCGGTACCATCGCTGCTGATGTTAAGGCCCGGCGTCTGCGTCGCCAGTTCCTTCACCGAGTTGAACCCGCGGCGCTCGATCGTGTCGCCGGTAACGGCGCTGATCGCAATCGGAACATCGGCAAGTGTTTCGTCGCGTTTACGCGCCGTGACGATGATCGCATCTTCGTCGGTCGCGCTCGCCGAAGGAGCTGCCGATTGCGCAAAGCCGATGGATGGCATCGCGGCAAGCACGGTGGTGGCGGCAAAAATCGTGCGCAAGCGCATAGTAGGGACCCTCTCTGAATCGATGGCTTGAGAAGCCACCTGTCAGAAAGGTCATTGCAGCATTTTGAACCTATCGGAAAGGTCTATGCGATATGCCGATCGGATGGAACGGTAAGCCGATCGGACTCACCAGCAGCTGTAGCCGCCGTCTGCCAGCACGATGCTGCCGGTCATCAGGCTGGCTGCGTCGGACGCGAGAAAGAGGATGACGGCAGCGACTTCTTCCGGCTCACCCAGTCGCCCTTGCGGCGTGCCGTCGATCCAGCGCTTGTACATTTCGCCCTGCTTGTCGGCGAAGGCGTTGAGCGGCGTCGCGATATAGGTCGGCGCGACCGCGTTCACGCGTACGCCACGGGGGGCCCATTCCGCAGCAAGGCTCTTGGTCAGCTGATGCACGGCCGCCTTCGAGGCGTTGTAATAGCTTTGCGGTTGCGGGCGGTTGACGATGAAACCGGACATCGACCCGACGTTGACGATCGTCCCGCGTCCAGCCGCCAGCATGTGCCGGCCGAAGGCACGGGCGCACCAGAAAGTGCCATTCAAATTCACGTCGAGGACGTTCAGCCAGTGCTCGTCGGCAACGTCTTCCGCCGCGGTCTCGCTACGGGCGATGCCGGCGTTGTTGACGAGGATGTCGATGGCGCCTGCCGCGTCGGCAACCGCCGTCACGCGGGCGGAATCCGTCACGTCCAGCACCACGCCTTCGACGGCATAACCCTTTTTGAAAAGCGCCTTGGTCGCGTCATAGATCGCGTCGCTGTCGCGGTCAGCGATCGTGACCTTCGCACCGGCCTCCGCCAGCGCCTCGGCCGTGCAATAGCCGATGCCCTGCGCGCCGCCGGTAACGAACGCGGTTTTCCCGTCGAGACGGAATCGATTCATGTACATGGCAATGTGCTTCTTCAGGGGAGGAAGGGGGCGGCGGGCATCGGCGCTTCGCGCACCGCCTTGCCTGCTGCCAGCTGATAGACCTGGCGCGTCTCACGATCGAATTCGGCCCAGGGCAGCGATCCGTCGCGGGCGTAATCGACCCAGATCTTGTGGACGCGGGTCGCAAGGTCCTGCGGCGGATTGGTCCCGACCAGACCCTCCGGCCCCGTCACGCAAGCCAGCGTATCGAACACGAACGGCAGCTCCATGCCGTGCGACGCGCCCAGGCCCCCGTCGAACATCGGCGAACGCCATTCGAACTCGTACATGTGCGTGCGACCCCGGTGTTCTTCGGCAAAGCGGCGCGCGGGCCAGCGGAAGACCAGGTCGTTCATCGCATCGGTCAGGGCATGCCCCGCCTTGCGCTTTCCGATGCCATAGGCCTTGAGCGTCTTGTTCGCCTTGGGATGCGCGCGGTGCAGGACGTAGGTCGCGAGCAACCGTCCGACCTTTTCGCGAACACCGGTGGGTACGAGGTAGAGGTTCATCTCCTCGGCGTTGGTGCCGATCAGCACGTCGATGTCGGACCCCGCGCCCTTCTTGAGCGCTTCGAGCGGACGTTCGGGCAGGACATCGTCTCCGTGCACGGGAACGAAGCGGCTGATGCCGAATACGGGCTCGCGGCCTTCGCCATCGCGCAGGTCGATCCTGGCGGTCGGCAGTGAGACTTTCTCGACGGCGTCGAGCATCTTCTCGCCGGGCTCGATGCTCGCGAACCCCGTGCGGTCGGGCGAAATGCCGAGCAGCGATGCGAGTTTCTTGACGAGGCGTTGCGCGATCGGGATTTCGCGGGTCATCGCGCCGTGCCCGCTCTCGATGATCGCACGCCGGAACAGCCCCTTGGCCAGCGGCGAGGTGACCAGATCGGCGATCGCCATCGCGCCTGCCGACTCGCCGAAAACGGTGACGTTGGCCGGTTCGCCCCCGAATGCGGCAATCTCGTTCTGCACCCAGGTCAGCGCGGCAATCATGTCGCGGAGGCCAAGGTTGGTGGGCACGCCGGGAATGGGCAGGAAACCGTCGATGCCCATGCGGTAGTTGATTGCGACGAACACGATACCGTCCCGGGCAAATGCCGCGCCGTCCTGCACCGGCGCGTCCTTGCTGCCGATGACGAAGCCGCCGCCGTGGATGAACACCATCACCGGCAGGCCCGACGCGTCGGTTTCGGGCCGTAGGACATTGAGCGACAGATATTCGTCACCCTTTACCCAGCCGCTTCCGATCAATGGCACGGCGTCGAGGCCGGGTACGTCACGGGTGCGCTGCGGCGCATTGGGTCCGGTGTCCGTCGCGTCGCGCGTCTCACGCCATGGTGAGGCAGGTTGAGGCGCTTCGAACCGCAGCGGACCGGCAGGGGCGGCAGCGTAAGGGATGCCCATGAAGCGCAGGATGCCGCCTGAACTTTGCCCGCGAACGAGGCCCGCTCGGACGTGGACGCTATGCGACGGCGATTGAGAAATGGTGGCCATTGCGGGCTTCTAGCCTGGACCTGTCAGATAGCTATCGTCGCCGCTATGCAGAACTGCTGCAAAAACATGCTGGCTGGCCGTTGTTCCCCCGAACGCGCACAACCGCTGGATATTCTTTACAGATGCATTATATACCGCTCGTTATGGAAACAATGCTTGCACCTGCCACCAAAGGCCGCCCGCGGGAATTTTGCACCGAAATGGCGCTTGCTGCCGCCTTGCGTGTGTTCTGGAGCAAGGGGTTCGAATCGGCGTCGATGACCGATCTGACCGAAGCGATGGGGATCAGCAAGCCCAGCCTTTATGCCGCGTTCGGCAACAAGGAAGAGCTGTTTCACAAGGCGCTCGATCTCTACGAATCCGAAAAGCTGGCCTACACCCGCGTCGCGCTCGAACAGCCGACGGCGCGCAAGGTCGCCGAGTACATCATGCGTGGCGCACTCGAATCGCAAACGGGCAGCAAGGAAGTGAAGGGCTGCATGGGCGTGATCCATTCGGTCGCGTGCAGTCCGGAAGCCGAGTCGATCAAGGCCGACGTCGTGGCGCGGCGCGAGTCGTCGCAAGCTGCCCTGGTCGAACGCTTCGAACGTGCGAAACGAGAAGGGGACCTGCCTGCGCACGTCGATCCCAAGACGTTGACGACTTACCTCTACGCATTGTTGCAGGGCATGGCGGTGCAGGCAGGATCAGGTGCGTCCTGCCAGGATCTCCAGAATCTCGTCGACATGAGCCTGGCGCTCTGGCCGAGCGAATAAAGTTCGGGTTCGTTACGCTCAATTTATTTTATAACGTACGGTACGAAATGCCTTGACGCGGCGCAGCGTAACTTCTATACCAGTCAGTATAGAACGAGAAGCTGACAAAGGCTCAAGTCAAAAGGACCCGCAGATTCTCGAGGTTGGATCGCTTCATTCGTAAGCAGGTTCGACCATCGCAGGTACGTTCGGCCCCACGGCCGGGCGCGCCGTTTGTTGCATCGATCAGAACAGCACCAGCTGCGGGACACGCGTCCTTCGGCCGAGGAGGAGTTGTGCAATGGCCTATATTGAATTTTCCGAAGCCGGTGGCGCATTGCTCGATCGCGGCATCGCGGCTGCTCCAAAGAGCTTTGTTAAACCCGTCGAGCTGACACCGCTCGAATGGCAGGTCGTCGCGATCGCACAGGGCGACAGGATCTCGTCGATCCTGCCTGCCGGACCGGTCACGCGGGCAATTCGGTGGCTGTTCGGCCTCAAGGTTTCGAACGCCCTGTCCGACGGTCGGCTGGAGGCGCTTCGCCGGATGGCGGTGCTCAGCTGGCATCGCGGCTATTCGGTCGCCAGCGAAGAGGTTCGCGCTTTCCTGTCGGCCGGTTTCACGCTCGACCATTACGATCTCCTGCTGACGCGCATCAACGCTGCGCGCGCGGCGCTTCCCCGAAAGTTTCACGCATGAACATGATCACACGCATTGAAAGCGATGCATCGTCGGACTCCGTCGATGCGTCCGTGCAGCCGAACCGCAAACTCTGGCCGCGCATGGCGTGGGGCGCGGGGGCGGTTGCGCTGATCGCGGCGGGATATGGCATCGTCCACCGCCCGAGCCCCGCCATGGCCGTGCAAGGTCCGCCGACGGTCACCGTTGCCAACCCGTTGCTGCGCAACGTGATGGAATGGGATAATTATGTCGGCCGGTTCGAGCCGAGCCGTTCGGTCGAAATCCGTCCGCGCGTGTCGGGTGCGGTCGTCGCCATCCACTTCACCGACGGACAGGTCGTCCGCGCCGGGCAGCCGCTCTTCACTATCGATCCTCGTCCCTACGCCGCGGCGCTGGCCGAAGCGCGGGCAGGCGTTGCGACCTCGTCGAGCGACCTCGCCCTGGCGCGGGCGGATTACGATCGTGCGCTACGCCTGGTCGATATCGATGCGGTGTCGAAGGGCGAGGTCGATCGCCTACGCGCGCGGGTTCAGGCGGCATCGGCAGGACTTGCCGCGGCACAGGCCCGTGTCCGTGCCCGTGCGCTCGACATGGAGTTCACTGTCGTCCGCGCACCGATCGGTGGCCGGATATCCGACCGCAAGGTCGATGCAGGCAATTTGGTCGCAGCGGGCGAGGGGGCGGGCAGCACGCTGCTCACCACCATCAACGCACTCGACCCGATCTACTTCAGCTTCGACGGATCGGAATCGCTGTTCCTGAAGACCAAGCGCGCCCAGCAGGAAGGATCGGCTGCGTCGCCCGTCGAAATCCGCCTGCAGGACGAGCCCGATTATCGCTGGAAGGGGCGCGTCGACTTTACCGACAATGGCCTCGACCCGAAATCGGGTACGATCCGCGGCCGCGCCGTGCTGTCGAACCCCGAGATGTTCCTGACTCCGGGCATGTTCGGCAACATGCGCTTCTCGTCGGGCGGCACTGCGACGGCGCTGATGGTGCCTGACGCGGCCATCCAGACCGACCAGGCGCGCAAGATCGTGATGACGGTCGGCAAGGACGGCACGCTGACGCCGAAGCCGGTCCTCGTCGGATCGGTGGTCGATGGCCTGCGCATCATCCGTTCCGGCCTGACCGCGCAGGACCGCGTGGTCATCGCCGGCGGCCAGATGTCCATGCCGGGCAGCAAGGTGCAGATCAAGATCGGCAAGATCGCACCCGGCAAACCTGAAATCGCGCCAGCTTTATCCGCTCCGGTCACGGGTGAGGCGACCTTCGCCCGTTGACCGCACGCCGCCGGGCTCTTGCCCCCCCTCCCTAGGGGCCCGGCGGCGGACAGTTTTTTCGAACTCTTTCACGAGGAGTAGGCGATGCGCCTCTCACGGTTCTTCATCTCGCGTCCGATCTTTGCCGCCGTCATCGCGATCGTCATCACGATCGTGGGCGCGATCGCCTATCTGGCGCTGCCGGTGTCGCAATATCCCGACATCGTGCCACCCACCGTGACGGTCACGGCTGCCTATCCCGGCGCATCGGCCGAAACGGTTGCGGAAACCGTCGCCGCGCCGATCGAGCAGGAAATCAACGGCGTCGACGACATGTTGTACCAGTCGTCGCAATCGACCGGCGACGGGAATGTCACGATCACGGTGACTTTCAAGTCGGGAACCGACCTCGATGCGGCGCAGGTGCTGGTGCAGAACCGCGTCGCGGTCGCCGTACCGCGTTTGCCGACAGAGGTTCAGCGCCTTGGCGTCGTGACGCGCAAGACCAGCCCGGACTTCCTGATGGTCGTCAACCTGATCTCGCCCGATAACTCGGTCGATCGCGGCTACATCTCGAACTACGCGCTGACGCAGGTGAAGGACCGCCTCGCGCGGATCGAAGGTGTCGGCGACGTCCGTATGTTCGGTGCGCGCGACTATGCGATGCGCGTCTGGATCGATCCCGGCCGTGCCGCCGCGCTCAACCTGACCGCGGGCGATATCGTGCAAGCGCTGCGGTCGCAGAATATCCAGGTTGCGGCGGGAACGCTCGGCCAGCCCGGCTCGACGCCGAGCGGCAGTGCATTCCAGCTCAACATCGAGACGCAGGGACGCCTGAAGAATCCGGCCGAGTTCGGACAGGTGATCGTGCGCACCGATGCCGACGGCCGCCAGGTGCGCGTCAGCGACGTGGCACGGGTGGAGCTCGGCGCGGCGGATTATTCGTCGAACACCTATCTTTCGAACCAGCCGACGGTGATCCTCGGCATCTTCCAGCGCCCCGGATCGAACGCGCTCGCAGCAGCGGACGCGGTCAAGACCGAACTCGACCATATGTCGAAGAGCTTCCCCAAGGGGCTGGAATACCGCGTCATCTACAATCCGACAGAGTTCATCTCGCAGTCGATCGACGCGGTCTACCACACGCTGGGCGAAGCGATCGTCCTCGTCGTGCTGGTCGTCATCGCCTTCCTTCAGAAATGGCGCGCGGCGATCATTCCCGTGGTCGCGATCCCCGTGTCGCTGATCGGGACCATGGCGGTGCTGCTGCCGCTGGGATACTCGCTCAACAACCTGTCGCTGTTCGGACTGGTGCTCGCGATCGGTATCGTCGTCGATGACGCGATCGTGGTGGTCGAGAATGTCGAGCGCAATCTGTCGCGCGGCATGACCCCGCTCAAGGCGGCACAGACATCGATGGACGAAGTGTCGGGCGCACTGGTTGCGATCGTGCTGGTGCTGCTGGCGGTATTCCTGCCCACGCTGTTCCTCAACGGTCTGTCGGGTGCGTTCTACAAGCAGTTCGCCGTCACGATCTCGGTAGCGACTGCGATCTCGCTGCTCGTCTCGCTAACGCTGTCGCCCGCTCTCGCCGCGCTGTTGCTGAACAATCACGACAACAAGAACGAAGGGCCGATCGCCCGCCTGACGACCCGCGCGGCTGACGCATTCAATCGCGCCTTCGACCGGCTGAGCACCGGCTATTCCGCGCTCACCCGCAAGCTGGTGATGCGTCCGAAGCGCGTGATGATGGTCTATGGCGGCCTGATCGCGGCCACGGTCGGCATGTTCTGGGCGACGCCTGTCGGCTTCATCCCCGCGCAGGACCAGGGTTACTTCCTGACCGTCATCCAGCTTCCCCCGGGCTCCTCGCTCGAGCGGACCGATGAGGTGATGCGCAAGGTCGTCGCACGCATCCTGCCGATCCCGGGCGTCAAGGGTTCTGTGATGCTGGCCGGCTTCGACGGCCCGTCGCAGACACTCGCCCCGAACAGTGCCGCGGCCTATGTCCCGCTGCAGTCGTTCGAGGAACGCGCGAAGCTGGGCGTCACGCTGCAGAGCATCATGGCCGAGGCGCAGAAGCGCACGGCGGACATCAACGAAGCGATGCTGCTCGTCGTGCCGCCGCCGCTCATCCAGGGCATCGGTTCCGCAGGCGGCTATCGCATGATGATCGAGGACCGCGGCGAGCATGGCTATGATGCGCTCGGCAAGACCGCCTTCGGCCTGATCGGCAAGGCCAACCAGACCGAGGGGCTGAGCCAGATCTACACCTTCTTCAACACCAACACACCGCGTGTCTTCGCCGACATCGACCGTGCCAAGGCCGACATGCTCGGCGTGCCGCCGGAACGCGTGTTCGAGACGCTCAACATCTACCTGGGCTCGGCGTTCGTGAACGATTTCAACATGCTGGGACGCACTTATCGCGTCACCGCACAGGCCGACGCGCCGTTCCGTGCGACGGTGGCGGACATCGCGGATTTGAAGACGCGGTCGACCTATGGCGCGATGGTGCCGATCGGCTCGGTTGCGAATTTCGAGAACAAGACCGGTCCGTATCGCGTGACCCGTTACAACCTGTTCCCCGCAGTCGAGGTCGATGGCGACACCGCGCCGGGGTACAGCTCGGGCGCGTCGCTCGACTCGATGGAGAAACTCTCGGCCGAACTGCCCCCGGGCTATGGCGCCGAGTGGACCGGCATCGCGTTCCAGCAGAAGATGGCGGGAAGCACCGCGGGCCTGGTGTTCGCGCTGGCCGTGCTGTTCGTCTTCCTGGTGCTGGCGGCGCAGTATGAGAGCCTGACGATGCCGCTCGCGATCATCCTGATCGTGCCGATGTGCCTCTTGGCGGCGATGGCCGGCATCAACCTGCGCGGCATGGACAACAATGTCCTGACGCAGATCGGGCTGGTCGTGTTGATCGCACTGGCGGCGAAGAACGCGATCCTCGTGGTCGAGTTCGCCAAGCAGGCCGAGGACCAGGACGGGCTGTCGACGATCGAGGCGGCGGT